>JADJZY010000001.1 GCA_016715505.1 Bacteroidota bacterium
TAATAAACCAGTTTTTTTACCAAGTGAGTCGTAAATCTTCCGGTTTAGTTCTTTTTAGAATTTCTGAGGGAGTTCTTCCATGTGAACAAAGCATATGGCAGCATTGCCTGAACTCTGGTCATATGAAGTGAAGCAGGAAGTCCCTTTCCCTCCACATCACCAATAACAATAAAAATCTTGACTCTGATACTTTAATAATATCAAAATAATCTCCACCGATATGTGAAGCCGGAATCATCTTCCCAAAAATTTCAATATTATCCCTGATTGGGAATGAACCGGGAAGAAGTGACTCTTGTATCTGCTTTGCAAGATCAATATCTCTTTCGAGCTGTGCTTTTCTGGTTTCAGCTTTGTAGAGCCGGGCATTTCTTACCGAGACTGCTATTTGTGATGCAACTGAACTTAATGACTCAAGGTCACGGTCAGCATATGGATTTCCGTTGTATTTTTCGCCGAGAGCAAGAAAACCAATTAATCTTCGGTTTACTTTTAGAGGTAAAATCAGATTATAACCCTCTTTTTTTAAAAAACACCCTGTCTTCCTTGTCGAAAACATCAAAAGATTCTTTATGAATTATCTTCTTTTACCCTCATCGAGATAAACATGTATTTTAATTCAAAATCTTTATGTTGGTGTTGAGAGCATCAAGGATTTCGACATTTCCAAAATCTTCAGCGAGATGGAATCTTTCACCGTTGGCAAGATATATCGACATTTTTCTGACTATTATCAGATCCTGAACATATCCTTGACAGATTTGAGGATATTTTCAAGACCAACAATATTTACAAGTTCTTCACCATAGTTCAACAATATCTGATTATTAAAATATTGATCGGGGAAAAACCGCTTAGTTATAAACTCCTGAAATTTGTCCTTGGTTTTGAAACACCAGGGCAAAAATTACAAAGCTTAAGACAGCAACAAAGTTTCTGTATTCTTCACCAAAAGATTGTACCCACTCCCTGACCAAAGCCATAAATGGTGAGGGAAATAAATAACAGCAATGCTTAAAGAAACACTGCCATAAGAATTGTATTCTTTACAACGATGCTAACATCCATCAATTGATACTTAAAGATTGCAATGGCAAAAGCAATTGGTATCAATGTTAAAGTTAACAGAGCAATATAAAACTTCAGGGTGGTTATAGAATATCAAAGCATTTTTGGAGGCAGGAAAATTAGAGCAAAAACACTGCCAATTCCAAAAAGATATACTCCGGCCAGCCATCTAAGAGGTATTCCCTCCTGTTTTCGATACTTGATTACACTCCACACCAGAGATACAAATCCAAGCAGGAGTGCAAAAATATTTATGAACGAGATTAAAAACTCAGGATGAGGGAACGTCCCCATGGTTGAAGGGTCATTCAACATTTCATTGGTTCTGTAAATAGCCCATATCCCGGGAATTGTAAAGAACAAGTATAAAATATATGTTGAATACTTGTATTTTAAAATCTTACTCTTGTGAGGGAAAAGGAGGAAAAAATGTACAAAGGTACCCGTAGTAAAACAGGCTGATAATAAAATCGGATAATAGAAAAGTGTCGGGACTTCAAACTTTGGGTTAAGGAACATTAAATTATCAAGAAATGCACCTCTGGTTGAATAGATGGTTCCAAACACACCAATCAGGTAGAAAAGAGTCTGCAAAACGCCATAGGGGTTTGAAATAATCACCAAATATCCCACCATGAGCCAAACAAAATAAAATATCGCAAAATAAAGATTAGGGTAATGAATCAGTTTTTTGACAAATACATTTTTAATGAGTATCTGTCCATCCCGTTTGATCGTGTATTTTGCATACTCACCATAATCGAGTTTATTAAGAATTTGTTGTGCAGTATAAGTATCTCTTATCGGTTCGCCATTGATCTTTAGGAGAGCATCACCATTTTGATGCCGGCTTGATCAACAACTCCGCCGGACTTGATATCCTGAATATAAATCCCCACTGCCCGGCTCTATTTTACCGGCAAACCACAAACACTCATCATTAGAAGTTGTGTTTATAGAAAATCAGTTGGTAAATGCTAATAATCCAACAAGTGCCATCAACAGAGTTACACTGTTGATAATAAATTTTCGATCAAAGAAGATGCTGTTAATACCCACTCTTACAGTACCTTTATTACGATTATAGTTATATCATCCGATTGAAATGCACCGTTTGCATGGTCATAAACCGAATGTTTTATTTTTTCAAGTATTTCACTGGAAATCGAGCCTGCAACATCTTTTACTTCAGCTTCCAGCTTCTCATCGGTGAATTCCTCATCCTCCAGGGCTTTTGGCTCCGGTAACTCCATCAGTGAAGAGAACAATCAAGTCTCCACTTTCGAGTTGTACGGTCTCCGAGATATAAGGCATAAAAGTTTTCATCACACCGAGTATAATACCTCCCTTGTCAAGGTAGATTATCTCGCCATTCCTGATAAGGAGGGGTGGATTGTGGCCTGCGTTTACATAACTTAGGTTTTGCGGCGTTATCGATAATCCCCCAAAGAAAGTAATAAACTTACCGTCTGAGGTGTTTTTCAGAAACAAGATCGTTGATGGTACCCGTTGCATCATCGATCGCAACATTTTGCGTACAAATCGATTTCAAAATGCCTGAAGGTTTGCCATAAAAAGTGCCGCAGGAACACCTTCCCGGAAACATCACCAATAGCAACAAAATATTTTTCATCGTCTTTTTTTAATGATGTCGTAATAATCCCCACCCACTTGTTTGGAGGATATTGAAGTGGCTGCAATTTCAAATGATGGCATCTGCGGAATCTCTTTTGGAAGCAGATTCTGCTGGATGTCTTTCGCCAGTTCAAGCTCTTCTTCTAAGTTTTGTTTTTCGAGTGCCTCTCTGAAAAGTCTTTTATTTTCAAGAGAAATTATTGCAAGGCTTCCAATGGAATAGATAAATTCGATGTCACTATTACCATAAGATTGAGTGTTAACCCTTTTACCAAGAAGGATAAGCCCCTTCGTTTCGTTTTGCATCTTCATTGGCACAACAATCTCAACCTTCAAAGTTACCAGATCGTGGTTAAGTTCTTCAAGGTCTTCTCCTGCATAATGAGGTTCGATGTTTTTAGCATCAACCAGTCAACTATATCTTTAATTTTCCTTTGTGGATGGTTGTCTCGAGTATTTTGGCTTTTTTATCTTCAAAAATAATAATGGCATAAATTGAGGAAAAGAAAATGTCCAAGAAGTGAGTATGCAAGAAGTCTGCTGATTCTACTCTCCTCGGTAAGAAGTCCAAATTCCTTACTTAGTTCAAAAAGTGAAGCTGAGCCTGTTAATCCTGGAATCGAGATCACGGTTCACCTGTTTAAGTTCAGTAATATTCAGAGCATTCTCTATGGCAGTGCCTGCAATATTTAAGATCGTTCTTAAAAATCTTTTCATCCTGCGAATAGGGCTGTTTTGTTATCTTTTCACCAAGAGCTATATAACCCAGATCTTTTCTTGATGAAGATATCTTTTCAACCACTGATGCACCAAGCTGGTTGTATGCCTGCATGAGTGATTCTTCGTCAGAAACTGAATGTTTGGTAGAATTAAATGCAGCCATCGCATCAGCATTGATTCCTTTTTGCAGTTTTGATACAGGCAACCCCCTGCTCCTCGATCACCACAAAACCCTTCGTGGTAAGAAATTTACCAAGACAACTAAACAAAAGGTTGTTCAGGGTAAAATTCAGATCAAGGCTTGAGTTCACAATTCTGCTGAACTCAACCAGAGCAGATAAATTTCTTTGGAGTTTAAGAGTTTCCGTATCAGCCATTTTTAAGCAATTTTTTTCTTCAAAACAAGTTTATTATACTCACCGGAGACAGAAAGATAGTCAACCTCATCCATCAATATTTTCATTAGATGGATTCCCAATCCGCCTCTTTTTTTCTCCTTCAGATAAGAAACCATATCTGGAGATTTCACTTGCGTAGGGTTAAATCCCGTTCCATAGTCGGTAAGTATAATTGTGCATTCTTTATCATCACAGATGAAAGTGACTAATTATTACACCTTGAGGACTGTTTTTGTAAGCATGACGGATTATGTTTGAAGCTGCTTCATCAACGGCAAGAATCAGCTTGTCGATAACTTCCTTCCTGATAAGAAAACTGAGAGCAGATGAGCTCACAAATTCCCTGATCAGCGACAGATTTTCGGTGCTGCTCTTAACTCTTAATTCCAGGTTGTTAGAGTTGTTGTTATTCACTGTGTTTAAGCACCTTGTTGTTTAAATTTGTTCAATGCATCCTTCTCATCATCCAGGATGTCATAGAGCAATGGAAAACCGAGGAGATCGAATATCCCGTAAACTGCGGGCTTCATCTCCACAAGTTTTATATCGCCATTGTTCTCTCTCATCGTCTCTATGTATGCCATAAAGACGCCGAGACCGGCTGATGATATATATTCAAGATCTTTAAAGTTTACCACAACCTTATATTTATTTTGGTCAATCAAGCCTGTAAAAGCCGACTCAAGGTCGGGAGCAGTATGCGCATCAAGGTAGCCACTTAGTTCTACAATGCTGAACTCCTCACTCTCTCTCGTAAACTTGTCTTAAATTCTGCCATTATTTTTCTCCGGATTATTTCTTTTTAAAATCATTAAAGTGATATCGTCATGCTGAGGTTTTGTTCCGGCAAACTCTGTCAGATCACTTATAATCTTTAGTGCCAGTTCGTTCATCCCGATATCCTCATTACTTGAAACAATTGATTTTAACCTCTCTGTTCCAAAATCTTTCATTAGTTCGTTTTTCATCTCGTTCACACCATCAGTGAAGAGAACAAGACTTTCACCTTCATTAAGTATGAACTTCTCTTCTACTAATTTTTCGCTGAATAGTTCCGTGTAATTCATTCCAAGACCAAACCCGGATGGCACTCGATGATCCCATCAGCAGTTTTGTGAAGAACCGGACTGTGCCCCGCCCGTGCTATGGTAATTTCACCTGTTTTTGGGTTAAAAATACCAAAAACAGCGGTAATAAAAACCCTTCTGTCGAGAATCTTTTCAGAACGAAATTTGCCTCAACCAAAATTTCTTTTGGACTCCATTTAACAGTGGAGAACGATTCCAAAATCCCTTTTAACTCTGCCATCACAAAAGCTGCTGATATACCCTTCCCCGATACATCCGCTATTACAAACCCTGTGATCCCATTTGGAAGTGTGAAAAAATCGTAATAATCGCCACCAACTTCAAAAGCCGGAATAAAAACCGCTGCCACTTCATAATTTTCAAATACAGGAAGTTTTTCCGGCAAAATCTTTTGTTGCATCTCCCTGGCGACATCAAATTCTTTCTCGAGACGCTCTTTTCTATCGACTCCTTAAGCAGATAAGAGTTCTCGATTGCAACCGAAGCATAATCAGCAAATGTCTGAATGATGTTTTTTCCTCATCATCATATTCCACCGCATCTTTTTTCAACAAAACAAGTATCCCGTGACATTTTGAGTAGGATACCATCGGAACAAGATAAACAATGGCATACTGCTCATCAGTTATTTCGCTTCTGTAAAACTCTTTTAAATCACCCATTACAATTTTTTTGACGGTCGTAAGATCCTGCTTCTTACGAATAAAATTGGTGATCTTCTCCGAAGTTACAAAGCCCGTCCCTTTTATCCCCTCCACCCTGTTCGTCCCGCTGAAGAGTATCAACCAGGAAGCATCTGCCCCCGAAACATCAGCACCCAACTCTGAGATAGTATCAGAGAGTTCTTTTGGATCAAATACCTGATTAATCAGTTTACTGAAATATTGAAGAGACGAAATCTCTTTTGTCCGCCTGTCAAATGCTTCCGCGGTAGGAAGGTGGAACAAAGTAGTAAAAAATAAAACGCTAAAATAGATTATTCCATAAACGGTCATAATATTATTGAAGCGGTAAAATGAGTGCGAGAAACCACTTAGCAAATTGTAATAGGTCGAGTCGTTTGGATTCATCGCAAGATAAAAAATATGCATCCCAATCAACAAAACCGAAATTAAAAGCAATTGCCTTTTCTGTTTCTTTTTAAGAAAAGCAATCCAGGATATTTTCAGGCTGTTCATAAAAATCAGGATTGTTGCCACCACATAAAAGGTGATTGTGAGAAACTCCATCGATTCGTATTCCTTTGTCCCCAGAAAGGATGTAAAGGAAGCTAATGCAATAAAGATGAGCATTGCGTTAAAGTAGATGTTCAGATTTTTGCTTTGTTTCAGGAAAAAGAGATGTCTGAAAATTACGAGGGAGGCTACTGATAAAATTATCGTTGCTGCATTAAAAATAAAGATCAGGGGAAGCAGTTCAAGACTAATGGTTTTGCCATAATCGATGTTTGAAACCGGGAAAAGACTCTCAATTGAGTTAAAAAGCAACTTGAGAAATATCCCGGAGAAGACCAACACGAGCATCGAAGTAACCAACCAGGTTGGTAACATTTTTACGCTGGATGTGACCTTTATCGATTCGGAGACCAATAGAAAAAGGATCAACACCGAAAACGATTCGAGTATCAGGATTGAACTTGTATCGTTACCGGAGATGAAGATTGTTCTTAGTATGCTTAATGCAATAAACCCGGCAACGCCAAGGGCTAAATACCGGTTTTTAATAAATGTGGAGATTTGCAAATTTGCTCTATAATAATTTTACTGTATTTGGTGAATAAAATACCAAAAAAGGAAATCTCTACAAAATAATCATTGATAAAAGGAAATATTGAGGGATGGGTTAATCCTTTTAGGTGGAAAAATGGTGATATGGGTTAATCCTCTTTTCATCCTCTTGGTCGATTGTCTTCCCACCCCCTGTGATATATATTGCCATGTGATTAAAGTGAAATCCTTAAGGTATATATCACTAACGAGCATTAAAACCGGAGTCAATAATGGAAAGAAGTTTGAACGGTCTGATTGGTTATTCAATCATGGCAAAGGATGGAGAACTTGGGAAAGTTGCCGAGTTCTATTTTGATGATAAAAATTGGTTGGTCCGCTATCTGGTGGTCGAAACGGGAAACTGGTTTTTTAATAAAAAAGTATTGTTACCCCACAAAGTTTTGGGGTCAGTTGACTGGGAAAAGGAAACATTTCATGTTAACCTTACAACCAAACAGGTTGCAGACAGTCCGGACGTTGAAACAAAACTGACTGTTTCACGCCAGCACGAAATGGAACTCTTCTCCTACTACGCGCTCCCCTATTATTGGAGTGATCTGGCAATAACGGCACCTATTATCAACCTCCAACCCGATCCGATAATGGATGAGGATGGAAAAGTGATCCCTCCACCAAAAAAGAATCCCCACTTGTGCAGTTCTGAAATAGTTGATGGTTTCCATATTCAGACAAACGAAGGTGCTATTGGTCATTTGGCTGATTTTTTACTCGATGATGATACATGGACAATAAACTTCCTGGTTGTCAACAAACACAATTGGCTTCCTGAAGAAAAGATGTTGCTCTCACCAAAATGGGTTGATCATATTGATTGGGATGAATCAAATATTTATGTTGACCTCTCAAAAGAAACGATAAAAAACAGTCCCGAATTCGACCCAATCCAGACGATCGGCACAGACTTTCAGGATCCAAAAAAAGTTTAAAATCGTGAAATATCTTTTTGACAATTATTTCATCGATTAAAGGAATTTAACATTGTGGTAAAAATATTATCAACTTCAACAATTAACCATATTGCTTTCATCGGCAATTATGAGCCTCGACAGTGTGGTATTGCCACTTTTACGACTGATCTTTGTGAGTCGATATCCAGCTATTATCCTGAAACATCGTGCATAGCCATTCCGGTTAATGATGTGGTTGAAGGTTATGACTACCCCTCACGGGTTCGATTCGAACTTCAAGAAAAGGATATAGACACATATCTGACAGCAGCCGATTTTTTAAATATCTATGATGTTGATGTTGTTTGTCTTCAATTTGAGTATGGCATTTTTGGCGGAAAAGCTGGGCGACATATCATCCCGCTTCTTCGTGAATTACGCATGCCGGTTGTTACGACCTTACATACAATTTTAAAATCCCGATCCTGATCAACTAAGTGTTTTGCAGGAGATAGCCTCCCTTTCCGAACGACTGATTGTGATGAGCGAAAAGGAAGGCAATTCCTTGAGGAGATCTATAAGGTCCCACCCGAAAAATTGATATGATCCACCATGGGATTCCTGACATCCCGTTTGTTGATCCAAGTTTTAACAAAGATCTTTTTGGTGTGGAGGGTAAAACTGTAATTCTTAGTTTTGGACTTCTCTCTTCCAGTAAAGGAATAGAGACCGTAATCTCGGCTTTACCCGAAATTATCAAATATCGCCCCGAGACAGTTTATATGGTTGTTGGAGCCACCCATCCTCATGTAATTCAAAATGAAGGAGAAACTTACCGTCTCTCACTTCAGAGGCTGGCAAAACAAAAAAGGGGTGGAAAAGAATGTAATTTTCTATAACCGTTTTGTGACGATTGACGAGTTGATTGAATTTATTGGTGCTGCTGATATCTATATTACTCCCTATTTGAATGAAGCTCAAATAACCTCCGGAACACTGGCTTATACGATGGGTGCCGGAAAGGCTGTTATCTCAACTCCTTATTGGTATGCCGAGGAACTACTCGCCGAAGGAAGGGGGGTAATAACTCCTTTCAAGGATTCTGATGCACTGGCAAAACAGGTAATTAATCTTCTCGATAATGAAGCTGAACGACATGCCATGCGGAAACGCGCTTATCTTTTTGGGCGGAAAATGATCTGGTCAGAGGTTGCTCAAAAATATATGGAAAGCTTCGAGAGAGCAAGATCGGAACGACGACACTTCATCCCGGCAGCATCAAAATTTACACATAAAGACAAACACCTGAGGGAATTGCCGCCAATCAAACTTGATCATTTTATCATTTTAACTGACGACACAGGCATATTCCAGCACGCACTTTTTACCGTTCCAAATTATGCCCATGGATATACAACCGATGACAATGCCAGAGCATTACTGGTTGCAAATCTGTTGGAACAATTGGGGATCAAGACAGTGAAGGACCTGACCTACAGGTATCTTGCATTCCTTGGTTATGCATTTAACGACCAAACAGGCAGATTTCGGAATTTTATGGATTATCAACGACGATGGTTGGAAGATACGGGTTCGGAACACAGTCTGGGGCGTTCCCTTTTAGCTTTGGGAACCTGGTTAAGGCACTCAAATACAGCAGTGCAAAGCAATACCGCAGGATGGTTGTACGAACAGACTCTCCCTGCAATTCTTGCCACTACCAGCCCAAGGGCCTGGGCATTTTCTCTTATAGGGATTTATGAATATCTACAAAAATTTGCAGGTGACAGAAGAGCCAACAATGTGAGAGATGAACTTGCACAACGGATTTTTACTCTCTACAAACAAAATTCATCCAAAAAATGGAGATGGTTCGAACAAGAACTTTCTTATTGCAATCCTGTTCTGTCACAGGCACTGATTCTTTCCGGCGTTTCGATGAAGGACAAAAAATGCTTAAAGCAGGTATCGACTCGCTTACCTGGCTCGCAAATCTTCAACATTCAAAAGAGGGATATTTTGTTCCGATAGGATCGAATGGATTTTATAAACGGGGAGGTGAATGTGCTCGCTTCGATCAACAGCCGGTTGAAGCTCAGGCAATGATCTCCGCATCAATAGCAGCCTTTGATGCCACGGGTGATCCAAAATGGAAAGAAGAAGCATTTAATGCATTTGAGTGGTTTTTAGGTAATAATGACTTAAATCTTATGATCTATGACCCAATAACGGGCGGTTGCAGAGATGGATTACATCCCGATCGGGTAAATGAAAATCAAGGTTCAGAATCAACTCTGGCATATCTCCAGGCTTTATTGGAACTGCGGTTATTTAATCAGTCACAATTATTATTGGAAGCAACAACATCATGAATAATCAGTATGCAGTTCTTTTTCACAGGAACAAGCTTAATCCTATTTTAACTGCCAATAACTGGCCATATCCAATAAATTCTGTTTTTAATGCGGGAGCAACCTTGCTTAAAGACGGGACTACGCTATTTCTTTGCCGTGTTGAGGAGAGATCAGGCATTTCTCATTTTTGTGTTGCAAAGTCGGCGAATGGTGTTGATGGTTGGATAATTGACAAAAAGCCGACACTTCGACCCGATCCTGATAAGTTTCCCGAAGAATTATGGGGTATTGAAGACCCAAGGATAACTTATGTGCCTGAACTTAAAAAATATGTTGTTGTCTATACAGCTTACACCCGGGATGGTCCGGGGGTTGCGCTTGCGCAGACCGAAGACTTTATAACATTTGAGAGGTTTGGTGTTATCATGCCTCCTGATGATAAGGATGCTGCGCTGTTACCCAGGAGAATTAATGGCTCCTGGGCAATGATCCATCGTCCCGTTAGTGCCCCGAGGGCACATATGTGGATTTCGTATTCACCCGATCTGAGAAACTGGGGAGAGCATACACTGATGATGAATGCACGGAAAGGTGCATGGTGGGATGCTAACAAGATCGGTCTCTCTCCCCCGCCGATAGAGACTCCTGAAGGATGGCTCCTTATATACCACGGTGTTAAACTTTCGTGCGGGGGTTGTATTTATAGACTCGGATTGGCTCTTTTTGACCTGGAGAAACCTGAAATCTGCCTTAAAAGAGGGAGAGAATGGATATTCGCGCCTGAAGAGCCATATGAGCTTAATGGTGATGTTGGTAATGTTGTTTTCCCTTGCGGTTATACTCTTGCAAAGGATGGCGACACTCTCAACATTTACTATGGAGCGGCTGATACCTGTATCGGTCTTGCTACTGCCAGTCTTAGTGAATTACTGGATTGGCTCGATAAAAATTGTGAAGAATAGTGGCGGTTAGATAACCACAGGTTTTTTATCTTTTTCGGTTTGACTGGTTTAAATTCTTCTCGGAATTTTTTCATCTCTTCGCGAAACTTTTTCATCTCTTGGTTGAATTCTTTAAATTCACCATCGAAGTTTTGGAATGGCATGTTGAAGTTGAAGAGTGTGTCTTTTCCATTGAACTTAAAATTGATGAGAGAGTCAAGTCCCTTAACATCGAGATTTTTTGGTACAACTATCTTAAACTTGGCACTGTCTTTCCCAGGGAAGTTCATGTCGAAGTTGAAACCATCTGTGGTGTCAAACTTGAATTCGATAAACTTGTCATGACCGAGTGAGTCAAATTTCATGTCAAAACTGAGTCCCCTGCCATTTGGGAATTCCCGCATCTCAAACTCAAAGTTCTTCATGCTGAGTTCTACCAAGGAGTCGATTCTCCCAAGTTCGATCATGGTTGGCATTTTATTTTCAAATGCAAAATCAGGTATGTCAAATTTTATAAAATTGGTATCAACAAAGACTTTAAATTTTTTGGTTTTTGATGAATCTCCAAGTTTACCGTGGAATCCGCCATATTTCTGTTTTTTCGGGGCAAGTTTTACCTGGGTGTTTTTAAGGATGAGTGTTGTTGTCATTTACAAGGATGGAACCCCGAATCTTATCTTCATATTTTTTTAATACGTTGTTCAGCTTAATTTGCTGTGCCTGATCAAGATCGAGTTTTTCAGTGAACTCTTTCAGACTCATTATACTGTCCCCAAGGGAGGATTGTCTTATAGCAAATGAAGCACCGCTTGCCGATTCATCAAGAGTGATAACATTTTTACCCCCACCGTCAATTGGAAGTACCTGACTGAAAGCAAAATTAAATATGTCATCTCTTGTAAGTTCATCTTCCTGGAAGTAGGGGCGAAGGTTTTTTGTATAAAAATCGATAATATTCCCTTTTTGTGTCTCAAAGAGATCATCCATAAATTCGGGACTGAGTTTAAAGAATGACATTAACCCTACAGTAAGGACAACAAGACCAAAGGCAGGTTTGTAAAACGTTTTTAATCCTCTTGCCTTTTTATTCTCTTTTTTAATGTACTCATTCAGTCTGGAGACAAAATAGTGGTCTTCCGGAAGTTTTGGAAGACTCTCCACCGTTTTTTTGAGATTTTTATATTCGTCAAATTTTTCTTTGAATGCGGGCGAATTTTGTATCTTTTCTTTATATATCGCCTCTTGATCTTCCCGCAGTTCTCCATCCGCCATAGCGGAAATATTCTCAAAATCTTTATCAAATTTTTTCATAAAAGCTCCTCGCGCCAGGGCTGAAGCATCTTCTTCAGCGATTCTCTGGCTCTAAATATTCTTGATTTGATGGTACCTATCTCACAGCCTGTTGCATCAGAAATCTCCTGATAACTCATGCCTTCAAAGTCACGGAGTATCAAGGGTTCCTTTAACTTCCGGGGAAGCTTCGCAACAGCATCTCTTACCATTTCATTTACATCAAAGTTTTCCTTAAAACTACCCGGCTCAACGACGTTCTCTGTGTCATCACTGCTGAATGCCGAGAAAACCGACATTATCTTCTGCTTCCTGATGTGGTCACGAATTTTGTTGATTGTGATTGTGTATAACCAGGTGGTGAACTGGGATTGGAAGCGGAAGTGGGGAGAGTTTCCTGTAAACCGAAAGGAATACTTCCTGACTGATATCATCAATCGATGAGGTCGCACCAAGGTTAAGATAGATAAGATTTCTTACCTTCTTTGTGGCGGTTTACGAGGTCATTAAAAGCCGTTTCCTCTCCCTCATTAAATGCTTTAATCAGGGAAAAATCGTCTTTCAGATTGAAGATGTTTTGTGCTTGCTGCATACCTTCATTAATTTCTTTTTCGTTCATAGCTTTTGACGGACTCCTTTTGATTTAAGTTCCACAAACTGACGAACTTTGTTATTCAACGAGAAAACAAAAATATGCAATTATAGATTCACCGGGTGAAATTATTTATGGGGTGTAAATTTTGAGGATGGGTGGAACCGAACCATTCTGATATAATGAATCGATTGAATTAGAACAAAAAAAAGGCTGTCCATTTTCATGAACAGCCTTCAAATTTGAAAGTTACTTTTGGATCATTAAATCATTAATAATTGCATTTCCAAAATTTCTTTCTGAATATCCACCATTTACTATTTAACCAGAATCATCTTTTTGGTTGAAGTAAACTTCTGTTTACCATCGGATGAAACTGCTGTCATTCTGTATAGATACACTCCACTTGGAAGATTGGATGCATCAAAAGAGGTTGAGTAAATTCCTGCAACTGCTGATTCTTTTGCAAGTACTGTCACTTCCTGTCCAACAGTGTTGTAAACGGTTATATTTACATCTGCATCAAAAGGAATTGAGTACCTTATAACAGTTGAAGGATTAAATGGATTAGGATAATTCTGATCAAGTGAGAACTCAGTTGGAATTGTATTCTTACCCGATTTTATGTTCATTACACTGGAAACAGCCATATAGATATTTCCATTTGCAGTACCTCCGTAAATCACACCCTCTCCACCTGCGTCAGGTGTGCTGCCGTTTGGAACGATCAGGAGTGAACTGAGACCAAAACCTCCCAGACCAATATTTGCCCATGTATTACCTTTATCAGTTGATACAAAGACTCCACCGGAGTAGGAAGTAGCGAAGATATTATCGTTTCCATCGATACGCATCTCGTAAACATAAGTTCCCGGGAATGTTGTTTTGAACCAGGTTGAACCGTTGTCGGTGGAGCGATAAAGTCCATCTCCATAGGTTCCGGCGAAAACATCACCATCAGAATCGGAAGCAATTGCCCAGATAAAATTGTATCCCATGTTTACAGGTACCCAGTTGTTGCCCTGATCAACAGATTTAAATACACCGCCACCAAAAGTGCCAACAAAGAGACTGTTGTTACTGTTAACGGATATGCCGGTTATGATAAGGTTATTACCAATTCCGGAATTTACCTGAGTCCATGTGATACCATTATCAAGTGACCGATAAACGCCGAATCCCCAAGTTCCAGCATACAGATTCCCGGAGGCATCCATCTTTATCGTACGAACATCTTTATACTGTAGTGATCCAAGAGCCCAGGCCGTACCATTGTTGGTTCCAACATAGACACCGGTAACCGTGGCAGCATACAAATTCCCGTTTGAATGCATTCTTAGCGCCCATATAGCACCGGAATAAATATTCTGGTTTACATGGATCCAATCAGGACTGTTTCCTATCCTCTTATAGATATATCCACTTGCTGTACCGGCAAAGATATTACCCTGACCATCAGATTCGAGGCATGTAACTACCTGACCTGCAGGGAAGTTACCAATCTGCTGCCAGTTTCCTGATCCTGTTCCACCACCTGTTGAAGTTGGTGAATAAGTGGAAACTGCTGTTGCAGAGTTATTTGAATGATCAGAGTCTGGAAGATCACTTCCTGTTAGTGAAGCCACGTTAACTATAGTAAGATTTCCCGGGATGTTTCCGAGGAATGGTGACAAGTTAAATTGTCCACTACCGGTCATCGATTTAACAATGGTTTGACCTGTAATTATTCCTGCAGGGAAGTTCAGATGAGCAAAAGGAGCGAGTAAGGAACCTTTCACATCAATACCTGAAATGCTCAATAATGTTGCTTCCGGGAAGTTGAAGATTACATTATTGATCGCAGTTCCGTTAACATGTAAACCACCATGCCAGTTAAGATTTGTACCAAGGATATTGACTATCACGGCAGAACCGTTTGGCACAGTGATTTCCAGCGAGTTGGCATTATTCAGATCATTACCATTTACTGTGAAGACATTAAGATAAGGATCATTGTTGATAAGGCTTATTGTACCCCACTGGAAGGTAGTGGTACCATTTGAGGCATATCCACCAAGCTGTGTACTGAGATTTTCAAGGTGCGTTTTTGCATCTGCAAAATCAATTACAGTGTTATCATGTCTTAATGTGCCTTCTTCGATCGAAACAGCCGATATTGGAAGATTTGTTGTTCCGCCATATACAACATTTCCGTTATATACCCGACCACTTGTGTAAAGGAGATTTCCTCCTACAACCAGAACATCTTCTGCTCCGTTTGAGTTTGGAAGTTTATCACCAACACTGTAGTTTGAAAGGGTGGCATTTCCGCCTACTGCAAGTTTTCCTTCGGTATCAGCAGAAGGCTGATTCAAATCCCTGAGTATAAAAACATTGTAGGGTTTTGCAGGACCAAGATCGATATTAACAAGATTTAATGCAGAGCAATCAACCGAAACATTGATTGTAATTGTTGCTGATGCACCGTTTGTTAGTGAACCTACTGTCCAGTCACCCGTTAAGGATGAATATGAACCTTGTGAAGGAGTTGCAGATACAAAAACAAGACCAACAGGGAGAACATCATTCACTATGATGTTATTTGCGTCAACGGGACCATTGTTTTTTGCAGTAATCGTATAGCTATAGTTCTGTCCACATGTGATTGTTGCAGCACTTGTAGTTTTAAGTACCTCAATATCAGTTTCATTGAGTAACATACCTGCATCAATTGTGGAAATGTTTTGTCCTGATGCAACGGTAAAACATGATGTTTTTCCTGTCACAGGGTCAGCATCAGAATCTTTGCTATCATCAATACCCGCATCCTTGGTGGTAAAGGTATAACCTGAAGGAAGTATGTATTTCACATAGTAACTGCCTGCTGCTACACTACTGAAAGAATATGATCCATCAAATGCGGTTGAAGTGGAGGTGATCGGGTTATTATCGCAATCGTAAAGCTTTACGGTAATGCCTTCCAGTCCATCTTCACCATTATCTTGAACACCGTTGCCGTTTTCATCATTCCAAACATAATCACCAATCGAACCGCTTGGTGCTACATTCATTCCGGCATCAATACTGGTAATATCCTGACCTAAAACAAGATTTACACAATCTGTTTTGCCGGTTGAAGGATTTACATCAGAATCGGCATTATCGTCTCCGCCCTGATTCAAAGCTGAGAATACATAACCAGATGGGGTTACGAACTTAACATAGTAACTTCCGGGAGCCAATTGTGCAAAATTATAATTCCCGTTTGCATTGGTTGTAGTACTTGCCACAAGCACATCATTACATGTGTAAAGTTGTACCGCTACATTCTCTAACCCGGGCTCAGAACCATCTTGAATACCATTCATATTCAGATCATCCCAGACCTTGTCACCAATCGATCCATTGGGGATCATTCCGGCATCAATATTAAGGTTTCTTTCACCACCGGCAAGAGTAAAGAGGTCGGTCCTGCCATTGTTAGTGTTGGCATCAGAGTTTGCTGCACCATTGATATTTTGTCCATCAGCATTTTTGCTGTAAAATCATAAACAGAAGGTAGAACAAATTCAACGCTGTAGTCACCAGGGAGCACACCATAGAAAACATATTCACCATTTGGATTTGTTGTAACTGTAGCCACAACATCTCCGGTACTGTTCAACAGATTTACTGTTACACCTGAAATACCCGGCTCACTACCATCCTGAAGACCGTTTTTATTTTGATCTTCCCATATCTTATCGCCAATTCGGCCGAAAATGGGGGTGATTGAAGTAAAGTTTACCGAACTCTGGAGTGCATTTGCTGTTCCGGTATTTATAATGTTCACAGTTCCCGAAGGAAGATCTTCAAAAGCTTTTATTGTGGCCCTGAAGGTTATCTCGTATGAACCACCTACCGGAAGTGATGTTGAAGGATTTATTACTTTTCCACTTCCATCGAGTGGGAAAGCAGTTCCGGAGCCATCATCCGAAATCTGAGTTATTGAACCATTATAATCCTTAAATGTAGTGGTGTTAGGAACATAATTCAATTCAACAGGCAGATTATCAATTACAGTTATATCGGGTACCGGTGCTCTTGAAATGTTGTTGACAACAATCTTGTATAAAAGTTCGTCACCGGGGCTGATAAAACCATCACCATCATTATCCTGATAAAGGGTACCATTTTTCCCTGCATCATATAGAGGTACCGGCGGAATTCCGGTTCCTACATCAAGTCCGGGAGCGGATGCGCTTGCAGTTAAGGGATCCTGACCCCATGCTGCTGCAAGTTTGATTCCCGGGGCAAGTGTATAAACAAGTGTTCCGGTTTGATTTCTGTCATTATTGTCATAAATTTTGGCACGATCCAGCTCCCTGAGGGAATAACTTATGTCATATTTGTTTCCATTTGGATCAGTATTTGAACCTGTAGTTGGATCGGCATCAAAATCTGCATAAACTGTTACAGGGCTGTTACCATTTCCCAATGGAGTAACCCAAATTGGATTTCCATTTTCATTTGGATTGGTTGACGATGTAGGGTCTCTGCCAATTCCAAGACCAACAAGTAATTGAGGTGTTAGAGCTCCTTCACCAACGAGAGTAAATCCCCAGTCCCATGTTCTATTGGTACCGGTGGATGTAGAGGAACCGTTGGCATCTGTCGCGGACAAAGCATGAAAAGGAGAACCATTACTTGAAATAAAACTTGCACCGTATCCATCGGGGATTACCTGTTTTGCATAATCTCCTGCTGCTACAGTTATTGGGGTGGTTGTTAATGTATTTCCACCTGAACCTGTACGAGTTGTATAATTTACTGTGATTGAACTCGAACCGGGATTGTATAAAAACACTACTGTATTTGTACCCGATACTGACTGGGCAGAGTTGGGAGTGGAAACAGGAGTATAATATCGGCTTGCTAACAGCGGGGTAGGAGTTAATCCAAAGAAGCGAGTCTCATAAGTTTCCCCTCTATCGCCGGAGAGTAGATCTACCTGCACGGGTTTGGAGGAAAGTATTTTTGCTCCAACATTCACACCTCCATTAACCAGATAGGCTTCGCCCTCATCAAGAGAAAAATTCAATTCGTATGAACCATTTGCATCGGCGTCAACTTGAACATTTGCTCCACCAACTCCCGCCATAATTGATAATCCTGTATAATCATAAATACGGAAATCAAAAGAGGATGGCATATCTTCACCAACAGGCGAAACGAAAGAGGTTCCCCAATTATCAGTGTCAAAAGTTTCATTTGCAGCAGCAAGTAGTGTGTTTGGTCCTGTACCCCATCCTGTTCTCGTGATTGCGATGGTTTTGGTTGAGGCTATTTTGTCCCCACCATCAAAATCGATCGCTAATCTGTTTGTGGATGTTACAGGATTATTAAGAACAATTACCATTCCGGCATTGATAATATCACCCGGAACTCCCGGAGGTGCTCCATTCGCCGGATTGCCATCACCCCAGATTTGAGTTCCACCCGGGTTAGCGCCACTATATAAGTTTGTAGGATTTGAAATATCAGGCTCAAATCCGTTTTCCCACTGATCATAATAGATCACTGTATTGCCCGCTACTGCGGCAATTGAAATATAGGTCTGTACGGGGTTTGTGACCGCTGTTCCCTGTCCTGAAAGCACTGTCTGTAAGGTCAGGAGCAATTGATCTTCAGGTATTGGTACATAAAAAACTGAACAGGCACCTGATTTGGAGTCTGAGCTTGCACAGTTGTCCCAATCATAGCTGTCGCCAATGGCAACAGTACACTGAAAAGAGCGAATAACCTTAAGAAGCTTTTTTTGCTGCTCCCCAATAGGTTATCCCTTCCAGGGCAGAACGAAATTGGATTATTTAGAGGATGTTTCATATTAGATTACTTTAAAGTTATTGGTTAGAAAATATCCCCCTATATTCCAAATATCGTGCCATAACTGGAAAAGTATCTTTGATTCCTCTTTAACAGGCATTAATTCTAATTTTAGGAAGCACAATAATTGCAATCTGAACAGGATTTAGATAATCTGGTTTCATACCGTGAAATTGCCATTATTCTCATTATGAGTCACTTTTTGCTATTTTTTGCGAGGAAAAAGAGAATTGATGTTCATTTTTAGATCAAAAATCTCTAAATTTCATCTAAAATTAACTTTTCTCATTAAAAGACATACATTTCTCCGGAGCCACCTTGATTCTCATAATGGTACAAAAAAAAAGGCTGCTTGTTACTTAAGCAGCCTTTGAGCAAATAAATAAAATGGTATCACGACCAGTTATTCAAAGTGCGAGGTTTTTCCACCGTCTGCTCAAATGTATTGTTCATAACCGTGAACCTGGAGCGGTTGATTGTGGATCTGGATGTATTTTTAACTTCGGAAAATGAACCTCTGGAAATTGTTGCCGTCGAAATAACTGTCTCTGTATTAGGGACTGTTTCGATAGAATAAGAAACCACATTTGAATTGTTTTGGTAATTGTCAAACTGTGTGACAGGTTCTTTCTGACTATTTTGTCGAATTTCCGGCTCAAATGATACATTTCCACTACTTTTCCTTTGACCTTATAAATGATAAAACTGGTCAAAGCAAAACAAATATCATCCCAAAGGTTATCTGAGATATATAGAGGGTTAAACTTGCAACATTCATATTTGTGCTCTCTGCTTCTTTTATAAAATTCTATTAAACTCGTTTATCATTCTTCATTACCTGAATTGAATCTGTGAAGATTCGTGAGCAAGATGATGAAGAATCACCTGCAATGAACAATCATCGATTGTCATGCATGAAGAGAAATAATCTAAATAAATATCACTTATATGTATCAATTTCCATGCCAAAAAAAAAGCCTCCCCATTTCTGAGGAGGCATAGACATTATCAATTTTTGGTTATAATATTACTTCATTAAAACAAGCTTTTTTGTCATCTGAAATTCACCGGAGGTAAGGGTATAAAAATAGATTCCTGAGGTGATTTTTGTGGCATCAAACTTAATTTCATAACTTCCTGCTTCCCTCGTCTCATTTACCAAAGTCGCAACTTCTTCACCCATTGTGTTATATACTTTGAGTGAAACCACGCCTGAAACGGGTAAGGAGAAGCTGATTGAAGTTGTTGGGTTAAACGGGTTTGGAAAGTTCTGATTCAATTCAAATTTTTCTGGAACTCCGATCAACACTTCATTCAACAAATCATAAATTTTGGTAGTACCATCAAGATCTTTTTGGATCAATCTGTAGTAATAATTTCCTGAACCGAGGCTTTTATCGGCGAAGGAATAATGAATCACGGCTGTTGAAGTGCCGGCTCCGGCAACTTCTCCGATCGTTACCCAACTGCCATCACCTGATTTTCTTTCGATCGAAAAACCGGCATTGTTTGTTTCGGTTGCTGTTGACCATTCGAGTAAAACAGAATTACCATTTACGGCAGCACCAAAATTGTTCAACTCAACAGGTACAATCTGATTTCCGAGAGTTCCGTTTGTGTTGATTTTTTGCCCGTAAACACCGTCACCAACTCTTTCATCAGTCCAGAATGCAAGCCCCGCACCGGTGATATCCGAAATGATTTGAAGTCTGCTTTTGTTCGAAACGAGGGATGAGAGAGCTATTGTGCTTCCCAAACATTTGCACCTGAGGAGTTAATCATCAAGCCTTGAATAGTATTATTTAGTCCGGAGACATCGCCGACATTATAAACAATGTAAGAGGAACTTGCAAGAGTTGCCAGATCATAACCGAGAATATTTGCTGATCCTGTCATTGGACGAAGTATGATACCGTCATCGGTGAATTGTCTCACTCGGTGGCACTAATTTTGAACCGCAAGTCCATCCTGATTTTGATTGGAATTGGTAAATCTCCAAAAACCATCACTTCTTCTGAATCGGTTAGTTTACCTGCTCTTGGGTTAAATTTATGGATATTTCCAGTTGTGGCAACCTCTGCTCCATTAGCAGGAAAAGCCAATGTTCCGTCAGATTTTACACGCTGAACCCATGAACTTTGTAAATTTATTGAGTTTCTGTCGTCATGCCAGGCAATAACCACACCATTCACCCCATCAGGAGCTGCATATTGTGCAGTGAAAGCCATAACTTTTCCAAGATTTTGAACCCAAACTCCACCTGTACCCCATTGAGGAGCTCCGGCAGAATTAAATTTTTGAGCGGCAAGTTTTACTGTCTGTGCAGGAAAATTTCCTATAGTAACTTTGTGAGAAACTATTACCGAACCATTGTCAGATGGGACAACTATCGGGTTATTATATCCTTCAGTTGTTGATCCATAACTGATTGCAGTAGCTCCCCATAATTTGGCACCCGTGGGATCAATTTTTTGCAAATAAATTTTGTAAGGATTAACAGCATAAATCCAGGCAACAACCACATTTCCATCTGTTGTTACGGCAACAGTTGGGTTGGCTTCATAGCCTGTTCCAGATGAAAGGGTAACGCCGTTTGCTCCCCAGAGAAATTGTCCTGAAGGCGATATTTTGTAAGCAAACACATCCAGATCACCGGAACGGGTATCAGTGAAGGCCACTATTGCATTGTTTGAAGCATCACAGGTGATATCATAATCAACCAAAGATGAACTTTGTGGATTGTTTGAGATTAAAAGACCTTGTGAACCCCAAAGTTTTACACCATCAGCATTTAGCCTTTGCATATATACTGCATAACTACCGCCTCTGTTATCAAACCATGAAATATATGTGCTGCCATCGGGACATGCCACTGTTTTAGGAAGATCTTGCTCCCCCGTTGTATCGACAATTACTGTATTTAGGTTAGGGTCAGGAGTCCATTGCGCAAAACCGCTGGTGGCAAGGATGAGAACCAAAATAGCAAAAAGGAAAAGTCTTTTCATTATCGTTCTTTCAGATATTTGATGAAAAATGATTATAAATTATTGTTTTAACAAAATAGGAAAATTTAGGATCAAATGAAAGTGTGCAATGAAAAACTTTTCTAAAAATTTTGGAAATTATTCTTTATATTTTAGCTCTTGAAAAATGTATTTTAGAATTTTTTAGAATAAAAAAATCCAACAATAAGAAACAGGAGTTTCTATATAAAGATGAAAGTAACCGAACGGTATGAAGCAATTGTGATCGAACTTAAAGGCAATGTCCTTGGTGGCCCCGAAGCAAATGAATACAGCGACACTATTAAGAAGTTTCTATCAGAAGGAAAGAAAAATATTGTAATTGACCTCGGCGAAGTGAAGTTCATGAACTCATCGGGCCTTGGTATGCTGATCTCCGGATTAACAACCGTTAACAAAGAGAACGGCAAACTAAAACTCGCCAATGTTGAAGAGAAGATCCACAGCCTGCTCGTTATTACGAAGCTGGTCACTATTTTCGAAAGTTATCCCTCTGTTGAAGAAGCACTGGCAAGTTTTTAATTAAATAAAGAAATTTATGAGCGTAACAGTTATTGTTGGCGGGCAGTGGGGCGATGAAGGTAAAGGAAAAATTGTTGACATCCTGAGCGAATCGCACCGCATTGTGGTGCGCTACCAGGGTGGCGCTAACGCCGGACATACCATCCAGATTAAAGATAAAAAATATGTACTTCACCTCATCCCTTCAGGTATTTTAAGAGATGATGTAATATGTGTTATCGGGAATGGTGTGGTTATCGACCCGGCCGCTTTGCTCGATGAAATTAAACTTCTCAAAGAACATGGTTTCTCCGTTGAGGGAAGACTTTTCATTAGCCAAAACGCTCATCTTATTATGCCTTATCACAAGATCATCGACTCACTTAACGAGAGTGGAAAAACGAAGATCGGCACCACCGGCAAAGGGATAGGTCCCTGTTACATCGATAAATATGCCCGAAAAGGAATCAGAATAATTGATCTCCTTGATCCGGTAAAACTCGAACGAAAAATCCGTGAAAACCTTGTAGAGAAAAACAATCTCATTACCGACTTCTATAAGAGTGAAAAACTTGATGTCGAAAAGATAGTGGACACTTATCTGGCTTTTGATAGAGAGATTGACCCATACATTAAGGATGTCCCCTCATACCTGAACAAAGCCATCGCAGATGGTACTTCAGTTCTCCTCGAAGGAGCTCAGGGTGCTTTGCTTGATGTTGACCATGGAACTTACCCCTATGTTACATCTTCTAATCCCACTTCGGGTGGCGCTTGCACAGGTACCGGAATTCCTCCAACTAAAATAACTGAAGTTACCGCAATTATAAAAGCCTACACTACTCGAGTTGGCGAAGGACCCTTCCCCACCGAACTTCTCGATGAAACAGGTGAAAAATTGAGAGCTAAAGGTTTCGAGTTTGGAGCAACTACAGGACGACCCCGTAGATGCGGCTGGTTTGATGCTTTTCTCGTCAGATATTCGTGTATGATAAATGGGACAACTTCGGTTTGCGCTCACAAAATGGATGTCCTCGACACTTTTGCTGAGATTAAAGTCTGCACAGGTTATAAACACCATGGAAAATTATTAAACAATTTCCCTGTTGACTGCGATATTCTTAATGAATCGATCCCTGTCTATGAAACGGTTGAAGGATGGATGTGCGACACTTCAAAGTGTTTATCCTACGACGATTTGCCGCAAAGGCAAAGAATATATCAGTTTTATCTCCGAAAAAGCAGGAATGAATGTCACTATTGTTTCTGTTGGGACCCAATCGGGAACAAACTTTTTTGTGAATTAATGTCGCATTAAATTTACATTTCTTTCTACCCGGCTTCACTTATGTTTGGGTTACAGAATTTCCATAATTTATCGGAGTAACCAGTGAAAATGTCAGGTGGACCGGCAACCGCAAATATTAAGATAGCCTTGATATTTGCAGCACTCCTTATTGCCGGCAGCACTTTGTATTATACCCACACGATTGTCCAAAAACTGCAAGACCGTGAAAGACAAATCGTTCAGCTCTATGCAAATACTCTTGAGTATATAGCCAATTCTGAAGATAACACCGACCTTACATTCCTCCTCGAAAATATCATTCAACCGATCGATTTTGAAGTGATTCTTTCCGATGCAAATGATGAAGTTGATTTCACCGGTGCCTAAAAAGGAGTGAACAAAGTAATATCTGGGTTGGAATGGCGAAAGAAACTGCCCACCAGTTTGGAACCCCATTAACGAGTCTGATGGGATGGATTGAACTTCTTAAAATAAATTATGCCGATCCTGATAAAGTTCTCGACACGGCCGAAGAAATTAACAATGATGTACAAAAATTAAGCAGAATTACCAACCGGTTCTCAAAAATCGGATCAAGAGCAGAACTCAAAAAAGAGAACCTGTATGACAGCCTCCAGGAAATCTACGATTACTTTACCAGGCGATTTGCCACGCCTTGGCAAAAGGTTAACCTCACCCTCGAAGGTGACATACATGCTGAAGGGATGATAAACAGAGAACTCTTTAGTTGGGTTATGAAAATCTGGTTAAAAACGCCTGGATGCAATCGACCATGACGCAGGAAAAGATATCAATAAAAATCTCTCAGGTAAAATCAAAAGTTGAGATTGAGGTCACTGATAACGGAAAGGTATCGATCTTAAAAGAAGAAAAGATGTCTTCCACCGGGATACAGCACCAAAAAGCGCGGCTGGGGGCTGGGTCTAAGCCTTTCGAAAAGAATTATTGAAGAATATCACTCCGGTAAAATATTTGTAAGTAATTCAATCCCCGGCGAAGGAACAACATTCAGGATAATAATCGACTCTCCACATTCTGTTAGCTAGACAAAATGTTGTGAAATTGATTGAATAAATTCCTCCCTCTTAAATGGTTTTAATAAAACCATCAAAGCCTGATTCAATAAATCGTTGTTCATCACCGGGAAGAGTATAGGCAGTTACAGCCACAACGGGAGTTATCTTGTAGGCTTCATATTCCCGGAGTTTTTGAGTAACCTCAACTCCATTCATCCCGCCGGGTAGATTAATATCCATGATAATCAAATCAAATTTTTCGGATTCCAAAATGGCAAGTGCTTCTTCGCCTTGATGGCAGATCACAACATAATAATTCCTGATCAGATACATCTTCATTAAATTTGCACCCACCGGGTCATCTTCAACTATCAAAATCTTCTTTTTACCTGATTCTTCCGGATCATCAGCCTCTAAACGGTCTTTTGTATCGAAAATAAAATCGATGGTGAATACTGAACCGATTCCTCTCTCTGCTCTCAACTGAAATTTCACCTGCCATCAGTTCAACAAATTTCTGGCTATCGTCAGTCCCAATCCCGCACCCTCATACTTCCTGCCGGCACCTTCACTAGCCTGCCGGAAAGGTTCAAAAACCTGATCGAGTTTGTTCTCGGGTATGCCAATTCCTGAATCTATCACCTTAATAGATGCCATCCTTTGTTTGCCTGATCCGTCGATAATGGTCACTATCTTTACAAAACCACGATCTGTGTATTTAATCGCATTATTTACCAAATTCTTTACAACTTGCAACAATAGTTTATCATCAATCAGCGCAGAAACGGGTGTTTCGCACATTTCGAGTCCAAAGCTGCAAACCACTGGCTTCAGCGGCCTCTTTTTATTCATTGTAAACTTTAGTTGCTATTTGATTAAGATCACCAATAGCAAAAAGCATGTCGGTTCTGCTCGATTCAAGATTCGAAAGATCTAAAATTGAATTAAGTGTATCTCTAAGCCTCTCTCCTCCTCTAACAATTGAGTTAAGCATTTCTGCTGAAAAATCATCAACAGCATCATCATTCAATATCTCTCTGCATACCCCATTATATTTATCAAAGGGTCTTAACTCATGGCTCATATGGCGAGGAAAGGTCGATTTTAAATGATTCATCGCCTCAGCCTTTTCTTTTGCCTCTTGAAGTTCAGCTTCTCTTCTTTTCAATTCTGTGATGTCGCGGAAAATACTCAAAACAAGTGGTTCGCCTTCATCATTTTCCATGAAACGACTTAAAATATTCACCCAGACTGTCTCGCCATTGGTTAAGATGAAGCAACGATTCTTTATATAACGGTATTTGCCTCTGCTGAAATTTCTCCATGTATCTTGAAAGAGACCCGGTATGCATCTCTTCCTTTAGAAATGTTGTAAAGAGTTTGCCGATTAAGCCTCTCTTGGGGGTACTCAAATATTTTGCGTATGCTTCATTAATCATCACAATCACACCTTTGAGTCGGTCAGACGCATGGCATCCATCGAGTTCTCCCACAAGGTGTAAAACTTTTCTCTCTCTGAACTATGTCATTTTGCATCTGCTTATCGAGTGTGATATCATCCTTTACACCAAGATAACCGGTAATTATGCCATGGACATCTTTAATTGGTGATATGGTTGCAGATTCCCAAAAAGCTCGCCATTTTTCTTTTGTTGTGGAATATCCTTCCACATTCCTCCTGCGGATAGTGTTTCCCACATCTGTTTATATTCGTAACTGGTTGTCTCTCCCGATTTTAAAACCCTGGATTCTGGTTTCTTAGTTCTTCAAATGAGTATCCCGAAACTTCTTCGAATTTGGGATTAACATACCTGATTTTCCCCTCAAGATCGGTTATAACGATCGATGCTGAACTCTGCTGAACCGCCTGGAGGAGATATTGATTTTCCATCTCTGCAACATTTTTACTGAGCAGGTTTTTATCGATTCTGCTATAAAAAGCAAAATGATCGAGGTCACTTTCTTCATAATCGGTGAAAGATAAAACGCCAAGAGCAATTGCAGGATGTGCATGATTAATGAGGATACCCCAAAAGTGCCCCGTTACTGTCCTGCCACCCCGCCTAGAATTCTTTTGACAATCTGTAAGGTTTTGTTTCACTAAAAGTTCTGCCCTCCGCTTTAACATGATTTGAGTTGAATTCATCATAACTAAATGCACTGCTAAGAAGAACCTCATCTTTGTGATGGGTAACCAGTATCTCTTTTTCGTCATAATAAATTGCAACTGCTTCCTCTGCTTGGTAACAAGAAGCGTTTCGCCCGTTATCTCACCAAGCAGCTCAAGATTATTTGCCTGAGATATTTCTTCTTTAACCGTAGCATCGACTCCAAACGAAGCCTGTTTAATCTTTTAACCCGTTCACTTTTTTTCCAGGTCGGTTATATCCCCGAAGATATAGACTATAAAACTTTTAGTATCAAGCAAAACCATACTTACTGAAATCTGGAAGAAAAGTCGCGTAAAACGCCGTTTACAAGTGCCTCTGTTGAGTGCAAAACATCACCGCGCTCAACCACATGATATCTGGTTTCGATATCCTTCGAATTTTAATAATCTTATTTAAATCCACGCTTTTCTGCTTTATGTTCTAACATTTTTTCCTGCGAGATTACTTTCCAACACTTTCCTGGAAACGGGATCGATAACAAGAATTCCCCTCAGGGAGTGATCAAAAGATAAATAACGCTGCTGGGCTTCCTTGCAGCCGCTTCAAATTTCCTTTTTCAATGTTCTCAAATGAACAATAGTGGTTTTGCCCTGCATCCCCTTCTTAATTCTTAACCGCACTTGAATTAACTCTTTATCATTTTTATGAACTTTATTTCTGACTCGGATTCAGATTCTGCTCAAAATGAGAGCAAAATTCATCTTCCGTCATTATCCATAAAATCTGTAATGTTTTCTCCTGATACGAGGTTTTGTCACCACCAAAGAGTTAATAAACTCATCATTACAATCGATAATTTTACCATCTTTGTCCAAGAATTGCATAAAGACAGGCGCATTCTCAGCAACTTTTAAGTTTGAGTTTATCACCTGACACAATTTGTACTGTGCAGCCTGAAGATTCAGAGAGGCAAAATAAACAACGAAATTGCGGCAATTGCGGAAAGAAACAAATTTGAATCGATAACTGCAGTTTTATATTCAGCCTCTCTGAAAGCATACATACCGAGGTTTTTCAATCAACACCCGTTAACCAAAAATGCCAAACCAAAAGGAGATAAAAATT
>JADJZY010000002.1 GCA_016715505.1 Bacteroidota bacterium
AAGCTCATTTATCAACATTGATTTAGGGAAAATAAATGGAAGCGGAGTTTATCCTCTACAACTCTTATGGTGAAGAAGTAGTAAAAATAAAATTGAAAATCCAAAAGTACTTATAACCTAAGTCATCTTATTCCCGGACTTTATCACTTCCGAATTCAATATATTAATGGAGAAAATGAATCCGGTAAATTCACTAAACTATGAAAGGAATACTAATTTATACGGTTGTATTTTTTGTTCTGAATTACGGTAGTTCAGCACAGAATATGAGTGGACATCAATGGATTTTTGGTGCAGCAGGAATGGTCAGAACAGAATTTACGGATACCTCCAGACCAGATGTAAAACACCTTAATTCCAATACGCCATACTATTGCACCCAAGGCCATAGTAATATTTGCGATAGTGCTACAGGGCACTTACTATTTTCATGCAATGGCATGATATTGTATGATAGTATTATGAGTAATTATGGATAATGGGGATAGTTTAGTTCCCCAAATGCTTACAATCACACTGTTGTTCCTGCTGCTTTATACACTCAGAGTTCTTTGATATTACCCAAAGGGGAGCAATGGAGAGTTTATGTATTTATTTGTACATTAACTGATGTAAAGTATGACTATTGGAATACCAATCCTTTAGGTGATGGGCGTTTCCCACATGATTTACTCCTTTACAATATAGTTGACATCAACGCCAATGGGGGTTTAGGTAAGGTGATTGAGAAGAATAAAGTGTTGCTTCAAAATGTAGAGTTACAAAAAATTGGTATGCAGGCTTGCAGGCACCACAATGGGCGAGATTGGTGGTTGCTCAAGCAAGGGCGCTATGGTACCAATGAAATGTACCGTTTTTTAGTGAAGTCCGATACCATACTGGGCCCTTTTGTCCAGACTTTCAGCAATCCAAAGTTTTCAGTCAATGATTTATTTGGTCAGATGACATTCAGTTCGGATGGTAAAAAACTAGCTATAGTGCATTGTACCCAATCGGACCTATTTATCGCTGATTTTGATCGTTGTTCTGGCGAATTGAGCAATCCAAAAATCGTTAATATCCCCTATGATAGCACTACGATTCCCAATACAGCCATTATTGATAGTGTAGTTGGAGGTGTATGTTTTTCTCCAAATAATCAATTTATTTATGTTTCCAAGTGGTATAATATTTATCAATATGAGTGGAATGAGCCTGACAGTAGTTTGGCATGGTACCGTGTCCAGCATGGTCCGGATACAACATATTTGCAATTTCAGTATTATAATTCCCTACACAATGGCCCAGATGGACGAATCTATATTGGCAATTTTGGGGCAGATTTGAAACAAATGAGCGTTATTGATCACCCAGACTCCAAGGGTGCGAGGGCAGGATTTTGTCGCAAATGTTTCCGGTTAGATGATACCACTCTATTTGCATTTGGTTCCCCTCCGGCCTCCCGGATTTTAACCTGGGCGCAGCGAGTGGAACCTGCTGGCCCTTAAGCCAGAGTGAGAGCGAAGTGCGGAGTGCGGAGTGGGTGGTATACCCGAATCCGAGTAGTACCGTTTTTATCGTTCAAAATAAACACGGCAAAAAGAAAGACTTGTATAATGTGCAGGGTGAATTGCTTTTTTCAACGAATGAAGATGTCATCGAAGTAAAACATTTTGCTAAAGGCATGTATTATCTTCGGGTAGAGCATGAGGTGAAAAAAGTAATCATAGAATAGAAATCATGCCAATCCTTAAATCCTGTATATTACGGTTAAGACAATTGGCATCAAATGCGTTGCATCCCGAAGCGGAGAGGCTGGGGGGACAGAATATGGATTGTGTGGACACAAACCATGGGATAGAATTACAGAATGAGCATGAGGAAGAGAATGAGTCCGCCGCGGCGGATGCGGAGTGGGCGGTTTACTTCATTAATTTGTGTCCTCAAAAACCACGAGATAGAAGATATCATGATGCTACCAAAGAGGGCTATTGAAATGGGCAGGGACTCAGCGCCCCGGATAGTAGCGAAGAGCCCGCAAACCGCCAAAGCGGGCGAGGACTCGCAGCGAATAGCCGGAAATGGCGCCATAAAAAAAATGGTTGTCTGAACCAGCAAACAACCATTTTGAGCTTTTTTTGAGAGAATGTTTATTTATTCATAGTAGCCAGAAACTCTTCATTGCTTTTGGTACTTCGCATCTGCATGAGAATAAAATTCATGGCTTCTTCCGGATTCATGTCGCCGATATGTTTGCGTAAAATATAAAGTTTGTTCATGACATCTTTACCGTGCAATAAATCGTCGCGGCGGGTAGAGGAGGCAATGATATCAATGGCAGGATAAATTCGTTTGTTGGCTAAGCGTCGATCCAATTGAAGCTCCATATTACCGGTTCCTTTAAATTCTTCGAAAATGACCTCATCCATTTTACTTCCTGTGTCAATCAACGCGGTAGCAAGAATGGTGAGTGAACCACCGTTTTCAATTTTACGGGCGGCACCAAAGAACTGTTTTGGTTTTTGCATGGCATTGGCTTCAACACCTCCACTCAATACTTTACCTGAAGCGGGTGCAACGGTATTATGGGCACGTGCCAAACGAGTGATACTATCGAGTAGGATAACCACATCATGTCCAACCTCAACCAATCGTTTCGCTTTTTGAAGCGCGATAGTGGAAACCTTAACATGTTTTTCGGCAGGTTCATCGAAGGTAGAAGAAATGACTTCGGCTTTTACACTTCGTTCCATATCGGTAACTTCTTCAGGCCGTTCATCCACCAGAACAATCATCAAATAACACTCCGGATGATTGGTAGCGATGGCATTGGCCACTTCTTTGAGCAACATGGTTTTACCTGTTTTAGGTTGCGCCACAATTAATCCGCGTTGGCCTTTACCGATGGGTGAAAAAAGATCCATGATACGGGTGCTGAAATTATTCGGCGTTGTACATAGACTCAATTTTTCGAAAGGGAACAAAGGTGTGAGGTAATCAAATGGTACACGGTCGCGAACTTCTTCGGGTGTTTTGCCATTGATGGTATTGACCTTAACGAGGGCAAAATATTTTTCACCTTCTTTTGGTGGGCGAACAGTTCCTGTGACGGTATCTCCAGTTTTTAAACCAAACAATTTGATTTGTGAATGAGACACATAAACATCATCCGGTGAGCTGAGGTAATTGTAATCACTGGAGCGGAGGAAACCATATCCATCGGGCATCATTTCTAAGACTCCTTCTGTATCAATCTGACCATCGAATTCTAAATTAAATTTCGGAATCTTTTTGACTTGTTTGATTTCCTGTTCCTGATTCGATGGATTTTGATTTTCTGGTTTATTTTCCGGACGGGGAATATCTGAATTTTGTTCGTTTGAACGAGAAGGGTGTTGTGGTCTTTGTTGATGCCCCTGGCTAGCCTGATGCTGCCCTTGCTGTTGCGTTTGATGCTGAGCTTGCTGCTGTCCGGATTGCTGACCTTGTTGTTGTTGCCCTTGTTGTTGTTGCCCTTGTTGTTGGCCTTGTTGTTGGCCTTGTTGGTCCTGTTGAGATCCTTGTTGTTGTTTAGGATGTTGAGGATGTTGTTTTTTGACAAAAGGTTTTTGTTCCTGATGTTTATGTTCGCGGGGAGGATGTTCCTTTTTAGGCATTTCCTTTTTCTCGATCACTTCGGGGGTGACAATTGCGGCTTCCTGAATTGGAGCAGCCGTTTCGTTCTGAGGCGTATCTTCTTTTTTAGCAACAGGTTTACGGCCACGTTTAGATTTGGCTTCCGTAGGGGCTTCTTCCTTCGCAATCTGCGCCGGAGCTTCTGTTGGAACTTCTTCAGAAACTTTTTTCGGGGAAGCTTTTTTTGATTTTGGTTTTTTATCTTTCTCCGTGATGGGAGTGAGTGCCTGGGCATCTAAGATTTTGTAGATGAGGTTTTGTTTATCCAATGCTTTGGCTTCAGGAACAGCCAATTTTTCGGCTATATCCAATAATTCCGGAACGATCATGTCGTTCAGTTGAATAATGTCATAATTCATAATTTCAAGCGGTTTCGTTTTAAAACGAAGGGTAAAAGTTGATTAATATTTGTAAGGCTAAATTGTTGAATCACCGAATACAGAACGCTTTAGTGGAAAGCGTGTAACTGCTTCTGAATCAGATGCAATACTACAACCATTTGAGCGAATATTCAAAATTATTTGTTCCTTCAAACCATTGATAAATGTTATACATCAGCCTGATTGATTGTGTTTGGACAATTAATTTTCTTACGTAAACTCCTTATGTAGCAGATGATTACCTTTACCTTTTTTATTAACGAACTATGAATCGCGCACAACTCCATCACCGTTTTGAAGAAATATATCAGGGTCTGAATGCAGAACAACGAAAAGCCGTAGATCAGATTTATGGTCCGGTGCTGGTGATTGCCGGTCCCGGAACAGGTAAAACCCAAATCCTTTCGGCCCGCATTGGTAAGATTTTATTGGAGACAGATTATTTGCCCGAAAATATATTGTGTTTGACTTATACCGATGCAGGAAGGGTGGCGATGCGTAAACGGCTTCAGAGTATGATTGGTGCAGATGCATATCGGGTCCATATTCATACTTTTCATAGTTATTGTAACCAAATCATTCAGGAAAATGTGGGTTTGTTTAATCGAAGTAGTTTAGATCCGGTATCCGATTTGGAGCGGATTACATTTTTGCATCAGTTGATTGATGGTTTCAAAGAGGATAACCCCTTAAAAAGATTTAGAAGTGATGCCTATTATGAAAGTAAACGCCTGCAAAATTTATTTGCCGTCATGAAGCAGGAAGGATGGAGCAGTTCATTCATCCAGCAACAGGTAGATGATTATATCAGCCGTTTGCCAAGTATGGAACGCTTTATTTATAAAAGAGCCGGAAAAAATAAAAATGGAGAATACAAAAAGGGAGATTTGAAACTTCAGGATATTGAAGGGGAAACTCAAAAAATGAAACTGCTTTGGCATGCAGCTGCGGCATTTTATGCTTATCAACAAATAATGTCCGACCATCATCGTTATGATTTTGATGATATGATTAACTGGGTGATAAAAGCATTAGAAAATCACGATTATCTTTTAGCCGATCAACAGGAACAATTTCAATTTATATTGGTGGATGAGTTTCAGGATACCAGTGGTTCTCAGAATAAATTAGTCGGTTTATTAAGCGCCTATCAAGAGCAACCTAATGTGTTTGTAGTAGGGGATGATGATCAATCGATTTATCGTTTTCAAGGTGCCAATATTGAAAACATCGAATCGTACAGAAACAAATATGCCAACATGCTGGCGGATATTGTGTTACAATCAAACTACCGTTCAACACCATCTATTCTGGAGTTGTCGCAATCGGTGATTGAAAATAATAAGACCCGTTTAAGTAGTAAATATCCGCATTTGATCAAACATCTTTTAGCGGCCAATCCAAAGCGTGTAAACAGTCAGCAATTGCCTGAATTGAGGGTGTACGAAAATACGTTTCAGGAGATGGCCGGAATTTGTGCTGAAATAGCCGGATTAATTGCCTCCGGAGTCGATCCGCAACGAATTGCCGTTTTATATAAGGAAAACAAGTGGGGCGATGAATTGATGAAATTCATGAAAGAAAAAGGAATTCCATTTTATTCAAAACGGAAGGAGGATTTATTTCAAATAGCCATTTCAAAAAAACTAATCACCATTTTAAGGTATATCGCCGCCGAAAGGCATATTCCATTTAGTGGTGATGAAATGCTTTTCAAGATTTTACATTTTGATTTATTTGGTATTCCCGCTACTGAGATTGCCAAGGCTAGTATACAAGTTCATGACGAAAAACGTAGTAGTAAAACAAAAGCCTCTCTCAGGACCTGGCTGCAAGATTGGAAGGAAATCTTAAATCCTACTTTGTTTGAGTTCAAACTACATGATGCCATGATCCGTTTGAGTCATTTATTGGAAAAATGGATCAAGGATAGTTATAACATGACCGTGATACAGCTTTTTGAAAACATCTTGTTGGAAGGAGGTTTTATTGGAATGGCATTGAATGATTCATCGAATAAAATGTGGAATCTGGAAGTGTTGCGTTCCTTGATGGATTTTGTGAAAGAAGAGATGCATCGAAATCCTCAACAGGATTTGAGTGGACTGGTGGATACCATCGATTTAATGGATTCAGAAAAAATACGCATTCCTTTATATCGATTATATGGAAATGAGCAAGGCGTCAATTTACTCACCATTCATGGCAGTAAAGGGCTGGAGTTTGAATATGTGTTTTTAATGAATACCACAACAGATGCATGGAGTGATAAAGGCAAAGGGAATCTTGGTAAATATGCTTTGCCCGACAATTTATTTTCTGAACAGAAAGAAGAAAATGATATCAATGCTTCAGAAGAATTGCGTCGTTTGTTTTTTGTGGCGCTCACCCGGGCAGAAGAACATTTGTACATCAGTTGGAGTAAATTGGATGAAAAAGAAAAAGTGCAGGAGCCTTCGAAATTTGTCAGTGAAATTCAGGATAAAATGCCGTTGAGCGTTCGGCAGATGAAGGTCAGTGAAGAAGATGTCGTCAGCCTCATGCATATTTACTTACTCCGCGAAACCCAGCCTGTCATTGCACCGGGCGAAAAGGAATTGATTCAGCCTTTGTTGGATCAATTTGAAATGAATGCCACTGCATTGAATAAATACCTCAGATGTCCTTTAGAATTTTACTACAATAATTTAATTCGTATTCCAGCTGGTCGGAGTGAAAATGCAGAATTCGGGAGTGCGATACATCATGCCCTGGAACAACTATTTGAACGTAAAAAAGATTTGGAACAACAAATGCCGGAGGTGGAGTCTGTGATTAAAGATTTTGAAAGATATATGTATAATCATCGGGAGAGCTTTACCCGCGAGGCCTATGACCGGCGTCTGGTGTATGGTAAAAAAGTGCTGAATGATTTGTACAATCAATATGCCCCGGAATGGCAGCGTATTGATATTTATAGCGTTGAAAAATCATTTTCGAATGTTGTATACGATGGGGTGCCAATAAAGGGTAAAATTGATCGTATGGATTATAATGGCTCCTTTGTAACAATTGTGGATTATAAAACAGGGAATCCTGAAAGTTCTTCACAGAAAAAACTAAGTCCGCCTTCTGATGGCCAACCCTTGGGAGGCGATTATTGGAGGCAGGCGATTTTATAAAATATTGGTCGAAAATTATAAGTTGAAGAATTATCATGTGGAGAAAACATTTTTTCATTTTGTGGAAGCTGATAAGTCGGGGAATTATCTCCCGGAATCTAAATCGACGATACGGGCAACAGATCAGGAAGTCGATATTGTGAAACAGCAAATTAAAGAAGCATGGACACGTATTCAAAACCATGAATTTTATACGGGTTGCGGTGATGCCAACTGTGAGTGGTGCAATTTTGTTAAGGATAATGGACTTTATACGGAGTTACAACAGAAAAGCTTGCGGGATGCAGAGGAATAAATTTCAAGGTGTGAGCAGTAAAAAAATGTTTCAACCTTCATGTTATAACGATGTGATTCTCTTCGTTATTTCTAACTTGTCGAAGATGATGAAAGGATGCTGATTTCTATTTTTGAGATTTGTATCATACTATGATTTGTATCCTGTCTTATCCGAAAATAGGAATTAAGTGTTTGTAGCAGTTATTGTCGATCAAATCTTTGTTTAGAAGGACCCAGTTTTACAGAGTGGATTTTGTTAAACCCAAATTTTGCAGTAGGACACAGCCAACGGCAAAAACGAATTGGTTAATCAAATACGTCGGCTAATTGACCTCAGTATGATTTTCTAATTCAGGGTTGCCGAGCAAATCCCTTAAAGGCTTTGTTTACAGTAGCCTCCTTCCATGCTACTTCAAATTCTCGGTTAAAATCATTGCTACAGATAAAAGCCGTAATTTTATGCTATCAGTATTGCTCGATGAAGAATTAGAAAAATGATCGAATGAAGATTTTGTTCCGGAGGTTCAATGCGCACTACTTTTAAATATGTTATGATCTAATATTTTATTTTCAAGAAAACCTACCATTTTGAAAATAATCCTGATGTTTTGGGCGATGGTATGCATTGTACAATTCGCAAGTGCTCAAAATGTGGTTTGGGCTAACGAATGGCTGCTTAGTGGAAATAAAACGATCGTTGTGAATGCCATGTGCACAAATGCTGCGAATGAAACCATCACAGCCGGCCTTTTTTCAGATAGTGTCGATTTTGATCCTGGTCCTGGTATGGATATATTGAACGATGGATACAACCTCCCACATAATACCTGGTCATCTTATGTTTGTAAAACCAGCAATACGGGTACACATCTTTGGGCCAAAGCTTTTTCATTGCAGACATTTAGTTCTGCCATCCAGATTTATGATGTGACCACGGATGGTGGGGGGGATATTTATGTCGTTGGCAGGTTTCAGCGAACCATCGATTTTGATCCCGGACCAGGTGTCGATTCGCTCAATTCTAGTGGCAGTTCGGGTGCATTTGTGGTAAAGCTTGATGCTTCGGGTAATTATATCTGGGGCAAAACGCTCTTGCATAATGATATGTATATGTACACGGTAAAAACTGATTTGAACAATCATGTCATCGTGTGTGGGAATTTTGAATCAACGGTTGATTTTGATCCTGGTGCGGGCGTTTTTAATTTGACGGCCTCTGGCACAAATCAACTTTTTGTATTGAAGCTCGATACGGGTGGGGATTTTTTGTGGGCGAATACATGGGCATATGCCCGGCCAAACTTATTGTCCCATAGTAGAAAAAATTTAGATGTTGACATGGGGGGCCTGTGGTTGGTGGGGGGTGGGGCGGGGGGGGGGGGGGGGGGGGGGGAGGGGGGGGGGGGGGGGGTGGGGGGGATTTAAATAATATCTATATCAGTGGAAAAATAGATCAAGGTCCATTTGATCTCGATCCGAGTTCTGGTGTTCAAAATGATACAGGCACAAGCTTTATCGTCAAACTCGATAGCTGGTAACTATGTATGGTCATGCAAGATAGTGTCAATACGCCTTTCATTAAATATTCAGTCAATGGTGATGTTTATGTTTGTGGCCGAAAATCGGGTTTGCCCTCGAATCTGTTTGTCACTAAATTCAACAATGCGGGCACGCTCATTTGGACTAAAAATTTAATGAATCCTATTATTCCGGGAAGTCATTATACGGGTGTTATTTCATCCATCACAGAAGCAATGAACGGTAATATGCTTATTGCAGGGCTTGTTCAGAATAGCTATTTTTTATATCAATGCGATTCGTCGGGAAATTTTTTATGGGTCAAACAGAGTCCTGCAACTTTGAATAAACACGAATTCAATGCTCAATACAATACAAATAATGAATTGATGCTCAGTGGCGAATTTCGGGATGTATTTGATGTAAACTTTGGAGCAGGTGTTGAAAGTTTAGCCAAACAGGCAGCAACGGAAGCTTTTTGGTGAAATACAATTATTGTGGCAATAATCAAACCTTCAACTTGGCAGCTTGCGATAGTATTGTATTGCCTGATACAACTCAGCAACCTTTTCTAAATTTAATTCAAACATTACAGCCGGTTCCTCAAGCCGGTGCATATGTTTTGGCCCATAACATTGAAGTGGATAGTTTGTATAATATCTACGTTTCAGGTGAGTTTAATCATTCGTGTGATTTTAATCCACTTGGTTCACCGTATTATGATAGTTCGTTTTATCCGATGTATAATATGCCCGATGTCTTGTCCTGAAATAGGTTGACCATTTTTGGTGGTTAATAATTTAAAATATCTGGGTAGGTTTTCTAAGTTTTTTCTTTCCCCAAAAATGAATTTTTATTTTTGAAAAGATGCCCAGTTGAATGAGCATCTTTTTCATTTTCGGTGCGATAATGATTTTGGCACTATCCGAGTTGCTCCTCAGCAGAGCTCGTTTCCATCCTCACATTATCGTTTCAAAGGTAATGTTTCTCATGCCACTTTTTTAGCATATGATTTATATTTTTGTTTGTTGTATTCTTTATGTACTTGTTCGGGTGTCTTCAAATCTAAACTCCAATGTAGTCGTTGATGGTTGTATATGGCTATAGCTTCTGCAACCATTTTTTTTGCAATGCTTATATTGGGTATTGTTCTTTTTAACCCGAATTCATATTTCAAGATGCCATTTATGCGTTCTGCAATAGCATTTTCATACGGATCATACTTTTGTGTTGTGCTGAGTAAGAATCCTTTTTGTTTCGCAAAGTCTGTAAAGTCCGGGCAACAATATTGAATGCCTCTGTCACTATGATGGATGATATTGCTATTATTATGCATGGTGTTTTTGTACGCCATTTTCAAAGCGTCTTTTACCAGGCTTACCTTCATATTGTCTTGTAAATTCCAACCCATTATTTTCTTTGAATAAGCATCAGTGACAAGGGCTAAATACGCATGCTTATTTTCTATGCTGATATAGGTTATATCACTCACAAAGGCTTGTTCACTGTGGGTTATATCCAATTCTTTAAGCAAATTAGGAGATGTATAAAAATAATGTTTAGAGTCTGTAGTGATAAAAAATCGTTTGGTTCGCTTCACCAACATTCCTTGCTTTCTGAGCAGAGTAAACAAGGCATCTCTGCCAACTTTGATGCCTTGCTTGAGGAACTCGTCCTTGAGATCTTGCTGAAGTTTTCGTGTACCCATACGAACCTGCTTTTTCCGTTTCTCATTGACTAGATTAATAACTTTTGCTTCCATGCTTGCTTGTTTGTTATCCGTATTTTGTCGTTTGTAATAGGCTTGCTTTGTAATCCCGAGTGCTTGATAGATCCATTTTACTTTGAAAGTTTTTTCTTCTTTCTGGCTATCTCGTTTGCTAAGCACTCGGGCAAATACTTTTTTGAAAGTTCATTGCCTGTTACTTTTTCAAACTCGACAATAATGTCTTGTTGAAAATCTTTGATACTTTCCAGTTCTTCAATCTTTTCTTTCAGCTTTCGAATCTCATCGTTCTTACTAACTGACTTTTTTTGTGACGTGTAATTGCTTAATTTTTTCATCCAGTAATCAATTGTACTCCTCGAAATATTATATTTTTTGGAAGCGTAATTTAAAGAAATTAATCCGTTTGAAATTTCGTCAATCACGGAAAGTTTGAAATCAAAGCTAACTTCTTTGCCTGATCTTTTTCGGCAGGTTTTTGTTTTCGTCGGTGCCATAGTTTACTAAAAGTGTTTAATTTTTAGTCAACCTATTTCAGGACGCGACAATGATGGCTTGTTGACTAAATATGATTCTTCAGGCATATTAACCTGGATGCTAAATTTCAAACGCTGGATCCAAATGGCCATGAAGCTGCTGTTTCGATTCGATTAAATGATACATTGGATTTGCATTGCGCACTTCGCCCATATAGAGGTACCTATGTGTTTAATAATAGCGGTATTCACTTTGGAACTACTGTAATAAGTGGTTTTTCCATGCCCAGTAATTTTGGATATGCCCAAATTCAAAAAGTAGTCAACGATCCAACAAGCAATCAAATCATAAAAATCGGTAGTACTGATTTTGGGAATTTCACAAACAAGATACTCTATATCCAAAGAGGAGATAGTGTGGCGATTTTTCCGACAGGTGGAAATTATCTGGGATACGAAGGCGCCGTGGATTTGCAGGGAAATATTTATGTAGCTGGTAATATGCAAACCCTTCAGGGTGGTTCAACGTTTTGCAGTTTGGCAAAATTAGATTCCAATTTGAACATGCTTTGGAATAAACAAATCGGAAGGGGTGATGAATATGGGTTTACCCCTCAAGGTCTTCGAATCAATTCCATTCAAGTGGATGCCAATGGACAACTATTATTATGTGGTCGTTTTGCAGATTCGGTGGATATAGACATCTCTTCAAATATATACATGTTGAAATCCAATGGAGACATGGATGCTTTTGTGGCCAAATTCGATACTGCAGCCAATTTGATATGGGCGCATGCATTTGGTGGCGTCGACGATGATGTAGCTAATTCCATTACAACAGATTTGAATGGTAAATTATACGTGGGAGGAAATTTTGGATCATCCATTGATTTAGATCCAACTGACGGCATTTCTTTTTTAATGAAAGGATGTTCCAATTCAAACTGGAATGGAAGTTTTATATCGAAGTTTAAACCTGATGGCACATTTTTAAAAGCAATGGGTGTTGGAAGTTACATTTCCGAATTACAATTTAAAGCGCCGAATCGAATCTATTCTTCGGGAAGCCCATTTGTACAAGTCTTTGAAATAGAAAATGATACCCTTCTTCAAAATGCCCTACAAATTTGTGCAGGAGACAGTGTGACTATTGGTAATTCTATTTATACACAAACAGGAGTCTATCATGATACGTTTTTTGTAAATCCAGGTGTTGATAGTATTGTGGTAACTCAATTAATCGTGAATCCTTTACCTGTCGTTATCGCTCATGCATCCGATACCATGTTATGTATAGGTGATCCGGTAATTCTTTATGGCAGCGGTGCGGATAGTTTTAGCTGGAACAATTCTGTCACTGATAGTGTAGCTTTCTATCCAACCAATTCCACTGTGTATGTAGTCGCCGGAACAGACGTAAACGGTTGCAAAAGTCAGGATAGTATAGTATTTACTCATCATATTCCATTTCCTGATTTGATATTTTCGGGAGATACTTTGTATTGTACAAATGTCAGTGCGATAAATTATTATTGGTTTAAAGATTCGACAGCAGTTGATTCGCTCAAGAATTATTATGTGGTTACACAGAATGGCAAGTATGCGGTATTGGTGATTGATAGTAATGGCTGTGTAGGAGTGGATACCATTCAGGTCATTAATCTGTCAAACCAATCAATGTCTTCCAATGAATTATACCGGGTGTTTCCGAATCCTAATTCGGGAATGCTGACCCTTGAATTTGATGCCAATCAGTTGTGTGAATACGAAATAACAATGACAGATATGATTGGGAATGAGATTTTTTTCATTCAAAAAAGAATTGACAGAATAGGCCGTCAGGTACTTAACTTCAATTTGGATGACTATCGTTTAAAGACGGGCTTATATCTGTTGATGTTTAAACGTGGTAGTCAAAGGAGTGTAGTTAAATTGGAATATCAACAAAACTAAATGCGATTCAATTTGGACTAGATCATGAAATTCCAATGTTACAGTAACCTTGCCATAAATGAAATGCTGGATTCTATTGATAAAGCCTCAAGAACTTCTTTAATGGCATGAGATGTGAAAATCAAGGAAAAACTGTTAGCTTATTGAAGAGGTTTGGAAAATTATTGATCATCTATATGAGTCTTAGGCACAAGCTCTATACGCATCCACTATTTTGAAAATATACCAATAAATGGTATTTTTGAAACAAACATTTAAAAATGGCAAGAAATACATCAATATTACTTGGAGAATATTATGATAACTACATAAGTAAGCAGTTGAAAACAGGTCGTTTTGCTTCTGCAAGTGAACTAATTAGAAATGCCTTGAGATTATTTGAAGAAAATGAAAGTGCAAGAAAGAACCTCATTAAAGAATTAAAAAAAGGAGAGCAATCCGGTATAGATAAAAATTTCAATCCAGAGACATTCCTATCCAACTTACATAAAAAGCATATTAATAAGTGAAGTATAATGTAAGTAAAGAAGCCTCGGCAGATCTCGAAAATATATGGTTATATACTTTTAAAAACTGGTCATTAGAACAAGCAGATAGATATGTACAGTTGATTCTTGATGAATTTAGTTATTTGTCCAAAGCTCCATATTCCGGAAAAGACAGAAATGATATCCGGGATGGATATAGAAGTTCAAAGCTAACAGCACCTACCCAAAAGGCGGGCTTTCTTCTCCGAATGAACATTGAAATGTAAAAGAAACTTCGATTTTTTAATTTAATTTCGTCTTCAAATTCCCGCCCTTCGGGTAGCTGCAAACCGTTCACTCCATTATTTAATGATATCAACTATTTTCACATTATTTCGCCAGTCCTAAATATTGATATACCAGAGAATACGCTGTAAAAATTCACCCCATTGTTTCATGCTATCCCTCAGTTTGCCATCCAGAGCGGCATACTTTACTTTTTCTCCTTTTGAAGGAGGAGTCATATCCTTTTCATTGGGTAAATATTGCTCAACTTTAGTCGCAAAATAGGTCGTATTGAGTCGTGGCATAACAATGCCTAAAATCATACCAGGCAGGCCTGAAAAACTTTCCGGGCCTGAAGGTGTAACAATGGCATCTGTGTAAAAGCCACCACATAAATCGAGTCCATGATAATGGTTTCTGCACGTCGACAATTGTATCCGGCTATTTTCCGGAATTCTTCAGTGATCTTCCATTTAAATTGTGGTATGCTGTCCTGAATAAGGTAAGTTTTTTCGAACACAAATTTTTCACTCACACCCTTCGAGGTACTAAAATCCTTAAAAATGATATTTCGGTCGGCTGGAATATTTCCCATCATCATCTTGCTTTCAGACAAACCGTCTTTGGCGAGTTTGTACAAACTCTGTTCATTATTAAAAAAGAGTTCAAAGATGTCAATCTTGTATTTGGGTATTTGTTTTTTTACCTGATCCAACATGCCGGAGTTGGGCTGATTTTTCATCATCTCCTCCATTTGTTTATGCACATTGTTTTTGCGTTCAAAGGTTATTTTCCCTTTGAAAGAAATAGGCGGAGGGTCACCGGCTTTTGTTTGCGCAGTCAGACTAATACGACTAAAGCAAAGAAAAATGAATGCGACTGATAAAAACTTCTTCATGATATATGTTCAAATAATATTTAGATTGTTGTAAAATTATCTTCTGCGTGGTCCACCGCCTCTGCGTGGTCCGCCACCATGCGTTCTCATTTTCGGGCCGCCGGTTGATGCATTAGCCATGGGGCCGGTATTAAAATTCCAAATCATTGATACCATCCAATAACGACCTAAGGTCATAAAATTTCGTTCGGTATTAAAGTTATTGGTTGAATTACGCTCGTACCCTTTGTTCTGATTCAACATGTCATTGATGGTAAATCTCCATTCCAGATTTTTCTTGGGTAATACTTTATATCCAACATATGCATTCCACAAAAAGCGATTGAATGGATTGGCATAAGGGCCTACAGGCGGATTGTACTGATAATCAAAATCTGTTCCGACCTCACTGTTTTTGATTGGGTAAACCACCACGGAAGCAGTTGGGTTCAATGAAAAGAAGGTGATGTTTCGGCCCGGTAAAAGCGTATTGTTTGATTGGCTGTAAATCAAGCCCAAATCCATGCTGGCATAGATCTTATCTTCTTTGTTGTATGCCAAACCAGGTGTCAGGGTAATGGAGGTGGAATTACTTCTTCCTTTTTCATTGTTGACGATGTTTGGCGTTCTTGCCAGGCTACCTGACATGTTTAATTTCCCTTCCAATTCCGTTTTAGGAATCTTGGCATTTATTCCTCCCCACAATGAAGCCGTATAACCTCCATTCAAATTCACATATTGATTAATCGTTCTTCCTAATTCATCAAAGGTGCGATTTAGAGAAATATTGTTATAATTATTGGTGAGGAAAATACCGGCGTATAAACTTCTGGCTGTAAGTACTTTATAGTTGAAGTAGTTCACATTAAATACCTGATTATATCCAATTTTTAAATCTGGATTCCCTACATAAATTTCGAGCGGGTTACTGTTGTCTTGAACCGGTTGTAATTGCTGAATACTAGGTTGTCGGGTAGAGCCATTATAGGTAAATGTAAATCTGCTGAATTGTGAGAACTTGTAATTGAATCGCAAAGTCGGGAAAAGATTGACTCTGTTATAATCGTAATTGAGGTTACGCACTAAATCGTCCTGATGAAACATGGAATACCTCACTCTTGTACCTGCCGTGATATTGTATTTCTTTTCATTGAATTTAATTTCTGCACCAACAGTATGACCATAAATTTCGGAATCAAAATCACTGCTCAGCGAGTCAATACGTTGCGTATATTCTGCATATCCATTGGTTTTTACCAGGGTTGTTTTTTTGGTTCGGGTAATGTCTGATGAATAAGCATAAGATGTTTTAAGGAGAAATTTTTTTCCAAGAGGTTCTGTGTAGGTTAATTCTGCATTGAGGTTATGTCCTAGTTGACTTTGTTCTTTTTTCTGGTCCAATAATTCATTGATGCCTAAGCCTCCGGCAAAAAAGGAATTAATACCATTTAAAAAACCCGTTGCATTGTTATCTGTATTGGTATAATAACTACTCAATGAAAGGGTACGTCCTTTTTTCTTTAAACGCCTGTTGATGGTGAGTCGATTTGTGACACGTGCCGTTTTAGAATTACTTTCGTTGTTTCGGATGCTGCGATTGATGGGTGCATCGTCGGCAGTTTGATTGATGGTATTGTTTTCGGTATTGTTCTCATCAAAACCAATACGAGCATTTAAGTTGTAAATAATACTCAGGCTGCTATCCGGATTAAATTCATAACGTCCACTCAGTCGGTGGGTATTTCTGCTCGAAAATGACGAATTGGTATCACGGGTGAAATATTGGTTGTTCGGCAACAAATTTTCTGTGAAGGAGTTTTCTCTTTTACTTCGATTAATTCGTCCGAATGAATAATTGGCATTGACATGATGTTCTCCTTCATTCCACTTATTGGCATAGTGCGCCCCGCCGGTCCATGCTTTGGTAATACCTTCTTGTTGCGCATTTCGTCCACCAAAATCCTGTCCATCTTCGTTGTCGGCATCAAAGTTCCACATAAAACCACCATCTTCATCAAAACTCATATTGCCCCCATCCCCGGTATATTTATTTCTATCTTCCCATCCTAGTCCGGTTTTGCCATTGCTGCTCATCAAACCATAAACACTCATTTGTCGTTTGTTTTTAAAGCTATTAATCATGGCCTGATTTTGCCAGCGATCTTCAAGTCCTCCGCCTAATTCAATTTTCCCGAATTCGCCGCGGTTCATATCCTTTTTTAATTTCAGGTTGATGGTCTTTTCTTCTTGCCCGTCATCAAAACCGGTAAACTGAGCCTGATCGCTTTTTTTATCAAAAACCTGTACTTTTTCTACCACTGCCGATTGAATATTTTGAGTGGCTACCGTTGGATCATCTCCAAAAAATTCCTCTCCATCCACCAATACTTTTTCAACCTTTTCACCCATGGCGGTAATTTCTCCTTTTTTGTTCACCTGAATACCCGGTAGCACTTTTAACAGATCTTCTACCATGGCACCTTGTTTTACTTTAAAACTATCCGCCAGAAATTCGAGGGTATCTCCTTTTATTTTTATACCGGCCTGATTTTTAATCACAATTTCACGAAGCATTTGTCCGCGCTGATAAAGGTTATACTGTCCCAGGTCTTTTTTGCTTTCACCTTCTTTTAATTCCAAATCATCTACAAAGTCAACAAATGAGCTATGTGCGATAAGTAGGATATAACTATCCGGCTTGATTTTGCTGAATTGGAAATTACCTTGTTGGTCGGTGCGCAAACTTTTTACCAAAATGGAATCTGCTTTGCGAATCAGGGAAACGGATGCGAAAACAACCGGTTTAACATTCAAGGTGTCATATACTTTTCCTTCGATCGTTCCGGATTGTGAAAAACCGATGAGCGGAAAGAGCAAAAGAATGAGGAGTCTGTAAATTTTGGTGGCCATAGCTAAAAATGAATCATCAAATGTAGATGAAATTGTGCTTTCTGTCCTTGAAGCACCGATGAAATAGGTTAAGAGGTTTCATAAAATGACCAGTGGTCAATGCCGCCTGAATAATGTATCCGGATTAGGCAAACTGATGGGTTTCAGCGATGGCATCTCTTAATTTAGCCGGAATGCTGTTTTGGTCTGCATATTTTTTCCATTCACGAATGATCTCGCTGATTTCCTGAATGATTTCTTTGGGTTTCATTTTTTGGGTTCGGATACTGTTTCCAACCTGAATGAGGTCATCAGTCGTAATTTGTTGTCGTTTGCCATTCACGCTCAATGCATGCTGACTCACCCATCGATGTTTTGGTTGATAGGCATGGCAAATATCATAGGCAGGGGCTAATTCCCATTGCCCGCCTTGTTTTAAACGAAAAGAAAAATTCTTGGTATGGTCATCGCAGTTTTTTGCCAACACATTAAATACCATTCGACGAAACATTTGTTCGGCATTGGGTAGGGTAGTCCTAACTCTCGCATGGTTTGAAAGAGTTGTTCATAACTATAATGTTCAATGAGGTTGTAATCGAAATGTTTGAGTGCACAAAATGTTTGAATATGGTGTTTGATATCGCCATCTTCTCGATCAAATCGTTTGGTCATAAAATGTGCCCGGCCATTTTCTTCCAGCAAGCGACAGGGCATCATTTCTATCCCGCAGTCGATCGCCATCTGATAATAAGCCATTTCCACCCGGCCATAATCATGACTGTCTCCCAGCTGAATATCTCTGACTCCATCAAGTTTGATCAACCAATGTTCAAACCCTTTTGGTGCAAGGGCCTGACCGGACCGTACTTCGCCTGTTTTCTCATGATAAGCCACCACTGCTTTAGGGCGGGCGCCACCTGCAGAGGTACCGATGCGTAAAATTTCTGCCAAAGCCTGTTCCTCGCCTTCCTGAAGATTGGTTCTAAAACTTTGTTTTTGATTCAAAAGGCGATCAGCCATTTCTACCAGACTTTCTATTTCAAGCCGGCGACTCTTTTTATTTTCTACCAATGCTCCCGGCTCAAATTCAAGCGCACCCATACCCCGGTTTCCCATAAAACATAGCATTTCCACCGGATTCATACTATTGATGGGTCTCCCGTTTTGGGTGAGCCATATATTCATCAATTCATTGCCATAACGATCGGGTAATGCATCGGCCAATAAGCCTGGTAAGCCTTTAAAGGTGTCCAGCTCCGGGGTATTTTTTCTGCGTAATTCCGGAAACCTAAAAATATACTGGGTTGATGAAATCGGCAGGGTGAATGGCGCAATATCCCATTGCAGGGATTTAAAGGATCGGGTAAATTCGAACACGGCCAGATTGGCATTCTCATCCCAGGCTACGGCACCCACCAAATGCCCCCACATTTTTACTTCTGCGACTGTCATCACCAATCTGTTTTTTGATCTTTTGTTCGTGATTTGCGTCCGGCCCGGAATCGCTGGGTTTTTTCCAATTTCGCCAAAGCAAGGGGGCTAAATTCTTGTTCAATCAGGAATACCTGCAAAATGGAAAGCTGATTTAATACCCGTAAAACCTGAATCAGGGAAGCAGTCGTTACTGTTTCGCCTTTCTCCAATAAACTCAATGTTGATCGACTGATTCCGGCTGACTGAGACACCTCATCCTGGGAGCGGTTTTGTTTTAAGCGGTGATGGCGCACAAATTTTCCAATCATTTCAGCCAGACTTTGATCGGACATAGACAACCAATTATTGTATGATATTTCAGTCATATTGAATAAAATCAGATATTAATGAATCGTTTCTCATACAAATATCGCTCATTTTTTTAAGTATCCAAATTTTATTGTATGAAATAGCATTCAAAATTTATAAAATTGTTGATGAATGATTGGTATATCATGCATTATTGTACATTTTTCAACAAAATTGTTGCTATTTAGGGGCTGCTGGTTATCTCACTGGCGCTTCAAATTTAAGGAAGCGTTCAAGGGATAGCCCCGTACGTACGGGGCAGCCCTTGGACGATGACGCCAAAGTTGAAGATGCCAGTGAGAAGTGAAATTCAAGAAATGAACTGCAAGCTTATTGAAGAGATATGAAAAATTGCCGTGCATTAAAATAAGCGAAATTCACATCAGAATGTAATGATATCAAATACTTTCACGTTAAACAGCAGCCCCTAGGTAAACTCACTGATGTGCAGACAATCTTTCTGAAAAGAAATTTTTGAAACTCAGCCCTGCACGTACATTTGCCGGTATCATGCCATCGGTAAACCTGAATGATTCACTGAATCTGCTCCAAAAACTAAGCTTCCGGCGATTTTTAAATGGAATGAAAGTTTTAAGCAGCTTTTATATCAGCCGTTGGACAGGCAAGCCTATTCAATGGGGACTACCATTTTCCATTTCTTTTGAACCCACCACTTCATGTAATTTGCGCTGTCCGGAATGTCCCAGCGGATTAAGGGCTTTCACCCGACCAACCGGAATGCTTGAAAAAGATTTTTTCACCAAAACCATCGATGAACTTCATCAGGATTTGATGTATTTGATTTTTTATTTTCAGGGTGAACCTTATCTCAATCCCGACTTTTTAGATATGGTGAAATACGCCTCTTCTAAAAAAATATATACAGCTACCAGTACCAATGCCCATTACCTGAACGACGAGAATGCCCGCCGCACCATCGAAAGTGGTTTGGATCGTTTAATCATTTCCATCGACGGAACAACTCAGGATGTCTATCAACAGTATCGCGTTGGCGGTAAATTGGAAAAAGTACTGGAAGGCGCCCGAAATATTGTAAAATGGAAAAAGCAATTAGGCTCAAAAACCCCCTATGTCTTTTTTCAGTTTTTGGTGGTCAAACCCAATGAACATCAAATTGAAGATGTTCAGCGACTTGCAAAAGAAATTGGCGTGGATGATGTGCGATTTAAAACGGCCCAGATTTACGATTTTAAACATGGCAATCCCCTCATTCCTACCATTGATAAATATGCCCGTTATAAAAAAAATGAGGACGGGACTTATTCCATCAAAAATGCCCTGGATAATCATTGCTGGAAATTGTGGCATGCCTGTGTCATCAGTTGGGATGGATTGGTCGTTCCTTGTTGTTTCGATAAGGATGCCGATCATAAACTGGGTGATTTGAAAAAAATGTCCTTTCGCGAGGTCTGGCAAAGTGATACATACCGGCAGTTTCGTGCTCAACTCATGAGTGGCCGAAAAAATATTGATATATGTGCCAACTGCAGTGAAGGTACCCGGGTATGGAGTGAAGCCTGATTTATGAAACAGTTTATTTTCCTTTTTTTATGGTTTTCGCTGATGGCATTGAATCCCTCAAATGCGGCCGTACATCAACTCAATGGTCAGGTTATTCGTATCATAGATGGGGATACTTTTGAAATACTGATTGGTGGAACATTGAGAGAAAAAATTCGGATGAAGGATATCGATGCTCCGGAAAAAAAACAAGCCTATGGCCAAAAAGCCAAACAAACTTTAGCAGAACTCATTGCCGGAAAAATGGTTCGGGTAGTTTGGGAAAAAAGAGATAGAAATCAACGCATCCTCGGAACCGTTTTTTTCGTCGATCGCAATATCAATCTGCAAATGGTGCAATCGGGAATGGCCTGGCATTTTAAAAAGTACTCCAATGACCCACAATTTGCCCGTGCAGAAAAAGATGCTCGCTCCGCAAAACGAGGATTATGGCTTGATTCACAGCCTTTAGCGCCCTGGTTATTCAGGGCTTACCCACAAATGCGGAATAAAAGTTGACCAATTCAACAAAAAATATATTTTTGCAGTCTAAATATTTTAAAAATGTCAGATATCGCAGCTCGTGTTAAGAAAATTATCGTTGACAAATTAGGTGTTGACGAAGCAGAAGTCGTCCATGAAGCAAGTTTTACCAACGATTTAGGTGCTGATTCATTGGATACCGTGGAATTGATCATGGAATTCGAAAAAGAATTCAACATTTCTATTCCTGATGAGCAAGCTGAAACAATCTCTACAGTGGGACAAGCAGTTTCTTACCTCGAAGAATACGCAAAATAATTATCCCGTAACCTCAGCATGGAATTAAAACGTGTAGTCGTTACAGGACTCGGCGCCCTGACACCCATCGGCAATACCATTCCTGAATATTGGGAAGGTTTATGTAATGGCGTTTCGGGCGCTGATTTTATTACCTTATTTGACGCAGAAAAGTTTAAAACACGTTTTGCTTGTGAGGTGAAAAATTTTAATCCGGAGAATTTTCTGGATAAAAAAGAAGCGCGCAAACTCGATCGCTTTTCACAACTGGCCATCGTCAGCAGTGATCAGGCTGTTGCAGATGCCGGACTCATCGAAGCCGAACTCAATAAGGACCGCATCGGTGTAATCTGGGCTTCAGGAATTGGCGGAATCGGTACTTTTTATGAGGAAATGAAAGGATTTTTCTCCGGCGATGGAACACCACGCTTCAACCCTTTCTTTATTCCCAAAATGATTTCAGATATTGCCTCAGGTCATATTTCCATGAAATACGGATTCAGAGGGCCTAACTTCTGTACGGTAAGTGCCTGTGCCTCATCTTCACATGCCCTCATTGACGCCTCCCACTTCATTCGATTGGGGAAAGCAGATGTGATTGTTTGTGGTGGATCCGAAGCAGCTGTTACTCCGCCGGGAGTTGGGGGCTTCAATGCCATGAAGGCGCTGAGCGAAAATAACGATAATTACAAAACAGCCTCCCGACCTTTCGATAAAGACCGTGATGGTTTTGTATTGGGCGAAGGCGGTGGTGCAATTGTTTTGGAAGAGTACGAACATGCCAAGCGACGTGGTGCAAAAATTTATGCCGAATTAATTGGTTCTGCCTGCTCCGCCGATGCTTATCATATTACCGCTCCACATCCCGAAGGACTGGGCGTGATGTTGGTCATGAAAAACGCACTCGAAGATGCACAAATGCAAGCGAGTGAAATTGATTATATCAACGTACATGGAACATCCACACCTTTGGGGGATATTGCAGAAATCACGGCTATTCAAAGGGTATTCGGCGACCATGCCTACAACCTCAATATCAGTTCCACAAAATCCATGACGGGTCATTTGTTGGGCGCTGCAGGAGCCATTGAGGCCATTGCTTCCATTTTATCTGTGCATCACGATATGGTACCACCTACCATCAATCACTTCACCGATGATGAGCAACTGGACGCTCAATTAAATTTCACTTTCCATAAACCACAGGCCAGAACGGTGAACGCCGCTCTGAGTAATACCTTTGGTTTCGGTGGTCACAATGCAAGTGTGATTTTCCGTAAATTACTTGCTTAAAATTTTTTTTTGGGGCGTGTCCCCGCTTTAAGGCGGGGGCGGGCTGTCTGTTACAAGCCTCACAGCTAGGGCTGTTCGGGCTTTCCACGACCATCCCTCACGCAGTAATCCTGACTGAAATGAATTCGCATGATTTAGAATTTTCTGAAAGGACGATAAGCCATAAAGAAGAATGCTTTGAAATGTTCAATAGATTCACTGATGAAATGATTCTTACATCCATGTATTCTTACAACCCGCACATTTGTTCCCCGGATTATTGATGCGGGTAGATATCGAAAGCCCTAATTGACTGTTGTAGTAGTTAATCCATGACAGATTATTTTCTCCATTGTCCATATTGGGGGCAAAAATAGCCTGGGTGCCATGTAAATAAGAAAGTTGAAAGGACATTCTTTTGAATTCCAAACCAACAGATGCCTCAAGCGGGATATCCCAGAAATTTTTAGCCCCTTCTTCGATCGAAGCAATTTGAAACATCATACCACTTCCAAGTCCGGCAAAAAAATGGCCTGTGGTAAAAGTTAATTGAAGAGGAATATGTAGCCATGTTTTTGAATAAACCCTAAAGCGATTTCCTCCGGACCAGGCAAAAATTCGATTGGGATTATTCTCTAACACCTGACGATTGGAATCCATCGCATGCGTGACAAATGTTATTCTACGTTGCGTAAATAACAGGCCGGTTCTCAAGTGAATATTGGGTTCCAAAGCATAGCGAATTCTAAATCCGAATTCAGGGGCCAAAGCAGGAGGAAGTAAAAAATGGTCAGTCAAAATGCCTTCCGGTACTGATCGGCTGCGATTCAGATTCACTTGCACACCTCCACTTAAAAAAACAGACAAACGCTGTGCCATGATTCTTTCGGGGCGAGTACTGTAGAAAATGACAAGGAGCAAAAAGATTTTTTTCATAATGTCTTCACAAACGCTGAAATGAAGAAATTAGTATCTGAAGTAAAAGCAGATATTATTTCAACCTGTAATATATTCAAAATCTGTCTATAGGTTCGCCGGCTCAAAACGGCCATTGAGTGCTTCAATGAAAAATGCGTGTGTAACCCAAAAAATCAAAGCCTTTGCCGAAAAGAAAACTCATTGTTGTTCTAACCATTGTGCCCAATCGCTCACCACCCGATCCCAGTTAAAGATCGCCGTATTTACCTGTCGGTCTTTATTGATAGGGAAGTAGTTATGATCAGTACCCAAATAGGTTTAAACCAAATATTTTTCTTGTCTTTGCGAATGGCTTCAACCCGCAAATAATCCGTAAATGGGGCACTCCAATCAGTGGTTCCATAAGTTACAAGAACGGGTATTTTCAATTGTAAAAGTGATTCCATCATAGGTTGTGAAAACGTATAAGTTGCCTGATAGGTATCGCCGGAAGTCATGTCCATATTTGTTTTATGCTCCACAATCTTTTGCCATTCCTGATACCAATCTTCTGCATATCGGGTCGAATCTGTATCAGATTCTTGATAACGGGCTTCCTGTATGATCGACAATATCCTTCCACAAGGATTCCCCCCTGAGTAAATCAACTGAGTAACGCCTTTGTATGCGGATGACATCATAGCCGCAATGGTACTACCTTCTGAATGTCCGGCTACAACCAGTTGATCATGGTTTACCCAGGTTTGTTTATTCAGAAATTGAATCACTGCTATATTTCTTCGCACATAATAGGCGGGTAAATTTCTTGTAACGTAGTCTTTCGGAAATTGACCCAAACTGTCGACGTAACAATATTGTGAGCCCAGTGCTTTGGTTGAACAAATCAGCGGAACAGCGGGTTTGCCAACAATAATTAAGTGGTAATTTTTCAAAAGAACTTCCGGATTAAATGGAAAAATTCCATACAAACCTTGTTCATCATATTTTAAAAGTGGTTGGGGTAAACTCCCCTGGCAAAAAAACAAGAGAGGCTTTTTGTGTTTTTCTTCACCTGATTTTGATTGGATGAGTATATCGACCGGTAACGATTCGAACGAAAATATCATGTGCCGCACACCATAATCAGTCGCCTTTGGAATTTGAGCATACAGAAATAGATGAATAAAAATAAGGATAAAAAAAATGAGACTATGCTTCATGTTTAATTAGCTATCTTTTTTGTTTTTTGTATTTCTCTTTTGAAAAAATATCCAGACCATCGAACTCATGATCACAAATGCCAGGATGATATAATAAGAGCTATCCATGCTTGTCGTATTTGAGGTCTAAAGTATTTTATTTAAAACATTCTTTCGTACCAAATCAATAAGTGATGCATTTATGAAAGTAACTGCGTTAGTAAGGGATGTTTGCCGGGTCCTAAAAAACACCTCACAAATTAAAACATAAAAAGCTCCATGAACGCGAAGAAGTGGACATCTCCTTATTTTGAATCGCAACCCCTTTTAACAAAATAGCAAAAGTGGATGGGACGCTCTTTGCCCGAATTGTTACACTTACTAGAAATTTAAATACACTTACGGAAGACAGACAACAAACTCTTTCTCACCTCATTAAACTTGTAATCTAATTTTTTAAGTATGAAAAAAAGTGCGCTTATTTTTTGGATGGCTGTTATTATTTGTCTGATGGCATGTAATAATAAAACAGTCCACGAAAAAGTTACAAATCGCAACATCGATTTTTTAAATCTGCAAATTGACATGCCGGCTAATTGGGAAATCGAAAAATTATCATTGAGCAATACGGCCGAAATACAATTTAAAAAGAAGGGTGGAAAGGAAAGTCTCATGTTGATTGAAGAAATTCTTTCTGATACCTGCATCAAAGATCCCAAGTTGATTGTTCAACAAGTCCAATCTAAGAAAGGATATGAACTGATTCAATCGCATACAATTAAAAATGGCGTGGGCATCACTTATCAGTTTCAAAAAGGGAAGAACGGAGAAAGGACCAGTAAATCATATTGGTTTGTCATCGAAGCCAAAGGGAAATGTTACAGTGTAAAAAATAAAATTTGCAATGATGAGTTGGAATTTTTCGAATTGGAAAAAGCGGCCATTGAATCTATTCATTAGTCATGAAATGACCACAGCATCATTCAAAGAGTTTACCAGAAACAAAGGACCTTTCTACAATGTCATTTATATGTACATACAATATAGAATTTCAAACATCTCTTAAATCATAAACTGTAACGATATGAATCAATCACAATACCCGATCAATCACTTGAATAAGTTTTGCATTCTACTCATCAGTCTGATGGGTTTCAATCAGCTGGCGATGGCTCAACCACGACAATACCGCGATGGCAGAAGCACAGCCAATCCGCTTGAAGCTTCAAACTCCGTGAAGGAATTGATTTCGAAAGCAGAAATTTTTAAAACAGCCCTGATTCAAACTGTTGGACCCGATTATCAAATACTTGATCGAAATGGTTTGATGAAGGAAATCGAAAAAAGCAATGCCATTCTGAGTGCTTATGCGAAAAAGGTGGATGAATTTATGGCATCATCACCCCATGAATCTTTTTACAGCAATCATTTAAAGTCGGCTTTACAGAAATCGAATTACGCCAAACAATTGATCACGAAAATTGAAAAGGATATGAAATCTGAACGAAGTTTAGCCATGGTGTATTCTCTTCAGGAATTAGAAATTTACAAAGTATATACCGAGAATATGATGAAGGTATATCCGAACGAAAATCAATTCAAAGATCATTTGAAGGCCATCGTTGATGGGCAGGTTAAACTAGGGACTCCCCAGGCTTTTATGGATCGTATGGAAAAAAATCAAGAACAATATGTTCAACAATTAAAAATGGATCCACCGGCTATCAGCGATCCGGCCTTGGAACAATTTGTGAAAGTTCAATTCGCCAAAAGACAAATGGATGGTTTGAATTATGAGGTAAGCAAAGTACATATTACCCGTTCCATGTGGACCATTGAAAAGAATGATTTAGGTATTCCTACCTATAAATGGATCAGTGCCTGTATGGCCGTCAAAACCAAAGATGGTAAATGCGGAATCGCCACCACTTATATCCGCAAAGATTATGCGGGTGGAGGAACCTATGGGGAACAATTCCTATATACGCCTACCTCAATCACAATTGTACCTTGCAGCAATTTGTAATCGATGTAAATGCGTCGAACCCTGCCTTGAGTTAATGACATCATAATTAGCCAAATAGTTTTCGACCGAATACAAAGAATTGTGCATGGAATACGATGCCAATTTAGACTTTCGTTCTGGAGTAAAACAGGATTAAAATTGAAGAGAATAAAGCCTTTTTAAGTTCATTCATTCGGATTAAAACGGACATCAAATTAGTCCATACAACCGAATGCTGTATTCGGGTTCTGAACAAAAAGGTCTGAACAGTCAATTATATCCAGCCAAGACCAAGTGCAATCGCAATGAGAATGAGGAATACGGCAACCAAATATTGGAGCGACTTCATAGTGACTTTTTTTAGGAGTCGGTTTCCAAGAACGGCACCCAACATGGCCGATAAACTAGCTGCTACAATCAGCACCCAATATTCTTCCAGTTTTACATCCATCAGGCGTTTCGTATAAACACCTACCCGGGTTAAGTCAATCATGCTGGATACAAGCACGCCCGTTGCGATAAATGCTTCTTTTTGCAAACCAGAACGAATGAGAAAAGCAGAACGCAAAGCGCCCTGATGACCCGAAAATCCTCCAAAAAATCCCGTTATCAAACCACCCAGGGTAATCATTTTCGGACTAAACTCCAGCTTGCCGAAATAGGGCAGTAAATCCATGAGTGCAAAAAAGAAGAGGAGTGTTGCCATGATTATTTTAAAATAGCTCACCTCAAAATGATGATTCCACAATGGATAAGAAAATGCAATGGGCGAAGTACTCATACGTAACAACAGCCATGCTCCAAAAAATGCTGCGACAATAGCAGGCAAGCCAAAACGAAGCACCGTGGGAATATCTGCCTTTTTACCAACCAACCAAAGTTTGAACAAATTGTTCAGGAAATGTACCACACCGGTGAGTGCAACCGCAATTTCCACCGGAAAAAACAACATCATCACCGGCGATAAAATCGTACCCAATCCAAATCCTGAAAAGAAAGTCAGAATAGCCGTGAGGAATGCTGTGATGCAAATAATAACAATTTCTATCATACCCGTTTGTAAAGATATCTTTACTGCTTCACAAATTTCAGGTCAATGATATTCGGTTGGGTATAAATTCTTAAAGTATAGATTCCGGGTGCTAAATCGGATACGAAGATTTCCATATTCGCCTGTAACGTTTGGGTTGTCTTTTTAACTTGTATTCCTTGACTATTGTATAACAGCATCTGTAGTTGAAAATATTCCTGGCTGCCCGCATAGTTGATTTGGAGCAGGTCCTTTACCGGCGACACTACTTTCCATAATTTAAACACATTCCGATCGATAGGCGCTTGTTCATTAAATGGCAAGGCGTATTTAATGGGCATTTCGTGGAAGCAGAGCAGGGTATTCCCACTGGAGTCGAATATGGCGGGTAAGGCATTGCCGGGATGTCCGGTATAAGATAAACTGCGGGCTTGTGTGATTTTGCGGCCAAATGAAAGCAGACAATTATTTTGTAGGACAGATACTTTGATGGGTTTCCACTGATACCATGGGATATAAAAATCTTCCCCAAAAAAATCTGAAGTGAAATCAATGTTGGCATCTTCCGGAAAGGATAGCAACAAAGAAGAATCCCCCATCAATAAAATTTGATTCGGTAAAAGATCCTGTTTGCGATTGGAATTTAAATCGTAACCCTCTTGATAACAGAGAGTTCGCTTCAATCGCCTGGCCAATTCCCGGTAGGCAGAAAGATAAAAGTGGCATCCATCATGTTCGGTATAATTACTCGAAATCAAAAACACCGAATCATGTTGCAGATCAAAATCCAATTGCGCTTGTTGTATGGCAGCAATTTGAGGGAGGGGCGTATTACAACCGGCACGAATTTGAAAAAGATACATTTTTTTGATGGATGGGTAGTGATCCTGATATGCTTGATATAACTGATTCAGATAATCGCCATACGCACTTCCGGATAAACCATTCAAAGCATCCTGCTCTCCCTGAAACCAGATGAGGGAGCGGATATTCAGAAGCAAGCCGGATTGCTCAAGCCGTTTTTTGAGTCTGAAAAAATTATTGGCATGTGGAACATTTTGAGCGCTTGGCAGGAAATGTTCAATTTCTTCCCCTCCTTCGGCCCCATTCACAATGCAAATAGGGCGCTGGTAATGATGAATCATTTGTGAAGCAAACGAAAGAGCTAGTTGTCCAATAAAGCCATCCTGATAACGGTTTCCACGATCATGTGCCACAAACCATTCATCGGGGCTATTTAATTCGGATCCATTGCCGTAAGTGCGGATAAATGGACTCATACAATCCAATGCCAAACTATCAACAGCTTTTGCTTCTGCATTGCTTTGTCCGTTAAAAAGAAATACATCACCTACTACCAGACTATCTGCCTGAAGGATCAGGTTGGGCCCAGATAAAGCCTGTAATGATAAAGATTTAAACCTGCCCTGAGCGTATCCTGTAATTCAAATGCTGCAGATGCCGGAAATTGCCAGCTTTTCTGAATCATATCATCTTGATACCTCAACAGTGTTAAAGCAATGGGATACTGGTTATTGCCGGCTATTTGAATGATGGCTTGATTCGTAGAAAGATTTCTAGGCAGAAATTGCAAATTCTTCGGAAAAGATGTCCAAACAACTTGTCCTTCGATGCTATGGGCAAAAAAGGAAAATAAAAGAAGCCATAAAAGAAAACGCCGACTCGCCATAGCGTATGGATCATTTTTAAGGATGAAACATACGAATTTATTTGCAGTAGGGGCTTGGCAACTTTAAAAATGATGATAATATAACCTATTTAAAAGAGAAATATTGATCCCTCGGTTGTGGCCCCACAAAGCGCATAGAATTTAAAATGACAAGTTATATACAAGATTGGGTTTTGTCAGGACATCAATGGTGTGTATGGGCATAACAGCAGTAATGAATTGGGAGATTTGCCCTTAAATCTTGGTTTTTTGCCCAAAGCCATGAATTTTTGCCCATATTTTCTGATTTTTTACAAAAAATATTTGCTCCTGAAATAATTCGGATTACCTTTGCACTCCCAAAAATATATAGGGACTCAAATTATGTCGCAAAGAATAAGAATTAAATTAAAGTCTTACGACCATAACCTGGTGGACAAATCGGCTGAGAAAATAGCCAAAACAGTTCGCAGTACAGGCGCTGTGGTAACCGGTCCCATGCCCTTACCCACAGATAAGAAAATTTTCACGGTTTTACGTTCACCCCACGTGAACAAAAAGGCCCGTGAGCAGTTCCAGCTCTGCACCCACAAACGCTTGCTGGATATCTACACTTCTTCGTCCAAAACTGTTGACGCCTTATCCAAGCTTGATCTGCCTTCGGGGGTAGAAGTAGAAATCAAGGCCTGATAGGTTCATCACAAAACATTTAAGACCACGTCATCCTCGTTTCATACAAGGCGCTGACTAAAAATATTAAAACAGAATGAAAGGAATAATAGGAAAGAAAGTTGGCATGACCAGCATCTTCGAGCCAAATGGCAAGCAAACTGCCTGTACCATTATTGAAGCCGGCCCTTGTGTTGTTACTCAAATTAAAACACAGGAAAACGACGGTTACAATGCCTTACAAATCGCTTACGGTGACCAAAAAGAAAAACATAGCAATAATGCTATGATTTCGCATTTTGCAAAAGCCGGAACAACTCCAAAATCAGTTGTGAAAGAATTGCGTAACTGCGACATTCAAAAACAATTGGGCGAAACCATCACTTGTGAAATTTTTGAAGAAGGTGAAAAAGTTTCTGTCATCGGAACAACCAAAGGGAAAGGTTTCCAGGGCGTTGTAAAGCGTCATGGTTTCTCCGGTGTTGGTGAGGCTTCCCATGGTCAACATGATCGTCAACGTGCTCCGGGTTCTGTGGGTGGATCATCTTATCCTTCACGTGTATTCAAAGGAATGCGTATGGCAGGTCAGATGGGTGGCGATCGCGTTAAAGTAAAAGCTTTACGTATTCTCAAAATTTTCCCTGATAAGAATTATATCCTCGTGAGCGGGTCAGTACCCGGTCATAATGGTGCTATTGTGTTAATCCAAAAATAAGAAGACGAACATGCAAGTAGATGTATTAAATATAAATGGACAATCAACGGGACGTACCGTTGAGTTACCAGCTGAGTTTTTTGGTATGGAACCCAACGATCACCTGATTTATTTGGCTGTTAAACAGTATCTGGCTGCTCAGCATCAGGGTACACACAAAGTAAAAACCCGCGCTGAAGTAAAAGGTGCTTCTCGTAAGTTGCATCGTCAGAAAGGAACCGGTGGCGCCCGTAAAGGGAATATCCGAAATCCTTTGTACAAGGGTGGTGGTACCATTTTCGGACCTAAGCCACATAGCTATGATTTTAAACTGAACAAACAAGTAAAAAATCTGGCTTTCTATTCTGCCTTGTCTCACAAAGCAAAAAACAACAGCATAGTCGTTGTAGAAGATATCAACATGGATAAGCCAAAAACCAGTGAGATGGCCAAAATCCTGAGCAACTTGAATTTGGCCGGTAAAAAGACCTTATTCCTGATGCCTGATTATAACGACAACGCCTACCTCAGTGTACGTAATTTGCCACGTGTAAAAGCGAATGTCTTTCATAGTGCAAACACTTACGATGTTGTAAATGCAGGTGCTTTATTGTTAACCGAAGGTGTGGTGAAACAATTCGCCGAAACCGAAGAAGCTATGGCATAATATTCACCTACCTCAAAACAATTAGATCATGAATCCTTCAGATATCATTAAAAAGCCGATTGTTACCGAAAAGGTTAACAAACAAACAGAAAAGCAAAACCGTTACTGCTTTGTTGTAGACAAGCGTGCGAATAAGCTGGAAATTAAAAAGGCCGTTGAAAGCTTTTATAATGTCCGCGTCGATAATGTAAATACATGTGTGGTACCGGCAAAAGCCAAATCACGAATGACCAAAGCAGGTGTCCTGAACGGTCGCAAGCCTTCATACAAAAAAGCTACTGTTACTGTAGCGCAAGGAGAAACAATAGATTTATACGCATTTTAATATAAACGAAAATGGCATTAAAGAAATATAAACCGGTAACGGCAGGAACCCGATGGAGAATTGGGAATGCATACGCCGAAATCACAACAGATCGTCCGGAAAAATCATTATTGGAACCTATTCGCAAAACAGGTGGCCGTAATGCTCAGGGCCGTCGTAGCATGCGTTACATTGGTGGCGGACATAAAAAAATGTATCGTCTGATTGATTTCAAACGCGACAAGAAAAATATTCCAGCTACCGTTAAGTCGGTGGAGTATGATCCAAACCGTACAGCTTTCATCGCTTTGTTGTCGTATGCGGATGGTGAAAAAAGATATATCCTGGCACCGCAAGGGATTCAGGTAGGAATGACTGTTCTGTCTGGTGAAGGGATTGCTCCTGAATTAGGGAATTGTTTACCCTTAAAGAATATGCCTTTAGGTACCATTATTCACAATATCGAATTACATCCTGGTCAAGGTGGCGTGATGGCTCGTAGCGCAGGTTCTTCTGCTCAGCTGAATGCCAAGGAAGAGAAATATGCCGTACTCAAAATGCCTTCCGGTGAATTGCGTAAAGTATTAATTACTTGTTGGGCAACTGTAGGTTCTGTTTCAAATTCAGATCATGCATTGGAAACCATGGGTAAAGCAGGTAGAAATCGTTGGAAAGGTATCAAACCTCGTAACAGAGGGGTAGCGATGAACCCTGTAGATCACCCGATGGGTGGTGGTGAAGGTCGTTCATCAGGAGGTCATCCACGTTCTCGTACCGGTAAATACGCCAAAGGTGAAAAGACTCGTAAGAAAAAAGGATCTGATAAACTGATCATCGTGCGTAGCAACGGAAAAAAATTAAAAAATAAATAAAAAATTATAATTAATGGCTCGTTCAATTAAAAAAGGCCCATACGTTGATGCCAAACTGGAAGTGAAAGTTCTGAACATGAACGAAGGCAAGTCCAAAAAAGGTGTGTTGAAAACCTGGAGCCGTCGCTCTACAATCACCCCGGACTTCGTAGGTAACACCTTTGCGGTACACAATGGTAACAAGTTCATACCAGTATATGTCACTGAATTTATGGTCGGACACAAACTGGGCGAATTCGCACCAACCCGTAACTTCAAATCGCATAGCGGTGGTAAATAATCTCTAATCAGCGAAAGCATTAAAGAAACAACATACAATGGAAGCAGTAGCACGTTTAAATAATTATCCAACCTCTCCTCGCAAAATGCGTTTACTCGCTGATGTGATTCGTGGTATGGAAGTGGAAAAAGCACAAAGCTTTTTGAAATATAATGCCCAACATTCATCAGTGCCTTTGGAAAAATTACTCCTCAGTGCAGTGGCGAATTGGAAAATCAAAAATGAAGGCGCAGATATGAGTGGTTTGGTGGTGAAAACCATCTTCGTGGATGGAGCCCGTACCATCAAACGTATGATGCCTGCTCCTCAGGGACGCGCTTATCGCAAACTGAAACGCAGCAACCACGTAACATTAATTGTCGATCAAAAACAAAATAATTAATACAACAGCAAGTGAATACACTCGCTGGTGAAAATAACTAAGCAAATGGGTCAAAAAACAAATCCGATAGCAAGTAGATTAGGAATTGTCCGCGGATGGGACAGCAGTTGGTATGGTAGCAAAAAAGACTATGCCGGTAAGCTGATTGAAGATAATAAAATCCGAAACTACCTCAACGCACGTATCAATAAAGGAGGCATCGCCAAAATAGTGATCGAACGTATGTTGGGTAAACTCATCGTAACAATTCACACGTCGCGTCCGGGTATCATCATCGGTAAAGGTGGTCAGGAAGTAGATCGCATCAAAGAGGAATTGAAAAATTGACTGGTAAGGAAGACGTACAAATCAATATTCTTGAAATTCGTCGTCCGGAATTGGATGCACAAATTGTTGCTGACTCTATTGCAAAACAAATCGAAGGACGTGTAAATTTCAAACGTGCCGTAAAAATGGCTATTCAGAATACCATGCGTATGGGTGCTGAAGGAATCAAGGTAAAAGTTGGTGGTCGTTTGGGTGGCGCTGAAATTGCCCGTAGTGAAGAAATGAAACAAGGCCGTACCCCATTGCACACATTCCGTATGGATATCGATTATGCAAACGTATTTGCCTTAACAGTTTATGGTAAAATTGGTATCAAAGTATGGATTTGTAAAGGGGAGGTTTTGGCCAAACGTGATTTGAATCCAAATATCATTGCCGGTAACGATAAACGACCAAGCTTCGAAAGAACAGGCGGTGGTTTCGGTGGCGAACGCAGAGATGACCGTCGTGGTGGTGGTAGAACTGGTGGCGGTGGTAATCGCAAAAGCAAATAAACATTATTGTAAAACACTGTAATTATATAACAGATCATGTTACAACCAAAAAGAACGAAACACAGAAAGGCCCATAAGGGAAGAATCAAAGGTGATGCGAAGAGAGGAGCAACCCTGGCATTTGGTACATTCGGACTGAAGTCGCTGGAACCCAAGTGGATCACAAACCGTCAAATTGAATCTGCCCGTCAGGCAATGACCCGTCATATGAAACGTGAAGGTTCAGTTTGGATCAGAATTTTCCCTGATAAACCAATCACTCGTAAGCCGGCCGAAGTACGTATGGGTAAAGGTAAAGGTAACTTGGAATTTTACGCAGCAGTCGTAAAACCCGGTCGTATCATGTTCGAAATCTCCGGTGTTTCACTGGAAGTGGCTAAAGGTGCCTTGGCATTGGCTGCTCAAAAATTACCTGTTGCCACCAAATTGGTTGTACGCAGAGATTACCACGAAGCATAATCATTTAAAATAACAGAAATGGCTGCAAAATCAAAAACATCAAATACTCAGGATCTGAATGCATTAAGCGTTGAAGATATCCGGAATAATATACAGGACGCTGAACTTCGTTTGAAAAAAATGACCTTCAGCCATGCAATCACTCCAATCGACAATCCAATGGGTATTCGTATCCTTCGTAGAGAAATTGCCCGTTTAAAAACCGCGCAACGCAGAAAACAACTTGGATTCTAATTTATAAAAAACTGTAAAATGGCAGAAGTAACAAATTTAAGAGGACGTCGTAAAACCCGTATTGGTCTGGTAACCAGCAATAAGATGGAAAAAACCATCACGGTTTCAGTTGAGCGTAAAGTAAAACACCCGATCTACGGAAAGTTCCTCAAAAAAACAACCAAGTTCATGGCTCATGACGAAAAGAACGAGTGTTCTATCGGGGATATCGTTCGAATCATGGAAACCCGCCCTCTGAGCAAAAATAAATGCTGGAGATTGGTAGAAGTGGTTGAGAAAGTGAAGTAATATTCAAATTCCTCAGGTCAGACCTGAAGAAAACAAACAAAAAAACAAATGGATGAATCTGAAAGGAAACGTCGATTTTAAAAGGAAAATAAAATGATACAACAAGAAAGCAGATTAAACGTAGCTGACAATAGCGGAGCCAAAGAAGTTCTATGTATCCGCGTACTGGGTAATTCCGGACAGGACTATGCGCATATCGGCGACAAAATTGTGGTAACTGTAAAAGATGCTATGCCTGGTGGCGGTATCAAAAAAGGTACAGTTGCCAAAGCGGTAATCGTTCGTACCAAAAATAAATTGCGTCGTAAAGATGGTTCTTACATCAGCTTCGACGACAATGCAGTGGTTATCCTGAATGCAGCTGATGATCCGCGTGGTACACGTATCTTTGGACCAGTTGCCCGTGAACTGCGTGATAAAGGATACATGAAAATTATTTCATTGGCACCTGAAGTGCTGTAACCAATAAAAGATAAACAAGTGAAGACGAGATTCAAACCCAAATATTCTATCAAGAAAGGTGATCAGGTTGTCGTGATTTCAGGTTCAGGTAAGGACCGAAATAATCCACGCCAGGTGTTGGCAGTGTATCCTGACGAAACCAGTCCGCGTGTATTGGTAGAGGGTATCAACATCAAGACCAAACACAAGAAGCCCAATGCTCAAAATCCGCAGGGAACCATCGTGAAGGAAGAAGCCCCAATTGCTTTGTCCAATGTGATGCTCTGGGATGCCAAAGCAAAGGCAGCAACAAAAATCCGTCGTGAAAGAAAGGACGGCAAAGCCATTCGTATTTCTAAAAAATCAGGGGAGGTAATTAAATAATGAGCACAACAACTTACATTCCGCGTATGCAGACCAAGTACCAGCAAGAAGTGGTACCTGCATTGATGAAAAAATTTGGTTATAAACGGTAATGCAGTGTCCACGCCTGCTCAAAATTTGTTTGAATCAAGGTGTTAAAGGATCTGTTGCAGACAAAAACTGATCGACAATGCTGTGGATGAAATGACCAATATCACGGGTCAGAAGGCAGTACCAACGATGTCAAAGAAGGATATCTCCAACTTTAAACTTCGTAAGAATATGCCGATTGGAACACGTGTTACCTTACGCGGTAAAAATATGTATGATTTCCTGGATCGCTTTGTGGCCGTCTCCCTCCCAAGGGTACGTGACTTCAAAGGAGTCAATGACAAATCATTCGACGGGCGTGGAAATTATACCTTGGGAATCACTGAACAAATCATTTTCCCTGAAATCGATATCGATAAGTTACCACGTATCACCGGTATGGATATCACTTTCGTAACAACTGCGAAAACAAATGAAGAGGCCTACGAATTACTCCGTGAATTAGGTATGCCATTTAAAAACTTAAACGTAAAAAATAACTAATACCAATATGGCTAAACAATCAATCAAAGCCCGTCAGCGCAAACGCGAAAGAATGGTCGCTCAATACGCCGAAACGCGTAAAGCCTTAAAGGAAGCCGGTGATTATCAGGCATTGGATAAATTGCCTAAAAATTCTTCTCCGGTACGACTTAAAAATCGTTGTCAACTGACCGGTCGTGGCAGAGGTTATATGCGTCATTTTGGTCTTTCCCGGATTATGTTCCGTGAGATGGCCCTGAATGGACTGATTCCTGGTGTAAGAAAAGCCAGTTGGTAAACAAATTAATTTTAATAAACTGATCGCACGATCGGATAAATAAAAACTGAAGTAAAAATGGTAACAGATCCAATAGCAGATTTTCTGACCCGAATCAGAAATGCTCAAATGGCCGGACATCGCATCGTAGACATTCCGGCTTCGAATCTGAAAAAACGTATGACAGAAATCCTTTATGATAAAGGGTATATCTTGAAATACAAATTTGAAGAAGATAATAAACAAGGTATCATCAAAATCGCATTGAAGTATGATGTGAATACCAAAGTTCCGGCCATCCGTGGTTTAGAGCGCGTTAGCCGTCCGGGTTTACGTCAGTACGCCAAACCCAACGAAATTCGCAGGGTGCAAAGCGGCTTGGGTATCGCCATCTTGTCCACTTCTAAAGGTGTGATGACCGATAAAGAAGCGAAAGCCAATAATGTAGGTGGTGAAGTTCTCTGCCACATTTACTAATCAAAAGTTTATACTGTTCAGTATTAAAAAATAAAGACATGTCTAGAATAGGAAAAAACCCATAGAATTGCCAGCAGGTGTGAGCCTGACTGTAGGAAGCAATAATGAGGTAAAAGTTAAAGGCCCTAAAGGTGAACTCACCCAGAACCTCGATCGTGATATCAAGGTTGAAGTGAAAGATAATCAGGTTGAAGTGAGCCGTCCAACTGATCAAATTCGTCATCGCGCGATGCACGGTTTGTATCGTTCCATCATCGCCAATATGGTGAAGGGTGTAACCGATGGTTTCTCCAAGAAACTTGAATTAGTTGGGGTAGGTTATAAAGCCACCAACACGGGAAATGTTTTGGATTTGGCTTTGGGATATTCACACAATATCATTTTCGAAATTCCAAAAGAATTAAGCCTCGAAACATTGACCGAAAAAGGAGCTAATCCGGTTATTACTTTAACAGGAAGCGACAAACAGTTGCTCGGACAGGTTGCTGCTAAAATTCGTAGTTTACGTAAACCTGAACCGTACAAAGGTAAAGGGGTGAAATATGTTGGTGAATACATCCGTCGTAAAGCCGGTAAATCAGCAGGTAAATAATCATTGTAAATTCCGGGAATGGTTAATAGTCATTCTCCTAAAAATAAAATCATATGGATTCAAAAGTCATCAGAAGGCAAAAATTAAAGTGGAGAATTCGCAGCAAAATCAGTGGAACAGCTGAGCGCCCACGTTTGTCTGTTTTCAGAAGCAATACCAATATCTACGTTCAATTGATCGATGATGTGAATGGTGTAACGCTTGCAGCTGCTAACTCTCGCAATAAGAACTTTGCCACAACTGGAAATAAAACCGAAAAGTCAAAAGCTATCGGTTTGGCCTTGGCGGAAATTGCAAAATCAAAAGGTATTCAAAACGTCGTGTTTGATCGTGGAGGATATTTGTACCACGGACGTGTAAAAGCTGTTGCAGATGGTGCCCGTGAAGGAGGACTTAATTTCTAAACAAAAAATTACAATCACCGGATTCAACATTTGGTATTGAACATTCAAATAATTAAAAGATGTCTAAATCAGAAACAAATCGCGTAAAATCAGGAGAAATCGAACTGCAAGAAAAAGTAGTTTCCGTTAACCGTGTGGTAAAAACCACTAAGGGCGGACGTACTTTCAGCTTCTCTGCACTGGTTGTCGTGGGTAATGGCAATGGCGTAATTGGTCAGGGCTTGGGTAAAGCCAAGGAAGTACAAATGGCTATCCAAAAAGGAATCGATGATGCCAAAAAGAATCTGGTGAAAGTGCCGATTTTACATGGTACCGTACCTCACGAGATTTTTGCGAAAACCGGAGCAGCCAAAGTCATCCTGAAGCCTGCTTCACATGGTACGGGTGTAATCGCCGGAGGTAGTATGCGTGCCGTATTGGAAAGCGCAGGTGTTACAGACGTATTGGCTAAATCGCTGGGATCAGCTAATCCACATAATGTGGTTAAAGCAACAATTGCTGCTTTGGCTCAAATGAGAGAACCTATCCAGGTGGCCCGTGATCGTAACATCGGATTGAAAAAAGTATTCAACGGTTAATCATCCGGAGATAGATTGACTCACCCACATAATTAAAAGGAACATGAGCAAGATTAAAATTACACAAGTAAAAAGTGCCATCGATCGTACCAATCGTCAGAAGGCGACCTTGAAAGCCCTGGGCTTGAAAAAGGTAAATCAAACCGTAGAACATGAGGATACTCCTCAAATCCTCGGAATGGTGAAGAAAGTTGAACATTTAGTTAAAACCGCAAAATAAAAATTGCTATGAATTTACATACATTAAAGCCTGCTGAAGGCGCAACGCATCGCCCAAAGAAGAGACTGGGTCGTGGTAACTCCTCCGGAAAAGGTGGGACCTCAACACGTGGTAATAAAGGTGCTCAAGCTCGCGCAGGTTACAATTACCGTCGTGGTAGCGAAGGCGGACAGATGCCTATCCATCGCCGATTGCCAAAACGTGGTTTCAAAAATATTAACCGTATTTCTTATAAAGTATTGAATGTAGGTCAATTGGATGCGATCGCTGAACGTTACGAACTTAGCGAAATTAGCCCGGAAACATTGTATGTGACTGGTTTGATTAATCGTACCGACCTCATTAAAATTCTCGGAAAAGGGGAAGTAAAAACCAAGTTAACTTTCAAAGTAAATGCCGTAAGCGAAACCGCCAAGAAAGCTATTGAAGCAGCTGGTGGAAGTATCGAACTGGTTTAAACGACAAGACCCTCAGGGGTCTTTTTCGTCTGATAAAGGCCTTCCGGACTCAGAAAAATTAAGTTTGAAATTAGCGAGATTTAAATTTAAATTGCAGCCTCAAATTGCGAACAACGAAGCAGAATGAAAAAATTTATTGAGACTTTAAAAAATATCTGGAGTATTGATGAACTCAGAAACCGAATCATCTTTACCCTGACCTTATTATTGATTTATCGTGTCGGATGCCATGTGGTATTACCGGGAATCAATCCAAATGATTTACAAACCGGAAGCAACCAAAGTGGTCTGCTCGGTTTATTTAACATGTTTGCAGGAGGTGCCTTTAACAATGCATCTATCTTTGCATTGGGTATTATGCCTTACATCTCGGCAAGTATCGCCATGCAGCTTGCTCAAATTGCCGTTTGTGATGTGGTTGGGTGAAAAAATTACTGATAAAGGAATTGGAAATGGTACCTCATTAATCATCACTGCTGGAATCATTGCCCGTTTACCACATTCTATTTTACAGGAATTCCAATCCAAGACTCAAGGCGCTGGTGGTGGTTTACTTATTTTCCTCATTGAAATTGCATTAATGGTGGTAATTATCATGGCAATTATTTTGTTGGTTCAAGGTACACGTCGTATTCCTTTAAACTATGCTCGTCGAATTGTTGGAGCGACTTCAGCAAAAGATTTGAGCGGTGCTCGTGACTTTATTCCAATTAAAGTTAATAGTGCAGGTGTAATGCCAATCATCTTTGCCCAGGCCATGTTATTTATTCCTTCAACACTTGCTGGTTTTGGCAATAGTGAAACCGCTCAGGGTTTTGCAAAGAACTTAAGCGACCCGGGTTCATTGTGGTATAATGTGGTTTATGCTGTTTTGGTTATTGCATTCACCTATTTATACACTGCATTGATTTTTAACCCGAATCAAATGGCTGAAGATTTAAAAAGGAATAACGGTTTTATTCCAGGAATTAAGCCGGGTGAAGATACCGCCAGTTATATCGGCGCAATTATGGATCGTATTACTCTTCCCGGAGCAATTTTCCTCGCCTTGATTGGTATTCTTCCCGGGTTTAGCTGGTCAAATGAATGTAACAAGTGGATTCGCCAGTTTTTATGGAGGTACATCCATGTTGATCATGGTGGGCGTGGTATTAGATACTTTACAACAAGTAGAAAGTCAATTACTGATGCGTCATTATGATGGCTTGATGAAAACAGGCCGTATCATGGGTCGGCAAACGGTACCAACAAACGCATAACTGAAATAAACAAAATATTTGAAAGCTACCTTTGGGTAGCTTTTTTAAATTTAGCACTTTCATCTTGAGTGATTCTCATATTTCGTTTGGCGAAATCAGGGTTTCTATTATCTTTATTCCTCACATAAATATGCAACGAAGAAAATTTTTAAAAGTGTTAGGGTCAGCAAGCCCGGCACTTTTTGCCCCACAACTGATGCAGGCAAGTTCCGCTTCTTTTATTGGTCCGGTGGTCATCAGCACCTGGGCGCCGAATGTTAAAGCCAATGCGGAAGCCTGGCGTGCTTTGTCAAATGGTCAAAACGCACTTGAAGCGGTTCATCAGGGCGTTATGGTACCCGAATCTGATCCGGATGATAATAGTGTCGGATATGGAGGATTACCTGACCGGGATGGAGCAGTGACCTTAGACGCTTGTATCATGGATCATCTGGGAAATATTGGTGCAGTAATGGGACTAGAACAAATTAAACATCCTATTAGTGTTGCCAGAAAAGTGATGGAGGAAACACCCCATGTACAATTGGTTGGAGAAGGAGCGCTAAAGTTTGCATTGGAGAAAGGTTTTCAAAAAGAGAATTTACTTACCGAAAAATCAAAGGCTTTGTGGGAAAGCTGGCTGAAGAAATCTAATTACGACCCCTTACAAAGTATTCGTGAAATAGAAAAACGAATTCGTGAAAATCATGACACCATTGGCATGCTGGCCATTGATGCTGAACAAAGGATCAGTGGCGCCTGCTCAACCAGCGGAATGGCTTATAAAATACATGGAAGGGTTGGAGATTCTTCAATTATAGGTGCCGGATTATACGTGAACAACCGAATTGGTGCTGCAACCGCAACAGGAGTTGGCGAAGATGTAGTGCGTATTTGTGGCGCCCATACCATCGTGGAAATGATGCGACAAGGTTATGAACCGAAAGAGGCCTGTCGAATAGCCTTGGAACGTTTAATTGAATTGAAAGGTGAGGACTATGCCCGCAAAACACAAATTGGTTTTATTGCTTTGAACAAAGCAGGTGAAGTAGGGTGTTATAGCATGTTACCTGAGTTTAGCATGGCCGTCAGAGATGCTGAAGCGGAATACGTCATTCAAGCCGAATCCATTTTTTCAAGCGATTTAAAATAGTCTTATGCCATGTTTGCTCGAAATCGCTGCGTTTAACCTTCATGCTGCTAGAGCGGCGGCGGCGGCTGGAGCCCATCGCATCGAATTATGCGATAATGCCCATGAAGGTGGTACAACTCCTTCGCCGGGTACATTAAAAGCCATTAGACAGGAAATACAAATTCCTGTCTTCCCGATTATTCGTCCAAGAGGAGGACATTTTGTTTACAGCCAGCAAGAGTGGGATGCGATGAAATGGGACCTGGAGTATTGCCAATCACTCGGATTCCCGGGTGTGGTATTGGGAGGACTAAATTCACGCGGAGAAGTGGACTATCCTAATATGCAGGCGTTGATGCGACTTTGTGAAGGCATGGAGGTTACTTTTCATCGTGCATTTGACCGATGCTTAGATGCGGATAGTGCCATTGAATGTATCCTTGATTTGGGTTGTAAACGAATCCTCAGCAGTGGAGGTTTTCCGACAGTACCTCAAGGTATGCAACGTTTAAAAGAATGGATTCAAAAATATCAGGATCGAATAAGCATTATGCCGGGCAGTGGTGTGAACAGTCATAATATTCAAAAAATTCATGCCATGTGTGGAGCCAAAGAATATCATACTGCCGCCAGAAAGCGCACATCGGGGCACACGACTTTTTTTAATCCCACAGATATGCATGAAGAACCTGTATTTACCGGCGTCGATGAAGAGGAGATTCAAAGCCTTTTAAATATCTTAGAAAACTGTCACGAATGATGCGTTGCTTTTTTTTAGTCATGCTCATGCTGACCAATTTAGGGGTATTTGCACAAAATAATATGTCCCTCAATGAAGGATGGATGTTTCGAGAAGTGAATGCAGGCAAATGGTTCAAAGCATCAGTTCCGGGTACTATACATACCGATTTGATGAGGACTCAACAAATTGAAGATCCTTTTTTTCGGGATCGGGCTTCGCAATTACTTTGGATCAGCGAAAAGAATTGGGAATATAAAAAAGAGTTTTTCCTGAGTTCCAATTTTAATCCGAATCAAAAGAAGTATATCGTGTTTGATGGCTTGGATACTTATGCGGATGTGTATTTAAATGAACAATTTCTAGGCCGTGTAAATAATATGTTTCGACAATGGCGATTTGAGGCTATTGGGTTGAAGCCGGGCAACAATCAAATTTTAATCCGTTTTTTTAGCCCCTTGCGTATTGCTGATTCGCTCGCCAAACAATCGGATGTAAAAAGACCCTGTGAAAACAATCGGCATTATTTACGAAAAGCGCAATATCATTTTGGATGGGATTGGCGCCACAATTACCGACATGCGGAATTTGGAAGAAAGTGTATCTCAGCAGTGAATCCACTTCAAAATATGAAGAAGCAAAAAATATGCTGATGTAAAGTTGATTCAATCAGCAGATAGCATTGGACAAAGTTTTATTTTACCGTAAATGGCCAAGCTACCTTTATGAAAGGGGCCAATTGGGTACCTGCAGATGTATTTTTACCACGCATCACAAAAAATCGCTACAGACAATTACTGATCGCGGCCAAAGAAGCGCATTTTAATATGTTGCGAGTTTGGGGCGGTGGAATTTATGAAGATGATGATTTTTATACATTGTGTGACTCATTAGGCATTTATGTTTGGCAAGATTTTATGTTTGCAGGCGCCATGTATCCCGGTGATCCGGATTTTCTCCAAAATGTAAAGGAAGAAGCCAAACAACAAATTTTACGTTTGAGGAAACATCCTTGTATCGTGCTTTGGTGTGGAAATAATGAAATCGATGAAGCCTGGAACAACTGGGGCTGGCAAAAACAATTTGAAATTTCTGCAAACGATTCAATGAGATTGTGGAAGGAGTATGCCACACTTTTTCATGAAGTCCTACCTGAGTTGGTGAGGCAATATGATTCGGGAAGAGCCTATATCAGCACCTCGCCTTTATATGGTTGGGGACGTGAAAAAAGTATGACCCATGGTGATAGTCATTTTGGGGATTGTGGTGGGGCATCAAGCCTATTGGCATTATGCGAGAAAAAGTCCCCCGCTTTATGTCAGAATATGGCATGCAGGCGATGCCGAATTGGAAAAGTATCAGCAAATTTTCAATACCGGAGGATTGGGATACGGCATCTGCGGTGATGAAGGCTCATCAAAAACATCCTACCGGTTATAAAACCCTGAGTGCATATATTCAACAGGAAAAATTAAAACCGAATTCTTTTCGTGCTTTTGCAGATGCGACTCAGGAAATTCAACATCGTGCCGTAAAAACAGCCGTAGAAGCACAACTCCAATCGAACGGTCGATGTATGGGTTCATTGCTCTGGCAATTCAATGATTGCTGGCCGGTTTGTAGCTGGAGTGTGATTGATTACTACGGCGAAAAAAAGAAGGCTTATTTTACTTTACAAGCCTTATATCAAGATCGATAAAAACAATTTTATTTCTGCCTTTATACCAAAGGTGAATTATCTATCGCCGGTTTGGAATCTGCGCTTTGATCATCAATACGTCCATCGCGTAAACGAATAATACGCAAAGCATGTCGGGCAATATCTTCTTCGTGTGTAACCAAAACAACCGTATTGCCGGATGCATGTATTTCACCGAAAATATCCATGATTTCTTTCGATGTATTGGAGTCCAGGTTGCCGGTAGGTTCGTCCGCTAAGATAATAGAAGGGTTGTTTACCAAAGCACGTGCAATAGCTACACGCTGACATTGTCCACCCGAAAGCTGATTGGGTTTATGATGCCATCGGTCATCTAGATTTACTTTTTTTAATACAGCCCTGCTTCTTTCTTCTCTTTCTTTTTTGGGTATTCCGGAATAAACCAAAGGAAGCGCAACATTTTCAAGGGCATTGAGTCGGGGCAGCAAATTAAATTGTTGAAATACAAAACCAATTTCCTTATTCCGGATGGTGGCCAGTTCATTGTCGCGCAGCGCACTCACCTCATGACCATTGAGAATATATTTTCCACTTGTGGGTGTATCCAGACATCCAATGATATTCATTAAAGTGGACTTGCCTGAACCGGAAGGCCCCATGAGAGCAACATATTCATTTTGTTGAATATAGAGGTCGAGGGACTTTAATACAGAAACCCTTTGTTGACCTAAAAGTAATCTTTACTGAGCTTTTCTATGGAAATAACTGTTGACATCCTATGGCGGTAAAAATACTATATTTGCGGCCCATGCAGGCAGATATTTTTCAATACTTCCGTGATTTAACCGCCATACAGATTTTTGATTTGATGTTGGTTCTTCTGATTATCGTTCAGTTATTCCGCGCCTTGAAAGGAAGTATCGCATTTAATATTTTTATCGGAGCCTTATCCATCTATATCATTTGGGTGATTGTGAACAGATTGAATATGCCGCTGATGAGCGAAATACTCGATCGATTGGTGAGTATAGGATTAATTAGTTTAATTGTGGTGTTTCAGCCGGAGATCCGAAAATTTTAGTGGCCTTGGGGCGTCGTTCGGCATTGGGTAAATCGGGTTTTGTATCCCGTTTGTTTCAGTCCAATACGCTGAATAAATACATAGTTGAAGAAGAAGTGATTAATGAAATTTCAGATGCCTTGAAACATTTTCAGGAAAAACGAATTGGAGCCATTATTGTGATTGTGAAAAGCGAATCGTATGAGTTTGATACCAATACCGGAAAGATGGTGAATGGGGTTGTAAGTGCAAAATTGTTGGAAAGTATTTTTGCCAAAAGCAGTCCTTTACATGATGGTGCAGTGCTCATTGATAAAGATAACCTAATTGCTGCGGGCGTGGTATTACCGATTAGCGACAGCAACGATTTGCCGGGCCATATTGGATTGCGCCATCGATCGGCTGTAGGTGCTACTGAACATTCGGATGTATTGGTGGTGGTGGTATCTGAAGAAACTGGACGAATTTCGATGGCCCATGATGGCAAACTTCAAACGGATATTCCACTCGAACAAGTGAAACGGGAAATGTATGAGGCCATGATCGCTTAGGCCAGTGTGTCCTAATCCAACAACATCATACCGCTGAATTGAAAATGAAATATTAGTCGGACTCATTGTGAAGGCCAAATATGTTTCATAGCCCCGATTGCAGCCAAGTGCCATGCACAGGCGGAAAGCGGGAGCTCATATGAAAGCAAGGCATAGGGATGTGCTCCAAAAAAAATACTCAACAACCGAACATAGAAAGAAGTGATTGAAAAAGGATTTGATTCGTAGGGAATCTCTGTGTTGCGCTGTACTTTTGCCCTTCTAAAATTTCGAACATGTCTGAAGTAACACATCGTGTGATACAATCACCAACCGGAAACAAATTGCATTGTAAGAATTGGGTCAGTGAGGCTGCCTATCGGATGATACAGAATAATCTAGATCCGGAAGTCGCTGAGCGGCCGGATGAATTAATTGTTTACGGTGGTTTGGGTAAGGCGGCCCGAAATTGGGAGAGTTTTGAAAAAATTTTAGAACTCCTCCGTAATCTAGAAGAGGATGAAACCTTGCTTGTACAAAGTGGGAAACCGGTAGGGGTTTTACGCAGCCATAAAGATGCACCGCGTGTCATTATTGCCAATAGTAATTTGGTGGGCCATTGGGCAAATTGGACACATTTTCGGGAACTGGAAGCGAAGGGTTTGATGATGTATGGACAAATGACCGCTGGTTCCTGGATATATATCGGCTCTCAGGGCATTGTACAAGGTACCTATGAAACCTATCTGAGTTTGGCTGAAAAACATTTTCAAGGAAGTTTAAAAGGCACCTTAAATGTAACCGCCGGTTTGGGTGGTATGGGTGGTGCTCAACCACTGGCAATCACCATGAATGAGGGCGTTTGTTTGGCAGCCGATGTGGAAGCCTGGCGAATTCAGAAAAGAATTGATACCCGTTATATCGATTTAATGTATGAAGATATTGACGAGGCCATTGATGAAGCCTTAAAAGCCAAGGCCGAAGGGAAGGCGATTTCAATTGGAGTGGTTTCCAATGCAGTGGATTTATTACAACGATTGCTGGATCGTGAAATTACCCCGGATACCCTGACGGATCAAACATCAGCTCATGATGAGTTGGTGGGATATTTTCCAGAGGGCATGAGTGTGGAAGAGGCAGCTATCATGCGCGAAAAAGATCCTGACACGTATTGTAAACTCAGCTTGGATACCATGGCCAAACATGTGCGATTAATGTTGGCTTTGCAGCAACGTGGAGCCATTACATTTGATTATGGGAATAATTTGCGCGGACAAGCAAAAGACAAACGAGGTGTAGAGAATGCCTTTGATTTTCCGGTTTTGTACCCGCCTATATTCGTCCGCTTTTTGCGAAGGGAAAGCTATTTATAAAACAGATGAAGCCCTGAAAAAATTGTTTCCTGAAAACAAGGGATTGATTCGTTGGTTGAATATGGCCAAAGAAAAAATTGCGTTTCAAGGTTTGCCTGCACGCATTTGTTGGTTGGGCATGGGAGAGCGCGAAAAAGCAGGTTTGATGTTTAATGAAATGGTTCGTTCGGGTGAATTAAAAGCACCAATCGTTATCGGCCGCGATCATTTAGATTGTGGTAGTGTGGCCTCACCAAATCGTGAAACGGAAGCCATGAAAGATGGCAGTGATGCAGTTGCAGATTGGCCTATTTTAAATGCGCTGATTAATACTGCCGGTGGTGCCAGTTGGGTATCTTTTTCATCATGGCGGTGGTGTAGGCATGGGTTATAGTTTGCATGCCGGTATGGTGATTGTGGCAGATGGTACTGCTGATGCCGAAGCCCGATTGAGAAGAGTTTTGCACAATGATCCTGCTATGGGCGTTTTACGACATACCGATGCCGGATACGACGAGGCAATTGAACATGGGAAGAAGTTTGGGCTGGATTTATAAAAAATACTTGGACGGCTTAAAGTCCTGCGTAGTCTTTGAGGTATTGATAAAAGGGCCCCAAGGTTCCGTTGACGGTAATTGTGGCTCTTTCGAGGACAGCGGTATTTTCACCTGATATTAAATCCGGTAGAATATAGGTTTGTAGAAATCCACCAAAATACTTCGAAGCATCTCTGGGCAGTTCGTTCGGTAAATTATCTACTGCCATGATATCGAGGCTTTCGTTGCCGGGTAAAAATGCATCGCATCGACTTAAACTTTTTCGGTTGAAACCATAAACCGGATCGGCAATGGTAGAAGACCCAACATTACAAGGTACAGATCCATCTTCATCGCAAGTGATATCGGCAATAACCGGTAATTTAAAGTTCGTAGCTTGGATATCTTTTAATTCAAATAAACGAGGAATTTGTTTATCCCAATAGATGCCATTCATGAGGATGTCAGCCACTTTTGCATACTGTAAAAACAAACAACAATATTCTTGCGGATGCGCATGGAAATCATCACGGTCATAAGAGCTATCATCCATGCGACCATATAAATCTTTGCCTTTTAAATGGGTGAATACCGGATAGTCGTAGTGTTTTTGTAAAAAATCTTCAGGGCTGACTTCTGTGATATCGAGGTATTGCAAGATATCCAAAACACCGGTGGAAACCCGTCCGGAACCTGTAACAACAATTTTGATATTGGGCAGAAAAAAGTTCTCATAACTTTCTTTCAACTCGAGGAAATTTTTTAACGTATGCACAGGGGGTAAATGATATAATCCAAACTTCTTACCATAAGTTAATAAACCATTGTGTGCACCCACTACTCCAGCCCAATATCCAAACCCAACAATACGATGACCATCATCATGGGTCAGGCATTCGTAATCGATGAGTCGGATTTTCCGATCAATCAGGGCACGCATGAGTTCTTTGTTATGAGCCTGGGCTTTTTTGGTATGGGAGAAGAAAAGGTAGGTTTTGCCCGGAATGAGGCTTTCACTCTTCGCTTCTTTAACCCCAAAAAGAATATCACAATCCTGTAAATCTTCCTGCAGGGTGATACCTTGATTCTGATACTCTTCGTTGCTGAAACAGCGATTGGGTGAAGGTTGGACAAAAAATTGAAGTCCCGGATTTTTATCCTGAATTTCTTTACATTGTTTGGGTGAAAATGGCACCCTGTTATCTTGCGGAATTTTACCCTCTCTTACAATCCCAATTCGTATCATTGCATCAAATTAAGGGGTAAAGATAAATGGATTATTTCGAACTCTATGGAATCGTACCGAGTATGCAAATAGATCGGGAGCAGATTCAAAAAAAATATTATCAACTGAGTCGGCAATTTCATCCGGATCATTTTGGGCTGGCTGAGGAAGCGGCGCGGGAAGAAGCTTTGCAAATGAGCAGTCTCATCAATGAAGGCCGTCAGGTACTACAAACACCCATGCTGCGGCTTGCTTATTTATTGCGTCAACTGGGTATTATAGAGGAGGATGAAAAGTATACCCTTGCACCTGACTTTTTGATGGATATGATGGAATTCAATGAACAATTAATGTTCTTAGAAACGGAGGGCGATCAAACTCAATATCAGGTATTATTGAATCAATTGAATGAAACAGAAGAGAACCTTCGTATGCCTATTCAACCTTATCTGGATCTACCCCAATGGAATTTGGATGTATTGAACCCGGCTTTGCTCAAAGATTATTATTACAAAATGAAATATCTGGAGCGTATCAAGGACAACCTGAAGGCTTTTACTCAGCTGGATTGATTGTACTATATTTGAATTGAAAAATGAATACCGTGATTGCAGGCATCGGAACGGATATTGTAGAAGTGGACAGAGTAGCTTCTAAACTTCAAAAGGGGGATGATTTTCTGAAACATGTTTTTCGGAAGAAGAAATCGCTTATTGCTCCCGGCAAAAAGTTCCTGCAATTCATTATGCGGCGCGTTGGGCGGTAAAAGAAGCTTATTTGAAGGCAGCAGGAGTGGATTTTATCGGCAATCATAAACTGAGCTGTATTGGTACTAAAAATGAAGTGAATGGAAAACCTTTTATTGTATTGAGTGGTCGCGAAGCAGACTTATTTGAGCAACGTCAATATAAACATATACATGTGAGTATTTCACACACAACCCAATATGCAGTGGCATATGTTGTGATTGAATCTGAAAGATAATGGAGCTGAATCCGAAAATAGAATATGCCAGGCCTGAAGAACAGGAAAGGACTCAGGTGGAAGGGGTCAGGAAAACCCTGGATTATTTGTTGACCCATTCGCCTTATTATCAAAAAAAACTGAAAGAGGCCGGATTGAATGGCGGGAATATTCAGCGTTTGAGCGATTTAAATGCTTATCCGCTCACAGAAAAGGAAGATATACAATTATACAATCCGGATTTCTTTTGCGTACCGATTGAAGACATTGCAGAATATACCGCCAGTAGTGGAACCTTGGGAAAACCGGTTACCGTGGCCCTGAGTAAAAAGGATATTGAACGATTGGCCTGGAATGAAGCCCTTTCTTTCGCCTATATGGATGTTCAACAGGATGATGTGATTCAACTCATGCTCACCCTCGATCGACAGTTTATGGCAGGGATGGCCTATTATCAGGGGGCCATGATGTGCGGCGCTACCACAATACGCACAGGGCCGTCACTACCATCGATGCAGCTTGAAATTTCGGAACGATTAGGCTCCACCATTTGGGTAGCTGTTCCTTCATTTGTGATGAAGATTAAAGAATATGCCCTTGAAAAAGGAATCGATTTGAATCAATTGGCTGTGCGTAAAATTTTGTGTATTGGTGAACCCATTCGTGACGATCAACAAATGCTGAATAGTTTAGGACAGGCCATTGTTTCTGACTGGAATATTCAGTTATTCGGAACATATGCCTCCACCGAAATGCAGACCGCATTTACGGAGTGTTCAAAAGGCCAAGGCATGCATCATCATCCTGATTTGCTGCTTGTTGAAATCATTGATGAACAGGGGCAGCAGGTATCTAATGGCGAATATGGTGAAGTGTGCATTTCACACATTGGTGTTGAGGCTATGCCACTTTTCCGATACCGCACCGGAGATATTTGTAAGCTGGATTCAGCTCCTTGCACTTGTGGTCGAACAAGTTATCGTTTAAGTCCTGTGAAGGGGCGAAAAAAACAAATGATCAAATACAAAGGAACGACCTTGTATCCGCCTGCAGTTTTTGAGATTTTGAATCAATCGAATGTGATTAAGGACTATGTGGTGGAAGTGAAAGACAATGCTTATGGAATGGATGAAATGGTGATTCATTTAAATACCCATTTGCCCGTTGATGAATGCGAAAAAACTTTGGTGGCCTTTTTGCAGTCACGATTAAGAGTAATTCCTGAATTGCATTATATTTCCAGTGCAGAAATGCAGCAATTGCAGTTTCCGCCAGGCGCACGTAAAGTAGTCCGCTTTATTGATCATCGAAAAAGCCAACATCATGCTTAAGGTTCGGATAGATAAGTATTTATGGTCGATTCGGCAATTTAAAACCCGCACTCTGGCTGCAGCCGCTTGCGACAGCGGTCAGGTAAAACTGAAAGGGGAAAAGGTGAAGGCATCCAAACCTGTTTTGCTCAACGAAACGTATGAAATAAAAACGGAAGCCGGAAAAAGAATGATACAAGTAATTGGAATTATTGAAAGTAGAGTAGCCTATTCCGAAGCCATCAAACATTATATTGATTTGACTCCCGAAGAGGAGAAGGAAAACAATGAACGATTGGCAGCCAGTTTTTATACCGGCAAAAGATTGAGTAAAGTGGGAAGGCCCACCAAGCAACAACGACGTAATTTGGATGATTTTATGAATACGGATTTTTAATTTTTATATACAACGAATGACCAAGTTTATTCCCATTTTTCCGCTCAACATCGTGGTATTCCCCAACGAAAAATTGAACCTGCATATTTTTGAACCGCGTTACAAACAACTGATACAGGAATGTTTTCAGGAGAAAAAACATTTTGGCATTCCGGCTGTGCTAAAAAATGGTATGGCTGAAATGGGGACGACAGTGGAAATTATTCAAATTGATAAAGAGCACGAAAATGGGGATATGGATATTCGAACCAGAGGGGTGGAAGTGTTCAAGATACTTGAAGTCATTAAACAAATTCCTGAAAAAATGTATGGTGGTGCCATCGTCAACTACCCCGATAATCAGGTTCAGGGACTTCAACATAAGATGCAGGCGATCATGAATGAAGTGAGGTATTTTCATCAATTGCTGGAAGTATCCAAATCGTACCCCACGGATATCGGAACAATCAGTACCTACGATATTGCACATCATGTGGGAATGAGTCTGGATCAGGAATATGAATTTTTGAATTTGCTGCGCGAGGATCAGCGTCAGGAGTATATTCAACGCCATTTAAAAACGATTATCCCAACCATTGTTGAGTTACAAAAACTCAAGGAGAGAATACAATTAAACGGACATTTCCGGAAATTATCTGTTGATGATACGGACGCGAAAATGGAGGATTAATCTCATTTCTTGAATTTCGAAAAAATAATAATCCCGATATTCAGAAATATCAAAATATACTTCTTTAATTTGCGACGAACTCGCGAGGGGGACCTGAAGAAACTATATGTTGCCTGTATCACTTTGTTTGGATTTTGGAAATACCCATTGGAAAGGAGCACTTTTTCAGGGTGATCGGATGGCTGAAAAGTTCATGCTGCAACAGTCGAATATTCATGAAGAAATCACCCGGATTTTGAATTTATATTCGCCCACGAAAGTCATATTGGCCTCCGTGGTGAATCATGAAAAGAGTATCGAAGACCTGATCGCGAAACAAGCCACTTTATACGTTTTAAATTCCAACGACTTCCGTTTACCATTCCTGAATGCCTATGGTTCCCCTGAAACCCTGGGACACGATCGTTTGGCTTTGGTAGCAGCCTTAAGTAAGTTTTATCCGGGTGAAGATAGTTTGGTGATTTCCGTTGGTTCATGTGTAACCTATAATTTTTTGGCCAAGAATAATGCCTTCCGCGGAGGTGCTATCTCGCCGGGGCTGGAAATGCGCCTGCGTTCCTTGAATGAGTTTACCGATAAACTTCCCCTCATTTCCAGAGAAGGGCATGTGAGCCTGCTGGGATATGATACCGAAACATCGCTCAGAAGTGGTGTTGTGATGGGTATTGCATCAGAAATTGATGGAATGATAGAACGTTACGAATCGCAGTATGGTAGAATTAACGCAGTTTTAACTGGTGGTGATGGGGCATTCTTTGAATCCCGTTTGAAAAGCAAGATATTTGCTGACTCAAACTTTTTGTTCAAAGGATTATATGCAATACTGGAATTTCAAAAATAATTTACTCACTTTCATTTTTTCGTTTCCGGTTCTTGCGTCATTCGCTCAGGAAAACTCTCCTTATTCAAGATATGGAGTAGGAAACATCAAACAAACTGAAAATATTTCCAATCGAGGTATGGGCGGTGTAGCGGTAGCGGATGACAATCCACTTCAGGCAAATCCAATCAATCCCGCCACGTATACCGGTATCCGTATGACCAGCTTGCAAATTGGGCTTGAGGGAAGCCGTTTCACGATTCGGAATAACAACGGCACGCATCGCACCGGTTCAAGTACTTTGTCGTATATCAATATTGGTTTTCCGGTTGCTAAGAATGCCGGAATCAGTTTTGGACTATTGCCACAAACCCGTTCTGCTTACAATATGCAGAAATACAACTCATTGCCTGGAATTGATGACAATGCATTGAGCACCTATTTTGGTGGTGGGGGATTACAAAAAGTATATATTGGTGGAGCTTACAAGTATCAACAGCTCTCCATAGGATTGAATACCGGGTATAATTTTGGGTCCATTCAAAATTCAACAACTACAGAATTTACCGATAGTTTGGATATTAATTCAAGTAACTTCTCAGCACGCACCGTCATGGGTGGTTTTTCTGGCAGTTAGGGCTGTTGTATACCCATAAAATTGATGAGGACATGAGTTTGAAGGGTGGGGTGAGTTATACCGGGGCTCAAAGTTTAAGAGCAAAAAAGAAATGCGCTGGGAGTCTTATCGTTATGACATCACGGATCCGTACTTTCAGGTGGATAGTGTGGTTGATGCCAAAGGGAAAATACAAATACCCGGGCAAGCTGCATTGGGTTTGATGCTCTCGCAAGGTGATTACTGGCAGGTAGGTGCTGACCTCAGCATGTCTGATTGGTCAAACTTCCGCAGTTATGAACAAGCGGATTCTTTTGGCAAACAATTTATGTTTAAGTTCGGTGGAGCCATTACGCCCGATATCAATTCCGTGAATAATTACTGGAAACGCATGACCTTTCGGGCAGGTGTATATACCGGACAGGATTTGGTTCGATTAAACGGAACTTCATTATCTCGTAGCGGAATTACGGTAGGTTTGGGTTATCCCATCCGAAGAACCAATAATAGCATCGGGCAGTTAAATGCCGTTTTGGAATTCGGGAAAAGGGGTACCCTCAATAATGGCCTGGTGCGTGAAGGTTATACCCGCTTTGCCATTGGATTTACCGTTAACGACAAGTGGTTTATCAAACGTAAGTATGATTAGCAGATCCACTGCGGGTTGTTTGGCTCTCTTTCTCATCAACTTGTCCGCCTGTCAGACTGATTTGAAAAAAGTGAATCAGGCGCTGGATCGAAGTATATTGAATAGTGAGAAGGCAGAAGGGGTAACAATTTATTACAGTAAGGAAGGGCATACCAAGGCGGAGTTACTTACACCGGTATTTAAACATATGCAACGCTCCGACCCACCTTATATTGAAATGCCTTCGGGTTTAAAGGTGACCTTTTTTGATGACTCATTGAATACCACGAGTGTACTCACAGCCAAATACGGCAAACTATTCGAATCCAATAATAATGTGTTGGTCCGTGATAGTGTCATTGTCAAAAATGATCGACAAGAAATGTTGCAAACCGAAGAGTTGGTCTGGAATGAGAAGTTGCAAAAATTTTATACCGATCAGTTTGTCAAGATTTCAACGCCCACACAAATCATTTACGGAGATGGTCTGGAATCCAATCAACAATTTACTGAATATAAAATCACCAATGTAACCGGGGTGATTGGGGTGAATCAACAAGCGATTCCCAGGCAATAAAAAAAGCTGCCCGTTTGGACAGCTTCCTGTTGATTTATTTCATTATCCCATCATAGGTATTTCGGCAGGATAAAGTTTATTTTCTAATTTATGTTTGACCGCTTTAAATGCATCGATGGTTTCTTTGATGTCCTGTTCGTTATGAACGGAAGTCGGAATCAAACGCAAAATAATATGCCCTCTTGGAATGACCGGATAAACGACAATAGAACAGAAAATGTTATAATTCTCACGCATATCCATGATTAACTGAGAAGCTTCCATCACACCACCATGCATATAAACAGGAGTCACCGGAGAATCTGTTTGTCCGATATCAAAGCCATTTTCGCGCAGTTGGCTTTGTAAGGAATGAACATTTTTCCATAACTGTTCTCTCAATCCAGGTTCATTTTTTAATAACTCAAGTCGTTTGATATTCCCAATCACGATAGGCATAGGAAGGGCCTTGGCGAAAATTTGTGATCGTAAATTGTATCGCATATAATTAATCACCTGACGGGTACCTGCTACAAACGCACCGATACTAGCCATACTTTTCGCAAAGGTTGAAAAATATACATCAATTTGATCCTGACATCCCTGTGCTTCACCGACACCCGCACCTGTTGCCCCCATCGTACCAAAACCATGCGCATCATCTACCAGCAAGCGGAAATCATATTTAGATTTTAAGGCGCAAATTTCTTTTAATTTCCCCTGATCTCCGGCCATGCCAAAAACGCCTTCAGTGATAACGAGGATACCGCCACCTGTTTCAGAAACCATTTTGGTGGCACGCAGCATTTGCTTTTCAAAATCTTCAATGTCGTTGTGTTTAAACACATATCTATGAGAAGGAACCATGCGCAGTCCATCGAGTATACAAGCATGACTTTCCGCATCGTAAACGACTACATCTCTGCGGCTGCATAAACTATCCACAATGGAAGCCATACCCTGATAGCCATAGTTCAATAAAAACGCATCTTCTTTACCGACAAATGCGGCCAATTCATTCTCCAGTTGTTCGTGATAAACTGAATTTCCGCTCATCATACGGGCGCCCATCGGATAGGCAAGTCCCCAATGCGCAGCCGCTTCCGCATCTGCTTTTCGAATTTCCGGGTGATTGGCCAAACCCAGATAATTATTTAAACTCCAGATAACGCGTTCTTTTCCCTGAAAGATCATGCGATTACTGATTTCACCTTCCAAACGAGGGAAGGCGAAATAGCCATGTGCTTTTTCCTGATATTGTCCGAGTGAACCTTTATTCGTTGTAAATTTCTCAAATAAATCCGCCATAGTTGTATTCTTGCTTTAAGGTGAGGCAATTCGCCAAAATTAATCAAAACTTAAAGGTAATTCATTGATAATTCCTCATTTTTACAAATCAATTATAAATAGATGAAATCAGGTATAAGTTTTCTGAGTGTTCTACTTTGTATTTCGGCCTCTCTTCTTGCAGGCCCGAAAAGCAAACCCCGCCTGGTTGTGGGTGTTGTTTTGGATCAGATGCGCTATGATTTCTTATATCGATATGCCGAGCGTTACAGCGCAAAAGGGTTTAAACGTCTGCTTAGAGAGGGCCATTCCTGCGAAAATACCTTTATCAATTACCTGCCAACCTATACAGGGCCCGGACATGCTTGTATTTACACAGGTTCCGTACCAGCCTTACATGGCATATCCAGTAATGATTGGATTGACCGGGTAACCGGTGCCAAAGTATATTGTACACAGGATGCAGGTGTTCAAAACATTGGAGGAACCCTCAAAGCAGGGAGAATGAGTCCGAAAAATTTATGGGCCTCTACCATTGGCGATGAGCTTAGGCTATCTAATAATCGCCGTTCAAAAGTCGTGGCCATTTCGGTAAAAGACCGTGCATCCATTTTACCTGGCGGTCATCTTGCTTCATCTTGTTATTGGATGGATGATACCTTGGGGGTTTTTATGAGTAGTAGTTTTTATGCTAAAAATTTGCCGGAATGGGTGGAGAAATTTAACAATCAAATGTTGGCCAAAAATTATATGTCGCAACCCTGGCAAACTCTTTATCCTCTTGAAACTTATGTGAACAGCACCAGCGATGATAATATTTATGAGGGAAAATTTCTACAGGAAACGAACCCGGTTTTTCCGCATAAACTCTCACACCTCAAACCGGCAGATATTAAAAAAACGCCCTTTGGGAATTCTATTTTGCTGGATTTTGCCAAGGCTAGTATAGAGCATGAACATTTGGGTAAAGGTGAGTTTACGGACATGCTCACCATCAGCTTTTCTTCTACCGATTATGTAGGGCATATGTATGGTCCGAACAGTATTGAAAACGAAGATACTTATTTAAGGATGGATGTTTTGATAGGCGATTTGTTGGATTATTTGGATGAGCAAGTTGGCAGCGGACAATACACCTTGTTTTTAACTTCGGATCATGGGGTTGCGCATAATCCCCAGTATTTACTGGATCAAAAAATGCATGCTGGTTATTTGTTTGCCGGAACCCTTAAAACAGATCTCAATCAACGCTTAAAACTCAAGTATAATGTAGATATGATTATTCGGGATATCAGCGAAAATTTTATCTGGCTCAATGATAGTTTGCTGAATGTAATAGGGTTGAACCGAACACAAATCATCGAACAAATTCAGGCTGATTTGATGTATCACGAGGAAATTCAATTTGCGGTTAACATGCATGATTTATCTCGTATCGTATTACCCGAACCACTTCGGCAAATGGCAATCAATGGTTTTGTTCAACGTCGGAGCGGTGATATCTTACTCTTATTAAATCCGGCCTGGCTTGATGCTTATAGTAAAACCGGCACCACACATGGAACCTGGAATCCCTACGATTCGCATATTCCCTTGGTTTGGTATGGATGGGGAATCCAAAAGGGACAAACATTTCGGACCGTTCATATGACGGATATTGCTGCTACTTTAGCCACGCTATTGCACATTCAAATGCCGAATGCCTGTATCGGACACTGTATTCCCGAAGTAATAGCAGAATAACAAATCTTTATACTGCAATTCAACTTGCCTCCTTATTTTTGATACATAAAAGAAAGACCATGAAAAAAATATTAATGCTGTGTGTGCTTTTCATTGCTGCCTTCCAAACGCAGGCGCAAATTCTTCCTACAGCTAACCTCACCATATTTTCGGAAGATGGACAACGTTTCTTTTTGATTTTAAATGGGGAGCGTCAAAACGAGCAAGCCCAAACGAATATCCGCATTGAAGAATTACCTCAGCCTTATTATAACTGTAAAATTATTTTTGAAGATCCATCACATAAGGAGATATCTAAAAATATGCTGATGCTCACCGATGCAAATGGTGTTCCACAGGATGTAACGTATAAAATAAAAAAAGACAAGTCAGGCAAATCTGTGTTGCGTTTCTTTTCATTCATTCCTGCTGAACAAAATATGGTGCGACCTTCCAATTGCACAGTATATCGTTTTGGCGTGCGCGAACCAATTTTTTTAGCAGGTGGTGTTCGTACGCAAACTACAACAACGACTATTCAAACACGTGATGGTGTTCGTAATGATGGTGCGCAGTTAAATATTGATATGCCAGGTGCTGAAATTCGATTAAATGTCAGTGATCCGGATATGCGTCAGTCAACAACAGTCAGAACCCAAACAACGACTATGACAACCACGACACAGGATATTCCTCCTTATCCGGACGCTGTAAATGACGGTAGTATGGGAACGTGCAGAGGTTATTCTATGTCGCCGGGGCAATTTGAAGATGCCCGTAAAGTGATTTCAAGTGAAAATTTTGATGAAACACGTTTGGATATTGCCAAACAAGCGATTACTGCAAACTGTATGAATACCAATCAGATTATGCAGGTTTGTAAATTGTTTAGTTTTGAAGAGAGTAAATTAGATTTTGCAAAATTTGCTTATGCACATTGTAGCGATCCGAATAATTACTTTAAGTTGAATGGGATATTCACTTTTTCATCTTCCAAAGAAGAGCTGACGAATTACATTCAAAGCGTTCGTTAATTTTTTTAGGAGGGATTGCCGTTACGGTATAACTTTTTAATGAGCGTAATTTGTCCAAGATGATAATGGGCATGCTCAATCAGCCCGTGTATATTTCGGAAATAAGTTCCATATTTTGGATCTACAAATGTGGCGTCAAATCTGTCGGAAGGGAGATTTTCCAGATAATGTACAAACTGCCGGGCATCGGCAAACATCTTTTCCTGAAACGCCTTCCAGTCCGATTCGGTCTTGATTTCAGGATGTTTGTAACTATCAGCATCGCGGGCATTCAGGTCATTTCCTTTGAGCACTTCTAAAACAGCTGCTGTATAATAACTGATATGAAAACTCAGCGCCAGAATGGAATTGAGTGATCCATGTTTGAAGCAAGCTTCTTCCAAACTTATATCGGACAATGTCTCGCGAATATGAACACTTGTCCAGTTGCCTCCAAAATAGATATCATGAAAATGTTTTGCGATTTGATTCATAGATGTTGATTTTTTTGACGGGAAAATGAATGAACAATCCATTTTGATTGCATTGTTCAAAAATAAAATAAGTAATATCTATTCGATTCAGAAACAGAAAAGAATTTGAAGCAAAATTTATAAAAGGAAAGACATCTAACAAGCTTTGTCTTTCAGCTTACTTAACCTGCCTTAAAGCTTATTACTCCGGTTTCGATTCAATCATGAAAGCGGTTTTTAAAAAGAAGGGTATTTGGAATTGAGAGGGTTCCGCGATTGGGCGTTTTGATAAACATAAAAAAATAAGATATTTCAATCACCTCGCCTTCAAGAGGATGTCCGTCCTGTTGTATAGAAATAAAATCTCCAATTTTAATGGGATGTTGAAAAAATAAAATCAAACAGGCTGTGATGTTTGATAGAATCGACATTTCGGCAAAAAGAGCCACACCAAAAACGGTCAGGAGAGAACTAGCAACCAATAAAATGTTCTCTTGCTTCACACTCCAGATAGAGATCGTGATTGCAAAAAATGAAATCAACAAGAGCAGATTGATCATTTTCAAAATCTCCTTTTTTTCCACCAATTTGAAATAGGCTTTTAAAACGGTTAGTTTAACGAAATAGTTCAGGATAAAACGAATCGTCAAGAATGCGCCCAGTGTAAATAAGGTTTCAATGAGCTGAATTTTATAGGATTCCATATATTAAGAAGTTTGCATTAAGTGATAATAGGGTGAGCATGCGATGGTTTCAAATTCCATGAAATTATTTCATAAAGTCCTATGAAATCAGAAATTCTATGAAATGCCTACATCCGTTCCGGGGCATCAACACCCAGCAGAGAAAGTCCGTGTTGAATGACATGCTTGCAAACTTCACTGAGTTGCAGTCGAAACAATCGCGTTGCAGCAGACTCTGCTTTTAGTACACTATGTTGGGTCAGAAAACCATTAAATGATTTTGCCAAATGATGCAAATAATTACACAGCAGGGCCAAGTTATACTCTTCACCCGCTTGTTGCAATACAAGTGGATATTCATCCAGCATACGTATCAGTCCTTTCTCATCTTCGTTTAATGAATGTTCGTCAGTAGTTGATTCATTTTTCCAATCAGGGTTGGCTTTTCGGAAAATGGAAGAAATTCTGGCATGTGTAAATTGTACAAATGGACCGGTGAATCCGTGAAAATCGATACTTTCCTGCGGATTAAATATCATTCTTTTTTTAGGATCCACACGTAATAGATAAAATTTCAAAGCGCCTAAACCCAGTGTATGATAAAGCGTTTGTAATTCTTCTGCATTGAAGTCGTCCACTTTACCTAATTCTTCTGTGTTCTTGCGGGCAGTGGCAATCATTTCATCCACCATATCATCGGCATCCACCACAGTTCCTTCACGGCTTTTCATTTTTCCTGATGGTAATTCCACCATGCCATAGGATAGATGAAATATTCCATCTGCGCGAGGTTCATTCAGTTTTTGTAAGATGAGCTTTAATACCTGCATGTGGTAATTCTGCTCATCACCAATCACATATACAGAGCGCTGCATATGATGTTCATTGTATTTTAAAACTGCAGTGCCAATATCTTGTGTGATATAAACCGAGGTGCCATCACCCCGAAGCAGAAGTTTTTCGTCCAATCCTTCTTCTTTCAGGTCTACCCAAACTGATCCGTCCTCCTTTTTAAACAGATGACCATTGGTCAATCCCTTTTCTACAATTTCTTTACCCAATAAATAGGTATTACTTTCATAATACATCGCATCGAAAGAAATACCCATGCGTTGATAGGTATGATAAAAACCGGAATAAACCCAATCGTTCATGGTTTTCCATAGGGATAGTGTTTCAGGATCACCGGATTCCCATTTGCGTAACATCTCCTGCGCTTCCAGCATGATGGGGGCTTTTTTCTCTGCTTCCTCCTGACTCATTCCTGCATCCTTCAGGCTTTGAATTTGTATTTTATATTCATCATTAAAACGTACATAATAATCGCCAACCAAATGATCTCCTTTGATTCCGGTGTTTTCGGGGTTTGCGCCATTTGCAAATTTTTGCCAGGCTATCATACTTTTACAAATGTGAATGCCCCGGTCATTGATGAGGTTGGCCTTAACCACTTCATATCCATTGTTTTTAAGCAGATTCGATAAAGCGCTTCCTAAAAAAATATTTCGAAGATGTCCAAAATGCAGCGGCTTATTTGTATTCGGTGATGAATATTCAATCATCACTTTTTGTCCATTGGCTGCAAACATCCCAAAGTTTGTCTGTTTGCGTATTTGATGCAGGTACTTAAAGTACACATCCTCCCTCAGGATCAGATTGAGAAAGCCTTTGACCACATTGAAACCCTGAATCAAATCTGCTTTCTCCAGCAAATTTTCTCCAAGTTTATGAGCGATTTCATCCGGTCGAAGGCCTAGTTTTTTACTGAATGCAAAAGTGACCAAAGTATAGTCACCTTCGAATTCAGGTTTGGTTTCGTTGATGAGGATGTCGGTCAACGCAATTTCAGTTTGATAAACCTGCTGAACAGCTAATTGAACGGCTTGTTTGATTTGAAGTGTAATGGACATGAAGTTAAATTCAGGGCGCAAAAGTACGATTTCACCTTTATCATTTTCAGGGTGTAGCAAAAAACATTAGCTTTGTCATCTATGAAGGCTTATTCTATTCTGGCTTTTTGGCATTGATTTTACTGGCTTCTTGCAAAGAGGATTTTAAAGTAGGTGCTGATTATCGTGATATTACTGTGGTATATGGTTTATTATCCAAATCAGATACAGCGAATTATATCCGCATCACGAAAGGTTTTTACGACGAAGAACAGGATAACCTGATCTTAGCTTCCGTCGCAGATAGTATCTATTACAATAATATTGAAGTTAAACTGGAACAATACAGCAATGGGAATTTGGTCAGTACTATTCTGCTGGATCGTGTGGATGTAAATCTGGAAGGTTTTGCAAAGGATAGTGGAGTATTTGCTTCTTCACCTAATTATGCCTATAAGTTTAAAACACCTTTAAATGCAAGCAGTGAGTATAAACTTGTTATCCGAAATCTAAGCAATGGCAAATTGATTACTGCTACGACCGGCATCATTAACGATGAAGGTAATGTGTTTAAAGTTGAATACCCCAAAGGCTTGTTCGACCGTATCAATATTGCCGAATCAACCGGTATTAGCGTTTATACCTGGAATGCTCCGCCAAATTGGGCTTTTTTTGATGTTGTTCTGCGCTTTTGGTATCAGGAAAAAAACAATACTACGCTTCTGACTACCTATAAGTCTAAAGATTTACCCCTTGCCCGCAATATTCAAACTGCCGGTGGTGTCGTAAGTGCTCAGGTTAGTAATGAAGAATTTTATCGTCTGTTGAATTCAGAATTGGGTGCTGCCCCAACAAATATTTCACGCTATGTTGATACACCGGATGTTGTGATATTGGCTGGCGGTAAAGTCCTTAAAACCTATATTGATGTGAGTTCAGCACAAGGCGGTTTGACCTACGATCAAATCCAGACCGATTTACACAAATATTTATTCGGAAGGAGTGTTGGGTAAAGATGCATTAGGACTTTTATCCACCAGAGCCGTTCGCGTTGAAAAGTTTGTTCCTTTCAATAAAAATTCACTTGACTCCATTATTGGTGGCTCCCTCACGAAGAACCTCAACTTTGTAGGGGTGTCGAATCAATAGAAGACAACATCAGCCATTCAACGATTTTTAAATCCATCGGAGTGGTAATCTTGATATTCGTTTCCATCCCCTCGCAGATAAATACATCTGTTCCACTTTTTTCAACGACTGAAGCTTCATCGGTGAATTGAACATCTTCTTCCAGTTCAAAAGCTTTTGAATAACCGATAATTGAAATGTTTGGGGCGTTTGAACCAAGCGCAGTTGACTACGATCCAAAGCCTGACTGCCCACTCCATTGATTTGACGAATGGAATCTTTACATGAGATGACAGGAATTGCGCTACCTTTTTGAAAGGCCAGGGTATAACACCTCTGAAGTAATGACTGATCAATCATTGGCCGAACCGCATCATGGACAAAAACAATCCCATCTGAATTTAAACAGTTTAAACCATTTTTTACGGATTGAAAACGGGACTGACCGCCATGGGTGAATTGCACACGTTGGGGATCTGACACATGGCTTAAAATTTCCTTTTGCCGACCTTGCTCATTTTCAGGTAAAACGACAATCACTTTTAATTTTTCATCAAATAGCAGAAATGTATTGATTGCATGTACCATAACTGGCTTCCCCATTAAGGGCAGGAATTGTTTAGGCGTAGCACTTTGCATACGGCTCCCTGAACCACCGGCAACGACAATCGCATATAGCATCGAACAAAAGTACTAAAAAACCATTTCGAGGCTGCTATAAATGCTTTTTGAAAAGATGGAATGCTATAATTCAATCTATGTGGAGGAATATAAAGATTTAAACAGCTCAGTTCATTTATCTGACTTATAAACAACCCGAAAAACTGGCTTAAAAAATGATTGCTGCGTTTTACCTTTGCGCATGCTTAAAGATTTTCCTGTCCAGAATGAGAAAGAAACCAGAGCCGGATTTGGCGAAGGGATTCATGAAATAGCCGCCGAAAACCCGAACGTGGTTGCTCTAACCGCTGATTTGGCCGGATCGCTCAAACTTAATGCGTTTATGAAAGATTTTCCAGAACGATTCATCCAATGCGGCATTGCAGAGGCGAATATGATTGGTATTGCGGCAGGAATGACCATAGGCGGAAAAATTCCCTATACCACAACTTTCGCAAATTTCTCTACTTCCCGTGTTTATGATCAGATTCGTCAAAGTGTAGCTTACAGTGGTAAAAATGTAAAAATCTGTGCTTCACATGCCGGGCTTACTTTGGGAGAAGATGGGGCCACTCACCAGGTTTTGGAAGATATTGGTATGATGAAGATGCTTCCCGGAATGACGGTTATTGTTCCATGTGATTTTAATCAAACAAAGGCTGCAACCAAAGCCATTGCAGCATATGATGGTCCTGTTTACCTCAGGTTTGGCAGACCTAAATGGCCCAATTTTACGCCTGAAAATCCTTCATTTGAAATCGGAAAAGCGCAAGTCATCAACGAAGGAACCGATGTAAGCATCTTTGCATGCGGGCATATGGTTTGGGAAAGTATGAAAGCCGTTGAGGAACTCGAAAAATCAGGGATATCCTGCGATTTGATCAATATTCATACCATCAAACCTCTTGATGAAGAGGCGGTTCTTCAATCTATCCGCAAAACAGGTGCGATTGTTACAGCAGAAGAACATCAGCAAAATGGGGGATTGGGTGACAGTATTGCCCAAGTTGCTGCCCGTGAATGTCCTTGTCCACAAGAATTTGTAGCTGTTAAAGATCAATTTGGAGAAAGTGGTAAACCGGTTGATTTGTTGAATAAATATGGCTTAAATGCAGCCGCAATCGTATCTGCAGTTCAAAAAGCCATTCAACGCAAGTAGGTTTTTCATCCCAGCAAAGGGCGGTTTTATCTAAAAAAACGCTTATCGTGGTCGAAAGGTGCCTGAATTCGACTATTTTTACGACACCAGGATTTCTGAAAAAACACACATTGAATATATTCCGGTCCATATTATGCTTATTGCTACTCAGCTTGTCTGTTCCATCTGTTGCGATGGCGACAGGTTTAAGCGAGTCGGAGTCAGTTGGAAATGCCGGTCGCGCTGAGCGATATATCAAGTCGGTTTACGAGAAAATCAAATTTACCAAAAACAATCGTCTGCGTTATGAGCCTTTTCGTCATGGGATGTATGGTTATTTAAATTTGCTGGAAGCGGGAAAAATTAATGCATCTGCAAATCTCACCATTTGCGATTTTACACTTTCCAGTAATGTAAAACGCCTTTGGGTGATTGATATCCGCTCTAAAAAATTACTCTTTCATTCTCTCGTAGCTCATGGAATGGGCACTGGTGAGGAATTTGCAGTACATTTTTCTAACACCCACGATTCTCATCAAAGCAGTTTGGGATTTTATGTAACCGGTGAAACTTATACCGGAAACAATGGCTATTCGCTTAAACTACATGGTTTGGATGGGGCCTTCAATAACAATGCTTATGATCGCGCCATTGTTATTCATGGAGCTGATTATGTGAGTGAAACTTTTGCCAAAGCAAACCAACGCCTGGGGCGCAGTCATGGATGTCCGGCATTGCCTGTGGAACTGGCACCAAAAGTGATTGATCGAATCAAAGATGGACATTGCCTGTTCATTTATCATACCAAGGATAATTACCTTTCACAGTCTTATTGGTTAAAATCAGGGATTAAAAATCTTCCTGCCGAAGCCGATCAACTTGAATTGCAGGTGCCTAAGGAGGCTGTACAGGAAAAACTCAAAAAGCAGGTACAGGCCATCGAAGCTTCCGAAAAGCCTGATGCAGAATTAGCACCTATGGACAAACAAAATGCATCCAAAAAAGAATCAATATCCAAAGAAGCATTTCTGAAAAGTCATGTTAGTCAGGGTGACCGCGAAACCTATAAAGTGGAGATGCAAACCATTGTGATTCAAAACCCGACTACAGTGGCAGAACCGCCAAAAAAAATCAGTTCAGTGATTTATATTTCTGAAAAAGCAGGCGTATCAAAATCTGATACCCTCATGGTAAAATAATTCCGAAGATTTTTTACCTTTAGTCATTGCAATTTATACTATTTCTTTTCTATCTCTCATTGTTTGTTGTGGTGATCCGCACCTACGAATTGCATCGTCATACAGGGTTTGGGGTTCGTATGTTATCGGGCATCTTTTTATTGAAGGTTTTGGCCGGCTGTCTGAATTTGTTATTGTACAATCGGATCTATTCAGAAAGCGACATGAGTTTTTATCATTGGTACAGCTTAGTCGATCTTCGCTTGCTTTCAACGAATCCCACTGCTTTCTTCCAGGAATGGCTATTGAATTGGGGCGATTTAAGTAATCACCTGAATATTTTCAAACCGGGGAATGCGGTTTACTGGACTGATTTGGGGCGACAGTTTCATGTGAAGTTTATGACCTTGTGTAATATCCTTTCTTTCGGGCACTTATATGTCAATGTTATTTTTTTTAATTTCTTCTTTTTCCTGGGACAATTGTTATTGTATAAAGCTTTTTACAAAAAATATCGGGAAGATAAGTGGTTACTGCTATTAGCGGTATTTGCAATTCCGACGGTTCTTTTTTGGTGCAGTAGTATTAACAAAGATGGCTGGGTGATGGCGGCTTTGGGTATCATTCTTTATTCAGCCAATGGCTTCAAACAAAATCTTAAGAGCGCATTGCCCGGACTTGTTTTTGGGTTGTTCTTTCTATTTATTGTACGTTATTTTTATTTTATGTTGATTGTGCCGGTGCTTTTGTTTTGGTTCATTATTGAATATTTTCGTTTAAAACCATTGTTGGCTTACACCATTTTTACAGCACTATCCCTAATTTTATTTTTTAGTATCGGCATCCTTATTCCGCAATTCGATCCGATGCAAATTATCGCCCATAAACAAGCTGAATTTTTAACATTGCAGGGTGGTTCAAATATGTATCTCCCGGTTTTGGATCATACATTAAAATCATATTTGCAGGCCATTCCATATGCGTTGGATCATGTTTTTTTTCAACCTCATCCGGGGATTTATGATAAATGGGTGATTTATTTGGCGATGTTTGGAACCTGGACAGAAACCTTATTAATCATCTGGTTGTTTATAAAGATTAAAAAAATATCGTTTATCCGATCCATTTTTATGGGGCCTGTTTTTTTCGTCATGATTATTTATGTGGTGATTGGATTAACAGTACCTAATATCGGAGCCATTGTGAGATATAAGTCTGAATTCACCGCCTTACTCATTCCTGCATTGGTGGTATTATCAGACGCTAAATTGCCCGCTAAATGGGAGCGTCAGTTAGAAAGTTGGATAAAATAAAAAAATGGCGAAGAGCAAGAGCTGTACTAACGAGCTTTGAGTAGTCCATATTTTAAAATACAATAAATGGCCCTGAATCCATCTTTCCAGCCAATTTTTTTGCCCTCTTCATAAGTGCGACCATAGTACGAAATGCCCACTTCATAAATACGGATTCCTTTAATTCTGGATAATTTAGCGGTGATTTCAGGCTCAAATCCAAAACGATTTTCTCGTAAAGGAATGGATTGAATAATCTCCCGACGCATCATTTTGTAACAAGTTTCCATGTCTGTCAGATTGAGATTGGTAAACATGTTTGACAGCCGCGTTAAAAAACGATTCCCAATGCTATGCCAATAAAACAAAATACGATGGGGTTTTCCGCCCATAAAACGAGAGCCATAAACCACATCAGCCATCCCATTCAGGATAGGTTTCAACAGAATATTATACTCTTCGGGATCGTATTCCAAATCGGCATCCTGAATGATGACGATATCTCCACTTGCCTTTTGAATGCCTGTTCGTAGTGCTGCACCTTTCCCTTGATTCACTTCGTGTTTATAATACTGGATATTTAAATCAGGGTGAGATTGGATATATTTTTGGATCGATTCTTCTGTATGGTCGCGAGAACAATCATTCACGATGATCAATTCTTTTTCGATCTGCTGAATTAAAACCACTTCCCTTACCTTATTCAGGATATGGTGGATGGTGTTTCCTTCATTATAGGCAGGGATGACAATACTGAGCTTCATTTTTGAAAAGCGCTAAGTTATAGTTTTTATCCCAAATTTTGCAGTTGGACACAGCCAACAGTAAAAACGAATAATACCGTTTTCATATACGTAATCCCGATGAATCGGGAAACGTCTATTGTCACGGCATTATACCACATATTTTTGGACTACTTTATATATTTCGTTTTGGTATAAGAAAATCAAATACTTCGGCTAATGGGCCTCAGTATGATTTCTAACCGAGGGAGTAAACTGATAGGTGGTTACCGGTCCGTCGGATGGTCTACATCAAATTGGCATAATTCGGGGTTACCGAGCAAATCCTTTACAGGCTTTGTTTACAGTAGCTTCGTGCCTTGCTACTGCAAATTCTCGGTTTGACCGAAAATTGTTTCGCATTTCGGGTAATCGACATGCATGGGAAGGTTTATCTTTACACAAAACTAGAATGATGTCTGATCTCGTACAATCCTTCAACGAATACCGCACCAGAACCAATGATCTGATTTTAAGTCAACAAAATTTGGTGATTAACCGACTGTTTAATCTCGATACCCATACATACCAGGAAGGCGCTCTTTCTGTAAAAACCAAAGAAATGCTTGGTTTAGTGGCATCCATGGTATTGCGATGTGACGATTGTATCAAATATCATTTAGGCAAATGCCATGATTGTGGAATCAGTACCGAAGAAATTTATGAAGTGTTTGCGGTCGCTAATATAGTGGGTGGAACGATTGTGATTCCACACACCCGTCGTGCTGCGGAATATTGGGAAGCACTGAAAGTATCCTAAATTCCAATTCAAATCGGGTCTTTCGGCCTTATATTAAGTCAATATCGAAATTCACCAGGTCCACAAAGTAGTTTAATCGGTGACTGATATCAGCCGTTGTGATTTCTGTTAAACGGGCATGCCCAAATTTTTCTACAACGAAACTGTCCATTTCTGAACCAATGATTATGGCTGTCTTCATTTTATTAAAAGAGATATCCTTGGTACGCACTAAATGACCAATAAATCCACCCGCAGAAGTGTCTGATGCTCCTGTAGGGTCAAAGACTTCTTCCAACGGAAGGGCTGGTGAGAATAACACATGAGATCCATGAAACAAAAGGGCACCATGTTCTCCCTTTTTGATGATGAGGAATTTAGGACCCATGGCCATGATTTTTTGAGCGGCTTTAACCAATGAATATTCGTTGCTCAATTGTCGGGCTTCTCCATCATTCACCATCAATACATCAACCATTTTAATAGTGGCTTTTAAATCATCCATGGCGATGTCCATCCAAAAGTTCATCGTATCCATGATGATGAGTTTTGGCCTGTTGCGCAATTGCGAAATAATTTTTTGTTGCAACGAAGGCATGAGATTCCCCAACATCAAAAATTCACAATCCTGATAGGATTCAGGTAACTCAGGGTCAAACTTCTCCAAAACATTTAAATCTGTTACAAGGGTATCCCTCGTATTCATATCCATGTGATATCGACCACTCCAGAAAAAAGATTTTTCATCGGCTCGAACATCAACTCCTTCAAATGAAACCCCACGGTTTTTCAAAGCCTCAATTTCAGATTCGGGGAAATCACCTCCGATAATTGAAATTTGTTTAATAGGCTGCGTGAAATGGCTTGCACTCCAGGCGGCGTATGTAGCTGATCCGCCAATGATTTTATCCGTTTTGCCAAATGGTGTTTCAATGGCATCAAAGGCCATTGTTCCTGCAATAAGTAAAGACATGTAATGGTTTTAGTGGCGCAAAGGTATTTCGCAAGACTTGCAGTTCAAACTAATTTACTATATTAATTGTGCCCATTCCGATTTATGGCACAATGGCAAAGCGACTTTTAATCATTTGCCCTCTTTTAGTATTGAATTGGATTATATAAATACCGGTTGCTAAGGACAATGGGGCTTCCTGAATCCCTCGGCGGATGGTGTTTTGATACACGATTTTTCCTTGCGCATCATATAGGGTCATATCTTTCAAATCTTCGGTTGTAGCCCATTTGAGTAAGCCCAGTTGATAATGAATTTGAATGTCCGGGTCATTTTCTAATTCGTCGATTCCGTTTGGGACAGCACTAACGGTAATGGTATCTGTATACTTATTTGATTCGCCGCAGGCTGTCTGAGCTGTAAGCGTTACGATATATTGTCCGGTGCTTGTATAGGTGTGTTGTGGATTGTTTTGGGTGCTTAACGCTGAACCATCACCAAAATTCCAGCTATATTGGGTTGCTCTTAAACTCTGATTCGTAAAATTTACCTGATTCGCTGTTTGTGTAAAATTAAATCGGGCTGCAGGTAAGCTGCCATATTGCTGCCAATTTTCAAGGCTATCTAATACCGTTGCACTGGCCACCGTTTGGAGATTGAATCCATCACTGTTGGTAATGCCGGTTCCCATGTATTGTGCGCCCTGACATGACTTGCGGAAAATGGTGGAGTAAAAAACACAGGCCGCTAAATAAGTGCCTTCTTCAAGTGGATGTGATTCATCCGTTTGATATAATTCAGTGGCGGGATACAAGTTTCTGAAGGTTCGCCAGGCAACACCCACTGGTGCGCAGGTTGCCTGATTGTCCTGGGTCATTTCCAAATAACTTTCCCGAAGACGCTGTTGCATGCCATCGTAGGTGCAAATCACAGGATAAGACGCACAATTTGAAGCATCGCCATTTTTTCGTCCCCAGGTCATATAGAAAACCGTTTCGGCACATGGATTATAAACCTGAATTAAACTATCCAGTTTTTTGGCATATGGATAGGTTTGAGTACTCACCTGCGAAGGAGGAAATGCAGGCTCCTGACTTTGTCCCTGAAGGATGATAAAATCCCAATTCCCTTGTTGAATTTTTTGCAAGGTGCTTGCATTCACGCTATGTTGATTGAAGGTAAAACCGCCAGGGGTATTGGAATCAATGGTCACACTATCTCCTAAGGACAAAGCCAGGTTTTTAAACATATTGGGTAAGTCATTCACGCCAGTGTAGCTATTGCCAATAAACAAGACTTTGGTTTGTTGTGCAAGACTTGTAAAAGCCCAAAAAGAGAGTAATACTAACGTTAAGGAGAGATGTTTCATGCCACAAAGTTAAGGTTTCAGTGAAAGATAAAAATTATTTGAGTGAAGACTCCCTTAGGAAGTCAAAGGTTGGACAATCCCTTAAAATATCATGTTTGAGGAAAGGATATCATGTTTTATCCCGAAATCGATAGAAATTGATATCCTATAGAAAACTTTAGTCCACCTCATTCACAGCGATTGAACAGACAATTGAATTAATATTGTAGGTATAAACGAACATGATGAATTTAAAATCATACCACGTACTCATATTTTGCTTTTTACTTTTTTATGGCCAGGTTATGGCGCAACATCGTACAAATCGACTTCAGTTAAAAGGGAAGTCGTTTGTTGAAATGACCGAAAAGGCGGATAGTTTTTTTGCCCATCAAACAATCCATTCAACAATAACTCCGTTTGCCGAAGACAATGATTATTTGAGATATCAACGTTGGTATTGGTATTGGAAAGATCGTGTTTTGGAAAATGGACAATTTCCTGATCCCAAATGGGTGGCCGAACAACGAAGTCATGCACGCACAACTCAGTATAAGAACAAATCGCGCAGTAGCTCCTGGAAAAATATCAATCAAAGAGTTAGCGAAAGTGGGTATAATGGAATGGGGCGGGTGGATGCTGTGGCTTTTCACCCAACGGATAGCAATACCTTTTACGTGGGTACCCAATCTGGCGGTATTTGGCGAACCACCAATAATGGACAAAGCTGGACGGCTTTGGGCGAATTGCTTCCATTTTGCAGCGCAGGAAATATTGTGGTCGATCATCAGAATCCGAATACCTTGTATATCACCATTGGCCGAAACGATAATTGGACTGATTTTGGTTTGGGCGTTTATAAATCAGTAAATGGAGGGCAAACTTGGCAGGCTACTACACAATCTGCATCATTTACTGACGAAAAAGTATACTACAAAATGCGTATGCACCCGGATAATCATCTGGTCTTGTATTCTGCACAAAGCGATGGTTTATGGAAAACAAGTGATAGCGGTAATACATGGGTTCAATTGAAGACGGGTGTGATTACTGATTTTGAATGGATGCCCGGACATCCGGATGTGATGTATCTGGTTCAATATGATCCGAACGGGAGTAGTGAAATTTTTAAATCAAATGATGCAGGGCAGTCATGGGTTCAAAAATCAAATTTTAATAATAACAACAATTGGATAGAAATTGCGGTGTCTCCCGCTTTAAATACATCTCTGGCTATTGTTACAGATGATGGAGATAAAAAATTATATCGTTCCACGGATAGTGCAGCAACGATCAATTTGGTTAATAGCTCCATCACGAATAATCCCATTTTTGTTTCGCCTACCAATGCAAATCGGATTTATGAAGGATTTACCAGCATTTATCGGTCCACCAATGGAGGGCTTGGTTTTTCTCAAATTACCCATTGGTACAATGATGGAGTACATACGCCTGTGCATGCCGATCAACGACAAATTGAATACAATCCCCTAACGCCCAAGTATATATATTTTTGCAATGATGGGGGTCTTTATCGTTATAATGAAACCAGTCAAACATGGCAGGATTTGTCGGATGGACTCATCATTACCCAATATTATAAAATAGCGGTGAGTCAAACAGATTCGGTGTTTATGATTGGCGGAACCCAGGATAATGGAGGAAGAAAACGAGTGGCTTATCCGGATATTTGGGGAGCAACCAATGGAGGCGATGGGATGGAAGTGGCCATCAATCCAACAAATGAATTAACGATTTACACCACTTATTGGGGAGGTACTTTATACCGTTCCTATGACCAATGGGATATGGATCAATACTATGAAATTACACCCGATTCCACCAAAGCAGCCTGGGTAACTCCTTACATGTTGGATCCCAATAATTCTAACCGTTTGGTTGCCGGGTATGCAGATGTTTGGGCTAGTGATAACGAAGGTGACACCTGGATTCAATTAAGTAATAATCTGACAGGTAGCTATAATAACAAATTAGAGGTTTTAGATGTGAGTCTGACAAATTCACAAGTGATTTATACGGGCAGAAGAAACAACTTATACGTGACTCAAAATAATGGGCAATCATGGACACCACGCATTGTTCCTGCTAGCAGTGGTACCTTTGATAATCTGACTTGTGTGTTGAGTCATCCCTATCGTTCGGATATTGTTTATGTCACCAAAGGAGGATATGGCAGTGGCAGTAAAGTGTACCGCAGTGCTAATTCCGGACAAAGTTGGACCAATATTTCAAGCAATCTTCCCAACGTACCTGTTAATTGTATTTTGATTGATCAGGAGAGCGATAGCGCAGCGGTAGATCTGTATATTGGTACCGATGCAGGTGTTTTTTATAAAAAAGATACCGATACACTGTGGCAATATTATGGAACAGGGATGCCAAACACCGAAGTGACGGATCTGGAAATTCAATATCCTACCCGTAAACTGCGGGCCGGAACCTATGGCCGGGGCGTTTGGGAAACAGATATCGTACGACAGCCATTTGCAGTAGGGCTTAATCCGGAACCTGTCCAACACAAGAATACAGTGCAAGTCCTGAGTAATCCTGTAGATCGGATTTTAAAGCTCCATTTTGATTTGCAGCAAAGCCAACAAATTCAACTCAATATTCAAACTTTGAATGGAAATCAAATCTGGCAAAGAAAGATTGATTTGTCTTCAGGTGAACATATTCAAAACTTTGATTTGCCTAATTTGCAGACAGGAATATATTTGCTGAAAATAAAGGGTTCCGGCTGGCAGGAAAATATCAAGATAAGTATCCGATAAGCCGCGGAATTCGACAACAGCTTATGCATGACCGATACCGCTATTTGTTTTTTGACCTGGATCATACCCTATGGGATTTTGAAAAAAATTCTGTTCAGACCTTAATGGTGATGTATGATCAGTTGGGTTTAAAACAATTGGGCATTGAGGATTTTGACGATTTTAATACGGTCTATCATCAAATCAACGACAAATTATGGGATCGATTTCGGAAAGGTTTTTTAAGCCGGGAAGAACTTCGATGGAAAAGGATGTTTCAAACCCTGATTCATTATCGTATTTATGATGAACAAAGAGCCAGGGATATGAGTGAATTATACCTCGAAATTTTGCCAACCCAAAATCATTTGTTTCCTCACACCAAGGAGGTGTTAGAATATTGTAGCGATAAAAAATACGAACTCCATCTCATCACCAATGGTTTTGAACTTACCCAACATCAGAAATTGAAGAATGCCGGTATCCAGCAATTTTTTCTACAAATGATCACTTCGGAACAAGCCATGAGTATGAAACCACAACCGGAAATTTTTAAATATGCGTTTCAACAAACAGGTGCCGAAAGTCACAATAGTCTGATGATTGGTGATGCGCTGGATATAGATGTTTTGGGTGCTGCCCGGGTTGGTATGGATCAGGTATATTTTAATCCTCATTGGAATCCACATACCGATCACCCTACTTATGAAATTAGCTGTTTGTCAGCATTAAAAAATATTGTTTAATATGGAACGTATTGAAACCGGAATCAAAGATTGTTTTATCATCAAGCCAAATGTACATGGCGATGCAAGGGGGTATTTTTTTGAGAGTTATAGCAAACGCAGTTTTCAGGAAATCAGCGGGCTCGATATTGAATTTATTCAAGACAATCAAGCCCTCTCCGGATATGGAACTTTAAGAGGTTTGCATTTTCAAAAAGGAGATGCGGCTCAAGCCAAATTGGTAAGGGTGATGCAAGGAAGAGTGGTGGATGTGGCAGTTGATTTACGCAAGGACTCAGATACTTTTGGACTTCATGTTGCAGTGGAGTTGAGTGCCGAAAATAACCTTCAATTATTTGTTCCCAGAGGATTTGCGCATGGTTATTCTGTTTTGGAACCTGATACCATTTTTGTCTACAAATGTGATAACTTGTACAATAAAAGTGCGGAAGGTGGATTGATTTACAATGATCCTCAATTAAAAATCGATTGGCGTTTGCCCACAAAGGATATGCTTTTATCGGAAAAGGATACCCTGTGGCCTACCATGAAAAATCTGGGGAATATTGGATAATACTTTCTTTTCGTAGTGAATTTATCAGGCAGTCGTTAAATGGGTAAATGATTCAGCAAAAATGCTTTTTATCGGATTTCTATATTTCAGATTTATTCATTAGAAATGAGACCATCCATATTTTAACCGAGTTGGAAAAATATGGAATCGCACATTTTCAAGCACTTTGAACTAACTTCGCGGCCTTTATGAAATATGCCCACGAAATTGAAAAGCGCAAGACCTTTGCCATTATTTCACATCCTGATGCGGGTAAAACCACATTGACAGAAAAATTGTTGTTGTTTGGTGGAGCCATCCAAACAGCCGGAGCGGTCAAATCCAATAAAATTAAAAAGCATGCCACCTCCGATTTTATGGAAATCGAAAGGCAACGTGGAATCTCGGTAGCTACCTCAGTGATGAGTTTTGAATATCGCGAAAAGCTCATTAATTTATTGGATACTCCAGGGCATAAAGACTTTGCGGAAGATACTTACCGAACCTTGACAGCCGTGGATAGTGTCATTTTGGTGATTGATTGTGTAAAAGGGGTGGAGGAACAAACAGAGCGCCTCATGGAAGTTTGCCGGATGCGTGATACGCCGGTGATTATTTTTATCAATAAAATGGATCGCGATGGTCGTAATCCATTTGATTTGATGGAAGAAGTGGAGAAAAAATTAAACATTAAAACCCAGCCCTTGACCTGGCCTATTAACATGGGGCGGGAGTTTAAAGGCGTATACAATATTTTAGATAAAAGTTTATTACGATTTCAGGCCAATCAGAAAGCAACGGATGAAGATTTACTCGATTTGCCTGATTTGAATAATCCGCAATTGGATAGTCTGTTAGGCGAAAAAGATGCCGCCGTTTTGCGTGAGGATATGGAATTAATCAATGGGGTTTACGAGAGCTTCGATCAGGAATCCTATTTAAATGGCGAATTAGCACCAGTATTTTTTGGAAGTGCTGTGAACAATTTCGGGGTAAAGGATATGTTGGATATGTTTATCCGCATCGCTCCATCGCCCCGTCCACGAATGACCGATCAACGTGAAATCAGTGCTTACGACAATAAGTTTTCCGGTTTTATTTTTAAAATACATGCGAATATCGATCCCAAACATCGAGACAGGGTGGCTTTCCTGAGGGTTTGTTCGGGTAAATTCGAACGGAATACTTTTTACCACCACGTCCGATTGGATAAAAATGTTCGATTTAGTAATCCGTATACCTTTTTGGCCAGAGAAAAAAATGTGGTGGATGATGCCTATCCCGGAGATGTAGTGGGTTTGTTTGATACCGGAAATTTTAAAATCGGGGATACGCTCACTGAGGGTGAAAATTATTTTTATACAGGGATCCCAAGCTTTTCGCCCGAGCTTTTTAAAGAGCTGGTCAACAATGATCCGATGAAAACAAAACAATTGGAAAAAGGAATTCGCCAGCTAACCGATGAAGGAGTTGCACAATTGTTTACGCAACATGGCGGTAACCGGAAAATCATTGGTTGTGTAGGTGATCTTCAATTTGAAGTGATACAATATCGTTTGTTGCAGGAATATGGAGCGGCTTGCAGTTTCAGAACTTTGCCTTATTTCAAAGCTTGTTGGATCAAAGGTCCGCAGGATATCGTTTCGAATTTTACCCGATTCAAACAAGCCAATATTGTGGAAGATAAAGAAGGGAATCTGGTTTATCTGGCAGAAAGTGCATGGTATTTAAATACCGAAAGAACAAATAATCCGGAAATTAAATTCTACATCACGAGCGACTTTAAGCACGAATTGGAATAATGCTTAAAAGTTTATTTCTAAAACAATCATGAAAAAGTGATTCAACGAATCACCAAAGTGCGCAAATTATTCAGATACTTTGTGGCGAACAATATCCAGAACCACATCTGCAATGCGTGAAAAAATAGATGGTGCTTCAACTTGGGTTTTATCCGTTTGAATTTGACCCAGACTTTTGAAAGACAATTTTTGTTGATGCTGTTGTGCATTTACAAATACACCTAATGCCAATAAAAAAACCACCACAGCCGAGTACATACTCTTTTTGTAAATTCGGATTCTGTTATTCATGTATGCAACTGCCGACAAACACAAGAGGCAGAAAAACAATACGAACATCACATTCGAGGCGAACCATGTATTTTGAATGAAATGCATAATTGATGAATTATAATTCAAAAATAACGGAGAATTCCGGTTTTTAACGCAAAAACTACATTTTTCTAAAAAAATGATTATATTTTTGAAGCAGATTCCAATGAGAAAAATAGCCGTAATATTGTTTTTAATGATTTTCAGCCTGTCGGTGATGGGCGGTGGAGAGGATAAAAAGCTATTTTCTTTGTTCCCGGTACCTCTTAAAACCGCTGTTTTAAGGGTGAAGTTGAATGTTGGCTATGCCGAACCTCTCACCATTGAACTCCGCAATCTCATTGGTCGAAAATTACAAGGAAAAACCTTTCCGGTTGGTTCCGATGAAATCGCCTTCAATGATATGGATACTTATCCAAATGGGCTTTATGTCATCATTGCCAAAGATGCTTTTGGTAAAATTGTGGAATCAACCAAATTCATCATTGATAAATAAACATGTCAGCCAATAAATCGTTGATATACGGACGCAAGCCCGTACTTGAAGCTTTGCAAAACGAAAAACCACTAGACCGGATTCTCATGCATCACAATATCAATGGTGAAGGTATCGGGGATATTATCCGCTTGGCGAAACAAAAAAATGTGCCCATCGTAAGGGTTCCAATTGAAAAGCTCAATACCATGGTGAAAGGCGCGCATCAGGGTATTCTGGCCTTGGTGCTTTCGTGGAATATGTGCCTTTGCAGGATGTGATTTCGCAGCTGTATGATCAGGGAAAAACGCCCTTTTTTGTATTACTTGAAGGGATTACCGATGTAAGAAATACAGGCGCCATCATTCGAACTGCCGTTTGTTGTGGTGCCGATGCCGTATTGTTTACCGAACGAAAATCAGCACCTTTACACGAAGATATGGTCAAAACATCTGCAGGTGCTATGATGCAAATTACCTTTTGCCGCGAACGCAGTATGCAAACCATCTGTGATACCTTGCGAATGAATGGGATCAAGATTTTCAGCAGCGACTTAAAGGCGGATAAAAGTTTGTTGGATATTGATTTTACCGGACCATGCTGTATTGTGATGGGGGGTGAAGAAAAGGGCATCAGCAGCAATACCCAATCCTTTAGCGATCAAACCTTTAAAATTCCAATGGTTGGAGATTTTGATAGTTTAAATGTTTCGGTAGCTTGTGGCATCATCGCATTTCAGGCCATGCAACAAAGGTTAGCCGCTGTTTGATAAAAGTTTTGGCAGGAAAATTAAATTTGTCACATGAATAAAGATCATCCCATTTTAGGTTTATCCTTGGTTTATTGGTACCGGTGCTGGGCATGTATTTGTACTACCTGCTCAAATTTATGTCGGAACATATCAGTGTAGCGGATTTTCTAAACCTCTTGAAAAATAATCACTACATGATTCCAAAAGTGATTTCTTTGGGATTGATTGCCTGCATTCCATTAATTACCTACTATAAGAATCGGAAACGGATGAAAACCCTCAAAGGAATATTCGCGGCTATTATTTTGTATGGTTTGATCGCCGTGATGTATCGTTTTAATATTTTGTAGCCTTGAAATACTTTTTTATAGCCGGGGAGGCGAGTGGAGATATGCATGCTGCCAAGGTGATAAACGCCCTGCGGCAATTGGACCAGGAAGCGGATATACAAGCTTGGGGAGGTGATCAAATGCAGGAAGCCGGTGCGGTAATCGATAAACATATTCGTGAATTGGCATTTATGGGATTTGTCGAGGTGCTGATGAATCTGGGTGAAATACTTCGCAATTTTAAACGATGTAAAACGGCCATTCAAACATTTAATCCTGCAGTATTGGTGTTAGTAGATTACCCGGGTTTTAATTTGAGAATGGCCAAGTGGGCCAAAAAACAAGGTTATCGGGTGCTGTATTATATTTCGCCTACGGTTTGGGCCTGGAAAGAAAATCGGGTAGAAATAATCAGGAAATACGTCGACCGGATGATTTGTATTTTGCCATTCGAAAAAGCTTTTTATGCAACTAAAGGAATAGAGGTAGACTATTTTGGGAATCCCAGCGTGGAGAGTCTGGATCAATACCGTTCAAAAGCCACAAAAATATCTGTAAAACCTGTGATCGCTTTATTACCTGGTAGTCGGGTGCAGGAGATTCGTAAAATGTTGCCAATTATGCTGGAGGCTATTCGTGATTACCGGGAATATACCATCATGATTGCACAGGCACCGAATATGGATGAAGAGGTTTATCAGCCCTGGATACAGGGAATGGATGTACAGTTGCTCAAAGGGCGAACCTATGATATTCTGCATTCGACACATTTGGCGCTGGTGACTTCCGGAACGGCCACATTGGAAACGGCTTTGTTTGAAGTGCCTCAGGTGGTTTGTTATATTGCTAATCCCATTTCTTATTGGATAGCGCGTGCATTGGTGAAAGTGAAATTTATTTCATTGGTCAATTTAATACTAAATCGGGAAGCAGTGCGAGAATTGATACAAGCAGAAATGACGGTTGAACATTTAAAGCAGCAAATAGAAGCCTTGATGAATCCCGGCGCAGTGCGAACACAAATGCAAAAAGACTACGCGGAATTAAGACAAATTTTTAGGTCATGAGCCTGTGGCACCGAGGGTTGCAGCGCGTATTTATGACTTAGCGCTTAACAAATAAGCGAATGACAATCACGACCAGCGCGAAGAGAAACATAAAAATCGAAATTCGATTCATCCCATGCATAAACTTGACATTGATATTGTCAGGAGCATTCGGGTCTTTTTTTCTCAAATAGAGATATTGTAAAATTTGTTTCCACATGGTTTAAAAAGTATGTAAAAATAGGTTTTTTGTTTTAATTCTTGACTTATATTCGCGCTCTGATTTGGGGTTAGCTCAGTTGGTAGAGCGTCCCGACGTTGACAGTCGGGAAGGTCATCGGTTGAGAAATTATAAGGGGGGTTAGCTCAGTTGGTAGAGCGTCCGACTTGCGTCGGAAGGTCATGCAAGAGGTCATCGGTTCGACCCCGTTATCCTCCACAAAAAATCAGAGTGAGTGCGAAAAGCGAAAGCAATGAGCACGAACTCTGATTTTTTTTTGATCAACATTCGGGGGCTTTTTTATCAAAAAGCAATTTTCCTGAATATTCGATTATATGATACTGCAAAAAGAGAATAACAGGGAAATTAGCTCTGATCCAGCTTCTTTCAATTACAAACAATCCCATCTCACTTATTCAATGTCATACAAATTTTAAACGGTAAATGATATCTTTAAGTTTCATTTAAATCTGTAATGCTATGCAGAAATTTATAATCCTATTCCTGTTGTCTATTCTGTTTCAGAGCCGTTTATGGGCACAGGATACGTTTTCAATCGTCGCACTGGATTCGGTCAGCAGGCAAGTGGGTGCCGCAGGGGCTTCATGTTTGGATTTGGACTTTGCCGGCATTTCAGACCCGGCATTTTTATCCGATTTATTGCCTGATACCGGTGCCGTGAATACCCAATCGTATTTTATTCAAGCCAATCAGGATAATGCAAGAGCTCGTATGCGGGCAGGGGATAGTCCGGCGCAAATCATTTCGTGGTTAGTGGCCAATGATGCTGTCAATAATCCGGAGTTTAAACAATATGGCATAGTCGGTTTTCAGGGTATGCAGGCTTCTTCTGCTTCTCATTCCGGAAATACCTGTATCGATTATAAAAATCATGTAAACGGAAGCATACAAGGAATGTATTATGCTATACAGGGTAATATTCTCAAAGGACAAGAAATTCTGGATAGTATGGAAGCCCGTTTCCGAAATACCCCCGGAAATCTCGCTTGTCGGATTATGGCTGCTATGCAAGGAGCCAATGTGCCGGGTGCCGATACCCGCTGTTTAAATAATAACACGTCTTCTTTATTTGCTTTTTTGCAAGTGGCTAATCCCGGTGATCCTTATGGACAACCATCTTTAAAGTTAACCGTAAAAACCAGCGCCGGTAGTGGGGTTGAGCCCATTGATAGTTTGCAGCATTTGTTTAATGCCGTTCAGCCATGTTCCCCGAGTTCCTTGGTTGATGAATCTTCTGCATTGAGCAGCGTCTTGTTTCCCAACCCCGTGCAGGATTATATTTTTATAAAAGGTTTGGATCTTCCTTTGAATCATTTGACATGTTCTTGCTACGATCAATATGGGCGTTTAATTTTTCAGCAGCCCATTCATCAAACCCTGCAACAAATCCCCTTTGCACAACATCCTTCTGGCATGTATTTGTTGATATTCACACAGCAGGGCGTGCCTATCAGAAAGGAGCATTTTATGAAAGTAGATTGAGGATGATTCGGTAATTGAAAAACAGAGGCTTTCCAATTCTTGTTTTCATTCATATTTAGATCATTTGAGACTTTATGACCAATTTCTTTTCAGGTAATACCCATTTTCTCCCCGGCATTTTCTATCTTGGCCCTATGTCAATTTCAAATACTTTAAAAGAGCGGGCTGCAGGAGCTTGTGAAATTTGTGGTGCAGCTTCTGATTCTTTACAGGCTTTTGCTGTGCCAACCCGATCTGCGGATTCCGATGAACATTGTGTAGCTATTTGTGAGGTATGTCTGCAATTTCTCCAACAAAAAAACTATGCGGATGCAAATCATTTCCGCAATCTGGTTGGTGCCATTTGGAGCGAAGTGCCTGCCGTTAAAGTGATGGCCTATAAATTATTAAATCAACTCTCAAAGGAATCCTGGGCTGCAGAAGCGCTCGATGCCGCTTATTTGGATGAATCAGAAATGTTATGGGCACAATCGGAAGATGCCGCCGAAGCTGATCGTATCATTCATAAGGATGCCTATGGGGTTGTGCTCGAAGCCGGCGATACAGTTTTGTTGACCGAAAACCTCAATGTGAAAGGAGCCAATTTTATCGCCCCAAAAGGTACCAAAGTTCCGAAAATCCGATTGGTGCCCGATAATGCCGAACAGATTGAAGGTAAAATTGAAGGCAGTACCATCGTGATTCTTACCAAGTTTGTGCGCAAGTCAAATTAAACCGACTTGTTTGATTAATTGCAACAACCACTATTCGGTGTGCAGCAAGCACTTTCTTGTCCCAATGTCGATAAATTCACTTTCAATTTATCGGCCGGTATTCCGCATTTGTCTGAAGCCAAACAATCAGTAAAGGTATTTTCAAGCACAAACTGATTCGACTGATACGATAACTTAAATCGTCCAATGGTATTTTGTTGGTATTCAATTTCGACCGGAAAATCTTCCAGCGGTAATTCTTTTTCGGCAATGTCAATAATTTGCAGAAGTTTAGCAGCTTCCAAACGATGGTCAGTATCATTGGCATACCAAATCTGAAAAGATATTCTCGACTCTTTTCTCACCGTACCACCGCAATCAATAAAATGTTTGTGCACGAGTCCGGCTTCGGTGATATGAAAATGGGCTGGAATGGCTTCCCCGTTTTCTAAGCTAAAATTTAGGGGAGCAGATTGTTTCAGGATGTTTTTAAATTCTGAGAGTAGCATGATATGTTTGTTTTAAAGGTTTATGAACAACAAGATGATTTTATTTGATCTATTTTTTCCATGGCCCGGTTTATGAAAGCGCTGAGGTCTTCCAGGGTTTTTTCTTCCAAACAATAACAGATGGCTGTGCCACTAATCCGACCTTTAATCAATCCCGCTTCTTTGAGTTCGCGGAGATGTTGGGAAACAGTGGCCTGGGCAAGCGGTAATTTTTCTACGATATCCCCACAAATACAAGAGGGGCTTTTAAGCAAAAGTTCCAATATGGCAATACGAGCCGGGTGCCCCATAGCCTTGCTAATGGCGGCAAGTTTTAATTGTTTATCGCTGAAGGAATCTGTTTTAGTCGCGCCCATTTAATTAATAGATATATTGCAATATTACGATTAAGTTTGATTGAAACATATTTTCGTTCAATATATTTTTGCACGGGATTATTTGATACTTAATTCTTGTTTGAGAAAACGACCAGTCAGACTTCTTTTATGTTTAGCCACTTCTTCAGGAGTACCCGTCGCAACTATTTCTCCGCCTCCACTGCCGCCTTCAGGTCCTAAATCAATCAGGTAATCGCATGATTTAATGACATCCATATTGTGCTCAATCACTAGCACCGAATTACCCCGATCCACCAGTTTGTGTAATACCTGTAATAACATATTCACATCCTGAAAATGAAGTCCTGTAGTCGGTTCATCCAGGATATAAAATGTTTTTCCGGTATCTTTTTTAGCCAATTCTGTTGCCAGTTTCACCCGTTGTGCTTCACCACCGCTCAGGGTTACCGCACTTTGTCCCAATGTAATGTAACCCAGCCCAACATCTTCAAGGGTTTTGATTTTTCGATAAAGTGAGGGCATAGCTTTAAAAAATTCAGATGCTTCACTCACCGTCATTTCAAGCACATCAGCAATCGATTTTCCACGGTATTTAATTTCCAATGTTTCGCGGTTAAATCGTTTTCCATTGCAACGTTCACAATGCACATGCACGTCCGGCAAAAAATCATTTCAATGGTTTTTACGCCAGCACCTTCGCAGGTTTCGCATCGCCCGCCTTTCACATTAAATGAAAATCGCCCCGGTTTATAACCCCTGATCTTCGCTTCGGGAATGATGGCAAATAACTGTCTCACATCATTAAAAAATCCGCAATAGGTAGCTGGGTTACTGCGTGGTGTACGTCCGATAGGTGATTGGTCAATTTCTATCACCTTATCGATATGTTCCAGGCCTTTAATGCTCTTGTACGGCAATGCCTGTGGTTTGCTGTGGTACACATGATGGGCCAGTATCGGATAAAAAGTTTCAGTAATTAGGGTGGATTTTCCACTGCCCGAAACACCGGTCACGCCGATCAATATTCCTAATGGAAATTCTACATCTACATTCTTCAGGTTATTCCCACTTGCACCTTTCAGCATCAGTGTTTGTCCATTTCCGCTGCGCCTTTTTTCAGGAAGTTCTATCCTTAGTCTTCCACTCAAATATCCTGCTGTAGGCGTTTTTTGTTTGATAAATTTTTTCGGGTTGCCCTCGCTTACAATATGTCCGCCATGTCGCCCTGCACCCGGCCCTATATCAATCAAATGATCCGCCTGCAACATAATGTCTTTATCATGTTCCACCACAATTACCGTATTACCCACATCCCTCAATTCCTGTAAGGCGCGAATGAGTTTCTCATTATCACGTTGGTGCAATCCAATACTGGGCTCATCCAAAATATACGTAATGCCTTTGAGTTTACTGCCTATTTGTGTAGCCAGGCGTATTCGCTGACTTTCACCGCCGCTCAACGATCTCGAACTTCGATTCAGGGTCAGATAGTCAAGTCCTACCTGCAGCAAAAAGTCTATTCGTTCATTAATCTCTTTCACAATCTCCCCCGCAATCATTTGTTGTTTTTTGTTCAACCGTTTTTCAATGCCTTTAAACCATTGCCGCAATTCATTCAGGTTAAACCGGTTTAATTCCGAAATGTTTTTTTCATCTATTTTAAACCATAAACTCTCTTTGCGCAATCTGCTGCCATCGCATACCGGGCAATCACGAATAATCATAAATTTTTCGGCCCATTGTTTTACATAATCACTTCCGGTATCATGAAACCATCGAATCACCATATTCACGATGCCTTCAAATTGACCTTGATATACCTGTGTACCTTCCTCAAATTCAACATCCAATTCCAGTCTTTCTGTTTCACTGCCATACAATAGCATGTTCATGGCTTTTGCCGGAATCTGCTTTATAGGTTTGTGAATATCAAATTTGTATTTACTTGCTAATGCTTTCACCTGCGAAAAGGTATGGGTGTCGCGGGCAAGTCCCAAAGGCGCAATGCCCCCATCAGCAATACTCATGGTTTTGTCCGGCACCACCGCATCAAGGTCTATCTGAAACACAGTTCCGAGTCCTTTGCAATGCGGGCAGGCACCATAAGGCGAATTAAATGAAAAGGCATTGGGCGAAGGTTCATCATAGGAAATGCCCGTATCCGCACACATCAATTGTTTACTCAAAAGTTGAAATTGATCGGGCTTATCGTGGTTCACCACCAACACCTGATCTTTTCCTAATTTTAAAGCCATTTGTAAACTTTCAATGATGCGAAGTTTGGAAGCCGCTTCTGCCGTCAATCGATCAATCACGATTTCAATATCATGAATTTTGTAACGGTCCACTTGCATCTTTTCTTTCAGCTCCATCAGTTCACCATCCACCCGCACCCGCAGATAACCTTGTTTGCGAAATTGTTCAAACAACTCTCGGTAATGTCCTTTGCGCCCTTTCACGATGGGTGCCAGTAATACAATCCGTTTATTTTTAAAATGACTTAAAATATGTTCCACCATCTCCTCTTCGGAGTATCGAACCATTTTTTGCCGGTATTATAACTGTAAGCTTCTCCGGCACGGGCAAACAACAATCGTAAAAAATCATAAATTTCCGTCACCGTTCCCACCGTTGATCGCGGACTTTTATTGGTGGTTTTTTGTTCAATCGCAACAACCGGCGAAAGCCCATCTATTTTATCCACATCCGGCCTTTCCATACTGCCCACAAACTGACGCGCATAGGCCGAAAAACTTTCCATATATCTCCGCTGTCCCTCTGCATGAATGGTATCAAAAGCCAAGGACGATTTACCACTCCCACTAATTCCCGTAATTACCGTTAGTTTGTTCTTAGGTATTTGTACATCAATGTTTTTTAAATTGTGTTCCCGCGCACCGGTAACCTCTATAAATTGACTCATCCCCGTAAAATTACGTCGCTTACCCTGAGCCGCAAAGTTATAATAACAGCTTTCAATCATTTGGCAGGATCATCAACCTGCACACGCAGTTTCTCTCCACCTGCTGTCCGCTTATACGCGCCTTGGTTTCAACTGCAAAACAACATGGGGTTGCCAGGCGGGTATCGCTTCCATCAGGCCTGGGTTCATGTCCAGTTCACGCTTGAATGAGGTTGAAATCAATGTGTAACAAACGAATTCATGAAAGGGTTCAATTCTCCTTTAAACTTTTTTATCCCGGCTTAAAATCCTCCGGCAACCTCTCACTCACATTTTTGGGGTTGTATTCGTCTTTTGTGATGTGGAATACATTTACCACTCAATTTTTGCTTTGTGAAATTAATTGACCTCATCATTAAACCCCTTTATATGAAGAAGACCCTTCTCCATCCTTTACTTGCGGCAACGACTCTCACGCTGCTTGCATTTTATTGGACGGCCTGTATCAAATCCGCACCTACCGAAGTGGTGGGATTCAAACCTGTTTACGCCAATCCGGCCACTATCCGGGATATCAGTAATGGTCCTGCGCGAACCATTGTGAATGGCGGCAAAATCTATGCCTATAAAAATTGGGCCTTTCAAATCGAAAATGGCGAAGGTATCCATGTCATGGATATGAGTCAACCCAATCAACCCCTTAAACTGGGTTTTATCAAAATACATGGTTGCAGCGAAATCTCTATTCAAAATGATGTGCTCTACAGCGATAATGACCGCGATTTGGTTTGTATCAATATTTCACAATATCCGAGCATTAGTTTGAGTTCCCGCATCGAAAAAATCTTTCCGGGCGTGAGTCAGGAAATTCCGCCTTATGAAGGGGTTTATTTTGAATGTGTGGATCCCTCGCAAGGTCAGGTCATCGGCTGGACCGAAGTGTTATTAACCAACCCAAAATGTAAACGATGATGAAAAGCAAATACCTGATCTTCATTTTGGCGGCTATCTTATTTGCGGCAGCCTGTACCAAAAATAGCAGCACTACCAGTGCTCCTCCCAGCACAGGGCAGGGTGGTTCTTTAGCGCGTTTTACCATCATGGGTACCCGCTTGTATACGGTTGATGGCGCATACTTGCATGTATTCGATATCAGTAATAATTCCCAGCCGCAATACAAAAACAAAGTGTATGTGGGTTGGGCTATCGAAGCCATATTTCCATTCAAAGGAAAATTGTTCATCGCCTCCAATACAGCCATGTATATTTATAATACCAATAACCCGGATTTGCCTGCCATGGACAGTTATGTTCAGCATCTGACGGGTTGCGATCCGGTTGTAGCTAATGATAGTATTGCGTTTCTCACCATCCATGGCGGGAACCGATGTGGCTCCTCCATCAACCAATTGCAGGTGTATGATATCCGCAATATTGCTTACCCGACATTGATTCAAACGATTCCAATGACACGCCCCATGGGCTTAGGGCTCAAGGACTCTGTATTATTTGTTTGCGATAATACTTCAGGAATGCGGGTGATGAATGTTAAAAATCCTTATCAGGTTCAGGAAATGTATCGTGTAACTACCGAAACATTTATCGATGTGATTCCCATGGACTCCATCATGCTCTGTATGATGCCGAATGGAGTAGCCTTTTACAACATCACGAATCTGAATCAAATCCAGAAATTAGGTGAGGTTAAGGACTAGCTCCATTCCGGGAATTTTTTTTCGGGCAGCATTTTATGCGCTCCTCTGTATATTGGTGCACATGAATGCCGGTGCCCAGCGTACCATGCGCATTTTGCCAACACTGACTTATGCCGAGTGGACCCTTAAAACACCACTTACTTCCCTTTTCAACACCGATCAGCACCTGACATTGGCGCTTGAAGCGAGGCCACATCCTCATGTAGGACTTCAATTTGCGCTCGGGTATATTTTTAATAGTATCAAGCTCAATGAATCCTATGACTTATTATCTGTTTCCGGAATCAGAACCAGTTTGGAGGCCCGTTATTACGACAAAAGCTTTTACCGCAACAACTGGATGCGCTATTTGGGTGTACAATGGATGTTTAAGCATGTAGAAAAACGCCTGGAATCATACGAAAGCGTCGGAAATTACCGCATGCTGAAGACCACGGACCTACGTAAACAAGCCTTTTCATTTGCACTCATAGGCGGTTGGCAAAAAAGCAAAGGTGTTCTGCCCCTTGATTTTACCCTAGGCATTGGTCTTCGGCATAAATGGTTAGATCTTTCTCCGGAAATAAAAAGAAGCTCGCGTCAGTATCCGGCTCGTGTTTTTGGCGAACTCCTTTCGGGATATTACCCTCATGTGGTGGCCGGAATCAATCTGCAATTACACCTCAGTCGACCAATTCAACGCCAAATTGTGGAAAAGATCAGCCCGGGAGGGTAAAAAAGGGAGAAATAACAAATGATTTCAGCCCTTTTCAACAAAAAAATCTTGTTTTTATCATTATATGGATTACTTTTGCAGTCCTAAAAAATTAAGGTAGCATGCCTACAATACAACAACTCGTTAGAAAAGGAAGAACTATTATTCGTGCAAAATCCAAGTCACGTGCCCTCGATGCTTGCCCGCAACGTCGTGGAGTATGTACTCGTGTGTATACGACTACCCCTAAAAAGCCAAATTCAGCGCTTCGTAAGGTGGCCAAAGTACGTTTAACCAATAAAATTGAGGTCATTGCCTACATTCCGGGTGAAGGTCACAACTTGCAGGAACACTCCATCGTATTGATTCGTGGTGGTCGTGTGAAGGATCTTCCGGGTGTGCGTTATCATATCGTTCGTGGTAGTTTGGATACGGCTGGTGTAAAAGACCGTAAACAAAGCCGTAGTAAATATGGTACCAAGCGCGAAAAAGTAAAAAAATAATTTAAAGGCGTTCTGATCAGAGTAAAGTGGTAATACTTGAAGAAAATCTGGTCATGAATCCATTCAATAAAAATTACAACAACAAACAATGAGAAAACAACAAGCCAAAAAAATTCCTTTAGCACCAGATCCGAAATTCGGAGATACACTGGTGACCCGTTTTGTAAACTGTATGATGTGGGGAGGTAAAAAAAGTACAGCCTTGACTATTTTTTATGATGCTTTGGAAAAAGTAGAAAAAAATACCGGTGAAGCTGGATATGATGTTTGGAAACGTGCCATGGCCAACGTAACTCCTTCTGTAGAGGTTCGTAGTCGTCGTATTGGTGGTGCCACATTCCAGATTCCTTCTGAAGTGCGTCCGGATCGTAAAATTTCCCTCACCATCAAATGGATGATTCGTTATTCACGTGAGCGTAATGGTAAAACCATGGCAGACAAACTGTCAAACGAAATCATTGCAGCTTCTAAAGGTGAAGGTAACTCAGTGAAGAAAAAAGATGATACACATCGTATGGCAGAAGCCAATAAGGCATTTGCTCACTTCCGTGTATAATGTGAACATAATTTTAAAAAGCCACTCTTTTCAGGGTGGCTTTTTTTGTGTGTGTCAGGCATTTTCAACAACTCTGGGGTAAGTCCCGATTGTTGGTGTTTTCCAGTTCTAACATTAGTCAACGGCAAGTGGATATTAAGCCGTTGGCTGGCGCGGTTCTTCAACCAGCCCAACTCTGCGCAGGAATTTTAATGTTTCTAAATTGTGGACCTTCTGAGTGTTAACTTCAATGGAAGAATGATTTTTAAAAAATAAGGCACAAAGGGTTACAAACAAGCACCAGTAGGTTGTTATTTTATAAGTTTGCTAGATTGAATAGGTTGATGTTTTTCAAGGAAAGAGTATAAATGATTTTGCAACAAATTGAAATATTGTCAACAAGAAAAGGCTTAGAGTTATTTGCATGTTGCAATGTCAAACCATGTCCATTTGATAGCAAGAGCCAAAGAAGGATTTTTATTGCAAGAAATTATCAGAGATTTTAAAAAAGTATACAAGAAAACTCTTAAAAAACAATTCAAGCAAATCGTCAGGAGAGTAAAGGAATGGATTCTGATTTTTTTTAGTGGTAAGAAGAGAACAACCAAACACCAGTGCAATCCAAGACTATCAATTAGGGGACAAGATAATCATCCAAAGGAATTATGGAGTGAAAATTTTATTAATCAAAAGCTCGACTATATACATAATCCAGTAGAACTGGGATATGTAGAAAAAGCTGAAGAATATTTATATAGCAGTGCCAGAGATTATTATTACGAATCAAAATGGGGGTTACTGAAATAAAATTTTATTACAAATGATGGTAAGAAGAGAAACAACCAAACAACGCACCATTGAGTTACAAGACTCAAGAACTAGCAGGGGGACTGACTTGTATAATTGGATTACTTTAGTCGAATTGTTTCATCTCGATCTGCAATGAATTTCTTTAATTCGAAATTAAACGAGTAATAGGATTGAATGATTTTTCCATTGCGGTAATAGTGACATGATTTTTTATTTTTCTTGTTGCTTTGGATGATTAAACGATCATATATTCTAGTTGCAAATGAACGGTCTATAACATAACAAGGGATTCCCCTAAGTTGGTATTTGTTGATATAGTTATGAGGAATATCCTTTAAACCCTCCAAGTCGACTGCGATGAATGCAAAGGGAATTTTATTCTTTAAACAATAACGCATTACCGAATCCATTGGACTTAAGCCGCCAAATTTTTCCTCAATTAAACCTCGGCAATAGGGTTTGTAGAAAAAGGTTAATAACTCAGGACTAGTTTGGATTAAACTATCCAGATTGTCGGGATTTAATACCTGCACAAATAAGGTATCTCCGAATGAATGTTACGGCAACTGACGGGTAACATAGACATGCTTAAAATCCTGTGCAGTGCTGCCGTAGGCAAAAAAAAGCAATAAAATGAGATTCGATATTTTCATGATATATATAAACCGCAGCACTCTTTTAGAGCACTGCGGTATTTCTTTTATTCAACATTCAATACAATTCGGCCATAACGACCATCATTCTCAATTTTATACCTTCCTGGTAAAATAGTCATTTTCGATACGCCTAAAGCTCTGCAAATTCCTGTTGGTACCATTACTTCTTCTCCTTTTTCGGCATAAAAAAATCCTTCATTCATTACATGCGTTGGGAGCTTTTGGTCAAAAACAAGAATGATCGTTCCTTGCTTCTCACCAGGCAAAATTGTTCCAACCACATCTCCAGCATCAATATCAATTTTTCCTTTCAACTGACAAATCCAAACCCCTTTTTGACAAGGGTGAATGGGCCGTGCAATAATGAATGATACTTCAACTCCAATTGGTTTGGCCCATATCTCTTGAACCATTCCTAAAGACATAAACAACAATAAAAACCACATTTTCATAATCTCACCTGGCTTAAATGGGTAAGCCTTACCTTTTTGTTTTTATTTTCCCTACTCTATCTCCGCCTTTTCAGGTTCCTGCTTTGCTTTCATGAATGAGAATTTTTATGAATCCCCTTGTCATTCGTTGCGCAACGTTCAAAAAAGCACTGTAAACATACTTTACACTCATTTTCGCCAATGTGAAATTGAGCGAACAATCATTTTTTTGAGCGAATTGCGTATTTATTGATTAAACCGAGATTTAGAAAATAGGCGGCAAATGTGAATTGAACAGAAATGTAAGGGTAAGTTAGAATCGGTATTTCGGATTCTTACGATGTTGTATTTGGTTTGCTAAGTATAACCTCGATCTAAGGTATATCGATTAAGTCAAAAATATCACCCCAACTTCGAATAAGGCGTTTTGTTGTCGTGATAAAAAAGAAAGGTCCAGTTTTCTTCTTTGCCTTGTTGCGCAAATTGTTGACGGAGTTCCATCGCCCGTTGTCCGTCATAATCATATTTTGCCACATACTTTGTTTTAAGTTGCTTGAGCTGTGGTGCAATGTCCCCTCCAAAAAAAATGGTTTCATGTCCCTCTTGTATCCAAATGGCAATATGAAAAGGACAATGCCCTCCCAGTGTTTCATATCGGATATCCGCATCAATGTGCCCTTTTTCACCCAGCCATTCCGTTTGAGGGGCATGCCTTAAAATATCAAAATCTTCCGGATGGTACGAGGGCATTCCTTTTCTGATGCCTTCATCAAATTCCAATGCACTGATAAAATATCGGGCATTCGGAAAGGCCGGACTTTTAATGCCTAATTCATTTTCAAAACAAAGTCCGCCGGAATGATCTTTATGTAAATGCGATTGGATAACATGGGTGACCTGTTCGGGACGAATTCCGGCTTCACGGATGTTTTCAAAAATTTGCCATTCCCCACTTTTACCCCGAAAGCCTAATCCGCTATCCAGGAGAATTAAGTGCCGTGCCGTTTGTATTAAAAACGGTTGAATTTCTACCAAAAAGGACCCTACAGGCCGCTCATTCAATTGATCTTTAGCCGGGTCGAAAGGAACCATGATTTTGTCGTGACCAATGGTAAAAACGCCTTCAGAAAGTGGAAATATTTGCATGTTGTTGATTTAACGCAGGACCATTTGTCGATCTGCATCTAGGCGGATAAGGATAAATATGAGTATCGAAAATGTCATCAGTGATGTACCGCCATAACTCACCAAAGGTAATGGAATACCGATAACAGGGGCAAGGCCAATCGTCATTCCAATATTGATCACCATATGAAAAAACAAAATGCCCGCTACACAATAAGCATACACCCGGCTAAACTGCGATCGTTGTCGCTCGGCTACGTGTACAATTCTTAACAGGAATAAGCTATAAATCAATATCAGCAAGCTGGAACCCCAAAATCCAAATTGTTCAGCTACAGTGCAAAAGATAAAATCCGTTCTTTGTTCCGGCACCCAATTATACTGGGTTTGCGTACCATTCAGATATCCTTTGCCAAGAAATCCGCCCGATGCAATGGCAATTTTCGACTGACTCACATTGTAGTCGGAAGTACCGGTACGTACTTTTTCGCCTGACTTTTTTATTTTGATATATGCTTCAGGAACTTCTTGCCCCAATAAAGAATAGATCCGATCGATATGATGTGCCTGTAATACATTTTTAAATGCAAAAGGAACAATCACCTGCGAAAACATCACGCCGACAAACCAGATACCTGCTACCAGAAAAAGGATTTCTTTGTTTCGCCTCAGTCGTTTGCGTTGTAAATAAAGCAGTACAATGGCTAATACACTCAGGATGATGAATAAAATATCTTTCGGAATGAGCAAGGTGGCAAGGGTGAGTGCAATGACTGAAAATCCTACCACCAACACAATATTCGGAAGTCCTTCGCGGTACATAGCCAGGAAAAATGAGAAGTACACGAGTGCCAGTCCGGTTTCATTTTGCAGTAAAATAATCACAGCAGGAAACAATGCCAGCCCGGCACACATCAACCGATGCTTCATGGTTTGGAAATTGACTTCCTGTAATGACAAAAATTTCGCAATCGTCAATGAGGTAAATAATTTCATGAGTTCACCCGGCTGAAATGTAAAGAAGCCCAAATTCAACCAGGAGTGCGACCCTTTTACCCCTTTCCCCAAAGGCGTTAACGCCAGTAAAAGAAAAATAACGCCCACCAAATAAGCCAAAAATGGAATGGAAGTAAAAAACTTACTATCCATCACCAATATCACAAATGCCAGAAATAATGAAGCCCCAAAAAACACCAATTGTTTCCAGTAGTTCTTATCGCTCATGATAAAACTGATATCTGTATCACGATGTTCGACTGAATAAATCGACAAAATACCGATCAGGGCCAGTAAGACGTATAACATCACCAGCGACCAATCGATGCGCTCGACATAGGATTGTTGTTTTTTGTAACTCACGGTTTTTTAGAATAATAACGTCGAAAATAATAGGCAGCTTTCAGGGAATCTTTTTTACGCTGAACACTGTCTTTTTGCATTTGTAAAATTTTTAAACTGTCTTTCGACATATTTTTTATTCGGTCTCTTTCACGGGCCTCTGCTCTTTCAATCGAATCTAAGATATAGGTATAGTTCGGAATGATTTTGGCATCTTTCATTTTCTTCACTAAAAACTGCCGTTTAGGTGAAATTGAATCTTTCAAATATTGTTCAATCATCAGGCTGGCAATAGGGCCGGCCCAGGTTGCACCATACCCCGAATTTTCGATAGCTACCGCCACGGCGATTTTCGGATTTTCGCGGGGGGCAAAGGCCACAAACATGGAGTGATTTTGTAGTTTAATACGTTTACCACCGATAATCCGTTCATTTTGCGCGGTTCCCGTCTTGGCACAAACCACGATATCAGCCATTCTCGCAATACGGGCGGTACCAAAATCAACCACACCTTGCATACCACCAATCACATATTGATAGGCGGAATCGGTTATATTGGCCACCTGATGTTTTTGCAAAAAAGGTTTGAGTTTTTCGTGAGTACTGTCGCCCCCAATCGATTTTACAAAATGTGGAATAAAATAATGCCCTTTATTGGCAATGATGCACATGGAGTTGGCCATTTGCAATGGGGTCATCAGCACTTCACCTTGTCCCATTCCGATAATACTCATGTTGCATGAGTTCCAGTTTCCATTGTACGTTCGATTAAAATAATTGGAATCCGGGATATTGCCTCCTTTTTCGTTGGGGATATCAATACCAATCGGATGTCCCAATCCAAACTCGTTCATGTATTGATGCCAGCGTTGCAAGCCCACATGAACATTTCCGTGTTTGGGTGCATCGATGGCCAGCCGGAAAATATGACAGAAATAGGAGTTGCAGGAATAGGCAATGGCATAGGCCAGATTTCTCGCATGCCCGCCACCACTATGTGTACAGCCTATTCGGCGACCGCAGGCATAATATCCACCACCACAACCATATCCAAAGCTAGGTGTAATCACGCCTTCGTCCAATGCTACCAAGGCAGTAATTGGTTTAAAAGTAGAACCGGGTGGATACACTGCTTGTATGGGACGGTTAAACAAAGGTTTGGTGGCATCCATCAGGAGTTTGCCAAGGTTTTTCCCTTTCGAAGCGCCTGTTAATAAACTGGGGTCATAAGTCGGACCACTGGCGAATGCAAGGATACCACCGGTTTGCGGGTCAATCGCTACGGCACTTCCCAGCTTATTGGACATCATATCCTCAGTAAGTTTCTGCAATTTGGCATCTATAAATAACTCCAGCGATTGTCCGGGTGTGGCCATGGAATCGAGTGAGCCTTCTTTGTACGATCCTTGAATACGTTGTTTCACATCACGTAGCAAGTATTGTACACCAGGTCGGCCTCTCAATACATCCTCATAAAAATTTTCAATGCCGGTAATGCCGATATAATCGCCTTTTTGATATTCGGCATATTTTTCCTTCTTGAGCTGAGATTCGGAAATTTCATTGATATAACCCATGAAGCTCGCGCCACAATTCTCGGTAAAACTTCTTTCGGAATGTTCTACCAATTCGACCCCGGTGAATTCATAGATGTTTTCTTGAAGACGGGCAACCGCCACCGGTGAGAGGTTCCTGAACAAAGCCAGATTTTTTTGATTCCAGCCATATTTATTGACCATGCGCTTAAACTGGGTATTGAATTCCGAAACCGGGACATTCAACATTTTGCACAAAAACAGGGTGTCAAAATCCTTGGTGATTTTTCGGGGCTCCACCACCAGATCATACACAATATTGTTGTTCATGATCACTTTATGATTGCGGTCGTAAATAATTCCACGGGGAGGATAAATCTTTTTGATATAAACAGCCTGACCTATTGCAGCCTGTTTGTATCCTCCTACGTCGAAAACCTGCAAAAACAGGAGCCTGATGACGATTACCAAAGGAATTACCACAAAAAGAATTCGGATATAATTACTTCTGTTTTGGGTATAATCAGCCATGAAGGGTAGGAGGAATTTGCACAAATGTAAAGGGTGACGATATCACAAAAAAGGGAATCTTATAAAAGAATTTTTCAACGCTGAAGAGGGATGCTTTCTGTCAGAATGGAAAGGTAGTAAGTCTATTAAAGGACAGCTTGTAAGACCCTTAGGCCAATTTGTCACAGATGATGGGCATGGCATAGTGTTTGAATCTGCATGCTCAAATTACTTTATTATGCAAAAAGGACAAATTCGAGTTCAGACTGAGAATATTTTTCCCATCATTAAAAAATTTCTGTATAGCGATCATGAAATTTTTCTGCGTGAATTGATTAGTAATGCCGTCGATGCGACCAATAAACTTAAAACCCTTGCCTCTGTCGGGGAGATGAAGGAAGATTTGGGTGAACCCCGTATTGAAATTCTGCTGGATAAGGACCAAAAGACCATCACGGTTCGCGATCAGGGGATAGGAATGACCCGTGAAGAACTGGACCAATATATCAATCAGGTGGCATTTAGTAGCGCAGAGGCCTTTTTGGACAAATACAAAGGGCAATCGGAAAGTGCGCAAATCATTGGGCATTTTGGGCTAGGATTCTATTCATCGTTTATGGTGAGCGATCAGGTTGAAATTCAAACCTTATCCTGGAAGGGTGGGGCTGCTACCCGATGGACCTGCGATGGAAGTCCTGAGTTCACAATCGATGATTCAGAAAAAACAACCCGTGGTACTGATATCATCATGCATGTCAATGAGGAAAGTGTTGAATTTTTAGATGCGTACCGAATCAAAAGTATACTTAAAAAGTTCTGTGCATTTTTGCCTATCCCTATATTTTTTGAAGAAGAACAAATCAATAATACCCATCCGGCATGGACGAAAAAGCCCAGCGAATTAAGTGATGAGGACTATCAGGGTTTTTATAAAGAACTCTATCCATTTAGTGAGGCCCCATTATTCTGGATTCATCTCAATGTGGATTATCCGTTTAACCTGACCGGTATTTTGTATTTCCCGAGTATTAAAAACAATTACGAAATTCAGAAGGATAAAATAAATCTCTACTCCAATCAGGTATATGTGACCGATGAGGTAAAAGATATTGTCCCGGAATTTTTGATGTTGCTGCATGGGGTGATTGATAGTCCGGATATTCCGCTCAATGTGAGTCGAAGTTATCTGCAGGGCGATCCGAACGTGAAGAAAATCAATGCCCATATCACCAAAAAAGTGGCAGATAAGCTGGATGAATTATTCAAAGCCGATCGTCAGGTTTTTGAAGAAAAATGGCACCATGTGGATTTGTTTGTGAAATATGGCATGATGACCGATGATAAATTTTTAGATCGGGCAAAACCATTTTTCCTGTTGAAAGAAGTTTTGAGTAATAAACATTTTACACTTGAAGAATATAAAGAAGCCACCAAGGCGACACAAGTGAATAAAGATGGGAAACATATTTTATTGTATGCCACTGACCCGGTAAAACAAAATAGTTTTATCAAAGATGCGCAAGCAAAAGGCTATGTTGTGGTAATGATGGAAACATTGGTCGACAATGCATTTATCAATACCATGGAAACCAAATGGGAAAATACCGTCTTTACAAGGGTGGATGCAGATATTGCGGATAACCTGATTGATAAGACCGAACAACAACATGTGGCATTAACAGAAGATGAGCAGAAAAAACTGACGGATTGGTATACCACATTGGTGAATAATCCCGGATTAAAAATCGAATGTCGTGGTCTTAGCAGCGATGCGCAACCTGCTATCATTACCCGCCCTGAAATGTCAAGAAGGATGAAAGATATGGCTTCAGTAAATCCGCAAATGAGTTGGTATGCAAATATGCCGGATGAATTGATATTAACCTATAATGGAAATCATCCCATTTATCAAACATTACTCAAAGAAGAAAATGATGAAGTACGTGAAAGTAAATTAAAAAATCTTGCCGATTTAGCGATGCTTTCTCAGGGATTGTTAAATGGAGAAGCTTTGACCGCCTTTGTAGAACGAAGTGTTGGTTTGATGCAAGTATAGGAAGTGTAATCGTATGCCTGAATGGATAAATATTTTACCAAAAGACGGGGAGGTCTATTACCTTCCCGATTTTTTTTCTAAACAAGAATCGGAAAAGTTATTTGCTGTTTTATTGAATGAAATAGAATGGCAACAGGATGAAGTGATGATGTTTGGAAAGCGAATCGTCACCCAACGAAGAATGGCCTGGTATGGTGATGAAAACAAACAATATCGCTACAGCGGAATACTTCGTACTCCAAAACCATGGACCCGAACTTTGCAGGAAATTCAACATTTAGTCAATTCCACTTTCCAAACTTCGTTAAACGCTTGTCTGATGAATTTATATCGCAACGGTGAAGAAGGAATGGGATGGCATAGTGATGATGAACCTGAATTGGGTAAGGAACCTATCATTGTATCATTGAGCCTGGGTGCTCAACGAGCATTCGATTTTAAACACAAAGATTTAGGGAACAAACAACGGATTTATATAGAGGACGGGAGTTTATTGCTGATGAAAGGGGCTACACAAAAACATTGGAAACATGCTTTGCCTAAATCGAAAAAAGTGCTGAATCCAAGAATAAATTTAACCTTCCGCGAAATACAGAATGGATGATTGTGTTGTGCTTGAGCAATTGAATTTGCTCGAAACTTATATAAGTATTAATTTTGAGAGATAAATATTCCACATGACTAAGTCGGAAATAAAACAAGTCATTCACTCACAATTGGATACAACAGAAGATGATACCTTATTGGAGGGATGAAATTAGACTAAGTGTGGTGAGAGATTATTTGATTGTATATAGAGAAATGATGGATGCCATTATCATCCTAAGCATTTGGGATAGTAGACAAAATCCAGAGAAACTAGAAAAGAGGACCATTTAAATGCCTAAGTCCAAGAGCGGTTTGGCGCAAGCAGTGCTTATTGAATAAATTGATCTTTTTCGATAGATTTAGCAATAGATTTTATCATCCATTGAAGTACTAAAATGCCCCGCCATCACCAAGCCGCAAACCGATAAAGGAATAAAGATGCATTATATTTATAAAAATTTTCCCGGATGAAAACCATCATTCTCTTTTTTTGGAATAGGGCTCCTGCTACTTTCTTTCCGCACACCAGCACAGCCAAAAAATCCGGCCTATCAGGCAGTTGCCGCTGTATTGGATAGTTTAAATGTACGTGCAGCAAGGGCAGATTACCAGGCTTATTTCGAATTGTATGCGGAGGACGCTATCTTCATGGGTACTGATGCGACAGAGCGTTGGACGAAATCTGCTTTCGCGAAATGGAGTAAAAATGTTTTGATCGGGGTAAGGCATGGTTACTCAAAGCACTTCAACGACATATTTATTTTAGTCAGGATGGGCAAATGGCCTGGTGCGACGAATTGCTGGATACCCAAAGGAAAGGTTGCCGTGGATCCGGTGTTTTACGCAAGGAGGGTAAGCAATGGAGAATCGTGCAATATACCTTGTCAACCACGGTACCGAATACGATCGTGGATCAGGTAACCGAATTAAAACGACATGAAGAGGATTCCTTGATACAGGTGTTGCGAAAAAGCAGGACTAACTTACCCGATATCAGTTATTACTTGAATGGATCATCCCCATTTTTAGCATGGATTCAGAAACGCTTTCCCGGCATGACTTCCACCTGTGACCCTTTTGTAAAGAAGGCGGAGCTAGGAGTTTGGGTGTTTAAAAAAGCAAAATCTTTTCCGTACAATATTTCAAAGTCAATATTGGTTTGGTAACTGATTTTATCTGCAATTTGCCATTGTGGATGTCTGACTTCATAGGCTATTCCGGATTGTAATTTTTGTCCGGAGTAACCCCAGTAATGTTCAAGAATAAATTGTGCTTCTTCACCATCACGAAGGTTTCGGTATGAAGGATGAACCATGGCCTCCAGATGATGCCAACGCTGATCAAACACTTCATATCTGCATTTAAGTTCATGATTTTCTTCGATAAATTGATGTTTCATTTTTCGGGTGATATAATTTTCATCGTAAAAAGTATTGGCCACCAGGCTGATCATATATTTCGGTACAATTTCGCGAATAAAAATAACCCCGCGTTTGATGATGGGCCCTTCTCTTCGAATGACATAGGCTCTTAAATTAATTTCTTCAAAACAAGTATGGAAAGGAATCGGAATGCCTTTGAGCCGGGTTTGGTCAAATAGAAACCCCACCAAGCTGAGATAACAGCGCCCATTCCATAAATCTAATTCAAGCCCTTGAGGTAGGTAAGCTTGAAGTATGGCGGGGTCGCAGGTATAATTGATACAAATTAAGTTGCGCCAATGGGCTCGAAGAAATGGAGTGGGCATCGTACTTTTTTTAGAAGTCAAAAGTAAACATTAAAATATTAAACTTTCAGAAATAATTGAAAATATAGTATATTTGTATTCAAATTGACATCTATGAAACTCGTTGAAGCAAAGGAAAAATTTATCCAATTATGGGGCGCATTAGGCAGCAGTTGGGGCATCAACCGCACCATGGCTCAAATTCATGCCTTATTACTCATTAGTCAAAAACCCTTGTCGACCGAAGAAATAATGGAAAATTTGTCGGTGTCCAGAGGAAATGTAAATATGAACATCCGTGAACTGATGAATTGGAATTTGGTTAGTAAAGAGCTTATTCCGGGAGAACGCAGGGAGTTTTTTAGTGCCGAAAAAGATATCTGGGAAGTGGCTAAACGAATTGCCCGCGAACGGAAACGCCGCGAAATTCAACCACTGATTCAATCGCTTGAGCAACTTCAAGTCATCGAGGAAACAAAAAAGAACCCGGAAGCGCAGGCTTTTCTGAGTACCGTTGCTCAAATTCAACATGTGGTCTCTAAAATGGATCATGCAGTCGATACCATGATTAAAGCAGAGGAGCACCAATTATTTGGTTTACTTGTCAAATTACTCAAATAACTCACTTAAAAATTGAAGCCATGAAAACATTAAATCATCACCTCCTTTTGTACGATCAGGATTGTCCCTTATGTAACTGGTATACCACTTTGTTTGTTAAATACAAATTCATCAGTCAATCTGTTCGGGTACCTTACCAGGAATTTGATTTTTCAGCCTATCCTCATATCGAACCCATTCAAGCCAGCAATAAAATTGCCCTCTGTAATCAACAAAATACAGAAGTGCTTTATGGCATTGATGCCCTGGGTTTTATATTGAACAACCGCTTTCCATGGATATCAACCCTAATGAAATGGAAACCCATTTATATTTTGATGTCATGGTTATATGCATTCATTTCTTATAACCGTAAAATAATCATACCGGTTTCCTGTGCCCGCACAAATGCCTGCAATCCATCCCGAAGTTGGTTATGGCGCACCTTTTTTATGATTTTCTCTGCCATACTGGTTAATATTTTGGTTACATCTTATTTTCTCAATCACCTTCCACTTTATGTTATCGGCAATCCTCTTTATGGCGATCTAATCTATTTTTCAGGGCAACTTTTGTTTCAATATCTGGCCTGCCGGCTTTTAGGTGAAAAAAATCTTTACGATTATCTTGGTCATCTTTCCATTGTTTCTTTATTCGGAGCACTGCTCTTGTTTTTCTTTGGGCTGGGTTTGGATTTTTGCAGCGTATGGGCCTCGAATCTCCATGCTGCAACCCTTCATTTATGGATTGGTTTTTGTTGGATGTTCATGGAACACCGTCGACGTTTGTTATTGAGTGATATTGATTCACGCCTGAGTTACTCTTGGGTATTGTATCGTTTGCTCATTTATCCTTTTGCATTTATAAGTTTTTAATCATGAAACAAAAAGTAGTCATCACCGCAGCAAATGGGTTTTTAGGGAAAGCCCTTGCGATGCATCTCTCCGCTTTCTACCAAGTAATTGCCCTCGTTCGAAAACCTGTGCATTTTGGAAATGGCATTCGTACTTTGCTTTGGGACGGATATTCCTTGGGTGAATGGGCCAAAGAACTCGATGGAGCTCTGGCTGTCGTTAATTTAGCCGGACGGAGTGTAGATTGTCGTTATCATGCTGACAATAGAAGGGCCATTCTTCAATCAAGATTGGCGAGCACTCAGGTTATAGATCAAGCCATACAAGCCTGTAAAATCAAGCCGGAAGTTTGGTTAAACAGCGCCAGCGCAACCATTTATCGACATGCCGAAGACAGGCCAATGACGGAGTTAAATGGTGAAGTGGGACATGGATTTTCGGTCGATGTTTGCCGTCAATGGGAACAAACATTTTTGAATGCTTCATGCCATGAGGTGCGAAAAATTGCGCTCAGAACAGCCATTGTACTTGGTGCTGATGGCGGGGTTATGCGCCCATTTGAACGCCTGGTACGTTTGGGTTTTGGAGGGCGAATGGGTTCCGGCAATCAAAAGTTTTCATGGATTCATATTCAGGATTTTTGTAGAGCAGTTCATTTTTTAATCAAACAAAAATCCTGTGAAGGGGCCTTTAACTTATCCTCTCCTCTACTCATTAGCAATGCCGTATTTATGCAAAATATGGTTCGAATTCTTCGACCACATTTTGTATTGCCAAATCCGGAGTGGTTACTTGAATTTGGCGCTAGACTTATTCGCACCGAAACTGAGTTGATTTTAAAAAGTCGATGGGTATTGCCTGAAAAATTATTGAAGCATGGGTTTCAATTTGAGTATAAAGAAATTAGTTCGGCCCTTGAATCTATTTTAGTAAATCATGGTTTACATCAAGAAAATTCAAATTCAAATAGTCTTTCTGGAGAACGGACAGGGTGAAAGATTCTGAAACAGTTGCAGAATTCTTATTGACGGATTGGTTGAATGTTTTTTACTCCGATTCTCCAATGAATCCAGGAATTCTTATGCCTTTGTTGGTGTTCTTCGCTAACAATTGTTTTTTGCATGCGCAACTAAAGGGCTAAAGTTTGATAATTCATGTGATGTACAAGAATTTATTTTGTGAAGACCATTGTGGTAGCGTGGAAACAAATCAGATATGGCAATTAAAAAAGATTATCGGGTTTTGTGAGGACACAAACTACGGGCGGAAAGATTTTTGTATTATTCAATGACCATCAAATTATTCGCAAATTTTGTAGCTAGATTCGTTCCTTAGAATTTCCATAGTTTTAAATCCATTTTGAAGGATGCCAAAAACCAGGAATCGGAAGACAATTATAGAACACCTAAACACTGTAATGCAAATAAAAAAAATGAAAGGCATAAATCTGTATTTGCCAAAAAATAGATTGTATACTGACGGTGGAGCAGGCGTAATTTTCGAGCTACTAAAAATGCTTTTCACATTGGTTAAGCAAATTTTTCAGGCATTCTATTATTTCGTGAAGGGACTGAAGTTTATCTATAAGTTCATACGTAAGCTACTGAGTAAAGGTGATTCAATTTAAAGATGAATCTCTAATTGTCTATTGCGATTATCTTCTTGAAGTGATATGGATATGATCATGAATCATAGTAATTCGATGAAATCAGGTGTTTTTTGAGGACACAAACCACGAGCGTAAATGAAGAAAATCGAAAAAGCCTTAAATTCCATATAGTCCTGACAGTCCTTTCTTCATTCCGCATCTTAATCTATCTTCGCTGTTCCCATGCGTATTCTGCTTAGTACACTCAATTCCAAATATATTCATAGTAATCTGGCTATTCGTTTATTGTATGCCTTGAATCGTGATATAGAGGGTTTGGATTGGAAGGAATTTACAATCAAAGAAGACCGCGATGAGATTGCCAGCCATTGTGCCAATTATGATATTGTCGCATTTAGTTGTTATATCTGGAACATCACCCAAACGCTGGATGTTTGTCAACGGATCAAAGCCATTCGTCCTGAGGTGAAAATTTTACTCGGTGGTCCTGAGGTCAGTTATGAGTATGAATCTGTGATCGCACGAAATGAGGTTGACTTCATTGTAGTTGGTGAAGGGGAGGCGGTCTTTCGGTCTTTTCTGATGCGCTTTCCGGATGTTCATGGCATTCCAGGTTTATTAAGTAAAAGGGATCATCAAATTATTTACCTGCCCAATCCTAAGACCTTTCCCATGGAGTCCTTAAATGATATCAATCCTTACCAGGATGACCCATTGGGAGAACTCAGGAATAAGGTATTATATGTGGAAACTTCACGTGGCTGTCCGTATAAATGTGGATTTTGTTTGGCGAGTTTAGACAATAAGGTACGTTACCTAAACATGGATCGCATTAAATCCAATTTGTTATTTCTGATGGAACACGGTCGAACAATCAAGTTTTTAGATAGAACCTTTAATGTCAAAAAAGATTTTACCCTCGAAATCTTCCAATTCATTTTAGATCATCATCGACCTGAAAATGTTTTTCAATTTGAAATTACTGCGGACATTTTGCATCCCGACATCATCTCCTTCATTCAGCAAAAAGTGCCTGCCAATTTATTTCGCTTCGAAATTGGTATACAAACCGTCAATCAACAAGCGAATCTGGAAGTGAGTCGCAAACAAAATTTTGCCAAAACCCGCTCGATTATCGAACAGGTGAGGAATCATGTTGTCTTGCATCTCGATTTAATTGTCGGTCTGCCTTTGGATTATCTCCAGGATATTAAATTTAGTTTTGAAGAAGTTTTCCAATTGTTTCCACCTGAATTACAACTCGGATTTTTGAAGTTTTTAAAAGGTACTCCGGTTCGCGAACGGTACGAAGAATATAACTACCTCTTCGATCCAGAGCCTCCCTATCAAATCATAGAAAGTAAATACCTTAGTCGAGAGGAGTTATACCGCATCAGTCGACTTGAATTTGCTTTGGAGGCTTATTGGAATAAAAAAAGACTTCCACTCACCTTGCGTTATATCACCCAACATGGCAGCATTTTTGATTTTCTGATGGGTTTGGGTATGGCATTTTCCAATCAGGCAGATGAACATCGGCATACGTTGTTGGAACTCTTTGATGTCGCCAATCAATTTATTCAAACGCATTATAAGAACGATTCTGTTTTGCAGGAGATATTTGCAGTTGATTATTATTTGTACGCAAAAATCAAGCCCGGTGCACGTTATCTACCTGAGTGGCCCAGTAAGGAAAAATTTGCACTACTCGAACAACTTCATTTACCACATCAAAAAAAGCGGTATATGCTTTGCAACTTGCACTTTGATTTAGAATATTTTACTACACATTATCAAATTCTGGAAAAACCCGATACGCTACTGATTGAATATACCGGAAAAGATCTTCCTCAGTTGATTGCTTTGGATTCTGAAGTTTTAACGCAAAAGTAAATAGTCAATTTGTTTGGCATGAATCATCTGATTATATGCACGAACCTCATTGGACTTTAATTTTTCATAGTCAAGAAGGGCTTGATCTGCCAGCAGTTTAAGGTCTTCCCAGGCTTCGATACTCTGTGCAGTAGGAGCGGTATGCTGATTCACTGCATCAAACAAACCACTGAGTTTATCATTGATGCGAATCGGATAATTTAAAACATCCTGCCCGCTTTTGGCTTTTGTTTGATGAAGTCTTTCTTCAATTTGTGTGGCCTTTTTGATGAGGTCTTTACCCAAACTATCCAATTCCGCAGGGTATGAATCTTTTAATTGATCTTTGAGGTTATTGATGTCTGTTCTTAATTTTCGTATTTGTTTTACTGTTTGCTGAACAGCTTCAAATTTATCTCTGATTCTAGTTAGCATCTCATACTGTGACTGATAGTCGGCTTCAGCAATCTGATAATTTGGATCTTTTGCAATCCGGAATGAAAGCAACGTATTATCCTGATTGATGCGAAAGCTCGCTTTATAATTTCCCGGTGGAACTTTATAGTTGCCGATGTTGCCATTCCATAAAACCATACCATCTATTTTTTCACACCCCTTTACCTGATGATTCCATTGAAGGAGGTTCATTCCTTTTTCTAATTTAATTTGATCTTCTTTTTCCGATGCTGTGGTGCTAAATACACGAATTTCCTTTCCGGATTCGTCCATGATTCGCAAAGTCGCGCGATTACTATCCTGCCATTCAGGTAACCAGGTATAAAAAACGCTGCCATAATATGGATTCTCACCTTCGTTATCTGGATTGCTTTTTCGATATCCATCCATACGATAGGATAGGGCAGGTTGAAAAATCTTCCATTCATCTTTAGAATCTGTTTTGCGGAATTGATGCAGGGTATTCAGTTGATCCAAAATCCAAAAACTACGACCCTGCGTGGCCACAATAAGATCATCATTTTTAATACATAAATCCGTAATCGGAACTATCGGTAGATTGAGTTGTAAGGGCAGCCATTGTTTGCCGGCATCAAATGAAACATACAATCCCTGTTCAGTACCACAGTACAAAGTGCCTTTGTGATTAGGATCTGCTCGTAAACAGCGGGTAAAATGTGTGGATGGAATGCCTTCTGTAATTTCTTCCCAGGTATTTCCCAGGTCGTTTGTTTTATAAACATAGGGTGTTTGATCATCTAATTTATATCGGGTGCCAACTACATAACATGTTTGTGCATCAAAAGGATCAGGCTCGATACAGTTAATCATCATTCCTTCAGGCATATTTCGAGGGTTCACCAAATCCCAGGAAGCCCCGGCATTGTCGCTTACATGGATAAGTCCATCATCACTGCCACACCACAGTAAGTCTTTCTGCACCGGGCTTTCGGCAGCCGCAAATATGGTACAATAATATTCCTCACTGGTATTGTCTTTGGTGATGATGCCACCACTTGGAGCTTGTTTCTTTTTGTCGTTGGTACTTAAATCCGGAGAAATTTTCTGCCAGCTTTGTCCTTCATTTTCACTCACAAAAAGGTGGTTTCCGGCTGCATATAATCGTTTCGGATTGTGGGGAGAAAAAAAGATCGGAAAGTTCCATTGAAAGCGGTACTTCAGGGTATCAGCACCTTCTCCGATTGGGCTAACGGGATAAACCGAAACTGTGCGGTTTTCGCCGGTTCGATGATTGAGACGGGAAAGATAACCACCATAATTGCCTCCATAAACAATATCATCATTCAATGGATCGGCCACAATATGGCCACTCTCAAATCCGGCACTCGAACTCCAATCCTGTTGTGTGATACTTCCGCCATACGTTCGGCTCATGATGCGTACACTGGAATTATCCTGTTGACAACCCAATATGCGATAAGGGAAATGATTGTCTGCCGTAACCCGGTAAAATTGTGCGGTGGGTTGATTATGATAGGTGCTCCAATGGGCGCCCCCATCGAAACTAATTTGCGCACCTCCATCATCGGCGATGATCATTCGTTGCCCATCTTCCGGATCAATCCACATGTTATGATGATCGGCATGCGGGGTGTGTATGGTTTGGAATGTTTTGCCGCCATCACTCGATTTGTGCAATTCTACATTGCAGACATAAACGATATCTTCTTGTTTGGGGTCAACAAATAGTCGACTAAAATACCAGGCTCTTTGGCGGATTTTGCTTTCATCATTTTGTTTCACCCAGTTCAAACCGGCGTCAGTGCTCATATACAAACCACCGGCTTGTTTGTTCTCAACCATGGCATAGATTTTATCTGAGTTGGATGTACTTACGGCAAGGCAAATCATGCCAAGGGTATCTTTGGGTAAACCTTTGTTTTTTGAAATATTGGTCCAGGTTTCTCCGGCGTCAGTGCTTTTCCAAATGGCACTTCCTTCTCCGCCGCTTTCCATTGAATAGGGTGTGCGAATCACTCTCCAGGTTGTGGCATACAGAACCTTTGGGTTGAAGGGGTCCATGACCAGATCTGCTGCTCCGGATTGTTCATTGCTGTATAAAATCTTCTCCCAACTTTGACCTCCATTTTCTGTTTTGTAAACACCTCGGTTTTCATTCGGGCCAAACAAATGTCCCATAACGGCCACATACACTCTTTCCGGATTTTTGGGATCAAAAACGATGCGGCTGATATGCCTTGAATCTTCCAGTCCGCAGAAGGTCCATGATTTGCCACCATCAATGGATTTGTAAATACCCTGACCTTCGCTCACATTCCCCCTGAGGGTACTTTCGCCACCGCCGGCATACATGAGTAAAGGGTCGCGGGCAAACTTCTATTGCGCCGATGCTGCCACCAAAATAGCGGTCAGAAATATTTTTCCAATGTTGGCCACCATCCTTCGTTTTCCAAACGCCCCCACCCGTGGAAGCCATGTAAAATACCTGTTTGTTTTTTGGATCGCCGCATACACCGCTTGCTCGTCCTCCTCTGAATGGTCCAATGGATCGGAATTTGTAGTGACTGAAGAAACTAGAATCAAAGGGGTATACGCCAACGGAAGATTGGGCAAGAATCTGATTTCCTGAACATTGCAGGAACAGCATAAACAAGAACAAGGGTGAAAATCGCATGACCGGATATAAATTGAAAACCCAAGATAAGTTGATTGCACAAATTATTTTAATTTGAATGTTCAATGCGGGATAAATTGAGATAGCTCAGTTAGATGTGGTTGCCGGCATTAGATTCAGATGCTAAACAAGTTGGTCACTGAGTGCGAGCTTGATAGGTTTCATCGGTTCAAATGAAGATGGAAAAATGATTCTTGTCATTTTCAACAGATTCTCCGAAAAAAAATGCAGAAGGAATTGTAATTTCACCTCACACCACCCAACTATGAAATCATTAATTGATCAAAAAGTACATCGCATTGCGGAGCATTGTATTGCATGCTGGAATGCTTGTACACTCGAGCAAATGCAGCCCTACCTGAAGGAGGATGTATTGGTTCGATCGCCCAATATCCCCGTGATTTATCCAGAACAAGTATCCGGATTTATACAAGGCAGAGAAATGGTAATTACATATTGGTATCAATTGATAAAATTGAGTGGTCCGATGAAACTCAGCATCGATTCATTGCAGAGAGAGGGGGATACTATCCATTTGTTGCTCAAAATCAATGACACCGAAAAATTTCTGGCAACCACTTTACGTTATAATCAATACGGAAAAATCATTGAGTTTTCTTTTGATTATCGTTAAAGTGATTTTTTGAATTCGGATGAATCAAGAAATTTGGTGGAGAAAAAGGAATCGCACATTAACTTTGATGTTCATATGAGTATACGACTATTAATTACAGGTGGCACATTCGATAAAGAATATGATTTGATTAACGGTAAATTGTATTTTAACGATACCAATGTGGGGGAAATATTGGAAAGAGGAAGAAATACAACGGATGTTAGCGTGCGCACACTCATGATGGTTGACAGTCTGGAAATGACTGATGAGGATCGGGAATTGATTATTTCGCAGTGCATCAAATGTGATGAAGATAAAGTCATCATCACACATGGCACAGATACCATGGTTGAAACAGCCTTAAAAATTCAGGAAGCAGCTATTTCCAAAACGATTGTGTTAACTGGTGCAATGATTCCCTATACATTTGGTTCTAGTGATGGGTTGTATAATATGGGTAGCGCCATGGCTTTTGTGCAGACACTGCCGCATGGTGTTTACATTGCCATGAATGGCCGTTATTTTTTAGCGGGCAATGTGCGCAAGAATCGTAAGACCGGCTATTTTGAAAGCTTGTAAGAGTCATATTAATAGTCTCTTGAATAACTCGCTGTCGATTTAAAATCCAGGAAGCCATATATCCATAAGCTAAAAGGCCGCGCTTCTTAAGAGGACACAGATTTTGAAGATAAGTCGCTTGGGAAATAACGATGTTCGAAATGCATGTTTTTCTGAGTTGATATGGCAGAATGCTGAAAATTATCTAGCATTTAAAGCAAACTTTAAGATGTGGCAATCTTTGCCAAAAAAAGACATTTTCTATAATCGGCAAACACGATTTTATCTTTAAGGAGAGTGTATGATAAGTTTGGTTCTTATTTTATTATTTACAATGATATAATAAAAACCCGGAACTAGATAGTCAAGTTGAATATTAACAAAGTTTAGTTTAGAAAATTGTTGACGGATTATTTTTTGCCCAGTAGAATTATATATTTCGACTAAAGAATTTTTCTGAGGACTCTATTTGTATACTTTCTGTGGCAGGATTGGGGAAAATATTCCAAATACGAATTGGATATATTTTCTATAGATTGTGGATACAGACCAACTCGAACTGGTACAGTAAAAACTTGAGTATACTGATTATAACTTTGGTTGCAATTACTATCCTTTGCTAATATATAGAGTAAATGCAATCCTGTGTCAAGTATCGTTGGTGTCCAGTTAAAAGTACCATGTACACTGTCAGAAGAGTTATTGGTTATCGAACAAGTTGCGCCGTTTGGCAAAGAAGTGTCCGCTGTGTGCCAAACTCTTATTTTAGCATTTGGTTCATCGAATAAGACATTAAATTTTAGAGAGAAAGGAATTTGGGGCGCGGCATAAATAGTGCCATTTTTCCAACTGGCACCAGTGATAGAAATACTATCTGGTTGGAATCGTGCAAGCTCCCGGTCATGATTAATAACTGCAAATTGATTGTAGTAATAAGATTCGGAGTGTTTAATACCATTTCTATATGCTTTGATTTTGAAACATAATATTGGCTGCCCAACAGACTTCGTATAAAACTGCATAGCACCTGTTTGAGGGTGCAATGAAAAAATTGAATCTGTATCAAAAGGATTATACTTAGGGTCAAATCGTTTGGGGTTTGAGCCCGTTTGTCCTGGTATTGTACCAAGCCAATATTTAATGCCAATCAAGCCATTTGAACTTTGACCTTTTTCATTTTGGGTACAGAAAAAAAGATAATTGGGAAAAAAGCTCGAAGAAATCATATTGTTGGTGTAAAGGGTGTCGGCCAATTCAATAACTACACTGTCCTTTGCGTCTTTAATCATACAAGGGTTCCAGTTGCAATTTTTATTCAGAGGCAACATGTACAAGGGGTTATTTATCATGCGCGGCGAACTGCAAGGCTGTGCGGTTAATGTATTGAGTGAAGTCATATAAACCCCACGGTTAAAAGCCCCATTACTATTTACTATACTGTCTTTCCAGCCTAAGTAATACACAGAATCGATATTGCTACCCATAAAATTTGGAATTACAGATTGTGTCGATGATAGACCGGTGCCTTGGGTTTTACGATAAATATTGCCACTTTTCCACCACAATTATCATTTTCAAAACCGCCAATACTAAAATGCCAATTTGCACATTTTTCGGGTAAAGTAATTTGTCCTCTATACTCAACTTTTATACGGTTTGGTGAACTTATCCATGGAAATGGATTGAAGTCGCCTTCATTGTATGGATTGATAAATCCACACAATGAATCATATTCCCCTTTCAATGGCTGATGCGGAAAAGTGTGTCAGATAATGGCGAATTTTGGCAGGATACAACCCAAATGGAATCTACGGTGCAATTATAAAATTGTTGCGTGTAAGTACAATCGTTCCACATCACAAGCCTCATTTTGCTACAAGGGGTTGAAAGAATGCCATAACGAGCGGGGTAATAACTTTCAAGGGTAAAATCATAGGTTGAATCAGAAATATCAGGTCGCCAATCCCAGTACAACTGTTGAGAGCCGCCTGAACTATATTGGCCTTGTGCAAATATTGTAAATGGCATACAAACGAGTATGAACAGAATGCAAATTCTTTTGATCATTGTTTAATGATTTTTGAAGTGTGTATGTTTTGATTATTTTTATCAAGAAAATGTATAAAATATAAGCCAGTGGATAAGTGATTTAAATCAATTTCATTTTGAAATGCAATTTTTTGAATAAGTTGGCCGGAACTTGAATAAAGATTCATGCTTTTTGCGCATCTTTGGTTGAGGAAGTAGAGTTTGTTATCCACCCATTTGTAAATTACTTCAGAATCTTTATTGTCAATGTTTTTAAAACCATATCCAATGACGTCTTCATCACATTCTACCCCTTCAATATCATGATCCCCTCTTAATGTATCAAATGGTTGATGATTTATGAAGAAATAGGAATTACTGCTTGGTAACACACTAAAAAAATCAGTTGTGATAAAGTCATTTTGGGTTTGTTCTTCAAAGGTAATACACCGCAGGAAATTATAATTTTCAGTGCGCATTAGGATATTAAATTCAGGATATCCCGTTGGCATCAATGCATGTTTTAAAGTGCTACCCATAATATATGATTCATCAGGGTAGGTGTTTAGGGGCATGTGATGGGCTGTATGCGAAGGGTACCAACGATTTAAATAATCCAAAAAATTGTATTCATTTCCAAGTCCTATATTTCCCATAATCCTCGGATACGAATGGACAGTCGGAGAAGGGCTTGTAGTAGCGAATTCCATTAACTGGCCATCACTATAGTCTGATTTCATAAGCATTGGAAAAGAATTCGTTGAGCTCATATAGTGATAATAAGGACATTCAAAAAAATAAGATCCAATCACTCCAGTTCCGGTAGTACTACAGGGCATTATTTTTGAAATTTTAAACTTTCCAGTTTCTGAAAATAGTTTGTACAGTCCAAAATTATAGGGTGTTGGATTCGCACCGTTCATATCTAAATCAGGATAAATTTGTAATCCGGGGTTATTTAGATCAATAAGTTTTTGGACCATATAGTGTGGGTAGCTATTTTTTCGCAAGTGCCCGCAAACCATACTTCTTGTGTCGGGGCATCATAGTATAAATCACCCGCTGCAATCAATTCGTTGTTGGTTGGAGAATAAAAATTTGTTACAGTGTTCATACTCATGTTGTAATCAGTTCTTGCAAAAATACCGATCCAATGTCAGTTGCAGAGGCGTCAATTGGTCCGGTTCCAGTAATAATAAATCCACCGTCTGTTGCTCCTAACGGCAATTCAATAATCCTGCTTGGGAAGAAACAATTGTTGAACTCATTTGTACCGTAATCATAATAGGTCCAATCAGCAAACATTAAAGTTGCCGAAGTCACATCATAATAGGTTCTTACCCCTGTTAAGAGTTTGTTTAATGTAGAATTAGAATTTGGTGTTGGATCAATTGTGTTGCTGAGTAGACCTGTTAATGCAAATCCATCTTGAACTATACCACCTTCAATTGAGCATACATCTGTCACAAAAAGTGACGAACCACCAGTTAATACGTTTAACACTGTTCCATTAATATATTCAGAGTATAGAAGGTTTAAGTCCTCATCTAAAACTAATATCCAGGAATCATAAAGGAGTGGTGGACTCGCATAAGATGTTCTTTTTATGCCAACAATCGCATACTGCTTTGTCACTGAATTGAATGCAGCCGCGGTTGGCACAAAAGTTAGTAATGGAAATGGAGCAGCACTCGGAAAATGAAAACATACTTGCGATTTTATTTTTATGCCATCATTATCAACCAAAGTAATTTCGATTGGACGGTCAACAATTGCATCAAAATTTTTTATCATGATTGTTCCGTCAAAGTTGTATTGAGTTGATGGATAAAATCGTTGAATGATATACGACTCTGGCTGGTCAAATGCTCCTACAACATTTTGGTCGTAAAACTTGGTATAATGTTGAGCGCATAAATTATGAACAGTGATACTAAAGAAAATGAATAAAGAAAGAATTCTGACCTTTGAATACGCACTAAAATAATTTAGTTTGCGGTTTGCGGTTTTTCATAAAAATGATTTTGAGTTAATATCGAAGATAAATAACAAAATACAGAAAAGGTAAGGAATTAGATTATTTAACTTATGTTAATTGCAATTCTAAAAAACAGAATTCCTGAAATTCAAGAGAAGGTTAATTGAATGGTCGATATTTTTTAGCGGGCAATGTGCGCAAGAATCGTAAGACCGGCTATTTTGAAGCACTTCAATAATTCAAAATAAAAAACTATAACTTAAATGGTTGCGTTTTCTTTTTGTGTGTCAGGCATGTTCAACAACTCTAGGGTGTAAGTCCCGAATAGAGTTTCAGTTCTTATCATTTAGCCAGCAGCAAGGGTGTTCGTGTGAAGTGAAATCTGAAAGGCCCTTAGGCAAACACTTGAACCTACAATTAGAGGCTACATATTAGGCGGGGTAATGGGGATGATGTTGCATAGAAACAAAAATTCCAAAACTGAACGAACCATTACCAAGTAAATGTAGAGGTTACATGGTGGAAAGTGGTTGAACTTACCAGGAGGTCTTATCACAATCTGTAAGTGACATGCGCGAATGTCAAGAAGAAACACTACTATGAGGCTGACACTAATATAAGTAGGAGTGTGATAAGAAGTCAGCAGAGGTCTGAAGTATGTATCGTTGAAGCCATCATCAAACGGTGGAAGCCTTTGCAGGAAACAGAAGGACTGAATGTCAAGTACTTTGAAGTAAGTTGGGTTTCATGATGAGGCGAGGAAAAGCGAAGCAACAACAAAGCAAATCTCTTCACAGGAAAGTAGAGTGGAACTCGAGGATAAAATGTTAGTAAGAAGCCTAGTGTAATCATGTATGAACAAGAGAAAGGGGCAAGTGTTTTTTTTTTTTTTTTTGGGGGTTAATATCAAATTTCTGTGTTAGAAGAAGTATTAGACATACGAAATATAAAAGTATGCACTAAAAAAGCAAGTGACTAGTAACAAAGGTGCTAGTAGCGTAGATGGTATGAGTTTGAAAAGAGTTAAAACGATTACATCAACAACCACTAACCAGACATTAGGCTAGATATTTTGGAAGGCAAGTATAAACCGCAATCAGTGCGTAGGGTAAAATACCCAAACCAGGCGGCGGCAAACGGCTGGCTTAGGAACCCCAACAGTGATAGACAGACTAATACAACAGAGTATCAGTCAACGACTAACAACGATATGGGAGCCTGAATTTCATTCATGGAGTTATGGCTTTAGGCCAATCTACGCCCCCAACGTGCCCAAGCACAAAGTTTCTGGATGAAGGTTGCACAAAAAGTTGTGGAACTAGACTTAGAGAAATTCTTCGACAAGGTGAATCTATGACTACCTAATGAGTTTATTAGCAAAGCGAATAGAAGATAAACGACTCTTAAAATTGTTTGAGGGCTTATCTAACATCAGGTATCGTGGAAGGGGGGATTACATCACCGCACGGAGGGGACGACAAAAGGTAGTCCTCTGGGTCCATTATTGTCTAATGTTATGCTTAACGAGTTGGATAAAGTTAGACAAACGTAGTTAAGAGTTTGTTCGATATGCAGACGAGTGTAGTATTTATACAAGGGCAAAAGTCAGCTGAACGTGTAATGACTAGTATCACTACATTTATCGAAGTCAAACTCCACTTGAAGGTTAACAAGAGGAGAGTAAGGTTAGCTATCCAACATCAAGTACACTTTTGGGTTATTCATTTTAC
>JADJZY010000003.1 GCA_016715505.1 Bacteroidota bacterium
TAATCATCCCCAAACTTCTTCATCACATAACTACCAGAGGTTCTCGGTAATTTCCATCTCTATTGTCACCCTTCGTGTTAATTGTATATAGTAAACATCTTGCAAAATTTGTAGCTCCGGTAAAAGAAAATAACACCTGAGTGGATTGGTATTATCTTACTGAACATACTAAATCCACATGGCCTCCACACTAATGGTTCGTGAAGCCAAGGTATTCCACGATTATTTTCAAATTCCAATTGTAACACACTTGCATAAAGATAGGTGATTGTCCGGAATTTGTAATATGGTTTTTACACTAATACCGATGCGATATCTGTAAAAATCAAACAACTTGATTTTTAACAGCTGTTCTGTCTTTTCGGTATATACCACTGTAAGATTTTAGTCTACGACACAAATCACATTGGGTATAATGTTTCATTTTGCCGGAATAACATCCAATACTTTACTGATCTCTGTGGTACGATTATTCGATTCTCGGCTGTTACATGTAAACTACCATCCTCTGCTATCACAGTGTTCACATCTTGTGAAATCGTAAAAGTAGCCAACACACCTGGATTAGCCATGATAACGTCTTCTTCATTTACCCAGTTGGTGGCATATAAGGAGCGGGTTACGGTGAGCATTGTTTTTCTACATCCTCTAATAACGCTCAGGCATCAACATCCCAAACGGATAATAATCATACAGCCGCTTTGATGCTGGCATCCTGAGTTGCATCAGTTGGATGGTTAAGCCTTCGCTGAGGTAGCAGAAGTATAAGTAGCAGATGGGTTTCTATTTCCACCACTTTATCACTCACACCACGCCATCACATTGCCTAAATGGTTGGTAGTTCATAACTCTTTGCCCCAGTAAACGTGTACTCACCACCTTATCGGTATTGGCATTGCCCCCAAGGTAGGGTTTGTTTGATTTAATGAGGAATTATAAGCCTCCGCCGTTGTTGGTGTTCTTCACCAACATCACACACCTTCTTTAATGTCAATTTTAACATTTGTTCATCCTATGTAATGTTCCATAAAATTAAAGTTACTATTTCCTATTTTATAAAACGATGCACTAGAAAAAAATAGTCATCCGCTAATAAAGATAATTTTGCTCTCACAGGATTTTGATGAATATAAAATAGCTTTTGTATAAAAACATCTTCATTGAAAATTTGAATGGTCAGTGAATTCCTTTCGCTGCTGAGTTCATTCTTCTAAATGCAAATTCATTTCTTTATCCCTGTCCCCAATTTTCCCGATCCAAACTACGATATTGTATCGCTTCTGCACATCTCAATCCCAATTTGTTCTGAAGCATTTAAATCAGCAATCGTGCGCGATACTTTTAAAATACGATCATAAGCACGGGCCGATAGGTTTAATCGCTCCATGGCCGTCTTCAGTAGTTGCTGTCCTGCAGGTGGAACCACGCAAAGTTCCTGCATCATTTTTGTACCCATTTGAGCGTTTGAAAAAATGCCCTCCATACCGGCATATCTTTGGGCTTGTATCGCACGTGCCTGTATGACCCGCCTCCGAATCTGTTTACTTTTTTCCTGGGTTCGTTTGGGACGTCCGGTCAACTCATTAAAATGCACGGGTGTCACTTCTACATGCAAGTCTATGCGATCAAGCAAGGGACCCGAAATTTTGTTAAGGTATTTTTGTACCACACCTGGTGCGCATACACATTCTTTGTCTGGATGATTAAAAAAACCGCAAGGGCAGGGATTCATACTCGCCACCAACATAAAACTGGCCGGATAATCAATACTCATTCTGGCCCTGGAAATGGTTACCCTTCTTTCTTCCATGGGTTGCCGCATCACTTCCAAAACCGTCCTTTTAAATTCAGGCAATTCATCTAAAAATAAAACCCCGTGATGGGCCAATGAAATCTCTCCCGGTTGTGGCTGACCACCTCCACCCACTAGTGCCACATCACTAATGGTATGATGCGGCGCCCGAAAAGGACGTTTCGAAATCAGGGTTGCATGTTCGGGTAGTTTGCCTGCCACCGAATGTATTTTGGTTGTTTCCAATGCTTCAGAGAGGGTGAGTGGGGGAAGTATAGATGGTAATCGGCGAGCCAACATGGTTTTTCCCGCACCCGGCGGACCAATCAATATCACATTATGTCCACCGGCAGCAGCAATCTCCAAAGCCCGTTTTATATTTTCCTGACCACGAACATCCTCAAAGTCAAAAGCATCATCTGTTTCTTCATGTGAAAATAAAGATTCCGCATTCACCAAGGTTGGCGCCAGGAGGTTGATCCCATCTAAATGGTCAATCACTTCGCGCAAATGTTGCACCCATATACCCGAAGGCCATTCACCATAGCGGCTTCACGTGCATTTTGTAGCGGCACAAATATTTGTTCAAAGCCCTCTTTTTCAGCCTGTATAGCCATGGGCAGGGCACCTTTAACTGGCATGATGGCCCCATCCAAAGAAAGTTCACCCATGATGATACTTTTTGCAAGGGCCTCGGAGCGCACCTGGCCCGTGGCGGCAAGGATGCCAATGGCAATGGGTAAGTCAAACGCCGAACCACTTTTTCGGATATCAGCAGGTGAGAGGTTCACCACTATTTTAATACGGGGAAAATAAAATGAATTGTTTTTAATCGCGCTTTCTACCCGGTGTTGGCTCTCTTTAACTGCATTATCGGGCAAGCCCACCACATAAAACTTCAAACCCTCCAACACGTCCACTTCCGTTGTTATGGTAATGGCATCTACACCATAAACAGCACTCGCAAATAATTTAATCATACACTTCCTGTCTCAAGCGTACAAGGTATTCCTGAGACCTGAGCCATCAGACCCCGATTGTGTGTTTGCCAATAAAATTGAGTAAAACGAGCCGGATAGCCTTTGTATGTTATTTTTTAAATTTAAAAAGTCCCGCAACGCGGCAATATCAGGCTTCCTTTTTAGCATCGCCAACATCCCCTGGATGGGCTTTTTTGATGAGTTTGTCCAGGATGTTTCCTATTGAGTGATACACTTTGTCATAGGTAAATTTTCCCGTGGTGGCATATACCAACATCAGCTGTAATTGCAGCCCTTCCGATTGCTGTATTTGTTGTAATGCCGGCTTCTGTAAACGATAGGCTTCGCGCACTAAGCGTTTGAGATAGTTTCGTTGAACACTTTGGCGGAAAAGCTTTTTAGGTGCGCTCACACCCATTTGCAGCGCAGGATGCTGAGTGGGTTTAAAAGTGTAAAATACTTTGAATGGATAAACAAAAAACGCTTCCCCTTGTCGGAAAAGCGTATCAATATCTTTTTTGCTCTTTAACCTTTCAGCAGCAGACAAAGTGAATGGTCCGTTGCTCATGTGCAAATCATTTTATTTCAGACGGCTCTCGTCGGAAACGGTCAATTTTTACGACCTTTCTTACGGCGTGCAGCCAAAACTTTACGACCGTTTGCAGTTTGCATACGCTGACGAAATCCATGTACTGATTTTCTTCTGCGACGGTGTGGTTGGAACGTACGTTTCATTTGTATATTTTTTAAAATTGAACCCGGAGCAACTTTGGCCTACTTTCAAGAACAACTTTCAGAAGGCCTCCGTTTTTTCAGAGGACTGCAAAAGTAAGGGGCTCGAACGTAATTACCAAATTATCCCCAAAGAATAGGCAGAATTATTTGAGAGATTTCTTTTCGGCTGCCATAGAATGGGGCATTTTATTGCGCTGTCTGACTTTTCCTTAAATCCAGACTCAAATTGGCATTGATGATGAATCCGTGGTTGTATTGAAAGATGTTTTGTCCGTTGATGATACGTCCAAATTGCACAATTTGATTCAAATAACCGGCTTCAATTCGGAAAAGTGGGTTAAAACGATATCCCAACATAAAACTGATTCGATTCTGGTCAAAAATATTGGCCTGAACATTTTTGCCGAACCCCATGAAAATCTCATCATAAAATGCCGCATAGGGCGTGCGGTCCTCTACGACCTTTCCTTTTAACGCCACTTGAGCCCGAAACATGTAACGCATTCGATGAAGAAGCGGATAAGATTCTTCCCGATTAGAAAAAGCGGTCTCATATTTTCCTACAAAACGCTGCTCTAACATCATACGGTGTAAGAAGTCTATCCCACTTGTTCGATGGGTCAATTGCATGGCCTCAAAAAGGCGATGTTCGGTAAAAGTTTTGCCGTAAACATTTAAGGGAATCTCACCATAGTCAAAAGTTTCTATCCAACCATAACCCATTCTGAACAGCACATGGGATACCGGCTGATAATTCAACCCAACCCGGAGTAAACTTTGCTGCCAATCGGTAATAAACGCATCACGTCGCCATTGGTATTCTGTGTGAATGCCCCATTTATCGGATAATTGAAAGGTTCCGAAATAGTTATACCAACCTATTTTTCCGTGAATAGTTTTCCGGCTATTCTGCGCTTTGAGTCCTGTGAAATGCGCAAAAAGTACCAAAACCAATAAAATTCCGGTTGCTTTCATGTTTATCCTGAGAAGATATTGCTTGAATCGCACAAATACTGTTCAAATATTCCGAAGACCATCCGCTGCTGTTTATTCCAGCCACCAATCAAACGGAAATGTGTTCCATGAAACAGCAGACCGATCCTATACCGTGATTATAGCGGATTAAATTTATATCCCACATAAGTGGTTTTGGCCGAATAATTCGGGGCTGTATTGCTGTAAATGGTCAAAGTGAGGATTCCATTATTCAGACTGCCGCTTCCGTTATAAGTACGGTCATAACCAATGAATTCGATGGTTTGCTCCGGAATGGTGATATAATTGCCATTTACGGTAGCGGTAAGACGCTCATAAGAGGTATCTCTTACCGAATACATGAGGATGTTGAACTTATTGTTTGTGGCGTACTTCACGATTAAGGTATCATCATTGTCATTCACCTGGCTTCCATTGATTAACATAGTTTTGATACAAGCGTAATGTGAGGCGAATTTCATATTAACTGTAAACTGGCAACTGTCACCTTCATAACCAGATGCGCAAATACAATCACCATCCTTACAGGTACCTCCATTTTTACATTCAACAGCACGGGTTTTGCAGGCGTCGGGCTGGCACGAACTCATCCATACACTGCATCCGAAAACGCCTAACACCATTAAAACGGTATAAATGATTACTTTTTTATGCATACACTTAGTTCAGCTTATGGATTTATAAATTTAGTGGCGTTATACACGCAAGCAAACAAATTCCCATTGCTATTGTCTTTTTCCTCAATGTAAATAGTCAGGTATTTGTTGTCTATATAACCATGTCCACGATAAGTAATATTGTCGATGGTTTGTGATTCGATTTCAACTTTATCCACATCAACGGTTGCCAACAAGGCCTTATTCTGGGCAAAAATGTTGTAAATACTGATGCGATTCGCTTGTGCTTCAGGAGCAATGATAACGGTTGTTGCTTCGGGTAATAAGCCATCGCAGCGATAAGTCCCATCCCAGGTACCAATGTATTTTTCATACATTTTGGTTTCACAATTGGGGCCTTCATAGCCCAATGCGCAGCGGCAACGACCATCTCTGCAAATACCATTGTTTTTACAAATCAAATCTTTACAGGGGTCCTTGGTACAAGCGTTGAATACAATTCCGATGGCCAGCATCAAAAAGGCCATCGTGGTACTCAATATCAGTGAAATTCTTCTCATAAAGCAATACTGGGTAACAAACTTAATGAAATAACGGCGGATTATGCAAAAAATGTGCATACAATCCGATTTTTAATCTTTACAAAGGATGCTCTGGCGCTTAAATCCCGACCAAAGATGCTGGTTTTTCCGTTCAACCTCTTCTGAAACCGCATATCGAAAGCACTCTTCGGCTCAATTTGATGATTGCTATCTTGTGCCTATGTCGTCTCCCCAATATGGCCCCTTACTCAACGAAGACAATTGGGCACAAATCACCCAAAACCTTCAATCCTTTCCATTTCGGATTTCTGAGATACGTCAAATTCAAAAGGAAATACCCTTGAGCCAGGTGTCGTTCAAGTACAATTTATATGGTGCGGAATTGTATTACAATGGCCAGCAAGAGATTCGCATATCTGCTGGGGAATACCTATTGGCCACCAATCACAAAAAGTGTGAAGTACGAATCAATCAAACCCATGAACAAGATTTGGGTCTTTGTGTGGATATTGACACCCGTCTACTTCAACAAGGGCTCCAATCGCTTTTTGACAGCAATAATTTTCAGGATTTAAAGGTTGATTTTCATGCCTTCTTCCTCGATGAGTTGCTTTTCGAACGCTTCCGAAGTAACGCACATTTCGATCAGTGGCTGACTCAATTGTTTTTACAACTCAAATCCTCGCCCATTATTCATCCGGAATTATTGCAAATGGAATTTATCCGACAATTTCTTTTTCACCACTCCGAATACTTGAGTAGCTATGCACAATTACCTGTGCTCAAAGCAAGTAGTAAAAAAGCATTGTATCAAAAAATGCTGAAATGCCGCGAAATTCTTCAGGATCATGTTTATGGCAATATCAGTATCTCCGAAATGGCTTTGGAAGTGCATTTATCGCAGTATCGTTTGTATCACGTTTTTAAATCTACTTTTGGTATCAGCCCTCATCGATATTTGCTTCAGCTCAAGCTCAATGAAGCCTTGAGTTTATATCGACAAGGTTCGCACAATTGGACTCAAATTGCCGAATTACTTCATTTTGCCGATTTGCAAAGCTTTTCAAAATTATTCCGAAAATATTTCCGCATGAGTCCCAAACGGTACACCGAACAATGGCGCTAAATAGGGTTTCCTGAATACACATTTTATATGAGATCATTTGAGTTCCACTGCTTTACTCCGAATAAGGTGATTGACCGCACATTTAATTTGTCCATGAGTGTACTTGTCGTTTAAGAGTTGTTTCATTTCAGTGGTTGAATTTTTTTCGGCCCGGGCATAAGCTTCTTTAATCTCTTCCACTTCCTTTACCTGAAGTATTTTGTCTATTTCCAATTCGCCTTGTAAAATAAATTCTGCCAAATGGCCTTCTATTGTACCCATTGCCAGGTTGCGCAAGGTTGCAATTTCGGCAATCGATTTGCCTGCCAAAAAGTAAGCCAGACTCTGTTTGGCACTCTCCCCTTTGACTAATTTTTTCGAAGGAATATTTAATGGCTGAAGTGGTCGAGTATCTAATAAAATATCAACACTTAGAAATGGTTTTCCGGCATAACTGGCTGTCTGCATCAAATCAATTCTTTTACTCCAGGCCAGTTCCTGCTCCTGAAAAACCGCGACATATTTTTTTATTTTGGCCGTACTTTCAAGTTGTTGCATATAATTGCGTAAAGGCAATAACATATCCTGAAAAATTTTATTGATAAAATAATGAATCGCCTTTCCGATGCGCGGGTAAATAAATTCTATGTCTTCGCTGTGAATCGCTTTATCAAATAAATAATTCAGTTCCTCGGCAAATTTTTCAGCCACCTTTTTCAGGGTGGTCGCCTCATGTAACAAATCTTCACCCAATTGGCGGGCCTCGGTTAATTTAGGTAAGGTTTTGCTTTGATGACACATTTCTTCTATTTGCCGGGCACCCTGATACAATCCACTCAAATCAAATAGTTTGCGAATCCGGTTTAGTTGATACCCTTTTCTATCCTGATTGAGTCGGGTTTTGAGTTCTTCGGTATTGTAATGCCATCTTTTTCCCAATCCCTCGATTCGAGGATCCACCTGCAATGCCGAAGCGCTAACGGTTGAACGAAGAATGATCCCTTCCAATGAAGTACACCTGCTGAGTGCCACATAAACTTGCCCGGCAGCAAAGGATGCGCCGGCATCAATAATGGCTTGTTCAAAAGTTAATCCCTGACTTTTATGAATGGTGATGGCCCAGGCCAATCGGAGTGGATATTGAATGTATTGACCGATGACCTTCTCCTCAATTTGTCCGCTCGTTTTACTCAGTTGATACGAAATCTGGTCCCAAGTTTCCCGATCTACTTGCATGGATTCTCCCGACTGCGGATCACGCACCCATACTTCGTCATCCAATAATTTTTCGATGATTGCCAGCTTGCCATTATAATACCTTTTTTCGTGCGAGGTATCATTTTTGATAAACATCACTTTTGCGCCTTCTTTAAGATGTAGTTCCAGATCAACCGGTAATTGTTTTTCATTAAAATCGCCTTTAATCTCCCCGATATAAGTTCTTAAAGGTGCATTCAACTGGTTCAACTCCGTTTCGTTGATTTGCTGGGCTTTATAATTGTGCGTGGTCAGTGTAATGGCTTGTTCATGGCTTTTTTCCTTGCCCGGAAAATACCTTGCATTGAGTAAGCTAAAGTGGTTTTGATTCAAGCGGCCATGTCTGACTTCATTCAATAAATCAATGAACGTCTGCTCGCTTTGTCGGTAAATTTTATTTAATTCCAAATAAAGGACCGGCATCGATTGTAGCACTTGAGCGTCAAAGAAAAAGGGACTTCTGTAATAGGTTTCCAGCATTTTTTTTTCATTGTCCTTCACAACAGGTGGGAGTTGAAAGAGGTCACCGATCATGAGCACCTGGACACCGCCAAAGGGCAAATGGGATTTGCGTACAAATTTTAAAACGGTATCAATCGCATCCATCAAATCACTCCTCAACATACTCACTTCATCAATAATCAGTAATTCTAATTCCTGAATGATCTTTTTCTTGGTCGAATTCAATTTTATTTTCGAAAACAAGGTTTGTTTATTGATGACGTTTTCTCCAAAATGCTGATAGTCATTGCTATCAGGCAAAAAGGTCCCAAAAGGAATTTGAAAAAACGAGTGTATCGTCATGCCTCCCGCATTTATGGCGGCTACACCTGTTGGTGCTACCACGACTAAATTCTTTGTGCAATTCGACTTTACATGACGCAAAAAAGTGGTTTTTCCAGTACCCGCCTTTCCGGTCAGATATAGACTGCTTTCTGTTTCATTGACATATTGATATGCCAGTTGAAATATCTGATTTTCCTGATCCATGTGTTGAATAACGAATGTATGTTTCTTTTTGCCGGAGCTGTGGACAAATATACGCCCCTGATCATTGATGCGCCGTTCTCAAAATGCCTCAGGCAAACATCAACAAATTTGATTTGCTCTTTGTCATCAAAAATGGAAGCTGCCGGAGAAATGTCTATTTGCTACACACTTCTATTTTCACCTTTCCTTCATCACCAAGTGTGTATCATCTCACGAAGGATTCAGTGACATTCCCCGGCAACTTCCGGTGCTATCTGTGCTTACAAGTTCCTTGCAATGAAAAGCAAGGGATTCAAATGCTGGTGAATGGATCTTCGGGAAACAAAAAACATGTTCGAAGGAGCACAAATTGAATTACCATTGCTGCTAAATCCGACTGTACATCTTCTCTGCAAAACCTTATGTTCCATCCTATTACGCATATAAATCAACGAGTCAAGCAATGGATGATTTGACCATTTGAACCTTGCTTAGGACGGCTTTTTATCCATTAAGAGCATCTCGTTCGCGACCACCTCTGTAAAATAGCGTTTGGCTCCCGAAGCATCGGTATACTCCCGATAAGTTAACTTGCCTTCAATAGCTACCTCACTCCCTTTATTGAGGTATTTCTCCGCCAATTCAGCCAGTTTCCCCCAGGCCACCACATGATGCCACTGTGTTTCATTCACCTTTTCTCCCGATGCATTCACATACATTTCATTGGTAGCCATTTTCCAATTAGCCACCTTTCTTCCACTTGTTAAAGCTTTCACTTCCGGATTGGCTCCCAAATTGCCAATCAATTGTACTTTGTTTTTAATCGCATTCATAATATTCGTTTTAATTGTTTCCTGGCAGACGTCATGCCGTTTAACGATGCAAATATGAATGCACTTCAATCGCTTAGCTGAATTTTAATCATTTACTTGATCAGATAAGTGTTTGTAAACGCTTAATTTGAAGTGCTCACAAATCCTCGTTGCAATTCTAACCCGGCATTGGACCTCCATTTCGTTTCATTGCGCGCTATTCCGGAAAGAAGCTCGGAGGCGCCTCCGGCAATATCAGCATCTTGGGGTGTTTGTGCTGACGCAGCCATCCTCTGATTAATACATCCGCATCCGGATAATACTTTTTGGATATCAAGGCAGATTGTATATCCGCTTCATGTTGAAATGATTGACTCAAATCGGCATAACCATATCCAAAATAATGCCCCTCACGAATATATACAAAAGCCCATTCCTCCGGATTCCGCCCACGGTCGAAGAGTACAAAATGCTGATGGGCATACCCTTGTATCGCACGCAATTTTTCAACCCTCATGTTATAATCCTCTGCGTTTTCATCGCCGCAGCAAATGCCTCTGCATTTTTTAATCTGATGATGAAAACATTGTGAGTCTTGCTCGGTTAAACCGCAGTATTGAAGACAAAGCTCATATTCATCTATCCATTGCTCAAGTTTTTCGCGGGCAGCGGCATAGGGAGGTAAAGGCAGCCAGGCTCCATGCCGATTCCTCATAGGGCAGAATTCGTAAAGCATGTACACCCCGGTTAGGATGATAATCAATACTATGGGTAAACTGATCTTTTTTACGGGCTGAATTATAAGGTGGCTTATGTTTTTTTATCTCTTCCGACTCCATCAATAATGAAATCAGTTCACTACCCGTTTCCACATAGTCGGCATTGTACAGATGCCCCAACAGTTCTTTGGTTTTTTTAAGATCGGTATTAAAATGACTAATGGCCCTCGAATACATGTTTACACTTTTTCCGATATACAGAATCTGTCCTTCTTTACCCAAAAAATAATACACCCCACAGGTATCCGGAAGTTTATCCAGAATGTACTTTTTAATATTGTCCAAACGCGAGGTCATAATCTGCTGCACATTTGCACTGCGATATTGTTTACTCTGCGCCTTTTGTTGTAATAGCAAGTCGAGCAGTTTCGTCGTCGCCACAGCATCTCCCTCGGCCCGGTGCCTGTCGAAAATTTGTATGCCCACCGATTCACATAAATTTCCCAGGCTATAAGAGGCTTTGCCCGGCAATAATTTACGACTCAATTTTACGGTACACAGGGTATCCCGTTTAAACTTATAACCGAGTGAAGCAAATTCATCTTTGATAAAATGGTAGTCGAATGCTGCGTTGTGTGCCACAAAAATCTTCCCCTCGGTAAATTGCAAAATGTCTTTGGCCACTTCATAAAACCGCGGGGCATCCTGAACCATTTCGTTTGTAATGCCCGATAACTTGGTGTAAAAACTTCCAATATGACATTCGGGGTTAATGAGGGTTGAAAATTTATCAATCACCTGCAGCCCGTCATGCACTAAAATACAGATATCAATAATACGGCCTCGTTTAAAATCAAAGCGGGCACCGCAAGTTTCAATATCTACAATGGCAAACACAGTCTCCAAAACTAATACCGATTCAAGTTTTGTAAAATAACTTTTTTGGATGGCTTCAAAAGTCATCAACAATTGTAGCAATCGTCATTTGGAGCTATTTCGTGCTATCCGCTCCCATCTTTTGCACCCTTATGGGGTACAAAAGGATGTCCGCTACTATCACGGCTATAGCAGTACAGATGTTTCTTACATGGAGTATTTGAAATTGCCCTTTGCTTATTTCAGTAAAAAATGTTCAAAGAATATAACAGGAGATGGTTTCTTCCATCAGAAACCTTGGTGCCTTTCTGAAACGAATATTATTTGATATCGCCTTTTAACTCTTTGCCAAAATGCTTTCCGGCTGCTGCATAAGCTTCTTCAATGCGTTGGCCGGTGTCGTAATCATAGCCTCCAAAAGTGCGGCCTGGTGCGTTTTTGACACTGTATTTGGCAACCACTTTTTTGCTTTCTGTTTCGATGATGGTTATTTCCAAATCAATTTCAGCATTGCGGCGCTGGATATAAATATTAAACCCGGGTTCTGTACGATTCGTATTGATGATCATGGTGTACTTGGCTTCGGGGTATTTACCCAAGGCAAAGGGTGAGTGTTTTTCGAAGAGCTCGGTAAACTGTGGTTCATAACGGGCACTGCGATCGCCGACCCAGTTGGCTTCCCACTTGTCGCCACGTCCATCTTCCTTTTTATTATAATCACCCTTTTTTTCTTCAATATAATCTGCCTCTGATTTAAACTTACCGACGCTCATATTTTCATAGGTAAATACGACGTTGATTTTGGTTTCACCACTTAATGGTTTTGGATCTCCTTCGAGCTTTTTAATGCGTTGTGCCTGAAGTTGCATATTCCCTAAAAGGCCTATCAGGATGATAAAAAATAGTTTTCTCATATTTGTGATTTGCCCATGAAAGTACATCAGGAATTATATTCGGCAAAGTTCCAGGCATATTTTTAAACCCAACTTATACAATTGATTTATTTTACCGAATGGCTTTTGCACTCATTTCACCATGGAAGCAATGCCGGGTAAAGCGATGAACCCCGAGGTGTGCGACGCAACTGCGCTCAGTATGGTGTGCGGCGCTGACCCCCAAAAAAAATCCCGCTCTTTTCGAACGGGATTCTGTATTTTCAACAATGTATCTTATTTACTGAACTGTGGAATCATACCCTGCGCCAAACTCACCATTTTATTGATGCCGTCTTCCGGTAAATTTCCTTTTTTAAATTCAGCCAGCAAATCAGGCATTTTATTTTCCAATTCCATCAAGAAGGTTTCTTCAAAGGCCTTCATGTTTTTGGTAGGTACAACATTCAACAAACCATTGGTTCCTAAGTAAATGATAGCTACTTGTTTCTCTACACTAAATGGCTGAAACTGACCTTGTTTGAGGATTTCTACGTTACGAGCACCTTTATCCAGGATCGATTTTGTAGCCGCATCCAGGTCACCCCCGAATTTAGAGAAGGCTTCCATCTCGCGGTAAAGGGCCTGATCAAGTTTCAGCGTACCTGCTACCTTTTTCATTGATTTAATCTGGGCACTACCTCCAACACGACTCACCGAAATACCCACGTTAATGGCAGGTCGGATACCGGCATTGAAGAGGTTCGATTCAAGGAATATCTGACCATCTGTAATGGAAATCACATTGGTCGGGATATATGCAGATACGTCACCGGCTTGTGTTTCAATAATTGGCAAGGCAGTTAATGAACCTCCCCCTTTTACCTTTCCTTTCAGACTTTCAGGTAAATCGTTCATTTTGGCTGCGATTTCATCCTTGTTGATCACTTTAGCAGCACGCTCTAATAAACGGCTATGCAGATAGAATACATCACCCGGATAGGCCTCACGACCCGGAGGACGACGTAACAACAGCGATACTTCACGATAAGCCACGGCTTGTTTACTCAAATCATCATAAACAATCAAAGCTGGACGTCCGGTATCACGGAAAAACTCCCCAATGGCTGCTCCTGCAAATGGAGCATAGAACTGTAACGGAGCCGGATCAGCTGCAGAGGCCGCCACAATAATGGTATAATCCATGGCGCCATTATCCTGCAATGTTTTCATCACCTGAGCGATGGTAGAGGCTTTTTGGCCAATGGCTACATAGATACAATATACAGGTTTACCTGCTTTATAAAATTCTTTTTGGTTGATAATGGTATCAATACAAATCGCTGATTTACCGGTTTGACGATCACCAATAACCAATTCACGCTGACCACGACCAATAGGAATCATGGCGTCAATCGCCTTGATACCCGTTTGTAATGGTTCTTTTACCGGTTCACGGAAGATAACACCCGGCGCTTTACGCTCAATAGGCATTTCAAATAATTCACCCGTGAGGGCACCTTTACCATCAATAGGTTCACCCAGTGTATTGATGACACGACCCACCATACCTTCACCTACCTTAATGGAGGCGATACGACCGGTGCGGCGTACTTTATTTCCTTCTTTGATTCCCTTGCCTTCACCCATCAATACCACACCCACATTATCTTCTTCGAGATTAAGGGCAATGGCTTGTACGCCGTTTTCAAATTCAACGAGCTCACCGGAGCGAACACCGTTTAAACCATAAATACGAGCGATACCGTCGCCGACCTGCAATACGGTTCCTACTTCTTCCAGATCTGCCGAAGCGTTGAAGTTTCCCAACTGCTGGCGGAGGATGGCCGAAATTTCATCAGGTTTTATACTTACCATTTTATATCAATTTTAAGTTTGAAAGATAGTTTATTTATTACCGGATATCGGCAATGAATTCATTTTTGAGGAATTGTTTACGGATATCGTTCAGGTCGCGAATGATGCTGGCATCAAACAGATTATTGTTGGCTTCTACGATAAATCCACCAATTAAGTCAGGATTTACCTTGGTCGTCAAATCAATATGCATGCCCTGAAACTGTTGTTCAATTTTCAGTTTGAGCTGAGAAAAGGTTTGTTCATCAAGGGGTTCAGCAGTTGTAAGCAGAACTTCATTGATTTTATTGTATTTTTTATATTGAGCAATAAAGGCGTCAGCAATTTCAGGCAGAAAAAACTCACGGCCCTTACGGATAATCAAATTTATAAAAGCTTCAGAAACCGGGTTAATCTTACCTCCAAACAAAGCCTGAACCACATTGAGTTTAATATCTGCTTTAACCACAGGGCTGCGCATCAGTAAAACAAATTCATGACTGTTTTTGCACACGCTCTGTAAGCCCTGCATATCCTTGTACATTTCGTCGAGCTGACCTTTTTCTATGGCGAGGTCAATCAACGATTTGGCGTAACGGGCGGCAAGTCTTGGATTCAACATGTTTGACTTTTTAAAGGGTCTGTTTTAAACTAATTCAATTTCAGTTCAGAAGCCAGGGTATTGATATAGGTATTCGCTTCGCTTTTGTTTGAAAGTTCCTTGCGCAATACTTTTTCTGATACTTCAATGACCAATGATCCAATTTGATTTTTAACATCAATGAGCGCTGCATTTTTTTGCTGATCAATTTGTTGACGAGCCTCAGCAATAATTTTATTCGCTTCTTCTTTGGCCTGTTCTTTGGCTTCGTTAATGATTTTGTCTTTAGTTTCCTTCGCTTCGCGCAACAAATTTGTTCTTTCTTCGCGGGCAGCATTCAACAAAGTTTCATGTTCACTTTTCATGGTTGCCATTTCAGCTTTAACCCTTTCGGCCGAAGCAATGCTGTCAGCAATACTGCTTTCACGTTCGTGTAAGGCATCAAGAATGGGTTTCCATGCAAATTTTTTGAGCAGGAATAAAACGGTTAAAAACGCAATCAGCGTCCAGAAAAAGAGTCCGAAACTGGGAGTTAATAAATCCATTTTTTTAGTTTTTGGGTCTTTGAAAGACCATTTTGATTTATTGGTGGGGCTTTGAGCCCTTTGGTTTTGATTTAAAAACTACACGAGCGGCCCTTTGCGTTTCGTGTAGTTTAATTTTTGACTATTGTCCGACTTTTAATGTCGGGGTAGTTGTGTGTCAAGCGTTTTGAGTTTTTCGACTTCCTATCCCGAATCGCTCTCGCTCTCGGGATAGTTATCTGTACAGCTCGCTCAGTCATTTTACCTCGCTAACCTCCCGAATCGCTCTCGCTCTCGGGATAGTTATCTGTACAGCTCGCTCAGTCGTTTTACCTCGCTAACCTCCCGAATCGCTCTCGCTCTCGGGATAGTTATCTGTACAGCTCGCTTAGTCGTTTTGCCTCGCTAACTTCCCGAATCGCTCTCGCTCTCGGGATAGTTATCTGTACAGCTCGCTTAGTCTTTTTGCCTCGCTAACTTCCCGAATCGCTCTCGCTCTCGGGATAGTTATCTGTACAGCTCGCTACGCTCGCTTACAGCTAACTACATCACAATAGCAAGGATACCGGCGATTACTCCGAAAAGAGCAACACCCTCTACGAGGGCCGCGGCAAGGATCATGTTGGAACGGATTTCACCGGCTACTTCTGGTTGGCGTGCAATGGATTCCAAAGCACCTTTACCAATTTGACCTACTCCGATACCGGCAGCCAAAGCGGCTACACCTGCACCAACTGCACCACCTGCTGAGGCGATTCCTTCTAATAAGACTGTTAATACTGACATATATATTGGTTTTAAATAACGAATTAATGATGGCCATGATCGTCACCATGATGGTGTTCTTCGATTGCCTGACCGATAAATACTGCTGTTAGATTAGTAAAAATAAATGCTTGAATGGCAGCAACCAGTAGCTCCAGGAAGAACATAAAAATGGTAAATCCGACAGATACCGGTACGAATGCGATACCAGCCACTTTACTGATTGCGGAGAAAATAAAAATTAATAATACGATACTCAGGATAATGGTATGTCCTGCAAAAATGTTGGCAAACAAACGTATCGCCAAAGCTGCGGGCTTAATTAAAAGATTACTGAGTATTTCGATCGGAACCAAAATGAATTTAATTCCGGTTGGTACCCCGGGTGGGTTAAAAATATGACCCCAAAAATCTTTGTTGGCATTCGCCAGCATGACTACAAAAAATACCAGCGCCAATAAAAGGGTAGCTGCAATATTTCCGGTTAAATTGAATCCAAAAGGTAATAATCCCAATAAATTGTTGACCCAAATGAAGAAGAATAAAGTCAACAATAATGGCATGAATTTGAGATACTTTTTACCCAAATTCGGTTTGGCAACATTGTCTTGAATAAATCCAATGATTGGTTCAAGGGCATTTTGAAAACCGCTTGGGGCTTTATGAGCACCATTTTGTTTGTATTTTTTGCTACACCTGTCATGAGTATCAGCAAAATCACCACAGATAACAATAAACACAAAACATTTTTAGTGATACTGATGTCAAATGCCGGTTTGGCATTGGTAATAGCTCCTTTTTCATCCGTTTGTAAGGTTCCGGATGCGTCGGTGAGATAAATTTTGCCTTTTTCAAGTTTAAAATGCTGTCCATTACTTTCGACCACATCATGTCCGTGATGAAATTTAGAAGACATAAAGACATGAACCCCATCTTGAAACAAGATCACAGGCAGTGGTACTGAAATGTGCGTGGCATCATGGCCTTCTCCAAAAGAAAATAAATGCCAATCATAAGAATCCCCGATATGGCCAAAGATTTCACCTTTGATATCCAGTTTAGGCTCTTCCCCTTCGGTATGCCCATGTTCACTGGCAAATGAAGGCGTCAGTCCTAAAACGACCATGAAAAAGGCCAAAACGATTGATTTCACTGATGTTTTACGGCTTATTTGCATCCTTTACTGAATTCGGGCGCAAAGGTAAGTCGTATTTATGGTAGAAAAAAGCCTGAATAGAATATATTTGCAAAAAACAGCCCTTTAAGCGCATCTGTCGACGTTTTTGAGCAGGATTTGGCATGAAGAAAGTCTTAATTATCACTGACCGTACATTACACTCTGCACCAAGGGTGATTCGTACGATAGACGCCCTTAAAAACGAATTTGAACTGTTTACAGTGGGCATCACACCTCCGGCATTTGAGGTTGCGGCACATTATAACCGCAAGACCATTCAAGAAGGCTTTGCCTACAGGGTGTTGCGAAAAATCAACCGCGATTACCGAGGTAAGTACATTCCGGAAAATTATATTGATAAGGGAAAACTTTACCGAATCAAGAAAATTTTGGATGCCGTTGAACCGGATATTGTGATTTGCCATGAATGTTTTGATGTCCCTTATATGGCCCATCTCAAAGAACGTTATCAATATAAATTGGTTTTTAATGCCCATGAATATTATCCGCTTGAATTTGATGAAAGGCCTGAATGGGCAAGCACCTGGCAATTGTTTTATGAAGATTTATACCGGCGCTTTTTACCCGCTGTAGACCTTATGGTGAATGTGTGTGATAGTATTCGGGAAAAATGTCTGGAAGTTTTTCAAAAAGATAGCATTGTTATACCTAATGCAGCCCATTTAAGTGAGCTGCCTGCTCAATTCCCGGGAAAGATTATTCAATTAATCCACCATGGGAGCCATTCCTAGTCGTAAAATTGAAGAAATGATTCGGATGATGGATATACTCGGGCCCGGATATCATTTGACTTTTATGTTGATGCCGAATGTTCCTGAATATTATCAGTCGTTGCAGGAAATGGCGAGTCAAAAATCGAATATTTCCTTCATTGAACCGGTTTCCTTTCGTCAAATCGTTCCAACCCTGAACCAATTTGATATTGGTATCTATATTTTACCTCCGGCCAGCTTTAATAATGCCATTGCTCTTCCAAACAAATTTTTTGAATTTATTCAGGCCAAATTATGTATTGCCATCGGACCCTCACCCGAAATGAAGCGGCTTTGCGAAAAATATGAATTAGGCGTTGTGGCTGATGCGTTTAACGCTGAGTCTTTGGCTCAAAAAATAAGCGGTATAGATGTTGATCAATTATTGGGTTATAAAAGAAATGCGGAAAAAGCTGCTCAAACATTATCTGCAGAGCACTTTGGTACTGTATTTTTGAGCGCGATCCATGACTTAGCAGTCGGGGAATAAAAATAACATGAAAAAAATCTTATCCGTTGTTGGTGCCCGTCCTCAATTCATCAAGCATGCACCGATGCAATTGCAATTGCAAAAACATTTTAATGCCTTAACGATTCATACCGGATAACATTATGACGAAAACATGAGTGCGGTTTTTTTCGATGAACTCAAAATGCCTAAACCCGACTTTTTATTCAATTTGGGGGGCAGTAAGCCACAAGGTGAGCAAACAGCCATCATGTTAACTGAAATTGAAAAAGTTTGTATGACAGAAAACCCGGATGCCTTGTTGGTTTACGGCGATACGAATTCGACTTTGGCTGGCGCATTGGTGGCCGCCAAAATGCATATCCCACTGATTCATATTGAAGCCGGATTGCGAAGTTTTAATCGGGCCATGCCTGAAGAAATTAACCGGATTGTAGCAGATGAATTTGCCCATATTTTGTTTTGCCCCAGCGATCAGGCCATACAAAACCTGCATCAGGAGGGCATCCGGCACGATCGTATCTTTCGTTGCGGAGATGTGATGTGTGATATGATCAAATTGATTGAACCCCAGTCCAAACGGATTCTGAACCACCCATATTATTTTGCCACCATTCACCGTCCTTATAATACAGATGATCATACCCGAATGGAAAAAATTCTTGAGGTTTTGAACAGCTTGGATAAACCGGTAGTTTTTTCGATACACCCGCGCACTTTGCAGCGCATTCATTCCTTTGGTATGGAGGAGTCATCATTTGCCAATATTCAATTTATTCCACCACAGGGCTATACTGAAAGCGTTTCCTATCAAAAATATGCTGAATGTGTAATTACAGACAGTGGGGGCATTCAAAAAGAGGCATATATCCTGAAAAGGCCTTGTATCACGCTTCGCAGTGAGACGGAATGGACCGAGACTCTACAAAATGGATGGAATACGCTGATATTTGATAATCTTCAGGACATTCAAAAAGTCATTGCTCAATCGCCCGGTTTATATCAGGAGAATTTATATGGAGATGGTCATGCTGCTGAACAAATCACCACGTTGATTCGGCAACACCTCTAAGAGCTTGCCAGAAAATCCTCCCAGAATCACTACATTTGCCCGATAAATTGAATAAGGCCTTATGTGCGGTATTGCTGGAATTATAGCCAAAGACAAAGGGTTGGTAACACAAGAGCGTTTAAAGCGGATGACCGATGTGATTGCTCATCGGGGACCGGATGGTGAAGGACAATGGATCTCATCAAACGCCGAAGTTGGACTGGGACACCGACGATTGTCTATTATTGATTTAAGCCATGAGGCCGATCAACCCATGCATTATTTAGATCGTTACTCGATCGTTTTTAATGGAGAAATATACAATTATATTGAGCTGAAGGAAACCTTGCTTAAACAGGGCTATCAATTTCGAACGGCTTCGGACACGGAGGTATTAATGGCCCTTTATCATCGGGACGGAGAACAATGTTTGCAATTACTGGATGGTATGTTTTCATTCGTTTTATATGACGAACAGAAACAAACCATTTTTTGTGCCCGAGATCGATTTGGCGAAAAGCCCTTTTTTTATAGCTACGAAAAGGGCAAACACTTTTATTTCGGAAGTGAAATGAAATGTTTATGGGCAGGTGGAATTGCGAAGAAGGTGAATGAACAAATGATGTTCAACTATTTGGCTTATGGTACCTTGGATAATCATCATGATCAGAGCCAAACATTTTTGAAGGATGTACCCGTTTACCACATGCGCATTGTCTGTTGCTAAATTTGAGTGACCTCACCATACACATTAAACCATATTATAACATCCGCTATAATGAGGTTAATCAACATATTGGTGTGGACCAAGCCGCGGAGCAGTTTCGGGAAATTTTTTATACCTCTGTAAAAAGAAGACTTCGAAGCGATGTTACTGTTGGAAGCAGCTTAAGTGGAGGATTAGATAGCAGCTTGGTTGTTTGTATCATCGATGAACTAAAAAAGGGAACAGCACAAAAACAAAATACTTTCAGCGCCGTATTTCCGGGATTCAAAAAGGATGAGCGCAAATATATGGATTATGTAATTGCCAAAACGAATGTAGAACCTCATTTTGTAACACCGACCGACGAAAGTATGATTGCCGATTTACAAAAAGTATGTTGGCATCAGGAAGAACCATTTGGAAGCGCCAGTATTTATGTTCAGTATCGGGTGATGCAATTGGCAAAAGAGCATCAGGTAACTGTATTATTGGATGGGCAGGGTGCAGATGAATTATTGGCCGGATATCATGGTTATTATACCCAATATTTTGCGGAGTTAAAATCCGGGAATCCATCCAAATATCAATCCGAATTAAATAGCTACCACGAACTGATGCAAGGGAACCAGATTAATCCGAATCAGCATCAGGGTATTGCCAACAAAGTAAAGCAAGCTGCACTGCGACATATTCCGAAAATCAGAGAACGTTACGAAGATTATAAACAACTGACGAAGCCCTTTTTCCATAAAGATTTTTATAGCAGTTTTGCGAACAAATCCTTACCCAATATCTATGATTTTAATTCGCTTCAGGAGGCCTTATACCATTCCACCTTTTCACGGGGTTTGCAGGAGTTGCTTCGATATGCGGATCGAAATAGTATGGCCCATAGCCGTGAAGTAAGACTTCCATTTTTATCACACGAGCTGGTGGATTTTCTGTTTACCTTGCCTTCCTCTTTTAAAATTCATCAGGGTTGGACCAAATGGATCATGCGTCATAGTTTTAACCAAATCATGCCGCCTGAAATCACCTGGAGAAAAGATAAAATTGGATATGAACCTCCTCAAAAATCCTGGATGGACCCTCCAAAAATTCACGAGAATACTGTAACAGCAAAAGAATCAATTATACAGATGGGCATCCTATCGCCAAAGGTTTTGAACCGAAAAATTGAATCAGAAGAAAGTAATATTTCACGGGGAAACAATTGGCGTTTGCTGATGTGTGGGCACTTACTTGAAAGTTAGATTAAACACATGAAATCGGATCAGAGCATTTTATTGTATTTTCCGTTGGATATACGAATGAAGGAATCGGGGATTGCAGGTAAATGTCGAGGGATCATTCATGCTTTTCAACAGAATTATACGATTGATTATATCAGTGCCTCCGATGCGGGTTTCTATTTGAATGATCAATTACTTTACGATTGTAATTCGAATAAATCAGTTAAATTGAAATATCGTTTTACAGAACGAACAATCGGTTATTATTCGCCGCTGCTGCCTTTACTGGATGAAAAAAAATATGATGCGCTCTATTTTCGCTTTCATTATTTTATTACGCCGAAACTGATTTTATTTTTAAAAAAGTTGAGGCATAAAAATCCAGATATTCGAATTTTCGTGGAAATTCCCACTTATCCCTATCAATCCGAACTTTATAATTGGATGGCTCAGGTTAGATATTATTTCGGTATTTTATTATTGCCCTTTTTTCGAAAGTATGTCGATCGAATTGTCACCGTTTCCAAACATCAACAAATTTTTGGTATCCCAACGATCAATATTTCCAATGGCTACTATTCGGAATTATTTCGAAAAATAGATCCCATACCGGAGGTTCAACAACAAGGTTTTCATATTGGCATGATTGCTAATTTCAATGCCTGGCATGGACCAGACATTCTTATTGAAAGTATCATTCAGTACTACCAAAAAAATGACCCTAAAAAAGAAGTATTTTTACATATGATTGGAGACGGTGAAATTTTAGAACAGTGTAAAATTCGTGTTCAGGAATGTGGCCTGAATGACAAAGTTTATTTTTATTATAAAATCAATCGACCTGAGATTCTTGATATCAGCAAAAAGATTCATGTAATGGTGGGCACTTTAGGGCATCACCGAAAAAATATTCATTTAGATTCTTCACTGAAGTCGAGAGAATATGCAGTTTTAGGCAAACCCTTGATTTTGAAAACACCCGATCCTGATTTTCCGCCCACACTCCCTTTTGTAAAATATTTTCCCGATGACCAGAGCTTACTCGATGTAGAAGAAATTATTTTATTCTATGATCAACTCAAAGAAAAAGATCCGGAATATGCCCTTAAAATTCATCAATATGCATTGAGTAATTTGGGTTGGGACGTGAAACTCAAACCAATTTTTGAACAGATAAACACTTCGCATTGATTCCTCCATTGAATGAATAATAATGATAACCATACTGCTAAATTTTTTATTTAATCTGTCATTGGATTGAAGCATGAAGACTCTAAAATGAAACATGAAAACAATCAAATAAGGGTGCTGATTTTGGGGGAATATTTTCCACCCAATCCTAATACGGCTGCGTCCAGGTTGCATTCGTTTTTTCGTTTCCTGCCGGAATACGGCATCACACCTGTTGTTTTTTGCAGAAAGGAATCCATAAAATTTAAAAGTCCGATTCAACAAACCGGTAATTCCGAGGTACATTATGTACAAGTAACACCAGATTTTTATGAAAGAAATATTCCACGGCTGAAAAATAAAATACTGAAAAATATCCTGGTTGCAATTTCACTGGTGTTTGAAAATAGTCGGTTTAAACGTAAACATGATCAGTATAAAACAGCCATTACAAAATATTTATTGAATCATTCTGTAGATCTGATTTTGGCAAGTGGCACTCCCTTTTTGATGTTCTCTGTGGCTTCAGAAATAAATCAGGAATTCAAAATCCCATGGATTGCCGATTACCGGGACGATTGGAGTACCAATCGTGTATTTAACACCAATCGATTGGCACTATGGCTTCGTTGGTTCGATAGTAGGCGTGAAAAGAAATTTACAAAGAATGCCAGTTGTTTTACTACTGTTTCTAATATTCTGCGCCAAAGGATTGAAAAGAGTATTGGCAAAAAAGGTTATTTAGTTGAAAATGGTTTTTGGGAGTATCCGGAAATTCAAATTGTGTCGGGCAAACCGCTTAGCATGTTATATGCAGGAAGCATTTACAACTCGCAGGATTTAAATTTTTTAAATCAAACCATTCAATTACTCAAAGCGCAAAACATCCGGCAAGTGGAATTTATTTTTCGGGGCAGCCAGCCTGATCTATTGGTGCATATGGATCAGACTTATGTAAAAATACTTCCAAGAGTTACACGTGAAAAAGCTTGGGCCTTTATTTCAAATGCAGATATTCTGCTGTATATCTCATTTAAATCCGGCAATGAAATTTTAAAGGGTGTTCCTGCCAGTAAATTATACGACTATATTTCTTCCCGCAAACCCATTCTTGTACAAGAAAGTGATCAGGATATTGTTGAAGAAAAATTGAGTCAATCCGGTCAGGGATTGTTTTGCGAAAGTCCGGAAAAAATGGTTGAATATATTTTAAGCTATAAAAGGCAAAAGGAAACACAAGGATACATCACACCGATAGATATTCCTGCAACTTTTTTAGCTCAAAACAGCAGGAAATATCAAGCTTATCTTTTAAGTGAAGTGATTAAAAAACATTTGCAATGAAAGCCTGGCCGAAAGTGAGTGTACAAATTCCTTGTTACCGTCAAGAGAATGAAATTATTCGGGCTATTCAGAGTGCATTGAGCCAGGATTATCCCAATCTTGAAGTGGTTGTGTGTGACGATCGCAGTCCTGATTCTACATTTCAACAAGCCCAATCCATTGAGGATCCCAGATTGAGCGTGCATCAAAATGTACAGAATCTGGGAAGGGTAGGGAACTACCGAAGATTGTTATATGAACTTGTATCGGGAGAATGGGTGGTGAATTTGGATGGAGATGATTGGTTTACAGATGTTCAATTTATTTCCCGGGCCATGGAAGTGTTGTTAAAACACCCGGATGTTGTTTTTTACCATGCCAATCAAAAGAACCTCAAGGCTGTTAAAAAATATTGCCAATCCGAATACATCGATGAACATCATCTCAAAATGGATGGGATGAATTATCTAACGAATCATCACTTCGTTCGGTATTTTAATCACCTGAGTACCATTTATAACCGTAGTTTGGCCATGAAGGCAAACTTCTATTCAATGGATGCCCTGAATGCAGACTTTACTTCCATCATGCGTTTATGTTGTCATGGTGCCATCATTCAAAGTAATTATTCTGTAGGAACCTGGAACCTCAATGCAGGAAGTGCATCGCTAAAATACTTTGAAGATTCAGAGATGAATAAAAATAAGATGGCATTATCTGCCCTGACTGATTACCTTTCACTTACACAAGACCCTTCTATTTGTAAAGTCATTTTGAATAATCTAATTTCATTACAAGATTATTTTTGTTTTCAGGCCAAGATGTTGTTATTGCCGAAATTCGAGGCCTTTAAGTTGCTCTTTAAACAATTCCGATTCAGAAAGGATTATTTTCAATTACTTCTATTCTTCGTATACAAACGCCTATTCCTCGGAAAATAAATTCTTAAGTATGGGTTTGTAATTATAGCAGCCTCTTTGATACGAATGGATTCTAATAAAAATGGAATTGATTGATGTCATAGAATTTTTAATCATGTAACACTCACATCTATTACTTTTGTCCGAACGACGATACCCCTGAAGTTAGGTCAAACCCCATTAATTTGATTGATTCCTGTTTGAGATGATTTTACACCTGATAAACAATTTGAATACCGGAGGCGCTGAGAAACTCATGGCCACCCTTTTACCTGAATTAAAAAGTATGGGTGAAAATCCGGTTGTTGTTTGTTTAAATAATCATCACGATGAAACCATTTATCAAAAATTAAAAGAAGCTGCCATTCCGGTTTATGCTTTAAAAATTATTGGAAGTATCTATGATTTTAGGTTGATTTTAGCTTGGGTCGACTTATAAAAAAGTTGAATCCCGAAATGATTCATGTGCACTTGTTCCCCTCATTTTACTGGTTGGCCATTTGTAAAATCCTTTTCCGCATAAAAATTCCACTTTTGGCTACAGAGCACGGAACATATAATCGACGGATGAATCATCCGTTATTCGGATTGATTGAGAAAGTAATTTACAAACAGTATCATCATATAATCTGTATTTCAAATGGGGTCTTAGATGCGATGCATCAAAGATTTCCAAACTTATCATGCGAAGTTATCTTCAATGGCATTCCCCTAAAACCTTTCAGGCTGCTCAAATTTCCACAAGCGGTGAACCGAATCATTTTCTCAAGCCTCCAATTTGTCAGAAAGACCAACCGTTTATTATCTGTTGGCAGGCTGGTTAAAGAAAAAGAATCATGAAACACTGATTCGGGTAATGGCTAAAATTGCCGAAGGAATTTCATTTGACTATAGCAGGTGAGGGCGATGAGCGGGGAAGAATCGAACAACTTATCCAGGAACTCCAAGTAGCAAATCAAATAACTATGTTAGGCAATGTTGCAGACGTGGTTAAATTGATACAAGAAACAGACATCGGCCTGCTTTGCTCAAAACAGGAAGGGTTTGGATTAGCTGCTGTGGAAATAATGGCCGGTAAAAAGCCTGTCGTCTTACAAGAATTCCAGGTCTAGCCGAATTAATTCCTGACACTTCGCTTTCTGCCGATGTTGGTGATGTTGATAAAATCAGTGCAATTATTCTTCGATTAAACGCGGACACCACCTATTACGAAACTATGGCTGAGAAATGTTTTGAAAAAGCTCAATTATTTTCAATACAAAAAATGGCCCAAGGATATTTTTCATGCTATCAAGACTTAGAAAAAATGATGATGCGTTGATGATTATTTTGTGAAATAAACGCAAATTTTCCTTTAACCGCAGAAAAATTTTTCAAAATACTGATAAGATACATAGCTCATCAAAGACTAAATACAGAGCCAATGGCATAACGATTACCGGAAGTTGCCAATATGACTGAAGCATACCCAATTTCTGTAAAGAATAATGACCATTGAAATCGCAATTGGGTGCAGGCAATATAATCCATGGAGTATACTTCCCCCATTTCGTAATTCCTTTAAAGTTTCCCATTTTGAACCACGAATTTTCTGAAAAATTCTGCTCCAAAATGATCCAGATGAAGAAAAAAGATATGATGATTCGTTTAAATAAAAGCAGAAGCGGAATTTCGAAAAAAAGTTCCACTTTGAAGAAGAATAAAATTAAAACAAACAAATAAGGCATTACCAGATATGGACCTTTCATTTGTTTTAAATATTGCAAAAATTTTGGACTTCTGATTGTCAAATAAGCGCCCAAACCACCCATGGCCATATCGGCTATAACGCCGAGGGTATGTACTTCAATGGTTTGTATATTTCCAAGATTGATACCCCGGAAGAGGGTTGAAAGCACTAATACCCCAATAAAGATATATTGGTAGAATCGTGACGGAATAAAAGCGAATAGTAGGGGCCAGATTAAATAAAACTGTTCCTCGATGGCTACACTCCATAACACAGCTAAGGCCGTTAGAACAGGAGATCCGTTTTCGATAATATTAAAGTTGTTTAAAAACAAACTACAAAGCAAGGGGTCGGCTGTTTCAGCACTTACTTTACCAATGAGGGGCTTTAATACCGGCATTAAAACAAATGAATAAATAACTATCAGATAGTAAAGCGGCCAAATACGTAAAATCCTTCGCATATAAAACGAACCTACATGAACTTTTCCTGTGTATTCACGCTCTTTCATCAACAAATAGGTGATTAGAAACCCACTTAGCACAAAGAAAAATGAAACGCCTATCGTAGAACCTTCAGAAAAAAGTCTTATGCGCCAAAATGAATACCATTCTGGTTCTTGAATACCGGATATTTCACCTCCAATCGCATGGGTCAGGAAAACAATGAAGAACGATAAAAAACGAAATCCATCCAGATTGGGAAAAAATATTTTATCTCTTTGTTCGGACATTATTTTAAAATCTCTGGCGGTTCCTCAATGAATACAATTAGCAGCCAATCATATTCGGACAAATATAGAATGAAGGCTTACTTTATCCTAATTCCACTTCAATTTTTGGTCAAATCATTTCTTCAAAACAATTACCTTTACCTCTATGTCGTCCATGGTTATTTCGCCCGACTTGGGCCCGATCCCTCAGTCAAAGTCGGCAGTGATATTCAAAAATATTCTGATTGGTCTTTTAGCTTTTATCATTTCTTTTGATAGTATGAATGTATTTGGGCTCATCAGTCCGGGTAACCTCATACTCAATGGGCTCAAAATTGTCCTTTTGTTTTTTCTATTGACCTACATTTATACTTTTCGCCAACACATTCAAAATAGAGACATTTTGTTGGTTTTAGTTCTCCTTCCATTTTTCTTGATCTATTTCGCAGAAGGAAATCCGGTAATTGCAACTCTGAAGTGTATTTCAAGGTTTGGCTCTACAATTACATTTCTTTTAATTCCCAATGAATGGAAGAAAAGGGTTGTGCATTTTTGGTTCAATTTTTCGTAATTGGTCTTATTCCAGGGTTAATCATTCACATTTTAAAACTCACGTTAGGTATTGATTTTCCGATTATTGAGTTAACGAATATTTTGGGTGAAAAATATGATTCGCATTTTCTATTATACTTTTATGATCGTTGGAATTATATCCGATTCAACAGCTTATATGACGAACCGGGTGTTGTGGGAACCTTTGTGGTTTTATTTTTACTCTTCTATCATGAGCCGGTGAAAAAATGGAAAAAAGCCACTTTATGGCTTGGAGGAATCGCTACTTTGTCTTTTTATTTTTTTGTAAGTATTCCAATGATTCTTAGCCTCAAGATGCTCCACAAAGGCAAAAAATTATCCTTATTGTTATTTATTCTTTTGGGAATTGTTTTAATGACAAATAGTAGCAGTATTATTCGTTATATTTTAAGTACTACAAATCAGTCTCCAGTATACCAGGATCTAATTTTCAGGCCATAAAATCCCGAATATCTTTTGATGAAAATTCTGATGGCCCTGTAGAATTTCAAACGAATAGAGTTCATGCAGATACCTATAACTTTGAGAAATTTATTAATGATGATTGGGTTTCAATCACATTTGGCAATGTGTTAACCAAGGGTCGAGAGGAATTTACGGCATTAACAACCGGTGGTTTAGGTCAGGAGATTTTCTTATACGATTATGGTATTTTATTATATCTAGCAGGGTTTCTTTTTATGTTTTTATTGGCTTACGTTCCATGGAATAATGGTTGGTTGTATACATTCGTTGCATTTATTTTGATTTGCTTGTGTTTTTATCAACGGCCATTTATCTATCGGGCCGACTTTTTATGTATCATCTATATGGGCTCTTTATCATATGCCTCTATGTTGAAACGAAAGAAAAAATCGCTTGTTCTTTAGTTTTTTGAGCAAAACTCCCGGATACGTATTCTTTGTAAATGTAATGTTGGGGTACTTTATAAAAATGGTCGGTTTTTTTGGAGTCTTTTTGGACAGTAATAAATTTGTTGTTGCTAAACTGAACTTTTTGTTGTTGACAGCTTAATAAAAATAACAACCTATCTGGATTTCTTTCCGGGAAAATGCCATAAAAACCTTGGGATGTATATTCTATTGTATTAAAACGTACAACTGATCCTTCATGGATTTTTGAATCGGAAAAAAAGTTAATCAGACCGCTATATTTCGACATCACCCTGGCTGCAGTTTGGAAATTCATTGGAATTCCCCAATTGCTAATATAATTATTTTCAATACTCAAAGGATTTTGATGTTTTAGATGCGTATTCATTGGCCAAACCAAAATACCAACCTCACTCCCCGTCATTTTATTATATCTGATTTGCATGCCTCCTCTGGAATTTTCGAAATGAAGATTTCGATCATAGCCATGAATGCGATTTCTGATGATCTGAATGTTTTCCGTTTGAAAATCTGTTGCAATCCCACATCTACCATAAAACTGTGTTTCATATAGGTTATTATAGATGATATTATTGAATACAGCACCTTTTGCAACGCAAGACAATAATATCCCATCTCCATAATGATCAAACTGTTTATTTGGTGTTTCAAAAAATTGCTGCCCCCAACAATTGTAAATTATATTGTTGTATACCTCGGCATATTGAGCCCGAATGGAGGTATCAGAATTTTTATTAAAATCCTGACTAGCAACCAAGATAGCTTGGCCATATAGGTTTCGGAATTTGCAGTTGGCAATATGAACATACTTTAAATTGAGGGCGGCAATGGCGCATACAGCAAGTCCTGGTGGATTTTTACGCGATTTAAAAAAGTCGCCGGTGTTTCCGAAAAGTATTTTCCGTCAAATTCTAAGTCCTCCACTCGAAGTTCGTATTTCACCCCGGATTGGAATAGCACTTTGTCATGATACAAACTAACTGTTGATTCTCAACATAAACCGGAGCTATAATAGAACCATTTCCGTATATAGAGATGGCTATGGGACCTGATCGATAAGGATCAATTACAACATTTTTGTTGATATAGTAATTGCCTTTTGGAATTCGAATTGTGCCGCCACCCTTCTGGATTGCTAAATTGACTGCATATTGAAGTTTTTCTGTGATGTTTTTAAATACAAATTTTTTCCCCTGAAAAGTTGTTTCCTTATTTTCCATACCCACGGTATCAAGAGTAATCACAAAAGATGAAGCGATAAAGTTTTTCCTTGGCAATGGGAGATTTTTCACTGGAGCAGGCAAAAAGTATCCACTTGAGCCAGTGCCTGAAATGGAAGCAATGAAATGAGTATTGGTAAATAAAATTTTACTACACATCCCGAAAGCTTTTTCAAGAAGTTCATCTTCTTAACTGTTTTCAAAGGTGAAAAATCTTCGGAATATCCGGTGAACAAAAATCTGATTGTAACATCTGTTTTTCATTTGTCTTAAAGTAGATTTGTTGGCAACTCATAAACACAAAGATATCCGAATCTTCTCTTTTGGGCCTCTTGTTTAAAACTATGAAAAACATTCTTTTTCTCATTCCTAAAAATGATGTCGGAGGCGCCCCAAAGTTCGTTCGTGAGCAAATTCAAATATGCCATGAGGCTGGATTCTCCTGTTTTTTAGCATCCAACGAAAAGGGCTGGATTAATGAAGGATTGGATTCAATAATCCAACAAGGACTTTATGATCGTCGTATTCTGAAAATGGCCTCATTGTCATTTTTGTGGCATTTAATCAAATTCATGAAAAATAACCAAATACATCTGGTTATTTGTAATTCGGCAAACGGCGGGCTCTATGGTCGAATTTCGGCCTTTTTGCTGGGCCGTCGTTCGGTTTATGTCAGTCACGGCTGGTCATCTGTGTACAATGGCGGACGTATGGCCTTTTTTTTAAATCTGATAGAGCAGGTACTGTCCTGGATCGGAACCCGCGTTTTATGTATTTCAAAAGGGGATATGTTGAAAGCGCGTAAATTTATCCGGGTACCTGATTCAAAACTTAGCCAGATAAATAATGCAATCTTTCCTATACGACCTAGGCGCGTTGCGACTAAATCCCAATACTTCCGGATTCTTTCTGTTACACGATTTCGACATCCTAAACGAGTGGATTATCTCATCGAAGCAATCAAAGATATGCCCCATGTAGAATTGTACATTGTTGGAGATGGCGAACAAAGAGATCACGTAGAAGCCCTCATTCAGCAATTGAACCTTAAAAATGTTCATCTTCTGGGTGAAATCCCTGGGTTTGATGATTTCTCCGCATATGATCTTTTTGCACTTATCTCCGAAAGTGAAGGCTTACCCATGTCGGCTTTGGAAGCCATGAGCGCAGGACTCCCTTTACTCCTTAGTGATGTAGGCGGATGTCCCGAACTCATTCAGAATAATGGTGAACTCTGCAAAAATGAAGTTTCCGATATTCAAAGGAAACTCCAATTATGTATTCAAAATACCGAGAAATATGCCGAAGCTTCATTCATGCTTTTTGACCAAAGATTCAATTTGGAAAAAAGAAAGTCAGAATTCCTAACTTTGTACGCTGAATGTTTTAAATCATGAAGGGTAAAGTGAGTATAATTGGTGGTTCCGGCTTTATTGGTGAAAACCTGTATGAAGCTTTGAAGTCCGACTTTGAAGTGAATAATATCGACAAAAATGAATCCCCAGCTTTTTCAACAGTCCATGCAGATGTCAGAAACATCAGTGAACTAAATGCCGCCATTCAAAATCCTGATTGGATTGTTTTGTTGGCCGCTGAACATAAAGATAATGTCTCACCAATTTCACTATATTATGATGTAAATGTAAAAGGTACAGAAAACGTGCTGAATCTAATGCGAGAAAAAAACATCCGGAAAATTGTTTTTACCAGTACAGTGGCCGTTTACGGACTCAATAAAACCAATCCTGATGAGAATTTTCCGACAGATCCATTCAATGATTACGGAAAAAGTAAATTACAGGCCGAAGAATTGTTACGCGCCTGGTACAATGAAGCACCGCAAGATCGTACTTTGATTATTGTGAGACCCACAGTGGTATTCGGACCCAAAAACAAAGGCAATGTATATAATCTCCTACAACAAATTTTATCCGGCAAATTTTTAATGATTGGCAATGGTGAAAATAAAAAGTCCATGGCCTATGTAGGAAATTTAGTATCCTTTATTCACTTTATCATGAATGAAATGAAAGGCACTGGTTATCAGTTATTCAATTATGCTGACAAACCGGATTTAAGTACCAACCAATTGGTAAAAATCATTTCCCAATCAAGCGGAACAAAACTGAGTCAGTTGCGAATACCTTATTTTATTGGATATTTAGCTGGTTTGACCTTTGATATTATGTCGAAGCTAACTGGCAAGGAAATGACTATTAGTTCTATTCGAATTAAAAAATTCTGTGCTACGACACAATTCTCAAACGACCGTATTCAAAAACTAACTTTTAAAGCTCCTTTTAGTTTAGAAGAAGGTTTGGATCGTACGATAAAATCACTGCTCTGACGCAAAATGAATATTTTACTCACCGGTGGAGCCGGTTTTATTGGCAGCAATCTCTTGAAGGCATTTGTCAGTGATGATCGGATCACTTTAGTCCGCGTAATCGATAATTTTAGTACCGGATTCCGAGAAAACATTCAGGCTTTTTTAGATCATCCCAAATTTCAACTCCTGGAAGGCGATATCACAGATTACCCCACTTGCGAAAAAGCCATGCGGGGCATTGATCTCCTTTCACATCAGGCCGCCTTGGGTTCTGTTCCGCGCAGTATTGCTGATCCTGTTAATACGAATGCCAATAACGTCACCGGTACCATCAATCTTTTTACCGCAGCAAAAAATGCCGGCGTTAAACGTATTGTTTATGCCGCTTCCTCTTCAACATACGGCGACAGCCCCTCTTTACCCAAAGTGGAGGATGTCATCGGCAAACCTTTGTCGCCTTATGCGGTGAGTAAATATGTGATGGAACTCTATGCCGACGTTTTCGCAAAAACCTATGATATGCAGTTCATTGGTTTGCGTTATTTTAATGTATTCGGTCCGCAACAAAGCCCGAAAGGAGCCTATGCAGCCGTTATCCCTTTATTCATGGAGGCGGTGCTTCGGCATCAAGCCCCTACTATCAATGGGGATGGCAGCTATAGCCGCGATTTTACCTATGTCGATAATGTTGTGGATGCCAATTTAAAAGCCCTGTTTACCGAAAATCCGGAAGCGGTAAATCAGGTATATAATATTGCCTTTGGTAGTAGTACCACTTTGTTGTCATTGTTTGAAATGATTCGAACTATTGCCGGTTCCGATTTACAACCTCATTTTGGCCCTTTTCGACAGGGAGATATTCCTCATAGTCTGGCAAATATTGATAAAGCCAGATCCTTGTTAGGGTATGAACCGAATATTTCTGTGGCCGAAGGTTTAAAATTGGCTTATGATGGCCTGAGACCTTTGTAGTTACAAAAACTTTGATTTGCAGTATGCTTTTAACTTTCGTTTACACTTGTGAACCTTCCCACCGGTGGCCCTTCGGGGTGGCTGGAGTCATTCCCGCGAATGGTATGTTTAGGGCAACCGTCCTCGCGAGGTGGTACCCTGCGAGGGGGGGCGGTTTTCAACGCCACCCCGACTTATTAAATACATAATTCACCAACTTAATTTGTTCCGCCCTTTTCTGCCCCACTACCTCTGCTAATTCTTCAAGGCCTGCTGACTTTACACCTCTGACAGATTTAAATTTTTTTAAGAGTGATACAGCCGTTGCTTCACCAATGCCCGGAATATTGGTTAACTCGTTTTTGATGGTGCCTTTGCTCCGTGTTTTTCGGTGAAATGTAATTCCGAACCGATGCACCTCATCACGTACCCGACGCAGAAATAACAAACTCGAACTGTCATACCCCAATTTCAACGAAGCAGAATCGCCGGGATAAAAAATCTCTTCGATGTTTTTAGCCAATCCGACAACGGTTACTTTTCCTCTTAGCTGAAGGGCATCAATACTTTCCATGGCTGAACTCAATTGGCCCTTTCCTCCATCGATGATAATCAATTGCGGGATTTCTCGATTTTCATCCAGCAGTCGTTTGTATCGGCGATAAACGATTTCTTTCATACTGGCAAAATCATTTATCCCTTCCACTGTTTTGATATGAAAATGCCGATAATTTTTTTTATCCGCCAAGCCGTTTCTAAAACAAACCATTGCCGCAACCGGAAAGGCTCCCTGAAAATTACTGTTATCAAAACATTCGATATGAACCGGTAATTCTTTCAGCCTCAAATCCTTTTGTAACTGCTCCAACAGTTGTAATTGAGCCGTTTCATCCGGCGCCTCCAAATGAAGGGCTTTTTGCCGGCGATATTCCTTCATGCCCCATTCGGCATTTTGTACCGATAAATCAAGCAGCTTTTTTTTATCCCCCCCACGTGGCACTGTTACGTTCAAAGGCTCAAGGCCTTCGAGGGCAAGGGGCAATACAATTTCGCGTGAACTACTTCCAAATTGCGTTCGCATTTGCCCGATTGCAAAAGCCAGTATTTCTTCTTCTGTTTCGTCGAGCTTTTTCTCCACCATTCTGGTCAGGGTATGAATAATCGAACCCTGAACGACGACCATATAATTCACTATGGCTACTGAATCGGCCGATAAAATGGAACAAACATCCAGATCATCGAGTTTGCTACTCACCACAACCGAACGGCTTTGATAATTTCGTATAAATTCCAAACGCTTTTTAATGAGTTCCGCCTGCTCAAATTCCATGCGGTTCGCATGATTCATCATCTCCTGTTTATAGTATCGCGTAATTTCACCAAGCTTTCCTTTAAAAATTTCGCGTACTTGTTGAACCTGCCAATCATAGTCGGTTGTAGATTGTAGTCCTGCACACGGGGCTTTACAATTCCCAATATGGTATTCCAGACAAGGTTTGTACTTCCCCTTTTGAATTTGTTTTTCGGATAGGTTCAGGTTACATGTTCGAAAGGGGAGGGTTTGTTTAATCAATTCCAATAATGCCTTAACCTGATCCACCGAGGTAAAAGGACCCAAATACTCCGAACCATCGCGCAAAACTCTCCGGGTTAAAAATATTCGGGGAAAAGCTTCGTTTTTGATGACCAAATGCGGATACGATTTATCATCCTTCAGGGCCATATTATACCTGGGCTGGTATTGTTTGATGAGAGAGTTCTCCAATAAAAAAGCATCCTGCTCCGAATCCACAACCGTAAAACGAATTTCAGAGATTTCTTCAACCAATCTTTTGGTTTTATAGCGATCAGCTTCCTTATAAAAATACGACGAAATTCTTTTTAAGATTCTTGGCCTTACCTACATAAATGACTTTTCCTGCATGATCAAAATACTGATAGATGCCCGGTGTTTGTGGCAGAGATGGTAAAATTTCGGAAAAAGCCTCTTTGGTCATTCAAGCGAAATTAGGTCAATGTCAGGCCCTTGCAAAAGCCATTTGGTAAAAAAGTTTAAAGCCTCCTCCCGGATATCCTTTTTTATGGCTGCTCAGAGCCCTTCAGAATCCAGCAGTTTTAGACAAGCCCGAAGTTGAAAATTGGGCTATCTTTACCCTTCAACTCATTGTAAATTAAAATGTCTCTTATGAAATTTAAAACCCTCTTTAGTGTGGCATCTCTTGCTTTATTGGCGGCCTGTAACACTCAACCTTCCGGACAGGAAAAGGCGTCCGACAAAAATGCTTCGTCCTTCAATGTATTTGCCGAATCGTTTGCTGATTTGCAGGTACTTCGTTACGAAGTGCCCGGCTTTGAACAATTAAGTGCCAAAGAAAAAGAATTGGCCTATTATCTGTATGAAGCTGCCATGTGTGGGCGCGATATCATTTACGATCAAAAAAGTAAGCACGGTCTTACTTTGCGTAAAACCCTGGAAGCGATGTACGCCAAAGGAGGTGAGGGGGATGATTGGAAAAAATTTACAGATTATTGTGGTCGGTTTTGGTTCAGCAATGGCAACCATCATCATTATGGGAACGAAAAATTTATTCCTGAGTGTAATGCCGAATATTTTAAGTCATTGCTGATGCAATGCGACCCGAAAAGTTTACCCCTCGACGGCAACGAAGATATTGCCGCTTTCTGGACACGGGTTCAGCCTTTGTTTTATGATTTAAACGTAGAACCAAAATGTGTTGATCAGCGCCCGAATATCGATAATGTACAAGCATCATCGAATAACTTTTACGAAGGCGTGACTCAGACTGAAGTTGAAGCTTTTTATAATAAAATGCCTACATCCGGACAAGCGCCTAGCTGGGGACTCAATAGCAAGGTGATGAAAGAAAATGGGGTAGTGGTTGAAAAGTATGGAAAAGCGGAGGTATGTATGGAGCGGCCATCGATAAAATTATTTATTGGTTGGGTAAGGCCTCAACGGTAGCTGAAAATGATAAACAGAAAAAATGGATCGATTTGTTGATTGCTTATCTGCAAACCGGTGATCTGAAAAAATTTGATGAATATAGCATCGCATGGGTTCAGGATACTGACAGTAAAATTGATGGTATCAATGGTTTTATTGAAGTGTATTTAGATGCGATTGGTAAGAAAGGCAGTTATGAATCGTATGTGAGCATTCGCGATATGGAAGCCACCAAACGACTGGAAGCCATTGCCAAAGAAGCGCAGTGGTTTGAGGACCAATCGCCACTCATGCCAGAACACAAAAAGAAAGAAGTAAAAGGGATCATTGCCAAAGCCATTCATGTGATTGGTGAAAGTGGTGATTTGGCGCCAACTACCGCCATTGGAATTAATTTGCCGAATGCCGATTGGATACGCAGAGATCATGGTAGTAAATCCGTATCACTGAGTAATATCATCCATAGTTATAACATCGCATCAGCGCAAAAAGGAACCCTGGATGAATTTGGTTTGAATGATGAAGTGAAGAATCGTATCAAACAACATGGTAATCTGGCTTCCGATTTACATACAGATATGCATGAGTGTATCGGACATGCAAGCGGACAAATTAACCCCGGGGTTGAAACCACCGATAAAACCTTGAAGAATTATGCATCCTGCCTGGAAGAAGCCCGTGCCGACTTGGTGGCCTTATATTATATTCTCGATCAAAAACTGATTGATATTGGCGTGATGAATACCCTTGACGTTGGTAAAGCTGAATATGATGGATATATCATGAATGGCTTAATGACCCAGCTCACACGCATCAAACTGGGTGATGATATTGAAGAAGCGCACATGAGAAACCGACAACTCAATGCCAAATGGGCTTATGAAATGGGTAAAAAAGATCGTGTGATTGAATTTGTAAAAAGAGATGGAAAAACGTTTGTTCAAATTAACGATTACAACAAATTGCGCGACTTGTTTGGGCAATTGCTGCGCGAAATTCAGCGGATTAAAAGTGAAGGCGATTTCAAAGCCGGCCAAGCCCTTGTAGAAAATTATGGCGTAAAAGTAGATCAGGCATTACACAAAGAAGTACTCGATCGTTATAACAAATTGGGCATTAAACCTTATCGTGGATTTATTCAACCCAAACTGGTAGCAGTGATGGATGGCGAAAAAGTAAAAGATATAAAAATCGAATACCCTGAATCGTTCTTTGCGCAAATGATGGAATTTGGTAAAAATTATGCGTACCTGCCGGTTAAAAATTAGGGCCCTATTGACAAGATCACTATAAAAAATAAAATAAGAAGAAGTATGAAACACAGCGAAAGATTATTGGCCGAACTCAGACAGGAAGCCATTGCAACAAGAAAAATTTTAGAACGCGTTCCATTTGATCAATTCGATTACAAACCCCATGAAAAATCGATGAGTTTGGGTCGATTAGCGACTCATGTTGCAGAAATTTATGGTTGGTGGAAAGAATGTTTGGTGAATGATGTGTTGGATTTTGCAGTGGGCGATTTTACACCCCGCATCTGCCAAAGTAGTGAAGAATTGTTGGGTTTGTTTGAAGATCTGCTCCAAAAAGGAGAAGTGATTTTAACAGAAGTAGACGAAAACGAATTCGAAAAAATGTGGACCATGCGTCAGGGAGACATTGTATTTTTTACTCTGCCGAAACATGAAGTCGTGCGCACCTGGTGCATGAATCATTTATACCACCACCGCGCTCAATTGGGGGTTTATTTGCGTCTTTTGGATGTGGCTTTACCCAGCGTATATGGGCCAAGTGCAGATGAACAAGGTTAATAGGAATTCAAAAAAGATCAAAAAATCCGACTTGTGTTTCAAGTCGGATTTTTTTTAATTGATGTCTTGTATAACTATTCAAAATCATTCAAGCCTCATACCAAATTAAAAGCATTCGTTATCTGTTCGTTTCTAATGCTTCAAGACGTTTCATCAATTCTTGATTTTGTTTCTTTAATAACTCTATTTCATCTTTTTGATGATCTATTTGATCTTGTTGTTCCTGAATTGCTTTGATTGCAATAACACCAAAACCACTATAATCTACTGTATAAAGAGGTTTATCTTTTGTACGATCATATCGTTGATAAACTAATTCTGGGAAATCAGTTAAAAGATCCTGCGCCATGAATCCATTTACTTTTCGATCGGTTTCTTCACTATCAAGATAACGATAATTATACGCTTTTAGTTTTTTTACTTTTGATAATACTGGCGTTAAAGGGATGATATCTTTTTTAAATCTTCTGTCAGAAAGTGCACTATATACACCAGTTACCCGATCAATATTTGCCCGTAGCGATCCATTAGAATAAAAATTTAATGAAGAGTCTAACGAACTCACATAAAAGCCCCATTTAAGATTGATGCTCGAAGGATGTCGAAGCGAAAGTTGATCGCCATTGCTTTTTCCGGTGATTTGCAATCGCCCTTCAGTTACATTGTTAATATCAGTGGGATAGGCCCCAATGCCAACATTGTGCTTAAACATAGCCATCGCCGGTGTGTCAAGTTCAGCAGCATTTTCAGGAGTCGCAGTCGTGTAAAATGCTAAACCATTGGTGAGGTTGCTAGAGGTAGCTGCGGTGCTTTCGGTATAACCGGAAATAGCCACCCGATTGGTACCGGATGTTACCGTTGGTGTCGTCTGATAGCCCATTTCAAAAATTAAACTCGTTTTTTGTCTTGATTCCCAACCTGCCGTGGGTTTACGATTTATCCCTGAAAGGACTAAGGCGTTAATATTATTTTTAGCATTTAATCCTGAACTATCTCGCATACGTAAAATTTTGACTTTTGGACTATGATTTACATTCGATCCCAAATAATTATCCATCATTTCAACACCATCTGAGGTATCTCTTAGTTTAACGCCAAGCACACCACCGTCTTGCCATTTGTTGTCAACCAAATTATCCGCGAGCTTTATCCAAGATAAGGCATTGGTACTATACCAATAAAAACCTCTAGTCATATCATTTTGTAGGCCCGGTTGTGTAGTATTATAAACAATTAAACCATTTGCTGGGTTTGGCACACTAGTGACATCTTTTAAACTATCAATAGATACTTGTGGAATGAGTACACCTTTAGAAGAACTTGTTAAATGAAGCAACGCGCTGGCATTCGGAGATGCGGAATTAATTCCTACAGTAGTTCCATTGTCAGTCAATTGCGAATTGGAAAGTGATGTAGAGGATTGCCCTTTAGGAATGGTATTTAAACTTACGAGTTGCCCATTTAGTTTGTTGCTAAAGGAGGTAAAATCAAGAACGCTTAATACCCCTTTGTTGAAAGTACTCGCATCTGGCAAATTAATCGTAACTGCATTACTCCCACTTCCTACAATATTAGGTGAGGTACCCGAATTGCCTAAGGATAAACTTTGAACAACAGCGCCTGTGCTTCCATTGATACTACTTACGCCGCTTGAACCACTTGTGGGTGTTTCCCACGTTGCTAAGCCATTTGCATCCGAAGTGAGAACCTTCCCTGCGCCAGGTGCTCCACCGGCAATTTTGACTTGATTGGCAATTTCAACATTACCTGCTGCCGTGATTGTCATACGTGGTGTATTATTTGTTCCTAAAGTCAAACTGGCATTTTCGAGATTGATGATATCCGCAACACTATCCGTGTTTCGAATGACCAAACCATCATTGGATGTATGCCCTGTGTTATTATTGCTTAGTCGAACATCCATAGTCGTACCATCTGTGTTGTTCATGTGTACACGACTAACGGGAGCAGAATTCCCACCGATACCAACATTTTCTGTTGTAAAATCGGCATGAAATTTTAATTTACTTGTACTACTTTTAAATAAACTAATCCCTGCATTACCGGCAGTACTAATTAAAAATCGCCCCAGACCATCATTGGCAGTGACCCCATTATTGCCAAAAGCAAGCAAGTTCGCAAAGGGATATAGTGTGCTTACCCCGGCATATCCGCCCCCAAAACTGCTTCCATATTTCGTAAATGTCGCATAATTATTTGTTGCATTGCTATACATTGTGAATCGGCCGGCTCCTGTGGCACTTAAGTTTTGCATACGCACATGTTCCTGCACGGCAGCAACATTTTGATTAATGTGTAGTTTGGCCAATGGCGTAGTTGTACCAATTCCTATATTTGTTCCATTGTCAAAAAGCTGGCTATTAATTTCATCGCTGCTACTTCCGTTCGCGTCAAATTTTGACAAGAAATGTTGGGTTCCTGCACGATTTCCTGTCGGCATTTTTGCCATGCCTGCTCTATCGGCATAGATAGCGTAAGGTACACTCAACAATTGAGTTGTTCCGGCATCGGCATAGTTTGTACCCCCTTGTGGGTCGATGGCTACGCGAATATATTTATTGCCGGTTTCCCACTTCACATCTTTCATGGTGCCGCTCACTGCAGTACCATTTCCGATTTGTAAGGTGTACAATCCGAACTCATTGGTTGTAATCGTTTGTACTTCTTCGTATTCAGGGTTAGTGGCATCAGCGGTTGGCAATACACTGAGTTTAATGCCCAGGGTTTGTTTGCCCATTGGATTGCCTTTTGTATCGCGGGCGATGCCTTGATAATTAAATTTTTGGGGGGTCTGAGCATTGATTCTAACCAGATTTATGGATACAATAAAAACGGTCAGGAAAGCGCTGAATAGTTGTTTCATAAGGGTGTATTTGATTAGATAAATTTAGCCTTGAATATTCAATTATTGTTCTTTAAATTGAATAAACTTTGATGATTTCGCTGATTGTTTGAACCCAAATTTTGCAGTTGGACACAGCCGATGTCAAAAAGGAATTAGAAAATCAAATACTTCGGTTAATACCGATGACACATTCATCATCGTACAATTTCGTCTTTGACTCATTGTACTAAATTCATGTATTATCCCAGCATGTATGGCTGTAAGTCTTCCTACCTCAGTAACACCCATATCAAGGGGGCGAGCTGGCATTTAACCCTTCACAACTCAAATGGTCTTGGGACTAGTTATCGTTGGAATTGGTATAATTGGCCTCAGTATGATTTTCTAATACCGAAGTGATAGCCGAAATTTTGAACGACACGAAACACGAATATAAGGTTTCATTATAACGAAACTTTCTTTACCTTTGTTTTTAAGATAAAGAACTTAATGGACAACAAGTTTGAAATTGTTTTATTGGCAGAAGCATTTGAATTTTTAAAGTCACTTGACATTAAACATTCCACTAAAATACTTTTTAATATTAGAAAATCCCAACAGAAAAATGACCCTGAACTTTTTAAAAAATTGACAGATGAAATTTGGGAATTTAGAACTTTATTTCAAGGATTACAATATAGAATGTTAGCATTTTGGGACAAGACAGACAATAAAAATACATTAGTTATTTCGACACATGGCTTTATAAAAAAACAAAGTAAAGTTCCAGAAAACGAAATATTTAAAGCAGAAACTCAACGAAAAAAATATTTTCAAGACAATTTAAAAAACAAGAAATGAAAACTTACACATTAAACGAAGTACAAGACAAAATAATTGGCAAAAAAGGAACACCAAACAGAGAAAAATTTGAATACGAACTTCAAATGGATTTAATTGGTAAAGCCATTAAAGAAAGCCGACAAGAACGCAAATTGACACAAGAACAATTAGGTGAATTGGTTGGTGTACAAAAGCTCAAATTTCACGACTTGAAAGCAATGCAAGTAATGTAACTATGGACACATTGATGAAAGTATTTACGGCATTGAAAGCAAAAGTGAAACTACAAATTGAATTACCAAACGCAAAATTTAACTTAGCAAGATAAAACTTCTGCTAACATGGGTTTGCAAAAGAGGGGCTTTATTACAAGGCTGAACATTTGTACTTTCAATTAGCTTTTCTACTAAAATTGAACTTTGGCACTATCTAAACTCCAGCTTCGCCAAGCTCAAAAACGCGGATAGCTTTTTCTTGAACCTGTGATCAGCGTTGAATTGGCATAATTCGGGGTTACCGAGCAAATCCTTTACAGGCTTTGTGTACAGCAGCTTCGTGCCTTGCTACTGCAAATTCTCAGTTGAATAGGTGTAATTCAGGGCCAGGGATGGCAGCAAGGTACCCCACAGCGACGAAGGAGCGAGGAGTACCGCGTACAGCCCGATGACGCCACAAAGAAGCAACCCTGATTGAAGCGACAAGTTTGTAGTGGCGGCAGGCCTCCTGGTTGAATTGAAATCCAAGTATTGAATATGCCGAAGAACCTTGGTTATCTTGATTAAAAATACTTTCGCAAAATTCGGCAGAGCCAATCAAAACATTTTTGAAGTCCGGGATATCGGATTTTATCCGGCGTATCTGAAGCGGAATGATAATCGCCGTGTATACCCGTGGTGATGGAACAGGAGGGAATACCGCGTTGTAAGAAGGCCCTCGTATCTAATTGTTGTAATTTGTTCGTATCGCCAAGTATGATTTGCAAAATACTATCCTTGAAGAGTGCAGGCGGGTAAGCTTTTTGGTAAACATTTAAAACATTGTTTGTCATACGGCCCACCATATCCACATTCATGATGGCTTTAATGCGATAGCGTTGAAGCACCCAAGGGGCAAAAGCTGCAGACCCATACAAACCTTGCTCGTGAGCGCCCCAAAAAACGATCATCCAGTTATAGGGGCTCTTTTAAATTGACGATATTGTTTAATGAGTGCCAAAACAAGTGCCACTCCGGAGGCATTGTCATCGGCACCGGGATGATATCCTTTAAATCGGATATCGTTTGACTTAAGCAGACTGACACCCAGGTGATCGTAATGGGCGGCGATGAGCAAGGTGCTGTCCCTGCCGCGGTTGATAAAAGTATACACGTTGGCCGATGAACATGGTTTATTAGAATCTGCATCGTGGTATTGAAAACTTTGTTGGTATGGGCGTAAGCCGTAAGAACGAATTTGTTGACTCAAATACTCGATGACTTTTTGTTGCGCTTTGCCACCTGGTGGTCGTCCTTGAAAAGCACTATCGCAGAGTGTTTGTATGACTTTTTTCAAATAAAAAGTATCTGCTTGTGGTTGTGCAAGCGAAACAAGAGGGAAGAGCATGCTGAATAAAAGGACGATGCGCATAAAAAAAACCGGAGCCTGATAGGCTCCGGTAAAGATAAATGCTAAAAAATATCTTGCCTGGGATTATTCCTGTGTACCTTCTGGTTTTGGTGCAGGTGAAGTAGAAGCCGGAGCTACACCAAATTTGATATTTTTGGTTTGTCCGTCCCACCACATACCTTGTCCGCTACCATCTTTTTTGCTATCGTCGTACATGACTTGTTGCAAATTGGTATCAAATTGATTGGAGAGAACTTCCTGAGGAATCGTTGATTCAGGATGATTATCGATACGATCACCTACGCTAATCCAGGAAATAGATACATTGCTGGTACCTCCGTTGAGTTCTTTTACGGTAAACCCATTTTTATCTACGCTGGCAATATAAAGGCCATTACACAAACCCATTGCTGAAACTGTTACAACCGGAATATCGGCGAGTAAGCTGCTGTAGTTATTATCGAATGGAATAAATACAGAACCGTTCACGAGTGTTGCTTTTCCTTTTTATAGATGGTTAATTCGGTAGAAGTTACAGAGTAGGCCGCTACTTTTCGTTGCCATTATCGACCAATTCAATTTGTTTACCGGAAGTATATTCATCCCCCAAATTATAAGAAGCGAATAACTCACCACTATTCATTTGACCGATGACTTTACCCTTAGAGATACTACCAACCATGGTTCCAAAAAATCCGCCACCGATACCGGCCACTTCGTTAGAAGGCAGGAAACCGCCACCACTGGCATAAGCTGATGAACCATAAACACCATAATTGAGCAAGCCGGAAGAGCGATAGCCCAATGATCCCCAATATGAACCTTGAATTTCTGCTCCCAGCACACCACCGGTTCTTGAATAATCATTATAACTATGTCCTGCAACGCCAAAGGTGTATACATCTCCCCAAAAATTATATCCTGAAGTTGCGGAATTACAAGTAAGTTGTGTATACCCTGTTCCATCATTTTGGGAATCTCGGGTGCGGTAACCAAACAAAGAATGTTGGCCATCACCATTGATGGCTAGTTGCTGGCGATAAACATAAAATTGATAAACAATGGATGGAGATGTACTTCCACAAGAAGCAGAAGTTCCATTGTCTCTGAAAATGGAGTTCACCAAAGAAGTACCACTTGTAGCAAATTTTGGTAAATAGTCGTTGGTGCCAGTGGATGAAGTGATTGTAGGAGCAGCCCAACTTGCATTTCCAGATGCATCCGATGTTAAGACTCTACCATTTGCAGCCCCATTGGTCATGGTTAAACCACCCGTTACAACGTTCGCCCATTTATAGGTAGAGAGTCCTAATGACATGGTATTATCTGTGCCGGGGATAACGAAGTTATCACCATCTCCACCTATGACGAATCGGCTATTTTCGACCCCGGAACCACCACTTTGGGTAAAGAATTCAGTCATTCCGAATGAACTGGCTCTGATATTCGAGGCGTAGTTGGCGTCTCTGTTCAATTGGATTGAACTTGTTCCTCCGTCACTTTTTATGATCATTTGGGTATTTGGTGTGCCTGAATTGACCCATAAAGTATCCCTTAAAATTGTTTTACCTGAAACATCCAACTTTTGCTGCGGATTGGGATTGCCTATCCCCACGTCGCCGGATGATGTAATGATCATTCGATTCGCATTGTTGGTTCCAAAGGTCATATTTGCATTTTCACGATTCATGATACTCGCATCATTTCCGGTATTTCGAATATCCAATCCATCAGTTGCTGTGTGGCCTGTAGTATTGTTGGTTAAACGTACATCCATCGTCGTACCATCGGTATTGTTCAGATGCACACGACTAACTGGTGCTGCGTTTCCGCCTATCCCTACATTCTCAGTTGTAAAATCGGCATGGAATTTTAATTTGCTGGTACCGCCTTTGAAAATACTGATACCGGCATTACCCGCAGTACTGATTAAAAAACGGCCTAAGCCATCGCCTGAAGCTAGACCATTGTTTCCGAATGCCAGTAAGTTCGCATAAGGATATAAGGTAGTAATACCTGCATATCCTCCGGCGTAGGTACTTCCGTATTTGGTGAAAGTAGAATAGTTACTGGCACCATCGCTATACAAGGTAAAACGACCTGCACCGGTTGCACTTAAGTTTTGCATACGCATATGCTCCAATACACTCGCACTGTTTTGATTGATATGGATTTTGGCGGTTGCTGCCGGTGTAGTTGTTCCAATACCGATGTTTGTTCCATTGTCAAATACCTGACTGTTATAAATCGTATTGGCGGCTGTAAACTTGGTCAGGAAATTCACGGTGCCTGTTCCGGCTGCACTGGTTGATACGGCGCCTGCACGATCGCCACCTGCTGTTTCTTTAGCCATGCCTGCTTTATCGGCATAGATGGCATAAGGTACACTCAGCAATTGCGTTGTTCCGGCATCGGCATAGTTCGTACCCCCTTGTGGGTCTATCGCTACTTTGATGTATTTATTGCCGGTTTCCCATTTCACCTCTTTCATCGTTCCGGTTACTGCCGTTCCGTTGCCAATTTGTAAGGTGTACAATCCAAACTCATTCGTCGTAATCGTTTGTACTTCTTCGTATTCAGGCGTGGTGGCATCAGCGGTTGGCAATACACTGAGTTTTATCCCCAGGGTTTGTTTGCCCATCGGATTGCCTTTGGTATCGCGGGCGATGCCTTGATAATTAAATTTTTGAGGCACCTGGGCTTTTAGCAGCGCAGGGCTTCCGGCTAAAATTAAACCGGTCAATAGGAGTTTAAGTGTTTGTTTCATGAGATTTTTTTTAGTGGTATAAAGGTACTCTGCCAATAATGGTTTTTTCGTCAGATTGAGAATTTGGCGGGATTCATTGAGTAATTGGTCACAATTCAAGGGAATTTGGTGATGAGCAATCATTTAAATGACTTTTGTATACGCTCCCATTCGGTTGTTATACCGATTCTGGAACAATAAAAAAGCACCCTTTTAATTTATATGGATGTTTTACCAGTCTAGTTCAAAGACGAGAGGATTGGACTACTTTATATTTCCATATGGTATTCAATCATCGACAAGATCGGCTCATTCTTGGGGCAAAAAAGGATTGCCTTTTGTGGCAATCCCTTTTTTAATCGTATCAGGCTCAATTATCTTCCGCCTAGTGGATTGTTTTGTTGATTGGCTTTGGCTTTTTGTTCAGCCGCTGCTTTTTGTTTGCGAAGTTCTTCTCCTCTTTTTTGTGCTGCAGCCATGGCCTCTTTGTTTTCAGCAATGCGCTGTTGTTCTTTTGCACTTTGAGGTTTAGGAGTCATACGCTCGCTATGGTGTAAGCCTTTAGAAGCATCCTGACCGAATAACTCAGGGTGTAAATATTTCCCTTTTTCACGATCGGCTTTCTCCACTTCTGCTTCTACACGATTGGCATTGGCCCAGGCATCCTGACGAACACCGGTTACCTGCCAGCTTACTTTTACATTGGGTTTGCTGGTTTTGATGCTAAAAGTATTGTTGTTTACTTCCGAACTAACTTTCGCCATAACGAAGTCGTTGCTGTTATCGATGACCGTCAATTGATATTTAAAATCTTTGTTTTCGGCCTGAAAATAAGCAGGTAGTTCATTTACTGCATTTCCGCTTGCATCCGTAACGATATTGCCATTGTAAACATTCATCATATCCGGACTTTCAACAAAGCTGTGAACTAAGTATTTATTGGCGGGGTCTTGTGGGTGATCAATTTTAAACGTACCGCCTGCTTTGGAGAGTGTACCATTGATATGGGTATTGCCTTCGAAATAACCTGAGTAATTATTATAAAAACCTCCGGTTGGTGCAGCTCCATAAATACTATAAGTATAATCGCTATTGCCAGAACCACCATCTGCATCTCCAAAAATACCTCTTGGATTATTGGTTCCGTTGGTTAGATCATAATTACCTTGAGCGAAACCACTTACGCCAATTACCGTTTCATCACCTCCTGAAGCATAAGAATATACGCCAATTGAACGACCTGTGCTGTTGGATGGCGCATAAGCGTCGTTATAAGAACCAAATACGGTTGCACTAGTAGTAGTAGAAATTGAAGTGGCTGAGTTCTGAGAGCCGTAGGCATCGCCTGTTCCGTTTTGTGTAGCATAGTTGATACCTCCTGACACAAATGAGTTTGACCCTGTGGAATTTACTACTGAATTGTAAGCACCATAGGCGTCTTGCGATCCCCCGTTAACTAAATTGATGATGCCATAAGAATATGATGAATTTCCTGTTCCTTCAAAGTTTGTATTTGAAAAAATACCCGTTGGCGAATAGTCGGAATAGGACTCTACCATGACCCCATTATTGGAGGTGCCATTTAAATTATTAGATACAAAATAAGCTGCCGTATCTCTCGAAGAAAGAATACTCAATTCGGCATTACTTAATGATGTTGAAATATAATTACCCATGCGGCCATCTGCTAAGTTTACTTCCAATCCTAATTCACCTCCATTTGCAAAACGGAATGTATTTTCTAAAGTTGATTTCCGATATAACCCATTTTGTCATTGGATAAAGTAGGGTTAGTGGTATGATTTTGAAAATAGATTCCTCTATCTATTCCCGAAGAGGAATCTTCTAACACTAAGAAGGTACCGGTATTTTGTTTGCCTTCAAATCCAAATAGTGAAAATCCAAATGGCGCTGTGTGATCTCTGAATTGTGTGCCAAATGGTACTCCAAAAAAGCTGCCTTGTGAGGTTCTGCCAAAATATAAAGCTGATCCATTATCCACAAGACTGCTATTGCCTAAAGTTGTTCCATTGGGTGTAAACTTTGGAATGTAATTGACTGTTCCACTGCCGCTCACGCCACCGCCTGCAGCAGGTGTTTGCCAGGTAGCCAAACCTGTTGCATCAGAGGTTAATACTTTACCTGCACCCGGTGCACCACCACTAATTCTGATTTGATTCGCCAGTTCTACATTCCCTGTAGCCGTTACCGTCATACGTGTGACATTATTGGTTCCTAATGTGAGATTCGCATTTTCACGATTGGTGATACTTGCATCATTTCCTGTATTGCGAATATCTAATCCATCAGTTGCTGTGTGGCCTGTAGTATTATTGGTTAATCGTACATCCATCGTCGTACCATCGGTATTGTTCATGTGTACACGACCTACCGGTGCGCTATTTCCGCCAATCCCTACATTCTCAGTGGTGAAGTCGGCATGGAATTTTAATTTACTGGTACCGCCTTTAAAAATACTGATACCGGCATTACCTGCAGTACTAATTAAAAAACGGCCTAAGCCATCATTCGCAGCTACTCCATTGTTTCCGAATGCCAGTAAGTTCGCATAAGGATACAAGGTAGTAATGCCCGCATATCCTCCGGCGTAGGTACTTCCGTATTTGGTGAAAGTGGAATAGTTACTGGCACCATCGCTATACAAGGTAAAACGACCTGCACCGGTTGCACTTAAGTTTTGCATACGCATATGCTCCAATACACTCGCACTGTTTTGATTGATATGTATTTTGGCTGTGGCTGCTGGTGTCGTAGTTCCAATACCGATGTTTGTTCCATTGTCAAATACCTGACTGTTATAAATTGTATTTGCGGCTGTAAACTTGGTCAGGAAATTCACGGTGCCTGTTCCGGCTGCACTCGTTGATACGGCGCCTGCACGATCGCCACCTGCTGTTTCTTTAGCCATGCCTGCTTTATCGGCATAGATGGCATAAGGTACACTCAGCAATTGCGTTGTTCCGGCATCGGCATAGTTCGTACCCCCTTGTGGGTCTATCGCTACTTTGATGTATTTATTGCCGGTTTCCCATTTTACCTCTTTCATCGTTCCGGTGACTGCCGTTCCGTTGCCAATTTGTAAGGTGTACAAGCCAAACTCATTCGTCGTAATCGTTTGTACTTCTTCGTATTCAGGCGTAGTTGCATCGGATGTTGGCAATACACTGAGTTTTATACCCAGGGTTTGTTTGCCCATCGGATTGCCTTTGGTATCGCGGGCGATGCCTTGATAATTAAATTTTTGAGGCACCTGGGCTTTTAGCAGTGCAGGGCTTCCGGCTAAAATTAAACCGGTCAATAGGAGTTTAAGTGTTTGTTTCATGTATACTGTATTTGTTTGTTTAAAAAATGGTTGAGGATTCCCTTATTTAACTTTCTGTATTTTAAATGAAAATTGTTCCTGAGCATCTTCAGCTACTAAGCCGCTTAACATCAGGTAATAAGTTCCTGCTGCCAGCGATTGTAATTCCAAACGAATTTTGTTATTCCCACTCAATTGCTGATAGTTGCCTTTTAAAACAACCTTGCCCGTTGCATCAAACAATTGATAAGCGCAATCGGCTGTTTTATCGGCCTGCCATTCGGCATATACCAGATTATCGCTCGGATTTGGATAAACTTTTACCAGATTTTGCCATTGATTTAAATCGGAGGGACTGGTCGACTGACCCGATACAGACTGATCCGCTTGTAACAAACCCTGGGTGATGATAAAATTAGATTGGTGCTCGGTGCTGACTAAGGTCATTTCTCCGATGGAATAATCAAAGGTCATTCCATTGATCTTGGCGCTATTGCCGCTTACATTTAAGGTGTTTTGGGCATACAGCGAGCTGAATCCACAGAAGCAACAAAGAAAGAGGGTTGTAAAAATGTGTTTTTTCATGAAATTAAATTTTAGAAGATAAAGGTATTGCTTTAGCCGTTGGCAGCTTGTTCTATTGAGTATTTGGAGGCTTTGAATGAGTAAATGGTCGGTTTTTCAGGAAAAATGGTAACACGTATTAACATAAAACCCAACAATATTGGCCGTGTAGTTTGTAATCAGAGTAACATATCATCAAACAGGGACATGTGATTGAATGAAGATGAATTACTTTTTCTTCAATTCTTCGATTTGTTTTTGCAACTCTTCAATTAATGCTTGTTGCTCCTGAATGGCCTTGGTTAAGATCGGAACCATGGCGATATAATTAATGCCTTTGTACTCCACAGCCTCCCCATCATCTTTACGTGCGGCACCATTTTCTACTAATTCGGGTAATACCGTTTCTAATTCCTGCGAAATGAATCCGTATTGGGTTTTATCCGAAAATCCCATGTAAGGATATTCCTTCGTTTTCATTTCGTACAAGGATGGTTTCAACAGCATAATTTTATCCAGTGCGCTGGTCATTGGGCGAATGTTTAATTTAAATTTTTTGTCTGATACCGCAGACCATGTGCCGGTGTAACCACCATTTCCCGGCATTAAAACCCATAGTTATTGATGCCATTTTGTGCTTTACGCATACACCTACTGCATTGGTCCCTCCTGATCCGATAGAAGCAACACCAATGACAATCGTTATCCTTCGCAAGTTGCAACGACACCATCCGTTGTGCTAACAAAACTTGAGTCTTTGGGGCATTGAAACGTAGCCCCATTTAGAGTAGTACCATATGTTGGTACACTATTCCACTTGTTGAGTAGCTGAACATCTAATTTTGCGCCTGGCGCATTGGTGCCAATACCGGTAAAATCGGATGACCTACCCAGAATGATACTATTACTTTTGTTGACCGTTGCGCTACTCCCTATGGCTGTAGCATAGGATAAAGATGCAGTGCTTAGATTGCTGTTTTGACCAATTAAAGTATATTTGAACCATTAACCCGGAGAAACCTGCATCTTCCCCAATACATGTATTGTTGGAAGTATTCGATATGCCGCTTCCTGCATCTTCCCCAATACAGGTATTTCTTAACCGCTAGTAATTGAGCTTCCGGATTGATTTCCAACCAGGGTATTTTGAGACCCTGTTAAAAGTCACTACTATACCCAATGGCTAGGTTATCTGCACCTGAATTGAGTACCATGGAGCCTACACCCCAAATTATTGTCCTGAACTCAGTAACCGCATGGTTATTCACTCTAATTTGCAATGGATTGTTATCGCTGGTTCCAATGTAATGCGCCGATGTTGTTCCTGCATTCCCATTGATGCTCCATCCTGGGGTTGAGGTACCTGTTTCTACCAAAACGCCGTTCCATCAGATGCACTGGTTAAATATTTTTCCTGTAGCAGGTGATCCACCACGGATTCTGATTTGCCCTTGATATCCTTGTTTGCGTCGTTGCTGTGGTGCCGATTCCCGACGCTTTGACTGTTGTCATCCAGAGTAATCACAACATTTGTTGAGGCCAGATTTACTGCATTTGGCCAAATAACATTTTTCCTTCTTCATTATTCCTATTACGAACCTCTGAACCATTTGCAAATCAAATACTTATTGTATCGGTGAATTCACCATAAGATGTCAGTCCAGTATTTGTATTAGAAAGACCCGGTCCAATATACACACGTGGCTGAGCATTTGGGGTTTGAGCGATAGACATCACTCCATTTCCATTGACTCCAAAAGTTAAATCTCCATTTTCATAGTTGTATATACTTGCATCACTGGCAAATTGTTCAATCACCAATCCATCCGAAGAAGTATGTCCCGTCGCATTGTTCGTCAATCGTAAATCCATAGCATTCCCATCGGTATTGTTCAAATGAACTCTACTCACAGGTGCACTGTTTCCTCCAATCCCTACATTCTCGGTTGCGAAGTCAGCATGGAATTTTAATTTGCTCGTACCGCCTTTGAATAAACTGATACCGGCATTACCCGCAGTACTGATTAAAAAACGACCTAAGCCATCGCCTGAAGCTAGACCATTGTTTCCAAATGCCAGTAAAGTTCGCATAAGGATATAAGGTAGTAATACCAGCATATCCTCCGGCGTAGGTGCTTCCGTATTTGGTGAAAGTAGAATAGTTACTGGCACCATCGCTATACAAGGTAAAACGACCTGCACCTGTGGCACTTAAGTTTTGCATACGCATATGCTCCAATACACTCGCACTGTTTTGATTGATATGTATTTTGGCGGTAGCGGCCGGTGAAGTCGTTCCTATACCGATGTTTGTTCCATTGTCAAATACCTGACTATTATAAATCGTATTGGCGGCTGTAAACTTGGTCAGAAAATTAACGGTGCCTGTTCCGGCTGCACTCGTTGATACGGCACCTGCGCGATCGCCACCTGCTGTTTCTTTAGCCATGCCTGCTTTATCGGCATAGATGGCATAAGGTACACTCAGCAATTGCGTTGTTCCGGCATCGGCATAGTTTGTACCCCCTTGTGGGTCTATCGCTACTTTGATGTATTTATTGCCGGTTTCCCATTTTACCTCTTTCATCGTTCCGGTGACTGCTGTTCCGTTTCCAATTTGTAAGGTGTACAAGCCAAACTCATTCGTCGTAATCGTTTGTACTTCTTCGTATTCAGGCGTGGTAGCATCAGCGGTTGGCAATACACTGAGTTTTATGCCCAGGGTTTGTTTGCCCATCGGATTGCCTTTGGTATCGCGGGCGATGCCTTGATAATTAAATTTTTGAGGCACCTGGGCTTTCAACAGCGCTGGGCTTCCGGCTAAAATTAAACCGGTCAATAAAAGTTTAAGTGTTTGTTTCATGTATACTGTATTTGTTTGTTTAAAAATGTGAGCATAAATTATTTGACTTTCTGTATTTTAAATGAAAATTGTTCCTGAGCATCTTCAGCTACTAAGCCGCTTAACATCAGGTAATAAGTTCCTGCTGCCAGCGATTGTAATTCCAAACGAATTTTGTTATTCCCACTCACTTGCTGATAGTTGCCTTTTAAAACAACCTTGCCCGTTGCATCAAACAATTGATAAGCGCAATCGGCTGTTTTATCGGCCTGCCATTCGGCATATACCAGATTATCGCTCGGATTTGGATAAACTTTTACCAGATTTTGCCATTGATTTAAATCGGAGGGACTGGTCGACTGACCCGATGCAGACTGATTCGCTTGCAACAAACCCTGGGTGATGATAAAATTAGATTGGTGCTCGGTGCTGACTAAGGTCATTTCTCCGATGGAATAATCAAAGGTCATTCCATTGATCTTGGCGCTATTGCCGCTTACATTCAAGGTGTTTTGGGCGTAAATTTCCGGAATTCCTACAGCCAGGAAAGCCAGGCCCAGTAAATAAATGAATTTCTTTTTCATATCTGTCTTGTTTTAAAAACAAAATTACCGGATGACTTCCGGTGTGAGATTTGAGAATGAGAATTCGGTTGCTTTTAATGAGTATTTGGCTGTTTGGGTAAGAATCTGGTCAATTGAATGTTGCAACCAATATTTTAACAAAGAACTTTCCGAAACCGATTGTCAGATAAAAGTTCATTCATCCACCAATCGGATTTTCAAAGTAGGGTTTATCTGTAAAATATTTCTGCTTTCCTAGTCCTCGAAGTAAGCGATAATATGCTGCTTGAGCATGATTTCCTGATTACTCAAACTTTGCTCAGGAGGTGTTTCAACCATTTTATAATGCGGCCATCCGTCTGCATCATGTCCATCGTATTCGTAATAACCGCTTTGCGATAATAAGGCACAGGTAGCGACATGCATCAAATCCTGCTTTTGTTCCTTAGTAAATGGTTTTTCAGGTACCCGCCCTAATTCATTCATGCCAATCAAATAAAGAATCGCTTCCATGTCCGGTTTTTTTCCAAAACGCTCTACCATCATTCGCTCAATCGCCAACCACTTTTCTTTAAATTCAATTTCTTCCAGAAAATTCATTTTGCAAAAATACCCGTATTCATGTGATATGCCCACGAAATGATGTAATTTTCAACCCGTACCGACCTCATTTTACTTTAGCATTCCTTCAATCGATATCCGCTCCATGAAATATTTTTTTCTTATCCTTTTTTCTCTCACACTGATTCAGGCACAGGCTCAATTTGCCTTCGAACTCAAAGTAACCTTCGCTTCCCGCATTCAAAATTCCGATCAATATTCCGTGAGTGGTACCCTCCTGAGTGGACGTATCGAAAATGGCAAAACTTATTATCTGGAAAATGGTTCAAAAATTGAAGTCAAAAACCTGATGTCTTCCAAAACTGCCACTTCTGTTCCGGTTGCATCTGCACCTGAAGGTGTTTCGGTAGGTATCATCAGCAAGGATTATGAACCCGAATCCCGAATGATTCTCAAAGGAATCAGTACCCGACCCGTTTATGGAGGCAGTAGTGTTTCCGGGCGTATCGACAAAGCACCTGAAGGGGTATTAAAATGTAAACTCAACGGGAGGATGTTTGAAGCCATGAGCGTGAGCCGACCCGTTTTAATACGCAACGCAAATATGCTGGATATGTTTTTTTTGGCCGAAGACCAATCTGTCATTTGGTTACAAATCAATGGCTTTTCGGATATCCGCGAAACACCCCATAAATGCAGCTCCGATACCAGCCAAAAAGAGTATAGTCTGCTTTGCAAAGTGGCCTATATGCCCAAGGGTTACCGCCCAACAGATATGCCCATGAATTATGTTGCTTTCGAAGACTTTAAAGGCAATGCGGGCATTGTTATCACCAGTCTGGACCGATATCGAAAAAAGATCTCCTTAGAGTTTTCAGGCATCCTGCGACCCAATGCCAAAATGCTGGAACAAAAACCAGAAGCCGGGTTGTTCTATATCACCGAAGGCCGGGTAGACCATATCAGCTGGGATGAATTTTAATCCTTCATCCGTTTAAGCTTTTTGCCTTCTTCATCATCTCCATAACCTGCCATACCGCCACTCACAGCCATCTTCATCGCATCAGAAGGATTCATGTCCAAGGGCAAAACATCTTCGGCTTGTACGATATACATAAATCCACTCACCGCGTAGGAATGGGGCATATACACAGCAACCCGACCGGGCATATTCAGTTTACTTAAATCAGTCTGGGTAATAAAACCAATCTGCCGGATTTCAGGCTCCTTGCGAACCCGAACCATCACTGGTTTGTTGAATTTTTTCTTATCCCCCATAAAACTCTCCACCACTTCCTTCACCGAGGTATAAATAAATTTTAAAAACGGTGTTCGCTCCAGAATGCCATCAAAAAAACCAATCAGAAATTTCCAAACAAAAAAAGTGGACCCCAACCAACCAATGACAATCAAGGAAGCAATCACGACCAAAAATCCTAATCCACGCGGCAAATTGGGGATTTTTGTATCTACAAAGTCAAAAATAGAATAGGCCGCCCATCCGGTAATCGCAATCGGCGATATGATGATGATGCCCTGAAAAAAATATCGAAGTACAAGGGCAGCTATTTTTCGCATGCCGCAAAGATACATCGGGAAATCACGCTCCCATGACTCATTTTCCCGCTCCCTGCATTTTTCGACTTATATTTAGGGCTGATGAAATCCTACCACCAGCCGTTTTAATGCGTTAAAATGGTTGTATAAAAAGATTCAACGGTTTCGTATAACAAAACAACCTCATTAATCGTCTTAATGACCATGAAATTTTTTATACTACCCCTTTTTTTGCTCATCGCTTCTTGCACTTGCCGCGATGTATTTTGCGTCGACAGTATGCAGCTGATTGTTGAATTTCCCGGATACAGCTCCAACGAAATCCAGCAATCCGTTTTTTATAAATACAAACAAGGAACTTCATTTGCCCAGGCTGAGGATAGTCTTCAAGGTGTTCATTTTCTGAATGCCAACAATCAAGCCCAGCTTGTTTCTCCTTATTTCGACTATCGCATCCATATTTCCGGACGGGATGTATTCATCAGCAATCTCCGTTTTGATATCAGCTCCACACGCGTATGCGGATTTGGTAAAAGAATAGACCCCGCTACCTGCCCTTTGGTAGATGATTATACCGTGAGCGGATTCCAAACCAGTCAGCGTGGTGACACCATCAGCATCACCAAATAATTTGGGTTTTTTACAATATCTCTACATTCATTTCGTTTCATTCCACCCATGATGAATAAACATATTCTTTTTATCACCATCTTCTTGCTTTCCTTATCCGCAACTGCCCAAAAAATTACACTGAGTGGATATGTGAGTGATGCAAAATCCGGCGAACGCCTCATTGGCGCAACCGTTTATATTCCTTCGCTGCAAATCGGAACCCGCAGCAATAACTATGGTTTTTATTCCCTCACCCTGGAGACTCAAACGCAAAACAGAGAGGTGCTCGCTTCTTATTTGGGATATGTAAATGGCAAAGATTCCCTGTTACTCAATAAGGACCTGAACATCGATTTCAAATTATCTGCCAGTAAAGAACTGAAAGAAGTTGTGGTTAAATCTAATAAAAGCCAGCGCATTGAAGAGAACACCCAAATGAGCAGCATCTCCATCCCGATTGAAACCATTAAAAAATTACCGGCATTTATGGGTGAAGTGGATATCCTGAAATCACTCCAATTACTTCCGGGTATTCAGGCAGGTGGCGAAGGACAAAATGGGCTGTATGTTCGCGGGGGCGGGCCCGATCAAAACCTGATTTTACTCGATGGAGTACCCGTATATAATGCCAGCCATTTGTTTGGTTTTTTCAGTGTATTTAATGCCGATGCCGTCAGCAGCGTTGAAGTTACAAAGGCGGTTTTCCGGCCCGTTATGGAGGTCGGCTCAGTTCGGTCATCGACATTCGTATGAAGGAAGGAACCAAAAGTGGAGGCATTCATGGTAACCTGGGTATGGGTCTCATCTCCAGTCGTCTGATGCTGGAAGGCCCTTTTGGAAAAAAGAATAAGAACGGCAGTTGGATGATCAGCGGTCGGCGCACCTATATCGACCTGATCACTACCCCGCTCATCAAAGCAGCCTCTGGAGGAACCGGAACAGGTGGTTATTACTTCTGGGACCTGAATGCCAAAGCCAATTATAAACTCGGTAAACGCGACCATCTTTACCTGAGCGCTTATACCGGTAAGGATAAGTTTTCTGCCAAAGGTTTCGAAAACAAAAAGGAAGTATTCCGGGCCGATATCAATTGGGGCAATCTCACTTCCATGTTGCGCTGGAACCATGAATTCAACAATAAACTGTTTGGCAACCTCACCGCCACCTACAGTCGTTACCAGTTTGAAGTAGGTAGTAAAATCAGTTCGGTATTTGGCGGACAAACATCCACTTTTTCAGCCTTGTACAAATCAGGTATTTATGATGTAGGTCTCAAATATGATCTCGATTTTATTCCTACTCCAAAACACTATATCAAAGCAGGCATTGGCGTTACTTATCATACTTTTAAACCAGGTGCCATCACGCTTAAAAACTCCGATCTCCCAACCGACAATATCGATACCACTTACAATATCAGTAAAGTACCCGAGTTCGACATTTATATCGAAGATGATATTGAAATCACGAAAAAACTGAAAGCCAATATTGGTGTGCACGCCTCCGCCTTTAAAACCACGGCCAATTTTTACCCCTCTATTCAACCCCGCCTCTCTGCCCGGTATTTACTTCAACCATCCTGGAGCCTGAAAGCCAGCTTCTGCACCATGACCCAATTCATTCATCTGCTCACCAATAATGGCATTGGTTTACCCACCGATTTATGGGTGCCGGTAACGGATAAAATCAAACCCATGCAAAGTATGCAAGGTGCCGTGGGTATTGCCCACACCATTCGCGACCAATACGAATTCAGCGCCGAAGCTTATTACAAAACCATGAATAACATCATTGAATATAAAGATGGCAGCAGTTTCCTCAACAGCAATCAAAGCTGGGAGGACAAAGTAGAAATGGGCAAAGGGTGGAGTTATGGCGGGGAGTTATTTCTGCAGAAAAAAACAGGCCGTCTCACCGGCATGGTAGGTTATACACTAAGCTGGACCAATCGGCAATTTCCCACCATCAATTCAGGTAAAATTTTTCCGTATAAATACGACCGCCGCCACGATTTTAAAATCGCTGCTGTTTATGAAATCAGTAAACGCATCGAAATTTCCGGCGATTGGGTATATGGTTCCGGCAATGCCATTTCCATGCCATTATACAAATACAACGCCGCACCCATTATCGATATTTATCAGGGCAGTATGTGGGGCGGGCAAACCATTTATCATTATGGCGAACGAAATAATTACCGCATGATGGCTTATCACCGTCTAGACCTGGGTGTAAACTTTCACAAAACCACCAAACGCGGTTTCGAGCGTACCTGGAACATTAGTATCTATAATGCCTACAGTCGAAAAAATCCTTACTTCATTTATCCAAGCAACGACGATGCAGGGCAATGATATTTTTAAACAGGTTTCGTTGTTTCCCATTTTGCCTTCCTTTTCTTATAACCTCAAATTCTAAGCATGCGCAATATCCTTTTTAATATCATCATACTTTTGGGCCTGCTCTTTCTGAGTGCCTGTGAAAAAGCATTTAATACAGTGATTGATATCGGCGTGGATCATACCCCGATGACGGCAATCAGCATCACCAATAGTACCATACAACAGGCCTTTAAAGGCAGCATCACCGCCACTCGAGCCATTACCGGTCCGCCACAAGGTACAGATGTGATCGCCGATGCGGATGTCAAAATATACGAAAACGGAATCCTGCGCGATAGTATGTTATACGATGCATTGGATTTAAACTACCTCTCTACACAATCCAATTGGCTCAATGGCAGCACGTATCGCCTCGTCGTGAAGGCATCCGGCAAAGCCACCATTGAAGCTGAAGATCAGATGCCTATTCTTGTCAAACCACTGCAAGTGAATCGGATACCAAACGCCAAAACATTTGTTTTGCCCGAATTCGATAATCAAAGTGTACTCTGCGACGAAATATCTTTTATCATTCCTGATGTAGCCGGCCAAAAAGATTATTATAGTCTTGAAATTAGAGGCAGTGTGCAGGGGCAAAATTTTAATGTCAATCTCATTTGCAACGATGCCGAAGTAGAAAGCGCTATCGACAACGAAGACCCCACCTCGGGCAGTACTTTACGGTATGGCTCATTATATATCCGCGATGATTTGTTTCAGGATGGCCAGAAAAAAGTTGTGCTTTATATACCTGCAACACCCTTTAATCAAGGCGATTATGAACTGCACTTTCATCACATCTCCGAAAATTTTTATAAATACTCCCGCAGTTATGAACTCTACCTCAACACTCAGGGCAATCCTTTCAGTGAGCCGGTGCAAGTACACAGCAACGTAAAAAATGGAGCGGGCATTTTTGCTTTAAAACAATCCTTCGTGCAAAACTTATAAAATTGTTGGGCAGCACATCGGCAGAGTATGAGGCTTCCTTCATCTCCCCCTTCTCGCGCAGGGCCCACGTGCGGGCTACCTCCCCTGAGCGCCTAGGATAATCAGCAAGCCCTACTTAATGATCCGAGTCCCGTTGTTCGCACTGCACGGCACTTTGCTACTACCGGGGCTGAAATGATGTTGGCTGCCCTGAGTAAACTTCGCTGTGGAAGGATTGAATAACTAGCGGTTCTGCTCATGAAATCAGTCCCGTGCTAACATTCCGGCAAACTGAGGGATACCTGAACGGCCAATCCACCATCACTGGTTTCTTTGTATTTATGATTCATGTCGAGTGCTGTTTGCCACATCGTATTCACCACTTTATCCAAACTCACTTTGGCATCGTACGGATTACTTTGCAAAGCCAATTGAGCAGCAGTGATTGCTTTGATGGCACCCATGGTATTTCGTTCAATACAGGGTATTTGTACCAAGCCGCCTACCGGATCACAGGTTAATCCTAAATGATGCTCCATCGCTATCTCTGCAGCTTGTAAAGCTTGGTTGGGTGTTCCGCCTAAACTTTCGCATAAGGCCGCGGCTGCCATGGCACTGCTCACACCAATTTCTGCCTGGCAGCCTCCCATTGCAGCAGAAATGGTTGCGCCCTTTTTAAAGATGCATCCAATTTCCGAAGCACAGAGCACAAAACGAATAATTTTATCCTCTTCATAGCCATCACAAAATGTGATGTAATACATCAACACGGCAGGTATTACCCCTGCAGCTCCATTGGTTGGTGCTGTTACCACCCGGCTGAAAGAGGCATTTTCTTCATTCACGGCCAGTGCAAAACAAGATACCCAATCTAAAATATATTTAAATTGTTGTCCGCCCGAACGGATGGCCAACAACCAACTTTCAAAATCGGTATAGGGTTTTTCTTGAATCAATTTTTTATTGAGTTGTGCCGCTCTCCGGCTCACCTGCAATCCACCCGGCAATACGCCTTCAATATGACAACCTCTGTAAATACAATCCTTCATCACCTGCCAGATTCGCAAAATGCCTTTTCGAGTTTCGACCTCCTCGCGCCAGGCATGTTCATTTTCCATCACCACTTCGGCAATGCTCAATCCGGTTTTAATACACCAATGTAAAATATCCGACGATTTGTCAATGGGAAAAGGCAGCTGCTGGGTGCGAAGGTTGAGATCATTTTTTTCTTCCTTCACCACAAAGCCCCCTCCAATCGAATAATAGGTGTCTGCGATGGTTTCACCATCGTCATATGTGACTAAAAAAGTCATGGCATTCGGATGAAAAGGCAAACTCTCCTCGTATAAGAATTGAATATGTTGAGCTGGATCAAATTCTATTTCCACTTCGTGATCCAGCCACATCATTTTATCGGTATTGAGGCGATCAATGCTGTTCTGAATCTCATTCACATCAAAGGTTTCGGGGTCTTCGCCACTTAAACCCAACATCACAGCTACGTCCGTTCCATGACCAACACCCGTTTTAGCCAGCGAACCATATAAGAGAACACTCAGCTGCCGAATATTTTGCAGGGTATTGTTTTGTTTTTGGGTAGCTAAAAATTGTAAAGCGGCCTTCCAGGGACCCAGGGTATGAGAGCTGCTGGGCCCAACCCCAATTTTAAAAATATCAAATACTGAAATCGACTCGTATGACACTTGTGTTGAATTAAGTATCAAAAGTAAGTCCGATTCAGATTTTAAGCCAAAGAGTTTTCCAATATAAGAGTCCATTTTTAACCCATATCAACCATAGCTCAATTTGCTGTTGTCTGACATAGCGAAAATGACTTAAAAGCATCCTTCACTAAAAGCATTTCTGTTGTGTCAACTGTATTTTGCCTGAATTAAAGATATGTACTTTCTATCATCGTTCGCGACTCTTTGGGAGTCATTACCGGAATTGTACTTTTCTTAAAATCCTTTGTATCCCTTGTCACGATGCAATCGATTTTTTGAACCGATTTTGCACTGAAATATTGTATGGCAACTTCAAAATCCTTAAACTCAGCATGAATTGCTTTTTGAATAATATCTTTTGTCACATCTATTGCTTCGGTCCATTCATGAAGTTCAGAGAGTATCTTAATGGTCTCCACATGAGAACATGACTGCCTCCAGGATATAATAAATGTTGTTATATGAAACGGTGGCGATATATAAGGTCACCTTCTTTTTCAGTGAATAATCGAAAAGGGCAGCGGCATCTAATGCAAAAGGCTTTCTGTTGGCAAGAAAATCAATGAGAACATTGGTATCTAAAAATAGGTGTTTCATCACTTATATTTTTTAGATAAGCCTTCAGTAAGGGTCTTTTTATAGTCATAATCTGTAGGCAAATCAATGCAACCCATCATTTTCAGAATTCTTGGAGAAATCGGCTCATTCTTACTTTCTTTGGCTGTTAAGGACATGAGGTAATTTTCAACAATGTCTGAAAAGGCTTTTCCCTTTTTTCTTAGCATATTTCTTTGCAACTGAAATCACAGAATCATCAATCCAAAGTGTTAATTTCGTTACCATGATACGTGTAATTTAATGGTAAAAATACGTATTATTTATTCAACGCACTAAAACCTCTCTGATGGAATACGAATTCCGAAACTTTCATGAAAAGCGCCTTTATACATTTCATGTGGTATAATACGACATACTTCTAAGCGTTCAGTTTTAACTCGCTTTACGAATCATTTTTTCTATTTCCGAAGCCGGTACCACACCCGATTGTCGCCAAAATACTTCTCCATTTTTAAACAAGATCAACGTGGGAATACTGCTCACCTGATAATCGCTGGCGATGCGCTGGTTTTTATCGACATCTATTTTTACAATAGTGGCCGCCTCTCCAACTCTTTGTTTGGTTTCCTTCAAAATAACCGCCATCGTCTTGCACGGTCCGCACCAATCGGCATAAAAGTCGATCAATACAGGTTTGTCTTTGTTGATGATTTCTTCGAATGTCATGCTTTTTGTTTTTTATTGCTTTTGATCATATTCAACAAGAGTCCACCCATCACCGCTCCGTATAAAGTGCTGTTCAATGGACGTGAAGTGATGGCACAGGTACCGGAACACATCCAACGAATTTCCAGTATAGGTACCCTGACACGGCGCCTAAAATTACACCAATGATGGTGAATATATTTTCAAGAATGAACCTCTTCATATTGAATCTCTTCGGTATTTGTGGATGTTTTGGTTCGCGGAGTATCACACGCTCCTGTACTACAACACCCTATATTGAATAAAGGCATCAGGGTAAATAAACCGCCCATGGCTACATAAGTCCATTGATGTACATAAAAGCCCTGAACAATGATGGCAATTCCCATGAGTAATCGAATAACCCTCATTACTGACCATCTTGATTTGATTGCATGCATACTTTTTCCTATTTTTTTAAATGCACCTGTGTTAGCGCAAAACGACTCAATTTACTGCTGTTCCTTTTTGCCGGTATTAATACCAAATGGCAGATATAAGGGACAAAAGCTAATAAAAGCTGTTAATGCGAAAACGATGGCTAAAATGCCCAGTATAATGGCCGTGGTTCCGGAAATGACATTGGTGAAATACATGATAGCAATCACGATGGCCATTAAAATCCGGATGGTTTTGTCTACAATACCCATATTTTTTTTCATGGTAAATTCGTTTTAAAGTGAAATGACGATTTGATTAAAATTTAAGTTACGACGCTTTCAGCAATTGCTGAACATTATTCCAGGTACCTCCATTAAAAACATTAGGAATACCTTGCTGATCCAAAAACCCTTTAGCCTGTGAACTGCGGGCGCCACTTCTACAAAATACCACCACACTTTTTCGTCCTTTTAGTTTGGCCAGTTGATTGGGCAAAGTATCCAAAGGAATATTCACGGCGCCTTTTACACTGCCTGAAGCAACTCCGAAGGGCTGCGCACATCTACAAGCAAGGCACCGTCCTGAATAGCCTGAACCAGAAAGGTATCCGGTTCAGAAGAAAATAAATTTTTAAGTAGTCCGAACATGGTTTAATTTTTTTGGATGATGAAATATCGTTTCTGAATGCAAAGGTCTGCCCTTATTCTTGCGTGCACAGCAACTTTTGTTACATAGTGCCCTTTTATTCGCCAAACGATCATCTCGTTTAAATCCCTGCTTACATCTCCAAAAACTTTTACTTCAGGGTAATTTTATGGCGTCCCAATTCCAGAACGCCTTGCTCTTCGAGTTGTTTGAGAAGCCGGGATACCAATACTCTCGCCGTGCCTAGTTCATTGGCTAATTGTTCATGCGTAATAGGTAGCACTTTTGAAGCACTCATTTTTTCTTTTCGCCTCAATAAATCAAGCAGGCGTTCATCTACTTTTTTAAAAGCAATCGCATTCACAACATCCAGTAATTCTTCAAAGCGTTTGTGATAAAGCTTAAAAATATAGTCTAACCACTCCGGAAAATCTTTCATAAAATGGACCACCTTGTCCATGGGCAATAAAAGTATTTCCACATCTTCATCGGCTTCAGCTCTTACTTTACTGGTTTCGTGATGCAGTCCACCCAAAAATGACATGATGCAGCTTTCACCAGCCCGTACATAATAAATCAATAGTTCTCGTCCCTCTTCATCGGCTCGCAAAACTTTCAGGGCTCCTTTGGTAACAATGGGTATTGCCCGGATATAGGCATTCTCCTGAAGAATAACAGTACCTGCGGGAAACTCCTTGCAGACCGCATGTTCATACAAAGCCTCCCGCAAAGCCGGTGAAGATTTAAATTCGTGCATATGTTCCAGTAAGTCCATTTGAATAGATTTGAAGTGATGTAATCATCTTGATAAACCCATCAAAGATATTGTTCTTCCTTTTTGCTAGTTCAATTCTCTGACCTTTTCGTTCTCCGCATTTTAAGCGATCAACTTAAGTTTGATTTAGGTTTTGATTTCTCGTGGATGAATTATTTTTACTGAAAATATTTTTATGTCACACGCAATCAGTTGGTTTGAAATCCCCAGCGCGGATATCCAAAAGCCACCCAATTTTACGAAACCAGTTTTGACACCCAATTATTTCCGATGGTCATGGGTGAATTGCTCATGCGGGTATTTCCGGTTGAAGATATGAATACCGAAATTTCGGGAGCAATTGTCTCTGGGGGTGATTTCCATAAACCTTCTTCTTCCGATGGGGTTTTAATCTATCTCAATGCCAATGGCCGTATGGATCAAATACTCGGAAAAGTGCCGGAAGCTGGTGGATCGGTGATGGTACCTAAAGCACAAATCAGTCCGGAACATGGTTATGGCCGTCATTCTGGATACCGAAGGCAATCGAATCGGTTTACATTCGGCTTAATGAACTTCAAGTAATTGCGTTTGAAGCTTTTTTATGGATAAATGGTAATTTAGGTGAAGCCAGCCCGGATAATTTGGGATAACTCAGCGACGTCTTTTGTTTTTTAAGGCAACGCATCCATCGGTCCAATTATGTTTCATATCAATCACGTTATCGCCATTCAACCAAATACCGTGTATACCCACATTGCCGCCTATTCGGGCTGATTCAGGAATCAAACGATTGGCTTTGGCATTTTCAAAAATGCGCCTCGACTCTTCGTTGGGATAATCCAGTAACATAAATTTCTCCCATTTATCATGATCCTTGACATTTAAAATGGTGAAAGTGCCTTCAGGAGTGCGCCTGTCGCCTTCTTGCATTTTTTGTTGGGTACAATTCGGACCAAACACACATTTATAAGCCGTGAGTAATTTGCCTTTATGGTAAACCTGTAAACGGTATTTCGATTTGTACACTTTGAGCTGCACCGAATCTTTGTTAATGGTATCCGGACTAAAAGGACGGTTCAAAACAGCAGGCACGACATAAGTTGTGGTTTGGTCTTTCTTCCGGATTGGTCCATTCCATGCTCCACTTTATTGCCCTTGCTGTCATAAGTCACAACATTGACACTGGTTTTTTATAGGCTTTATAAGCTTCCGACTTCGCTTTCTGTATCGAATCTGCAATTTGTTTATTTCTGGCAGGTATTGTTTCAAGCGCGTAGAGTCGGATTGCCGTTGTTGCGTGCCCAGGTCATAGGTTAAAGCCAACAAACAACAAACAGTCCAGCATATCACCCAAGTTTATACTTCCCCCATGTTCTTCGCTCAAATATAAGTTGTGATTTCAAATTTCTAGTCTCAATTTTCTGTTAAGTGAATCTGCTTTTCCTGTCGCTTTCATCAGAATAAGTATTTGATTCAAAAGCCTGCCTGATTTCCGGATTTTGTCCCCAAATTCCGCGATAGGATTTTTGGAAAGAAAATTTTCTAGCGTTAGTTGGTCTCGTTAATTTTAACGAGACGATTTCGTATTTGTTGTGAGCCTTTTGCAAAAGGTGGATATACAAATACTTCATCGTTTCGGCATTTCTAATGCTGAATTTGGGTTAGGTGCGTTTTTAAAAAATCCCAAAGTACAATGCCCGCACTCACGGTCACATTGAGCGAATGTTTACTACCTGCCTGGGGTATTTCAATCACGGCATCGCACACCTTTAATACTTCCTCATCCACCCCATCTACTTCATTTCAAAAATGAGGGCCGTTTTTTCTCCGGCCAGAAAAGGATAATCTTCCAGTGAAATACTGTTGTGGGTTTGCTCCACCGCAACTACTTTATATTGTGTTGATTTGAGTTGTTGTACCGCTTCCAAAGTCGATTCAAAAATATTGCCAGTTAACCGTTTCTGTAGCACCTAAGGCCGTTTTTTGGATATCGCGGTGAGGAGGTCGTGGGGTATATCCACATAAATAAATTGCCTCGATCAAAAAGCTATCGGCCGTCCGGAAAACCGATCCCACATTATTCATGCTTCGAACCTGATCCAAAACAACAATCAGTGGATTTTTGGCGGCCTCTTTAAAGGCATCAGTACTCATTCGCTCCAGCTCGGGCATTGATTTTTTCATGATTCTTGAATTTTCCGAACTGGTGAAATTAAGTCAATATGAAGATACTATCCCGGAGGGCCCTAAAAAATGCTTCCTTGCCTGACTTAAGTCCGAACAAATTCCCGGCAGCTTGCACTCTTTACGCAATCCTTCTTACTTTTGCGGCATGCAGGAAATTCTGGATAAAATAGCCGCATTGCGCAAAGAAATAGAGGATGCCCTCCCGCCAATGCGGATGAAACGGAAAACTACCGGATTCGTTTTAGGATCTAAAGGTTTGGTCAAGCAGCTCATGAGCGAAATGAAAATGTTTCTGCTGATTTGCGCAAGGATTTTGGTGCCCGATTAAATGAATTTAAACAATTTGCCGAAGAACGTTATGATGCCTATAAAACCAGCATCAAGATTCTTCTTCCCAAATACTTCGCAAAAAATCGATCATACTTTACCGCCATTACCTTCCGAAACAGGCGCTCGCCACCCGGTTTCACTGACTATGGACCGGATGATTTCTATTTTGAAAAAATAGGGTTCACCGTTGCTGAAGGTCCGGAAATCGAAGATGACTGGCATAATTTTACCGCGCTCAATTTGCTGAAAACCATCCTGCCCGAGATATGCAGGATACGTTTTACATTTCCAAAAATCCGGATTGGCTGCTTCGAACCCATACCAGTAGTGTACAGGTTAGGGTCATGAAAGAAGGTAAATTACCCATCCGCCAAATTTTTCCGGGAAGGGTTTACCGCAACTAAACCATCTCCGCCCGGGCACACTGCTTTTTTCATCAGGTAGAAGGGCTTTACATCGATGAAAATGTTTCCTTTGCGGATCTGAAACAAACCCTTTATTATTTCGTGAAAGAAATGTTTGGTCCGGAAGTCCGCGTTCGATTCCGACCCTCTTATTTCCCGTTTACCGAACCCAGTGCCGAAATGGATGTAAGCTGTTTTATTTGTGATAGTAAAGGCTGTAATGTGTGTAAACATACCGGCTGGGTAGAGATTCTGGGTTGTGGAATGGTACATCCTCAGGTATTAAAAAATTGTGGCATTGATCCGGAAAAATATACCGGTTTCGCATGGGGTATGGGAGTCGAACGAACCACCATGATGCAATATGGTATTCGCGATATTCGTATCCTATCGGAAAATGATATTCGCTTCCTGGCTCAGTTTAAGGGGGTAATGTAATGCTTCGGATTTTACTCACCGGTGCTTCCGGTTTACTCGGTCAACATGTGTTGCAATCACTCACCAATGAGGGGCATCAGGTGGTAGCCACTTACCGGAATCAACTCCCAAAATTCTTTATTTCCTTTCGTGAAGATTTAGTTCAATGGGTGCCGTGTGACATTTGCGATATCACCAGCCTACTGCCTGTCATGGAGCATTTTGATGTCGTGATTCATGCGGCCGCCATGGTTTCGTACGATCCCAGAGATGAAGATGCGCTGATGCTGAATAATATCGAAGGCACAGCCAATGTTGTAAATGCATGTTTGCATGCCGGAATCCAAAAACTTATTTTTATCAGTTCGATTGCAAGTATCGGTAAGGCCGGCAGCGGGCAAAGCAGCGATGAGTTGACCCCATACGATGAAAAAGAGCAAAGCTCCAATTATGGACGTAGTAAGTTTTTAGCCGAGATGGAAGTATGGCGCGGGCAGGCTGAAGGTTTGAATGTGCTCATTCTTAACCCGGGAATTATTTTGGGCGAAGGCGATGAACAACGAAGTAGCAGCAACCTGTTTAAAATAGTGGCCGGTGGTTTTCCTTTCTACACCCGGGGAAGTACAGCCTGGGTGGATGTGAAAGACATTACCCGGGTGATTCTTACCTTTTTGAATCGTGAAGAGGGATGGAATGAACGTTATATACTCATTTCAGAAAATCTGAACTTTAAAGATGTTTTTACACAAATGGCCGTCGAAATGGGCGTTAAGCCTCCACATGTTTTTGCCGGTCCCTGGCTCACCGCCATCGTTTGGCGCTTATCGTATTTAAAAACCTTATTGTTTGGCGGGCAGGCTACCATTACGAAGGAAACGGCTCACAGTGCCCAATCGATTGCCAGTTTCGATAATAGCAAAATATTACGCACATTGCCCGGTTTTCAATTTAATCCCATCGCGGATACCATCCGAAGAGTGGTTCGTTGGCGCAAGCAGTAGTCCTTTGATTTTATTATGAGCGATTCAGCTATTTTTACATGCTCAAACCTATTCCCTCTTGAACATTGATCCCAATTTCAGGCCCCAATCTGCCACTGCTTTTTTTACTGTGGTTCACCCGGGGAATATGCCTTTTTTCTCCTGTTTTTTAGACAGTTTGTCCAGGCAAAGCAATCAGGATTTTGATCTCCTGTTATTCAATGATAGTGTACCAAACCATGAACTAGCCGAGCAAATTCAACGCCATTCGGGACTAAATACACTTGTTGTAGATGTGAAAGGTCGTATTGCTTCGATTCGTAAACAAGGGCTTGAATGCTTGAAACAATTTCCTGAATATCAAAACATCATTTTCGGAGATAGTGACGATTTTTTTTCGGATAATCTAATCGATAGCAGCATATCAGGACTAAAAAATTACGATATGCTGATTCGGGATTTAAACATCGTGGATGAACAAGGTAAACTACTCATCCCTCATTTTTGGGAGGGCGCCTAAAACACGGATTTGAGCCGGATATTGACTTTCTGCTCGACCAGAATGTCTTGGGCTTGGGTAATGTTGCCATGCGCAGTTCCTGCCTGCAAGTTTATGCTATTGATGAAGATCATGCGGTTGTAGACTGGACAATCTTCTGTTCAATGCTTTTAGGGCAAGCGCATTTACACATTTATTTTGATAGCGAGGTACAGACGTATTATCGTCAACATGCAGACAATATTGCCGGACTGACACAATGCAATCCGGAAAAAATTGAACAAGCCCGACAAGTCAAAATAAAACATTATGCCTTTTACTAAAACAAATCCATATTCATCATCCACAGTATGCTCAGATACAGCAAAGATTGAATTTAATGCAGTCGGCTGAACATTTGATTCAGGATTTGGATTATCTTGCCGCACTCACCAAAGGCAGGCCATTTTGGTGGGAAATAGCAAAACTAAAACCCGGGCTTCTTCCGGAATAGCGCAACAAATCATCGAAACATGAAACACGAAATTCAACTTACCCGCGAAAAAAATATTTCAATTTTGCGAACCGTATATCATTGCAGAAATTGGCGCAAATCATAATGGCGACATGGACCTCGCCAAACAAATGATTGACAGCGCGGTGGCTGCAGGAGCAGATGCGGTGAAGTTTCAGTCCTGGACCCCGGAATCACTTATTGCCAGGGAGGAATACGACAAGAATCAGAAATATGACGATTCACCCAAAAACATTTTGGATCTCTTGAAGAAATGGTGACCAAATATTATTTGCGGGAAGATCAACATCATTTACTCAATGATTACTGTCAACAAATTGGCGTTGATTTTTGCTCCACACCGTTTTCTGAATCCGAGGCTGATTTGCTGGAGTCATTGAATATTCCTTTCTATAAAATTGCTTCGATGGATGTCAACAATTTTCGTTTGCTCGATGATGTGGCCCGCCGGGGAAAACCGGTGGTGATTTCGACCGGAATGTCAACAATTTCAGAAATTGAACAAGCCGTCAAAGTGATAGAAAAAGCGGGAAATGATAACATTGCCCTTTTACATTGTATTTCTATTTATCCTCCATTGTACGAAGACATTCATTTGCGAAACATTGAAATGTTGTTCCAAACTTTTTGGTTATCCGGTAGGCTTCTCTGATCATACCATTGGTTTTTCTATTCCTTTGGCTCCGTAGCTTTAGGAGCATGTATCATTGAAAAACATTTTACAACGGATAAAAATTTACCCGGCTGGGATCATGGAAATTTCTGCTGATCCGGATGAGATGAAACTGATTGCCAGAGAATCAAAAAATATTATTCGTTCATTGGGTCAATCACAACGCATTGTATCGGATGCTGAAGAACAAAAGAAACTAAAATTCCGACGCAGTATTATTTTAAAACGAGCCATGAAAGCAGGCGAAGTAATTCAGGATGCAGACCTAACGTTTAAACGTCCGGGTAACGGAATTGCACCTAATGAAAGCAAATACCTGATTGGTCAGAAACTTCGTCACGATTTGCCTGCAGATTCGGTACTAAGATGGGAAGATCTGAGCCGCTAATTAGATTGTTTTAAAAGCTGGTGCGAATTATTTTTTTATCCAACTCCATGGCTACGAAATACATTCCACCCGGAATCGATTGAACCTGGATGCTTTGTTGTGCATTTAATTTTCCGGATAATACCGGCATACCATTCATCGAATAAATCACGTAACTGGCACCCGTCCAATTGCCTTGCACCTGTAACACATTTTCGACAGGATTGGGAAATATGGCCAGTTGATTCTCTGAAGTTTCATCAACCCGATTGGGCATCATGTCATAATAAAAATTGTGAATAGCGCCATATGGATTAGGTTGCCATTGACCGGTAGTTGTATTACGTGTGTATCCATTTGATCGGGTGAGTAGCCCTCCCTGATATTGGTAGCTCATTTTTACGGTGGTACCAAACATATTTAAGCCGCTACTCCATAACATACTGTACAAGGTATCCCGAAAAATTCCGTTGGATCTTAAATAAAAATCACGGGCACTGGGCGTATACTGTTGAATGGTATTATCAAATCCCAGGTAGTCTTTTTGAATTTGTTGTTTGTTGCTATTGTAGGTAAATACATTTTTTGCTGCTTTATACCAGGCATTGTTAACCCAGGAAGAATAAACGATACTGTCGTTCAAATCCTGACTATTGTAAAAATAGGATTGACGGTTATCGGGGGTATAATTCACAGAATCGGAACTGGTATGAACCGTAATTGTTTGCAATAAATTGTTGGGATAATAGGTATACTCATAGCGGTAACTTGAACTAAACCCACTCGCATTGCGATAAATAATCCAGGCAGTATCCATTTGATTCATTGCATCGTAATGATAAAATGTGATATAGTCGTGATACGTCTGTACCGTTTGAAAATTGGTGAACAAACTATTGCTGGAGTCCAATCGATTTCCGGTATAATAATATTGAATATCGGACTCAACAAATTTAAGGTTATTGGCATACCCCGTTGAAATAGTACGGGTTTGATGATGGTAAGTGGGATCATACCATTGTCGGTTCGTGGAACTGAGGATGAGGTTCCCTGAATTAAAGGTGTACTGCGCCAGAGAATCCGGCCTTGACAAAACACTTGCATAAACGGTATCTTGTTGTGCATAAGCCATGTTTCCCGAAAAATGTAACTGTACAGAAGTATCGCTCAATGTATAAGCGCTGCCATCATGGTTGTAGGTACTGGTGCCTATTAAACGCGGTTGGGCTTGAATCCCAAATTGAATGAGACATAAAAGAATAACTAGTAAAGGACTTTTCATGCGGTTGAAATTTTCGACAAATTTCTCTACAACATGATGTTCATTCAATACCCTTGAGTGGGTATTTTTAGGCTACATTCTTGGTGATGATCAGGCTGTTGGCAATGTTTAGTGATGGGCCCACTCAATCGTATTGAGGTCGATTCCTTCTTTATACATTTCCCACAGTGGACTCATCTCCCTCAATTTAGTGACCGTATCGCTCACTGCCTTTATGGTATAATCCACTTCTTCTTCTGTTGAAAAACGGCTTAAACCAAATCGTAGTGAACTATGAGCAAGATCATCACCCAGGCCTAGTGCTTTCAACACATACGAAGGTTCCAGAGAGGCCGAGGTACAGGCACTACCGCTACTTAAAGCAATATTTTTATTAATTCCCATCAATAAGCCTTCTCCTTCAACATGTTTGAAAGAAATATTGCTCACATGCGGTAAACGATGGTTTTTATGACCGTTGAGATAACTCTCTTCTAATTTCATTAATCCTTCTTCCAGGCGGTCGCGCAGTTTGATAATGCGTTCGGTATCGCTGCTCATTTCTTGCATACACAACTCACAAGCTTTTCCAAATCCAACAATGCCGGGTACATTGAGTGTTCCACTACGCATTCCACGTTCGTGACCACCGCCATCTAACTGGGCCGTGACTTTTACCCTTGGGTTTTTCGACGAACATACAAGGCACCTACTCCTTTAGGGCCATACATTTTATGTCCGGTAAAGGCCATTAAATCAATACCGTCCTTATTGACATCCACGGGTATTTTTCCGACTGCCTGTGTAGCATCGCTCATTACAAGAACGCCATGTTTACGGGCTATTGCTGAAATTTCTTTCATGGGATTGACCACACCAATTTCGTTATTGGCATACATAATTGCCAGCAAAATGGTTTTGGGTGTGATTGCTTTTTCAAGATCCGCCAAATTAATCATCCCTTCGTCATCCACAGGCAGGTAAGTGATTTCCAGCACCTTGTTTTTCGAGATGTTTGCAAGTATCCAAAACCGCTTTATGCTCGATGGTTGTGGTGATGATGTGATTGCCTTTAGACGCATACATTTCGAACACACCTTTGATAGCGAGATTATCCCCTTCCGTAGCTCCGGAGGTAAAAATAATTTCTTTGGGATCAGCACCGATGAGTTTTGCAACCTGTTCGCGGGCATAATCAACCGCTTCTTCAGCAATCCAACCAAATGAGTGGTTTCGGCTGGCGGCATTCCCAAATTTTTGGGTAAAATAAGGTATCATCGTGTCCAAAACCCTTGGATCCATAGGGGTTGTGGCATTGTTGTCTAAATAAATGGGGAAATTCAGCATGGTTTAATATTCAATGTTGCGGCAAAAGCTGCCGGATTGCAAATATACCTGAAACCTTGTTTGCAAAAAGTGTTTGAGGCTCAAATGCCTATAAAATTCCTTTATTCACAATTCGAAGAGGCCTGGTTCGCAAGAATGATTCAATGGGAGAAGGATCAAATCTGCCCGGCAAGCTTTAATTTTGGCAGATATGTTACCCATTGATCATATTGGTATTGCCGTTCAATCCTTACAGGATGCTATTCCTTTATACGAAATACTATTAGGAACTCCATGCTATAAACGTGAATTGGTGGCTCGTGAACAGGTAGAAACCGCATTTTTCAGAAGAGGCGATACAAAAATTGAATTGTTACAGTCTACGGATCCGGAAGGCGTCATTGCCCGGTTCATTGCCAAAAAGGAGAAGGCATGCATCATATGGCCCTTGCTGTGGAGAATATTTATGCCGAAATAGAACGACTCAAATCGCAGGGGTTGAATTCTTAAATGATATTCCAAAGGATGGGGCCGACAATAAGCTCATCTGCTTCATTCATCCCAAATGCACCAAGGGGGTATTGATTGAATTGTGTATGGATAAACCTTTAGAAGGCTTCAGATAACTTGATACATTGATCTTTTTTTCAAGAAAATCGTCGTACAAGGTAACTTTTACCGCATATTTTTCGTCTTCTTATCGTTAAATCCTATCTTCAATCTGTTATTTCAATGCCTTTATTGGAATTCATAGGTTGTTGGTTTTTAAAACTAAGTATATGAAACGCCTCTCACTTCGCCATCCTATGTTGTTGGCCGCTTTTACCGGAATAGTGTTTATCATCTCCTGTAATAAATTTAAAAACACCCCTATTTCCAGTGCAGAGGTGGATACCAATATTCCACAATATTTTGCCGGTGCGGATGAAACCTTTAATGCGCAAATTCATCTGGGGCGAGTTCTGTTTTATGATAAAAATCTCTCGGTCAATAATTCCATTTCCTGCGCATCCTGCCATAAACAGGCTTTGGCTTTTGCAGACAATACCGCTTTTAGTACCGGATTTGAAAATCGTTTGACCAAGCGAAACTCCATGGCGATTCAAAATATCACTTCGCCTATGATTTCCATTGAAGGCAGCCCTCTGTTTTGGGATGGTCGCGAACCGGATTTAAATTCCCTGATTGCAAAACCGATTGCCAATCATATTGAAATGGGCATTACTGATTTTGATCAATTGCTTAAAAAACTAAACAGCCTTTCGTACTACAGGCCGATATTGGACAAAGCCTATGGTACCGGCAGCACGCTCAGTTTAGAAGGCATGAGTACAGCTATGACACAATTTATTCTGATGTTTCAAACACTGCACTCTCGTTTTGATGAAGCCCAGGTGGGTAGCGGAAGTTTAAATGCGCTTGAAGTGCGGGGTCGGTTATTATTTAATACCACATACAATTGCGTCAGTTGTCATAACCCAATGCCTGGTATGTATCAATCAAGTGGTTTTCATAACATTGGTTTGGAATCCAGCATTCAGGATAAAGGACGCATGGATGTAACCGGCAACTCAAGTGATGAAGGTTTATTTCGCGCGCCGGACTTACACAATGTTGCTTTAACAGCACCGTATATGCATGATGGTCGGTTTAATTCACTCGATGAGGTGTTGAATCATTATAGCCATGGTATTCAGGAAAATAAAAATTTATCGCATGTATTAAGAAACGATGATGGCTCAGCTTTAAAATGAATATTACTGCCGAAGACCGCAAAGCCTTGATTGCTTTTTTAAATAGTATGACCGATTATCAAATGGTGAGCAATCCATTGTTATCCAATCCTTTTAAATGATTTGAATGATTAAAAAGAAATTGATTCTATGCGTCAGTCTTCTCTTCAGTGGAGTGATGTTATTCGCCCAAAATTCAGATAGTTTAAACGAATCGAAACGATTCAAACATTTTGTGGGATTACAAGCCAATGCCTTGTTTCGTCAAATATTGAATTTTAGTGGTGCCAGCACACCAGTCAACAATCCTTACTTGTTAACCTATAGCATTGTTACGCCTAAAAAAGGGTGGGGACTTGATGCCGGAATGGGTTATACCTATAACAAGACCTTTGAAACGGACGGGAATGTGAAAAAAAATAATTTTATCAATGACCTCTATTTTCGCTTAGGTCCTCAGAAAATGCTCCCACTGAATCGCCGGTTTTCTGCGCAAATTGCCTTTCACCTGTTGTATGAAATTTTGAATAGCGATACGCAAACAGAAAGCAACTTCGGATCACAAATTACCAGAGTCATCACAAAATCATCTTCCGTTCGGTATGGTGGCGGTCCTGCATTGGGTCTGCGGTATCGGGTGAGTAACAGGGTTTTATTAGGAACTGAAGCCAGTTATTATTTCCGGAAGGGTCAACTCAAATCAGACCTTAAAACTGAAACCATTTTTCAGGGAAATATTATCCAGGAAGATATGTCCAATACAAACAATGACCTGACTCAGGTTGTTTTTAATCCGCCTGCGGTGTTGTTTCTGGTGTTGCGTTTTTAATTTTTCGCAGCATTTGTGCAACCAACAACAAGAGGATGATGCACAATATCCCGCTGCCAATCCAGACCAGTTTTCGGTCCTGACTTCCATCAAATTCATCAGACACATTGATTGTTTTTAACAGTGCTTCCTCAGCCTGAATCACCTTTGTATCTGAAGGGATTTTATTTTGAAAATAAATTAAATCATACTGCGGAAAGGATAACATACTATCACCGCAATACATAAAATAATGCCGGTCCGGATAAAGTTCAGCAGTAATAAATGTATTGAGCTGATAAGCTTTTATGCTGTCGATGGACAAGGGCATATTATCATCATTTTCTATTTCAATGATGAGATGATCCTGCTGCAGTCTGCTCAACGATTCATCCAGGTTGATCATCGTTGCTTGTAAAGAATTTAAAGAGGCGCGCATAATTAAAGGCGCTGGAGCAACTCGTTTTATTTTTACGGATGATCCGATGGGCAGACTCTCGTGTTGTTCCTTTTCGGTGGCATAAATACGTACATCTCTTTGAAACAACTTTGGCTCCCGAATCACAAAGCGCAAGCGATCGATTCGATTTGCCGGTTTACAATACACGTTAATAACCGTTTTTCGATTGCTGTCCTTTTTGGACCATGTAATCTCATGTATTTGCTGAAGAACATTCGGTACTCGAATTTGGGTGCTGATTCCTATTTTGGAAATAGCCAATGCTGGTTTGTTGTTGTTTTTAATTTCAATTTTAAAATATCGGTAATCGGAAGAAGGAAATTGTAAGGACTTAAAAATTTTGGTTTCATCAGATAATTCTAGCGCCGAAAAATAAAAACCATCTCTAACCACAAACCACTCTTGTTCATTATCAGAGCCTGAAATTCGAACCGGGCGTTCAGCATCCGCATTGGCCAATTCCACCAAAAGCTCATTCAATTTTTGTTTGTCCGGATTATGAATCACGATGGTATGAATGCCCTCGTTTTGTTCATCCCGAATCATTTCAAATGAGCGGAAGTTTTCTGAAATAGATTGAAAGTTTTCCTTTTTCAGAAGATACGGAACCTCCTTGCCTTTGTCATTAAAAAGTCTTAAGTCACGATAATCCGGTTCCGCATAAGCTGCTAATGAAACCGGTAATAGAATATGGTAAAATGCTTTTTGTTTGACATCGGGCACTTTGCTTTTATGAGAAAACTGCTGAGCATACGACGCAGTATGGAAAAGTATATTGACTAAAAAGAAAATGGATATTCTCATCATCGGTGAAATTTATGATTCTGTAAAGAGGCCTTTTATTTTTGGTACATAAAAGAAACGATCAGTAACAAAACGCCCAATATGATAAAGGCAGCAATTTTACCACCCTGACTCACATTGGAGATATCATGAATAAATAATTTGAGTATGGTCAAACAAAACAAACCCAGGGAAAGAAATCGAAACCAGGTCACTTTATATTTCATTCCAATAAACATATACACGAACGAAATAATACTCCACAATATTGGCCAGGCTATTTGAATCGATTTTGAAATATTCGCCCTGATGGCAAATCCCGGCTCATGATTGTTCCATACCCATAAATGTGTGCTCTCCGAACTGAGTATAAAAACCAGCATAAATAAAGCAAATACATGACCCATCCGGAATTGCATGGCCTGCGTTTTAGATCGCTGATTCAACAATTGTATAAAAAAAACGAACAACAACAAATAGGCCAAAAGCAATACCACATGCATGTAAAAAAAGACAGGTGATCGTTGATCAAACAGGACCGCATTTCGAACCTTCGAAACTTCAACGTTCGCAAATAAGAAAGACAATAAACCCAATATGCTCATGACGATAGCAATAACCCCCTGATATGATTCACGCTTACGACGTTGAACAAACAAAACCACAATCATAAAAAGAATACCGTAAAGAGCAGTGCACATATTGGTAAATGCGCTAAACTGCCAGCTATTGTAGAGTTGATATCGCAATTCTATCCATCCACCTGAAAATAGCACAAGTAGTAACATAAACTTCAGGATTGTGCCATACCATTTCTGAGGAAGAAGTCCCCATAATAATTTGGGTTCCTGTTCGGAACGATATAAGAATTGAGTTAGTGCAAACGCAGCGCTTACTACGAGGGTAGTTACAAAAGCCTTATTGAGCAGAATGGGAAGACGCTGAACGGCCACCTGAAAATAAGCCTGATTCCAATCCATGATGATAGAGATCACGCTTAATATCATAACCAGCACACTGGTATTTCGAATGAGTGAGATCCCTGATTTTTTTCCCAACCAATACAACAAGACCATCTCACATGCCCAAAACAGGGTTATAAAATTTCCTTCGAGTAGAATAGGTGCGACGAGACTGATAAAGGTGAGCACTAACCCAATGAGCAGAAAAATTAAATTCTTGTCTATGGTGCGATTTCTAAAAAATCCATAAGCAAAAATGAAATGGAAAACGGCAATGGATAATGTAAACAAACCCCTCGACTCAATTGTTCCAATTTGGTACAGAAAGAACAATCCTGCACCAAAATAAAAGAGGGTGTTGCTGAGTAAGATACTAAAATCTATCGCCTTAAACGCTTTTTTGAAACGAATATGGTAAATCAAATTCATTCCAAAAAAAGTAAGAAAAAATAAGGTGGCAAAAATGAATCCTTGAAAGGCATGATGTTGAATTGCCCGATGGTCCTGATACATCCATACACTAAAAATGATGACGGTTATTCCATAAGCCAGTACATTAATAAGTGCCCAGCGTTTAAAAGCAGCTAATACAAACATGCCTGCATTGAGTATGAGCAGATAGGTGAATAGTATTTGAAAATTACCAGATCCATTGCTTGCCAAAAAGGGTGTACAAAATCCACCTATTAAAGCCAGAATAGCCAACTCTTTTTTGTCGTAATAAATCGACATGATGACGGCCAACAAGGTGATGAGAACCATCAATACAAACGCAAAAGTTTGGGGTAAAAGATGATAGGCCTGATAAGCCTGGTAAATAGCAAAATACAAAACTGCAATGCCTCCACCTGCGAGAATGGAACTAAATGCCCGATATTTTTCATGCAAGCGATGTGCAAATCCGAGCAGTATCACACCCGATCCTATACCAATCAAAATTTTTCCGGCATCTGAAATCAGTTGACGACTCACTGCCCATTTCACCATAAATACGATACCTAAGACGAGAATACCTATGCCCAAAATGCTGACTAACTTTTCGCCAATAAATTGTTCAAGATTGGTTTTTGGTTTACTGCGTAAGATGGGGGTTTCTGTTTTCCCGGTTTCTTCGGTGGATATCGTTAGTATTGTTTCTTCCTTTTTTGTTTGTTGAAGGATAGCCTCCCAATCTTCCTCCTTCGTTTCTGCGGGAATCTCTTTTTGTTTTTCCGTTTCTTTAACCGGAACAGGGAGTGGTACTATTTCTACCACTTGGGGAGTCCTTTCTTTGATTTCTTTCGAATCGCTAGATAATGGTATGGATTCGGATTGATTCGATGGGTTTAGACTTTGGTTTTTTTGTTGCTCCAGCAAAACATGCAAAAGTCGATTGGTCTCATTCAATGCCTGATTTAGTTTTCTAATTTTGGCATTGGTGGCAGCACCAATAAAAAGAGGCGCCAATAGAATAACTATTAGCGCCAATATCAATAATGTAATCAGTCCTTCCATAACCGGGGGCTTTTATCAAAAGTAAGTCCCGGTGGTGTTAAGGGAATTATAATTAATCGGTTGTGATTAGTGTTGAATATTCAACTTTTTGGTCAATACTGATTCTCCCTTTGTTTTCAGGATATAGGTACCAGATGCCCAGCTACTACAATCGATTTGGAATACATGAACACCGTGTTCAATTTTGGCCGAATAAATTACCTGGCCATACGCGTTCAAAATTTCTATGCTATTTAATTGATGCTGAATATTTTGAACATCTACATAAAACATCGTATTCCCCGGAACAGGATAAACATTCACCTGCGCATTTTCTAAATCGTCCAAACGGCTTGGTGTTGCATTCACTTTAAAGAGTAAGGTATGCTCTTTGGTTCTGGTTTCGTTGGTAGCAGATTGTTCCGTTCCAAGAATGACATTCAGGTAAGGTCGGTTACGAATCTGGCTTGAGGTAGGAGTCCAGGAATAATTTCCGCTGATGGTACTGCCGGTTTGTGTAGGTGCAAATACCGGTGCATTGGCAAATTGATTTTGTTCGCCGATGATTTTCATTTTCAGCGTATTGGTATTGATGGTAGAAACACCTCCTGAGAAAGTCATATTAAAAGGTGTATTGGCATAAGTTTCAAACTGATAATGTTTAACCGGTTGAGGCCAGCTTGATTTATTATAAAACTGAAACTCTGATGCCATGGCTGTTTTACAACCTACACAAATAGTTACTGTTGCTTCGCGGGCTGATGTGCTCAATAAAACACCATTTCGGTATTCTTCAACCTTTACGGCATAAGCAAAGGCTCCGGTCATACTTGGAATCCAAGTGATTTCACCAACCACAGGATCGACGGTAAAATTATAGGCGGGGGCTGAAGGGTAAGCCAATGCACTCATTGTTAAGGGAGCGCCTCCGGCTCCCAAGGGGTTGGCCCAGCTAAATACCAATGAGTCGCCATCCGGGTCGATGGCCAGTGGGTTATGGAGTAAAGTATCGTTTACACCAGAAAAGAAAGCAGGTACATTTGAAAATTCCGGTGTTGAGTTTACCTGAATTGGATTGTGAACAATATCGCAATACAGATACAATTCAGCCATGGTTGGATTGGTGAGATTGGTAATTAAGCCATTGCGACAACAATTGCTGTAAACAACCTTATAGTTACCGGCACTATTGGCCAATAAGGTGTCTAAATAAACGTTTTCGAGAATACCGTTCCCAACTGTAGTTGTGCTCACTAATGCAGCAGATTCCGGGGTGGTTGCGCCACCGGTTTGAATTTGATAAGGTAAATTGTTGATGGTCAACCCCATTGAATCCACCCATAGGGTGATTTTGATTTGATAGGAAGAGGTGCCAATGTTTTTGGCCGTAATTTGTCCGGCATACTCATGAGAGGCTCTTGACACTTGCGTAAATGCGCACAGGAAGAGGAAAAGGGTAAAAAATTTTTGCATATTGTTAAGGTTTACGTGGATAATGACGAAAATATGACAAAATAGGTTGGGAAAGGCCATAATTCGTTTTTGCCCTTGACTGTGTCCAACTGTAAAATGTGGGTTTAAATGGAATCGTCGGAGTTCAAAAAAATTGTATCTTTAAATGTAGATGCGCTTGTTAATCATATGAATATCTATTGTAATGCTCTTTTCTACTTGTCGCAAAAAGCGACTGGTCGGACAGGTAACATTCTCTGGTCAGGTAAAAGACAGTTATTCGCAAAAAGCTATGGCGAATATTCAAATAGGTGTAGGTGAATTTTCAAGTAATTGGTTGGGGCAATTTTATTACTTGAAAGAAATTACAGTTACGGATCAGGATGGGCGGTATTATTTGACCGATACCTTGAGGATAATACAGCTGTATTCGTCGGTATTTTGGATAGTTTTAAGAACTATTCATCCGCATCATCCATTGGGAGCGCTATTTTTATTAAATCCTGAAAGCGATAAACGAGATGATTATTTAATCTATAAACCTGTATTTGCTAAAAGCAATCAACAAACCATTGATTATTCCCTGGATCGTCTTTCGCGGGTTCAATATCATCTAAAAAAAAGTATGATATTCCCTTCAGATTCCATTACATTTTTCGGCTTTCAGTATTTACCTATGCGTGTTTATCAGGACACTACTGTGTTTGTAAAACTGAAACCACGCAGCACTAATCAGGTAGAAATCAAGCGAGGCAATGATTTAATCTATCAGGAACAATTCAATATTGGAACCTCAGGGGATACGATATATCGAGAAGTTCAGTTATAGTAAAGTACCACAAAGGCATTCACCTAAAAGTGAGATAATCTCACTGGTTCAATATAAACCAAAATCAAATTGTCATACCGTTGGATCAGCTCCTCGTTACCGGCATTTCCAGAGCAATGTAATTCTGCATCTTCGTCTTTGATGCCGTAATACAATAGTGCTGAATCATGGTTATAGGAGGTATCAAAATATCCTTTGGTTTTAAAAAGCCAAACAAATCAGACCATTTTTGTGTGTTGGTTTCCCAATATTTTTTTGAATATCCTGTCACCTAATTACTTGAAAGTATACATTCAACTTCTATCGGAACATTAAATACTTAGATATTGAAGTTTTAAATCATTCAATTTTTCTTAGAATGCGCCCTTGAAGTTTAAATTGTATTTGTAATCTCTAATTTTGGGAAGATGTAACAGGTAATTTATTAATTGCTTCGTCACAATTTACTACATAAATGTTGTAATTCGATTTTGACAGATAATCCGAAAACTCTTTAAAATAATTTTTCGTTTGCCTGCCTCCTATTTTACTCCAACAAAGAACAACTTTATTCCCACTTGCTTTTGAATTGTTGACTGCTAATTTTTCTATGTACTTATCAACTACACCAAAAGTTACATTATGCGAAATATCTATATTTTTAACGATATGCCTTTTAGAAAGGTAATAATTCCACGTAAGTTTTGTCTTCACAAGGTCCGCATCACAAATTGAATATGCTGCTATTAACTTATTCGATTCATCAAAAAACATACAGTTCAATGGTTGAACAATTAAATTGGAAAATACAGATTTGTCTTTACTATTTTCGATATGGTAGAGGCTACTATCATTGCGCATATCAAGGAAATAATTTTCCTTAAATTTTCCAATTGTTATGTTTTGAGGAAAGTATTTTTTTGGTACATTAACAACTTCTTCATGACTAATTTCATGTTTTTTCATGCTTAATCCTACTGTAATTCTTGTAACAGTATGATTAATTGTAGCACAGCTCGTAAATAATAATAGTAGTGGTAAATAGATATGTTTATAGATCGTCATTCTTTAATAAATAATAATTTAGCATTATTTTTTGCAAATTGTTTTTTCCAATTAATTCTCTCTACCGTTTTGAAATAGACTTTATTTGTTTGATTAGGAGCAATGAATATAAAGATTTCGTTAGAAAAAATAACTTCATGAAGACTCTCAATATTTGAAATAGATAAAATGTCATTAATATGTAATCCCAGCTTTTCAGGAAGTTTATTGTTTTTAGTATTTATAGTACTGATAGGGGCAAAATTATAAAAATGCCTTGCTAAGGATATGATCTCTAAATCTCTTTTATAATCACTTCCAATTAGATCTTTTACATTTCCATTTGAGTCAAAGAATAGGGCAATATTTTGAAATGCAAGAATGCTATCAATAAACATAACATTACTACTATCTATTGATTTTTTATGTAGCAATTTTGAAAGTTCGCTAATTTTAATGTTGCCTTTTACGGAATTCTCTCCGAAATATTGTTGAATTTTTTTTGTGTTCTTTAATCCGGTATAAGTAACATTACAGGAATTACAGATTAGTATCATGGCCAATAGAATTGGCCATGATACTAATTGAATGGAACCGCTTTTATAAAAAGAATTTGATTGTTCCATCTGGTTCTTCTGTTATTGGATGATAACCCTTCCGTAAAATTATTTGTTCACCACCAAAATACTCTGAAATGAAAGAGGGTAGAATATAATCAAAATCTTGAAAATAATTGCCATCTCCAAAATGAATTTGTTTTGTGACTGGTAAAATATCTTCTGGCCCAATGTAGATAAAATATGCTCCATCAGCATCTTTCCCGAAATTTCGATGCTGATAATTTAACGTTCAACTTTTTCATTTTTAGTTCAATTTTATGTGTTCATATCAGATGCAATTTGCTTAGTGTCTGACCACCTACCGGTTGACATTTTTCGGTTGTCTGTTAGTAACTCAACCATTGTATCAGATTTCATCCTCACGAAGTTATCAAATACTCCTCAGTTACTTATGCATATGCGTTTGAATTTGTCATGCTATTGTTTGATGATAGTTTTAATGACTGTTTCAAATTTCTTTCTGCTGATGAATAAAGAGCTGTTCGCTCGTCTGAAATCTCCTACAACGTTTTTGCGCTTTGCGTTCGGTGTGGGGTATAAAGTACAGATGCTTAAAGTTGGTAGAATGTTAGAGTCAAATGTTCAGCCTAGTACTAAAGCCACACTGACGCAAAACGCATGTTGTAGGAGGTTTCATTATTATCAATATTTCAATTCTGTTTTCCAAATTTATATCTAATGTCAATAATACCTCTATTTAGGTTAAGTTGCCAGTCGTAGGATAATTTCCAAGAGTTGGTATGTTCAAACTGAATTCCACTTTCTAAAATTACTGAAAACCTCTTGTTGATTTTTTAAAAGGAGTAATTTCTATTCCAATTGGAATAGACAAGTAGTAATTTTTTGAATTAAATGTTCCAGGAAAAAAATACTTTTGTTCATACGTTCTATTCGAATAACCAAGACCACAGTATATATTGGCAAAGTCTTCTTTATAAATTTTTTTTGTCATTTGTATGGAAGGAAAATGATAGTAGACATAATATGTTGGGTCGTCTTCATAAACATAGAAATATCTACAATACATAGAATAAGATTTATAGTTCAGTCCGAATCCTATACCGCTACTACCTATAGAAACAAATGGATTTACTTTTGACGATTGTGCTTTACTTAAAACTGTTCCAATTGTAAAAATGAACATTGTAAAGAGTATTATTATATTTTTCATTATGTTAATATTTAATATTAAAATGGAGACAATGTTTAGGCATTGTCCATTTATTCTAATCCCAAAAACTTACGTTTCTGTTTTTCCAGTTATTTTTCACCTTTACATATAATCGCTTTGAAGGTTTATTATATGTCGCTGATTGTTGATTGACATCTAAAATATTATTTACTAAAGTATACTTTGGACAAGTTCCACATGTTTTATATCTCACTGTGATATATAAATGATTATTAGTGTTCGTAGTTGAAACCCACTGAATTTTTGTATTGTCACATTGACTATCCCAGTCTTCATTATAATTGTAAACACTTCTTGTTTTGTGTAAAGAGTGTAACCTTTGCAAGCTTTATTCATTAAAATTGAAATTCTAACATCATCTCCAGACTCCTCATCAACGGCATCAGGTCGTTATCAATTTCAGAAGTGTATGTTGGGTCTGTGTCTAAAGGCAACAGAATTTCAGTATTATCAATGTATCTGTCCAATATATCTTGTGAATGCGCAGATACAATTGCTTCTATTCGCTCTGTGTTAGCTTCATTATGAATAACAATGCTTTGAGTGAATTCGTAGGTTTCTATAGCATCATCACCACTTCTAACATTTTTAACTGTTGGAGTAGGTGATGGCTCAACTGTAGTCTTAGCTTTATTACAAGCTGTGCTAAATAATACGATTGCTAAAATTAATTTTTTCATTTTACTTAAATTTATGTGTCTATTTCAGATGCAATTTGCTTAGTGTCTGACCACCTACAGGTTGACATTTTTCGGTTGTCTGTCTGTAACTCAACCGCTGTATCGGATTACGTTCTTGCGAAGTTATCAAATATTCTACAGTTACTTTTGCATATGCGTTTGAATTTGTCATGCTATTGTTTGATGATAGTTTTAATGACTGTTTCAAATTTCTTTCTGCTGTTGAATAAAGTACCTTACGTTCATCTGAAATCTCCTACAATAATTTTATGGGTTCAATATAAACCAGAATAAGATTGTCATACCGTTGGATCAGCTCCTCATTAGCGGTATTTCCAGAGCAATGTAATTGTGCATCTTCGTCTTTGATGCCGTAATACGCTAAAATTCTTTCGTGTATTCAGTGGATTTATCTTCATATCAAATGCCCTTGCACCCTGAAGAACAATATTCTTAAAATCGAATGTCATCGTTTGTTGAAATCCATCCAAATCAATCAGTAAATGAACTACACTATCGGATTTTTGGAAATAAAATCGGAGAAATGTTTGATTCTTAGTGGGCAATATATCATTGCCCAGTAGTTCTTTTGTTTTCTCTAGATTTTTATAGAGATTGATACTATCTGTCAATATGCCTTTTTCGTACTGATAAATTATACAATTGATGTAATTCACCGGTTGCTTATTTTGTAAGGGAATTTTAAAAACTTCAATACCCTGTAAGGAAAGTAAATTATTCAAATCCTTTTGATCAATTGAATAGGGATTTTTTAATCCTTGGGGCAAGGATTTTTTCATTTGGAACATAAAACAAAATAAAAGAACATAAAACCGATACATGTAAAGAAAGGATATTTTAATAAATGCTTTTGCTTTTGTCTCAATATTATGATTTTATGGTTGTATCAAGATTTTCTATCAACAAACGATCGAAATCCGGCGAGCGATAACCATGATAAATCAGTTTTTTTTTTTGTCATACATCAAGCGGTATGGCACTCCAATAATATCCTTCCGACATTCCGGACAGATATCATTGCGAAAAAAATATCCCTTTTTTCGATCATCCATTCGTTTTTCAGGATAGAACGATTTATCAATCATATAAGTAACCGGCAAGTTGATTGAATGAGATTTTAAGAGGGCCGGTATGTCGGACATCTCTTTTTCGAAAGAGCTATTGCATAAGATAAGCTTTATTCGCCCGCCATATTTGTCGATGTAAGATTTTACTTCATCTAGCACGTATTTGGTACCCCTGCATTCGTTGGTATAGATAATTACTAAATACACATCTGCCTGGGAGGAGTCTATGATTTTGATAAGCCCTTCTTTATTAATTTTTTCCAGGCGCGGTAAGTCCTGAGCTTGTAAGTAAGATGAGCAGAAGATTAAAATCAGGGGGAAAACCGTTTTGAAGGTCTTTAAGATATCCATAATTTAGTTCAACGTTTTTTATTGTGTTAGTGGCCAGCCTTTATCGGCAAGGGAGAATCCATGATATACTCCATCAACCGATCAAAATCACCGGGCAATGTATAGCCTGCATATAATATATGTCTTCCCGGCTCAACCAATAAATAATAAGGTACACCTATTTGATCAATCCTGCACTCATTGCAGATATCATTTCGGAATTGATAGCCTTTGAAGCGTGTGTCAAATTTTTTTTCTTTGTACTTTTCTCCGTCGATCAAATAACACACATCCTGGCATTGATACTTTGAAGCAGCTCTTTAAATCGCCTTCATTCGTTTCACGTTCTGAGCTACAGGGTATAAACAAAATCTTTCCGGGAACTTTTCTTTGAGTTCCTGCATGGTTTCAAACATGTATGCGGTACCCCCACAATCGTTCGTAAAAATGGTAATAATATTCAGCCTTGCTTTTGAAGTATCGAGTATTTGTTTGAGTTTTTCCTTATCTATTTTAGGGAAGGAGGTTTGCATTTGACTGTAACTTTGTTGAACAAAACTCATCAGGAAAAAAACAATGAACGTAGAAATCAATTTCATATAGGATGTGATTTAAAAATGACTATTTGGTTTTTCTTTTTAAGTTTTAGCAGGGCTTTTATTCCATTTTTTAATCCCATGTTTAAAACATTTATAGGTAAACCCTGAATAAATTCGTTTCCGATTTTTGATGACAAAACCAAAATGCTTTTTAAGTTTTTGAAGTCTAAAATGCTCAGCTAAAAAATTCTGATAGTCTTCCAATTTCTCACCTTCAGAAAATGATATACGTTTTAAATGGTATGTTATATATGTTAAAATAGTAGACCATTCTACCTACCAGAGAATCTGAAATAAAAAAATCATCTTCTTCGAACAAATTATCTGAAATTATGAAGAAGGGCACTTTTTCTTTTTCCCAAAATGAATAAAAAGGTACAAAGTCATCCATCCAATATTTGGAGCCACCGCATCATGGTTGAAAGAATTGAATGACGAGCGAAGGTGTATTCAAAAAATGCGATTTAAATTGATCCAGTGAAATTCGTTCAATGGTATAAAATGAACTATCTCTTACAAATTGGTTGGTTGCCACAACTTTAACCGGTTTAGGTTTGCGTTTTTGTGACCACCCCAATTGCCAAATTGCGGTTGTTAAGAAAAGAAGATAAATTGCTTTTTTCACTTTTTGATCAATTTCTTCATGAACCAATGATTAAAATTTCTGTATTGAATGAATTAGAACTTAGCTTTTAAATTTTATATTCATATTTATTTCTGCCTGCCAAAAATTCATGGCATCTGCATCCACCTTTAAGAAAAGGAATTTTTTATTGGAGTACTTTGATATATACTTTGATATCCTTTTAAGGGCTGCATCCCCATTATATCTGAAATATTGAGTGAAGTAAACGACAAAAATCAAATCATACTTTGAAATATTCCATTGAGACTCATCCACCTTGGAACCATTCAGTAAGGAAAGTTCGTTTATGGTTTTAGTCCATGTGACTTGAGTATCCAGGTTGTTTGGATTTTTAGGCGGGTAAGTATTAAAGAGGTCTAAATCGTGCAAAAAGCCTTCACAGGTAGCCCACTGCATAACAATACGGCCTTGATTGTCAAAACACCTGATTTGTGGATATTTTTGTCCTTTCAGATGTGTCTTGTATTTCTGTTTTGAATGCTGTATAAACATCGTATCCGACAGGCAAAATGCGAGTGTTGTATCATGAATGATATTTTGTAAATAAGCTCTTACAGAATTTTCGTCTTCAATTTTGGGCTGGTAAATACCATATTTTTTTTGTAATAGGCATTTCGTATTGATCCGCACGAGTTGAATAGTACAACAAAACTGAATAAAATTGTGTAAGAAATGACTTTCAAAATTCTGTTTAATGGGTTTCAACATAAGGATCAAAAGACAATCCTACAATTAAAAAATCCGGATGTTTTTGTTTGATTTCTTCTATCATGTTATTTACTAATTCTGTTCGCTTTTGAATAAATCGTTGATTCTGATAAAATGTTCCCCAACCAATTAAAACAACGATTCTGTTCTTAATTTCTTGTTGTTGCGGATTGTGAATTTCCCGAAAATATTTTTTTGCATTTTGTAATTGGCATGTATCGCAGGCCTGCATTTGTTCTTTTAAGGGGTATAAGGAATCCTTTAAAGAATTCATGATATTTATCTCGCATTTTTCACCTTCCTCTTGCTTTATCAATTGTCCATTCTGATTGTATAAATTCACAAATAGAAAACTGTTAATGCCAAAAGGTTTTAATTGTTTAAAATACCTATGGTCTCTCAGTCTCCAGATAAGATCAAATTTGTATTGCTTTCCGTTTGCATATTGAACAACTTCTGAATCTTCCAAAATTTCAATGTCCATTCTTTTTTTGTAAAGCGTTTTACAGCCTGATGACAAAATCATCCAAGTACAAATAAGTAAAATCAGTTTGTTTGCCATAATTTAAAATCAGCTGCTCAAGAACTCGGAGCAGCTGATACTTTTAAGTTAATTCAATTTAATCAAGAAATATCCACCTTGATCTATAACCCGATAATTTCAGCTGAAAAATATTTGAACTTTGTATCCATAGCGGTTAATATATTTGCGTCAATTTCTCCTGATCGTCTAAATTGAGGTCCCGCTTGTAAGTAAATTATATTTATTCAAATCTTGCTTTCTAAGCAATTCTTTATTTACAGCTAAAATAGAGAGTCCCATCTTCATCTAAAAACTATGCCGTGGCCTTTTTGATCATTCCCAACTCCAGTTTTACAGAACCTTCATAATTCTCAATACATACCCAGACGCTTCTACATCCCTTTTTTGGTCTCCCAATAACAACATCACCGCTAAATTCGAAGTGTAGTTTAGGTTTCGCACTCACATCCACAATCACACCCATCAACACCACCAACATCAAAATCAACTTTTTCATACTCACATTTGGCTTATTCAGGTAAGCCTTACCTCTTGTTTTCATAATCCCTACTCTATCTCCGCCTTTTCGGGTCCCTGCTTTTTCGCTTTCTCACCATGTCTTTCAGGTTCAGGGTTTTGCTTTTTTTGTCCTTCCTTTTTCACAGTGTCTTTCGTTGCGCAACAATTAAAAGCTTCAACAAACCTAGTATTTCTTCTTTCTCGCTTCAAGCTCATTTGAGCCAAAAGGCATTTTTTTGAGTGAATGCCGCTTTTTGTTGATTGTATCTTCTTTTTTCTACCCCTTTGGTGATTATCCAGTTCTCAAACGCTCAACATTTTCCTGTTCACTTCCATTTTATTTTTATCTTTATTTCATCTTGAAATACGAAAAATTTTTCTTCTTTTTAATCGTCCTCTTTTCAGCCGCCATCATTATTTGGCCTCAATACTATATCACAGGCGATGGTGCCAGCCATACTTATAATGCCCGGGTTCTCTTTGATTTTGTACTGGGCAGGAACCGTGATTTTTATGACGATTTTTTTTACATCAATCGGAATCTCGACCCCAACTGGATGAGTCATCTCGTTTTGGGTGCTTTACAACAATTTATGCCTGCATGGTTAGCCGACAAATCTTTTCAATTATTATACTTATTCGTTTTTGCATATGGATTGCGATTTCTGATTCGTTCGATCAATCCGGATTCCGGCTTTTTGGCTTTCCTCTTTTATCCTTTTGTTTTTAACCTCCCTTTCCAACAAGGCTTTTACAATTACTGCCTTTCACTGGCCTTACTCTTTTGGGCTTTGGGCTTTTTTATCCGGTTTCGTGATAAACTCCCAAACCCCCTGTTTGCCCTCGGCCAATCCCTGCTTTTGTTAGCCTGTACTTTTTCGCATGGCATGCCGGCCATTTATACGATGATGATGATGGGGCTGATTTTATTATTCGATCTGTTTCCTTTATTACGCCAATCGTCCTGGAAATTGGTTTTAATCGATGTTGCTCGAATGGCGCTCATTTTTTTACCGTCCGCAATGATTATATTACTTTTTCTGGCCAAACGGGGAAGCGGAATTGAACCCCATGCCTGGAGTAGATGGAAAAAATGGGTGGAGTTTCTGAAAATGTGGACCAGTCAGAGTACTCGTTCCACTGAAATGTATCCGGCCATGGCAGCCCTTTTACTGATTGTTGTTTCTGTTATCTGGATGTTTATTCACTTCAGAAAGGTTCAGCGTAATTCCCAAAAAATGGGTTTTCCTTTTTCTCGGAATGGCTTTGTTTTTTCTCTTTTCCTATATTCAATGTCCCCATAGTATTGGCGGCGCAGGTTCGATCGATATTCGACTCGCATTTTTACCTCCTCTATTTCTGCTCATTGCTTGTGGCGCTGGGTTGTGGCCTTATAAATGGCGCTGGGTCTTTATGATTCTTAGCCTTGGTATTACCTTCTCTTTTCAGTTCATCCGTTTTCCTTATGTTTTGAAAGCGAATCAAATTGGTCAGGAAATGATGCAGGCCAAAAACTATTTGAAACCGTATTCAGTGGTTTTAAATATTCATATGGACGATTGGCAAAAGTTAGATGATCAGGATAGCCTGTTTCACCGCGATGGGTCCTTTATTCATTTCAGCGATTTTTTGGGCTGTGAGCCAAATCTTCCGCTCATTTTAATCATGAACTATGAAGCCGAAATCAATTATTTTCCGGTCAACTGGCAACATGGAAAAAATCCCCGGGAAAGTATCGCTTCCCTGATGCCCGGCACTTATCCGCCTTGTGGAGATCCGATGCCTTATGAACAACAATGCGAACAAAAAATAGATTATGTGCTTATCCAGAACCCCCGAAATTATTTTTCCTGTGATTCCATTTTACAAGGTCAGTTATCCCGACAATTTAAACCTGTGTATAAAAATAAATATGTAGAACTTCATCAACGATTGGAGTAGTCAACTCACTTGGACAAATATTTTTCCGTTCAAATACAAATTCCGAGTTTAATGACATTTAAAATAATCAAAAGGTTCCAAACAATCCAAACAACGATATAAGGCTTTGCAGGAGGTGGAACCAAATTGGCTCAATGCTTCGGTATGTGTTGATTGGCAAATGGGACACGGCACAATCTCATTGCCGAAAGCCGGCACATCTTTGTGTTGATATTGCGGCGGTGCAATACCATAGGCTCTTAGTTTTTCTTTTCCATGTTCACTCATCCAATCGGTTGTCCATGCTGGTGAAAGTATTTCATGAATATCCACTTGCTCAACGCCTCTGCTCATGAATTCCATCCGAATGGACATGGCAATCGTATTCATGGCCGGGCAACCACTATATGTTGGGGTAATGGTAATGGCCAGATGTTGTGGCGAAATAATTTGTATATCACGCACGATTCCTAAATCCAGTATACTTAACACAGGCACTTCGGGATCGCAAATAGTCTCCAATATTTCTAATATCGTTTCCCGGGTCCACATTTTACCACTCACAACCGGGATAGGATTTTTGTAGGTATTGCATTTCAGACAATATGCTGCCCATATATTCTGTATGAATTCCCGTTTTTCCGCCTTTTTGGAACCAGGCCCCTTGTGCGCGCATCGGGTAACTTAAAGTTGCTTCCTGAATAATCTCGGCCATGCGCTCTTCCCATTGAATTTTTATGGCTGATAAATCTGTACCAATACCTGCTTCTAACATTTCGTTTTCCGTTGCGCTGGCATCAAACATTTCACCGGTATAAGCCCATACTTCATGGATGGCTCTTTGCATTTTTTCACGACTTTCTTCCGTTCCATCACCCAATCGGATGGTCCATTCACTGCTAAATCGTTGATGGTAGGTAACCTCTTTCAATGACTTTTCGGCGATGGCAGCAATGCGCTGATCTTTTGAGTTTTTTAATGCCTGATACAAAAAGAACTGATAACTATCAAAACAAAGCGATCTTGCTATGGTATCGGCAAAATCACCATTGGGCAATTCAACCAACAATACATTTCTGAATGCCCTGATATCTCTAAAATACGGATAGCTGTCTTCGGTTTTTCCATTTCCCTCCAGTTCGGCAGCATATTGATACAAACTTCGGGCTGCACCAATATGGTCAAGGGCGATATTACTCAAGGCCATGTCCACTTCCAGAATCGGACCATGCCCGCACCATTCACTCAGGCGATGCCCATAAATCAGACTATTGTCTGCCAGATGCATCAGATAATCAATCATTTTAGTATTCATCCTTCAGGGGTTTACATGTGAGTTAGTTCGTCCGGTAGGTCGTAAAAAGTGGGATGTCTGTACACTTTATCGTTCATGGGATCATAAAAACTGGCCGCATCGTCAGGATTTGAAGCATGAATATTTAGGCTTTCTACGGCCCAAATACTGATCCCTTCCTGTCGTCGGGTGTACACATCTCGTGCCATTTCAATCGCCATTTGTGCATCGGCTGCATGTAAACTGCCGACATGTTTGTGATCGAGACCGGCTTTACTACGGATAAATATTTCCCAAAGGGGCCATTCATTTTTTTGCATGTTTCTTGGTTTGGTTCAAGCGATAAATCAATGTTGACAAAAATAGCATGCGTTTTCCATTCTTTGGCCCTTTCTTATCATTTAGCCTCCTATAGATTTTTGTGAAACCCTAGTTGAAATTTGTTGAATCATTTCTAAAAACTGAGTTCTTATTCCACATTTGTCTGGTTTATTCCAAGCAAAAATATACCAAATCGATTTGGTCGGATTTCGATGTTTCTATTGTAGTATCGTTTTTGCGGTGCACTTTTCCTCCTCGTTATGACAGTATCATTTGGTTTACTTCACAAATCTAGAGGACGAATACTGCAGTTTTTACCTGAAGTGAATGTGAGTTTTTGAATTTTTTAGATTCACCCTGATTATCTTTGTTCCCCTCATGTCCGATCAATACATTGTTAGTGCACTTAAATACAGACCCCAGCATTTTAATACGGTGGTTGGGCAGTCGCATATTACAACCACATTAAAAAATGCCATCCGCAATAATCAGTTGGCGCATTCTTTTTTGTTTTGTGGACCAAGAGGTGTGGGTAAAACAACTTGTGCGCGTATTTTAGCCAAAACCATCAATTGTACCAATCGTACCGAAGATGCTGAGGCTTGTGATGTTTGTCCTTCCTGTGCCTCCTTTCGTGATAATACTTCTTTCAATGTGCACGAACTGGATGCTGCCTCCAATAATTCGGTAGATGATATCCGTGAACTTATTGAACAAGTGCGAATTGTTCCTCAGGGTGGTGCCAAATACAAAGTGTATATCATAGATGAGGTACACATGCTTTCGAATAGTGCCTTTAATGCTTTTCTGAAAACCCTCGAAGAACCGCCTTGTTACGACATTTTTATTTTGGCTACTACCGAAAAACATAAAATCCTTCCGACCATTCTTTCTCGGTGTCAGATTTTTGATTTTAACCGGATCACTACAGCAGATACCTTGAATCATCTGTCTGAAATATGTGACAAAGAGCATATTGTATTTGAGAAAGAAGCCTTGCATTTAATTGCGCAAAAAAGCGAAGGTTGTATGCGGGATGCTTTGTCGATAATGGACAAAATAGCCAGCTTCACCAACGATCAAATCACCTATACCAATACCGTAGAGCACCTCAATATTCTGGACTATGATTACTTTTTTAAAGTGATAGACACCCTGATGTTACAGGACCTGAGTGGTATCATGTTGATTTATGATGAAATTATTCGCAAAGGATTTGAAGGTGATATGTTCCTGAACGGACTTACAGAACATTTACGAAATCTTTTGTTTAGTCGTGATCCAAGAGTTGTTCATTTACTGGATTTTCCGGAAGCCATTCAAGCCCGATACTTCCAACAAGCCTCACAGGTTTCACAATCGTATATCATCAATGCACTCTCTGTTGTGAATCAATCCGAACAACATTACAAGATGGCCCGCAACAAACGTTTGCATGTTGAATTAGCCCTGGTTAAATTGAATTACCTGCAAAATGCCATTCAATTATTGAGTGATGAAAATAGTGGTACCGTAAAAAAAAAACTATTGACCCAGGAGGTCTTTCCGCTTAAGGCCCCTATGATGCGATCAATACCGATTAAACCTAAAGTCAGTATTGAACCAAGTGTAACGCCTCCTCCCCGTAAACAAACTTCAGAGAAAAGTTCGACGCCTATTACTTCCGCTCCTGTTCCCCCTTCAACGACGTCCTCCGGTAATACTGCTTCCTATGGTGTTACCCTCGGCGGACTCAAAGGGTTGAAGAATCTGGTTCGTGATAAAGTGCTGAATCAGCAGCAACAAGAAGTGATTGCCATCGATAGTGAACAATTACAACAAGCCTGGGAAAAAATTGCCCATCAACTAACTGCAGAAAAAATCATTTACCGGAATGCCATTATGCAAACCCTCTTGAGTTTTGAAGGTCATGTGATTACCCTCACTGCCGATCCGGTAGCACTTGATTACCTGAAAGGGCAGCGGCTCATCTTACTCGATTTTTTTAAAAATTATTTCCGGAATCAGGAAGTAAATATCTTATTCGCCTTGAAGCCTGAGGAAATGCAAAATCCAGCAGATCGGGTGCTCAGTACACGCGAAATATTTGATAAGATGGCTGCTAAAAATCCTGCTTTGCGCAAATTGCGGGATGGTTTGAATATGGATTTTGATTTGTAATCTTTTGCTGTGCTAAATCCTCCTCATGCACTTTTTTTACAATACCATTTTACAGAAAAATTTTTTCTGCCGCCTGAATATGTTCCATGGTACCCGTATCCATGAGGATATCTCCACTATGATCAAAACCCAGTATGCTATGATTTTTTGCCAGATCCAAATAGGTATCTACAATAGAGAATTTTCCTTTTTGGCGGATATGAGAAAAGATAGATGAATCAATGACATGAATGCCGCTAAATGCGCGTTCTATATAAGGATTGTCTGACCGGACAATAATTTCCTCCGAGGTGTTTTTATTTTTCCATCCACACAATTGATTGTTGGCATTCCACAAAAAGCAGCGGCTGCTGTTTCGATTTGTTATGGCCAATGAAGCCAGTGGTTTATATTGTTGATGAAATTGAATGAGCCGATCGAGATGCAGATTGCTTAGGATATCTACATTCATCAGAACAAAGGACTGCTGAGGTTTAAAAAATGACGCAGCGTGTAACAAGCCACCGCCGGTTTCCAAAACTTCATGTCGCTCGTCGGAGATGCTGATTTGTACCCCATCCCATTGATGGTCTTGCACATACTTTTCTATCTGATCGGCAAAATGATGAACATTGATGATGATATCCTTCACCCCATATTGAGCGAGATAACGAATATTGCGCGATAAGAGTGTTTCTCCATTCACAAGCGCCAATGCCTTAGGATGATGCTCAGTAAATGGTTTGAGGCGGGTGCCCAAACCGGCTGCTAAAATCATCCCCTGCATCATTGCTCCTTCTTTTTATTGCCGTGGAGTTTTTTGAGTTTGACTGTTTCAATGCGGGTATCACCTACCATCATAATGCCAAATTCATATTCGCCGATAATGATTCGTTCACCTGATTCAGGAATAGATTCGTGATTTTCGATGATATAACCAGACAATGTTTCAGCGTCATCTAAAGGGATATTCAATGCATATTTTTCATTGATGTATTCTACTTCTAATCGGCCCGAAAAAATAAATTCTGTTGCCGAAAGTTGTTTCTCTATATATTCCTCCTCATCATATTCGTCCTGGATTTCTCCGAAAATTTCTTCCAGAATATCTTCCATGGTTACAATACCTGCTGTGCCCCCGAATTCATCAATCACCCATGCAATGCTTTTTCGTTCGCGAGTAAACTGATTTAATAAATCCACTGCATTCATGGTTTCAGGCACTGCAGGAATACGATGCATTACCGACTGAATGGTGGAAGGGTTTTTTAAAAAATCCAGATGATGAATATATCCGACAATATTATCGATGTTGCCTTCGTATATCAGAATTTTAGAAAGTTTGGTTTCTATAAGTAGTTGACGTACTTCCTCTACGGTTGTATTTAATGGCACTGCTTCAATTTCATTCCGGGGTACCAAACATTCACGAATTCTCACCTGAGACAAAGACAAAGCATTTTCAAATAACTCCGTGTTTAAATCTTGTTCCTCATTATCCTGACCGGTACGCATTTGTTTTACAAAATGTTCCAGATCAATTTTTGAATAAATGGTTTTCTCCTCATTGATTCGAACATTAAAGAGATACTTTAGAATGAATTCAGAAATCTGCACAAATAATTTCGCTGCCGGATAAAGGAGATAATAAAATAATTGAATGGGTAGGGTAAAAAAGGATAATGACGATTCAGGTTTCGACGAAAATAAAGCCTTGGGAATAAATTCTCCCAAAATAAGAACGATGATAGTTGCAATCAGGGTGTCCAGAAAAAGTCGGGCATACTCATTTTGCAAACCAATTTGATCGAACAACATATCGGTTGCCTGAGTCATTAAAAAGCCATAGACGACCAAACCAATATTCACACCCACCAAGCTAGTACCTATAAAGGTGGCCGGGTTTTCCATAAAACGGGAAAGTACTTTTCCGGAGTAAGTGCCTTGTTTTCGTTTTAACTCGATATTGAGTTTGTTGCTTGAAACAAATGCGATTTCAATGCCTGAAAAAAAGCCAATGACTAAAAGGCAAACAACAATACCAATGAATAAGGTCATGTTACAAAAGTAGTTTCTTTAAATCGATTCTCAAACGGACAATCCCTTTGGCAAAAAGTTACGAATCAATTGCTCTGTTTGCTGACAAGCTTCATCGAGTTGATCATTGACGATGAGTGCATCAAATGAATTTGACCATTGAAGTTCGTGTTCGGCCTTTTGTAATCGTTCACGCAGAGACTCTTCGGTTTCTGTTCCTCTATTTCGGAGTCTTTGTTCGAGAATTTCCAATGCCGGTGCTTTGATAAAAATACTTAAGGCCTTATCGGCAAAATAATGTTTTAATCTTAACGCGCCTTGTACATCAATATCTGCCAAGGGATAGCCTCCATCTCGCCAGATTTTTTGTAATTCGGATTTTAAGGTGCCGTAATATTTTCCGGCATACACCATTTCATATTCAGCAAATGCTTCTTCGCTGATTTTTTGTTGAAATTCTTCCACACTGATAAAAAAATAGTCGCGGCCATGTATTTCACCTTGCCTAGGAGAACGTGTACATGCGCTCACGCTGAATCGTAATTCAGGAAGTGTTTGCAGAAGATGCCGGACAATGGTTGATTTGCCCGAACCTGAAGGTGCTGTGATAATAATAATACGCTGTCGCTCCGACTCCGGACCCATAAAAACTAATTCTGAATCAATTTCTCTAAATCCTTTACACAATCTTCTGCACGAGCATATTTACCAATAATAACGCCATTGCCATCGAGCAGAAAAGCCTGAGGAACGAATTGAACTCCGTATTCGGCGGCAGCGGCACTTTGCCATCCACCCAAATCGCTCATGTGATAAGGCCAGCTGAGTTTATCTTTTGCGATAGCTTGAATCCATGGATCTTTGGCTTTATCTAAAGAAACACTCACGATGGTGAAACCATTTTTAGCATTCTTGTATTTTTTCTTGCTGTACTTGTTGTAAAACTCCACCAGTGCAGGGTTGGCCATTCGGCAAGGGCCGCACCATGAGGCCCAGAAATCCAATAATACCACACGTTTTTTATTGATTTCCGATAATTTAATTACTTCACCCTGTGGGTTGGGGAAGGCTAATTCAGGGGCTTTTTGACCCACTTCCATTTTGGTATTACTATACTGAGCAAGGGCATAAAGAGCGAGGCAAAGCGTGATGCCGAAAAGCAGGACTTTTTTCATGTTTATTATTTTGGGTGTTTCAGACTGATTTCTTTTTTTGAGGTTCAATGACGAAGTGTTATTTGAAAGTTGTCATGGACTTCAGGATTTAATTTCAGCCATCAAATATACCTCTTTTTCAAAAACTGCAATCAGACATTGGGATTAGTCCTCCCGATCGATTTTAGATATATAATAGATGATTCTTTCCGGATCATTTCGGTTCGGGTCTTTGACATACTCCTGATACATTGATCCTTTTGATTTTAGCAGTTTACGCATGTTATCGGGATTAAGCTCCAATAATTTTAGTTTCTTTTTTTTCAAGCTGATGAGATAATAATATCGGTTTTTATTGAGTTCACCCTCCAGTTCGCGCGAAAACCGTTCTGAGATTTGGTATAGCAGATCTAATTCCTCGAAGTCATCCCTTTTTTGTTCGGTGATGGCTGCATAAACCACCATATATTGTTGGCCCCTAAAAACCACCTTGGCAAAATCCTTACCCGTGTTTAGCGCCTTGCCTTGAATATAATCGATACCCTGATAACGAATGGCGAAACAATCATTGATATTGATGCGGTTATCAATATTAAAAAACTCATAATCATTTCCTTTATAAGCCATGATTTCACCAATCGTCCGCTTTTTAAGAATGAGCGAGTCGCCTAGCAAACGACCATTGGCCTTGCGATAATCATTCCAACTAAAGTAGGCCTTGTTTTCCTGGGCATTTACCTGATTCATGAGGCCGGTAAAACACAAAAATGTACAAATACAGATTCGCAGAAATGGAGATAATTCGCACATGAGGGGATAAAGTTAAACAATCCTCATTTTCGAAGTATCATTTTCCCAAAGGACTTATCAGTTTGGGTGATAGGGCAATTAGAAGATATAGAGGATACCTGAAGGATGGGCATTGGTTGTTGCGATATTTCCGTTTCAAAAAATATTTGGTACTATATTACTTGTATAATACCTTTGACATAGATGAATGATCAAATATATCTGAATAAATTATTAGAGAGTTGGGAGCTCACGCACAAAAAGGGACAAATGAGCCAATGGATATTTCTGAGTTTATGTGATCAGGCGCGTTGTCCGGAGGAAATCGGTCAATTCATTGTGGAACAAACTGAGGGCAAACTAAGCTATGATGAACAGAGTATCTATCGTGCTTTGCGAAAATTCGATGACCTGGAACTGCTTGACTTTGAAATGCGGGATGGGAATCGAGGTCCACAGCGGAAATACTATTCCTTAAGCATGAATGGCAAAAAACTTTTTTATACATTTTTGGAAAACCTCTTACTTCCGCTTTATTCAGACAACTATTTAAAACTATTACAAGACGCTATAAAACAGATCCAATGAAAATCTATAGTACATTTCAAAAGGCCTTCTTTTTGACCTCTTTGATTTTATCCCTCCTATTTTTTTACACGTTGTATGATAAAATTGCATCGCAAGATTTTCGACAATTGGGAATCATTGCTTCTGTGTATGGTGTATCCATGTTTATCGCAGGTTTATTTTGGGGATATTTAGATCGGGCCCGAAATAGCCGTAAGGACATCGGGTTTACTTTTCATGTATTCACCTATTTGAATGTCAATTTCAGTTCCATCTTTTGGATGTTCATATTTCTGGATTTCAGAATGCAAAATGTTTTATACGCTATTCTACATCTTATCATCTGGGGCTTTTTCCTTTGGTTACATTATCAGTATTCCAAAAGAAGCATTAAAGGATATCATCAACAAGAAATTTTCTAGCTGTTTTTTGTATTCGTGTGGATTGAAACCTTGGCTGTCTTATTGTCGTGTACCAAAAGAGGATGATCTTGGTTTAACGGCCCATGTGAACCATTAAAATATGAATATCCGTTGGGTTTACTCCACTGATTCGGCCCGCCTGACCCAAGGTTCTAGGTTTAATTTTGATAAACTTCTGACGACCTTCTGTAGATAATGATTTGATCTTATCATAATCAAAATCATCCGGGATTACCAACGACTCTAAACTTAAGGCCTTTTGGGCTAACTCTTGTTCCTTTTCAATGTAGGATTCATACTTTAATTGAATCTCGACTTGCTCCCTTGTTTCACGTGGAACATCCGCAAATATTTTTGTAAAGCCTCGGAACATTCAATAAGTCGATTTAATTGAACATTAGGCCTCAACAACAATTTTATGGAGTTGGTCCTTTCTTGTTGGGGTGAACTGGAGATTTCTTCAAAATAGGCCTGTGTTTCCAAGGGCTCTAAAGAAATATCCTTCAATTGTCGCTTCAGCTTCTCCGTTTGTTCAAGCTTTTGTTTCACGTGGAACATTCGTTCTTCTGATGCCAAACCCAGATCAAATCCCTTTGCTGTTAATCTGATATCAGCATTATCTTGTCGCAGTAAGGTCCGATACTCCGCTCTGGATGTAAACATCCGATAAGGCTCATCTGTTCCTTTATTGATTAAATCATCAATCAAAACACCAATATATGCCTCGTTTCTACCTAAAGTAAATGGATTTAATGCGTGTACTGCCTGGTGTGCATTAATACCTGCCATTAATCCCTGGCATGCGGCCTCTTCATATCCTGTTGTTCCATTGATTTGACCTGCGAAAAACAAGTTCTTTATCAGTTTAGTTTCGAGTGTATAAGTTAGCTGGGTTGGCGGAAAATAGTCGTATTCAATCGCATAACCTGGTCGAAACATACGTACATGCTCTAAACCTGGAATCTTTTGAAGGGCTTTGTATTGAACATCCTCCGGTAAGGAAGTTGAAAATCCATTTAGATAGATTTCTACCGTATTCCAACCTTCTGGTTCTACAAAAGTTGATGGCGATCCCGATCCGCAAAGCGGTTAATTTTATCTTCAATACTCGGACAATAGCGCGGTCCTGTTCCTTCAATTCTTCCCTGAAACATGGGGGACTGATCAAAACCACTCTTTAATATATCATGAACCTCGGTATTGGTATAGGTAACCCAACAACATCTTTGTTGTTTAGGTTTCTCCGTTTTTAAAAAAGAAAAGCCCACAATATCATCATCTCCGTCCTGAATCTCCATTTTGGTATAATCCAAACTCCTTCCATCCAGTCGAGGTGGAGTTCCTGTCTTCAAACGATCACTTTCAAAACCGAATTGAATCAATTGCTCTGTAATACCAGTTGCCTTACTCTCGCCCATTCTTCCGCCACCAAATTGTTTTTCGCCAATATGAATAACGCCATTTAAAAATGTACCATTGGTGAGAACAACTGCCTTTCCATAAATATCCATTCCCAATTGGGTGCGCACACCTTGAATTGTTCCACGTGAAACAATCAAGCCTTCAACTGAATCCTGTCGAATATCCAGGTTAGGCGTATTTTCTAATAACTCCCGCCATGTCCATGCAAATAAGTGTCGGTCGTTTTGTGTACGTGGACTCCACATGGCAGGACCTTTTGATTTATTCAACATCCGAAACTGTATCATCGATTTATCAGATACTATTCCGGAATAACCGCCTAATGCATCGATCTCACGAACTATTTGCCCTTTTGCTATTCCACCCATTGCCGGATTACAACTCATTTGTGCAATAGTTTGCATGTTCATCGTAATCAACAAGGTCTTGGAGCCCATGTTTGCAGCAGCAGCGGCAGCTTCAGATCCGGCATGGCCCGCACCAACAACTATGACATCGTATTCAGGAAACATATCATTCAATTTTAACTCGTGGTAGTTTTACTTAGTTAACAATTCATTTACATTTTGGGGCGATTCCGTAACATCAGAAAAGTACAGGCAAGTGATCCACAGATATCCGCTATCCCGTCCCAAACGTCAAAACTACGACCTTCTACATAAGCGACTTGATAAAACTCCAGGAAAAAACCATAGATTCCGGATATAAGGATTAAAATCAAATGTTTATTTTTTGAAGTACCTAAGAATCCAATCCATAAAAAATGAAATATCAGAAAGAAAGTAAAATGAACAATTTTATCAAAATGATCAAAAACATGCACTTTGGGGACATCACGGCCCGGTAAACTGCAACCCACAAAAATGAGGATGGACCATAACACGGAACCTATGAAGTACAATATCTTGTGTGATTTCAACATCATCGAAAAAAAAATCCATGCCTGCTAAGACACGGATTTACTATTTAAAGATTTCATTTATTTAAGCGCCTACTAAAGCCTTGTATTTCTCAGCGTCCATTAACTCAGCACTATCCGCACCACCACTTAATGTAATTCTTACCATCCAACCTTCACCATAAGGATCTTTGTTCACTGACTCCGGACTAGATTCTAAATTCGGATTTACCTCATCGATAGTCCCATCAACCGGCAAGAACAAATCAGACACGGTTTTAACCGCTTCAACCGTTCCGAAAATTTCACCAGACTTCAACGTTTTTCCTTTTGTGTTAATGTCCACAAATACGATATCTCCCAATTCACTTTGTGCAAAATCCGTAATGCCTATTGTGGCAGTATTTCCTTCAATACGAATCCACTCATGGTCTGCAGTATACTTTAATTCGGCTGGTATATTCATCTGATAAAATTTTGATCCTCAAAGTTAAAAGGGGAAATGAGAATAGCAAACTATTTTCGCCTATTCTGCGGTAGTTTCAGGTTTTTCTATTTCCTCAACTTCTGTTAATAAATCCAATCGTTTTAAGATTCCGTACCAACGTATCATCTTTTTCATATCACTCACATAAACTCTATCAGCATCATGTTCAGGAAACAGAATGGCGAAGTTCTTTTGAATGGTTTTAGCATCCATTTTTGAAACATCCATATTCTCCACCTTTGTTTCGTTTTCCTTCATTTGCTGAAAGACATCCCAAAGACGGACATTATCTGTTTGTGTATACACCTCAATGCTTTCGAGCGGAGTAACATGATGAGATCTTGCAGCGACAAATTTGGTCGTTTGATCATCCAAATTTTTAACGATTGCTCCATCACTTTTTGTTGATAACAACTGAAACAATCCACCCATTCCGGATATGGCCACTAATTCTCTGTATTGCATGCTTTTATTTTAGGGCCACAAATGTAAAGTTTTCAACCTGAATACAAAAACCTTATCCCAGACCGCACGAAATATTTTGTACCTCATCAAGAAACTTGCATAAAAAAACGCCCCCTAAGAGGCGCTTCTTTCTGAAAGATTTCTATCAACTAGTAAAAATTGGATCGATTGTCGTTGATTACAGCGCGCTTTTTTAACACGTAACTCAACATGTTCTGTGCCATGCTTCTTGCTCCTGCTTCCATTTGCATACGTTCCATCATCATACCCGGATCTGCAGCATTCACTGTTCCTGGAGTTTGTGATTTTACAAAAATAAAATATACGCCCTGATCACCAGGAATACCCGCTGATTTTTTATTCAAATTCGCTTTATTAAATGCCGCACCTAAAACCTTTGCTTCATAAGCAATTTCACTATTTCCACCACCGGCAAGAATGACCGTATCTGCTGTTTTTACTGTTTGTGCTGCAGCCATAGCAATTTCTTCCAAACTTGCTTTACTGCCATATTGTTTGATCAACATTTGACCTTTCTTTTCCTGAATCAACATACCTTCAATTTGCGGTCGAATGGACTCAACACTTGGTAACACGCCCTTTTCCTGACGATCCATTAATTTAGCCACGATGCATTTATCGTCCAGATTAAAAACCGGCGACACATCTCCGATCTTAGCTTCAAATGCCCAACGGGAAACTTCGCGAGCTGAACCCAAACCAGGAATTACCGACATTGTTTTGTTGATATTCGGTACATTACGTTTGTCTTTACCAAACTTTTTGCTTGATTCATCAAAACCTTTGGCATCTTTTGCTGTTGAAACAAACTCATTCGCTTTCGCAAAAGCCGCCTGAATAGTTGCGTTACCGGCAACTAAAGCCTTGGTAACAGGAGCTATTTTAACCGAAGGTTTGAAATCCTTTTGATCTGTTACACGAATGATATGAAAACCAAACTGTGTTTTTACCTTTTTCAAATCGCCTGTTTTTCCATTAAAACAAACATCATTGAATTCTGCAACCATAGCTCCCTGAGGAAAGTAACCTAAATCACCGCCTTTTTTAGCAGAACCCTGATCATCAGAACGGGTTGAAGCCAACATGGCTAAATCCATACCGCCTTGTACTTGAGCCATTAAACTGTCAGCTATTGCTTCTGCTTGGGCCTCTGTACGATCTTTTGTAACGGCTACTAAAATGTGAGAAGCCTTTACACTATCCGGCATAGACTTCTTATCCAATACTTTCACCATTTTATAAGAACCATTGTAATAGAATGGTCCACTTACTGCACCAATTGCACTATTTACCACATCTGCTGGTACCGGAACTTCTAAATTACTTTCGTTAAAATAAAATTCACGGATGTTTTCTTCTGAATTTTTAGCGACAAAATCTTCATTGTCTTTGGTTGAATCAAATGCTGCTCTTAAGCCATTTAAAACGCCCAAACTTGCTGCAGTATCTTCAGTAGATGGTTTGATATCAAATGCGACATATTCGATACGGGCATTATCATCCTGCGTTTTAAATATTCTTTCGCGCTTTTGCATGTAAGCTTTAATTTCTTCGTCACTGATTTTTACACTGCTGTCGCTGATTAAGGTATACGGTAATTGCACATAATTTACTGAAGCCACAGAACTTCTTTGTTTCACCATTTCCTCTACCAAAAATTTAGGGAAATAAATACCCTTGGTAATTAATTCAGTATACTTGGTACTCTTTCTGTTTTTAATCAATCCTTCTTCAAACTCTCTCCATTGTTTACGTGCTTCACCCGTTTTATCCTGACCTAAAGAACTGATGTATTGACTCACACGAGCGGCATCGAATATACCTGTATTCGGATCTGTAAAATTCTGACGTATCATCGGATCAGGAAACTGACCTGTTTCCATATCCTGCAATTCCTTATCTGTCAAATCAATGCCCAAGGCTTCAATTTCACCTTGCATCACTGTTTCGTTGATGATATCGTTCCACACTTGTTCATTCACCTGAGAGCGTTCAGCATCCGACAAACTGCCATCCTTGCTACGGGATTTCATATTTTCTTCATATCTGCCTCTTAAAGCTTCATACTTTTTATAATCTATTCTTTGGCCATTTACTTCAGCCAACAAGGTTTGATCACCACCGAAAATACTTCGTACATTACTTTGCATAGCATCCATTACCAGGAAGCCAATCAGGGCCACGATGATGGCACCAATAACCAGACCAATATACTTGTCACGAATTGTTTGAATTACCGACATATTATTCACATTTTTTAAAGGAACGCAAAAATATAGGTTTTACATGGTCAATTCAAAGTTTTTATGGCTTCTTTTTAAGGCATTTCCCCATAAATCGTTTTTTGCGATGTGAATTACGTGGTAAAACAAACTGTGTATTCTCTGGTTTATCATCATTCACCCTTTAGACAAGCATCTCTCGGTGTAAAACCAATCACTTTCTAGCAAACTATACATGCTTAAATCACAATACACAGTCAAAAATTTTAAACACAGCCTGTTTTTCCACCATACTTTTATTTAAATTTCTCTGATTCACCTCATCATTGCATGAATACTGAATAAAACCCTTTCCGAAATGCTGTGTAAAACCTTCCTTTTAATTGTTTATTTCTTCTGAATAAAGCAGCCTTTTGATTTTTACAATAGGAATAATAGATACTTTTACACCAATTCACATCCCTAATATCAGGAATACTTTCTTTTTATTAAAAAAAATAATCTATTAAAATTATTATGCTTGACGCATCTGCACAAATTGAACAAAAAGGCTATCTGGAAGAAGAAATCGACCCGAGTCTTGATTTATTTGAAGAAATAGAAAAACTCAAAAAAATCAAAAATGCCATTATTCTGGCGCATTATTATCAGGAGCCGGATATACAGGATGTTGCGGATTATATTGGTGATAGCTTAGGTTTAGCCAGGAAAGCACAGGAAACACAAGCTGATATGATCGTTTTTGCCGGGGTTCATTTTATGGCAGAAACGGCTAAAATATTAAATCCGGGTAAAAAAGTGGTCCTACCGGATTTAAAAGCCGGCTGTTCCTTAAGTGATAGTTGCCCTCCGCCTTTATTTAAACATTTTAAAGAGCAACATCCTGATCATTTGGTGATTTCCTATATTAATTGCAGTGCCGGTATTAAAGCCCTGAGTGATATTATCTGTACAAGCAGCAATGCACAAAAAATTGTGGAGAGCCTGCCAAAAGAGCAAAAAATCATATTTGCTCCGGATAAAAATTTGGGCGCCTATGTGAACAAACAAACCGGAAGAGAGATGTTGTTGTGGAATGGAGCTTGTATGGTGCATGAAATATTTAGTTACGAAAAAATCATCCGTTTAAAAGAGCGACATCCAGAAGCCTTATTCATCGCCCACCCGGAATGTGAAGACCACGTTTTAGCCATTGCAGATTTTATTGGTAGTACGACCCAATTGTTGAAATTCACAAAAGATCATAGCGCTCAAACATTTATTGTTGGTACCGAAACAGGAATTTTGCATCAAATGGCCAAAAATGCACCGGAAAAAACCTTTATTCCTGCACCTCCGGATAATCATTGTGCCTGTAACGATTGTCCACACATGAAATTAAATACCCTTGAAAAATTGTATTTATGTATGAAAAATGAGGTACCGGCGCTCACGATGGATGAAGATTTACGTTTGGCGGCCAAAAAACCCATCGATCGGATGTTGGAATTAAGTGCACAATTAGGGATTCAATAAAAACAAGATTAGAGATTCTAAGTCATCATTGATAATTTTTTCAAAACATCCCTAATTACCTATTCCAATTTTGGCATAATTTGACAAAACAGGCTCAATATTTCGTCCAAAACATGGCGTTTTATCTCAAAAATCAGGTCCTATGTCCGACATTTCCTAGAGATTACCCTTGTGGATTGATATATTTGTTGTTTATATCTTATAGTTCATGTTGAAACAATTATTAACTGGGTTGGCTATCCTGCCATTTTTAGCGAGTGCGCAAATAGGAGGGAATCTTTCGGGCGATTTAATGATGACTGTCAATTTTTTCCAAAGAGACACCAATATCAAGGCTTCAGGAAACCAATTGTATGATAACTTTTTAAGTGGAGGCGAAGGTTGGCTGGGATTGAGATATTCTTCCAATGGGTTTTCCGGGACCATCCGTTTTGATGGATTTCATAATTCAAATTTACAAAATCCAACCTCAGCCTTGAGTGCTGCGGGTATTGGTATGTTTAATATCAGCAAGGACTTCCAGAATTTAAGTATCACAGCCGGTCATATTTATGATCAAATAGGAAGCGGGATTATTTTTCGGGCCTATGAAGATAGAGGCCTTCTCATCGATAATGCCTTATTTGGGCTTCACCTGAAATATCGGGTCAATGACCATTTAACCGTTAAAGGTTTTACCGGACAAGTCAAAAACCTCTTTGAGCGTTATAAACCCATTTTGAAAGGAGCGAATTTTGAAGGAGACTTTGGTGTGGGTAAAGCTCATTTTACACCGGGTCTTGGCGCCGTAAACCGCACCCTGGATCAGGAAAGTATGGATAAAGTAGTTTCTACCATTAATTCGTATCCGGAAAAAGAGCGTTTTGCACCAACGTATAATTCTTATGCACTGTCCTTATACAATACACTCAATGTTGGTTCGTTTACCTGGTATATAGAAGGGGCTTATAAAACAGAAGAGGCAGTAGCGACCGATTTTGGTTTAAGAAAATTAAGTGGAAACGTGATTTATTCGACCCTTGGATTTGCTATGAACAAATTAGGAATTAATGCAACCTTTAAACGAACCGAAAACTTTATGATGCGCACCTCGCCCAATGAGTTATTGATTCGTGGATTGTATAACTGGCAACCCATCATTGCACAAATCCGACCTCAACGTTTGATTGCGCGTTATACGCCACCATCGATGGATTTGTCAGAAATTGGCGGATCATTGAATGCCTTTTATACTCCAAATGACAATATGACTTTCAACGCTTCCTATACCCATATCAATTCTTTGGCCGGTGATACACTTTATCGGGAAGCCTTTGTGGACGCTGAATTCAGAAATATCAAAAATCTCATTATCCATGCCGGCGCCCAGTTTATGATATACAATCAGGCCATTTATCAACAAAAAGTAAAAGAAAGTTACCCCAATGTAGTGGCCTTCACACCATTTTTGGAACTCATCTATAAAATAAGCGACAAACGATCTGTGCGAACCGAATTTCAGTACATGCAAACCAAACAAGATTTTGGATCATGGGCTTTTGCCTTGGTGGAATTCAATATTGCACCCAAATGGAGTTTTGCATTATCAGATATGTACAATACTTCGCCCAATTATAAACATGTGAAGGAAGCGCACCATTATCCCAATGTTTTTATCGCACATACCCGCGGTTCACACCGATTCACGGCGCAATACACCAAACAAGTGGAAGGGATTAACTGTACGGGCGGTGTTTGCCGCTACGAACCTGCCTTTAGTGGATTCAGAATGGGTGTGATTACAACTTTTTAAAAAAATAAAATACGGCATATGAAAAAATGGTATCTCGCACTCGGAATCGTTGCTACAAGCAGCCTCTTATGGACCAGTTGCAAGGAACAAATACCCTCAGGATTGGTATTACAAAGTACTGCATCGGTAGATACAACTTATGTAAGCAGTACGATTGAAACACCACAGGCCAAAGTTTTACTCATTGAAGAACTGACCGGTGCAACTTGTACAAATTGTCCGGCCGGAACAAAAATGTTGAAAGATTTTCAAGATCAAAATCCAGGACGGGTTATTGTTTCGGCTCTGCACTCCGGGTTTTTAACAGAACCGCCGGGAGGTGCCAAATACGATTTCCGAAATACGGATGCAGATGCCTTAAAATTGTTTTTTAATGAAGGGGATCCGGGTAAACCCAGTGCAACCTTTGATCGGGTACAACCATCATCGGGAAACAGTGCCGGTAAGTACTTTGTATTAAAAGGACAAACCGGTTCGGATTGGCTGGCTTTGGTGCCTGCCCGTTTGAGCAAGACCACCCCTGTAAATATTTATATGGAATCGGATTATCTGCCTGCCAGCAATAAAGGACAGGTAACAATAAAACTGGCATTTACCCAAGATTATGTTGGTAAGATGGCCCTATCCTTGTTTTTATTGGAGAATGGCCGCATCGATAAACAATCAGATAAAGATTTAGGAGTCATTCCGGATTACCAATTCAACCATATTTTCCGAAAATTAATTTCTCCGGTTGGAGGAGATTTGATTTTAGATAGTTTGAATACAAAGGTAAAAGGCCGGGTGCTGGAAAAAACGATCTTGTTTGATATGCAAACCAGTGGTATCAATGGATGGAACCCCGATAGTTGTTTGATTGTGGCCGCCGTTCATCGTACGGGTGACTCCAAAGAGATCATTCATGCACAGGAGGTTCATTTAAAAAAATAAAGAAAATATCTGTCTAAGAAGGAGATATCCTTAGTATGGGGAAATACCCATCACAGGAATTCTTGTGCCTTTATTTGAACCCAAATTTTGTAGTTTTCAAGGATAACGCCTTCAAACAAGATGAATACCGATTTATGCAAAGACTAAGGGTTGCAGGATATAAAAATCAACACATTAATTAAGTGAAAATCGTTTCTTTGTGGTGAAAAAAGAACATATCCTATGAAATGGAGAGGACGCGAACAAAGTGAAAATATTGAAGACCGGCGTGGCATGAGTGGCCGAAAGGTGGCCATGGGCGGCGGTTTACTATCGATTATCATATTGGTTATTGGATTATTGATGGGAGGAGACCCCCAACAATTACTCAACAATTTTAATCAGGGAGGCGCTCCAACAAATGCTCCATCCGGGGAGTATCAGGAAACGGAAGAAGAAAAAAACCTCAAAACCTTTGCTTCTGTCACCTTAGCCGATAATGAAAAAGTGTGGACCGAACTTTTCCGTCAAAATGGAATGCAATACAAAAAACCAGTGATGGTTATTTTTAGCGACTATACCGAATCGCCTTGTGGTAAGGCAGATGCGCGCACAGGACCGTTTTATTGCCCTGCCGATCAAAAAGTGTATTTATCGCTGGGATTTTTTAATGAATTGACGCAAAAGCTAGGTGCCAATGGCGATTTTGCATTTGCTTATGTGATCGCTCATGAAGTAGGCCATCATATTCAACATTTATTGGGAACGACAACCAAAGTCAGGCAGGCACAGGCTCAGGTAGATGAACGAACAGCGAATCGTTATTCTGTGGGTTTGGAACTGCAGGCCGATTTTTATGCCGGAGTATGGGCACATTATAATGAAAAATGGAATCAGGCTCTTGAAGCTGGGGATGTGGAAGAAGCCATGAGTGCTGCCAATGCTGTAGGCGACGATCGCCTGCAAAAACGAGCTCAAGGTTATGTAGTTCCTGATGCATTTACACATGGTACGTCCGAACAACGTATGTTCTGGTTTATGAAAGGATACAAAACCGGCGATTTGAATCAGGGTGATACTTTTAGTCAATTATAATGATGCGAGCACATTCAATTATTTTCATAGTTCTGTTTTTCACGATACTTGGATTTTCGGATTATCACTCATTTGCCGGCTCCAACGCGGCTTATTTAAAAGGTAAATCGGAGAGTGGGCGAACAAAATTTGAATGCACTTTACAAGATGTGACAGCCGGTTTAATCAGCGCCCATTTTGAAATAGACGGATCTTCGATTCATTTTGATGAGAATGATGAAGCCAATGTGATTTACGATTTAAACAATCAGGTTTTTTGTATCTATCTAAAGGGAAAAAATAAAATGCTCAATTTTTGGGTTTTGCCCAAGAGCATACAGAAACAAAGTGGAGATTGGTTTCGGGGGAGATTTATTTTTCGCGCTAAAGTATATGGCACTGAACCACGCAGCAATAAAGACCTCTTTTCACCGGAAACGGTATTGAATTGCACTTTTGTATATGAAGTGTAATGCCGGTTGAAAAAGCAAACCGCTAATATCCTCCTAAGTAATCTACCACCCCTCTAATTTGTTTGGCAATTTCTGTATAAGCCAAATCCGGATTCTCGAAGGTTGAAACGGGTAGAGCACCTGTGGGTAGGGCTTGTAATTTAGCATAAGGCATTTCGCTCCATTCGCAAGGCCTTAAAATAATGGGGATTACACGGGCAGTTCCGGCATCATGACGCTCAATGGCAATTTTAAGTTCTTTATCCCAGATGTATTGACTGTTATTAAAATCAACACTGATGAGGAGTAAAATAATATCAGCTTCTTGAAGTTCCTTTAAGATAAGGGCATCCCATTCTTGTCCGGCCATAACTTGCCGGTCCTGCCAAACCTGAACTTTTCCACTCCGTTTAAGCATGACGAGGTGTTTGTCTAACTGATTTTTCATCGCCTCATCTTCATGGGCATAGGATAAAAATAAACGCAACTGTTTAGGCATATTACTCGTTTTTGCTTCCAAACCACAATTCAATCACATGGGGTCGCACCGATTTGATTTCGTGAAAGGAGATACCCAGCGGAATACCAGCTTTTCGGAGGATGGCATGTATCCATTCTGCCTGAACTTGGTCTGCACGGCTAAAATAACGAACTTCAGAAGGAAATTGGATATTCATTTTTTCCATGGGCGGTATTCTGGCAAAGCGTGCTTCCTGCAACACTTCTCGTGCTTTTTGCGCGATATGTAATTGGGCCTCTTCGTATTGAATATAAATTTTGTATACCTCCTTTTTGTCAGGTGCAGGGGAAGCTGCGGTTCCGGCACCGGTTGGGTATTCTTCAATCAATACCTCCGGAGGAGCCATGGCGGCATCATCTTCATGAATGGGTATGGCGGTAGAACGGGTATCGGCATCATCCATCCCAGCATTGGCAGGTACATTCTCCGGTAAAATAGCCTGAAGCGCCCGGGCAACGGTGGGGTTGCGGGAGCTCAAACTGGCGATGATAGAATCTTTTTCGGCACTGAATTTTAATTCCCGTTCCAGCGTATTATTGATTTGGGCCAAAGAGTCTGTTTGTCGCTGGATGCGTTTTTGAAAACGATTTTTTTGATTGTTCCAGCGGTATGCAAAAAGAATAAAGCCACAGGCCGTAATCACAAATAAAACCGAAGCCATGGTTGCCCATGCTTTGTTTTTTCGCTCATTGGCCATCAACTGCTCTATGATATTGAGATTTTTTTCGGTATCCATCGGATCAGGCTATTTTAATTTGGGTAGGGAAGAGCACATTTTTCAATGCGAACAAGGCTGCACAGGCAAACATCAGAAAAGCAAACAAGGCCATACCGATACCCATTTTCCAACTGGCATAAAGCAATGCCGCCGAAATACCTCCCATTGTAAGAAGAAGTGCGGCGAGAATATAGTAAAACAGATTGGAGCCCCCTTTTTTGAGACTAATACCGCTTAGTTCCGGAAAAACCAAGCTTTTCACACGAAGGGCAATGAGGCTGAATATTTTTTCTTTTTCGCCGGGATCATCAAGTGATTCCAGCACAGATTCGCCGTTTGCCGGCAAAATGCTGGACTCAAAGACCTTAAATTGATCTTCAGATTTCCAATCACAGGGTTGAAGCAAAACAGGCTGTATTTTTTTTTGCGACTGAATGGCCTTTTGTAACCAATCCAGGCACTCCGAATCATTGAGGAGATGAATACTGATGAGCGGAATGGTGATATCTGAATCGTTGATATAATCGGCCAGTTTTTTAGCATCAGCATGACGTTGAAAAACAGCGTCGCGGTCTATAACCTCCAGCAAACCTTTGCGGGCATATAGTGCAAAATGTGGACTCAGGTCTTTATACAAGGCCATATCCTCAGCTTCGGTTGCATACACAAAACAAATTTTTTTTGCTGCCATTGGATGATTAAAGTGACTTGTATTTTATGTAAGCTTTCTCAAGCTTCAGATCATATTTATTGGTTTGATACGCCGGACCATTGTATTTGCGGGCAAAGGTGGCCCATTGTTTTTTTCGAAGAAGATCCAGGAGTTTATTTTTTAATAAAAACCGTCCAAAAACTTCCAATTGGGCGGCCTCACCGCTACTTAAGAAATCGTAAAATGCCTGGTTATTCGCAAATCCCAGAGATTCGGCATGAAAACCCATGATTTGAAATAGACCATAAGAAGCCGAGCCATAAGCCGCTTCGGCGTTGATTTTCAGGGCTTTTTGTAAACGTTGGTGTTGGTTTTCGCGATAATACTTATTGGGTGAGAAGTAATTTTATACAGAATGTTTTCGTTGCCATCTACCAAAGTAGCCGGTGCAATGCCTCTGCGCAACAATTCCTTCCAAAAAATATGACCTTCAAAAAGCAGTTTAATTTTACCATTGCTAAAACCCCGTCCATTACTTTCCACTTCATGTACCGCTTTCACAACGGCAGTTTCGAGATCAAACTGGGTCGCAAAAGCTTCAAAATCAGATTCTTTTAAGAAGGCAGCCGGTTGAAGTGTTTTTAACCCATTTTTTTTACTAAATAAATCCGATAATAAGGCCCATGTTTTTGTTCCGGCCATGCCATCTTGTTTGAGCTGATGGAGGCGCTGAAATTCCAAGACAGATTTTTCGGTTTCTGGTCCGAAACGCCCGTCAATACTAATGGGATAAAGCACATGGCACAACATTTCCTGCAAAAGAGAAACGAATTCACCTTTACTACCTCGCTTTAAAAGGCTGTCCATGGGGTTGATTTTGCCATAATGATACGGAAAAGAATCAACAAATCACAGTGGAATTATCGAACCTGACGGATCATCGCTTCCAGTGCTTCGAGGTGATTGGCAAAGGCTTTTTCACCGGAGGGAGTCACATGATAAGTCGTATTGGTTTTGCGTCCGATAAAGCCTTTTTTGACTTTGATATATTTGGCTTCTTCCAAGGACTTCATATGCGAAGCCAGATTTCCATCGGTGACACCCAGTAATTCTTTCAAAAAATTGAAGTTCACCTCCTCATTCACCAGCAAAGCGCTCATGATACCCAATCGGATACGATGGTCAAAGGTTTTATTGAGATGTTCAATGGGATTCATTCGATCGGATAATTAAGCTGCTGAGCGTTCGTGATTCCACCACATGATGAATCCATAAATGATATGACAGACCCCAAAACCGAGGGCCCAAAGCAAAAGACCTTGTTTGGGAGCAAACAAATTCAAGATACCTAGCAGGAGTTGGGCATATCCTAAATACCGAATTTCGCCGAGGGTATATTTACTGCCATTGAGGAGTCCGAGGCCATAAAAAATCAAACAGGCAGGTGCAACGAAGTCGTAATGCCTCGCCTGGTCCAGACTCAAAACAAAAACAGCGCCGACAGCGATCGGAAGAAAAGTATTCCAAAGTAAACGCCGTGAAACCGGGCTCCAGAAGGGCAGTTGATCCTTTTTACTTTTTAAGAAGGTAAAAAAAACAGCTCCCGCTAAAGCGGCTACAAACACTGAAATGGCAATAGAAAGTAGGGAAAGGTATAAATCACTGGGAACCGCATTTCCACGTATATAATCCGTTTGATAATATGTTTTGATTTTATGATCCGCCAAATAGGCGCCAATAAGCGCACAGGTACCTGCTATGATGCCACTCAAGCCACTCAGGCTGATGAAGCGGGTGCTTTTACTCATCATGAGCCGAATGTCCTGTAGCTGGGCGAGTGGATCGGGAGAAGAAAGGGGCATAAATTCTACTTTGAAAAACAAAGTTATGCCAAATGAGGCATAAATTGACTGAATGAAGGGTGGCACAAAGCCCTTTCAGCCCATAAATCATTGAAAATAAATGAATAAGGTTTTTAACACGGACTGGTAATCATGTGTCTGAAAACCCCGATGAGAGGGAGGGGCTTGTTTGGTCTTTAAAGTGTCAAAAAATTTATAAAACAGAAACTTTTAAGTTTTAACTTTACCGACCATACTCTTGGGTATGGAGGATGATTGTTTTGTATCCTCTTCATTAAAAAAAGTGATTATGAAAAAATTCAACAAAGTTTCATGGGGTTTTCTTTTTGCGGTTTGCAGTTTGTTCTCAGCTGAGCTCAAGGCTCAGGTAAGCGGAACGAAAAGTATTCCGGGCGATTATGCGACCTTACAGGATGCCATTACCGATTTGAATACAAATGGTGTGGGCGCCGGTGGTGCAATTATCAACATCGGGGCACCGCAATCCGCGCCAACCGGTGGATATCAAATTGGGAGTGCCACATTGAATGCCTCCACCAATGCGGCGAATCCGTTGGTCATAAATGGAGGAACACATTTGATTACTCCTCAAACAGGAACAGGAGCCGGAACAGCTACTACATTACCGGATGCTGTTTTTATTGTTGCAGGTACAGACTATCTCACCTTGAACCAATTAAATATCGCCGAGAACGCTGCCAATATCAATATCACCCAACAAATGGAGTGTGGTATTTTGGTGCGTAGTTTGAACAATGATGATGCTTGCCAAAATTTGAGTATCACCAATTGTACAATCAACCTCAATGGTACAGGAACGATGAGCACTACCGCGGGTATTGTGGAGTGTGGAATCTCTGTGCAAACGGTCCCATTTGCAACTGCTATCAGTCCAATATCTACCACAGCAACTGCTCCGACGAGTGCAGGCGGCGTTCCAACGAATATTACGATTTCGGGGAATACCATTCAAAATTGTTACACTGGAATTGCGGTTATTGGTAACAATGCGGTTGCTGCCAATAATACAACCAATGTGATGATTGGAGGAAATACCCCATCTGAAGGAAATACCATTTCGAACATTGGTGCAAAGGCGCCTGAATGTAATAATACAGTGGTTGCATCCGGTAGCGGAATTTTCGTTGCGAATCTGAATGGTACACAAATCCTTCGAAATACGATAACCGTTGCATCTGTATTTAATGCCACTTATGGTATTCAATCAGCCGCGGAATCAGGAAACCGGGTTATTCGCCATAATGTCGTTCAGGGTTCATCCATTGCTACAACAGCTCAGTTATTTTATGCGATTTTTAATACCAGTGCACCTTTAAATGTAAATGTGGATAGCAATATCGTACAAAATGTTACCCTCGCGGGAACCGGTCAGTTTTATGGGGTTTATAATAATGGTACTGCCAATGCAACAGGATCAGGAACAACCAATGATAATTTGGTTACAGGAATTACCCGTACCGGCGCAAATGGAAACACCTATGGAATGTTTGTTTCTACACTCTCCAACGTAGGTGGACGTGAAATCAAAAACAATGTCATTTCGAATTTTACCAATACCACCAGTGGTACAGGTGCAACGAATATTTATGGATTGTATGTAGCAAATACCCAGGCGAGCGTTTCAACAGGCAATGTGATTTCCAACTTGAGTGTGGGCGGTACAGGAACGGGAGCAACCATTATTTATGGTTTATACACCAATGTGGCAACCAATACCCATATTTTGGATAGCAACCGTATTTCCAATTTGGCTATCAACCACACACCGACAAGTGGTAGTATCGTTTACGGTATTTTTTCAACCAATGCATCCGGAACAGTTACCCACAGCAGAAACAATATTAGTACCCTGAGTATTAACGGAACTGTTGCGACAGCCTCTTCTGTAGAAGGGATCAATCTTACCGGAAGTGCCTTAGATAGAACGGTCGTGAATAATTTTATTTCCGGACTTTCAGCACCAGCGATTAGTTTGGATAATGCCATTAAAGGAATCAATGTAACAGCCGGTGTCAATAATAAAATATATAACAATACCATTTATTTAGGAGCCTCCGGTGCCTTGACTTCTACGGTGCCAATTTTGGTGTATCCGGTATTACATGGAACGGGACCAATGTGGCAACCACCACCAATATTGATTTACGCAATAATATCATTCATATTAATGTAACAACTACCGGTAATGCCATTTCTGCAGCACTGCGAAATACCAATGCCGGTGTACTGAACACGATTCCACAAACCTATAATAGCAATTCAAACAACAATATTTTTTACGCACCGAATGTCACTAAAACACATTTTTATGCTGAGAGTGCAGTAGGAAGTGGAACAGTTTCAAATTTCTTTAATTTGACCAATGATCCGAATTTTAATACGGCTTGTGGTGTATTCAAAACCGCAGTATCGCCTCGTGAATCGGGTTCATTCACCGAAAACAATCTGGTTCTTGGCACAGCAGCGGCTACATTTATACCAAGTGGGGTATCGTTTGCTGAATCCGGTGGACAAGTGATTGCGTCGGTTACCAATGACTATGATGGAATTTCACGGGGAAGTGCCTATGATATGGGTGCGCTGGAGTTTAGTGGCACAGCTGTGGATGCCACTGCACCTACCATTACTTATGCCTTATTGGCGAATACCCTTTGTTTAACCAACCCATCTATTTCGGCAACCATAACCGATTTATCAAACGTAAATACAACAGCAGGAAATGCGCCCAGATTATGGTTTAAAAAATCTACTGAAAATGATGTGCTTCCTGCCAGCAATACCTCTGCCGACAATGGTTGGAAATTTGTAGAAGCCAGCAATACCTCATCACCATTCAATTTCACCATGGATTATAGCCTTTTAAATAGTGCTATTGCTGCAGGTGATGTGATTCAATATTTCGTGGTGGCTCAAGATTTATCCATAGGGGTGAATGTTGCCAAATCAAGTGTGAACTTTGCTTCCGGATTTTGCCCAACGTCAGTGGCCCTGTCATCTTTAGCGTTTCCGGTAACGGCACCGAATAGCTTTACCATAAATACACCGCCGGCTACAATTGTGGCGACTACAACTCCCGGAGATTTTTGTGTAGGTGGTGCCCCTTCCCTATCTACTTCAGATAATGCAATCATCAGCGGATTGGAATATCAATGGCAAACTAGCCCAACGGGTCAGAATGTTTGGACAGATATTCCTTCTGGAAATACCTTAACCCTTGTAGCGCCAACCATCAATGTTACCACCGATTACCGATTGGTTGTATCTTGTTTGGGAACACCATTTGATACATCTGCTGTAGTTACAACCATTGTGAATACACCAACGATTGCGAGTGTTGCCGGATCTACAATATGTGGACCAAATATCACTTCGGTGAGTGCAACGCCTGATCCGGGTTATTATATTCGTTGGTTTGCCAATGCAGTAGGTGGTGCGGTATTAGCCACAGGCAATACTTATAATACACCTCTATTATTTGGTGCAACCACTTATTATGCAGCACCGGCAGCAGGAGCCACTGTTTCTGGAGGTCGTTTGAATAATACGGCAACCGGTTCAGCTTCCAATGCACTCAATCGTGGAATCGTGTTTACAACCACAGCCGCCCTGCCTATTGATAGCTTAGGATTTCGTTGTACAGGTCCTGCAACAACATTAACCGTACAGTTATGGAATGCAGCAGGTACTACTCAAATTGGTTCGAATTACAGTGTTGATATTCCGGCTAACTCAGGAACATCAACCGTTCCGGTTTTGGTAACCGTTCCTACCTTAATTAATATACCCGCTGCAGGAACCTATCGATTGGTTGTTTCGGCTTATACACCGAATGTCATTGCATTATACAGTGAAACATCCAGTGTGACGGGATATCCTTATGCGGTTGGTCCGAATATGAGTATTACAGGATCTATAGCGAGTTTAACAGGGGCTTCATCTACAACGGCCTATTACAATTTTTATAAAGTAGTTACCGGCAGAATTTGTGAAGGCTTACGAGTACCGGTTGATGTTATTTATACAGCTCCGCCGGCAGTTACTTTAACGGCATCGGCTGATAGTGTTTGTTTTTCGCAAACAACATCTAGTACGATGACCTTGACATCTCCGAATGATCCAAACTATAACTATGTGTGGAGTCCGGCTACAGGTTTAAATACAACCACCGGCGCAACCGTTATTTCAAATCCGGCATCTGCAGTTACTTATACCATCGTTGCAACTGATGCGGGTTCTGGTTGTGCATCTATCTTTACCAAAACAATCGGTGTGTATCCGGCCTTTAATATTACTGCATCGATTTCACCCACTTTGGTTTGCCCGGCTGATTCTGCAAACCTAACCGTGAATGTAACTCCATCGGGTTTTGTACCAAGTACTTATACCTGGACACCTTCAGGTTTCTCTAATCCGAATATTGCAAATCCGAAAGTCAATTCATTGGTGACGAATACATTTACAGTAACAGCAACGGAATCACATGGTTGTACAAGAACAGCAACCACGACTTTATCTGTTCATCCGTTGATTTCGGGAATACCTTCCGCATCACCGAATAATTTCTGTGAAGGAACGAGCATTTCTACCATTACTTCATCCGTTGATTTTACATGCTTTGGAACCGTCAATAATTTCGCCGGACCTTATGCGCCATCTAATTGGACCTTGCAGAATTCAAATCTTCTGATCAATGGTTCTGTTACAACAGGATCTGCGCCGGCAAGTATCAGTTTGGTATCCGGTTTAAATGATGTGGATTCTGGTTCAGTAGGTTATAGCCTGATCGTAGGTTGTGGTGGTAACGTATCTTTTAACTGGAGCTATGCTTTAAATAACAGTGCCATTCCTTGGACACTCCGACCAAGATTTAAAATCAATGGTGGACCAGCAACGATTTTCAGTGGGTTTAATATTTTTGGAACCGCGCCACAAACCGGTTCACAAACAATTACTGTAAACACCGGTGATTTATTGACCATTGAATTGTGGAGTTATTTAACCGATTTGACCTATCCTGCTACATTAACGCTGACCAATTTTGTTGCACCTGCAGCTCCATTAACCGGAACCATTTCGATATGGGATGCACCAACAGGTGGGAATAATTTAGGAACTCCGCCATTAAATGTTACACCTACTTCAACAAATGTTTATTATGCTCAATACACACAAAACATCACAGGTTGTGTGAATCCGATTCGTGTACAAGTGCCATTGACGGTATTTCCAACACCAAATGTAACTGCCAGTGCAAATCCGGGTAATGCGGTATGTATTGGAAATCCGGTTACCCTTCAAGGTGGAGGTGCCGTGAGTTATATCTGGAATGGTAATCCAACTACCGGTTCGGATACAACCTTAACACCTGCTACTGCTGGTTTATACACGGTGGTAGGTACGGATGCCAATGGATGTTCTGCTTCTTCATCTGTTTCTATCAGTCTCAATCCTTTACCAAGTATTGGAGCGAGTGCATCCCCTTCAAACACAGTTTGCGACGGTTCACCAATTACCTTACAAGGTACAGGTGGTGTTAACTATATCTGGAATGGTAATCCAACCATTGGTTCCGATACCACTTTAACACCGGCCATTGCGGGAACTTACACGGTTGTAGGCGTGGATGCTAACGGATGTAGTAACAGTGCATCTGTAAATGTCAATGTGAATCCATTGCCTTCCATCTCAATCGGTGCTAATCCTTCTGCAACAGTTTGCGATGGCAGTCCGGTTACATTAACGGCTTCCGGAGCAAATACTTATACATGGAATGGAATTCCAACCAGCGGTTCTGATACAACGCTAACACCTGCTGTTGCCGGTGCTTATACCGTAGTAGGTACAGATGCCAATGGATGTTCAGCAGCAACATCCATTTCAGTAGGCATATTCCCGGCACCGAATGTAAATGCAAGTTTAAGTACAGCAAGTACCGTTTGTGCTGGAACTTCAGTCATCTTACAAGGTTCCGGAGCAATCACATATACCTGGGATGGAATTCCAACCAGCGGATCCGATACAACAATTACTGCTAGCAACACCGCAGTGTATACAGTAGTTGGTACAGATGCGAATTCATGTACAGCATCTTCCTCAGTTGCATTAAATGTGAATGCTTTACCAGTGATATCTGCGCTGCCGCCAACACAAACTATTTGTAATACCCTTACAACAACCATTGATGCAACAGGTGCAGGCGTAGGTGGAACCTATAGTGTTTCCGGTCCTCAAACGATTAGCCTTGGTGTGCCATTTGCTGTAAGCTTTGGTCATGCAGGTATTTATACCATTATTGGTACAGATGCCAATAGCTGTTCAAATACGGCAACCTCAGAATTAATTGTGAGCAACGCCTTGAATGTAACTGCAACGGCATCACCAAATGGAAATCGTTGTTTCCAGAATTCTGTAACCATTACAGGAGCTGGGGCAAGCAATTATACCTTTAATGGAACGCCTTTATCAGGCTCCGATACAACCTTTATCACATTTGTAGGTGGTACTTATACCGTTGTAGGAAGTGATGCTTTAGGATGTTCAAATTCAACAACAGTGACGGTGAATGTCAGTGCTTTATCAGGAAATTTGGCTTTAACTTCAGGAAATAATTCAGTTACCGGATCCAGCAATGCTGTACAGGTTCAACCTGATGGTAGCAGTTTAAATTATACCGATGCAAACTGCGATTTGATTGCAGTAATCACCGATGGATTTGGTGGTAGTACATTGGGTAATACCAATGCAACGGTAAATGTAGATGCCAGCATACAATTAGTGGGCAATCAGCCTTACGTTCAACGTTGGTATGCCATTACACCAAACAATACCAATGCTTCAGCCTTGGTGAAATTGTATATTACACAAAGCGATTTTGATGCGTACAATGTGTATGCAACAGCTAATGGATGGCCATTATTACCAACATCTGGAAATAATGCAGATCCGAATGTGCCGAATATTCGTGTAACTAAAACAGATGCCAACGGTACAGTCGTGTACACACCGGCTATGTTCTGGAATGGAAGTGTTTGGGAAGCAACCTTGAGTATTGCCAGCTTCAGTGAATTCCGATTCCATTCTGCCAACCCGGGTAATGCAGCCTTGCCGGTGATGATTACCTCATTCAGCGGACAAAAAATGGAGAACAGTGATTTATTGAGTTGGGCCACTTCATCTGAAAACAATAATCAGTATTTTGAAGTACAACACAGTACCAATGGAACGGATTTCCAAACCATCGCTAAAGTAAACAGCAAGGCCGTGAATGGCAATAGCCAAACAGCATTGAACTATAAAGCTGTTCATGAAAATCCGGTGCCAGGACATAACTACTATCGTTTAACACAAGTAGATATCGATGGCAAGATAAATGTACACGCCAAAGTATTGGATATCATTTGGGGTAATAATGGAAGTACTGTAAGTATTTATCCGAACCCGGCCAAAGATGTTTTAAATATCGATTTGTTTGCAACACGTACACAAAATACCAGCATCAAATTAATGGATATGAGTGGCAGATTGGTTAAGCACATTCAACTGCGCAGCGAAGCCGGAATGAATCAGGTGAAAGTTGATTTGAGAGAATTGGCCGAAGGTATTTACACGGTTCAGGTAATTGCCAATGATGAACTGATCAGTGTAAGTAAAGTACATAAAAACTAATCAAGCAAATTGCCGTGTTGAATTCAACCGCAATGAAGCTGTTCAATGAAATTTAAAAAACAAGGGTGGTTAAGTGCTGCCCTTGTTTTTTATTTACAGCTGGAATGACAATTTAAAGAATTAAAATACACATATGAAACAACGCATTACAACACTCAGTATGCTTCTTTTGGTGATGAGCCTTTCCGTCACCGCACAATTTAAACTCATCGGCAAAGGACCCAGTTTTGAAGAACCCGAAAAGGGCTATGATAAATTGTTATTGCTTAAAAATGGCAAGACCGCTTATATACATGCTGAATCGAGTGGACTGCGCGTAAAAATTTTTGGCGCAGATTATAAACAGGCTGGTATCGGGCTGATTAACAGCACCCAGGGTAAACTGAGCGAATTGAATGTAGAGGGCATCTTTGAGTCGGGTGGAAATATCGTGGCCCTTGTGAGTGAATACGAAAAAAACGTTCCCATTTTGTATCGCTTTGTGATAGATGGGAATACCGGTCGCAAAATCAGTGAAGATAAAATTGCCCAGATGCAGAAGGAGTCTATAGGTTCGGTTTTTGCCAATGCCTTTGGTGTGCCGGTGGCTGATTTTTTAGTGCGAAAAGATCCTTCATCCGATCACTATGTTGTGGCAGTGTTTAATACCGGCACTTCTGAATCAGATAAACGCCTGGAATTTATTACGTACGATGGCACCCACAAAGAAATTTCTCGATCCTACATGAGTTCGCCCGAAAACAAATTCAAGTATGTCAACCTGTTGGATCTGGCCATCTTACCCAATCAGGAGGTGTTTGCATTCATTTATGTGTACAACACAGAATCCAAAGGAGGCAAGGAAAATGATTTATTGATGGCCGCTTTTAAACCCGGCGATCAGGAAGTGGCCTATACCAATATGAATCTGGACGAAAAGGATTTGGTAACAGACGGCATCATGAAGTACAACCCCGCCATGAAAAAATTAATTGCCATGACCTGTGTGAAGGAAAAGACCAAGCGAAAGGGAGATACCTACAGCACCTACTATGACTTCCCGATGTATTTTATTGATCCAACGAACAAAAACATTCAAACCCATGCCGGTTTGTCTTTAGATGCTGTAGATAAAAAACACCGTGAATTATTCGGTTCTAAGGACGGTTATGCCGGCATCTTACAAAACCTTTATATACATAACGACGGTGGATATACAGTGATCCTAGAAGGACTGAGAACAGTCACTACGACCAAAACGGTCGATCAGTATTACGGTAGTTTGGCCGTATTAAATTATGGTATGAATGGTTCCTTAAAATCCAGTGCCCTGATTCCAAAAAGCCAGGAGTACAATAACAACGCCCTGAGTGGTGGCGGAGTTAGTTTTGGTTGGGGCGCATCCGCAGCACGAAAAACAATGAAAAAAACCATCAGTATGTTGTATCACCGCGATCGCGACTGGATGGGAAGCATGCTGGGCGGAGGAAATCAGTACAAATCTTTTGCGTATCTCAGCGGGCCATCGAAGGACTATGTGCTGATCAATGATGTGGATGATAACGAGGAACTGATTCGTAAAGGAAAATTGAAAACCATTATGGGCGTGAGTGCCTGTGATGGATTCAGTTTCGTGACCAATGGAAATGATGTTTTACCGGCCCGGAGTTATGTGTTCGGAGCACCGAAAGATAAAGACCATACCATGGCTGTTTTTTCGGTATCGGACTACGACCCCAATTCGAATGTGTATGTAACGCTGCGTTTGGAAGTAGATGGGCGGGATAAAAAAGTTCGGGTGGTTTGGTTACAACCGGAGTAATACCAGCATGAATACCTTTATTTCATTTTTCCGAAGGAATCAGACTGTATTCATTTATGGAATGAGTTTGGCCGCTTTAATGTTTCTTCTGCGCTGGTTTGAATTACGGTTTTTTATTTTCAACCATGCGTACGAATTGTATATCGGCCTGGTAGCCTTATTATTCACCCTGCTGGGTATTTGGCTGGCCCTCCGGCTCGTTAGGCCTAAAGTAGAAAAAGTGATTGTTGAAAAGGAAATTTACTTAAGAGCTACGGATAACTTCGAGCCAAACCTCACACAAATCGAACATTTGGAATTGAGTAAACGCGAACTAGAGATATTGCAGCATATGGCACAAGGCTGTAGTAACCAGGAAATAGCAGACGCCTTGTTCATTTCACTGAGTACGGTAAAATCGCACAATCAAAGTTTGTTTGAAAAACTGGATGTGAAACGAAGAATAAAAGCCATTGAAAAAGCGAGGAGCTTGGGAATTATACCTGCTTAGAGTAAGTGTTAATCTGACTTATTCCAGAAATTGATTTGGTGGCATACTTTAGAATGAAAAAAGCATCAGGCCACAAAAAATGGCCGAAAGTATGAGTGGTTTTGGATACGGGAACCACAACTTTGCGACTTAAAAAATAAATTATGAAGAAAATTATTCTCACGTACGGACTTATTTCCGGTGTTATTGTTGCCGGTATCATGTTGCTTTCGATGAATTATTTCAGTCATTGTGAAGGTAGTATGGATTTTAACACCAGCATGGTGGTGGGTTATGCCTCCATGTTGCTTGCCTTTTCATTGGTGTTTGTGGGCATTAAACAGTATCGGGATAAATTCAATGCTGGCCAGATCAGTTTTGGGAAGGCGTTTCGCATTGGATTTTTTATTGTACTGATTGCATCCACGATGTATGTGGTGGCATGGCTCTTCAATTACTATTTGTTGATGCCGGATTTTTTAGAAAAATACTCGGCACACATGTTGGAAGAAATGAAAGCCCAGGGAGTCAGTGCAGCGAAGATTCAGAAAGAAAGCCTGGAGATGGCCTCTTTTGCCAAAATGTATCAGAATCCATTTTTTAATGCGTTGATGACCTATCTGGAAATACTCCCGATGGGATTGATCGTTACTTTAATCAGTGCCTTCATTTTGAAGCGGAGGGTGCAGGAATCACTGAATCCATAAAGGATGCGATCAGCATACTGAGAGGTGTTCTTGCAGAGTGCCACCTAACGAGGGAGCAAGAGTTTTGAAAATCTGGGAGTCAATTCATTTGGAAAACACCTCACAAAGTGTTTAATTTTATAGAAAGATTATTTATGAAAACACTTATACTCCCCTTACTTTTTACCTTTTGTTCTTTGTTTGCGCTGGCTCAGCCTGATTTGGAACACAGTTTGCATATTAATTATAAAAAATGTTGGCCACGCAGTGCATCCAATATTCGAAAGGATCATATTCAAGGCATGCAACTAGTAATGGAAGATGGTTTGGTGGTTCCTATGGAGTAATACCCGAGCAGTTGGTTTGGCCGCTTAAACAATGATTTCGACACTATGGTCGATCAAATATGGTGGAAGCAAAGAAGATGCTTTGAACTTCGTGCTTGAAATGACGAATGGGGACCTCCTCTTATGTGGATATAGCGAAAGCAAAGATGGTGATGTTTGGTATGGCCGGCCATTTTGTTAAGGAATTTGGTTGATGATTGGTGGATACTAATGGTGTTTCAAGAAGGGAGCTTTCGGGGGCAGTGATTTAGGGGGTCTTTGAGTCAGATGGGTCAATTTATTTGTCAGGACTCATTGGCAAATCCTTTGATTTTGCTCATTTTCAATAATTTTTAAACACAGCCTTGGTTGCTAAACTGGATCATCTTTAAACCTAAAATGGGGCAAGGCGTCCAGCAACGAGTAGGAGTGGCAGGAGGTGATTGTGTACCGATTTTCCCGGAGCCGGGTGCTGGATCATTATGTTTGTTTATTGGATACGCGGAAATGTGATAGGAAACATCGTTATGGGGACCAGCTTTTTAGGATATTAGTGACCACGCTAATTTTTGTTAGGGATATCGCCGGAGGGGAGACTTACACAGTACCAGGCAGCACCCAAATCAGCCAATATGGCTCATCGATAGACAGTGGCACTGTACATGGTCAGATGTACGGACCGGCACAAAGTCAAGAGTTGTGAAGGGTCTTCCTATTCATTGGAGCTAAATTTTATAAAGGCCGGCTTTGGGCTTCCTATATTAGGAAGCAGTTATCCCCTGGGACCGGGATGGGGCGATGCCGATAGTAATTCAAGTTATGCAGCAAATACCCTGATCATGGTAATAGATTCAAATTGCAACTTACGGGCCAAATACACCTTAAACGGTACGGGAAATGACGAGGTTGGGATAATTTTATAAAAGACTCTGTTTTATACTTTACAGGTTTTAATGGGGGCTTACCCAATAATCAGATGAATACCTTTCGATGTGACACGGCGAACACCTTTCAATTTATTATAAGTTTCACAAACACGCCTTTGGAAATTACCGAACCGACATCCCCACTAAACAATCAGCGATTTAGCATTTACCCGAATCCGACACAGGATATTTTAACAATCGAACCCCAGGAAGCATCCGTTCAGGAAGTATATACGTTACGGATAATGAGCAGTGATGGGAGGCTCTTGTATAGAGCATCCAAACTGAAAGGGAGCAGGCAATTACAAATAGCAGATTGGCCGGTGGGTGTTTATTATGCTGAACTAGAACAGAAGGGTATCCGACAGAACATTACTTTTTCTAAACAATAAATGTTTCATCGGTATTGCTTCGAGCCTCACCAAAACAAAACATGATCACAAAAAAAACGGCTGTGCGAATCATTTCAACACAGCCGTTTGTATTTAAAGATTACTAAAATTATGAAGCCATAGCCGCATCATAACGACGACCAACTTCTTCCCAATTCACAACACTCCAGAACGCATTGAGATAATCGGCACGACGATTTTGGTAATGCAGATAGTAAGCATGTTCCCAAACGTCTGCACCCAAAATAGGTGTACCCGGACAATCGGCAATATCCATCAAAGGATTATCCTGATTGGGGGTTGAACAAACGCACAAGGTTTTGTCTGCTTTCACACAAAGCCAGGCCCATCCGGAGCCAAAGCGAGTCATACCGGCTTGATTAAAATCTGTTTTAAATTGATCAAAGCCACCCAATTGACTTTGAATCGCATCTGCCAAAGCGCCGGTGGGTTGTCCACCGGCATTGGGGGCTAAGATTTGCCAAAAGAGGCTGTGATTATAATGACCACCGCCATTATTGCGAACTGCAGGACTTAATTTAGAAATCATTCCCATGAGTTCTTCCAAACTTTTACCGGCATGTTCACTACCATCCAAGGCCTTATTGAGGTTATCAACATAAGCCTGATGGTGTTTGCCATGATGAATCTGCATGGTTTGGGTATCGAAGTGAGGCTCTAAAGCTTCATGCGCGTAAGGCAGGGCTGGTAATGTAAATGACATATCAATTGATTTTTTGTTTTTAATAGAATGCTCAAAGATAGGGTAAAGGAATCTCGAAAAATATTTGAATTTCGGAAGAGCAATCAGCTATTCGTATTCCTTTTTTAATTCCTTGATATCCTCAATGAGTTTATCAACTTCTTTCAAATTGGTTCCATCGTAAGTTCCGCGAATATGTTTTTCTTTATCCACCAGCACAAATTTTTCGGAATGAATAAAATCGGGGAGGATATCTTTTTGTGTAGTGTCTTCCACAGCCGTTACCAAATAACTATGGATGGCCATATCATAAAGCGCATGTTTGTCGCCGGTTAAAAAATGCCATTGTGCAGCATCTGCTTCAAACCGTTGTGAATAGCTTTTGAGTTGCTCCACAGTATCTGTTTCAGGATCTACGGTATGAGATAAAATAGCAAAATCGGCCTGACCTCGAAAAGTTTGATACACTTTGGTCATGTTTTCATTCATTTTCGGGCAGATGCCTTCACAGGTCGAGAAAAAATATTCGACCACATAAATTTTCCCTGCCACATCTTTTTCGGTAATGGTTTTCCCATCCTGATTTGTGAAAGAAAAGGGTAAAACATGATGACCCGGATTGCCGTAAGTGGGTAAACGGCGTGGATGTTGTTTGTATTCGTAATAGTAATAGGCTAAAAATCCAATGCCCAACAACATAAAGAACACCAACAGAATAATCGCTTTTTGATTTCGCATGGCAGCAAAATTAAGGCATTGGCCGCGAAGCCAAGTTCCGGGTCGGTGAAATATTTTTCCAACCCATGATAGATAGAATGGGCAGAAAACAAGCGGCCCGAATTATCTTTGAGCCATGCACGATATTCCTTCTTTTTACGAGGCGTTTGAACAGGGCGATATTCCGGAATTATCCGATACAAATATGCATCACATGTTGAATGTTTTAAGAATGAAATCGGGGGATGAATGTTTTTTATGTAATGGGAAGGGCATACAGTATCATATTCAACTCACCACAGTGGGTAAACGAAAGGTGGAATATCAAATCAAGGATACCCAACAATTCAATCACAATACAGAAGGATTTATTTTGGCCATCGCATTTACCAAAAACCCGGCCCGAATGGAATGGTTGATCGAGAAGGCTTGTGAAATAGGCGTCAAAGCCATCGTTCCCTTAATCACTGAACGCAGCGAAAGATTGCATTTCAAAGCAGATCGTTTTCGGAAAATCCTGATATCAGCCATGTTACAAAGCCGACGCTATTTTTTACCCGAAATGTATGAACCTCAAAGTTTGGAATCAGTTATCAGCTGGCCCATTCCGATTAAAACCCTAGCACATTGTATGGAGATGGGGAGCAAAAAACAACTTTCACAACTGGTACAAGCGAATCAAGAACTGATGGTTTGTATTGGACCGGAAGGCGATTTTACAGAAGCTGAAGTATTGGCTTGTGAACTTGCGGGATTTCAGAGCATTACCCTGGGGCAGCAACGCTTACGAACAGAAACGGCAGGTTTATTCAGTTTGGCACAATATCATACCGCATTGCAGATGCAGGCCTTATAAATGAAACAAAAATTTATCAGAAGATTAAGATTAATTTTGACCGTCAGGATGTAATTTTGAATACTAAACCTAAGAAGTATTGAAGATGAAGATCACCCGATTGAGCTTGTTGTTTTTTCTTGGATTGTGGATGAGCACGACGCATTGCCAGGCCCAGAAATTAAAATTGGGATTATTGGTTTATGGAGGAGGTGGAGATTGGTATGCCAATCCGACTGCATTAAAAAATTTGGCTCGTTTTGCCAATGCGCAATTAGGTACACAATTTGATTTGCAGGAAGCACAGATCGAAGCAGGTAGTCGGGAAATATTGAATTATCCCATTTTATTTGCAACCGGCCATGGTCGTATCACGTTTACGGATGTGGAAGCCCAAAACTTGAGAACCTATTTAATCGGGGGTGGATTTTTACATATTGATGATAACTATGGCATGGATCCCTATGTCAGACCCGCGATGAAAAAAGTATTTCCGGAATTAGACTTTGTGGAACTGCCTTTTTCCCATCCGGTTTATCATCAGAAATTTGATTTTGCCAATGGCTTACCCAAAGTACATGAACATGATAAAAAAGCACCCAAGGGCTATGCGTTAATTTATCAGGGTCGTGTGGTTTGTTTTTACAGCGTTGAAACCGATTTAAATGATGGTTGGGAAGATCCTGAGGTGCATAAGGATCCGGAAGAAAAACGACAGCAGGCGTTGCGTATGGGAGCGAATCTGATTCAATATGCTTTTATGGGTCAATAATTGAATCCGCATGAGGATGTTCCCATCTTCCTATTCGGTATGTAGGAAGTCTATGAAATGAGATGATCAAAAAGGGTACATTTGTTTTTTAATTTTAAATCATGAAAAAAATACTTGCACTGCTCATGTTTTCATTTCTTTTCGCGCCAAAAGCGCTCGATGCTCAAACTAAATCCATTTATGATTTTAAAATAGAATCATTGGAAGGCGGTACGATAGACTTATCGAAGTACAAGGGCAAAAAAATTCTTATTGTCAACACGGCATCCAAATGTGGTTATACCCCGCAATATGAAGCCTTGCAGAAATTGTACAATCAATATAAAGATCGTTTGGTCATTATTGGATTACCATCCAACAATTTTATGTTTCAGGAGCCTGGATCCAATGCGGATATCAAATCGTTTTGTCAGAAAAATTATGGAGTCACCTTTCCGATGGCTGCTAAAATTGCCGTGAAGGGAAAAAACATGCATCCATTGTATGTTTGGCTGACGCAAAAGAAATACAATCAATTCAGTGATAATTCCGTCAAATGGAATTTTCAGAAATACCTGATTGATGAAAACGGGAAATTGGTTGCTGTATTCGCACCCGGAACCGATCCGATGAGCGATGAAGTGATTGCTGCGATAAAATAGCGCACGCGAACATCATCACTGCGTATTGCATATTAACTTTGGCCCATGAATTTGCAGGAACTCTATCAAAAGGCTTTGAGGCTTGAATTTTTAAGTGTGGAAGAAGGTCTCTTTCTTTTTCAACATGCCCCATTGTCTGAACTCATGCATGTAGCCCACAGTTTGCGAATGAAGCAGGTTCCGGGAAATCGGGTCACCTGGCAAATCGATCGGAATGTCAATACAACCAATGTCTGTTTGGCGAATTGTAAATTCTGTAATTTTTATCGCATCCCCGGTCATGAGGAAGCTTACATAACGGATATTCCCACGTATAAAATTAAAATTGAGGAAACCATTCGATGGGGTGGCGATCAGTTATTGTTGCAAGGCGGACATCATCCCGAATTGGGATTATCATTTTACGTGAACCTCTTTCGTGAATTAAAAGCCCTTTACCCGGATATTCGTTTACATGCCTTAGGACCACCCGAGGTTGCGCATATTACCAAGCTTGAAAAAAGTACCCACCATGAAGTCCTCAAAGCTTTAAAGGAAGCCGGTTTGGATAGTTTACCCGGTGCAGGTGCAGAGATCCTCAATGATCGGGTCAGGCGATTGATATCAAAAGGCAAGTGTGGGGCAAAGGAATGGTTGGATGTGATGCGTGAAGCCCATCGTTTAAATATTACTACCTCGGCCACCATGATGTTTGGACACGTAGAAACCTTGGAAGAACGTTTTCAGCATTTGGTGGATATTCGTCAGGTACAAAGCGAAAAACCAGCTTCGGCTAAAGGGTTTCTGGCATTTATTCCATGGACTTTTCAGGATACCGGAACCTTATTGCGTCGTATTCGGGGAACAAAAAATAATATATTGGGTGAAGAGTACATCCGTATGATTGCGATGAGCAGAATCATGTTACCCAATATCAAAAATATTCAGGCATCCTGGCTGACCGTTGGAAAGGAAATTGCCCAGGTTTGTTTGTATGCGGGCGCCAATGATTTTGGCAGCATTATGTTGGAAGAAAATGTAGTGAGTGCTGCCGGAGCCCCACATCGATTTACCTTTAAGACCATTCAGGAAGCCATTCGTCAGGCCGGGTATGAGCCACAACTTCGAAATCAGGAGTATGATTTTCGGACCTTACCGGAAACTGTGGAAGAACAAGTTCTTGATTATTAATTTCGGGGCTGCTGTTTAATGTGAAAGTATTTGAAATCAGTACATTCAGGGGTGAATTTCGCTTTTTTAAATGCACGGCAATTTGTCAAATCACTTCAATAAGCTTACAGTTTATTTCTTGATTTTCACTTCTCACTGGCATCTTCAAATTTGGCGTCATCGTCCAAGGGCTGTACCATAGTACTATCCCTTGAACGCTTCCTTAAATTTGAAGCGCCAGTGAGATAACCAGCAGCCCCAAATTTCGATGCTGGTTTCCTGACTTATTGTCGTCCGTCTAAAATAATATTACCACTTTGCGGCATGACGATGATCTTACTATTTTCAGATGCAGCTAGTTCGCGGTAAGCTTTAATTTGTTCGTACTTCAATTGTTTATCACTGAGGCCTTCACCAATGATGCGTTGATAATCGGCAATACCCTGAGCTTCCACCCTTTTACGTTCAGCTTCCTGTTTTTCTTTTTGTAAAACAAATTGCATTTTCTGCGCTTCCTGTTCGGCATTGATTTTACTTTCAATGGTCAATTTCACTGTTTGCGGAAGCGTGATATTTCGAACCAATAAATTTTCAAGAATCAGTCCGCGCAATTGAAATTCTTTTTCGATGCTTTGAAAAATCTTTTGTTGAAATTCATCTCGTTTGGTGGAGTATAATTCAACCGCATCATAATAAACGGCGTTGTCGCGAATTTTTGTACGGGAAACCGGGCGAATAATTTTATCCTTATAATCGATACCAATACTACGAATCAGGTCCGGGCCTTTTTCGGGATTTAAGCGATAGAGTACAGACAAGTCGATGGTGACTTCCAGGCCATCACGGGTGAGAACACGAATAGCATCATCACCCCCTTTATCGCCTTCATCATGAACCCCGCTCATGGTATAATTTTGGGTACGGGTATCGAGATGTCGAATTTGCACAAAAGGGTTCACGACATTTAATCCGCTGTGAAGGACCCGTTTTTGAATCTTACCAAACAGTGATTGGACGCCAATATAACCGGCATCAATTTGTTTAACACAGGAACTGAGTAAACCAACGAGAATGACTATAAATCCCAATGCACGGATACCACCGATGAGACGCCCCATATTTTCGACCCGGGGAATTTTAGTAATAAAACGCGGAGCAACGATGATTAACACCAGCCCTAGAAATACAAAGAACATCTTTTAAATTTTGAACAAAGATAGTGGATGTATATGGTGTTGGTGGAAATGAATTGGACCAATGTCCTATAGGAATGACGAGTGGAAAACAAGGCATTTGATCTGTAAATCTCAAAGATGCGTCAAATACAATGAAGGTTTAAAGCGATAGCCTTTGGGCGATGATGCAGAAGTTAAAGATGCCTGTGAGAACCCTTTTCATGAGAAATCGTTCAAAACTAATTCGTATGTGAACGTGGACCATGCTGTAACTGAAATTTTAGATTCTCAGGAAAGCCTAAAGAATTGCATGAACAACAAAGAAGTGAAAAACAGGGAATAAAAGCAAACATATCCAGGAGATAATGAATAATTCCAGTGCATCTATTTGAACATAATTCACTTCATCAAGGATGGATATTAACTACTTCCAAGATAACCAGCAGTCCTGATTTAAAGTTCAAAGCATATGATATCTCACCTATGCGTTTGGAAAAGTTTGGAAACAACATAAAAAGAATCTAATTTCGTTAGAAACAAAGACGATGTCTAATCAAGCGTTGAAACAACAAGTGTTGGATTGTTTAGAAACATTTGAAGACGATACAATTTTGGATGAAATTTATCGCTTATTACAGGTTTCACCTTCTGGCAATGAGCGTTATGTATTTACAGATTCGCAAATGAATTTGTTGAATTCTCGTGAAGAGGAAATAGAAAAGGGCAATTTTTTAACGGAAGAAGAAGCAGATCAAGAGGCGGAAAAATGGTTAGAAAAGTAGTGTGGTCAAAAGAGGCTTCCCAAGAGAGAAATAATTTATTTACGTATTGGAACCAACGTAACCAATCAAACTTATATAGTCAGAAATTATTTTTTTAATCAAAGCAGCCATTCATTCACTTAAAATAAATCCTGAAGTTGGAAAGCCGACCAACAGAAAGGATACAAAATGGAGAATCGTAAGGGATTATTATATTGTTTACGGAATCAAGCCAGATATGATTTATATTTTATCTGTATGTGATACACGACAAAATCCGATAAAGCTTGAAGAAATATTGAATACGAAGTAATAGAAATTAGTAATACGAATTGGAAAATAGACCAATTCTCTCAATCGGTATAAGGTGCTCCGCAGAAATTTGTATCGAAATACCCACGCTTAATTTTCTTCCAAACGCGGGGTACAGCCAAATTGTTCCATGAGGGTATTGTCGTAAAAATCCGCTTTTTTAATAAGGCACTCAACATTTCCTCGCCACTTTCGGCGGTCATGTCCATGTCGTAAGTCAAGGAACTCAATACAATATCCTGTTGATTGACACTGAAGAGCATACTTTTCATTTGGTTGTTTTCGCGCAAAAGGTATTCATATACCGCACCGATATTTTGTTTGGGTAGTTGACACAAAAGGCGTCACCTACTACGAAATAATTATCGGGGTTATAACTGATTCGTATGGTGGCACTGCCTTCTTTCACTTCCCAGTTATTGGTAGACACCCGGGACAGTTCGCGATCTTTACCCAGCTTTTGTAAAATATCTTCGATGGTTTTAGCAATTCCGCTGACTTCAATTTGTTTTTCTTTTTGCGGGATTAATTCAATTTTGGCACCGCAGTTAGGACAATATTCCCCATCAATATTTGTTTCGCTCACGAGCGTGGAACAGGAGTGACAGCGCACCACGGCTTGTCCGCGCAGAGGAACATATTCATCCAAAGCGGTTTTAAGTTGTTCAGAAGGAACAGCGAATCCCAGGTTATCACCACCCCGAATAATGAAGGTATTCACGCCGATGACTTCTCCTTGCTGGTTGACAAGTGGCCCACCGCTATTACCCGGATTGATGGCGGCATCAATTTGAATATATTTTAATCCATTTTGGATACGGTCCACGCGACTAATCACCCTGGGTGGAAGTATAATTTAATCCATACGGATGACCCATGGCCAGCACTTCATCTCCATCGCGGAGCACATGATAATCGCCCACTTGAATATCGGGAAACGCGACACCATGCGGGGGCATTAAAAAAGCCAGATCGTATTTGGAATCCGTAAAGAGAACACGACTAAATTGTTTTTCGAAGTTTTTCCCTTTAATGGTTACTTCGGCGTTGTCCCGAACAACATGATGATTGGTGACAATTAGGTCGTAATGGGGCAAATAAAAGCCGCTTCCGGTAGATTGTTGCGTAGCGATTTGAATCACTGCGGTTTTGTATGTATCGATGATTTCGTTGAGTGTCATGCCGTTTGATGCGGGGGTGAATCAAAATTAAGGTTTTCGATTTCAGTCAAAAAAGAGAGTTGAAATTCCAGTATTGAATTGAAGTTCAGTTTGGAAGTGTCGAGATGAAGTTTAGGATATTTATCGCTGAAAGGCCGGATAATTTCTTCGATTCGTTGGGTGATACGATCGGCCGAAGGCCGATCGTTTTGCAGTAAATGGTGTGTAGCCCCTAAATCGGCATAGAAGATGGGGTTATTGATCTCCATCATCAGATCAAAAAAGTCGCTAAGCGGTTTGGGTAAACTATACGAATACTGTGCATAAGCCAATCCATATTCCATCACTGCTATGGCGATATCTGCATAATTATTATCACGATACCAAAACATATTTTCGTTGGCAGAGCGTATACTATCCGCAATGGCACTATGTGGTTTGGGCATCGTAATGGCAAAACTCGCCCGGGAACGATAAAAGTATTTGACCACTTCTTCTTTGGGCCAGGCCAGTAATTTATGAAAAGCATCTTTCAGAATTTGATTGCGTTCGACCGAAGTTTTTTCTTCCTTATTGCTCCAATACAAATTATTGATGCGTTCAATTTCATTCAGCAATTTCCCTTCCGGTGTAATGAGGTAATCGATGCGGTAAAGCAAGGTCAGCAACAAATAAGCAATTCCGCCGGAGAAACTATCCTGATTCAGTTCTTCCACCCGTTTTAAGGTAGACTGAATCCAATGTTGAAAATAACGGTATTTCGTTTCGGTTTCCTGCTCCGGAAAAAAAGTCACATGGGAGTCGTCCACCGCCTGCAGGGTATTAAAATCGGTTATGAGCAAATCGTCCTGTTTATCGGCTTTGGTGGCGATTTCCTTCAGGCCGTAATACAGTTTATTCGGGCTCGCAGTATCTTTTGGGGTATCAAACAACATACACAGCTTATCGCCTTGCAGGGCATAACGGCTATAATACAAACTATAGTTCAGTTCCAATAAACGTCGCATCACCGGAACGGAAGGTTTTTCCATACGGGCCAGCGAAACGGAAGCTGTAATTTCCTGTTCATTGATAAGGCCTTTGACAATTTTAGTACCCTGATAAATTTCGAAACTGTAAAAAGCCCCTTCTTTTTTCAGTTGTACATTGTCTGCTTCCTCATCACGCAGATAATCGAAAAAAGCCTCTATGGATTCGTTAAATTTTTTGGCTTTAAACAAATCTTCAGCCTCAAACCACCTTTTGGTTTTGGCCAATGATTTATTGTTATCCGAATAACGGCCAAAACGAATCATCGGAGCGGAAGGGGGCGCTTTTTCTTCTTTGGAGGCCCCGCCAAACCATTTGTCAAACAATCCCATAAGTTGCTAAGGTAATGAATTTCCGAAAGTACAATACAGCAGGAAACAGGCAATCTGCTACAGAGGCGTTATGTTTGGGTACTGGATAAAAAATTCGCACAGAACACGCTATATTTGTCACCTCAATTAAAAAAAATTCATGCGTTTTATCGTTTCTTCAGGCACCCTGCTCAAAAATCTGCAAAGTATAGGCGGCATCATCAGTAATAATAATGTACTGCCCATCCTAGAGTCTTTTTTGTTTCAAATAGATAATAACCAACTCACAGTGGTTAGCACGGATCTCGAAACAACGATGAAAGTGCGCATTCCTATTCAATCCGGCGATCAGGGAGAATTATGTGTGCAGGCCAAAGTTTTGACCGAATACCTCAAAAATCTTCCGGAACAGCCCATAACATTCGATATCAGCACCGTAGATTTTGGTATAGATATTACCAGCGAGCAGGGTAAGTATAAAATTGTAGGTGAAAGCGCCAATAATTTCCCGACTGAACCAAGCGCCGATAATGCAACCGAATTTACCATGCCGGCCAAGGAGTTGAGCGATGGAATTAGTAAAGCCATCATTGCCGTTAACCATGATGACATGCGCCCGGCCATGAATGGGGTATTTTTTGAATTAGGAAAAAACAATATGACCATGGTGGCTACGGATGCCCATCGTTTGGTGCGTTGCGTTAAATCGGATGTGAATTGCCCGAAATCGGATTCCTTTATCGTTCCTAAAAAGGCCCTGAATCAACTGAAAAACAACTTGAATCAATCCACTGAAATCACGGTGGCATACAATAAAAATCACTTGTTTGTGAACAGCGAAAACTTACAACTCAGTTGTCGCCTGATTGATGCCAAATTCCCGGATTATAAAATTGTTATCCCAGCCGATAATCCTTACAAACTCACCATCGACAAACTCGAGTTTTTAAGTGCATTACGAAGGGTAAGTGTTTTCTCAAACAAACTCACCAATCAGGTGGTACTGGACATTCAGGGCAATAGTTTGCATTTGTATGCACAGGATGTCGATTTTTCTTTTGAAGGAAACGAACGTATGCAATGTCAGTATAACGGCGAAGACATGAAAATTGCTTTCAATGCCCGATTGCTGATTGAACTGATCGTGGTTTTGGAAGGGGAGGAAATTGAATTTGAATTGAGCACCCCAACCCGTGCAGGCATTATTCGTCCGGTTGATAAAAAAGACCACGAAGATTTACTCATGTTGATTATGCCTTTGATGATCGGAGCATAAGATTTTTTCACGATTAAACCCATCCATATTTATGGCATTACCCAATATATTTCAGGCTGAGGTGAGCGAGGCCGTCATTTCACGTATCGAAAAATTGACCCCTCAAACGCCGGCTCAATGGGGCAAAATGAGTGTAGCACAAATGTTGGCACACTGTTCAGTGACCTATGAAATGATTTACGAAAACAAACATCCTAAACCGGGTGCATTCATGCGTTGGATATTGAAAACCTTTATCAAAAAATCTGTTGTGAATGAGGTGCCTTACAAACACAATAGCAGCACGGCTCCGCAATTTGTGATGAAGGAAGATAAAAATTTTGAAGCGGAGAAAACCCGTCTCATTGCTTTCATCCGGCAAACCCAACAATTAGGTCAGACGCATTTTGACGGGAAGGAATCCCACTCCTTTGGTGTAATGAGTGGTAGCGAATGGAACAATCTCATGTATAAACACCTGGATCATCACTTGCATCAGTTTGGTGTATAAACCCGTTTCCTTTATTCGATCAATGATTTTTGACAGGCTCAACGTAATGAGCATGAGATTTTATTTAGGGGCTGCTGTTTAACGTGAAAGTAGTTGATATCATTACATTCAAGTGTGAATTTCGCTTTTTCAAATGCACGGTAATTTCTCATTTCGGTTTGCAGCTACCCGAAGGGCGGGAGTTTGAAAACGAAATTACTTTAAAAAATTGATGATTCTTTTACTTTTCAATATTCATGCGAAGACGAAAGCCCGCCTTTTGGGTAGGTGCTGTTAGTGGCAGGGGCTATTAAAATTCATTTTTTTTCATTTCATAATTTGTACTTCGACCTCCTTGTTCACTTTTTGTCAAAATTCTTTTTTCAATTAAATCTTGAATGTCTCGCAAAGCAGTGTCTTGGGAGCATTTTCCAATCTTTGCCCATTTTGTAGTATTTAGAACTCCTTCAAAATCGTCCATCAGCATATTTAGGATTTTTCTTTGTCTGTCATTAATGTTAACTCTAATGTGTTTTAACCAAAAAGTGTGTTTGTAAATTATTTTCTCAAGAAGCGATTCAGAATTCTCAAGAGAACGTAATAAACAATTCAAAAACCATTCGAGCCAATTGGTAATGTCTAGACCACTTTTTTGAGTTTTTTCCAATATGTCATAGTAGGCATTTCTTTCTTTGCGGATTTGTGTTGACATACTATAAAATCGGTACGATTGCTCATCAGAACGAGCTAGAAGCATATCACTTAAGGCTCTTGAAATTCTACCGTTTCCATCTTCAAAAGGGTGAAGTGTCACAAACCATAAATGTGCAATTGCTGATTTAAGTACTAAATCAGTATTTTGTTCTAAATTAAACCAATCGAAAAATATCCGCATCTCATTTTCGAGTTGAGCCGCTGGTGGTGCTTGATAGTGAACTTTTTCCCTGCCTATAGCTCCAGACACAACCTGCATTGGTCCGGTTGAATCGTCACGCCAGTTTCCAACAATAATTTTGTACATTCCACTTTGTCTAGTTGGAAACAGAGATTTATGCCAAGAAAATAATCGTTCCTTATTTAGTTCTTGTTCATATTTCTCGGTTGCATCAATCATCAAATCAACTATTCCGTCAACATTACGTTCAGAATATACTAATCCTGAAATATCTAATCCTAATCGTCTCGCAATTGAAGACCTTACTTGTTCTCTGTCGAGAAATTCACCCTCTATTTCAGTAGATTTTATAATTTCCTGAGTTAAAATTTCAAGATTAGCTTCATTGCGTAGTTCAAATCCCAATGCTCCCATTTTCCCAATAAGTTTGCCTTGTCTGTTTCTTACATACGCAAGCAATGGTAAAAGTTTTTCACTGTCCCATTCAAAAATTGGCCAATTTTTTTTGTTGTATAAATACATAATTCTTTTTCTCCGCTAATTATGCGTCTAAAGTAGCATTTAATCTCCGCACAATCAAATAAAATCCGCATATTATGCGTATATAATTCATCCAATTCTACGTATTTTATTTTTTGCCCTTGCCACTAACACTTCAATATACTTGCAGTTCATTTCTTGATTTTCATTTCTCATACCGTTACCAAATCTCGAAACAAACACATGAATCATCAAACTTCTACGGTATGGCCCCCTTTATCATTCGAAAAGCTTTGCTATCTCTCATTAACAGGGGCCTCACTGGCATCTTCAACTTTGGCGTCACCGTCCAAGGGATGCCCCGTACGTGCGGGGCTATCCCTTGAACGCTTTCTTAAATTTGAAGCGCCAGTGAGATAACCAGCAGCCCCTAGTTTAGCTAAAGAATCGTAGAAACGCCTGAGGGCAAAAAAAAATCCCCGAAGGGATTAAAAGCTTAAGTTTGATGTGTTCGGATTAATGAACAACTTTTTCTTCCAGTTCAAGTGCCGGTAGACCATTTTTAACGCGATAATCGTTAATAGCAGCTTTAATGGCATCTTCAGCCAGAACAGAACAGTGGATTTTAACGGGTGGTAAATTCAATTCTTCCACGATATCCATATTGTCAATCGTTATGGCCTCGTCGATGCTTTTACCCTTCAACCACTCAGTGGCTACTGAACTGGAGGCAATCGCAGAACCACATCCGAAAGTTTTAAATTTAGCGTCTTTGATGATACCGGTGCTTTCATCCACTTCAATTTGTAAACGCATGACATCACCACATTCAGGAGCACCTACTAAACCCGTTCCCACTGTATTTTTTGCTTTATCCAGTGTTCCTACGTTTTTAGGATTGTTATAGTGTTCGATCACTTTTTCAGAGTAAGCCATTGTTTTAGGATTTTATATTCAAGACAAAAGTAAGTCGTAAAACACATACAGCGCTTTCCATGCAAGGAATTAATCATCTATTTTATTTATACCATTATAGTAAAAGTATATATAATGATTATTGTGTGCCGCTTGAAGGCATGGTGTTAAAACTTCCTAAAGCCTAATAAACAAAGCCGTTGGCGATTAATTTTGTTGCCCATGCTGCGATTTCAGTACATGTCCTTCTTTTGGTTATTATTGGTGCCCCTTGTATTGGGTGGGATCTATCTCATTTACCTATCCTATCGCAAACGACAAATCAAAAAGTTCGGTGATATTCAGCGTGTTGAATCTCTGATGCCCGGACATAGTTTATGGCGAAAAGGTATTCGTTTTACCCTGGTGATGATGGCATTGGCGGCAATCGGTGTCGGATTAGCCAATTTACAAGCCGGAAAACGTTCGGAAAAAGTCAGTCGCAAAGGCATTGATGTGATGATTGCTTTGGACGTCAGTAAGAGTATGCTGGCCAAAGATGTGAGTCCGAACCGTCTTGAAAAAGCACGGCTCCTGATTTACCGTTTATTGGAGAAATTAGGGAACGATCGTGTGGGTTTGGTATTATTTGCGGGGAGGGCATATGTTTCTGTTCCATTGACCGTTGATTTTTCGGCCCTCAAAATGAATCTATCCACTGCAAACCCCGATTTGGTTCCTACACAAGGGACCGTATTGGGAGAGGCGATCGACATGTCGAGACAATGTTTTAATGCCAAAGAAACCAAGTATAAAAGTATTGTATTGATTAGCGATGGAGAAGACCATGATGAAGGCGTCAGTGATGCGGTTAAACAAGCTGTCTCGGAGGGAATCATGATTAATACAGTCGGTATTGGATCGCCGGAGGGCAGTCCGATTTGGGATGAAGAAACCCATCAGAATAAGGTGGATGCCGAAGGTAAAGACGTCATCAGCAAACTCAACGAGGAAATATTAAGTGATATCGCTTCTAAGGCACAGGGCATTTATCAACGATTACAAAATGCCGAACAAGTAGCGAATACACTGGGCACACAAATCAGCAGCACAGAGCAAAAGAATTTTGGGGACAGTATTTTTACGGATTATGACTCTTACTTTCAATATTTTCTGGGATTCTCCTTGTTACTACTGTTGATTGAGCCGATGATCCCGGAAAAAAAACCGCTTCGATAAATGTTATAAAATGAAGTACGGAATTCGAACATATTTTTACTTTTTGATTGCTGCATTCAGCTGTTTGAATTCAGGAAATCTGTTTGCGCAGCAGCGGGATGCACAATTGTACAAGGGTAATAAATTATATGGACAAGGTAAGTACAAAGAAGCGGCTGACTTGTACGAACAATCCTTGAAGAAGAAAAAAAGTACAGAAGCCATTTATAATTTGGGGAATGCTTTGTATCAGCAAAAAAATTACGAGGCGGCGGTCAAAAAATACCAGGAAAGTCAAAAATTAAGTAGCAATAAACAGCTGCGTTCGGCCAGTAATCATAATATTGGCAATACCTATTTTGAGCAAAAAAAATGGGATGCAGCCATTGGATATTTTAAAGAGGCTTTGCGCCAAAATCCGAATTCCGCAGATAGTCGATACAACCTGGCCTATGCCATGGCTATGAAAAAGAAAGAAGAGCAGCAAAAACAGAATCAACAAAACAAGGATCAACAAAAGGATCAACAAAATAAAGATCAGCAGAACAAAGACCAACAAAACAAGGACCAACAGAATAAAGATCAGCAAAACAAAGACCAACAGAAACCGAATGAACCTAAGCCTGACAATCAACCTGAAAATCAGGATGAACAAGGGGATCCGAAAAAGCAAAACGAACAAAAGCAAGATCAAAAACCTCAACCAATGCCCAGCAAACTCAGTAAAGCGCAGGCTGATCAGATTTTGAATGCCTTAAATCAGGAAGAGAAAAAACTCAAAGAGAAAAAAGAAAAAGGCAAAGGGCAGGCCGTTCGGTTGGAAAAGGATTGGTAATCATTACTTGTTACCTAAACAGGCATCTGCATCAGAAGATATAAACGACAGACCAAGATCCCATTCGAAACATCATAGGGTCATTGAGCTCAGGCTGAGGTAATCTATCAGCCCACAAAGGAATCAAGGTTTCCAAAATACGCCGGAGCGCTGTTTCTAAACAATTCATCCATTTTTTTACGCTTAGATTTTTAGTCTGGAGTTGCTTTTTTGTCTATTTAACTTTACTTTATGTAAATAAAACACGACAAAATGTAAAGCATACCATACATTTGATAAAAATAAAATTCTATGAAACCTTATCTCATGCTTCCTTACAAGTACAAAAAAATTGGCTGGCTCATTTTTATTCCGGCTACCCTCTTTAGTATCATTCTCCTTTTATCCGGCTTCGGTGATTTTGAAATCAATACGAAGGTCTTTGCCATTTATTCGCAAGAACTGATGGGTGAATCTCAATGGATGAAAATGGTTCAAACCAATATCAGCAATACGATAGCCGGTCTTGGATTTATCATCGGGGCCTTACTAATTGCCTTTAGCCGCGAACAAAAAGAAGATGAATTCATTGCACAGCTTCGTTTATCCTCCCTGCAATGGGCAGTATTGCTCAACTATGTTTTACTTTTGCTGTCATTTCTGCTGATTTATGGTATGGGCTTTTTGAATGTGATGCTCTACAATATGTTCACAGTCATCATACTGTTTATTGTGCGTTTTAATTATGTCCTTTATCGCCACACCAAGTCAATCTCCGATGAAAAATAGTATCAAAGTTGAACGCGCGATCAAAGGCATCACGCAAGAAGAATTGGCCAGATTGGTATCTGTGAGCCGACAAACCATCAACGCCATGGAGTTAAACAAATATGTACCTTCTACTGTGTTGGCACTCAAAATTGCCCGTGTGTTTGAGAAACCCCTGGAGCAAATTTTTAGTCTGGACGAAAATGATTAGTTCCTTATACCGGAAAAAATCACCAAGGAAAAAAGGATCGACATGCAAACAGCCCAACAAATTCTGGCCCATCTGCGTAGCCTGGAAAACAAAGCCAATCAGGCTGGTATGAAACGTTTTGCCATTGGCAACGACAATACTTTAGGGATAAGTTTACCCGTATTACGAGACATGAGTAAAAGCCTGAAAAAGCAAAGCGATCATCATATACTCGCAAAAACCCTTTGGCAAAGCAATATTCATGAAGCGATGATATTGGCTTCCATGCTGGCTGATCCCAAACTTTTTAGCGCTGAAGAAATGGATTCCTGGACCCATCAATTTTATTCGTGGGATATCTGCGATCAGGTCTGTACCAACCTCTTTCACAAAACACCTTATTATCTCGAAAAAGCATTTGCTTACTCCTATCACCACGAAGAATTTGTAAAAAGATGTGGATTTGTGCTGATGGTACAATACACGGTGCATCACAAAAAGGAGTCGGATGATATGTGTTTACAATTTTTAAAACGAATTGAAGAGGAAGCGGGTGATGAGCGGAATTTTGTAAAAAAAGCACTCAATTGGTGTTTGCGTCAAATAGGGAAACGAAATACCTTTCTGCATCCACATGCCCTTGCAGCAGCCCATCAAATTCTTGCCCAAGGTAGCCGATCCGCTCGTTGGATAGCCCATGATGCGATACGTGAACTAGAGTCGGAAGCAGTAAAAAAAAGGCTGGGATTGATACCATAAAATATGGTTGACTCATTTTTCAATCATGATTTATACCAATGAGATTTGGTCTTGTACAAATATCAAATCGGTATTATAACCCAATGCTCAGCGGGGTTTACGCCTTTATTGTAAATCAATAGAATACATTCCATTTAAACGCCAAAATTTGTTTATAGATAATTATCCCTCGTCAGTTTGGGCACGGGTCACAGACGCCGCGCGTGCCGAACTGCATAGCATACAAAGCCGCGAGCGGGAAAAAATACTAGAATCATATTCCCCCAAGGTTCACTCAAAACTTCGTAAACGTACAGGACCAGAAGTTACTTAAATTACCTCACTTGTTACATAGGTATACATCGTTATTACATGACGCTGGGTTATCCTAGCGCCTGTTAGAAATTTGAATTGATTCATTCTTCACCTTAAAACAAAATGAAAGTAATGCACTGTTGCTGTTTTTCATCCCAAGATGATGACCGCTCAAACACAATTTGTTTGCCTATGGTGAGTCAGCCCTCGCGATGAAGCACTTCGCATGTGAGGTATTTCCACCTGCTCCCTTCCAACTGCAACGACATCGTAGTTTGGTAAAGTAAATCGTAATCAACAAGACAAGCTGTGTTGAAACGATCAGCCCAACGACCTCCGCCTGCATATGAGTTAGTAAAACGCTTCACCCCCCTTCGTTAAACTTTATTACAATTGTGCTTACCCCCGGCAACTAGGAAATGCGCGTTTATTTCTAGGTTCAATTCTAACGGCGTAATGCTACAGTCATTCAATATCTTCAACAATGGCTCTAATCATTTAAATAATCTCTCTGAGTCGAGGTTGTCGTAGGTATCACATTGAATATATATAGCTGGATGATCCGTCATTCCCGTAGGTAACCGATGGTTTTATTGTAAATGTCAGTGGCTGACCAATTGGCCGACTTTTCATCTTTAAGATGTCAACATGATAACTGGGATGGCTAGGAGTACTTGTGTTGCACGATCTTTCTCCACGTCTAACATCATGAAACTTTCTGTCAAGTTATATGTCCAATGGTACAATCATCAACGATTTAGATATCTTGCTGGCTGGAGGTGGATGTGCATTATAAAGGGTCCGGTTATCTGGTTCTTGCTCAAGAGACCAATCATTGATTCGATTAATTTAAATAATAATTTATCTGTTTCTTCTAATATAGTTTATAACTTGCTGCGCAATACTTTCAGCTGGATTATAGATCGGTAGTTTATTGCCGAAACATGTGAATGCGATCGGCTTTTGTTTTCGAAGGAATCTTGCAACAATAATCTTGTGGTCCAAGAATTATGGCGAGCCAAGTTCGTTAGAAAAATAAATTTCGTGTTAGCGACAAGTGATGGTCATTATATTGCTGTTGGTGCCAAAAACATGAGAGTACCCCTGCCAACAGATTTTCTTGTCTTAAAAATGAACTCAGCTGGTAGTGTAAATTGCTGTGAACGAAATGCTACTCAAACAACATCAACAGTTAATGTAGGGCAGGATGTTTTTACAGTAGTTATATAAAATACACACCTCTTTTAGTGGACGTCCAACTTATAATTTATGCGGTCCATTAAATCCTTGTTTTGTGTTGAATCCAATTTATTGTGAGGACGAAGATATAATCACCAATGTAAATATGGATAGCGTGTTCAAGTTACAGATGGGTATCATAAACTAAATCAGTGCCCCATGGACAGGCACTGCTCACAGCTTATTTAGGACCAGTTCAGCCTATAAACGTGAAATCAGTGCTATATCTGTTTGCCAAGATTATGCACTTTCAATAGATGTATTCTATGAATGTGGTGGTGAAACTCAAGTGCCACCTATGTTCAAGAATTCAAAGTCGCTCCAAACCTCCGTCAGCCTGGCACATACACTCCATGTGAACAACATGCATCAATGTATCTATTCCTTTACTACGACGCCGTGTTTGCCAGTATCCCAATACTGCTCCACAACGGTCCTGGAATGATGGGTATGTATCAAACTCGTACCAATGTAGAGCCCTACAACGTTGTTCAAAATTTTACTGTTACTGTTCAAAACGATGGATGCAGTCGAACATATCCAATTCAAGTAATAGAAGACACTGTTGCTTGAATCCTTGCTTGAACTACCGGATACTATTGTGCATTAGAGCCTTATGTATTTACAGATTTAAGTTGTATGCCTACCAATATTAGTAGCTACCGATGGGTTTTACACGAGCTAAATCCACCAGCACCATGGACTGGAATATGCAGTACAGGCTACTTGCCAGGGCCAGTAGTTCCTATTGATGTAACGAATATGTGTCCACTCATACCAGGCAAATCTTATGCACTATCCATTGATGTATTTAAAGAATGTAATGGCCAGGTAATTTCGAAGACTATCGTTCGTGAATTCTATTTCCAACCAAGCACATACATACTCTTTCAGACCAGTTCAGGGAAATAGCCCCACTCTTAATTTGAATTACTTCGGGCAAAATGAATGCAATGGCAACTTATTGTATAAAAAGATTATTCATCCGGTAACATAGGTTCTCCTTTGATTTACTATCCACCGTTTAACCCAATTCCTTACAACGGAGAAAATTTAACTATGGAGTATTTCTTCGATAACTGCTGTGTACAACAAGTCAACTTTTATCCTGTTTGGGGTAAAATGCAGAACGCAAGTTCTTCGGAGCCAGTAAACCAAATATTTGAGTATTCAATTTATCCATCGCCAGCGAGTACTGTAGTTTCGATAACAAATTCAATGCTGAAAGGCACGAAAAAAGTATTGATTACGGATTTAAAAGGCAAGAAAGTGTTTGAGACAGTTTTCAACGAAAATACACTGAATATAGATGTAAAAGCATGGTTGAACGGACTCTACTTTGCTAACATTCAAGACGATCAAGGAGTAAAAACGTATAAATTCATGGTCCTTCATTAGGAACTACCATTTTTGCACGCACCAAACTACTGAAATCTTTTGAGTAGTTTGGTGCGTTTGCTTTGATGCCTCAGCTGGCGCTGGTTTGTAACCCGCGCCTTTATTTAATAACATCAATCAGGAATACATTCCATTCCAAAACGCCCACAATTTATTATGGATAATTATCCCTTGCCAGTTTGGGCACGGGTCACAGACACGGCGCGTGCGGAACTGCTGAAGATAAATTCGGACTAGCGTAGACAATGACAGAAATGGAATCGGTGTCCATCATGTTTCATCCACCTAAATAGCTGCTATTGAGATCATTCCTATGTTGCGGTTCAAAGCCGAAATGGGCACATTGGCTCAATTTATTGCCTGATCCATCATTCCTTTTTAGGATAACATTTTTATGTGGCAATTTCATACTTGAAAACCGTGGCAAAGAGGTATGCAAGAACATCTTCTTCAATATTTATGGCAACACCGATTATATGCCAGTGATAAAAAATTACAGACAACCGATGGACAGGAAATGATCGTGATTCATCCGGGTCAGTGGAATCGAAATACTGGTCCGGATTTTTTGGAGGCCCAAATATTGATCCAACAAACCCGCTGGGTGGGTCATGTGGAATTACATCTCCGTAGCAGTGATTGGCTTAAACATAAGCATCAGCATGATGAAAACTATACCCGGCTCATTTTGCATGTGGTTTATGAACACGATACCGAAATCCGCACTTCCGATGGTTCTTCCTTTCCAACCCTGGAACTCAAGCCTTATTTAAATCTACAACACATTCAACGATATCAACAGTTACAAAATCAAAGTCATTGGATCCCCTGTGAAACCTATCTGGCAAGTATCCCATCTATTTTTATAGAAAAACAAAAAGAACGCATGCTGGCAGAGCGATTGGAAAGGAGAAATATCGACATTCTGAATTGTTTACATGAGCATCAGGGCGACTGGAAGGAAGTGTTTTATATTGAATTGGCAACCGCTTTTGGTTTGCATATCAACCGGGAATCTTTTCGAAATCTGGCCAGGCGAACCCCCTTAAAACTCTTATCAAAATATAAAAACAGTTTGTTTCGTTTGGAAGCATTGTTATTCGGACAAGCCGGATTTTTGTATGATTATTTTGAGGATGAATATCCTTTGTTACTTCAACAAGATTATGAGTTTCATCGAATCAAACATCAACTGGAACCGATGACCAAAAATCAATGGAAGTTCTTGCGCCTCAGACCTGCCAATTTTCCCAGCATCCGGATTGCCCAATTTGCTCAATTGATTCATCGTTCCTCGCATTTACTTCAGGAAGTTTTGGATTGTGACGATATTAAAAAACTAAGCTCCTTGTTTAACGCCGAAGTTTCGGGTTATTGGCTGACACATTATCATTTTGCAGAAGCCTCCAAAGAACGCGAAAAACGAACAGGCCCTTCTTTCATCCAATTACTACTCATCAATGTGGTGATTCCATTCGTTTATGTTTATGGAAAAGCCCATGCCAAGGATTTTCTGTGTGAGCGTGCCCTGCATTGGTTAAGTGCTTTGCCACATGAGGACAATCAAATTATTTCGCAATGGAAAATGCGCAAAATTCCGGTTGAACACGCAGCAGACTCACAAGCCTTACTACAACTCAAAACCATGTATTGTGATCAAAAACGTTGTTTGGAATGTGGCCTAGGTTATCAGGTTTTACGAATGTGAATTGTATGTCAGACCCATGCTTATCCCGATTCGCTCATACAGACGAGACCAAAGTTTGTATCAGACAGAACCAATCGGCTATCTGTTTAGGAGCTGGGAGCAATTAAAATCCTAAAACGGAATTATCCATTCGGCCAGTTAAAGGCAATGGATTTTTTAACTTCTTCATGTAAACTCAGTAATACCGGGCAGGTAGTAGCAGCCTTTTCAAGAATCAATTTTTCTTTCTCCGTATAAATTCTATCCATAGGAAAACTGAATTCAACTTTTATTTCACCAATTCTGCGTAATGGATCGGCCACCATGATTTTTTCAATACCCACAGATACATCGCTTAAATCGATGTTGTGCGTTCGTCCGGCAATGCCCATGATGCTGACCATACAAGCACCGAGGGCAGTAGCAACCAAATCAGTCGGGCTAAAACGTTCGCCTTTACCCTGATTATCTTTAGGGGCATCTGTTTCAATAACTGTACCGCTTTGTAAATGGACACATTCTGTTCGTAAGTCGCCTTTGTAGAGTATTTTTGAGGTCATAGACACAATTTTGGTAAATTTACGTTAGATTTGATATCCGCTTGAAAATCATTCGTTTCATATGTATACTAATGGCCGTAACAGCTTTTACGGACCTGAAGGCTCAAATGAGCGCGACGGATTCTATGCGTATGGCCAATAAATTGCGGCTCGATTCCATGCGCAGCGCCAATGCCTTAAAGCGGGATTCATTGGCATCGGCCCGTGAACAAGCAGCCGAAGCCAAGCGTTTAGAAAGAGAAGAAAAATTACTCCAGCAAAAAACAGGGCGCAAAAAGAAGTTGTTGCCACTGACCCAGGAGATGTCGGTGGGCTATCGTTTATGTTCTGATGGCTGGGGTGTATTTGTGAATCGAGGATTTATTAAAACGGAAGATGTCGATCAGCCACACACAAATTTTTTATGGATTGAGTTGGCCGAAAAAAAGCATCCCAAAGAGAGCAAAACCTTGAATGAGAATTTTGCGGTCATTTATCCGAACGAGATTAAACCGATTGCTTACAAATACGGGAAAATCAATAACTTTTATCAGTTTAAAATCGGTTACGGGAATATCAAACCAATCACCGGTAAGATTGATAAAAAAAATGTACAGATCCATTGGGTGTATGGTGCCGGAATATCATTGGGACTCTTAAAGCCCTATTATCTGGATATGTTCGTACCTGAAGGTAGTGGCTATGTTCGTACCTACGACCGTTACACCGAAGAAAACAAAGAATCTTTTCTTGATTTGAATAACCAGGGAACTATCATCGGAGGCAGTTATTTTTACCGAGGTATTAGTGAAGTGAAATTGCAACCCGGTTTAGCTTTACGTTCAGGTTTTTATTTTGATTATGCGCCAACCCGAAAATCATTTTTTGGCGTTGAAATAGGGGCTTCGGCAGAAATATACACGAAAAAAATTCCCATCATGGTGAATGCGCCAAACAGTGCCATGTTCTTTAATATTTACGCCGATATCCGATACGGAAAACGATGGGAGTAAAACCTTGATAATCGTCCTTGGGGGTTAAATATCCTGTGTGTTCAAAGGTCAGGCAAAGGGCAGTGTAAGAAGTAAAACCTGAGTGCGATTCACCATGAAATGTACAAATTCAGGCATCATTTTTGTTCCATTTCTTTTCTTGAAAGCATCTTTCTTATTGGGCATTTTTAACTTTATTATTACTGCGATGGTTTGTGCTCAGGGGCATTCATTATTTTTTAATGCTACCGGACAAAATGATGTAGATCGCGTGAAGATTTCTATCAATCCACAACGAGCTGTGGATGTAGCCCATGATTTTACCATCGAATGGTGGATGAAGGCTTTACCTGGCGATAATGCTTCCACATTTTGCGATGGTAGTAATTGGTATTATGCGCATATCATCATTGATCGTGATATTTTCGGTCCGGGTGACTTTGGCGATTACGGTGTGGCACTTGGAAATCATCATATCATGTTTGGGGTCGAAAATAATATCAGTGGTGTCACGAGTGGCATTTGCGGAAATATGGTTGTAGATGATGGCAACTGGCATCATGTTGCCATTACCCGAAAATCTTCGAATGGTGCGATTCAACTTTTTGTGGATGGTCAACTGGATGCCCAACTGAATTCAAGCCCGAATACCGGCAATATCAGTTATCGCGACAATCGCTCAACTGCTTATCCCAACTCGGATCCTTTTTTGGTTTTGGGTGCGGAGAAACACGACTATGTCGGATCACTTTATTACAAAGGCTGGATAGATGAACTTCGAATTTCAGATACCATTCGCTACCAAAATAATTTTATTATCCCAACTCAGGCTTTTTCACCGGATCAAAGAACAGCCGCATTGTATCACTTTGATGAAGGTTCAGGGAATCTGGTTGGCGATGTTGCTTATCAATCAAATTCACCCTCTCCGGGTATTCGTCAAAGCAGTAATACCGGATATCCAATGTGGTCTAATCAAACCCCTTTTTTAACTCCAACTATGCATGGCAAAATTTGGATAGAAGGTTATTTCGATCATCCACAAATGTCACCGGTATTATATTATCAAGGGCAATCGTCAGATACCAATCTCTGTGATACCATCACGTGTATTTGGAATCAGCCTGCTGCTCCATATTCATTGATTGCCAGTGCGAAAGTACTTATTCACAGAAATGGATGGTTTCAGGTTCCGATTCCACCAATGGTATTCAATCAGTTCGCATACCTGCAAATAAAACATCGAAATTCGATTCCGGTTTGGAGTGCTACCCCGATGCAGATTATATCCGGACTATCTTTCGATTTTACTTCATCTGCGAATCATGCCTATGGGTCCAATTTAAAGGAGTTGAGTTCAAGCTCTTGGGCCCTTTATAGCGGGGATCTCAATCAGGATGATGTGATTGATGGGTTAGATTTTAATGAATGGGAGAATGTCAATAATCAGTTTGCTGCGGACTACCAAAACTCCGATTTAAATGGAGATGGAGTGGTTGATGGTTTAGATTTTCTTTATTGGGAAAACACTTCTCTGGCCTTTGTGGGAATCATCACACCCTGATACATGACAGGCGCTATGATTTTTTTGAAATGGACTTAGCAAATCGCTTTTTCAATGCAAAATATAATATCGTCCAGCCGAATAGGCCGGCCAAACAGGAGTATAGCAAGATAACCAATTTGGTATTTTGTATCAGCTCAGCCTGATTAAATGCAAGAAGAGTGATAAAAATGGACATCGTAAAACCGATACCCCCGAGAAAACCAACGCCTAAAATGAATTTCCAATTCAGGTCAGCCGGCAGTTTACAAATACCCGATTGAACAGCGAAAAAGGAAAATAAAAATATGCCCAATGGTTTACCAATGAGTAATCCCATTCCAACACCCAAAGCCGAAGCTTCGGAGATGAGACCTCGCAAATCACTGCTCACCGGAATGGCCGTATTGGCGATTGCAAAAAGGGGCAGAATGATGAAGGCTACCGGTTTATGTAAAACATGTTGAAGTTTGTACGATGGTGATGTTGGACTGCCGTTTCCAAAAGGAATGGCAAATGCCAGAAGCACTCCCGTGATCGTAGCATGTACGCCAGACTGATACATTAAAATCCACATTCCAATTCCGGAGATGAGATATGGCCATAATTGATGAATGCGCATCCTGTTCAGAATCAGTAGGAAAGCCCAGATACCGAGTGCTAAAAATAATTTTATCCAAATAATGCTTTGTGTATAAAAGAGGGCAATCATGATGATGGCGCCTAAATCATCAATCACCGCCAAAGCCGTTAAAAAAAGTTTTAAGGACGTGGGAACCTGATTACCCAGCAGCGACAATATTCCAATAGCAAAAGCAATATCCGTGGCCATGGGTATACCAGCTCCTGATTGGGTGGGCAAGCCCCAATTAAACAACAAAAATATTAATGCCGGAACGAGCATGCCACCCATCGCACCAAACACAGGAAATAAAGCATCTTTGGGTTTCGACAATTCGCCATGATAAATTTCTCGTTCCAGTTCAAGACCAATCAACAAAAAAAAGATACTCATGAGTCCGTCGTTGATCCAATGACTAATACTAAACGGACCTATGCTGCTTTCCCAGAATTTTTGATAGGAAGCACCAAACGAAACATTGGAAAGCACAAGTGAAGCAATTGCACAAAAGATGAGTAATAGTCCGCCGGCTTTTTCACTATTAAAAAACTCCTTAAATAGTCGGGTTGCTTTCATCTACGGAAGGAGTTAAAGGTTTTTTGTATTTCATCAAACCAAACATCATCACCAATGCACTGAGGAGAATCATTTGTGTGATCAATGACTGATCCACTTGTATGATACGCTGTGAGGCCGGGATTGATAAAAATAACAGAATCGTGATAAGCCCCCGAGGTGCAATATAAACCAAAGGGTTAGCAGGATATTTGAATAATTTCAAAACGATCCAGCGTAAAAGGAAGATACCTGCTGTAAATCCAATTGCCGGAATGATGGTGGAAGTATTCAGGATGTCAGAGAGTTTTAATAGAAATCCAAATAAAATAAAAAATAAAGCACGAACCAGAAAAGCTAACTCGGTGGTTATTTCTTTAAACTTATGCACCTCTGCACTAAAATTTTCCGGATGAAATCGATTGATGAATTTTAGGTTTCTCAGCTCGTCAATATTGCCCACAAAAAGCCCGAACAACAAAATAAAAATGAGGGCAGGCAAGTGAAATACTTTGGAGATGGCATAAATGAGAATCACTAAAATAACCAACGGCAGGTATTTGATATGATGTTTGATGTGGCCTAAAAGAAGGGCCAATAACAGGGTCGCCACGAATGAAATCACCAGCATCAGAATCAGTTCAAATGAAAAAGTCATGAAGGATGTGGAATTGATGTCGTCATTCATGACAATGAAATTAAAAAACAGTACACCGAATATATCCGACAAACTACTTTCGTAAGTGATAAATTCCTTTTGATCTTGGATTAAATTTTTTGCACTGGGAATGGCGATGGCGCTACTAATGATGCCGATTGGAATGGCATTGGCCAAAGCAGATTTAAGGGGTACCTGTTCAAAATGATTGAAGTAGAGCGCAATGCCCGTGCTTACTAGCAAAAGTGGAATGAGGGCGATGAGTGATGCATTCAGGATGAGCCGCATTTTATTGCGATTAATTTCGAGTTCCAAAGCTCCTTCCAAAACAATCAGAATCAAACCAACCGTTCCCAAGAGGGGCAAAACCTCATTGAGGTTCGGGATTTCTATGCCCAATTTTTCACTCAAGGCCTTTACCACAAAGCCCATGAGCAGCAACATCATCACCGAGGGCACTTTCGTTTTACTGGCTGTGATATCGAACAAATACGCCAGCAATAAAAGCACAGATAAGGTAATGATGATAGAAGTAGTCATATTTTATGCAGCAAAATAAGGACCCAAAATATCTTCGAAATGATAAAAACCGACTTCTTTTGAAATTAAATTTTGAGCAACAAACAATGCACCATTTCCAAAAGCTTCTCTGGAAATACTTTCATGGATTAATCGAACAGTTTGGAAAGGAAATCCAAAAATCACTTCATGTTTGCCGACTATACCCCCGGCTCGAATCGCATTAATGGAATCCTGATTTAAGTTCAATGCATCGGCAATTTTTATGGCAGTACCAGAAAGGCCAACTTTTTCTTTGAAATGTTCTTCAATGATTTCTATATCTACCCAAGGAGCAATTTTTTTCAAATAACGAGAGGCAAAAAGAAGATAATTCACACCCAACGTGATATTCGGAGACCAAAAGATAGTATTCTCATTTGATAAGGATTTTAAGTAGGCAATTTCATTGTCCGAATAATGAGAAATAGCAGAGATTATTTTAATTTTTTTTGCGGAGGCTATTTTTCCATAACTATAGATACTCGATGCAGCCGAAAAATCAATGATAAAGTCTACTGGATTATCGGTTAAAAGTTCTTCTATATCTGTACCCATTGAAGAGAAAATTTTACCCGGTTCATCGGAATCTATGCCCAAAAATTCCGGTACATTTCTGCTTTCTAATGAATGGCTTTGGCGCAATACCCATTCTAATGAAAACTCCTGATTTTGGAGTATGACTTGTGCAACCGCTTTGCCGGTCTTACCAAATCCTATTAATCCGACTTTAAACTTCATCTTCAAAGATACCAAATTAGTGACATCAACGGTTCAATTACTGTTATCGTTTTGTTTGCTCAAGAATTATCAATACATACCTCAATCGTTGGATAACAAAGTTTAGATCATTAAAAAGCAGCGATGAGATTACAAATTACCATTCACGGTCATTCACAATATTACGCAATAAAACATGGACACCACCTTTTTTTAAGTCATTCTCAGCAATGCCCTTTTCCATGCCGGGGTCGTATAGTGTAACGGTATGACCAAAATCAAGATCAACAAAAATTCGATCATCAATGCGCCAGCCATAACCTTTGATAACACTTCCTCTTTTCATAAAAGTATCGTCAGTTTTTAAATCTTCATCCAGTTCGATGGCCAGCAAATCGCCATCTTCAAAATTTTTATATTTACCTTTTACATGAGCCATGATATAAGTGACCTTGGTTTTATCAATTTCATTTTGGATGCTATTGTCCTTTTTTTTCTTTTTGTAAATCTTTACTTCCATGTTGTCAAAAGCAAGGTCCTTTTCATTGACGTCTGCACCGGCTTGTTTCTTCACCGATTTCTGATTAAAAACATTGTAACCCATGTTTTTCATATAGAGTTCAGGGTATTCAAACAATTCTTTCACAGCAATTAATTTGTACACATAGGCAGCCGTTTCCGGATTGAGTTGCATACTAAAATAATCCTGCCCCTGATTGCGGATAGCCCGGAAAATATTGCCTATGCCAAAATTGTAGGCCGCGGTTGTGAGCACCCATGATTGTACTTTATATTTTTTAGCAATCTGGCTGTAATAACTTTTTAAATGACGGCAGGCGGCATCGGTAGATTTATAGATGTCGTCTCTTTCATCGCCGGGATCGCCAATACGCAGACCGAGCTCAACAGCAACGTCAGGCATAATTTGCCAAAAGCCTCTCGCTTTCGCTCCGGATTGTGCATTGGCTACAAAATTACTTTCCACAATGGGGAGGTACATAAAATCGCGCGGCACATTATTTTTAATCAGATAGGCTTGTACGATTGGAAAATAGCGCATACATCTTTGCCGAAGAGCCACCATATTCACCTGTGGAATCTGACGGCGGATGATGTTCATGAGTTTGTTGGCTACAAAATCGTTTTCAACCGGAATATGTTCACCACATAATAATATTTCATGATGAAAAGAGGCCCGTGAACTCATTACTCCCATCATAAAAATGAACGTAAACAAAAGACTGCGAAAAAGAATCATATGGGAAAGATATTTTTTCATATCCTTATTTAAATCGGGATAAACGATTCATTTCCTCGTTGTACAATCGACCATCGAAATAAATCGAATATGACTTTTTCTTCTTACGGTCTTGAATTTGAATGGCAAACTGGCCATCCTGATTGGTATTTACCGCACGTGTGGCAATCACAAACCAGGCTGTTTGATGGGGCGGAATAACCGGAAAGGCGTATTCCTTGACAGCGTTATTAAACACACTATCCCGGGCTATACTTTTGGAGGCCATATAAACAGGGCGCAAATAAGCACCGGATGAATCGCGGTATTTATACCAGGCTACTGTGCTCACACCCGTGAGAAAATCTTGTTCAGAATCGTTATTGATTTCAATGAGATAATAGGCATTCACACCGGAAAAATGGATACCTTTTAAATTCATTTTCACATCATCTACCGGCTCAGCCTGCATATTCTGCGCCAAGGAAGGTTTGGCAAAAATTTGTTCAACGGCCAATTTATTTTGTGTGTTTTCTGCACTGAGGTAAAAGTCGGCGGCGAGTTGCTGATCCATCGGCGGATCTTGTAAGGCAATACCGGGGTAAGCATTAAACAGGCCGGCATGGGAATATCTTTTACGAATTGAATCCACTCTTTTTTGAGCCGCCAGTTTTTGTTCTGCTTCTAATTTTTTTAATCGTTCCTGTTCACGCATTCTTTCTTTTTCCGCAGCGAGTTTGCGATCGGCTTCTTCTTTCTCTTGTCGCTTTTTCTCAGCCAATAAACGCTGCTCTTCGGCTATGCGTTCTTGTTCAATACGTTTTTCTTCGGCCTTGATACGAGCAGTTTCTGCATCACGTCGTTTTTTTTCTGCCAGGGCCGCTTCGGCATCTTCTTTTTCTTTTTGTTTTTTGGCAGCGAGTTCTTTAGCAGCTAATTCCTGTTCTTGTTTTTTGAGTTCTGCTTTCTTTTTTTCATCGAGTGCTTTTTGCCGCTGTTGTTCGAGGATGGCGGCTAATTCCGCATCTCGCTTTTCCTTTTCTGCTTTACGTTGAGCCTCTTTTTCTTTTTTGAGCAATTCTTCCTGCTCCTTCCTTTCCTGCTCTTTGCGTTTGGATTCAGCCAAAGCAAATTCTCTTTCTTCTTTTTCTTTTGTTTTTTGGCGGCAATGGCTTTTGAGGCTTCTTCTGATTCTTGTTTTCGTTTGGCTTCGGCGGCTTCCTGCGCTTGTTTTTCTTTTTCAGCCAATGCTGCTTCTTGTGCCGCTTTTTCTGCTTCCAGTGCCGCAATACGATCTTTTTCCAATTGAGCGGCCTTTTCTTTTTCCCGACTTATTTTCTCTTGCTCCTTTTTTTGTTGGGCTTCCTTTTTTCACGGGCTTTGCGTTCTTTATCTGATTCTACCGGGCTTTCTTTTTTTTCTTCAGCCTTGGGTGTTTCTACTGCCACTCTTTTCTCTGTTTCCATCGCCAAGACCGGCGCTTGTATGCTGCTGTTTTGTTTGCCGACATACTTCTTCAGTTCTTTCAGGTTGGAGTAGTCGTAATACAATCGCACTTTATTTAAATCTACATTTCGTTGAAACTGAATGATAAAATTATGGGTACGATCACCCTCTACCACAATGAGATTGGTAGAACCCGGATTGGCATCGCTGCTTTTAATCGCCACGGAATTATCGTTGTCCCTTACCTGAAAAGTGTAACCTCTGCGATCACCAAATCGACAATCTTTAATTTCTTTATTGAACTTTAGAATGGTAAGCATGTTTTCAGAAATGGTAATCACTTCACCATTCAGCTCTTGCGCCTGAAGAGGATGTACAAAGGGGAACAATAAATGCAACAGCAGTACGAACGTACTGAACTTCTTTTTCATAACTGCATTTGGTTTGGTCTGCAAATTAGGTTTTTTTAAGGGGCTTGCAAAAATTTTCAAGGGGATCCTCAGGCGCCATTTAACCCGAGGAAGGCTTTATTTTCAAGGGCATAATGCACCAAAGCGGCGGTATTTTTTAAATTTAATTTAGCCAGTATATTTTTTCGATGGGTATCGACAGTCCGATTACTCAAAAATAATTTTTCGGCAATTTCAATATTGGTATCTCCTTCAATGATTCGTTGAAGAATTTCAGTTTCCCGGGCGGTCAGCAATTTTTGTTCTGCTTTACTGGGGAGTTTGCCATGTTTTTGTTTGTATAAAAAATCTTTGAGCTCATGCGCATATTCCTGAATCACGTAATAACCACCCTCTGTCACTGTTTGAATGGCATGCACCAGTTCTTCTTCATCGGTATTTTTAATGATATACCCGCGGGCTCCTGCTTCAAGCATTTTTGATACACTTGCCGAACCGGCCAGCATACTGAGTGCAATGATGGCCAAATCGGGTTTTTGTTTCATGGCAGCGAGTGTGGCATCATACCCATTCATTTGGGGCATATTGATATCCATGAGAATAAGATCGATTTCTTTTTCCTGCAAGCTGTGCATGACTTCCAATCCGTTATTGGCAACTGCACAAATTTCAAATTGCGGGTAAGTAGATAACAACATTTTTAAACCTTTGATAAACATCAGATGATCATCGGCAATCAGGATTCTGGTCATACGATATCGGGTTGAATGTTTTTGTAAGGGATTTCTATATTCATCGACATGCCCTGATTGGGCCTGCTTTCAAGATGCCAGTTGCCTCCCATACTATCTACATGGGCTGCTATATTTTGTATTCCATAGCCCTTGCTTTTTTTGGCTGTATCAAATCCCTTGCCATCGTCTTCGTAAAGAAACACCACATTTTCTTCGAAGTGTACCATGGATATATGAATATTACGGGGTGAAGCATATTTCATACTATTGTTGATGAGCTCCTGACAAATCCGGTAAAAGGAATGTTCGGCATTGCTGTGGATGGGCATATTAAAAGCATCCAGATTGAGTTCAAAATCAACATGGCGCACACGACTAATATTGTCAGCAAGTTCATGTAAAGCGATGATGAGGCCATTTTCTTTTAAAGCCCTTGGACTTAAATTAAATAAAATATTGCGTAATTCACGAATGGCACTATCCAGAATTTGTAAAGCATGTTCTTTCACCAACTCCGGATTATAATGTGCTTCCTTATCGGAGGCTTGCATATATAATTTTAGCGTTGTGAGTCTTACGCCATAGTCGTCATGCAATTCACGGGCAATTCTGCTTCGTTCTTCTTCCTGGGCTTGCAGCATGGCTTTGAGTAATTCGGTTTTTTTATCTTTTTCCCAACGAATGCTGTAACGATGAAAAATGTTCAACACCACAAAAAACAACGGAATCATAAATATGACAATCCATACAGATACTTGCATAAAGAGCAGGGGAAGGCCGGGTATTTGTAAAGAGGCAGTCATACTTCCTCCATTAGGATGAATGAATCCGGATGATAAATGGATATAAAAGAGAGGCATGTTCATTGAGTTGAAACTCCAACTCCCTGCACATAAACTCCAGTTCATCGGCTTGCTGAAGGGCTTCCGGATGGGGTGTTATCAACACTTCGATGGAGCGGGTATAACCTTCGGCGGCCCCTAATCCAATACTGACAGATTTGTGTACCTGAACTTCCTTGAGAGCAGATCCAAATATTTGCAAGCACAATAGTTTGACATCTTCCTTGCTCACAATTTTTCCGCCCGACATTAATTGTCGTTTTAGGATATGTTTCTTTTCCTGATTGCTAACCGATGTTTTCCCACCGGCATTATTGCTTAAACTGTAACAAGGTTGAGGCGCCGCAAAAGTATGGTTGAACGGACTGAATGTACTACCTGCCTTTACTTGTTTGGTGAGTTGTCCGTTGGTGGTCCAATAACTAATACTCACGGAATCGCCAGAAATTTTAGGTTTCAGCAATACATAATAGTGGGGTAACTTATTGTCGCGGGCTTGTACGACCTGATCTTCGAGTCGGGCAAGAATGCGGCTGATTTCTGTGAGTCGGGCAGCAATAAAATCATTGCTCAGATTGCCGAAAAAGGCACTTTCATCGCGAATCGCTTCCATCAGGTTACCAATAATTTCGCGCACTTCCTGCGAATTGTATTTTCCGATACCTGTGCTGCGGATGATGGCTTCACCCTCGATCATTTCTTCGGCACTCGCAGCCATCCGATATTGATAAGCCCCTCCGCCATGTGATACGATAGATTCGATATCCAAAAATCCTTCTTCAACCGGAAGGGGGATAATATTCATCAAAGGGTCGGTTCGATAACTGATGGTATTGAGTTTTCGGTTGATTACCGGAAAGGCATTGATAGCGCAATTGATGCCTTCAATACTGGTTTGTGCAAACATTCGTCCGGGTCGAACACGAATGTAGATGAGCGGTTCGGCGGAGAGTTTTTGAACCATTGCAGCCGGTAAGCCCTCACTAAATGCAGGGGGCATTTGATTTCCTGACAAGTTGCTTACAGGCGATGAATCCTGAATACAAATAAAATGTCGCTGATAAATACCGGCTTCGAGTCGATTGAGTTTTTTGCCATAGTCCATGCCTTTTTCCAGAATAGATTCTATGTCTAATTCAAACTGTGCATCATTCCAATAGCCTTGTTTACTTCGTACGGGATTCCCATTGATTTCTACCTGACAATGACTCAGACTTTGATAAAATTGATGGGCTTCGGAGTGATTGCGCATATCAAAGAAGATGCTCAGTCCCTCCAGATTTTGAACGCCTTTGTCGACCGAAATAGCCAGCCAAATATCGTTGACCATATTGGACGCATTGCCGTTAAAAATGGTTTCACGCGGCGCATTGATATGGTGTTTGTATAATCGACTGCCTACACAAACATATTCGAGTTTAGCTTTCAGCAAGCGGAATGAACCAATGGGGGTATAAAAAATATCTTTGGCAGTAGTGCTACCGGTGATGGATTGGGCAATTTTTTGACTGGTATAAAAATGATGATAGGCGTTGAGTTCTGAAACCGGTTCTGTAGCCGCAGCCTGCAAAATGCAAGCGGCAGGGCGACCATTAATAGCAGCCTCGGGCACAAAAATTTCTGCAAGGCGGTCAATCAGTCGATCCTGTGAGGCATTGATTTCCTGCGAAATTTTTTCGAGTTCAGCAGAGCAGGCATCCATGAGCAACATGATCAGTGGATCGAAATTGGTTTCAATTTCATTTTCGGGTAATTCCCAAACCCTGGCCGCTGTTTTCAGCATCCGATCTCTGATTCTTTCCTTTTTAATTTCAGCCATGATAATACGTTCTCGGTTTAGTCAAATAATAATGGGCCGATAAAAAATCCGGTTTGAAATCGAAAGGGTTCATTGCTGCGAATCAATTTTGCCTGAACAATAATCTCTACCCGTCGTTTTAATTCTGAACCCTGACCGGAAGGTTTGAGGGCTTGTTTCACATTTACTTCCACATTCACCTGATGAATACGTTTTTCGTGCGATGCGATTTGTTTTTTCAGGGCACCAATAATTTGATCACGACGATGATCATTGGAAAGATGAATATCATAATCTGATTCCCAGAAAGGAGATCCATATTCCAAATCGAGTTTATTTTCTTCGGCAGCCGTTGTGATGAGCAAATGCAGATTTCGGGCGATGGAGTCCGTTAAACTGCATACCGCAAGATTCTTTCGTTGAAAGAGCGGCTCAAATCGTAAGGGTAATCGCAGGTACTCTCTCATGGTTTATTTGATATCTACATACAATACAACAATACATTTGGTATCCGGATCTTTGGTGGAGCGTACCGACTTAATTTTCGGCCGACCACCTAATCCCAGCAAACCTGATTTGCCCTGAAGTTTATCGCAAAGTTGTGTCAGGTTGAGGACCTTGCCATCGGTTTGAACTTTTACCGAAGTTTCATAACCATCGCAGAAATAATCCTTCAAGTCGAGAATGGATTTTTTCTTATCCCGAATTTGCTCCAGTTGATATTTTAATTCTTCATCAGCCACAATAATCGGTTCACGTTTTTTTGGCGCTGCTACTTCGGCTTCTTCCTCTTCTTCGGGAGCAGCACTGCTCGCCGATGGTGGTGGTAAATTCGGACTCACCGGCGTTATTTGCTGAGAAGGGGCAGAAACATCCGGCATGCCGGCATCCATACTTGGGGTTGGACTACCTGCTAAAACGCTTACCGGTTTACGAAATACTTTAGAAGGATCATTGTTGAGTTTCAGTTGAATGGTATATGTACCCGGACTCAGAAAAACGGGCTGAAATGTATTGCTGTTGGATGTGGGTATACTTGGATCTTCGGCAACAGACCATTCATAAGCATCTGCAGCAACGGAACAAAAATAACTGGTAGATTGACCCGTTTTGGGTTGATCGATTCCGTTGATTGGATTGCCCCCATTGAGTGCATCGTTTGACCCTAAATTTTCGAGTGTAAGTTGATGTCGGATATGTATTTGAATGCTTGTTTGACACTGCCCATCTACTTTGGCCTCTACGGTATAATCTCCTTCTTCGCGAAAATAATGTTGAACGCTTTGGCCTGTTTGGGTTTTACTTTTATCGTCGAAAATCCAAACCACCTGACTCTTTCCATTTTCGGTGGCGATGGAGAAGGTGATAGGCGTATTGGCATACAAATAACTTTGCTGCGAAGGGTCCTGCCCGTTGACCATGATCTGTATACCTGAGCAGGGCATTACCCATAACCATTTTACCAGAATAAAAGCCAAGGCAAGTGCAGAAGTGATGGCGAACGTACGTATCACCCCTGTATCGAGGCCCCAAAGTCGTTTTGTAAATAAGGTAGAAGGTTTCATTCCGGGCTATTTCTGTTTGCGGTTCAATATCGGTTAACGTTGAGTGGCCATCATTTGTAATTTTAATGCATTGTAGGCATCCTGCCATTCCTTCAAGCTTTGTTTGAGGGTGGCATTGTCCTGCATGTATTGTTGTACAACGGCATCTTTACTGGAAGAATTTCGAATGGTTCGTTTATCATCCTTGATATCATAATAAGATTTGACGATATCCTGCAAGGCTTTTTTATTGATAGATGAATCGCTCTCGGCAACAATTTTCGTGAGTTGAGATAATTTCTGATCAATCTGACTTTCCAGAAATTCAACCGGAACACCCGGGGTATTTACCGAATCGAGTTCTGTACTCACTTGTTTCAGTTTCACGAAAAAATTATCATAAAAGGCCTGTTGTTTTTCGGACTGATTGATACGCTCCTGCAATAAATCATTCTGACGGAAAGGCACCTGTAATCCAAATAACAAGACGACCACCAGCAACAAGGTGGTAATGATATAAAAAAGCAAAAAGCGTAAAAAAGGTTTTTTTCTTTCCTGGGTATTTAAAGGCTTCATAATGGATTGATTTAACTAAAATGTTCGCAAAGAATAATGATTTAACCGCCAAAAAACCGGCGTTTTGGTTTTTGACCACTAGGAGTTACTTCGGGTTCGCGTTCTTCTTTCACGAAGATGCCACTCTCTTTTCGTTTGCCGATAAATTCAAGGGTACTGAGTGTATCAAACAGCTTACCGCAAATGCGCACAAAGCGGGCAATTTGTCCGATATTATGATTGACGTCGTTGTGGTCGTAGCGCATCACAGCCAGATTGCTCAACATACTTTCCCATTCGCCCTGACTCAATTCGCACCATTCCGAAAAATAATTCAGTAATTCATCCTTCCCTGAACCAATCCGGAGGTCAATGCTATTTTTCATCACCCTGGCCATTGAAGCCACCAAAGCGAATAATTCAGCGGGTGACTCATGCATCAATCGCCAACGTAGTGTCGTAATCACCTGACTCAGAAATAGAATCATTCGATCGCATAAGAAGAGCACAAGATCACTTAGTTCGTTTTGCTGACTTTTTTTAAATATTTTTTGAACAATGAGAGAACATTTGATTTCAATATTGCTTAAAAAAGCATCTAACTCGGCATGCAAACTCATCAAATCAGGATGTGCTGCAATGCTGATGCAGGGTGGAATGTATCCATCATCTACTTTAATATCATGGCCATTGACCAGAATTTTTCCGATCGTTAATGCATTGGGATGTTGATTTAACTGTCGGTATTGTGTATCGCTGAGAATTTGAATTTCGTAAGTCGGAATCACAAAAGGAAGACGGGGTGGATTTTCGCCGGGAATGGGTTGCCCCGCAGCTTGTCGATCATAAGGATGGGCCATGAGTACGACCCAATGAGCCGATTCCTGTGCGCCCGGACTAAAAGTAAATGATACAGCAGGCACTTCATCACTGGTTGATAAACCACTTTGATTGAGAGAAGGAATTTGAATTCGAACGCCCGAACGGGTGATAGCGCGGCAGGCAACGATATTGGCCCGAACCGTATTTTGATTATCCATTACAATGCGAACATTATAATTGTCGTCGTTATCGGTGAGTGCCGGTAAAATTCCAAATCGAACAGGGCTGAGCGATAAGGAGCTGGCATCGAAAAAAGCATTTCGTGTGGCATTATCCTGAGCAATGAAATGATCCTTATTGATCTTCATGCCATCGACCCAATTCACGGGATGATATGTCAGGTTGTTTTTCATGTGTTCTGTTTTTCGGAGGCTACGGATAGAAATTTTATGCGCTTAAAATTCGTTCACAAATGATGACGGTATTTTCCCGAACACCGTTTTGTTGCATGGTTAATGCCGGGTCCAGAATACGCTGGAATTGATACCATTTAGGTTTACGGCGAAACCACCACTCTACCGGTTCCTGATAGGCATCCAGATATTCAATGGGTGTTTCACTTTGCAAATCATTATAATCGTTGATAAAATGATAAAATAATTCACCCAGTTTAATATTCTCAGGTGTTTTAGCCCTGAAGTAGGTTTTTTTGGTTTCGGTATTTTTTTTACCGATCATAAAACCAATCACCAGCAAACGCTCGTTCGGATTATCTTCAGGTACTTCGATACGTTGATTCGGGTAAATCCATACCGGATATTCAGAAGGAGGTATTTGCGCTGCGAGGTCAAAAGTATGTACAAAAAGCAGCGGAATAAACATGGCGAGCATCACCAACAAAACAGGATAGAACAAAAAACTTTGATCTAAAATAAAATATTGCAGTGCGGAGAAAACCACGGTGGTAAATAAAACCACTTCTAGGGCAAATAAAAACTCTGCCGCTCTCAGTTTATTTTCACTCACACCTTTCTCCACAAAATATTTCTGATGTGTCCAGTTCCAATGCAAAATACCAATAAGCAGAACCAAGCCCAAAAATATCCAGAAAAGGACAAACAGGTTGGAGATTAAAAAAGAAAGGCCAAACATGAGCAAACCGGAGATCAGCGAGAGTACCACACTATAAATAATGGGCTTACTGCCGGCAGCACCGAGGCGGGAGGACATTTTTTTGACAAATGCCAACAAGGCTACTGCTCCTGCAAAACAGCCTGCGATATACATTAAAAAAAACTTCAGCGCCATATCCTATACTTTTATGCCAATACAAAATCATGTCCAAGGTATTGCTCCTTTTGGATTTCGTGAGATTGTTCAAAATTAAAAATAACTTCCGTTTCTAGAGGAATAAATAAATCTTCAAATCGTTGTAAAAAAAGCCGGTAAGCCGGGTCATGAACAAAGCACGCCATATTGACTTCATCCAAATGATGAAAACGAAATATCCATTGCAGCGAAGCCTCATCATACGAATGGCCGAGTACACTATCCGTTCCAAGCATGCCTGAACCGATACTGAGCCCTTCGCGAGGTGCAGTTTGGGTAGTTAGAATTTGTTCCTCCAAGCTGACTGACTGACCGCTCATCAATTCAAGTGCTTTACGGGTAGCTTCGCGATGCCCCATGATTTGTGGAATCCAGGGAATCATTTTAATCATGATAGCGGCAAAGGCACGGGGAATGCGATCGTCAATATCCCAAAAGGTATAAAAAGAGCTGGTAAACTCACCACTCAACATACTGCGCATCATGCGCCGCTCCTCTAATTCAATTTCAACCGCATAGGTAAAAAACTCGTGCTCCAGCGGACTAAAAAATTTACGGGCATACTTTTCTTCTTCCTTATACTGCCGGTGCTCAGCGAGCATGTTTTCGAGACTCCGATTATAGGTTCCACCTTTGGTTTGATGAAACAAACCTTCGGGTAATTTATCGTACATCGAATCCCGATTCAGCAATAAGGTAAACTGATCACCATTCAGGTAATCCAGCGAATTTCGTTGTACTGAATCAATGTCATTGCTAAAACGCTGACGGAAGCCGCCCTTGCGCAAAGTGATAATTTGCTCAAGCGGGATATCATTTTCGAGCAGCTCAGCCACAAAAGCTTCTGCCCGAACATTGGTCTGATATTTCTGTTCGATCGTTTTTTTCAACGTTGAAAGGTTAAGCATGCTAAAGTAAACAATATCATTGAACTATTGAAAAGCGAAAAAGAGGGATTAAGATTTCAGGCACGAATATGCTCAAACAGCGCATTTCACAAAGATGGATTGCCGGAGAATGTGCTTGATGAATGCCGTGAATCAACGAAATACGACCCCGTTATTTAACGGTAACTTGATGTTGAACTCACCTAAAAGCAGAAACAAAGCCCTGATTTTTCCTATATTTATCCAAAATACGTAAAAAGGCGTATTGCATACTCCTCTCAGCAGGGCTATGTTTGCATCAGAAATCAAATTATTTCATCTTAAAACAAACAAACTATGAGTGTCAATGCATTATTAAAAGTTGTCGGGGATCCCATTCCGGTGATCAACTGTAGTTACGGTTTCAACCAGGCCGTGAGCCGCTATTCCGGAGGCAAACCCGATTCAAGGGTCATTAGTCAGGACATCTATGTAACGGTGTCTGGCGATAAAAGCACAGAGTTGCTCGAATGGATGACTGATCCGCACAGTTATAAGGACGGGTCCATTCAATTCATCAATATTGCGAGCGATGCCACCCTGAAGGAACTCAAATTCACCAATGGTCGTATCGTCACGTACAGCGAATCACATACCGCTGATGGCGGACAAGGCCATATCATCAATATCTCTATCACCGCCGATACCATCAGTGTAGGAGAAGTTCAACATTTAAACGACTGGGAATTTTAAGCCGGTCATTCATTAAAAAACAAAAAAAATCATACCATGAGTTACGAAGTAAAGTTCAAAGCCGGCGATATAGAATTTAGTGCCAAAGCCGTTAGTTTCGGTTTTTCACGAAACTATGATCCACATACCGGAGTACCCCTCACAGAAACCATCATGCAGGACATCACAGTGACTGCCGATGGAACCAAGGATACCAAACTGGCCGACTGGGCCACGAATCCTGAAATGCATAAGGATGGTACCATCACCTATTTTAGTTCCAAGGACAATTCAAAAATGATGGAACTCGAATTCAAAGAAGGTTATCTCTCTTCCTTCCAGGAAAGTTTCGGAAACGGAAAACCACTCACTGTTTGTTTCTCAATCATGGCCAAAAGCGTGAGCGTAGGAAATGCACAATTTGTCAATGAGTGGAAATAATCACCCCCCAACAATTCATCACTATAAAAAAAAATTATCATGGCATCAGATGCAATCAGACTCAGTGCAGGTTCGGTAGATTTACCCTTACAATCCTGCGAATTCACATATACCCAGGGCACAGACCCTATTTCTCGACAAACAACCACTAAAATTCGGGGCGGAGTCATTCACATGACCTTACGTGGCACCAAGGATACCCAATTGCTCGAATGGATTACCAACCATAAAGAGCACCGCGATGGCAGTATCACTTTTTATGCCCATAGCAACAATCAAAAAATCAAGGAAATCAAATTCAAGAAGGCGTTTCCTGTCGTGTTTCAGGAATCATTTGTAGAAGCAGAAGAAAATTCGCTCATGATTCAATTCAGCATTACTTGCGATGAAGTAGAAGTTGGCAATGCCAGCCACATCAACGCCTGGAAAAATATCGGATAACCTACCGGCAGGGTTTCGGGCAATGATTCCGGAACCCTGCAATTTTTCTAACCTTAAACCTATGATGACATGCCTATTGAGATTGACCTGATTGAAACGCAAGTAGAAGTTGAAGACCGCAACGATCCGGTATTGTTTAACCACCTTACCGTTGTTCAGCGTTTGGCTGATGCCAACACGTTTAGTTACCGGTGGCGATTGCCCGAAGCTGAAGTTTCACTCGAAACGATGTTGGGTTTTTACAAAGATCATTTAGGTAAACAAGTAACCCTCCAACTGGGACAATTCAGCTTCAAAGGAATAATCAGTTCTATTAATTGTGTAAATCAGGATTCTGCTGGTGCGGAATTTGAAGTCGTGGGTCAGGGTTTATTCGTTAAACATGATCAGGTGGCCCAATGCCGCTCATTCTATAAAAAGAAATTTAAACAAATCGTTGAAACCCTCAATACCCACAGCGAAACCAAACTCAAAGTGGATCCGATCAACGATGATGAATTATTCTACACCGTTCAGTATAATCAAACAACCCTGGCCTTTTATAAAATGCTCGCTGCCCGGCAGGGAGAATGGATGTTTTATAATGGGCAAGAGATGATTATCGGGAGTCCCTTGAGTGATAGCGTGACCCTTAAAAATCGCGAAACGGTGTTTAATATTTCTATCAATGCAGCAGTAGCCCATACCAATATCAATACCATTGGATTTGATCATTTTAAAGGCGAAAGCGTCAGTAACCAGGCCTCTGCAATGAGTGGAAGCGGTTTTCTGGAAGCAGGCCTCAGTGCAGGAGATAAAGTCTATGGCACCGACCAAAAACCCGCTTTTGTAAATAATGTTCCCAATCAGGCGAACCTTGAAAAGTATAATCAACTCAAGCAAAAAGCCCGGGCATCCAACTCCGTACAAATCAAAGGAACCACGTTTGATTCAACCCTGAAACTGGGGGGCAAAGTAAAAATCCTCAAAGAAAATGGCGATGAACTCGGTGAATTTATCATCATCGAACTCGTACACCATAGTGTGAATCAATCAGAATATAAAAATCAATTTACGGCCATTCCGGCAGATATAGAAGTCCCTCCTTATACCAATCCGGATATTTTTCCGCCCTGTCATGCACAACATGCGATTGTGGTAGATAATGTCGACAAAGATGGACTGGATCGTATTCGCGTACGATTTCCATGGCAAGGTGAATCCGATCATACACCCTGGCTCAGTTTTACCACCCCTCATGCCGGTAAGGACAAAGGCTTTCGTTTTTTACCCGAAATCGATGATGAAGTGTTGGTCGGTTTTATAGGCGATCATGCCGAAAAACCGGTAGTCCTCGGTGCGGTTTATACCGATAAAAATAAATCAGGCGAAGACCACGAAGACAATAGTGTAAAAATCATTGGTTCACGCACCGGACGTCGTTTGGAGATTCGCGATAAACAAGAGGTCATGGCCGTGCAGGATTTTGATTCGAAAAAAACATTATCTGGTAATGCACTAGTGTTTTGGAATAAGGAATCAAAACCAAAACTCTATCTCAGTTCACAACAAGACGACGATAACCAAGCGGGCTTATTTCTGGAAAAAGGAGAAACAGGAAAATATTATATCAAAAAAGGAGGGACCGAAATTCTGATGATTGAAATGGATGGCAATGGCAAAAAAATCACCATAAAATCTGCCGGGGATATAGAAATAAAGGCAGATAAAGACATCAAAATGGAAGCGACCAATATTACCCTGAAAGCCAAAAGCAATATCAATATTAACGGACAATCCGGTGTTGAAATTACAGGAACCCAGGTGAAAGCAAAAGCAGAAATGGCCCTGGAAATGCAAGGCCTGACTGCCAAAGTAAAAGCAGATACTCAACTGGAACTGAGTGGAAGTGCAATGGCTACCCTCAAGGGCGGTATTGTACAAATTAATTAAACAGTAAAATATTAAGACCGTTCAATATTGAATCGGCAGACTTAAAAAAATATCAACCATCACGAATGGTTTACATCATATACGATACCGCACTGAATGGGCAATACACCCTCCTTCAACTTCAGGAATCTTATCCTGTCAATGATTCTTTATTTGCCGGTAGCCGTGATGAAGCATTAACAGATGTAGCTCCTTATGTGATTCGTATTGATGCCGATTTTAAAACCAAATTACAGGGTCCACTCATCTCATTGCAACAACTCATATTTGTTGAAACAGAGGATTCTTTAACACAAGTCATTCAACATTTTCAGCCCTTCATTTACAAAAAACGAGAAGACAAAGAATATTTTTTTCGCTTCTGGGATGCACGGGTTTTGTCAAAATTTTTATCCAATGAATCGCTACTCAACCCCGAACGCTTTTTCGGTGCAAGCAAAGCCTTTCTGATTGAAGATGCCGAAGACCTGTTGCGCTTTGAGCTAAACCGAAAGAACAAGTTTTTTGTCACCCGTATTCCTGCCGGAAGTTTTTTTGACCAAATTCAGTCTGGACCTAATCATCCTGAACAGAATACAGAAAGCCCCAAGGCCGAACAACCGGCAAAACCAAAACGAAGATTTTTTGTAGAATAAAACACCATCACTATGGGAAAACCAGCAGCACGACTCACCGACTTTCATATGTGCCCGATGCAAACACCGGGTACTCCGCCTATACCTCATGTGGGAGGCCCTATCATGAGTCCGGGTGCGCCTACCGTTTTAATAGGTGGACTACCTGCCGCAACGGTGGGTGATATGTGCACTTGTGTGGGTCCGCCGGATACCATTTTACCCAATGGATGTATGGTGTTAATATGCGGAAAACCAGCTGCGCGTATGGGTGATTCAACGGCGCATGGCGGAAAAATCATGATGGGTTGTATGACCGTTCTGATTGGAGAGTCAGGCGGTGGGGGCGGTGGTGGTGGCGCTTCGGGCGGTGCTAACACCAATGCAGGCGCCGGATCTGCAGCGGGTCAGGCCAATCATCAGGCATTGAAAAAGGCCGCGGAAAATGGAGAAGAAGAAACACCGCGTACCGATAAAAACGATTTTAAAGCCCAGTTTGAATTGCTGGATGAAGCCGGAAAGGGGGTGAAAGATGTTGAATACGAAATCACCACCTCCGACGGACAAACCCATAAGGGTAAAACAGACGCTTCCGGCAAAACCGAAAATTTATCCGGATACACCACAGCAGATTGCAGATGTATTTTTAAACAGTCGTAATAAGAATCATGGAACCACAAACTCAACAAACCTTCGAATGGAAAGATGTCCGCCAACTGGTGGTCCTCATTCGATATAAACCGGCAGCAGCCGGGGGGTATGATATGGGTGGTGCCACTTCCATGCTCAGTTCCATTACCGATAAAGTAGATGCGGTAACCGGTGCCATAGAAGATGTGATGTCGAATATTCCGGGTTTGGATATGTTTGTGAAAGAAGAAAAAAACAACCCATTCCCTGCCGATGAAGCCTATACATTTTACGACGATTATTCAGTCTGGGATCAGCAACTCAGTTCGATTAAAGATAATTTGAAAGAACTTCATGAAGAGAGTAAGGTCGAGCTATTTGAATTTAGCGATCAAAGTATAGAATCCGCCAAAGCGGAAGGCGAAAAACTTTTTGGTAAAGTAGAAGGATGGATTGCTGATTGGAAAAAATACACGGTTTGGATACACCTGATTGGAATCGGACAGAGTAGTGGCATCATTGGTGTATGCTCTCAAAAAATGGCCGGCAGTGAAAAATTTAAACAGGAAAAATGGGTACTCAAATCGGCCATCCATTATGCTTCGGGCCTCATCGGTAAAGAATATCAACTCAATCAGGCAGCGTTTAAAAAGGAAGGCAAACAAATTGCTTTCAGCAGTGCGTATGATTTAACTGCTCAGGCCTTGCATTATTTTGACCAAAGCGACGCCCTGATTCAACTCATTAAAGACAGCAATAAAAATACTTTGTCGCTGGCCACCGGAAAAGTGAAACTGCGCATCATCAAAGCGATGTCCATCATCCTCAGTGGTCTTAATATCAGCGCCAATGATACCAGCCAGTTGGATAAGTTTTCACAAATCAAAGATGAACTGGTGGGCTTGGTGAAAGACATGATTGATTTTGTCAAAACCCTGATTGATGAAGGAACCTCATATATCAAACTGCCTGACTTGCCTGATTTCGGACAGCTGAGTAATGGCTTTGACGGAATTGCCGATCAGGTAAAAAAAGAATTTGATGATTTTTTAAATAAAGAAGATCCTGCTAAACCGGAAGAAGATGGATTATTGGTGAAACTCAAAAAGGGCGCCGAAAATACCAACCTATCGGTAGGGCCTTCGGATCTCGCCAGGGTTTTAAATTGTTTGTGTCCATTATTTGATCAGATTACAAAGTCCTTATCTGTTTTAAAAGTTGGAGCTAAAGATGCTGAACAAATCGCATTGCAGGTGATTGACAAAGCGGGTATCAAAAAGATTTTTAATGCCGATAAAATGAGTCCTGCCACGATCATCACCGACCTTCCTTATGTACAGGCCATGCAGGAAGCTGCCAAACAGGGTAATCCGGATACGGCGAGTGCATTGGTCCAAAAAGTACAAGGCTTACTCAAAAAGGCGAGTGCGAAAACCCAGGATATTCAACAAATGAGTAGCGCCGAAAAAATGATGGTTGCTGAAGCCATTACTAGTATGACCATTCCGATGCTGCCCTCTAAAATTGGATTTTACAAAAAACTCCTTGAAGTGATTCCTTTTAACCTCGCCGAACTCACACAAGATTATACCATGGGTAAGTTGGGCGGCATGGCCTCAGAACAAACTTCTAAAATAGGAATCAGCTTTCCGGATAAACTGACCGCTTCAATGGCAGCAGCAGATGCCGAAGTCAAGCGGATTAAAATGTATTTTGATAAAAATGCTTTTAGTTTGGCCGAGAACCGCAACAGCATGTATCTCATTTATAATGCACATAACCTCACCTTAAAACAAGTACATGGAGAATTAAAAAAATGTATCGATACACAAACCGGTTACATGTCGTGGATGTATCACAAAGGATACGATTATACCGGAACCTATGAATATGTGCAAGGTGCACAACCCGTGAAAGAAAATGCCATTCCTGTTAACGAAATAGAACCCACCACTGCTTAATTATGCCATCTCCCGTTTTTCTAGCTTATGATGTGGGTGAAACTTTCTCCTCAATCAATACCCTGACACTCGGTGCCGGTATTGCCTGGGGAACTTGTACACTGGCATATCGAACGATTGATTTCAGTCGGGAGCGATTGGATGAAACGGGCTGGTTCGTAAATACCCCTACCGATCGGGATGTTTATGATCAATATTGTCGACTCAGCCGACCTTTGCAGGAACAATTACATCTACCCCGACAAACAATCACGAAATCGGTGCGTGGAGTGAGTGTAGGTTTTTCGGCCGGAGGTGTACTGGATATTTTTGATAATTTACCGATCCGAAGTATCTGGGATTTTACCGAAGAAACGATCGAACAAGCTATTCAGGCTTCGAATCGCCGAATTGCTCAAGAAATTGTCAATAATACAGTTGGCATCGGAAGCAATGCCGGGGGACTAACGGTAGGAACAGCCGGTGGATTTAATCAAATGTTTGATGCCGGCGTATTTTATGGGATGAATGGGCATGATATGTTTTCGCTCACACCGGAATTAATCAATTCATACGATTTTTGTCTGGTACAAATCGGTGTGGGTGCCGGTGTTTCAGCCTCCTGTAATTTTGTATTTCTTGGAGACTTCCGCGACTTTTCTCATTATATATCCTTGGATCGCGAAATTTATGAAAGGATCATAGGAGTCGGAGAGTATATTTATGATGTGATAAACAGGGCCCATGCTTTTGTACTGATCGGTGAAGCACAGGCGGGTGTCATTCTTCCCGGAGGTTCTATAAATATCGTCGCTACTTAAAAAATAAAAAAAATAAGATGTCAAAAATTAATTTATATACCTTTTCAGAACAAGCCAAACAGGCCTTACATATTGCCTCACGTATAGCGGCCGAAAATATGCATGAAACTTTCGGACCAGGCCATTTACTAAAAGCGTTATTACACAAAGACCTCCCGATGATGAAATTTCTGGAGTCGAAAGGTGTAGATGTTTACTACCTGGAAGAATGGGCCGAAATTCGAATTGAAAGTTACCCGCGCAGCGGTAAACCAGTTTCGGAACCGGAGGAGGATGAACAATGCTGGCCGGTATTCAAAGAAGCCGAACACTTACATATTAAGTTATCATACCATGCCGTTGAAGCCGAATGTTTATTACTGGCTTTGGCTACGCCGGGTGTTGCGTTTAGCTACGAACAACTGAAAACCTTCCCGCTTTCCTCTGCACAAGCCTTGGGTTGGTACGAAAAAGGACAAACGCAAACCCAATCAAATTCAGATCAACCCAAACCGGCTACATTGGGAAAAGCAGCATCGGATGCAGTAGGAAAATATTGTATTGATAAAATGGCCATGGCCAGCAGCGGACAATTAAGCGCCGTGATCGGGCGGGATAAAGAAATCAGACAGATGTGTGAAATCATCAGTCGAAAAAACAAAAGCAATGTGATGTTGGTTGGAGATGCCGGTGTGGGTAAAACGGCTTTGCTCGATGGATTTGCAATGGCCGTGAGCGAAGGCAAGGTTCCAGCCCATTTACATCAAATGGCGATTTACGAATTGGATTTTGGAGCACTTACCGCCGGAGCATCTTATAAAGGTGAAATAGAAGATCGTTTACGCAAAGTCATCAAAGAATTGGATCAGGTGGAAAAACCGGTGCTCTTTATTGATGAAATTCATCAGCTCATTGATAAAAACGGAAGCGGTGGAGCAAGTTCGATTTTAAAAGCCGAACTCGCCAAAGGCATACTCACCGTAGTAGGCACCACAACCACCGATGAATACAGGAAAAGCATTGAAAAGGATGAAACATTTAGTCGCAGGTTTGAGACCGTAAAAATTGAAGAACCCGATGCCGGACTCGCAGAAAAGATGCTGCGCAATCAGGCTGAACTTTTACAAAAACATCATCAACTGCAAATTGATGAAATCGTATTTACGGAAACCATTCGATTGGCGAAATGATTTATTAAAGAACGTAAACTCCCTGATTCAGCGCTCGATTTGCTGGATCGTGCGATGGCGGTTACCCGTATGTCGGTGGATACTTCATTACAGGATATTGAAGAATTGATTCAAAAACTGGAAATACAAAAGCAGCAGCCAGATGCAGAAGAATTAAAATGGATTTACCATGCTTCACAATCCGGATTGAGCCCGGTGCTTTTGGGCATGCACAATGAAGAACAGGAGTTTAATAAAATTTCGGAAAGTGCAGCCATGTATGACTATTTACATCGACTCTTTGAAGGACTAAAAGCAGCAGCATCGGCCGAAAAAAAATCATTAGACGACAACGACCTTCGTGCAGTAGTGGCCAATGTAACGGGCATTCCCATAGGTAAAATACAAACCAAGGAGCAGCAGCGTTTACAAAACATGGAGAACCATCTCATGCAACGGGTGATTGGTCAGGACCATGCTTTAAAAACGGTTGCAGATGCTATTCTGGAATCGCGCAGTGGCTTAAACAAAGCAGGACAACCCATTGCCTCTTTCTTCTTTTTGGGACCTACCGGTACAGGTAAAACTGAGTTGGCGAAATCATTGGCAGAGTTTTTATTTCAGGATGAGAATTCAATCATCCGATTCGATATGTCTGAATTTAAAGAAGAACATTCAGCAGCTTTGTTATATGGCGCCCCTCCCGGATATGTGGGGTATGAAGAAGGTGGCATGCTGGTGAATAAAATACGCCAACAGCCTTATGCCATTGTTTTATTTGATGAGATAGAAAAAGCCCATCCATCGGTATTTGATATTTTTCTGCAAATACTGGATGAAGGTAAAATGCACGACCGGCTTGGTAAGGAAGGTGATTTTTCGAATGCCGTTATTCTTTTTACTTCCAACATTGGCGCTGAACATATCATCAAGAGTTTTGGAGATGGCATCATCCCCAAAAGCGAGGATATGATGGAAATTATGAGTAATTATTTCCGACCGGAATTTTTGGCCCGCGTTACTGAAATCATTCCGTTTGCGCCGGTGAGCAAAGAGAACGTTGAGAAAATATTTAATATCCATTTAAAACCATTGATCAAACAACTGGAACAAAAAAATATCACCCTGAGAGTGAGTGAGGCCGCAACAACACACCTCGCTAATCTGGGTTTCACACCCCGATATGGTGTTCGACCACTCAAAGGAGTCATCCGAACACAATTACGCAAACCCCTGAGCCGCATGATTATTAGTGAGACACTTTTACCGGGTCAGGAAGTTGAAGTAGATGTAAATGCCGAAGGCGCAATTCAGTGGAATGTACGCTAAGGCCCATTGGCTTGGGAGATAGAATAAAAACAAGTATGTTTGTATAGCAATCAAGAACCATTATTAACTTAAATAAAAAACAATTATGCAAGAGTACGGAATCGGCGGTAATGAGGTGAAAACAGATGCCAGTGAGGCGTTTGCCGACATACCCCAAAACAGAACCCTGATGGCAGAGAAGCTCACAAAAGATGCCCCTGTCAAACCGGAAATCGTTCATGACCTACAAACCATCGAACAGATTTTCGCTCATTTTAAACCCAATATCGATATTGATTTCGAGGATGCCGACGGTGTGACCCGAAAGGAGAATTTGAAATTTGGAAACCTTGGTGATTTTGGCACTAAAGGCATTACTTCACAAAGTGAGTTTCTGCAAGACAATGCTTCGCAAAAAGAAGAGTATTATAAAATCATCAAACAACTCAAATCCAATAAAATTTTAAAAACGGCTTTGTCTGATCCGGATGCGAAAGCGTCCTTGTTGGATGCTTTGGCTTCGATGATTGAGGAATTGAAAAAAAATAAATAACAGCCAGTCATAACCCAATAACCTATGCCACATCGAGCCACCCTAGCCCTGGATTCACTTCCCCTCAAGGAATTGATTCATTGCGAATTACGTTTTCATGTACCCATGAATGCCCATAACCGGCCCATTGGAAGACCCCGGCCTGACTTAATTGATATTGTTGTTTCATCTGATTCGGATGCAGATTTTGCAAGAGCTTTGTATTTCTGGTGCGAACTTCGTCAACAAAAAAGTGGAGAAATTACTTTTTACCGACAGGACAATGCAGCGGCCCTGAAAACCTTAACTTTTGCCGGGGCTTATTGTGTGAAGTACCATGAAGTGTTTGATGCCATCGGTACCGAAACCATGAAAATACATATATCGATTTCATCTGCCCACACTTACATGTATGATGGGGATGGATTCAGCAGCGAATGGGCCGGCACCGCAGCAAGTGAAAGCGGTGGTTCAGGTTCCTCCTCCTCCTCCTCCTCCTCGTCCGGCAGCGGAGAAGTTAGCAGTTTTAATGCCTCTTAACCCACCCTATTCAAAAACAAAAAAAATAGTATACAATGAGTGAACAATTAGCTCAAAATCAAGAATCACAACCCCTTCAGGAAAGAGCGGCCAGAGAGATCGCCAATCCATTGGAATTGCTGAAAAACAGTAGTGAAAAATTAGCCAAGTTTGGTGGATTTGATTTATTAGAATCAGCCATCGAAGGTGCCCAAAACCTCAACCCCGATCGTAAAGCCCGTCGGAATATCTTTTTAGCCGAAGAGCAGAAAAAAGATGAACGAGCTGCATTACTCAAGGCACTCACATTATGGCAAGATGTATTGGAATCGTCCAATGATATTTCGGCCATGGTTGAAACCAGTGAGAAAAAAGCCGAGCAAGCGCAAAAAGTATTGGAAACAAATCTCGCCAAAGCCGTAGAGGAAACCAGAGATTTGGAACGTTCATATCGCAATGTGGCCTTGTTCATGAAGAACACCGAAAGCGATAAATTAAAAAATGTTTCTTTCATCAATTGTGAGTTGGATCAGTTAAAAGATTTAGACAATACCCGCTTCATTGATCATATTTCAGAAGAACTGAAACAAAATTTTGATCGATTGGATTTGCGTCGCAACTACAGTATTTTGGTGTTACCGGGATATCTGGGTTCAAACAAGGTGGTTGAAAAATGGGCCAAGATTGTCCATGAAAATAAGGTGATGCTGGTAACAGATTTCGAACATCTGGATGAACCGGATGATGTGATGGAAATGTTTGAATTAGCGAACCTGACCAGCGGAGATAAATTTAAATCCAATGTGATGATGACCTGTAACTGGCTAGTAGGTCGGGGTAAATTCAACGAATTAAAAGAAGAGGAAGATTTATATGTACCAGGTTCAGGTGCACTGGCTGGTAAAGTGTATCAAACTCTCATGAGTCAGGTAACGGCCGGTAAAAAATTCGGTAGTATGAATGAAGTAGATGGCGTTCGTTTTGATTTGAAGAAAAGTGAAATTGCCAATCTCGAAAAAATGGGCCTCATACCCATGGTGAATGAATATGGAAAGGTAATGGCCTTCTCTGCCAAAACATTATTTAATGGCGACAACCTCGGTTTACAAACTTACTCTGTGGTTCGTGTATTTGACTATGTTACCAAAGTACTGATGGATTTTCTGAACCGTCGTGCCTTCGAAAATTTTAATTCTACCGCGAAAAAAGATTTACAAAGTCAGATCGTGAAATTCCTGGATAGCATCACCGGACCGAATAAATTGATTGAAGATTTTACTATCAAACGTTTTGAACAAGATCCGGTACAGAAAGATAAAATACATCTCGACATTCACATGAAACCTTATTTCCCTGCCAAAAACTTCATGATTAAAATGGAAGGTCAGAAGGGCGATGATGGTAATGCATGGGATACTGCTTACGATCAGAATTAATCAAATTATTTGTCAAAAAGAAAAAGGGGAACTGATGAGGTTCCTTTTTTTTATGATCCGATTCGGCGGACGAAAGCTATTTGGAAAATGGTTTATGAGAACATTAATCATGGAATCAAATACTGCATTATTTTTTGCATCGTTCTTTCATCCAGGAACTTGTGATTCTTAGCAGTTCGGGATGTATTTCCTGACTTAAAAAGGCCTTCTGATTAAAATGTGTAATCGCTTCCTGAAAATCTTTGCTGCGCAACAAGAGGTGATCCATATCCGGAATAAACTGATAAGTGGCTTGATTTGTCTGATCGGCATTTACAGTTTGCGTAATTAAATAAGGCTCAAGTGCCGAACATTGAATATAATCTGAACCGCCATGCATCACAAGGACATCTCCCCGAACCTGATGCCATGCTTTCGCTAAATCAATCGAATCCAATTGTTGCCAGAATCGCCAATGCCTGCCCCACATATCTGTTTTACCGGGTTCATATTCCAGTTCCGTTTGAACCCATGTTTTAAAAGCAGGAATACGACTCAATTCTTCCGGCGTCTTTTTGTCGACAAAAAAAGCAAAATAGATTTTTTGAATCACTCGCAAAAAATCTTCCGTTTCCTGGAAACTTTTGTTTTCGAGCAAGGGTTTTTGACCCCGATGCATTTCCAGTAAAAATTCCGACCAGGGACGAAATACGGTTCCATATACCATGATTCCTCGCGGGGCTAATTCTGCTTGAATCATAGGGGCAATGATACCGCCCATAGAATGCCCCCAGATAAAGAGTTGATGAGGATTGATACCCGGGCGTTTACTCAAAGCTTCATAGGCTCTTTCATAGATAAAAATATCACGGCTCAAATCACTTTGCATACAAGGTGTACAATGATCAGAATCACCATTGCCTGATTTTTCAACTGTCATGACCAAAAAGCCTTGTTCAACCCAATGACGGATGAGTCGCCCATTGTAATTGTTCGGAAAATTTTCGATACTGTTGCAATTATAGCCCGGAATAAATAAAATAGCCGGTTGGGAGGGATGTGCTTTAATGGGGGTATAAATCATGGTGCGGAGCCAGCATTCACCGGTTCGTATCCACTCATAATTTAACGCACACCAATTCGGTTTATAAAGGTCTTTGGCTCTTGCCTTTGTCGCTTGATGGATAATTTTAGATTTCCGTTTATAGCTGACTTGAATAGAATCATTGGCCCTTATTTCTGACAAGATGGTATGATAGGATACAAGACCCTGAAGTTTCTGCTGATTGATGTGGGTCAGGGTATCGCCCGATTGAAGACCCAGCTCCCTCGCGCTACCGGTATTAGAAAGTGAATCAATGACACATGCTCCTTGGTGTTCGGAAACATAAGCCCCCATCCACATTTTACGTCCCGGTGCTTGGGCCGATAATGTAGAGGGGAAAAAAAGCAAAATGAAAATGAAGGATTTATACATTTTTACCGGCTCTTTGTTTTTCATCTTCGGCACCACCACCACGTCGTTTCGCACCAGGCACCGTATTTTTTCCGTATCGATGGGTCAGCGCCAGAATGATCGTGCGCGAATCACGTTGCACATCATATCGTTCATTGTAATTGGGATAAGTAGATTGACCGCTGAATCGGGAGGTAAAAAAGATGTCGTTAGCGCTTAATTTAAGCGTTGTTCTTTTTTGATTAAATACCTTTTGCAATGAAAGGTTAAAGGCACCAAAAGGTTTAATGCTGGTAAAAGAGTATACTTCACGATATTGCAAATACGCATCGGCCTGCAATGAAAATGCTTGAGGCAATTGTAGCATATGAACCATCTTTGCATTAAAGGAAGTTGTTCCGGAATTGATATCCATATTCGCTAAAACACCCATGTAACGAGAATAATAAATGGTTGTTTCATAATTCATGGTCCACCATTTAAATGGTTTTAAATTGACCGATTCACTGAATGAAAGGATATATTGTTTGTTTAAATTTTTATTGGTTTGAATGGTAATATTACTTTGCTGTTCATCGGGAATCAGCACTTCGGTAATGCTTTTATTGATCCAGGTTGCAGACAATGTACTGAACCATTTTTGGCGAAAAGTGTGATTGATTTCGGCGATATAAGAATTTTGAGGAACCAGATAAGGATTACCAACTTTATAAGTCGTGGCATCGATAAATAGCCGAACGGGGTTCATGAGTTCATAACCGGGCCGTTGTATACGTCGGCTGAGGGATAAAGCCAGCTCATGATTTTATTGAATGGATGACTCATAAAAAACGTTGGGAAGAGTTGCCAGTAGTTGCGGTGAAAACTTTGCCCATTGAGTTTTTGTTCACCTTTTGCGATGGTTTGTTCAGCTCTCAGGCCTATTTGAACAGCTGTTTTTTGATACTCTTTCGAAAAAGTTGCATACAGCGCATTGATATTTTCGGAGTACACAAAATGATTACTTTGTGAAAGATCAAAAACGGGTTTTCCACTCGACTTATCGAAGTATGCCATGTTATTGTCGTTCCGCACCAATGAACTTTTTAATCCGGCTTCGAGTTTACGGTTTTTGCGAAGGGGTTTTTGCAAATCAACTTTGGCAGCAAAAATATCTAATCGTCCGAGCACATCGCCTCTCAATAAATTCACAGCCTGAATTTCTTCATGGTTCAAATTATAATAGCGGGTGACAAACTGTTGAATACCTTTTTGACCATATCGAGCGTAATCCCAATCAGTACTCAGCTCCGTTCCGGACGAGTCCAAAGTTGTTTTAGTATTGGCATTGATGCTGTAGTTAAAATATTTTTCGCGGGTCCGGTTGATAGAGGTATAATAAGATTCATCCATGCCTTGGCTATTTTCGACAAATGCGATATTATCGCCGCGTGGATTAAATTGGGTAAGTGCTCCTTGTGTAATGAGCGATAAGGAACTCTTTTTACTGAGGGTATAGTCGAGTCCTAATTTATAAATTTGATTGCTGGAAGGAAACAACAAATAGTTCGATTGCCGGTATGCGCCGGAAAGCTGACCTTGCTGATAAAATTGACGATAGAGGCTGAGATCATTAAATCCAACATTATTAAAAACATTGAGGCTGGAAAAAACATTGAGTTTTGCGCCTCTGGCATTGATATTGATTCCATTGGATGATTTGCCGTATTGACCTCGTCCGTAGCTTAAAACCACCATTCCATTGGTCCCTCTCTTTTGGTCTTTTTTGAGTACGATATTGACGATACCCGCATTGCCTTCTGCATCGTATTTCGACGAAGGATTGCTGATGACTTCAATGCGCGCAATTTGACCGGCTGTGGTGGTTCGTAAAAGATTACTGAGTTGTGCACCGCTGAGATAAGTCATCTTTCCATTGATCATCACCATGACGCCTCGTTTACCACGCATCGAAATTTGTCCGTTTTGGTCAACACTGAGTCCGGGTGCTTTTTGTAACACAGCAAGCGCATCGTTGGCCGGTGATTCGAGCGTATTTTCCACGTTATAAATTAATTTATCGGCTTTACGTTCTACAACGGGTTTGCTTTGTGTAATTTTTTGCTCTTGTAATAGGGTGGTGGCTTTGGGCACATGTATATCAGGCAAGGTGAGGGTGGATTGATTGAGGCTGAAGGGAGCTGTTTGTAAAAGGATTTGTTGTAAACTTCTTATCTCAATAAAATAGGAACCAAAGGAAATGGCTTCGAATAAAAATTGTTGATCCTCACGACTGAGTTCGGCTTTTACCAGGGAGGAATCGGATGTATTTTTCAGCAAAAGTGCATATTGATGAAACGTCGTTTCGGTGCTTTGTAATTTTCCCTGAATACGACCAGATTCTTGTGCGTGGCCTTGATCATGGAGGAAACAGCTTCAACAGATGTTAAAGGTCTTGTCTGAAAGTGCTAATTTTTAGGAGGCCGTTGTGTTAGGTTTTATCCCAGTGTATGGAATGACCTTTATGGTTTATGGAGATACAACGTGGTTGCGCTTTGCGATGGTGGGAGTTAAAACGTACTAAAGTTCAAATTTGGACCAAAGATAATAGAGGGTTCATTCGTTCAACCTAGTACAAAAGCCCCACTTGCGCCAAATGCTTGTTATGAGCTGGGGATATACTTAGTCAGATAAAGCAATAAATGTCTCCGGTGTCAGAATATCAATCGAAGCTTTTTTATAGTCTTTTACGTTTCTCGTGATGATAGTTGTCAGATTATTTTCAATTGCGCAAGAATGTTGTACTGCATCTTCAAAGTCATTGAAGTCAGAAGCTATCGCAAGATCTATTGTTTTGTTGTCAACTGGTAACACGTTTACAAGCGTTTTAAATTTACCAATCAGTTGTCTTGAGTGGTTAGAAGAGTATTGTGAACGAAGCACATAATCTATGTTTGAAAACGATAATGAAGAAACATAAATCTTGACCTTTCTATTGTCAGCGAGTGAAAACAATATCTCAGCCGACTTGTTGAACGGTTTACGTCCTGATAACAAGTCAATGCATACATCTGTATCAACAAATACTTTGGTCATGTTATTTTGCGTATTTGTGTAATAAATGCTTCTTATACTCCCTTTTTACGTCAAAGTTCTTTGGTAAGTCAACAACTCCAGACAAACTTTTCACGAGCGGAGTAACTTCATGCTTGTCATGTGGCACAACAAGCTTTCCGAGATAAGATTCAATCAATTTCGAAAGACTAGTATTCTTTTCTTTCGCGTAGTTCTTCGCCTGTTGGATTATCGAATTGTCCAATTTCAATGTCAATTTAGTGTCCATGATGACTATTTGTACGTGCAAAAGTATTTATTAGTACGTAAAATTCAACATTTTCATTATCAATTATCTTGCAAATATCCATGGAATAGATACAGCGTTCTTGATGAAAATCGTTTCCTACGCCGAAATCTAGCCCGGATAGTAGTGGAGGCCGTGCCGAAACGGATAGCCGGAAATATGCTGAAAAGAGATAGCGGCGATGCGCTCCAAAATAACTATTTATGAAAGAGCATCCTGTAATCTGTCTTCACTTTACCTTTCATGATATCGTCGAGTTTGGATTTAATCATGCGGCGTTTAAAAGGGGTGATATGATCGATGAATAATTTACCCTCGATATGATCGTATTCATGCAAAATGATGCGGGCCGTGATGCCATCAAATGTGTTGACATGATGCTGAAAATTTTCGTCCTGATACTTTAAGGTTACCTGTGGTTTACGCATCACATCTTCGCGCACTTTAGGAATGCTCAGGCAACCTTCGTTGTACTTCCATTCCACGCCTTCCAATGATTCAATATACGCATTGATAAAGACCTGCTTAATGGTTTTTTCATTGGCATAATCGGCTTTATCTTCTTCATCGGCATTGTCGACAATTTGCTGACTATCTACCAAAAACAAACGAATGGTATGGTTGATTTGCGGTGCGGCCAATCCAACCCCATTGCTATTGTACATGGTTTCCCACATATTGCTGATCAGGGTGGAGAGCTCAGGGTATTCGGGTGTAATATCACTGCAAACTTTCCTTAAATTGGGATGTCCATATGCCACTACAGGTAAAATCATGGCTGCAAATTTAGCGCAAATAATGCAAAGCGGATTTTTTGTTCGTTCAGGAGCCCGCAGTCTCTATTGAACGGTGCTCATATAACCCTGCAACAGGATGGTGGCACTGATTTCGTCAACCAGGGCTTTGTTTTGCCGATCCTTTTTTTTGAGACCACTATCAATCATCGTCCGAAAAGCCATTTTGGAAGTAAACCTTTCGTCGAGGGTGATGAGGGGCATATCCGGAAAATTGCGCTGAAAATTTTGAATAAAGGCTTCTACCAGTGGCGTGGCGTGGGTGTCTTCATTGCGAAGCGATTTTGGTAAGCCGATGCATACTTTGTCGACAGATTCGTCGTGAAAATACTTTTTTAAAAATGGGATGAGCGTAGGCGTATCGACGGTGGTCAGTCCGTTGGCAATGATTTGTAATGGATCCGTTACTGCAATGCCACATCTTTTTTTACCATAATCTATTGCGAGAATTCGTGCCATATCAATCAGAAACGGAATGAGAATAAAACAAATACCGCATAAATAACACTGGCAATCCCATTGGTTGTTGCAAAGGCTAAATTTACCTTGCTGATATCATTGGGTTTGACGAGGGTATGCTGATAGATCAACAAAGCATTAAATACCAAGGCACCTATCCAATAGAACAAACCCAGAGCACCCAAATAGCCAATGCTCATGATGAGTAAGCCTGTAATCATATGCAACACCACACTGGCTATAAGTGCACCCCTCCGGCCCAGCAATACCGGAATAGACTTAAGTTGATGGGCTCGGTCGAATTCTTCATCCTGTAAAGCATATAAAATATCGAAGCCGCTCACCCAGGTAAATACCACACCCGAAAAAAGCAGGGGCAACCAATGAAAGTAAGCCGTAACTGCTAAATACGCACCAATCGGCGCCAATGCCAAACCTAGCCCAAGTACCAAATGGCAAAGCGGGGTGAAGCGTTTGGTATAACTGTAAAATAAAATAACAAATAAGGCCACCGGCGATAAATAAAAACAAAGCGGGTTGATGAACCAGGTGACCACAATGAATAAAATGCTGTTGATGGCCACAAACAATGCAGCTTTGGGTTTGGAGATAATACCGGCCGGAATTTCACGCACTGCGGTTCGGGGATTGAGTTTGTCGAATTTTTCGTCGATATATCGGTTAAAGGCCATGGCAGCACTTCGCGCAAATACCATACACAATACCACCGCAAGGAGAATGCGCCATTCAAACGGTTTGCCCTCGTACCAAACGGCTAAAAACAATCCGATGAGTGCAAAGGGCAACGCAAAAATGGTATGGCTGAATTTAATGAGCGACAGATAATGTTGGATGCGTTGCAAAAACAAACTGAATGGATTTTGACAAAGATACGTGCTGTGCTTGAATACGACGCATCTGCTATCCTGCCCAAGGTCCTTATTTTTTTCGTGCCACTACCAATACCGAACCTCCAAATGGGAGTGACTGACCTTGTTGAATTTTGTTTAACTCATATCGCCAAAGAGCATCGAGTGATTGCTGCAGGAGTCCGCCTCTTTTGGCGTGTTCTTTTTGATGGGTGGTGTTTTGTCCGGCTTTGTGATGAATACCCAATCGACTCGGAATGGTTCGAAATAGAAATACCGGTACAATGAGCAGTGAAAAAATATAGGTGCTATAAACGATTTCGAAACCCGCATCGCAGAGTTTTTGTTCCATGTTGGCCCGGGTATAACGCCTGAAATGTCCGGCATCTTCATCTTCTTTCGACCATAAACTTTGATACGCCGGAACGGAGATCAAAACATGGCCATTGTTTTGCAGCAGCTCGTGAATGGATTTTAAAAAAGGAAGATCAGCTTCTATATGTTCAACCACATCAAATAATCCAATGGCCGGAATGCTATTCGGAAAAAAGTCGGCATCTTCCAGGGTGGAGCAGATGATGTTTTGCAGGCCTCTTTGTTGGGCATTGCGACAACCCTGATACCCCGGCTCTACCAATACAGTTTGAATACCTTGCTGTTGCAGAGCCCTTGAAACAAAACCATTCCCACCACCCACATCAAAAAACACCTGAGCACCGACATATTTTTGAATACAGGTTCGGATGCAATTGTTGCGATGTTTGAACCAAAAACTGGAATCTTCCAGTTGAAAACAATGTTGATTACCCGATTCGGGATATGAAATGCGCCGATCGGATTTGGAGAAATAAATGCCCTCGCGCTGCTGAAGTTCCCGGCTATATTGTTGAATATCGAACATGTGTTATGCGTTATTTTGTTGAACCCAGGCGGCAATACAATCACAAATTTGATGCACCTCTTCATCGCGCAGTTCAAAGAACATCGGTAAACGCAACAAACAATCTGTAAAGCGATCGGCTTGCGGTAAGGCTTCTCCATCATATTGATCGGCATAAAATGGACTGCGATGCAAGGACAAATAATGAAACACAGCGTAAATACCGGATTCTTTCAGATGATTGATGAGTGATGTACGTTGCCCCAGATTTTTACAAACCAAATACATCATGTGGCCATTGTTGGTGGCATAGGGAGGAATATGTGGCAATTCAAAATTACCGGCATCAGCAAATTTTTGCAGTCGGGAATGGTATAAATTCCAGATTCGTTTTCGTTGTTCCTGAATTTGATCCAGGTATTCGCATTGGGCATACAAAAAGGCAGCAATAATATCGCTGGGCAAAAAGGAGGAACCAATATCCACCCATCCGTATTTATCCACTTCTCCTCTGAAAAACTGACTGCGATTGGTTCCTTTTTCGCGAATGATTTCGGCACGATGTATAAATTGTTCATCATTGATTACCAGCATGCCTCCTTCACCACTGATGATATTTTTTTGTTTCATGAAAACTAAATGCCGCGAGATGCCCAATGCTACCGAGTGGCCGATCGTGGTAATAACTATCAATGGCCTGGGCGGCATCTTCAATCACAAACAAATGATTGAGATTCGCGATTTGCATCACCGCATCCATATCGCAGGCCATACCCGCATAATGCACCACCACAATAGCTTTGGTTTTGGGTGTTATGAGCGATTCCAACTGATGTACATCCAGATTAGGATGATCGGGGGTACTATCGGCAAAAATGATTTTTGCACCCCGCAAAACAAATGCATTGACGGTTGAAACAAATGTATAAGATGGAATGATAACTTCATCGCCGGCCTTGATGTCAATCAGGATGGCGGCCATTTCGAGGGCATCGGTACAACTAGTGGTTAATAAACACTTTTTGAAGCCATATCGTTGCTCAAAAAAATTGTGGCATTTTTGAGTGAAGAGGCCATCGCCACTGATTTTACCGCTTTGCACAGCCTCAGCAATATAGCGGGTTTCGTTACCGGAAAGATAAGGTTTATTGAAAGGGATTTTCATGGATGGTGAAATACGCTATGATGGAGATTCGTTCGAAAATGGCTGATGAGGTTTAAAGGTGGCCGGTACGCCGTATACCAAACTATCAGGTGGAATAATACTGCCTTCGAGTACAACAGCACCTGCCGCAATCACACAGCGGTCGCCTATAACACAGCCTTTGAGAATAACGGCATTGGTGCCAATAAAAACATGATCGCCGATAACAGTGGGTAAATGATCAATATGCGGATAAGCACGTGCTGTAATACATCTTTTGACGGTATCGTGTGTGAGAATTTGTGCGCCGCTGCTTACATTCACGCCATTGCCCAGCGTGATATGATCGTATTCACCATCAATGACCGTAAAGGGACCAATCCAGGTATCTTCACCAATATGTACATGTCCTTTTTCGAGGCCTCTGATCCAGGCTAAGGGATTGTGTTTATTGTCGTACATCGTCGTTTAACATTTTATCAATAATATAAATGGGTCGGTTTTTAACGGATTCAAAAACCTTACCCAGGTATAAACCCAATATGCCCAGAATAAAAATGATTAATCCGGAGAGAAACCAAATGGATACAATCAAACTGGCATAGCCCGGTTCGGTAACCAAACCCAAACTGTATGCAATAATAACATAGAGGGCATATAAGGCTGCACCCGCCGAAATAACAAAACCAGTTTTTACAGTCATCTTCAGCGGCTTGTCGGAATAAGCCAATGTAAAATCCAAAGCCAGATTGAGCAAACGGTGCCAATTGTAAGTGGATTCTCCTTCGTAGCGCGACTGGTGTAAAACCTCCAGTGTGCCCCGCTTAAAACCCACCCAATTAATCATAGCCGGAAAAGCCCGCATGGGTTCTCGCATTTGTTGCAAAATGTGAATGGCCTTGCGGTGGTAAATACCAAAATTGGCAATACTCCCATCTTGTTTCACCCCGGTGAGGTATGAAAAAAAGAGGTAAAATATTTTTGAGCTAAATCGTTTTAACCATTTGTCCTGCCGTTTGATACGCTGGGCCTGCACAATTTCCATTTGATCGGAAATCGCTTTTTGGTAAAGCCTCGGAATTTCGGCAGGGTTATCCTGTAAATCGCAATCCATGACCACGATCCATTCGCCACGCACATGATCGAGACCAGCCGTGATGGCATAATGTTGTCCAAAATTCCGACTGAGTTTAATCCCTCTAATCCGCGGGTTTTGAGCGCACACATTTTCAATGGCTTGCCAACTTTGATCCGGGCTTCCATCTTCCACTAAAATAATTTCGTAAGAAGTGCCGAGCGGATCGAGTGCTGCACAAATTTCCTGCACCAATTGCGGGACAATTTTTTCAGCGCGATACACCGGTGAAACAACCGAAATCATCACATCAGATTGCGGCATCTTTTTTTGTTTTTACAGATAAAAAAATCAGGAAGCCGAACAAAGCCAATCCTGCCCAGCTCAATTTTTTACCGCGATCGGCACTGATTTGCCGGAAATCAAATTCCAACGCATGTTCGCCTGCTTTCAAATACACACCAATCATACCATGGCTAAGGAGAAATTTATCCAACTCTTTTCCTTGTTCGCGTATCAACCAACCATCATCATAAGGGATGGAAAAATAAACCATTCCATCGCTGGGCATCACAATTTTACCGGCAAAATGCGCAGGCTTAAAACGGCTTAACTGAAAAGTATGTTGATTGCGTTGGGCATGCCAGGCAGCAATTGTATCCAGGGTAAAACCGTTTGGTGGCAGGGTATCTGACAGCTTACATGGAGCCAGGCTGCTCAACTTTTTCAGGTCTTCATCTTCTACTACGGCTGTTTTCAGACTTAAAAAATCTTTTTGAACGGGCGAACATTTTTTAAAATCACTCAGGCTCATTACCCGCTCATGCGCATATCCTAGAGGCAATGCGAACTTATGTCGAAAAACCTGCACATCCCCAAAGGTGGCCATGGAGTCATAAATCATGCGGCTCATCGGATCAATGGGGGCTTTGGTCAACATATATTTTACCGTATTCACAGCTTCGAGAATACCCCGACTGCTTAAGCCCGGAGCCCAGCGCGTTTCAACTTCGAGTGTATCAGAAATCACCTGCAAAAGTTTTCAGGTATTGGATATATCCTTTCTGATTAAATGAATGGTAACAACTGGTACCGAAATAACCCTGAGCCATGGCATCATTCAGGGAGGCGTGCATAGCGGGTGAACTGGCATAACGTTTGTCGATACGATAAAAGGTGGAGTCGGATTTTTTGATAAAGGCGAGGGCATCGGTCGTATGATCGTTAAAGCCCTTTTTCTCCTGCATGTCGGCCTGAGTCATATAATCTCTTTCGTTATGCAATGAATAGCGCGAAAAATAAGTGAGTTCAAGAACCAATACGATGCCAAATGCGAACAGAGCTTTTGATTGCCCCCTTCCGGCCATAAAAAGCAGAGCTGCGTAAACCGACAACAAAAGAAAAACCATACTCAGCACAGATGATACCCGAATATCCTCTTCGAAGTATGGATATAATAAAAATATAATGGCAACAAGCGCAGCAATTCCTAAAGCGGGCAGACTAACTTTCTGCTTCTGCAGGATGGTGTCCATACCCCACAAGGACAATAAAATGAATACGGTGCTTACATAAAATGAAAAGCTGCGGTAATAATCGCCGGTAAAAAACGAAAAGGCATAACGGAAGTAAGGAAATATGACGGGGATGATCCAAATGAGCAGGAAGGATACATAAATCCATTGCATGCGTTTGGCAGCCTGACTGAATAATTGTGGTATGAGCAAGAGTGCAGGAAGTCCGCAATAAAATGCAGGTGCTTCGAGTAAATTTAACCAGCCTTTGAATTGCGTGCCACTGCCCAGGATATCCGACGCAAAGGTTCGACAAATGGCGGTTCCCAATTGTAGTTTATCGGCCACTTCGAACATCGGCTTGGCTTTTAATTGTCCGGATAAAGCATTGGCTCCGGATCCACGGGGACTCTCCAACATGATTTGTAAATGCTCCAATAAGAAGGGGGCAGCAATGAGCAAACCTGCCAATCCGGCAAGAATGACTTTACCCAAAGTGCTAAAATATTTTCGTGCCTGAAAAGGGCCATCCTGCAGATGCCGGAGCGTAATGTAGGTGAGCATGAATAAGGCCAGCGTGGCTAATACAAAAGGGCGCGACAAAATGATGTAAACAATGGGCAAGGGGAATAACCAATACTGGTTTTTTTGATAAATCATTTCGAAGGACAACAATAAAAGCGCCAGGGTGAGAACTTCAACGGAGAAAATAAACCAGGAAGAACTTACGATCATGAAACCACTGAAAGCATACATCAGAGCACCTGTGATCGCCGTAAAATATTGTAGTTGAAGTTTACGGAGGAAATGGTAAAAAATAAAGCCCGACAAAACCACTTCAACGAACACTTTATAACCCATCAGCGAACGGGCTTTTTCGAGCCCGAGGGGATAGAGCAAATAATCCAATGGATCGAAAAGGGTGAAGATAAAAGCATTTTGACCCATACCAAATTCAAATGACCAGGAAGGGAAACCGTGGGCGGCGGTGTAGCGGGTATTATGCGCCAACACGCTGTAATTAAAATTGATGGAGTCGGAAGCAATATCCTTATAGAAAAAAAGGGCATCGAAGCGCAGGAATTCGTTAAAAACAACGAAGCCCATCAGGAGGAGGAGCCCTAAAACAATCCACTGATTGTTGCGACCGAAACGGGCAAAAGGATCAGATAAGGTCAGCATGGGTGGAGTCGACTCCGTTTTAATAGCAGCGGCTTTGGCCATAAAGATGAAATTTAATCGGCACGTTGGGCCGATTCACAAACTTAATTCATTCATGGCATAAATACTATAAGCAGAGTGCCATAAAGGAAGCAAGTTTTGGAATGTTTGTCATTCTACTTATCTTGAGACAGACTATCCTATTCTTTCCCCGCTCGAGCTAAAGAATTTTAAGCAGTTTGGCTAGCGCGGGTTTGTAACCCGTGCAATCTGATATGAGATGATTATCTTTAAAAAATGGTGGACGTTCCCGAAATTAAATTTATTACAGAATGATGCTGAAAAATACAGGCACCTGATTCACTAGAGCCAACCAATGTTGTTATCTAAACTAGACCTAGCAGAGTCTATGAAAAAGTATGTAAGCAAATCTTATATCGTTAATTGTAACATTATTAATGTATCAGAACTTATATTCACAACATTATAAAAAAATAATATCAAATAATAATAAGTGGCAGTTTTTGTATTCCGACACAAATTCAAACTATTTGTTCTTATATAATCAACCTGATAAATATGACTATTATTCGGAGACGTTATTGAAAAATACTGTCAAAACGAGACAGTAGCATGATATTTTATTTTTCGACTCTTTAGTCCTCAGATATTAAATCATAAGGATTTGATAGAAAATAAAATGAAGCGGCAAAAAATAGTATTCAACAATAGCTGTATTTTTAAAGTTGTTACAATAGATAAGAAAAAATATTTATCCTTCTTCTTGCATGGGAATATTATTGGTCTTTATAAATTATTAGGAGTCTTTTATCAATATGATTCTATTAATAAGAAATTACAACCACAAGTACTAATAAAACTTAAAAGAGTTGTGTCCTTGCCAACTCGTTAATGGGTAAAGTTCAAAATATGTTGATGTGGTAAATGTCATTCCTCATCTGTTAGGATGTTCCACAATAGCCTGTACCATCTGTTAGCAGGTCTCCATAGTAGCGCCCCAAGTTTTTAACTCGGAGTCAAGAATATTTATTTTGCACTGATACATAGAATCAACTAAATTTTGTGTTTGCGCCTCAAGAATTTTAACTTTCAAATGGATTACAGAATGTGATGGGCAGAAGGGTTACAGAATGTAACAAAGAGGGTATTCATTTATAACATTTGCAGTCGTTGAATGATAGTTATCTAAGACTAGATATTGTATTGGAAAGATTGATACTGTCAAGCGGAAAAGCTTGGAGTTATATTTTACTAATGAGTACATATTCAATGATTGTTACGGCCAAAAAAATAACTCAGCGATTCTGTTAGAGAAATTAAAAAGGTGTTACAAGCAAATTCTCATCTGATATCGATTTAAACGAAAAGGAAAGTCGACTGGTGCTGGACTTTGGTTTAGGCAGGTGAAGCCAATAGCCATTCAGGCGTATTTTTGATGAGTCTAGCTTAATGAATCAAAATTGATTCTGAAAATTTTACGAAAAAGATTTCAATTTGGTAATAAGTGATTGGAAAAGGCCGAGGAATATTTATATAGCAGTGCCAAAATTCTGACGAATAAGAAAGGGTTTGTTAGAATAAAATTCTTATTTTAGTGGTACTAAGAGAACAACCAAGCAATCTTCAGTTAAAAAAAAGAACAAACACTCTTGAGTAGAAAACTCTTGAGTTACAAACTCAAGAGATTGTTTATTATGATGAATACTTTTTTATGGCCCTAATAAGAGTGAGGTTAAAGAGCTATACAACACTTACTACTAAAACAAATGAAAAGGAAATCAATGTACCCGATTCAGTAACAGGGAGTAGCACTAACGGAATTAAAAGTGTAAGTTACAAAAAGGGGAATGATAAATCCCCAGAAACTAAAGTTCAAAATAATAACGAACTTAATGAAAGAAAGTTTTAGAATTGACTGCTTTCTTAATTTAGAGTTAAATCCCCGAAGCAAATGCTATAAAATAACAACAAACCAGTTTGTAACTCGTGCGAACTGATTCGGGATGTTCCACATAGCTCTGTTGGACATTCAGTGTTCCGCTCGCGCTAGTGTTTTAAGCAGTTTGGCTAGCGCGGGTTTGTAACCCGTGCAATCTGATGAGAGATGATTATCTTTAAAAAATGGTGGACGTTTTGAAATTAATTTATTACAGAATGATACTGAAAGAATACAGGCACCATCTGTTCGGGATGTTCCACAATAGCTCTGTTCGACATTTGTAATGTCGTACTACTATCGGCGGTTTTGTAAACCGCATAGGGATATCTCATATATAAATGGGATAAAGCAAAATTCTAAAAGCATGCTGTAAAGTGTTTTGTTTACTCTTCATGAGAGGTCAAAATTGAGTAACTTTATATTTGGTTTATGGCATTTACTTATTCGATAAAAGATCAAGGAGCAATTTATTTTGTCACATTTACGGTACATCAATGGGTTGATGTATTTAGCCGACCGATGTATCGTGATATAGTATTTGAGAGTTTACAATATTGTCAAGCTTCCAAGGGTTTGAAAATTTATGCTTGGGTATTGATGAGTAACCACATACATTTAATTATAAGTAGTGAACAGGAAAAACTAAGTGATATAATTCGAGATTTTAAGAAGTTTACTTCAAAAAAATTGTGAAGGCCATAGAAGAAAATCAGCATGAAAGTCGCAAAAGAATGGCTCTTACTAACACTTAAAGTTGAAGATAAAATTTGGTTTTGGGAAGAAGGCTATCATGGTGTTGAAATTGGCGATTTTAATATGTATGCATCGAAAGTCAATTGTATACATTTTAATCCAGTAAGAAATGGACTAGTAGAACATCCTGAAGAATACCTGTTAAGCAGTGCAAAGGACTTTCTCAACAAAGGAAAAGGTATTTTGAAATTAAGTTTTATAAATGGATGACGAAGAAAAAATGCATTTGAGGATTAAAAATCCTCAGATATTGGTTCGGAATTGCAAATTCCGAACAGTGTATTATAAATGAACAGAAATTATAGCCATGGTTTAAGCAGAGTCGCGAAGCGGAGAATCTGCGAAGACAGAATGTGTGTTGTTGATGAAGAACACCAACAACTGTGGAGCAACTTTTCTTTTAAAGGACAAACTTAAAAGGATGAAGTTTTTACTTTTCTTCGTGGAGCAGCGTGCTTTACTGAATCGTCGATGGTGATGCTAAAGAGTCGGTTTTAATAGCATATTTACGCCAAAAAACGAACCCATTTTTTTCATACCAACGCTCAAAATGTTGTAGCTCCGGCGGATTACCCGATGTAATTTTTGTGACTACATAATAGGCTTGGATATTTTGGTTTGTAGGATTTGCCAATGCATCGCAAACATTCTGCGGTTGTATTTTACCATAAAACCAATGGGCATAACTCTTGTATCCCAGCGTATTCACACAAACATTCTGACCACTCAGTGTTTTAAAGAAATTTATCGCACTTCGTTGGGAGTAAGCCTCAATTTTTGGAACAAATAGATAGATGATACCTTGTATCGTGATAAATGCCAAAATGAATAATGTGACGATTCCCTTTTTGCTCTGATTTTTTAAATGAAAAACGCCTAGGAGCACTAAACCAAGAATCAGGATCACTCCCAGGATGCTCTCATATCCTGTCCATTCTGCCGATGCCGAAAGATTCGCTAGCGCAAATTTGTCTTTCTGAAAAAGGGGCTTTATACGCTCCGTGTTTTGACCCAGCCATGGCAACAAAACGATAAAAGCACTGAATACACCCATCAGAAACATACTCAATCCCTTTTTGCCATCTGCGCCATTCTATATTTTGATGGAGGGTGTAAGCGGCCATGAAGGTGATCGGAAAATAGGCCAATGAGGAGTAATGAACAATCTTTGACTGCACAATACTAAATAAAATGAGGACCACCCAAAAAAGCGACTTCATCCAAATAGTACCGGGTCGTTTTTTTACTTCGACCAAGTTGGCGAATGGCAAAAATGGAGGCAGGAAAACATCCGATCAACAATACCACAACATGGTAACCCGGAAAGCCACCATGGCCGGCATCTTCTGTTTTTAGCAGTCTCACCTGATATTGTATAAAATCATACATCAGGCCGGGCCCATTTTGCAAAATATCAATTCCATACCAAATCGCGGTGGGTAGTAAAGTAATTAGCAGAAAGATCAAAGCATGAAAGAGTAGATTTTTTTTCAGTAAATCGCTGGGGCGTTTATCTTTTTTAAATAGCAAAAAAGCCAATGCTACAGCCGAACTCAGCGATAAAAGCAAAATGGCTACTGGCCCTTTGGTGAATACCGCCAATCCTAAAAAAAATGAGGCTATGAGCACATACCGGAGACGGGCATTTTGATGAAAGTATTGATAAACAAAAAAGAAACTGAGGAAAATGAAAAGGTTAAACCATGGATCAATAATGCCTGACTTAAAATAAAAATGAGGCAAAAAACTACATGCATAAGCCAGTACCCACCATAAAGCAAATGTTCGGTTTTTAAGTATACTCCTATGCTGTAGATGACTTGCAAACTGACAATCCCGCAAAAGGCATTCGGAAATCGGGCGGCAAATTCATTCACGCCAAACAACTTCATACTCAGCACCTGTAACCAGATATACAAGGGCGGTTTTTTCGTAAAAGGGCTTGAATCCAATTTGTACATGCAGGTAATCTTTGCTTACGAGCATTTCTCTGGCGCATTCGGCAAAATTAATTTCATCCCAATCGAATAAATGTGCCAAGCCCAGAAAAGGCACAAATGCGAACACAGAAGCCATCAATATCCATATTCTGTCTTTTATAGCACTACCTGACATCACATTACAATAAGTATTGACAAATGTAACTAAAATGCGCGCATGAATACTTTCTACTTCTCTGAGTGCTTCCTATTGAGAATTGTATTGAGTAGTTGTAGAAACGTGGAACTTGTCAAAGAAACAGGATAGGTTCGGGAACAAAATAAAAGCGAGAATATTTCAGGAAGCTTGCTCTTAATCATTGTCGCTCTGCTTTTGTGTAGGTGCGATTGGGAAAGTCGAACTTTCAGAGAGAGAAACAGATTGAGAGTGAGATAAAAATAAAAGCGAGAATGATTTTGGGAGCTTAAGCACTCCTCTCATTCTCGCTCTGATTCCGATGTGGATTGGGAAAGTCGAACTTTCAGAGAGAAAAGCAGATTGAGCGTGGGATAAAAAATAAAAGCGAGAATGATTTTGGGAGCTACGCTCTCTTCTCTCATTCTCGCTCTGATTCTGTGGCGGTGTGATTGGGAAAGTCGAACGTTCAGAGAGAAAAGCAGATTGAGAGTGGGATAAAAAATAAAAGCGAGAATGATTTTGGGAGCTACGCTCTCTTCTCCCATTCTCGCTCTGATTCTGTAGCGGTGTGATTGGGAAAGTCGAACTTTCAGAAAGAGATACAGAGTGAGAAACAAAATAAAAGCGAGAATGATTTTGGGAGCTAAGCTCTCTTCTCTCATTCTCGCTCTGATTCTGTGGTGTGGGAGGGAATTGAACCCCCGACACAAGGATTTTCAATCCTTTGCTCTACCAACTGAGCTACCGCACCTTTTAAACGATCCCCAACTTATTCAGTTGGAAGGGATGCAAAAATAAAAAAATACTTGAATTCATCAATTTTTTTTTCGTTTATGCCAGAAATACAAGACCAAAAGCAACACCCAAATCAACAAAACAGGCCACAGGGGCTTTACCCAGCTCGCAGCCAAACTTGATTCGGGCAGGGCATTAATTGGCATATTCACTCCAAAATTTGATGCGCATCAAACGAAATTGCTCCTGACTGATATTGTTTTCTTTCATAATTTCTGCCGCTTCTTCCCGATGTTTCCACTTTCGCTCGATTGAAAAAAGTCGTACATATCATCCTGGTCGTATTCATCCACGTAATCGCTGATACAGTAGTCTAAATTCAACTTGGTACCGCTCGATACAATGGTTTCCATTTCCTGTAACAAATCCAGCATATTGATTTCTTTGTTTCGGGCTATGGTTTCTAAAGGAATTTTTTTATCGATGTTTTGTATGATAAATACTTTCAAACCGCTTTTATTGATCACACTCTTCATCACAAACTCATTCATCTTTTCAATATCGTGTTCTTCCACGTATTTGGCAATCAACTCCATAAACTTCTTACCATACTTTAATGGCCTTGCCCTTGCTCCCGGCAATTTTTCCATTTTCAGCCATGGTGGTTGGGTAGTGCGTAGCCATATCTTCCAGCGAATTTTCGAGGCTCACAAAAGGAGGAACTTTATGTTGAGCCGCCACTTGTTTGCGAAGATCTTTCAGCATATCCAATAGCACAGGGTCCAGGGCCGAACTACCCGCAGCTGCACCGCCACCGGAATCTTCATCATCTCCTTCGGCATCTTCAAATTTATGATTGAGCGAAAGCTTTAGTGAGTATGGTTTTTTCAGGAAGGCCTTGCCTCTTTCAGTTAATTTGAGCAGGCCGTATTCTTCAATATCTTTCGGATCAGACCTTCCACCATCATTTGGCGAACCAATGAGTACCAGAAATGATCATCCATCTGAAAATGGGCACCCATACTAAAACATTTCAGGCGATCATGTTTTATAGGCTTGAATTTGAGTATTTGAGCGGCCGAGTATCACATTAATGACATAGTCGATACCAAACATCTCCTTGAGTTGACGAATGGTTTCCAGGGCCGTAAAAATGGTATCCTTCACTTCAATCTTCTCTTTCGGATGTCGGCAATTGTCGCACATATCATTGCAGGAATCGGCATTGTATTCTTCTCCAAAATAGTGTAACAGGACTTTTCGACGGCAAATAGAGCTTTCGGCATAAGCCACGGTTTCACCAATCAATTGTGCGCCCATTTCACGCTCGGTAAGTGGCTTATCGCGCATGAGGTGTTCGAGTTTTTGAACATCTTTGTAGGAGAAATACAATAAACATTTTCCTTCCAGTCCGTCACGACCGGCACGCCCTGTTTCCTGATAATAATTTTCGATAGATTTAGGAATATTGTAGTGCATCACAAAACGGATGTCCGGTTTATCGATTCCCCATTCCAAAGGCAATGGTTGCAACAATCACATCTACTTTTTCCATCAAGAACTGATCCTGACGATCGGCTCTTGTTTTACTATCGCGGTTCTGTTGAATAAATTTGACAATATGTTTAACGGTTTGGTCTTTTTTACCCTTCGGCACAATTTCATAATACAAATTGCTCCGGTTAAAAGAGGATACAAACACATTTGGCTTTTTCAGCCCCAGATTTTTTTGGATATCGTCCTGCACTTTAGGCGTTGCCGTGGCTGTGAGGGCAACGATATTGAGTTTGGGGTTGATATGATCAATGATATCCCGAATTTTACGATACTCCGGTCTGAAATCATGGCCCCATTCCGAAATACAGTGGGCTTCATCAACGGCGACGAAAGAGATATTCAGTTCCCGTAAAAATCAACATTTTCATCTTTGGTGAGTGTTTCCGGTGCTACATACAGCATTTTGGTTTTACCACCCAGCAAGTCCTCACGCACTTTTTTAATTTGTCCCTTATTGAGCGATGAATTGAGGAAATGGGCCACATTTTCAATGTCACTATAACTTCGTAAAAGATCTACCTGATTTTTCATCAAGGCAATCAGGGGTGATACAATAATGGCAATCCCTTCACTCACAAGCGCGGGCAACTGATAACACAATGATTTACCACCACCGGTAGGCATAATCACAAATGTATCCTTACCGTCGAGTACACTTTGTATGATTTCTTCTTGTTCACCCTTGAATTGATTAAAGCCGAAATGCTTCTTTAATTCTTTCAACAGGTCAAACTGGTTCACCTTTTTAGACTTAGCCATAAAATTTACTTTTTTCTCCCCCGAAACACCGAAAGCCGGTTTCTCATGTAGTTCACTAATATAATGAAGGATTTTACATTGTGCAAATCCTTGAACATATAATAATAATGTCTATGGGTACGAATGTAATCACTGCAAAATGTATGCCTAATCTAATAATTCGTTAAAAAGCAGAATACTTCCGGCCGTCGAAGATGTATGTGAATTAAACTTCGGATATTTGAACACCTGCAAATCAACAATTTGTTACAAAACATACCCTCTTTAGCTGCTCAAGGAATTTTTTCACGCACCGGATTGCGGATATTTTTGCTATTTGGCGTGATGCTGTTGGCGCTCAATCCATTGCAGGCGCAGGATCAATTACTCAATGTGGCCAAACAATATCTGAGCAATAAGGATTATGAGAAAGCCGCAGCAACCTTTAAACAGTTGATGGAGTATAATCCCGAAGATGAATCTATTTTTTTATCCTATCTCGAAAGTCTGAAAGGCATCAAGGATTACGCAACAGCTGAAAAACTCCTAAAAGCCAAACTCAAGAGCAAAAAGAAACAACCCTTCCTCAGTTTCGAATTGGTACAAGTGTATCGGGCGATGGGTGAAAGTAAGAAAGCCAATAAATGGATGGATGAAATCATTGATGATGTGGATGCCGGCGATGATTATGTACCTGAACTGGCACAAAAAATGAGCACAGCCGGTTTTTTTGATGAGGCCGTGCGTTTATACGAAAAAGGCAAAAAACTTCAGCCCGAATTGCCCTACCTGTATGCCGAAGAGCTGGCCTTGATTTATGATCGAAAGGGTGAAAAAGATAAAGCCACCGAACAATTGCTCGATTTATACGCAGCGCGTCCCGAAAAAGGAGAGGAAATCAAATCTACGTTTATGCGTTTATGCCGCGAAGAAGGTCGATTTGAAGATTTAAAAAAACGCATCCTGAAACGCATCGACAAGGAACCCCAAATTTTTGCCTATCCCGATTTGATGGCCTGGATTTTTGTTCAACAAAATGATTACGATGGCGCCTTTGCCCAAATCCGGGATTTAGACAATAAACTCAATGAGCAAGGACGACGTGTATTGGGATTTGCCCGGGTGGCATTGCGTGAAAAAAAATTTAGTGTAGCCCTCAATGCGTATCAGTTTGTGATTGATAAAGGCGCAGAAGGCCCATTTTATGCCCAGGCAAACAGCGAGCGACTCACCACCCTGCGCGTGCGTTTACAAAATACCCCGAATTATAACATCCAACAGGTTGATTCAGTTTGTCAGGCCTATGCTACTTTTTTGGAATCGCATCCCGTCTACCGAATCAAAGAAACCATGCGTGAGTATGCTGAATTGGAAGCCCTCTATGCCCATCGGGTCGATTCGGCCATCAGTATTCTTCGGCAGGTGTTGAGCGCCAACAATGCAGAGCGCAATTTTAAAGGTCGATGTAAATTGGAAATGGGTGATTATGAATTATTACGCGGCGATATCTGGGAGAGTACTTTGTTGTATTCGCAGGTGGATAAGGATTTTAAAAATGATATGTTGGGTGAAGAGGCACGTTATCGAAATGCGCGACTTTCGTACTCTACGGGCGATTTTGCCTGGGCCCAGGGGCAGTTGGATGTGCTCAAAGCCTCAACTTCCGAACTCATTGCCAATGATGCCTTAAACTTGTCGGTACTTATTACCGAAAACAATCCCCCTGCCGATAGCAATATCACGCCTTTACTGATGTATGCCCGTGCCGATTTACTCGCTTTTCAGAATAAACAAGAAGAAGCCCTCCTGATTTTAGACAGCATCGCATCTACTTTTTTACAACATCCGCTGCAGGATGATATTCTATTTCAAAAGGCCAAAATGGCGATGCAAAAAAAGGACTATTCCGAGGCCGCTCTACAATTACAAAAACTACCACCTTACACAAAGAGGATATTTTAGCCGATGATGCCTTGTTTCAGTTAGCGCTCATCAATGAAGAACATTTTCAGAATAAAGATGAAGCCAAACGGCTGTACGAGCAATTACTGCTCAATTATCCGGGCAGCACTTTTGTGAACGAATCCCGGAAACGTTTTCGTTTGTTGCGTGGCGACAAACCCGATGTGGAAGCACCGGAACAGTTTTAGACCCCAAATTATTTTCGAATAGGTTTAACACTTTTTAGTGGGTGACTGTAATGCGTGAAATTAACTTTGTAATTCAAAGTACTTTCATTAAAAACAAAACTCATGGAAAATCCATCAAACCCCAACCCCGAAGTTATTTTACCCGAACCTTCATCCGGCAATATTTTTGATCGCAATCGGAATCTGCTCAAAGGCCTCATGATCAGTTTTCTGATTCTGATGTTACTCATTCCCACTTACTTCATCGGGCAGCTTATCCGAGAGCGGCAAAACCGCAACGAAGAAGTGAAACGTGAAATCGCCTCACAATGGTCCGGTTCGCAAAATCTCAACGGTCCCATTCTGGTAATACCTTATCTGCAAATCGAAAAAACCAGCGACCAAAAAATGATCTCTGTTAAACGACATGCCTACTTTTTACCCGATGAGTTAAAAATAGACGGTCGTATGGATCATGATTTCCGCTCCAGAAGCAGCATTTTTAAACTCATTGTTTACACTGCACAATTACAAATCACCGGAAAATTTTCGCCTTTGTCATTATCCAAACTCAATCTCCTCCCCGAAAATCTGCTGCCCAACGAAGCCTTCCTCCTTTATGGGCTCAGCGATTATACAGGCATACAAGAACAAATGAAAATTCGCTGGGATCAGCAGCAATTGGAATTTAATGCAGGACGAAACGGGGCCTCGCATGTCGACAAAGGACTTTATACTCCACTCGTATTACAAGCAGCCGATCTGTTACAAACGCATACCTTCAATATGCAACTCAGTTTGCGTGGTTCCGAACGAATAGGTTTTTATCCGGTAGGCAAATCCACGCAAGTATCCTTAAGTTCCAAATGGCCACATCCTGATTTCGAAGGCAAAACCCTGCCTGCCAAACAAATTTCTGATTCAGGCTTCAGCGCACAATGGAAGGCCCTCGACCTCAACCGGGCTTTTCCACAGCAATGGAAAGAAACCCAGGAAATCAATATCGAAGAAGGCGTATTTGGCGTCAATCTCATTCAACCCCTCGATAATTATGCCAAATCAAACCGCACCATCAAATACGCCATTCTGGTCATCATGCTCACCTTCGTGGTTTACTTCTTTATCGAAGTGATGCAAAACCGCCGGGTGCACGCCGTACAATATGTGCTGATTGGATTTGCCTTATGTATTTTTTACACCCTCTTGTTGTCCATTTCGGAATACACCAGTTACGCAACTGCCTATATTTCTTCTGCGCTCGCCACCATACTGCTCATTAGTTTGTACACCCGAAGTGTATTTCAAAGTACACGCACAGCCGGGGTATTCGGCGCCTTCCTCAGTATTTTATATGTATTCATTTTTGTATTGATTCAATTGCAGGACGGCGCATTACTCGCAGGCAGTATCGGTTTATTCCTGATATTGGCGGCCATCATGTATTTCTCCCGTAAAATTGAATGGAGCAAATAAACCAGTCCTTCTTTTTCCATAACACCCTCCATCAACGAGGGTGTTTTTTTTGGAGCGCATCGCAGGTAATTTCATCAGCGATGTTCCGGCTATTCGTTCCGGCACGGCCTCCACTACTATCCGGGCTATTTTTCAGCGCAGGTACATGACCGGGCTTTTCCATTCTACATCTTCTAGGATGTATCTTTGACTTCAATCAAGCATACAGGCATGTTCCGCATCTTAAAAAAAATACTTCCATCCGCCATCAAACAACAGATACGGGAGTACATTCTTGGGCTCGTTCAATCTTCCGCCCAACAACACGATGATCAACGTTTACGCATCGATCATTTGCAGGCCCATGTCGAAAACCTCACAACTTTGATGACCTCTACAGCCGATAATCTCAATGCAGTCGGACAAAGTTTACAAAGCATTCATCAAACCCATGCAGAGCAACTCCAATCGCTGACCCAACAATTGAACGATGTAACTGCGCTCATTCAACAATCCAAAGTTCAAAGCATTCTTCAACAAAGGAGCATGCCGGAAATTTTGCCCCATGACCCGGCTTCTATGGCCATGATACAGGAATTCAAAAAACAATTCAATGTGGATTTTGAGGTGGATATCAACATCTCCAAAAATGATATCATGTTTCTGTATAGTTTGGCTGCTTACCAGGATTTTAATATCGCATTGCACCATTATCTCACTATTGGATACAATGGGTTTAGTATTGTCAAAGAATTTGTAGAGGCCATACAAGGCCCCAAAAAATTTGAAGGACAAATACTCGATTTTGCCAGCGGATATGGGCGGGTCACCCGTTTTTTGACAGCCTATTTTGGGGCCAATCATATTTATACCAGTGATATTAAATCTGAGGCTGTTGAATTTCAAATAAAACAATTTCGGGTGAACGGATTTACTTCCTCCTATGATCCAACGCAACTCAAGCCGAATCAAACCTTCGATTTTATTTTTGTCGGATCTCTCTTTAGCCATTTGAACGAGACGCTTTTTTTGCAGTGGCTAACATGTTTGATGGGTTTACTCAATACAAAAGGCTATTTGATTTTTTCGGTTCACGATCAATCCTTACATCCGGGTCAACCGGGCAATGATTTTGCATTTGTTGAAAGTAATGAAGATGAAAAATTTCAGTTTGTTGGAAATCGAATTACTTCCACACAATTGTATGGAATCAGTTTTGTATCCGAAAAATTTGTGGCTGCTACTTTGCAACAAATTCATCCGCAAATCCAATACATGCGTTTTCCTAAATTGTTTGGTGCCCACCAGGATGTTTATCTTGTCAGTAAGGACGGCAAGATGCCCAATGCCGAACAATTAAAAAATTTGTATCAGCGTATTTCAAACTAAACATCAAATAGTCATCTGATACATTTGTTTATACGATTGCCGGAGATATTTTTTTATATTAATGTATAATTCGTTGATTTATTTCAACAATGGTTTTGAATCCGGCTGAATGGGCGATCATTTTGGCGTAAAACGCTTCATGTTTCAAGTTTAGCATCCCAAAAAACAGCCTTCCGACCCATTCAACCAAATTCCTTAGGATTTCGACCACTTTCTCAATGAAAGTCACCAAATACTCATTTTGAGGTTCAATTTAATCACCCTTGTTATAACTTCAACTTTTCAACCAAAAACCTACCAGATGAAAAAATTCAACAAAGGTCATTTCTTTTTTTACAGGTATTCGAAGCATTTGTATGCTATTAGGCCTGATGGTTTTGCAGGGTACAACCTATGCCCAGGATCAAATTAAAACCTTACAAGATCTTGCACCGGAAGCTACAGATCCGGAGTTTTTGTGATTCGTAAGGACCTCAATCTCAGTAAGGAGATATTTTTACAAAAGTATTTATTCACGATTGGCCTGGCTCCTCAATCAACCATGAAATGGGTCAGTTCTGATACGGACCACAATGTAAAAGAAATGATACATCATAAGTATCAGCAATTTGTGAATGATGTAAAAGTTGAAGGCGGAGAAATGATTCTCCATGAACAATATGGCCGTATCAAATATGTGAATGGTCAGTATATGCTCAATTTACAACCGCTGTCTACCAGTGTGCAACCAGCCATCAATGCTGAAATGGCTTTGCAGGCTGCATTAAAAGAAATTCACTCCAGCGATTATTTATGGCTCAATGCCGATGCTGAAGCGGCTTTGCGTGAAATTAAAAAAGACCCCAACGCGACTTATTTGCCCAAGGCAGCGTTGATGTTTGTGGCCAATAAAGAACTCACGCCTGAAAAACGCCGCTTTACTTTATGTTGGCAATATAAAATCAACGTAAATCCGGTGGGGAATCCTATACCGTTTATATTGATGCTCAAACGGGTGCTTTCTTTAACAAAATACCACTGGTATTAGAATGCAGTGCCGGTTCATCAACTACTTTATGGAATGGTGCAAGAACCATCAATACCCAACTCTTTGGGGGAAGTTACCGCACCATTGATGATTGTATCTCTGCCCAAATTCAGACCAAAAACGGCAATGGAGCCAATACAGGAGCAGGCTCAACCTATTACACCGATGCAGACAATGCCTGGCCTTCTACAGCTTTAGGAATGTATATTGCCCAAACCCATTGGTCGATGCGCGAAACCCGAAATTACTATTTTAATATCCATGGCCGCAATGGCATTGATGACTTGGGGCACGATTTTACCAGTTACCTGAATCCAGGATTTTCAAACAATGCTTATTACAGTTCTTCCACAGAAACATTTTCCTTTGGTGGAACTTCTACCGGAGCCAATCCCGTCATTGAGTTGGACGTAGCCGCCCATGAAGCCACCCATGGTGTAATTAATTTTACCTCTAATTTGGCTTATCAGTTAGAATCAGGCGCTTTAAACGAATCCTTTGCGGATATCTTTGGTGAAACGGCCGAAGACCATTCGCTGGGTACCCATGATTGGATTATAGCCAACAACATTGCTTTAGGCCCATTGCGTGATATGACGGATCCTAATAATTTTAGTGATCCGGATACCTATACCGGCACTTTCTGGATCAACCAGGTAGGTTGTGTACCATCTTCAGGAAATGATTACTGCGGTGTACATACCAATAGTGGCGTTCAGAATTACTGGTATTTTCTGTTATCCGATGGCGGCAGTGGTACCAATGATTTGGGAAATACCTTTAACGTAACCGGTATTGGTATTGATAAAGCAAAGTTGATTGCCTATCAATCCATGATTAATCTCACAACCAATTCAACTTTTGCCAATGCCAGAACATTATCCATTCAGGCTGCCAAAGACCTTTACGGCGATTGTAGCAATGAAGCCATTCAAACAACCAATGCTTGGCGTGCAGTTGGAGTCGGTGCGGCTTATGTAGCACCAGCACCCATTTTGATTTTGGTGAGTGTTTCAAATTCTTATCCATGTGCTAATTCGCCTGTTACCGTAACAGGTATAGGTGCAAGTACGTATTCATGGAGTGCTGGATTAGGAAGCGGAAATCCAAAAGTCATCACCCCATCCAGTACCACTACTTATACTGTTACCGGTACGAATTCAGAAAGTTGTACAGGTACCCGCTCATTTACACTCAATGTAAATCCTTTACCCACTGTAGTGCCAACAAGCACCGACGATAATATTTGCGAGGGTCAGAGTACCACCCTACAAGCATCTACCAACGGGACAAAAATCACCCTGGAAACAACGCTAACCGGAACAAACGGATTAGCAGGAAATGTATTTAATGTTCAGGCCTATCATAATATCACCATCACCAACCTGAGTATGGATATTAATTCCGGCTCAACACAAGCTGAAGTATGGTACAAGGCGGGAGGATATGGCAATGCCAATCTCACCAGTTCAGCAGGTTGGACACAATTGGGTACGACAGTGTCGATTACGCCACCCATTGGTGGTGGACTCACCTTGATACCCACCACAGCAGATTTGACCATTCCTGCCGGACAAGTATATGGTATTGCCGTGGTTTGTAATGGCACGAATGTGTATTCCAATGGAACAACCGTAGGTGCGATTTATTCTGAAAATACCGATCTGGCAATCATGGAAGGACATGGCGGTTCAGGCATGGGAGGAACATTTAGTTTCACGTTGTCGCCAAGGGTATTTAATGGAAATATTGAGTATCGTTCCAATTATACCTCTTATTCATGGGCACCATCTACAACACTCTCCAGTGCTACAGCAGCCAATCCAACTGCAACACCTTCTACTGGTACCACTTATACTTTGACAGCAACGGACGGTAATGGATGTAGTAATACGGGCTCAATAAGAATTTATGAAAATAATTTGCCGGGAGCGTTTGCAACCTCATCACCCAGCAGTGTTTGTTTGGGTACGACTGTTAACCTTTCTGCGACAAGTTCAAACGTCTTCAAGTCAGAAACGCTAATTACCCCTATGGACGACGACAATGGCTCTGGAGGTAATGTATTTGATGTGACTGCGGCAGCTAACAAAACAATTACCATCAATAGTATAAGTATGGTGATTCTCTCTGGTACGCAGGCAGAAGTGTGGTATAAACCCGGAGGATACGGAAACAGCAATGTAATTTCGAGTGCTGGATGGACTAAGTTGGGATCGACTGTAGCCATCACCCCGGCCGGAGGTTCAGCTTTAACCACTATTCCTATTTCAACTTCATTGACGATACCTGCCGGTCAAACGTATGGCTTGTTGGTTGTGTGTGATGGCAGTAATCGCTATACCAATGGGACAGCGGTTGGTACTCTTCGTGCACAAACACCTGACTTAAGTATATACGAAGGTCACGGCGGTTCTGGTATGGGGGGCGCATTCAGTTTTACTTTTTCTCCCCGAACTTTTAATGGTCGAATCAATTATAGTGTTGAAACCGAAGTGTTGAGTTACTCGTGGAGTCCGGCTGCGAATATGACAGGAAGTGGAACTGCAACTCCTACGGTAACACCGCAGGTATCTACCACATTTATCGTAACGGCTACCGATGCTAATGGTTGTTCCGGTAAGGATATGGAGCGTGTTTATGTCACCAATCAACCACAATTTACATTGGGGGTAACACCTAATTCGGCCTGCCCGGGAACAGCACAACAGTTGAGTGTTTCAGGAAATCAATTGCAAACTGATGCTATCCTCACCTCAGCCAATGGAAACAATGGTTTCGGTCCGAATGGAGGAAATGTATTTGATATAACAACCTCCAAAGCTATCACCATTACAGGATTTAAAATGCATATGGATGATGATGCCACACAGGCGGAAGTTTGGTATAAATCAGGTGGATACGGTGGTGCAAATTTGTCATCCAATGCCGGATGGACAAAATTGGGTGCAACAGTTGCTGTCGTATCAGCAGGAAATTTAGCATTCACCACTATTCCAATCACGGCTACATTGAATATACCAGCAGGGGCAACCTATGGAATTGCTGTCGTTTGTAATGGCGGTGTCAATTACAGCAATGGAATTGCCGTTGGAACGATTGCAGCCAGTAATCCGGATTTGGTACTGAAGCAGGGTCATGGTGGTAGTGGATTTGGAGGAACCTTTAATTTCTTAAATTCTCCAAGGGTCTTTGATGGTCAAATTGATTACACGGTTACGCATGCCTTTACCGGTTATGCCTGGACGCCCAACAGCAATATCAGCAATGCAACTGTTTCTAACCCAACAGTGACGCCACCCACATCAACGGCCTATACCGTGACAGTTACTGATAATACAGGCTGTACCGGTACAAGTAGCATTGGCGTTGAGGTGATGAATACACCATTAGGCAGTGCTTCGGCATCACCTACTAGTTTATGTGTCAACAGCAATGTAACCTTGAATTATACCGCTCCGGCAGGGAATGTTTGTCAGGGTGTTATTCAAAGTGGTTTTGCAGGATCTTATGTACCAGCTACCTGGACAACAACCCTAACCAATTCCAATGGAACCATCAATACTGCTTTGGCTCCGGCATTGATTACCATCACTTCCAGCAATGGATTGAGTGGTAGTGGAATCACTGGCTATCAGCATATCATGCCTTGTTCGGGTTTTGTTACTTTTAATTGGTCGTATAGCACCGCAGATTCAGGACCACAATACGATTTTCCACGTTATACGATTAATGGCGGAAGTCCGATCACTTTTGCTGGTTTTCAAGCACAAAATAATCGCCCTAAAACACAGGTTGGTACATTCAGTGTTTATTTAAATGCCGGTGAAACATTGCAACTACAAATGTATACGAGCGATAATATTGGAGGTGCCGGTACGCTCACCATCAATAATTTTAAAGCACCTTACCAAACAGCGTCATCACAAACTGTACAATGGTATACCGCACCAACAGGTGGCACGCTGCTAGGTTCTTTAAATCCATTGACGATTCAGGCACAAACGGCCGGGCCGCAAACCTATTATGCACAAGTCACTTCTGTTTCTACGGGTTGTGTTGCCCCAACGCGCGCAGCCACAAACATTGTCATAGTTGATCAACCTTCTACGACAGCTTCGGCTAGCAATAGCATCATCTGTAATGGAGCAAGTACAACCTTGAACGCTTCAGGGGCTGTTTCTTATACCTGGCAACCGGGTGCATTATCGGGAGCCAGCGTAATCGTTTCACCGACTACTACAACAACATATACAGTAACCGGCACCTCTGCATTGGGATGCACAAAAACAGCAACGGTAACCATTACGGTAAATCAATTACCGGTCATTACAGGGTCTGCCAGTCCGAGTATTGTTTGTCCGGGTTCTCCTGTAACATTAACGGGCACCACACCAGGTGTGACCTGGAATTGGCAACCGGGTAACTTAAACGGTAGTCCGGTGGTCGTTAATCCGGTTGTTCCAACAACTTATACAGTTACAGCCACAAGTGCGGCAGGTTGTATTAAAACACAAACCTTTGTGATTTTAATGCACCCAACTCCAACCGCCAGCACAACCGTGAGCCCTTCTGCAACGATTTGTAGTGGTCAAACAGCTACCATTACTGCAACAGGTGGCGTCAGCTACTTATGGCAACCGGGCAATACAACGGGAAATACCCGAATCGTCAGCAGCAGCGGAACTTATACGGTTACGGCTACCAAACGCACAAGGATGTACAGCCACTGCGACCCGAGTGATTACAGTGAATGCTTTACCAAGTGTGGGCACCACTATCAGCAATGCTACGATTTGTGTCGGCTCATCAACAACGATTACCGGAACAGGTGCCTTGACTTATGTTTGGCAACCGGGTAGTTTAAGCGGCACATCAATTACCGTTTCGCCGGCCAGCACAACCACATACACCGTAACAGGTACAAATGCCAATGGATGCACCAATACCAGCACCCGATTGGTGACAGTAAATAATTGTGGAAATAGTCAGCTCACGGTGAAAGTCTATCACCAAGGTTATTATAATGGGGCAGGGACTATGGTACCTACTTTACAAAATCAGGGTCAACCAAATGGACCTGCTGATTGCGATACAGTGATTGTGCGACTTCATAATGCCAGTGCCCCATATGCCCAGGCGCATAGCTTTAAGGGCGTCTTACAAACCGATGGAAACGTAGTTTGTACCTTCCCACCTGCAGTGAACGGACAGAGTTATTACATTGCGGTTCGGAATAGAAACGCCATTGAAACATGGAGTGCAAATCCTGTGTTGATGTCGGCAGTGACAAATTACAATTTTAGCAATGCCATCAACAAAGCTTATGGTTCCAATCAGATATTAGTGGGCGGCGGATTTTGCGCCATCTACATGGTGATATCAATCAGGATGGGGTAGTAGATGGATTGGATTATAACGATTGGGAAACAGACAACAATAGTTTTGCCGGTGGTTATTATAGCAGTGATTTAAATGGTGATGGCATTGTAGATGGATTAGACTTCCTGATTTGGGAAGACAACAACAACAATTTTGTCGGAATACAAACACCTTAAACAACACGACTTATACTTGAAAAACACCCCGATTCAAAAGATCGGGGTGTTTTGTTTTTACTAGCTTCTTTTACCAAAATAGCCTGAAATCCGACCAGAATCTCAATGAAAGTATCCAAATACTCATTTAGATCGATTTCTGAACCAATTCGAAGTACATTTAGGTATTAAACCAACTTACGTATGAAAAAGTCTACCTATGGATGTTTCGTTTCTTACACAAGCATCAAATGTTTGATCTCACACAAACAAATCGATTCCTACTTTTCTTCAAAAAACAATTAAACCTTTCTCCACTGCGAGCAGGATTGTTTTTGCTTTTAACCATGTGTGTGCTTCCTTCGACGGCGCAGCGACTCACTCCTCAGGAGCAATTACAGGCAATCTGTGAACCCGAAGCCGAGCTCGAATTTTTTGTTATCCGAAAGGATTTAAACATCACGAAAGAAGAGTTTATTGAAAAATATCTACATGTGCTGAATCTGGCGCCAAATAGCGAGATGCGTGCATTCCGTCAGGAAACGAATGATATTGGAATTACGATGACTCGATATCAGCAGTATGTCAACAACATCAAAGTAAAGGGCGGCGATATGGTTGTGAACGAACAAAATGGCCGGGTAAAATACATCAATGGCCGTTACATGACAAAAACCGCAATCAATGAAGAGGTGAAAATCTCTGAAGAAAGTGGATTAAAACCGCCTTACAACAAATTAATTCTACCGAATATCTTTGGCTGAATCCTGAGGCAGAAGCGAACTATAAAACATTGAAAAAGAGTGAAGCAGCAACTTTATACCCCAAAGGAGAATTGTGTTTTGTTCCGGAGCGTGGAAAAAATGAAGCACAAAATTTTTCGTTTGGTTTGGAAATATTTAATCAATGTAAGCCCTGCAACCGAGTCATACGAAGTTCACATCAATGCAAGTACCGGAGAAGTGGTGAATAAGATACCCCTCACTTATGATTGCAATGGAGGAAGCAGTACAACCATTTGGAATGGTGCAAGAACCCTATTTACCCAACTCAATGCAGGAAGCTATCGAACACTGGGTGATTGTAATTCAGCACAGGTACATACGATGAACGGGAATGGTAATGACAATGGGGTGGGAGCAACTTTTTATACAGATGCAGATAATTCATGGCCCAATACTACACTCGGAAATTACATTGCCCAAACACATTGGGGTGTAAAAGAAACCCGCGATTATTATGCAAGTGTGCATAGCCGGGAAGGATACGATGATGCCGGTCATGATTTTGTCTCGTACATCAATGCCGGCTTTACGAGCAATGCTTATTGGACCTATGCCACTGAAGCCGCTTCTTTTGGTGGAACCAGTACCGGTGCCAGTCCATATTGTAATATTGATGTTTGCGGCCATGAACATACCCATGGTGTCGTGCATTTTACATCAGATTTAGTTTATCAGGATGAACCGGGCGCCTTAAACGAATCCTTTGCGGATTGTTTGGGTGAAGCGGTTGAAGAAAGAACTTTAGGCCCGACTAACTGGATTCATCGTTTTGAAATCAGTGGTGGTAACCGAAGTTTAATTGATCCCAACGACTTCAGTGACCCCGATACCTATAATGGTACTTTTTGGTATACAGGTTCTGGTGACAATGGTGGCGTACATACCAATAGTGGCGTTCAAAATCATTGGTTTTATTTACTCTCCCAGGGAGGTACAGGTACCAATGATAATGGAAATTCCTTTAATGTGAGCGGCATTACCATCGACAAAGCCCGTTTAATTACTTATGATTGTATGGTAGGTTTGAGTACCAATTCGCAATACAGCAATGCCCGTTCTGTTTCAATCCAAAAAGCCAAAGACCGTTATGGGGATTGTGCCAATGAAGTGGCGCAAACGACCAATGCCTGGCGAGCAGTAGGCGTTGGTGCGGCTTATGTAGCCCCAACACCTATAACTATTACGGCAACTACTACAGCGACGGAAGTTTGTAAAGGAGGGTCTGTAACCATTACGGCATCAGGTGCAAGCAGCTATACCTGGTTACCCGGTTCACTTACTGGGAATCCTAAAACTTTTTCTCCGAATACAACGACTACCTACACCATTACAGGCACTGCTGCAGGCTCTTGTACAGGTACCAAAACTGTTACCATCAAGGTAAATAGTTTACCAACGGTTGAACCGATTGTGAGTGATAATGAATTGTGTCCCGGACAAAGTACAACCATTTCGGCAGGGACTAACCAAACCATCAATAGTTTCCTGACCACTATAGCAGGTGGAAATGGATTGAGTGGAAATGCTTTTGATATACATGCATATAACAATATCACCATTACTGATTTTAAGATGCATATGCAAACAGGTCCTGATTCCGTGGAAGTGTATTATAAACCGGGCGGATACGGCAATACCAATGTAACGTCGAGTGCATCCTGGTTTAAGTTGGGTGCAACAGTTCCGGTTACCTCGCTGGGATCGGGCGTTTTAACTTTGATACCAACAACGAGCAATTTAACCATACCTGCCGGTCAAACATACGGCATCATTATTCTTTGTAATGGTAGTAATATATATACCAACGGAACTTCGGTGGGCAGTATCGCTGCCAGCAATCCTGATTTGTATATCACCGAAGGACATGGTGGAAATGGTGGGTTTGGATCAGCCTTTAATTTTACGATTTCTCCTCGTGTATTTAATGGTACGGTGGAATACAGAACCAATTATATCAGTTATTCATGGTCACCTTCCGCTACTTTGTCCAGTGCCACCTCATCATTTCCAACGGCCAGCCCAAGCTCCAGCACAACCTATACGTTAACAGCAACTGATGCAAACGGATGTACAGGTACTGCTAGTGCGAAAGTATATATGTATGGAAACCCATCATCCGGATTAACCACTGCAACTCCACCGAGTATTTGTAACGGCTCAACATCACAATTGAATACCATTCCATTTTTATCTTCCAGTTCTCAAAGCTTATTCACCACGTTGGCAGCAGGTAACGGAAATGCTGCGAACATGTTTGATGTACATGCGCTCAACAATATCACCATCACCAATGTAAGAATGACAATTGTTACCGGCGATTCAGCGCAGGTATGGTACAAAATGTCGCCATACGGCAATGCCAATGTAACTAGCAGTTCGGGTTGGACTAAATTGGGGAATACGGTAGCCATTACACCGGCAGGTGCGGGTGCGCTCACTTTAATTCCTACCACGGCGAATTTGAGTATACCCGCCGGAGCTACCTACGGCTTGGCAGTGATCTGTAATGGTACAAACGATTATTCCAATGGTACCGGAGTGGGAACTGTTGCCTATAGCAGTCCTGATCTGGAAATAACGGAAGGTCATGGTGGAACCGGATTCAACGGAGCCTTTTCGTTTACGGCAGCTCCACGAATTTTTAATGGTCAAATTGATTATACCGTCACAAACAATCCGATGTCCTATTTATGGACACCCGGAAGTTCACTTTCAAGCAATACGATTGCCAATCCGATTGCAAGTCCGAAAGTAAAAACAACTTATACCGTTACACTCACCGATGCACATGGATGTAAGGATACGGCATATGAAACCATCGATGTAAATCCTATTTCTAATCTCTTGACCACAATTTCACCGACAACGATATGTCCGGGTGATTCTGCGCAAATAAATATCGTCAACTATATCGGTGAAAAAGATTCACTGATGACAACCCTAATGACGGATAACTCCAATGCAGGAAATGCCTTTAATATTCTCACCTCCAAACCTACATTTATCAAAGCGTTCAAAATGCATATCATGTCCGGGACGCAAGTAGAAGTCTGGTATAAACCCGGAGGTTATGGAAATCTAAACTTTACGGGAACCGCGGGATGGACAAAACATGGATCTACCCTATCCATTACCCCCGCAGGCGCCGGTAACTTTACCAATGTACCTTTAAGTACGGCCTTGTCTATACCTGCAGGCGTCACATATGGGATTATGCTCGTCACCAATGGTACAGTCAATTATTTAAATTCGGCATCTTCAACAGGCACTGTTTATACCTCTAATGCCGATATTGCGATTACCGTGGGACATGGTGGATCAGGTATCGGGAGCTATAATTTTGCGGCATCTCCAAGACTATGGAATGGAGAGGTGGTATATGAAGTCGATAATTATTTAACGGATTTTGTTTGGACCCCGGGCAGCAATATCAACAATACGACTATTGCAAATCCTAAAGTATCGCCACCAAGTAATACGATTTACAGTGTAACAACCACCGATGTAAATGGTTGTACGGCTACTGCCATGATTGGTGTAAATGTGAGTTCATTACCACAATTAGGAACAGCTACGGCAACACCTGCCACCTTATGTGCTGGTCAGGATGTAAGTTTATATTATAGTCAACCTCCCGGCTTAGGATGTTTTGGCAATTTTCAACATGGCTTTGCTTTTGATTATGCGCCTGCAAACTGGACACAGAGTTTGGTGAATTCAAACGGCAGTGTAAATACTGCGCTTGCACCAAGCAGCATCACACTTGTTTCCAGTAATGGCTTAAGTGGCAGTGGTCAAACCAATTATTCAGTGACCGTGCCATGTAGTGGGATTGTGATTTTTGACTGGGAATATTATAGTTTAGACGCCGGGCCACAATATGATATTCCACAAATTGGTATCAGAATGCTACGGGAGGCTTGCCAATAGGTTTGTTGAATCCGCAGACATTAACACCTGCTGCCAGCACAACTTATTATGCACAAGTGACCAGTGATATAACAGGGTGTACCAATCCGACTCGAGTACCTACCAATCCGATTGTGGTTTTACCGGTCCCTTCATTAACTACTTCTGCATCTGCTTCAATAATTTGTGCAGGAACGCCTACTACATTATCCTGTACAGGAGCCAATACATATACCTGGCAGCCCGGATCTTTAACAGGTTCCTCAGTAATTGTTTCGCCGCTTACAACAACAATATATACCGTTACCGGAACCAGCGTAAATGGTTGCACCAAAACAGCTACCATCACCATTACGGTTAACCCATTACCGGTGATTTCAGGATCAGCGAGTCCAAGTATCGTATGTCCGGGAGCACCTGTTACTTTAACGGGCACCACACCGGGCGTAACCTGGAATTGGCAACCGGGGAATTTAAGTGGTAGTCCTGTGGTTGTGAATCCTGTTGTTCAGACAACTTACACGGTAACGGCAACGAGTGCACAAGGATGTACCAAATCGCAAACCTTTGTGATCCTGATGCATCCAACACCAAGTGCTTCAACTACGGTCAGTCCTTCATCTGCCATTTGTGCCGGCCAATCGGCCACCATCACCGCAACAGGTGGGGTGAGTTATTTGTGGATGCCTGGAAGTACTACGGGAAATACACGGGTGGTAAATACTGCAGCAACGTATACGGTAACGGTAACCAACGCACTAGGGTGCACGGCTACAGCGACACGTGTCATCACGGTGAATCCTACACCAACAGTGGGTACGACTATTACCAACGCAAATATTTGTTTGGGTGCATCTACCACCATGACCGGTACCGGGGCCTTGACATATATCTGGCAACCGGGTAGTTTAACCGGAACATCAGTAACCGTATCCCCTGCGAGTACCACTACCTATACGATTACGGGTACCAATGCCAGCGGATGTACCAATACCAGCACCCGATTGGTAACAGTGAGTCCTTGTGGAAATAGTCAGCTAACGGTTAAAGTATTACATCAGGGTTACTACAATGGTGCAGGCTTTATGGGCTCGGTTTTACAAAACCAGGGGCAGCCAAACGGACCATCTGATTGTGATACGGTAGAAATTCGATTGTATAATGCAAGCGCACCTTATGCCATGGCACATAGTTATACCGGCGTATTACAAACCAATGGCGATGTTGTTTGTAGCTTCCCGCCTGCAGTAAACGGATTGAGTTATTATATTGGTGTTCGTCACCGAAATGCCATTGAAACATGGAGCAATAATCCTGTGTTGATGTCGGCACTAACAACCTATAACTTTAGCAACGCCCTGAACAAGGCCTATGGATCTAACCAGATTTCACTCGGTGGCGGATTCTTTGCAATTTTTAATGGTGATATCAATCAGGATGGGGTAGTAGATGGATTGGATTATAACGATTGGGAAACAGACAACAATAATTTTGCCGGTGGTTATTATAGCAGCGATTTAAATGGCGATGGCATTGTAGATGGATTGGACTTCCTGATTTGGGAGGACAATAACAATAACTTTGTCGGGATCATCACACCTTAAACAACACGACTTATAAAAGCGAAACATCCCGGTTCAAAAGATCGGGATGTTTTGTATTTGGGGGCTCCGCCGTTAGTGTTCTTCACCAACAACACACCTACTTTAACGTCCACTTTTTAACATTTGTTCATCCTTTGAAATGTTCCAAAAAATTACTATTTTCTATTTTATAAAACGATGCACTAGAAAAATTATAGTCTAGATGGTTGTTGGTGAAGAACACCAACAACGGCGAGATATACCTATACGGTTTACAAAACCGCCGATAGTAGTACGACATTACAAATGTCGAACAGAGCTATTGTGGAACATCCCGAACAGATGGGTGACAGCGGGGCTATTGTGGAACATCCCGAACAGGAGGTTTATATTTGTATGCTTTTCACATTTGTAGCTTTGGAATGAAGCATTTCAATAACATCTGTTGGTTTGAAATTAATTACTTGAGATTTATCGATCGGATACCCTTTTTTTAATAATAGCAAATAAAGAATACAATTAATTTTATACCTCTCCTCTTTAATAAATGATACGAACTTCTTCAAAGAAGTATCTAATTCTATAAAATTAATATCATTTTTGCAAGCCTCTAAACTATAATCTCTATTAGCTCCATGTAAAGTGAACAAGGGAATACAATTATTACTGTTATTCATAAGAATCGGATTGTTTCTATTGATCTCCTTATAGAAAATGCCCAAATTGTCCCCTTTTCTATAAAATTTAAAATAGAAAGCCCAAATTTGAATATTATCTAATGGACATCTTTTCAAATCGAATCGAGGTATCACAAAACATTCTAATTGCTTTTTTTTTAGAAAAGGAATTTAGTTCATGGGGATTCCTCCAAGTTCATCATATATGAAAACAAAACAGCATTGCAAATTTTTGCAGTTGAAATTCTTTACTAAATTTCAATCTACTAGAATCACAATCCAAGTAGACGAAATTTAATAGAACAAATAAGACTATTCTCATTTTTGTCTTTTGATGACTTCGCCGTTGTTGGTGTTCTTCACCAACAACACATCTTTGATTTCCAATTTCAATCCTTCTGTCTTCGCAGATTCTCCGCTTCGATACTCTGCGTATACTATATCCATCATTTCTACTCATTTATACGACTAAGTTACTAAACGCTCCGCAGAGTCCGACTTTAGCTGTTGACTATTTATTTTTATGCAAATGAAGGGTCGAGACATTGAGAGGAAGGAAAGTTTTGTCTTAAACCGTTTAAATATGAGTTATGCATATGCGGTTTACAAAACCGCGGATATCAGTACGACATTACAAATGTCGAACAGAGCTATTGCTGGAACATCTCGAACAGATGGAACAGAGCTTGTTCAACATCCCGAACAGATGGGCTATTGTGGAACATCCCGAACAGGAGGTTTAAAGCGAGTTACAAATGCGCTAGCCTTTTTGTTATTTTAGTAGCATACTTGGACTAAGCAGGTGACAGAGGAATAAAAGTTATTCCTATATACCACAGTTCGGAATATGAGAATAAAGTACTTCAGAACTATAAACTAATAGATTTTAATCAAGATTATATCCTCAAATATTTCATCGGGAAGAAAGAATATCTGGATGATTCATTCTTTCATGAAAAATGCTATAAATATTGTGAGGCTGAAACTGATAGTATGTTTTATCATGGTTATGATACCCTTTCGCCGAAATATCGCAAGGATTCCATCATCATGTTACTTCCCAAGGAGTTTGAAAAATTTATTCCTGATAAATAGAAATAAAGTCTTTATTCTCATCCATTTATTCGAGGCTTGTTTGAGTTCTTCGAAACATATTTGTTTCGTAGTTTTATTCTTTTGCTTTTAGCAAATAGTTATTCTTCATGTTTACAGAACAAACCGGTATTCGAAGATTGTGTTTTGTAGGCACACTAACCACGGAGGCTGATTATTAAACTTGTAAATTGCCACCCTTTATGCCCAATACTTTTTGCGTTTGCTTCTTAGGGTCTATCGTTCGAGATGAAACAAATTTTCCGTTTATTCAAACATCGATTGTCTGAGTACAATCCGTTTCATTTGTAAACTATTTCCATGACGAACTCGTAACAGATATTGGCCCTTTTCCTGAATGGGCAATTGCAACAAACCGGGACTCATTACCTGACATTGAAACAATACTTTTCCGGATGGATTTAATAATTCAACTTGAACCGAAGCATGCATTTTGTGAAATAAAATTTTCATAGGATTGGATTTGAAAAGTACTATTGCTAAAAAAAGGCCGCCCCATTTTGGAGCGACCTCTTTGTAGAAGGCTTGGTTTTATTGTTTAACAAATTTGATCACTGATTGTTCACCGGCAGCCATAACCCGGATATGATAAATACCTGGAGCAAGCGATTGAATATTCATTTTTGCATCCCTCGATTGAAGTACCGGGTACCTCTCATATCGAAAATCTCACATGACTCAAAACCAATTGCACGAACCATGATTTCGTTGCTGGCAGGATTTGGCATCACCATCACTTGGTTTTCGGCTTGTGCAAATACAACACTTATAACCTGAGAATAAACCCGACGACCATCATGATCGGTCATTGTCAAACGGTAATAGTTTCTACCGGTATTTGGGTTCATATCCACATAATCATATTCAGCGCGTTGATCGGCACCGGTCGTATAAATCGCATTGAATTTGATGCCATCTACACTGCGTGAAAGGGTATAGCTAGATACTTCATCGGCAGTCATTCCTTTCCACTCAATTTTTGCATGGCTTCCTACTCTTGTTGCCGTAAACTGAAGATCACTCAATGGCAGCGGTGTGGCAAGTGCAGAGGTAATATAAAACCCGCTAAATCCGTTCACAGTTACATCTACATAATGATTGCCCGAAACATCCGTTGCGCCAACTAAAGGACCATATGTTGTGAAGGCACTGAAGGATTGTGGTGTTTCATTTTGTCCATCGAAAGCAACAACATATAAGTTACCTAAATTGGTAGTAGGATCCAGGGCCACGAGTGCAGCAAGTTCTGCCGGTGTGAAAAATAAACGTAAAACTGCACTGGAAGAAGTATCCGGCGTGATGTGGAAATTACGTCCCAGGTAATTGGTACCATTCAACGTAAAGGCTGAAGCAACATTCACACATACATCTAAATGACCCAAGGCTTCGTTATTGTTATTATCAATTACACCCACTAATTTTTGCGTACTTGCTAAATCATACAGGGTATAATTTTTATTATCACGAATTGCACAACTTTGACAAGCACTATTGGCAACAGCTACTCCATTTGGTGTAAAAGCAGGCGTGGTGATACTCTGTGTAGCGATACAACCATTTAAATCAGCATTCACAGTAAACGTTTGATTAGGCGCTAAAAGGAATGAGGCCGTATCTCCAAATTGTGCTTCTTTGGTGAAAGAACCAATCGTGATATTTCCTTCGCTCACCACTTTTACCGGAAAGCGATATGTGGAACCCAGGATGTTGGTCGGACAGCTATATGGTAATACAGTGACCTGTGGACCGTACGATGCATTTACAACAACATCGATTTGTGTACGATTCGCACTTTCGCACAAACCATCTATGGCCGAAGCAAAGAAGCTGGTATTGGCATTTAAAACTGGTGTTGTAAAAGATGAACCTGAACCCAGTAAATTACCTCCCGTAGCAGCATCATACCAACGGATGTTTTGTCCTGCTCCGGCTGTAGCTTGTAATGTAGCATATCCGCCCGGACATGTTGTTTTGTTTTGTGTAGGTGTCGCATCAAGCGGCGAAGCAATCGGTGCTTTACCTGTGTGGTAATAGCAGTGCGTGTACCGACAGATGTACAAGTAGGACTGCTGGCTTCGACATAATAGGTTGTAGTTGTTGTCAGATTCGGTGAAGTAAAGGTGTTGCCAGTGCCTAAATTATTCCCATTGTTTGCCTGATCGAACCAGGTATAAGTGGCCCCTTCATTCAATACCGTTAATTTCACAGTACTTCCATGACAGATGGTGTCAAACTCAGCAGGTGTGATGTTTACAGCAACCGGTGCACATGGATTAGGAACCTGATACAAGCTGTCGATTTGATGAGGTGTCAGCGCTTTGTTCGTGATATAAATATCATCGATGCCTTGCTGCCAACCTTGTGGCGTAGATGGATAAGAACCAATCATAAATATACCATTGGCCAGGTTTGATGAGAAGCCATTGGGGGTAACACCCGGTGTAACAGAGGCATACAATTCACCGTTGATATAAATGCTCAAGGTTGGTTTGTTCCAAACATACACGTAATGAAACCAATCATCTCTCGGAATGTTAGCATATCCATCATTGGTTCCCACTAAAGCCGTTGTTCCATTTTGAACGTTGGCATGAATCAATGCAAAGGTGGCCGGATTTCCATCGTAATAAGCAAAAGAACGCAGATACTCAGGGAATACAGGGGTTCCACCACTATTGGCTGCTGTGGCTGTAAACATTTGTTCACCACCGGTGCTGTATGTATTTGTTTTTTGATACCAGGCAGAATATGTAAACGTATTGGCGTTGGCCATAAAAGGCAGGTTGCCGATTTCCATACGGTTTAATCCACCTCCGATATGAAGGGCTTTATTTGGATTTCCAAAACGGTCAGCAACAAAAGATGTTCCGGTTACAACGCCGGTGTTATTGGCACCCAAATCATTTTGGGTTGTAGCTGCATTAAAACTATAAGCGACTGCCTTTGCATAGGTTAAAATAGCATCGCGTGTTGCTACCAGGCAAGTGCCCGTTCCTGCAACAAGACGATATTTATAACCATCCAAAGTATTGGTGGCATTGACGGTCAGCAAATTTGTATTGACACCGCTGTAGGTGGCATTGTTCGATAAATTGGTATAAGTAAGGCCACCGTCGCTACTTACCTGCCAGTTTAAGGTGCTCACTGTTTGATTTAACTGAGCCTGAAATACAACAGCATAATCGGCCTGTAAAATTTTATTTTCGGGATGAAGAACTACATTGACGCCACAGGCATTCACATTGTACAAACTATCAATTTGTTGAGGATTCAAGGCGCGATTCACAATATAAATATCATCCACACCATTGTTCAGAGAAGGATCAGGTGCGAAGATGGTTTCATGTCCACCAATGAGGAAACTATTGGTATTGCTGAAGGTTAAGGCCACAGGTGATTGTACCGAAGCCACTTGAACACCATTCACATAAATGGTATACATTCCATTGTTAAACACACCTGTAAACATCATCCATGAACCTTCGGGAATTGAATTAAACAAGGCTTGTCCGGCTGCTGTCAGTGCAGGTTGTGAGGAGTTGTTTAATGAAGAAGCCAATCCGCCTTGTGCAAAAAAGACGCTGCCTCCTTTAGAGAAGAGATATTTTTGAGTGTTGTTTTGTTTTTGGAACCAGCCATTGATGGTCAATTGAGGCGTACCATTCATGAAGGTAATATTGCCGCAACTAATTTTGGCACCATTGGCATTGATCTTATAAGCCCGGTTGGCATTTCCAAAACGATCGGCCATGAGCGCCACGCCACCGAGAGTAGTACCATTAAAACCGGTACCTAAATCATTCACCGCTGTACCATTGTTGAAAGAATAATAAACTGATTCTACCGGATTTAAGAGGGTCAACATCACGGTATCTGTATATCGACCTGTGCAAGAAGTTCCATTACTTAAAACACATCGATATTTATAACCTTGTAATGTCATATCTGCTACAATATCCAAGGTATTGGTGGTAGCATTGTTGTAAGTGATATTGTTGCTGATATTGCTGAACGATTGACCATTATTGGTACTTACCTGCCATTGGTAGCTAACAGATGCTGATGAATTACACGTTAATTGCGTATTTCCCGCTCCATTCAGGGTGACAGATTGTGGTTGTAATGTGATTGGGATAGGCGCCTGACATGGATTCGGCAAACTATACAAACTATCCACCTGTGCAGGAGATAAGGCATAGTTGGTGACTAATAAATCGTCAACTTGTACCACTGAATAAGACGAACCAAACAAGAACTTATTGGTCATGGAAAAGGTATTCATATTGGCAGGCGTTATTTTACCGGTGCTCACACTTTGACTCACCAATTGACCATTGACGTATAATTTGCTCACACCTCCCCGGTAAACCAAGGCAAAATGATGCCAGGTAGCGCCATTTAAAAATGGATTTTTAATGAAGGTATTTACAGGTGCCGAACCGATATTGGCAATAGGTACGAGTACCGAATTCACTGTTCCGTATGTAGCATTAGCAGATGGGCTTACAAAATAAACATCACTTTGAGAAAAACTCATCGCATTGCTAAGATACCAACCGGAATAGGTAAATTCGGGCGAACTAGCAAGAAACTGAACACCTGTGGTAGTAACGGAAGAAGTTGTTGTGAGTGTAGATGCTAAACGCAAGGCTCTATTGGGATTACCAAATCGATCGGCGGTATAAGTGAGTGTATTTCCTCCACCGCTATAAGTGAAATTATTGGTATTGCTTAAACTTTGTAAGGAACCATCGAAACCCCAGAACAAGGATTTTTTGAAGGCCAATCTGACCGTATCGCTATAACGAAGACAAGTTGAAGTAGTTAGTTTAGCGCGGAATAAAAAGGCATTTAAACTATCAGAAGCATCAATGATGAGAGAAGGTGTTTGTACATCCTGGTAGATGGCATTGTTCACCAAGTCAACGAAAGTATTCCCACCATCCCGGCTAATTTGCCATTGATAAGAAGCACCCGGATTGCTGCTATAGCATTCCATTAATTGAGGTCCCGCTGCGGTCAGATCCAGATCAACAGGCTGTTGCGAAATGCCAATAGAGGCAATACAAGCATCAGGTAAATTTTTTAAACTATCAATTTGTGCAGGGGTATATGCCTGATCGATGATAAACAAATCATCCATGCCGGTATCCCAATTGGCTGTTGTGGCTGTTCCACTATGTTCACCCAATAGGAAGTCAACGCCGGAACATGCTGCTCCGGTCATTTGGGTGCTTTCACCATAAGGTAATCCATTGATATACGTTTTGATAATACCATTTTGATTGACGTAAGCCAAATGAAACCAAGTATCATTGGGTATAGCAGTGAATCGGGTTTGATTGGGCAAATAAGTGGTGACTGAATTGTTTAGAGGGATATTGCATCCATTGTATCCCAGCAAACGCAAGTGACCGCTGTGATTGGTTTTGCAAAGGATATTGGGCCCGATACCAAATAAAACCCGGTCAGCAATGGCATTGGGTTTCTTAAACCAACCGGCAATGGTGAAATTACTTTGCCCATTAATCGCCGCGATTTGTCCGAGATTTACATTACTTCCGGACCCACTTAAATTCAAGGCCCCATTGGGTACACCAAATCGGTCGGTGATGTAACTCACATTTGAAGGGGTTCCATTGTTGCCTGTTCCCAGGTCGTTGTTGACGTTTCCGCTAAAGCCGTAGAACCGGTTTTGCGCCGTGACCCCTTCTGCCAGGGACGCAAACAGTAAAAGGCTGAGAATCAATTTTTTCATATTTTGTTTATTTTTTATCATAAATCATTTATTCACAACAAAAATAGCGGGCTGTATTCCCCACGTTCTTGTGCAGTTAGTGAAACACATATACAGGTTTGTATAAACGATTCTCTAGTTTGTGGCAGGGAATCACTACCCGGTAAGGGAAAACATAGTGCTTAAACCCCTAATTATAAATGTTTTAGCGCTGTATCCTCGTCAATATACCCTCTATAGGGTATTGCAGCCGCTAATGCTCTGGGTAATTTTGTCTCCTAAAGAAATTTAAATCTTACAACTATGAAACAGTCTTCTATTTTCCCAAGCTTATGGATGTTTTTAGCAATCTTATCTGGAATGAGTGCCCAGGCAACCGATTTGGTGGTTGCAGCCGGAGGTGCTGGAGGTGCATATGCCAGTTTAAATGCAGCCATTGCAGCAGCAAGTGCCGGCGACCGGATTATTGTTTACCCGCAAAGTAATGGTGCGGCTTATAGTGAAACTGCCATTACCCTCACCAAAAGTTTGCAGATTTTATCAGCCAACGAAGGGGCCTTTTACAGCATTGATGCACCAAGCATTACGATAGCACCTACCACAGCCGGATCAACCATTACCATTATCGGTATGCGCCTACTCACCGGAAGTATTGCCAGTAGTATTGCGGCTCCAACAGGTGCGCGTTGTAATGTGAATATTTTAAACGACTCTTTGGTTCAGGGTGGATTAAACCTGAATCACGACAATTACAATCTCACTGCAGCGGCCAATTATCTGAGCACGGGTCTCACCTTTCGATTTGGCAAAGTGATTGGCAATTATATGAATTCATCCATTGCCTGCAATACCGATGCTTCGGTGAATAACCCCAATGATACGGTGATGATTATTGGGAATCGTGTTCATTATTATACTACAGCCAATGCCGGAGGGATTCACTGGAATTCGAGTAGTCAGTTTTTTTCAATTCAAAACAATTTTGTGCGATTGGATTATCCGAGTAATAATGCCAACTATGGCATTTACACTGCAACGGCAAAAATTCTACCGCCGGTGTTAATACGATCATTAATAATACGGTGCTGAAACAAACATATTCCATCTTTTATGGCATCAATGTGAACACCCCTGCTGCTGCAACCACTGAGGTATTAAATAATATTGTTCATGCCCCTATTTATTGGGCTGGTTTGGCTTTAGGTGCGGGGAATTATAGCGTACATTATAACTATATCACTGGAGGAAGTTTCAGCGGATTTACCAACGATGGTACCAATCTGGCTTTGCTCAATACCACCATCAATGCAGCCACAGGGGCCATTACCACACCTTTGTCCAATTGTATCAATGGAGGTACGGTCGATTCGGCTTATGCAGATATTGATTTAACCCGCAATGATGCCGGTTGTTACGGAGGTTCTTATACCCTTGATAATTTTTTCCCAATCACCGCCAACGACTGGGCCCGCGTGATATTGGTTACCGCTCCCCGACGTGTGTTGGTGAATGGAACCATCAATGTGAAAGCGATTGGATTTGATAAATAATTCAGGAGATTATAGGGATCCTTTGCTGAAGCAGGGTTCCTAATTCTGAAGCGAATGATCGATTACAATAAGTGCGCAAATGTTGTAAAGTTTTTAAAAATTTTCGCCCGCTTTCACCCTAAATCAATATCATCATGAAAAATATCTTTCGTTTGTTGTGTATGCTCGCACTCTTTTACGTGCAAGGCGTGCATGCACAAACCGGCCGCGGTAAATTAACGGCTGCCGAGTTTTTTTTCGATACCGATCCCGGACAAGGCTCGGGGACTTCCTTTACATTGCAGGGCAATGCCAACGATGCGTTTCGAACTGCCTTGCAAACGGTAACGCCTTCACTTTCCGTTGGAACGCATGTGTTGCAAGTCCGGTATCGCGACTCCCTCAATAATTGGGGGCCCGTTTTTAAAAGTATCGTACATATCGAAAACAGCCTGAGTGCCCGAAACATTGGCGCCCTTTTAGGCAGGGCCTATTGGAATGGAAATACCGCCAATGCAGTTAATTTGATTATTGTGAACGGCAATGCCAGTTCCGCGATAAACAATTTTATCGAATCAACCCCTCAGCCCGTCTTTTCTTCACCGGGTTTGCAAAAACTCAGTGTTGAATTGATGGGTGTTGATGGACAATACGGCAAAACATTTCATACCATGCTTAAAGTAGATCAGCTTATCGGTGTAAACCGCCTGATATCTGCTGCTTTGGCCGAAGTATTCTGGGATAATAATCCGGGTTCAGCCACGGGCATGATTATTTTAAACGGCAATGCCGGCGAAGCGATTAATTCTTTTGCCACAGCTTCTGCCATCAATACTTTTTCTACTCCCGGCTTGCATAAACTGCATGTGCGTTTGCTCGATCCCAATGGAAATGGCAATACCAGTCCGACCTTTACGACCATCGTTAAAATAGATGCCAGCCTCGCACTTGAAAGAGCTATCCGCGTTGATGCCGGCAGAATTTGGTTTGATAATGCCGTACCACCCACACCAAACTTATTGGCTTTGGATGGCAACTGGAGTGATGCTATTGAAGAATCCTTACATACTTTAGCAAGTCCGCCAGTGGGTTTACACAAAATCAATGTACAATTTCGTGACTCCATTTCTTCACAATGGGGACCCATTTTTACAACAACGATTTCGGTTGAAGGGCCATTATCCTATCGGAACATCAATGTGGCTGAAGGGCAATTGTACTGGGATAATGATACCAATCTGCTGGTGCAACCCCTTCTTGCTTTTGATGGGGCTTTTGATCAGGCGATTGAATCTGCTTTACAAAATAATGTGCCTACTCCGGGTGCTGGTTTGCATACCCTTTGTGTACGCTTTAAGGAAGTGGCGAATAATTGGTCGAACGTTTTTCGTATCAGTATACAAATCGACAATCCGATTACCGTTCGCAATATTCAACTCACACAAGGAGAAGTGCATATTAGTGATACATCATTTATGGTGATCGCTTTAAATGGAAATTTTGCACAAGCTTTGGATGAGGCACAAGCGACCTTATTGAGCACAGGGATTCCTACCGGATTACACAAATTAAAAGTTCGTTTGATGGGTGAAAACAATCAGTGGGGACCATTCTTTACAAGTGCTCTTTTAATCACACCCTGCTCTTCGAGTCCGGCGCCTATTATTACTTACAACGGCTCTACCAATGTTTGTTTGGGAGGTCAAGTGGTTTTAAATGCCCCGGCGGGATTTAATACCTATACCTGGCTGAGAGGAAATACGATTGTTGGAAGTGGTATGTCGTACACAGCTTCTGTAACAGGTTCTTACGTCGTAGTTGTAACGGATAATACGGATTGTCCGGGGGCATCACCGGCAGTACAGGTGAACGTAGGGGTGCCGGTTGTCATTAGTGGAAATAGCAGTTTTTGTCAGGGTACCACAGACAGCCTCACTGTGCCTTTAGGTTATGCAGCCTATTCCTGGTCAGGCGGATCAAATACCTATAAACAAACCATTACAGCTCCGGGTACCTATACGGTAACGGTTACAGACAATGCAGGCTGTACATCTTCCGCAACAAAAAGTATCGCCATGCTGCCTGCACCGGCGCAGCCTGTCATTTCATTGAGTGGCCCAGCTGCTTTTTGTCCCGGACAAAATGTTACGCTAACTTCCAATATCAGCAATAATATTCAATGGAATGTGGGTCCTACAACCGCCTCCATTACAACAGATACCTCGGGTGTTTATACGGTTACCGTAACAGGAAACAATGGCTGTCAGAATACTTCTGCACCGGTCATTACAACGCGTTATCCGATGCCACAAACTTCGATTTATGCCAATGGACCAACGACCTTTTGTGCAGGCGGAACTTTGATATTAAGTACCGATCCGGCAAGTGCCTATTTATGGTCAAATAATCTCACAAGTTCAAGCATACAGGTAACAAGCTCCGGGACCTACAGTGTGAGTACAACTGATAGCAATGGATGTCAGGCGCAGTCGGGGAGTGTGGTTGTGACCGTAAATCCTTTACCACCTATTCCGGTGATTAGCGCCAGTGGGCCTCTTGATTTTTGTAATGGATCTTCCGTAACGCTTACCTCAAGTGCGGCCACCAATAATCTGTGGAGCAATGGCGTTACAACACAAAGTCAAATCGTGTATCAATCTATCACACTCACCGATACTGTGAGCAATGTATTTGGTTGTAAATCGGGGTCAGCTCCCGTTCAGGTTAATGTGCATCCGGTTGCGAGTATAACGGCCAGTGGACCAACCACTTTTTGTGCTGATGAACAGGTTACCTTAAGTGCAAATCCATCTTCCGGGGTAAATTATCTTTGGTCAACAGGATCCACTGCTTCCAGCATCAGTGTCAATACTTCGCAACTTGTTTCGGTGATTGTGACAGAAGCAGGTCCGGGATGTAAGGATACAGCCTATATGAATATTTTGGTAAACCCATTACCTACAGGAACTATTTCGGCAGCCGGATCCACCAATGTTTGTAGCGGTTCAACGCTTGCATTAAACACAAGTGGCTCACCCAATTGTATTTATCAATGGTATTTGAATGGCTCACCAATCACCTATACCATTTACAATATCTTTTGTGGCTGTTATCAAACGTATAATGTGTATGGTTACAGCTATGCAGCCGGAAGTTCCGGAACGTATTCTGCAAAAATCATTGATACCTTAACAGGTTGTTCTTCGATGACCAACTCCATTGCGGTAAATGTGATTTTACCTCCTCAACCGCTGATTACCGCTAATGGGGGTACGACCTTATGCATAGGCGCAAACACCCAATTGAGTAGTACAGCGGCCCAGGCCTATTTGTGGAATACCGGCGACACCACTCAACAAATTACAGCTTCAACGCAAGGAATTTATCAGGTGACGATTACCGATCAATATGGTTGCACACGCAGCTCCAATCCTACACCGGTGAGCTTTTACCAACAAGCCTCCATTGTCGCCAGCGGACCAACCACTTTTTGTGCAGGAAATAGTGTGAATCTCTCTGCATATCCACTGGGTACTTATGTATGGAGCAATGGGAGTACCTCATCGTCTATCAATAATATCACAAGCACCGGAACTTATAGTTTAGTGGTGACAGATACCAATGGTTGTGTAACGCAATCTGCACCGGTTCAGGTAACGGTGAATCCGATACCGCTTGGCAGTATTAGTTTAAGCGGACCATCCACTGCTTGTCTGGGTAATAGTGTGGCATTTACAACCACACCTGTGGCAAATTGTATTTATAAATGGTATTACAATGGATCTCCAATCACCTCATTTTCATACAATAATCAATGCAACTGTTACTATCCGGTTTACACCTATGGAAATACTTTCAATGCAAGTTATAGCGGAAGTTTTTCAGCCGAAATCATTGATACTTTAACCGGTTGTTCGGGAATGACCAATGCAATTTCAGCCCTCATTTACGATTTGCCGATTCCTGTGATTACACAAACGAATTTTATTGAGTGTTATGGTCAACAAACGGCAGCCCTGATGGGTACAGCATCCGGGACTATTGCACCATATACGTATTTATGGAATAATACGATCAATGGAAATGTGATCAATAATCTGGGAGCAGGTACATATGCCTTGCAGGTTACCGATGCGAATGGTTGCCAAAACGATACGACCATCCTCATTACTCAACCGGCACTGATAACTGCTTCAGTGAGCAGTCCAACCAATACGAGGGGTTATCAGATTACCTGTTATGGAGATAGTGATGGAAGCGCCACTGTTTATCCTTCGGGAGGAACTGCACCTTATACGTATTTATGGAGCACCGGAGCAACCACACAAACGATTAGTAACTTGCCGGCAGGTACTTATACAGTAACCGTGTTTGATGCCAATAATTGTACGCCGGCCAGCACTACGGTGACCTTAACGCAACCAGATCCTTTGAGTGTGAGTCTGCAGCCCCATGTATTTTATGGAGGTCATCACATCTCTTGTTATGGTGGACAAAATGGAAGTATCCTGGCCAATGTGAGCGGCGGAACTGCGAATATGGATTTTTTATGGTCCAATGGACAAACGACACAAAGCGCTACAGGATTAAGTGCAGGTACATATACCGTGCAAATTACCGATTCAGTAGGTTGTGTAACCACGGCATCCAGCACATTAACGCAACCCAGTGCACTCACAAAAAATATAAGTACCTCCCAATTTGCGGGGTATGAAATTTCATGCCCTGGCCAGGAAGATGGTAGCATCATGGTTGTTGTGAACGGTGGAACAGCACCTTATCAGATTTCATGGGCAGATACATCGAACCAGTTTGTACGTACCTTGCTCGGTGCAGGTACTTACTATGCGATCATCAGCGATACCCTGGGTTGTACCATTACAGATAGTGTTGTATTGAACGAGCCTGATACCATAGGCATACTCACAACAGGCAGTATGCTGAATTGTTATGGCGATTCCAACGGAACAGTTTCGGCAATAGCCAGTGGCGATCATCCGCCGTTTACTTACGCCTGGGCCAATTTGGGGGCAGGAGCCGCTCAGAGCAATTTAGGAGCAGGATTTTATATTGTAACTGCTACAGATAGCAGAGGATGCACCCGCGTTGAACAAGCAGAAGTTGAACAACCCACTGCCGTGCAAGCATATGCCTTTGGCACCTTTATCGGTTGTGGTACACAAATAGGTTTATTATCTGTAACAGGTACAGGTGGCACACCACCATACACCCAATTGTGGAGTAATGGTTCAACGGCCTCTTTCCAAAACAATCAGCCATTGGGAACCTATAGTGTAACCTTAACCGATAGTCATGGTTGTATCGATACTTCTACGGCTATCATATTAAGTCCTCCGGTACTTCAGGCTACCGTAAGCAATTACAGCACTACCTGCGATAGTATCACCACAGTGCCGGCGGCTACAGTTAGCGTAAGTGCATCGGGTGGTGTTGCGCCCTATATGTACTTGTGGAGTAACGGTTCGACCAATGATACCCTCTCACAATTAGAAACCGGATATTATTCAGTGATTGTGACGGATGCGAATGGTTGTACCACACAAGCTACCGCCAGTGCATTTAACAATGATGCGGCAACAATATTTGGCGATAGTTTGATTTGTCAGGGGCTGCTGGCTAACCTAAGTACAGTGCCCGGAACCTCCTATACCTGGAGCCAGAATAATATCCCATTCAGCAATACGCAATCCATCAGTGTAGGTCAGGGTTTGTACCATCTGGATATGATCAATCTCAATGGTTGTTCGCACAGTGCTTCGGTGCAGGTTGTAGAACAAGTTTGTAATACCATCATCAACCTGAGTTGTTTGATGCAAGGTTATTACGAAGGTGCAGGGATGATGCGACCGGTATTGATGAATCAGGGTGAAGGAAATCAGATTGCTGAATGCGATTCGATCATTGTAGAATTACGGGAGGCAGCGGCGCCCTATCATTTGATCAATAGTAGTATCCAAATATTACAGAGAGATGGAACCGTACAATGTGTTTATCCGCCTTTCAGCGATACGGCTTATATCGTTATTAAACATCGCTGTCATATTGAAACATGGAGTGCCACACCACAAATACTTGGAACGCTTCCATTAAACTATGATTTTACGGATGATGGCAGCAAGGCTTTTGGCGGAAATATGGCCGATTTACTCAACGGGCATTGGGGCTTGTATACCGGCGATATGAATGAAGATGGTGTGATTGATGGTTTAGACTACAACGAGTGGGAGATAGATAATATGTCGTTTGCCGGAGGATACTTAAGAACCGATTTAAACGGAGATGGTGTCGTAGATGGATTAGATTTTCTGTTGTGGGAAATCAACAACAATCTATTCATTGGTTCGGTAATTCCTTAGGATGAAACAGTTGACTAAAAAGTCCGGTGAGCAAACAAGCTTGCCGGACTTTTTATTTTTGAACCGGAAATGGCCATGAAATAATAGACCAGCAAGAAAATTAGGTTACTTGACGCCAAATGAAGTATTTCTGGCTCTAACTGGGTAGCGTTGCACTTTTTACTTGAAAACAGCTCAGTAATCCTTAAAATGGCATGAAATTTTGCCAAACGATCTTTTTACCAACTCCTACATTAGGTATATTTGTTATATGTAAAATTGCAAAACCAATATGGGATTTTTTTCTCTAAGAGCTTTTTATATACTGATTTATTGCGGCCAAAAATTTATAAAATTATTTTTATGAAAAACATTATTCACTTTTTATTCTTTTTGCTTTGGTAGTACACAGATCTAAGAAACCATTTTGGTTTTTAGTTCAGCGATAATTCAGCAGCTTAAAATATACAGGGACTCCGCTAGCATTTAATATTACCACATATAATCTGCCAGCTATTGTTACTATTTCGCAGCCATCAGGAAGTATGACTGCAAAAATTATCAGCATTCCTGCTTATTCAACCCAAAGTGTTTCTATGGATAGCCAACTAGATACCATAGAATCTAAACCGAGTAATGCAGTTATTAATACCGGGATTAAAATTTCCTCTACCTCAAATATTTCAGTCTACTACGAGAATTCTTCCTTTGGAAGTCCAGAACTTTTTGGCCTTAAAGGCAAAAATGTCCAGGATATAGTGATAATTTTTCAGCGTTCTCCATAGTGGCCACTGAGGATAATACTTTAGTTACGATAATACCCTCTTATGACATTGTTGGGCATCTAGGCAATATTCCATTTAATATAACACTGAATAAAGGACAGGTATATGTTGCGCAGGGAACAAATAAAACAGCAGGAACTCACTTGCAAGGTTCATCTGTTAATTCTTCCAAGCCAATTGCAATAACCCTGATTGATGATATGTTATCAGGAGCTCCATTTGGAGGCTGTGCTGATTTGATTGGTGATCAAACTATTCCAACAGATATAATCGGAACGGAATATGTTGCAATCAAGGGCCTGTTAGCAAGTCCTTTTGATCGATTGTATATTACAGCAACATTAAATGGAACACTTGTTAACTTAAATGGCGTCTATCTTACATCGTTAAATGCAGGACAGACTTACGAAATAATTCTAGCCGGCACTAATACTTATGTCCAAACTAATCTTCCTGTGTATGTCTATCAAATGACCGGGCAAGGTTGCGAGGCAGGCTCAGCAATTTTACCGCCAATTTCATGCACTGGAAGTTCCAAAATTTCATTTGTCAGATCAACTTCATTAGATGTTTTTGTAAGTATTGTTGCAAATGCCGCGTCATTAAATGATTTTTTAGTGAATGGAGTTTCAGGGGTAATAACAAGCGCTGATTTTGCGGTTGTGCCAGGAACTTCGAATCAATATTATACAGCTTTAAAAAATTTACCTATTGCTCTTTTTCCTCAGAATTCAGTTGTGACAATTTCCAATACTACTTCCCTTTTTCAGATGGGGGTATTTCAGGGCAGCAATACTACTGGAAATTCTTTTGGATACTTCACTAATTTCAATACCATTCAAGCACAGGCTTCTGCAAGTAATACAAATCCATGTGCAGGCAGTTTATTGCAGCTCTTTTCGGATACTGTGATATCAGCAACCTATTTGTGGACCGGTCCCAATGGCTTTACAAGCAATCTTCAAAATCCCGGAATTAATAACATTCAGGCTATTAATGCAGGGAATTATATTCTGGAAGTCAGTATTCCGGGTTGTAGTGTGAGTTATGATACACTAAGCATTACTGTTGGTACCCCACCAATCCCTTACAGCAACCAACACCCTCAATTACTGCAGCAATTGTGAGCTATTATGGCCAAATCTCAATATTACATCCGGTTTAGGGTGTGGCAATTTAGATACGGTAAAAGTATACTTTACAATTGGCTATACCCAAGGGCAAGATACTTTGCAATTTGTACCCATGTTGGGCATTAATAGTTATTTTAATCCAGGTACCGGAGTACTTACACTCTATGGCAATGCCAATTATAGCGTATGGCAAAGTGCGTTACAAGCGGTTTGTTACAGAAGTTTAGTGCCAAATATTTCTAATGTAAATGCGAGTAAAAATGTGGTCATAGTTTTGGGTGATGCATTGTTTAATCCGGTGAATGGGCATTTTTGTAGATTAGTCAATAATCCGCCATCTACGGATTGGACAGATGCAAAAGTTAAATCTGCGCAATCTAATTACTTTGGATTACAAGGCTATTTAGTTACAATTACCTCATCTCAAGAAGATAGTTTTATTTCATCATTTTTTACTGAAAATGTGTGGATTGGTGCTAGTGATAGTGTAGTTGAAGGGGAATGGAGATGGGTAACTGGATGAAGGATTAGAGGATGGTGGTCAAGGAAGGTTATTTTGGTTAGGAAATTCGACGGGGAGTTCAATTGGTGGTAATTATTCAAACTGGTATGCTGGTAACCCAAGTAATACATCTAATGAAGATGTAGCAAATAAGTTATACCCTTATGGCTACACTTGGAATGATGCAAACTGGGCTACTCCGTATGCCTACGTAATCGAATACGGCTGTATGCCCGGCGATCCGGTTGTAAATATTATCGGCAATGCAACCATAAATCTTTTACCCTCAAGCGATACGGTAATAAATTATACCATCTGCCAAGGGCAAAGCTATATGGGTTATTCTACTACCACTTCGTGGTCAGATACCTTAACCAGTGCTGGAGGATGCGATAGTATTATACATTACAACTTAACCGTAAATCCTTTACCAAATGTAACGGCTTCGGGAACCAATGCGATATGTATAGGTCAACAACAAGTTACACTCTCCGGCAGCGGCGCTGCTTCCTACACTTGGAGTGCAGGAGTGATTAACGGTATTCCTTTTACTCTTGGGTGCTACTACAACATTCACAGTAACCGGTACCGATGCCAATGGTTGTGTAGTACAACTACGAAATTGGTAACAGTCAATGCCTTGCCTAGCGTATCGGCATTGGCTTCTCCAAATGATACCCTTTGTATAGGAAACAATATTACACTAAGTGGAAATGGTGCATTCACTTATACCCGAGTGGAGGCGTAATGAATAATTCACCATTTACTATTAATAATTCACAACCTATACCGTAACCGGTACTGATGCCAATGGTTGCAGCAATACAGCATCTATTTTAGTCAACGTAAATTCACTGCCTACGATTACTGCCAATGGCCCTAACGCAGTTTGTGCGGGTCAAAGTGCTACGCTCTTTGGTAGTGGTGCTACTTTGTATGCATGGAGTGGAGGTATATCAAACAACGTCTCGTTCATTCCCACTGCAACCACCACGTACACTATAATCGGTACTGATGCGAATGGTTGTAGCAATTCAGCTACGAAATTACTCACTGTAAACCCATTACCTATTGTAAATAGTACGCCTGTAGTTGCTACGGTATGCCTCGGACAATCAATGACCTTGAATGGAACCGGTGCTTCTACTTACACATGGAGTGGAGGAGTAATGAATAATTCACTATTTACCATTAATAATACCACCACCTACACCGTGACCGGCACCGATGCCAATGGTTGTAGTGCTACTAATACCAAATTAGTAACGGTAAATGCATTGCCAAATGTCAATAGCATATCTACACCTCCAAGGGTATAGTTTGTGCTGGCATTCAGTTACACTATCCGGCACAGGCATCTACTTATACTTGGAGTGGAGGAGTTAATAATGGTGTTTCATTTATACCTGCATCAACAGCAACTTACACCTTAACAGGTACTGATGCCAATGGATGTATCAATACAAACACCAAATCGATAACTGTAAATTCATTGCCTACAATTACAATAGGGAGTGTTCCAAATCCTGCAATTATATGTATTGGCAATGCAGTCACATTCACAGCCAATGGCGCCAATTTGTATGCATGGAGTGGTGGTCTTTCAAATGGTATTTCATTTAATCCAACTTCATCAAGTACTTATACCGTAACAGGAACAGATGCTAATAATTGTAACAATACAAATACAATATCCCTTACTGTAAATCCATTACCCAATGTAAATAGTACACCTGCATTAGCTACAATTTGCTTTGGTCAATCCATGACCTTGAATGGAACAGGTGCAACTACTTACACATGGAGTGGAGGTGTACTTAATAATATACCATTTACCATTAATAATTCTACAACGTATACCGTAACCGGCACCGATGCCAATGGCCGTAGCAATACCAATACCAAATTAGTAACTGTTAATCCGCTACCAACAATAAGTGTTTTACCATCGAATCCTGCTATTTGCCTAAATCAATCTGTAAACCTTACAGCAGGTGGTGGATCATCTTATGTATGGAGCCCGGCTACAGGTTTAAACCAAACCACAGGTGCGACGGTAAGTGCTAGTCCTACCGGATCCACCTCATATACAATAACTGGTACATCTGTAAATGGTTGTAGCAATACCATAAGCAATACGGTAACTATAAACCCGCTTCCTGCGCTAAGTGCAACTCCATCAAGTGCCACTATTTGTATTGGTGATAGTGTAACCTTGAATATGAATGGTGCAAATACTTATTCATGGTTTCCAACAGCAGGTTTAAATCAAAGCACAGGACCCCAAGTTAAGGCAAGTCCTAACACAACTACAACTTACACCATAACAGGAACCAATGCAAATGGCTGTACCAATACAAAAGTTGTTACGGTTACCGTAAATCCTTCGTATAATCGATATGATACTTTAGATCTTTGCCAAGGGATGAGTTATACATTTGGAAGCCAAACTATCACCACATCGGGTAATTATATAAATACGTATCAGTCAGGGTTAAGTTGTGATAGCACGGTGAATCTTCATGTAAAAGTTTACGATAAACCAGTATCGAATTTTTCTTTAGATGAGCATGCATGTGCTAATGAATCTATTCAAATTCAAAGTAATTGGCAGTCCCCACAGGCAAGTTATTTATGGGATGTTGGAGATGGTATCCTTAGCGGAAACACTCAAGTTGTTAACGTGGTATGGACTATTCCCGGCACTAAAATTGTGTCGTTGGAAGTAGCAACTCAAAGCCCATGTATGCCTGAAAAATTCATAGATACAATTGAGGTACATCAACCGCAAGCTAATATTAAAGTATCCGATGCAGATACTTTCTTCTGTATTTATGATCAGGTCAAATTACAAACACCGAATTTAAATGGATATAGCTACCTCTGGTCTCCAGCTACTTATTTTAATTCAAAATCCTACATCGCCGAAGGTGTAGTAAAAGAACCTGTAAGCGTAAAAGTAAATGTAAAGGATCAATGGGGCTGCGAAGCAGAAGATAGCAAATACCTGAATGTGCAACCATGCTGCAATGCTTATTTGCCTAATTCATTTACACCCAATGGCGATGGGCTCAACGATATTTTCCGAATTATAGGCGAGGGCAACTATCATGTTTTGGATTTTTATGTAGCTAATCGATGGGGAAATATTGTATTCCGCACCATCAATCAAAATGAAGGATGGGATGGTAAAATCCAAGGTATAGAACAAAGTACAGACACTTATTATTACTTTTTAAATTATGAATGTTCCAATGGTCAAAAGCGTTTCATAAAAGGCGATTTACTGTTATTGAGATAAATCTGCCCAGTTGGTGGGTGTAAACCAGCATCGTTTACTGAAAAAATCAGCGAGTTGGAAAATGGTAGTCTGACACATCTGGTGCATTCAATTTGCGAGGATAAATGCGAGCCTATCGAATCGAAATTTCTGTATCATCAATACACAATGATTTTGGTAAAATCAGTGCTGGTAGTAGAGGAGCGACCGGCTACTTCTTATGGTTGGTGAAACCAAATTTTGCAGTTGGAAACCAACAGCAAACACGAATAATACCATTTTCATATACGTAATCGCGCTGAATCGGGAAACGTCTATTGACACGGCATTATACCACATATTTTTGGACTACTTTATATATTTCGTTTTGGTATAAGAAAATCAAATATTTCGGATAATACCGATTACACATTCATAATAGTCAAATTTCGTCTCTGACTCATTGTACTAAATTCATGTAGTATCCCCGAATGTATGGCTGTAAGTCTTCGTACCTCAGGAACACCCATAATAACGGGGCGGGCTGGCATTTACTACTTCACAACTCAAATAGTCTTTGGACTATTTAGGGGCTGCTGTTTAACGTGGTGGCGCTTGGCGATGGTGGGGGATAAAAAGCACTCAAGTTCAAATTTAAAACTAAAGATAATAGAAAGTTCAATTGCTCAACCTAGTAGAAAAGCCCCACTTGCGCCAAACGCATGTTAGTGGCTGGCCTTTCATTCTATTCGAATGGAGGTATAAAATAGACCCTATTCTTATCGATCAAATTTTCTAATTTTTTAGGCTCTGCGATTATAAAACGCTCTTCGTCAATTCCGTTTTTGTCAACTAAATACTTTTTCACAATTTGTGCTTTCAGAACTGACAATTTCAAATTAGTAGAATAAAATGTCTTCAATACGATTTTGAAGTTAGGGTTATTTCTCATAATACTAACAAATTCATCTAAAGTCTTTTTTGTTTTTGAATCTAATTGTTTGGTTGAAACAACGACATAATTAATATCGTGTTCTCCTGGCAGATAAAGTTTGCAGCAATACCTCCAGCTATAATTCTTTGCCCTGATACTGGTTTGTGCATTTGTATATTATAAGATGTAGAATTCATTGCAACATGATAATTTCTTGCTTCTTGATCCAATCCATCGTAGTTAAAAACTAAAAGTCCATTTTTTGCATTTGAACGGCTCATTATTATTTCAAAATACCCATTGGGATCTGTTGTATATTGATTGTTATTAAATTCAATTGACACATTCTCTAATGGCGCGGAATTTTCGCCAGTTATAATTCCACTAATTTTAATTGTATCAGATTTTGAACTTGCCACAATTTCAGTTTCTGTTATTTTATCTGATTGATTTTGAGCAGATACATTGTGAATTGCAAAAAATGAAATTATAAATGCAAATGTTTTTTCATAATTAAACTTTTTTCTTGGTTGTGATATGTCGTCGACGAACAATCTGTTTACTTGGCTTTCATATAATCTACCACATACTTTTTGATGGTTTGGATTAAAATAATTTACAAAATCATTGTTTGTCCAAGTTGTCATATCAACTACTTCTCTACAGCATTTTTCACAGTATCTACCTTCATTAGTTTTCTCCATAATTTCCCAATTTTCGGAACAAGGGTTTTCTAAATTTAGCTTAATACTTAATTTTTTTTATTTTTAAATTTTTTTGGGGGCGGCAAACAGGGGGCTATTAACGTGAAAGTAGTTGATATCATTACATTCAAGTGTGAATTTCGCTTTTTCAAATGCACGGTAATTTCTCATTTCACTTCAATATGCTTGCAGTTCATTTCTTGAATTTCACTTCTCACTGGCATCTTCAACTTTGGCGTCATCGTCCAAGGGCTGTACGATAGTACTATCCCTTGAACGCTTCCTTAAATTTGAAGCGCCAGTGAGATAACCAGCAGCCCCTAAATAGTAAATATTTCGACCCAATTTCTGATTCAATAAAGTGAGGGGCAAAATATAATTTCCGAATAAACATACATGACAAGATATGCCCATCCATAGGAGTTAGACAATCGCTCAACGAAAACGCCTGTATCATGATGGTTCCAGCCGATTAAATACAAACTTCTTAAGATGGTCCAAGCAAAGTACATCAGCAAAGTCCATCTGATTATCTTTAAAGAGATATTGAACGGTATTTGACCTTTAGAAATTATATGGGTTATCAGGATAAATAGGAGCGCAATCGGAATCGGTCTGATCAGATTGGTTTCGAAAATTTCATTGAAGTATTCGATCATCATTTGTTTCATTCAAAAAGAAGCATCCTTCGCATGCAGCCTAAATTTAAATCCATGTGGAAATCGGCATTTTCCAAATTTTTCTTTTCGACAATATCGTTGAAAACAAACATGGGTAAACGGTTATGTACTTCTTCAGGTCAAATCTATTCACAAATAAACAAAACCCCGGCAAAAATACCGGGGTTGATTGGGGTTGATAGTTAGGGTTAAGGCGTAACTGCGCCGATAAAATTATTGTTGTTTTGCTCCCAGTATAAGAAGTCTAATCCATCTACGACACCATCTCCGTTTAAGTCGGTTGAATAATAACCTGAAGCAAAAATGTTGTTGTCTGTTTCCCATTCATTATAGTCTAATCCGTCAATCACATCATCCTGATTGATATCTCCGCAATACATGGCCCAAATACCAGGTCCTACCGATACCTGATTCGATCCAAAAGCCTGAGCAGCAGCCGTAGTAAAATCATAGGTGAGGGATGGGGTCATCACGATAGGATTCGCACTCCAAAGTTCAACACCGTTGCGATGTTTCAACACGATATAATAACTCTGTCCTAATATGTTTAAGTAGGTTGCAGTCAATGTACCATTCATTAAAATGGGTCGGATGGTTGTTGATGCTAAAGCATAAGGTGGGGTTGGGTTATGTAATTCAATCGAAATATTGTCGCACTGATTGGGTACGGATGGCGTTTGTCCCTGATTGATTAATACAGGCTGCATACTACCTGCACCTGCGTAATAACCTTCCATAAAGGCTTTCACGGTTAAGTTGGTGGCACACAGCGAAACTGTGATGGTTCGGGTGGATGTGGCAGTGCATCCGTTGGTGGCATTGGTTCCGGTAACGGTATAGGTTGTTGTACTAGCCGGAGATACCGTAATACTTGCTCCGCTCAGGGAACCGGGTTGCCAGGTATAACTCGATGCACCCGTAGCAGTAATGGTAGTGGAGCTGCCCGTACAAATGGATGTTGAAGTAGCGGATGTATTCACCGTTGGTGCTGTTTTATTGACATTTACAATCACCACATCCGAAGCGGTACAACCATTGGCAGTCGTGGTAACGGTTACTGTGTAATTCGTGGTAGATGCCGGATTTGCAGTAGGTTGAGCCACATTGGTGGCCGATAATCCTGAGGCCGGCAACCAGGCATAACTTCGTCCGGCAACTGCGGCTGTTCCTATGGTATTGCTGGGTGTGCTACAAGTATTGGTTTTGTCGGCACCGGCATTGGCGGTTGGCGGCGTTTTATTCACGGTTACAATCACCACATCTGTTGCAGTACATCCGTTTGCTGTATTGGTAACAGTTACGGTGTAATTGGTGGTAGCAGCCGGATTGGCCACAGGTTGCGCCATGGTGCTTGAACTCAGACCGGTGGCTGGTGCCCAACTATAGGTATTGCCCACAACAGAAGCCGTGCCAATGGTGTTGCTAGGTGTTGTACAGGTATTGGTTTTATCTACACCGGCATTCGCTGTTGGGGGTGTTTTATTTACGGTAACGAGTACTGCATCGCTTGCGGTACAACCGGTAGCAGTGGTGGTTGCTGTCACCGTATAGGTTGTGGTTGCAGCCGGATTTGCAATGGGTTGTGCGATATTACTTGCCGATAAACCGGTGGCAGGTAACCAATTATAAGTGGTACCGCCAATTGCCGCAGTGCCTATGGAATTGCTAGGTGTTGTACACGTATTGATTTTGTCGGCACCTGCATTCACAACCGGTACTGGATTCACTGTAATTGTTTTAGTGGCAGTGGTGATACATCCCGTTGCACTTGTTCCGGTAATGGTATAGGTCGTAGTCGTGGCTGGAGTAAGTACCACTGATGTTCCGCTTAAATTACCCGGTTGCCAGTTGTAAGTAGCTGCACCCGAAGCGGTGAGTGTGGTAGAAGTTCCTGCGCAAACGGTAGATGCGGAGGCAGATACCGTCGTAATTTGCCATGAATTGGCAGCACTGGTTGTTGCCAAAGCAAATACGCCATAGCTAGTCGTTGTGCCTGATTGGGTAACGGTACCTAATGCAGCTGTACCGGATGTTCCTGTGTATCCTAAATTATTCCATTGCGTGCCATTCCAGCGTGCCACGGCCATTCCGGGTAGACTACCAATCACCGAATTGGCACATGGAATACTCCAACCTAAAGAAACAGTTTCAGAATTGATACCTGCAATTTGATTTAATGTCCAGTAATGATATGGCGCTATTTGTAATAATGCGGCATCTTTTGATGTAACATTGTAGCCATCATCACTTGGATGTTTTAAAATAATACAAGCTTGAAAAGAATCGGTTGCTAAAGCAGGTGCTGTTATTGCCAAAGGATGATAACCGATGCCATTCCCCAAAGGGAAAGTAAAAATATCATTCCCTGCTTTTGTAACACAACCTATTACATGACTATTATCTGAAGCACTATTATGATTGATATTATCAGGAAAAATTAGTGGGTTTGATGTTGTCGAATTAATATAGCCTGTTAAAAATGCACATGAAGTGGTAATCCTCACGGGTTTATTTAAGGTTACTCTGGCAGCCGCCGATTTATTCAAAATCATTTTCTGAATATCGATGGCACCTGTTCCTAATTGATCAATGTTGGTATTAGTGCTTCCAATAAATTTAATCAACTCGGTATTAATGGGTAATGCTGCTGAATTATTCAGTACAAAATTTCCAGCATAAGAGTTTGTATCAGCAGTACCTATGTTCATTGCACCATTTAAACGAGTGTAAGTAACATTTCCCAAATAAGTACTACCGCTATTCACGGCAGTACCATCATTAAAAATATTTGACCCATTTATGATGATATTACTGGTTCCATTTATTGTATTGTTTCGAAAACTCGTAATGTATCCGCCAGTATAGGTTACATCATCAGCCCATGAAAAATTTCCGGTTATTTGGTTATTATGAAAATAGGCAAATTGATTCGCATATCCCAAGAAACTGAAGGATGTAACTAACAATGAATCTTGTTGTATATCGGGTGCCAGTGTGGTTGAAACTGAAATACTTCCGCCGTTGGTCAGGTTTTGGATCCGACTCATGGAAAAAGCACTTGACAGATTTTGCGTTACATTCATATTAATGGTTCCTGCAATACTTGTCTTTGTTGCAAGTGTACCTAAATCAGAGCCCCCGGCATTATTTTTAGTATAAGAAAAGTTACCGCCAATGGTTGCACCATTTCCAAACAAACTGGTATAACCCCCTATTGTTCTATTTACTGTTAGATTACCTGTATAAATTGTTTTAGAATTTACACTGGTGTATAAAGAGCCGCTTCCATTGCAATTATAGGTTACATTCCCATTAAATGTATTGGGCAATGCAGAATTGGACTCCAAAAAAGTATTGGTGCCAAGAATCGTTATGGTAGAGTTGCCGTTAATGGTGCTATTTCGAAATTGTGTATTGAATCCACCAGTATAACTTGCAGAATCGCTCCAAGTTAAATTTCCGGTCAGCTGATTATTATAGAAATAGGCAAATTGATTCGCATATCCTGTGAGACTAAAGGATGTAACTAATAGAGAATCCTGTTGAATATCTGGCGCCTGTATATTTAGAATAGAAGGACTTCCTCCATTGGTCAGGTTTTGAATTCGACTCAATGAAAAAGGGCTGGTGAGGTTTTGCGTTACATTCAAATTGATGGTTCCGCCTATGCTGGTTTTGCTTGAAAGGGTTCCTAGATCTGATCCACCTCCGGCATTTTTTGTATAGGAGAAATTACCTGAAATAGTTGCCGCATTTCCAAACAAGCTGGTATAACCTGCGGCTGTTCGGTTTACAGTATAGTTGCCATTAATTATTGATTTGCCCTGATAACTTGTATAAACATTGCCGGAACCTGCAATGTTAAACGTTAAATTACCATTGTACAAATTGGCTTGGGTAATGGCTTCATAAACATGATTGGTACCATTGCTATTAACCACCGTATTCCCTGTGATGGTATTATTTCTCATCTGCGTATTGTAACCACCGGTATACCCAGCCGCATCTGTCAGCGTTAAATTACCTGTTAATTGATTATTATACAAGTATAAATAATTACTACCGCCATATCCATTCACGGTAAATGAAGTAACCAAGAGTGAATCTTGCTGAATATTAGGTGCTTGGGTATTCGTAATAGAAACACTACCGCCATTGGTTAAATTTTGGATACGTGACAATGAAAAAACGTCGGCTGTAGTTTGCGTAATATTAATACTGAAGGTACCACCTACACTCGTCTTACTGCCTAATGTTCCTAAATCAGAGCCACCGGCTGCATTTTTTGTAAATGAAAAATTACCTGTAATGTTGGCTGCATTGCCAAACAAACTTGTATAACCTGCTGCACTTCGATTAACCGTATAATTACCAGTAATGGTTGACTTGCCCTGATAACTTGTGTAAAAATTGCCATTCCCAAAAATATCTATCGTTAAATTGCCATTATAGGTATTGGCAAGTTGGTATGCCTCATAAAACGCATTAACACTAGTGGTAGTATAGGATTTAAAATTTGTATTACCAGTAATGGTACTATTTCTAATTCTGGTGTCATAACCGCTGGTATAACTTGTACTGTCGGCAATGGTAAGGTGACCTGTAAGCTGGTTATTTAAAAAATACCCATAAGCACTGCCTCTGTAAGATACGATGTTTAAGGAATCTACCTTTAAGCTATCGCTTTGCACATCAAAGCCTCTGGAGTTATGTACATTAATTTTTCCACCCGGTGTTTGATTGATCAAACGATACATTTCGAATCGACCAATCGGCGAAAGGTTCACATTCATGTTCACGGTGCCTGAAATAGAAGTTAGATTGGTTATGTTCCCTAAATCATTATCGCCACTCGCGGTATTGTTATACGTAAAATTACCATTGATGGTTGCGCCGGCCAGAAAGACACGCGTATAACCTGCCACTGTTCTATTAACAGTAAGATTACCATTATAAGTTGACTTAGAACCATGACTCAAGTAAAGAGGAGCAACTCCCTGCATGTTAATCACCGTATTGCCATTGAAAGTATTTGCTTGCCCGGCACTTTGCGCTTCATAAAAAGGGCTGCTTCCTTTAATGGTCACTGTGGTATTTCCAGTAATGGTGTTCAGTCGGAAATACGTTTCATACCCGGTACTATAGGCTATATCATCTTCAATAATAATATTCCCATCCAATTTATTTGACAGAAAGTATGCATAGGCATTGCCCTCATAACCTTGCATGGTAAAGGTCGTAACTTTCAAGGTATCATTTTGGATATTGGGGGCTATCGAATTTTGAATATTGATGGTTCCTCCAGTGGTTGCATTCTTCATACGAAACATTGTAAAACTATTGGGTGTTGGATAAGTAGCTTGGAGGGTTATAGTACCGCCAATGCTTGTGTTCGCTGAAGAAAAGCCTAAACTTGTCGCACCACCCACCGTATTTTGATAATTGAAATTGCCTGTTACATTTCCACCGGTACTGAAAAGGCTTGTGCTGCCTGCAACTGTTCTATTCACATTCAAATTGCCATTAAATTGAGAGGCCGTTGATGCCGAAAAGGTGGCATTTAATCCACTATTGATATTATAGGTACAATTGCCATTATAGGTATTGGCCGTAGTTCCTTCAGAGAAATTATCACTTCCCGTTAGATTGATGGTGACATGGTCGTTAAAAACATTGCCATTGATTTGGGTAAAATATCCTCCTGTTGGCGTGGCAATATTCAACACAATATCCGTTGCCGCATTTGTATTGATCCAGGTAATATTGTTAAAAACATTGTAGTTCGATGTTGTACCGGTTACTGTTAATGTAAACCCATTCACATCCAGGGTATCACCCGAACCGCTCAGAAAAGCAGCCACCGTTGTGTTGGCCTGAAGTTTGGGGTTATTGGTTGAGGCATTGATGATGACCACTGAACCTGGTCCGGGTACTGAATTCGGAGTCCAGTTAAGCGGGTTGGTCCATACGTTGCTGGCAGACCCAGTCCAGATTTGGGCATCCATCGAATGAGCACCTATTACAAGAAGAAATAGGAGGAGAAATTTTTGTTGCATAGCAGATTGGTTTATGATTGTATTCAATTGTTGATTGTATTTCGATGTACAAAAATCTCTCTAAGCCTTTCGCTTATCAATACTCAATTTGTAGTATCACGGGTATTTTCGGTATATCAGGGCCATTTAATGAGGTCAGGCGATTATCTTTGAATCACTCAAGTTCCTACCAATCAATTCTTTATGAAAAAGTTTCGCCTACTGCTTTTTTTTATTTTTATCGGTATACTGATGCCTCAAGTGCATGCTCAAACCCGTCGAATAGATAGTTTGAGGAATATTGCGGCAAATAACACGGGTAATATTCGCAAGGCAGCCCTGATGCATTTGTGTGAACAAAATTTTTCTTTGTCGGGCGACAGCTTAGCACGATATGCCAATGAAGGGATGAAAATGTGCAAAGCAGGAGAGCTCAATTATTTTCGGTTTAAAACTTTTTATTCCATGTATCTGATGAAATCTGATCGGAGTAAAGAAGCCCTGGTATGGATGGATAGTGTGCAGCATGAATTTCGTGTAAAGAATCAATCGGAGCCTATTCCCGGCGAAATGTATTTGTATCAGGCCATTGCACAAATTCGAAATAACGCTTATACTGAAGCCATTCAAACGGCTTTAAAAATGATCAATGAAGCCGAACCGCGTAAAGATACATTAACGATACTGCGGGCATTTAATGTAATGGGTTGGGCCAATATGGAACTCGAAAATGAAGTGGAAGCCATGAAGTGGCTACGTAAAGGAATAAACTACACACGCAATGAAGCGATGCTTGAACAGGTAGCCGCTTTGTTTACCAATATGGCCTCTTGTCATAAAGTTCGTAAAGAGGAAGACTCTGCTATGCTGGCCATCAACCGGGGTATTCAATATGCCAAGAATGCCGAAAATTTAACCTTGCATGCCAATGGACTCAATATACGTGCCGGCATCTATTCCCGCCTTCAAAAACAGCAGGAAGCGCTGGCCGATTTGGAAGCTGCTCTCCTCATCCGAAAAAAAGTGGGTGATTTGTATTATATCATTTCAGATATGGGTTTATTGGCCCACTATTATGCCTATGTAGGTCAGGGATTAAAAGGGGTTGAAATGGCGAAACAAGGGATTGCGCTTGCCCAAAAATCGGGAAATACCTACAAGATGATTTACTTAAAAAAGGGTTTGGCTAATTGCTACGAAGCAGCCGGTATGCATCAGGAACGTGCAGATGTTTTGGTGGATGTCATTCATCTAAAAGATTCTATTTACGAAAAAAATACCGCCGACTCCATCATGGCCATTAAATCAAAATATGAATTGCAAAAAAAGGAGAACATCATCATCAAACAAAAACATACCCTGATGCAGAACAGGTATTTTACCATTGCATCCATAGCTGCATTTTTATTAGGGTCCATCATTGTTTGGTTGGCTTACCGCAATATTAAGCATGTGCAAAAACGCCGAATGGAACAACTGTTGGCGCAGGAAAAAGTACATGCTATTGTGGCTGTTCAACAGGCCGAGGAAAAGGAAAGAAAAAGAATTGCCGCCGATTTGCATGATCATCTCGGATCGTATGCGGCCGCCATCTCTTCCAATATTAAATACCTCAAGGATCAGCAAACGGTACCTTCTGAAAAAATCATTGCACAACTCGAAGAAAATGCGCAAGGGATGGTCACTCAATTGAGCGACTCGATTTGGGTATTAAAAAATGAACATTTGCAGTTGACCAAAATGGTGGATCGGTTTAAATCATGGGTGCAACGATTGATCCAAAATTATCCGGAGGTAAAATACTACTACCACGAGGAGATTCAATATGATGCCGAAATGCAGCCGGCCAGAATTTTAAATCTGTTTCTGATTCTAAAAGAATGTCTCACCAATGCGCTCAAACATAGTGGTTGCCATGAAGTCAAAATCAATGTTGAAAGTATTTCTTCCATTTTAATTACTTTAGAAGATGATGGCAAAGGCTTTGATCCGGCCGATGAAAAAGGTGGAAGCGGTTTGCAAAATATTCAGGCCAGAGCCGCTGAGTCGGGTTTTCAAGTGAAATGGGAGCGCATTGCACTTGGCGGAACTCGGGTGAGTATTTTGGCCCCTACTACAAATTGAGTATAACATCATTTTTTTACAACCAATAAATTTGTATTGTGCAGCACACCGACCTCATCCGAATCGCCCTGGTAGAAGACAATACCGTCAACCGAAATAGTTTTATTCAAAAAATTGCTCATTTTAATGATCTTGACTTGGTGATTAATGCCAAGCATGGGCACGAGTTTTGGAAGCGATTAAAAATTTACCGGCCCATCTGATGCCTCAAGTGGTATTTATGGATATTGAAATGCCGATGTTAAATGGCATTGATACCATACGTTTAGCCAAACCACTTCATGAGGATATTCATTTTATCATTCTTACTGTATTCGAAGACGATGAAAATATTTTTGCTGCGGTGCAGGCAGGGGCTTCCGGATATTTACTCAAACATGAATCTCACCAAACCATTTACGATGCCATCATCGAAGTGAAGGAATTTGGTGGCGCGCCGATGAGTCCGGCTATAGCCCGTAAAACGCTGCGCTTGCTGGGTCAGCCCAAATCGACCGATACCCAGAACAGGCCCGACATTGTAGATACTTTACTGTCGGAACGTGAACGTGAAATTCTCATGCACATGGTGAACGGATATGATGCCAAACGCATTGCGGAAATCACTCAAATCAGTACGCTCACCGTACGCAAACATATTGCCAATATTTACAACAAACTGCATGTCAACTCCAAAGCGCAGGTCATTTCCATGGCGCATAAAAATCATTGGTTGTAGTGGAAGTTGGATCGATGGATGGTCGCGAAGAAAATTTTATTCTTTGATGAAATTTACTGTTTCGATATCTGCATCTGTTTGAATGCGCAGGATATAATTGCCTTTCGGTAAATGGGGAATCAGGATTGATAAACGATTGGAACTGCTTTCGCCCTGCATCCATATACGTCCAAACAAATCCATAACCTGATACTCAAAATGGGTATCATTGGAGACAATATGCAATTCGTCTTTTACCGGATTCGGATAAATAGATAAAGCTGTCGGCTGTTGTTGTCGCCAAACGAGGGTTGAGGAATACCGGTATTGCCCATTCATATCCATCATTTTTAAGCGGTAGTAATTGAGTAAATCCATGGCCGATATATCCCGGAAAGAATAGTGATTAGCATTGCTGCTACCCACAAATCCCAATGAAGTATAAGTTTTGGCATCTGAACTTTTTTCTATCTCAAAACCTATTACCTGACTCATATTGGCGGTTTCCCATTGAAGTAAGAATGCATTGTTTTGTTTTGAACCAGTGAATGAAATTAAATCCACTGGAAGGGCTGTATTGCCGCTATGTATCCAAAACTCGCTGAACCCATCTACATCAAATTCAAGATAATATTGCCCTGCAAACACCCCTGTAGTTATTGCAGACGAAGGGATGAAGCTGATATTTCCGCCAGCGCTATTAAATTGACCATCTTCCTGAGGGCCATCATATTTGGTCACACAAAGTTGTGAATGGCTATTTAATCCCGGAACTGCGCTTTGTAAGTCGGCAAAGTCAGCTGCGGTGTAATAGAGCCGAACACGTTTTGTACCGGGTGGATTTAAACTACTTTGTATCACATAGTGACGGCGCATATAAAAGGCATTGCCTACCGAAAGGGCAGTTGGTTCGAGATATACGGTATCACTTCTTGTACCCAGTTCCAAACAATCATCCTTCACTGAGGCAATAATTTCATTGTTATTCAGGGTATTAAAACTGTGGGTCCAAACGGCATCTTCTAATAACTGATTACTGTATGCTGAAGTAGTCGGGATACTGGTAAACACGCCGGGAATAGCCGCTTGGTATTTGGCCTTCAGATAATTTTCGATTTGAATACGTTGTTTATTAGTTAGTGCGTAATTAAACACAATAACCTCAGCAATATGTCCCTGCCAATCATAAGCACCATTTGGCTGATCAAATTGGAAGGCATCTCTGCGGTCGCCGACACAATATCCGGGATTACCATTATCTGCCACAAAGTTGGCGTTTGCGGTTGTTTTACTAACACCATTGAACCAAAAGTCGAGATTGGTATTTGTGCCTCCGGTTCTCCAGCTTCCTATAAAGGGTTTAAGTCGACCATCATCAAAATTGACATTTGTTACTTCGGGATGATTGCAACAAAAATTTCCGCCATGAAAAATCCCGGATCCATTTTGTACAAATTCAAGGGTGCTTGCATTGGGGCTTCTTCTATTGGTGCATAAATGTCCACCTGCATAACCCGTTGCCTGACAATCAGCTTTGGCCACCACAAAATAAGTGCGTGGCATGCCGGCAGTAGCAACCGGCGTTTGCGTGGCATTTTCGAGCCAATAATTTCCATTTACACCATCAAACCACAAGGCAGGTTTGCCGTAAAAAGCATGAGCCTGCCAAATGGGTCGTTTGCTGGCATCGGCCTGAGAACAATGATAAGCATTGGCGCTTTGGTCATTCCATTGTTGTACACTTTGTCCATCTGCAGCCAGTGTGGTTCCTGCATTGGTATACGCACCAGCATCTGCTTTGAGCCATAAAACAGGATCGCAAGTAGGTAAAGAATTAAGGATGCTGGAATTGTCGTTAAATAAAATATTGGCAGCCGTGCCATTGGTAACGCCATTCGGAACACTGCTGCCTGCTGCACTATTCAATACCGAAATACCCGAGCCGCTGCCTGATTCGTTCAGTTTATAATAAGCTTTTAATCCGGGTTCGTTGCCACTCAGTTCCTGATTCATATTGGCCAATAATTCAGCATCGGTACGTGCGGTATGCCATATTCGAAGCTCATCAATATTGGATTTGGGCGTTCCCTGATGCACATTGGATATATTTAAATACGAACCGATACGCAGCGGTTGATTTGAAACATGAAAGCCATCCCCATTGGTACCTGATAAGAGGGTGCTACCTGCATTGACTCCATTGATGAGGAATTCAACATTGAGGTCCACAACCCTAACTGCGATATGGGTCCAGGTATTGAGTTCAATCGAGTCGGTCGATTCGAACATGGCATGGTTTCCTGAACAACCTGTGAGGCCGCTATGCCATTTGGCCAGGCGCAATTTTTGATCGTTCACACTAAGGTAAAAACTCCAATTGCTGCCGCACCAACCCTTGGTTAAAAGTTGGGTGCTTTGTACATTATTACATCTGAAATATACCATCATTTCAATGGTCATGGTATCGTTGAGTAAAATGCTGCTCGCATCTGCCACCGAAATGTAGTTGGCATTGGCCTTAAGTTGAACTGAGTTACCGGGTAATTGTGCTTTTAATACAACAGGCACAAGTAAAACGAGAAGTAGGAAAAATCTTTGCATATCAATATTTATGCAAAGCTACTTGCAGGATGCATTCGAATAAATACCCGTTAGAGGGTATATTTCCGACATTCTTTTTTTTGCATTCAGCGAACAAATTCTTTACAAATACCCCGCCATCTCTTGTTGTAAAAGAAGTGCTTGTTCGCGCGCTTTTTCGGCGAAATCGGGTCCGTCTCCGGCAAACAATATCTGACGCGAAGCATTCACCAATAAACCGACATCCTGATTCATCCCTATTTTACTCACTTCTTCCAGACTGCCTCCCTGCGCACCCACACCGGGAACCAGTAAAAAATGATCCGGGATCAATGCCCGTACTTCACGCAATTGGGCGGTTTTAGTGGCGCCAATCACAAACATCAAATTATCCGGGCTTCCCCAGGAGGATACTTTCCGGATCACTTGTTTGTATAATTCGTCCTGTTCTGTTTTTAAATATTGAAAATCGTAAGCCCCTTCGTTGGAAGTTAAACCCAATACAATGGTCCATTTATTGGCTACATCCAAAAAGGGTTTTACACTATCCTTACCCATATAAGGCGCCACGGTAATGCTGTCGAACGACAAGGCTTCAAAAAATGATTTCGCATATTGGGTGGAAGTATTTCCAATATCTCCCCGCTTGGCATCGGCAATGGTGAAGATATCTTTAGGAATATAGGCGAGGGTTTTTTCCATGCTTTGCCATCCCTGTAATCCACGCGATTCATAAAAAGCCGTATTGATTTTATAGCTCACACATAAGTCCTTGGTGGCATCAATAATGGACTGATTAAAAACAAATACCGGATCGTCGTGCTGCAGTAAATGTTTCGGAATTTTAGTGATATCCGAGTCAAGTCCTACGCATAGGTACGACTTCTTTCGGCGGATTTCTGCAATGAGTTGTGCTCTATTCAAGGTGTTTCAGAATTTGAGAATCATACGGCCATTTCCACTACTTTGGTTGGATCCAGATTGGCATTGCGAATAGAGATATTGCGGGCAATTTGTTGGGCAACATCATCAATGGCTTTTTGCGAAATTTGATCCCCGTTCAAATAGGCCGGTTTGCCCTCGTCGCCGCCCTCACGAATACTTAAAGTAATGGGAATCTGTCCCAGAAACGGAATTTCAAATAGGTCGGCGAGGCGTTTACCGCCATCTTTTCCGAAAATAAAATATTTATTATCGGGCAATTCCAGCGGCGTGAAATAGGCCATGTTTTCAACGATTCCCAAAATAGGTACTTTGATTTGCGGGCCATCAAACATCATGATGGCTTTTTTGGCATCGGCAAGCGCTACTTCCTGCGGCGTTGTGACGATTACGGCTCCGGTTACCGGTATGGTTTGTACCATGGTTAAATGAATGTCGCCGGTTCCGGGTGGTAAATCAATGATGAGATAATCCAATTCTTCCCAAAGCACATCTGTTACAAATTGTTTGAGTGCACTGCTTGCCATTGGTCCGCGCCAAACTACTGCCTGACGATCATCGATGAGCAGACCAATACTCATGGCTTTGATGCCCATCACATCAATCGGTACAATCATGCCTTTGCCGTTCACTTCTTTCATCAGCGGACGTTCGCCTTGTATGCCCAACATGATGGGAATGGAAGGGCCGTAAATATCGGCATCCATCAAACCTACCTTGGCCCCACCTTTTGCGAGAGCCAATGCCAGATTCACGGATACGGTTGATTTACCCACACCGCCCTTGCCCGAACCAACGGCAATGATGTTTTTAACCTGGGGTAAAACAGACTGCCCATCTTTGCGATTGCTTTTGATATTGGCCGTAAAGTTGACCTGCACCTGCGCTTCACGATCGACCAGAATTTTAATGGCATTTTCGCATGCACCGCGAATCATATCCTTGAGGGGGCAGGCAGGCGTTGTAAGTACCACGGTAAATGAAACCTGTTTGCCATCAATCACGATGTCCTTCACCATATTCAGGGTCATTAAATCTTTTCCTAAATCAGGTTCCTGTACCTGCGAAAGGGCTTCTTTGACTTTATCTAATTCGATCATCTTAAAATTTGTTTTTAGTGTTTTAAACGCCTGATACAAGCAGCGATAAATGAATGTTAAAACAAGTGCCCAAAGTTACACACAAAACCCATTGATAGGCTTTTGACTTATCTTTGAACAGTGAAAAAAATAATTGTTCTACTGATTCTGCTATTCAGCCTGAAGCCTTTTTTAAAAGCCCAGACAGGCTTCGAAGGCATGGTAGAACTGACGGGTATTGTGATGAGTGCAGACAGTTTAAGGTACCTACCCTTTGTCAATGTGGGGGTGCCATCGCGGAATGAGGGGACCACCGGATCGGAACGTGGGGTATTTACCATCATCGTGAGAATGGGCGATACGCTAGAGTTTTCAAGTATAGGCTATCGAAAGAAAAAATATGTCATCCCCCAAAATCTGAGCTCCAACCGCTATTCGGTGATACAGTTAATGGTTCAGGATACCTTTTATTTACCGGCTACCATCATCAGACCTCAATTAACCCGCGAACAATTTGAACAAGCCTTTAAAAATTGGCATATTCCTGACGACCGGTACGAAATTGCCCGTAAAAATACCGAGTACCAAACCATGCGAATGTTGGCTATGACGATGCCCAAAGATGGCCGGGAAAGTCAACATTATCTGCAATCTCAACAGGCTCAGCGAAACTATTGGGCCGGACAGCAACCTCCTATGACTATTTTTAATCCTTTTGCTTGGGTAGAATTTTTAAACGCCTGGAAAAGGGGAGATTTTAAACGGAAAAAATAAATCGGACATATGCAAGGAAAGATTTTTTTATTCAGCTTATTGGCCATTGTTTTAATGATTGAAACAAATGCCCAGACCAAAAAACCGGCTGAAGCCAAAGCAGCCAAAGTGAGTGAAACGGTGGAAACGGCCTTGCAAGACATGGCAAAAACCATTGAAAAAACCGATTGGAGTTCGCTCACCGATATTTTAACCACGACGGTTTCACTCATTGAAAAACATGTGGACGCCGTGCAGCAAATCGTACAGGATGTGGATACCAAACCCCTTGAAAAAGCGGTAGAAAAAGAAGCGCAAAAACTAGAAAATAGTCAGGAATTAAGAGCCATGGAAAAAGAACTGGAGGCTTTGGGAAAAAGGATGGAAGCGCTTCTTGACAGTACTTCAAAAAAATAAGCCCGAGCATCGCAGCAGCAGATTTAAATCGAATGGAAAGCCCTTTACAATGTGAGATATCGAAAGATGTGCAAAAAGCCATTCAGTATCTGATGCAGGATGAATTGATTGGATTACCCACCGAAACAGTTTATGGTTTAGCCGGAAATGCTTTTTCGACCAAAGCCGTTCAAGCCATATACGATACCAAACAAAGGCCACATCATAATCCACTCATTGTGCATGTGGCCAACGTGGATGCCGCAAAAGCACTGTGTACCCAATTTCCGATTCTTGCAGAACAATTGGCAGCAGCCTTTTGGCCCGGCCCGCTCACTATGATTTTACCGAAACGAACAATGGTGCCTGATTTGGTAACCGCAGGGCATAATACCGTGGCCATTCGTATTCCTCAACATGCCTTGGCCCTCGAATTAATCCGGCAATTGCCTTTTCCATTAGCAGCACCCAGTGCCAATCCTTTTAAACGCATCAGCCCAACCACAGCACAACATGTGGCCGATTACTTTCCGCACACTTTAAAAATGGTATTGGATGGTGGACCCTGTTTAAAAGGTATTGAATCGACCATTGTTGGATTTGATACGGATACAGTGATTATTTACCGCCCTGGAAATATCACCGAACAGGATATTGAACGGGTAACAGGTAGCAGCGTGATTTTTTATGAAAAGAAAGATAATCAACTAATTGCTCCCGGTATGATGGCACAACATTATGCACCTCGAACACCTTTGATTTTTACATCCGATTGGCAATCAGCAATCTTGCAACATCCCGGAAAAAAAATAGGATTACTTTCTTTATCCAGGCATGAAGATTTTGATGTCACCCAGCAGGAAGTCTTATCGGTGCATGGCGCCCTTGAAGAAGTAACTGCCAATTTATATGCAGCTTTACATCGTTTGGATGTTGCCGGTTTGGATATCATCATTGCCGAAGCGTTCGAAGAAAGTGGTTTGGGTAAATCACTGAATGATCGTTTACGGCGTGCGGCGAGTAAGTAGGGGCTGCTGTTTAACGTGAAAGTATTTGACATCATTACATTGTGATGTGAATTTCGCTTATTTTAATGCACGGTAATTTTTCATATCTCTTCAATATGCTTGCAGTCCATTTCTTAATTTTCACTTCTCACTGGCATCTTCAACTTTGGCGTCATCGTCCAAGGGCTGTCCCGCACGTGCGGGGCTATCCCTTGAACGCTTCCTTGAATTTGAAGCGCCTATGAGATAATCAGCAAGCCCTAAATATTTCGGGTTTGGAATTCTTCCATTACACCGCAAAACTTTCCCCACATCCACAACTACGGCTTGCGTTGGGGTTGACAAAATTGAATCCTTTGCCGTTGAGTCCATCGGAAAAATCGAGTTCGGTATTCACCAGGTAAAGAAAGCTTTTTAAGTCTGTAACAAGTTTAATGCCTTTGTCTTCAAACACCTGATCCATGGGTTTGGTTTCATTGTCGAAATCCAATTTATAACTCAAACCACTACATCCACCTCCTACAACACTCACCCGCAAAAAATGTGTATCGTCTAACTCATTTTCGCGTATCAATTGTTCTACTTTTTCTTTAGCCTTGTCGGAGATATAAATGCTATTTTCAAGAGCTGTTTCCATGATTCACTTTCTTTGAGGCAAAATTAAGGTTTTTGCTTGGAACGCCTCACGCACTGTCCATTCTTTCGCAGGGAGAATAGCTATCAGGTATAGAATTTGTGCATATCAACCTTTATTCCAATGGTTTTTGCAGCAGGAGACGTTGATTAAATACACCGGTTTCGGTATGGATACGCAGGAAATAAAGCCCGGGTACGATATGTTCGGGCGACATCTGGAGTTCGTATACAGGCGGATCGAAGTGTTTTTCTTCAATTCGTCGGCCTGAATGGTGGAATAATATCACCGAATGGATAGGCGTTTTTTCGGAGTAAACTGTAAACGCCTGGGTTGCCGGATTGGGGTAAACGATGGGTGGCGGAATCGTTGTATCGGGCACCGGGGCCGGCGGTTCCTGGAGTTTGGAGCAGGTACCGGGTATGGTGGAGTCGAGCCACATCATCCGTCTACTCAACAAGGCCTTGAGGGTATCAATTTCTTCCGTATAATTTTTGGCAAATGGAGGCTTTTCGGGTGTGGCCACATTAATACCCCAGGTGGGCCATTTCTGAAAGTGCCGAACCTGGGCTTCAATGGTTTGCTGTCCGATAGAATCAATGCTCCGGAATAACTGGCTTTCACTTAAATGGGTTTTGCGCAGCGATTCCCAACGGCAACGCAGTTCATTGGTAAAAAAAGTATCCTGCATCATGATGGCATGCCAAGGTAGGGTTGATTGCAGGTTATTACAAGGATAGGTATTGTGGTTCCAGTGATCCACGGCATCCGTCACCCAGGGCATGCGTTTCATACTCCAGTCGAAATCCCAAACCGGACCGGCATGCAGTAAGGAATCTTTGGAGTTTTTGTCTTTCCAGAAGAACATACTTTTTGCAAATCCATCTCCGTTCCAGGCCAGTTCATTCACAATAAAATAATCGATAAACGAAAGCACATCCAACATGGGCCTGTAACCCATGATGGGGTCGTTCACCAAGGGACTAAACATTCGGCGTTCGACTTCAGCGACATAGTTGTGCAAATAGGTTTTTTGTTGGGGCGTGATATTATTCACGCTGGGGTATTCATATTCAAAGCGGGCAAAATTTTCAGGACAATCAGCCGGTGCCACTGTCGATAACCAACCTTCCCCCAAATCGTAATCATGTCGGAAAATGTAGCCACCGGTTACATCATCACCGCTATTGTCGCTTGATTTGAGTTTGGAAATGTTTAGCCGGTCGTTGGTACGGCGTATTTTTTCCATGAGGGTATAAATGCCTCTGTATTCGCCATTGATAAACACTTCGCAAAACTGGTTACGGGGTGAGTAATGCCCCATATCACGAAATAGTTCATGCATCAATGGATTACGTACAAAGGATTTGTCGTTGTAATTATTGAGTAGAATCCAATCGTCTTCGGGCGGCATATTGAGTAGTGAAACAGCCGTATCGTCGCGGGTGACGCCCAATAAATTAACGCTGTACGATTGCTGTGGAAATCCGATGGAGTGTTGTCCACGAATCCTCACTTCGGCAAATCCATTGAATCCCGGAAAGGCTTCATTGATCCGGTACCGGCCCTGCTGTAGTCTGTCGTTCACCTGAATTCTACAGGCAATGAAGGAATCATTGGTAATGGTTTGATTGAGGGTAAAGATTTCGACGATGGGAATATTGCTCGAAAAAGTATCCGGTCCGCTTACATCACTTCCAAACTCCAGTTTCCAGCTTTCAATTTTACCCCGGTCAAAGTTGGCATCATCGCGGATAAAGAGTTTCCAGATACCTTCAGCACTTTGATAGCGATTAAAATTGCCCAATTTACCCTGGGCCTGAAATCGTCCGGTATAAGGGGCCATTTTATTTTTTTGAACCGATAAAGTGGCTGTATCACACAAAATAGTTCCCACCATATTCTTTCCATTTCCTCCGGCATTGGTAAAAAGTTTTACCACGGTACCTTCGGGCGACATCAGATAGGCCGTTAAATTTTCGAGATAGGGATGTTTAATTTCTAGATGTACGGCTCTTAGCCCAAAGTTTTCGCTGAGGATGGGAATGGGTAAACCCGAAACAGGCATTTCCAAAATCAGTGGATCGCTCAATTCGGGGATAGAATCACCCAGTCCCTCAAAAGTTTGGGCTTTTAGAGGTTTTGAGAGCAAAAAAAGCATCAACAATCCACAAATACCGGTTAGGGCAGCCTTTAAAGAAGTACGACACAAATTCCGAAAATGGAAGGAAAGGACTCAAATGATTTGATTTTCAAAGGCTTGGAAGCAAAAATCACGCCAAAAGCGGGTATTGGTGGTCCATTTGTTTAGAATTTGGGTTTATGGAATTGTTTGGGTAAAATTGATTCGAACTATGAGAATGGAAGAAGTCGGATGGGTTCATTGCTTTCCGTTTGTAAGACTTTGTGGCCATTTATACGAAAAGCAGTTCTAGAATAGCCTGATAACCTTAATTTTGTGCAAATTTTTAAAATACCATGCGCAAATTGCTTTTTACAATGCTTACGTTGTCGGCTTTCAGCAGCGTTCAGGCTCAATCGGTTAATATCAAGTTTACCGAATACGACCTGCCTAATGGTTTGCATGTGATCCTGCATGAGGACCACACCATTCCAACTGTCGCCATTTCGGTACTCTACCATGTCGGATCAAAAAATGAAGATCCTACCCGTACCGGTTTTGCTCACTTTTTTGAACATCTGTTGTTCAAAGATTCCGAAAACATTGGCCGGGGCGAATACATGAAACTGATTCAAAATAACGGGGGCGTCATTAACGCCAATACCTCATTTGACCGCACATTCTACTTCGAAACCTTGCCTTCCAACAAATTGGAACAGGGTTTATGGATGGAAAGTGAGCGTATGTTACATGCCAAAATCGATGAAATTGGTTTGGAAACACAACGTAAGGGAGTGAAAGAAGAAAAAAAGCAACGCTACGAGACTACGCCTTATGGCCGTTTATTGGAACAGATTTTTAAACATGCTTATACCCAACATCCTTACCAATGGACGCCCATCGGAGAGGCTCAATACATTGATCAGGCCTCATTACCTGAATTTTTAGATTTTTACAAAACCTTTTATGTTCCCAACAATGCCACTTTGAGTGTGGGCGGTGATATCGATATTCCTCAGGCCAAAGCCTGGATCGAAAAATATTTTGGCGGAATTCCACGTGGTACCAAAGAAATTCCTCGTCCGAACATTGTTGAACCTCAGCAAACTGCCGAAAAGCGCGTGACATTCTACGATAAAGTACAATTACCGGCGGTGGTATTTGCCTATCATGCACCGGCACAAGGAACACCGGATGCTTATGCACTTGAAATGGTCGCAAAAATTTTATCGCAAGGCAAAAGCTCGCGTTTACAAAAACAAGTGGTTGACAAACAACAAAAAGCAGTTGCCGCAGGTGCTTTTAATCTGCCTTCCGAAGATCCGGGTTTAGCCATGATGTTTGGTATCGGTAATATGGGTGTTACACCGGAAGATCTGGAAAAAGCCATGGATGAAGAAGTCAACAAAATTCTGAGCGAAGGAATTTCGGCAGAAGAATTACAGAAATGTAAAAACCAGATTGAGAACGAATTCATTTCGCAAAACCAACGAGTTTTGGGTATCGTTGAAAATTTGGCCAACTACCATGTGTACTATGGTGATGCCAATTTAATCAACAAAGAACTGGATCGATATATGAAGGTCAGCGCAGCAGATATGTTGACGGCGGCCAAAAAATATCTGGTGAAAACCAATCGTCTGGTACTTTATTATTTACCGGATAGCAGTAAAAGCAATTAATTCATTTTAAAAAAACATTTGTTTACCCGATGGATCTTTTAAAAAGAAAACAGGCCTTGACAAGCAATGAAAAACACTTGTATAGTCAGTATCCATTCAAGAACAATAAATACGCAAACATGAAAAAAATCATTTTATCGATATGCGCCATTGGCCTGTTCAGTGTTACCCTGCAGGCACAAACTTTAGATCGTAGTATACGCCCCAAACCGGGCCCGGCTCCGACTATTCAAATGGGATCTGCGCAATCCTTTGTTACCTCTAACGGCATTAAGGTGTATGTAGTAGAAAATCATAAATTGCCGGTTGTGACTTATTCAGTCGACTTCGATATCAAACCCGAATTACAAGGTGATATGGCCGGATTTCAGGATATGGTTGGTGAATTACTCACGGCAGGTACCAAATCAAAAAGTAAAGATGTATTTAATGCCGAACTCGATCAGTTGGGTGCGAATCTTTCCATCGGTAGCGACGGTATTTTTGCACAAAGCCTGAAAAAGAACAGCGATAAATTACTGGCCTTATTGAGCGAGGTATTAACTCAACCAAATTTTTCACAAGCAGAGTTGGATAAACTCAAAAAGCAAATGAAATCCAGTTTGGCCCAAAACCAGGACGATCCTGAAGCGATGAGTGCCAATATCACATCTATTTTAAACTATGGCAAAAACCATCCTTATGGTGAAGTGGCTACTGAAAAATCGGTAGAAAACATTTCACTGGATCGCTGTAAAAAATTCTTTGAAACCTATTTCCGACCCAATGTAGCTTATATGGCTGTGGTAGGTGATATTACCTTAGCAGAAGCCAAAGTACAGATCGAAAAACATCTGGCTAAATGGGAAAAGAAGGCAGTACCTGTTGCCAAATACCCAACACCGGTTCCTCCGAAAGGAGCAAGTGTGGCTGTGGTGAATAAAACAGGTGCGGTACAAAGTGTAGTGGATGTTACTTATCCGATTAATATGAAGCCCGGTGATCCAGATGAAATTAAACTGAAAGTCGCCAATGGTATTTTAGGAGGTGGAAGCACCGGACGATTGTTTCAGAATTTACGTGAAACACATGCCTGGACTTACGGATCTTATTCATCCTTCCGCCCCGATCAGTTACCGAATGCCGGACGATTTTCTGCTACTGCCAACAGTACAACCAATGCCAGTGATAGTTCCGTAGCCGAAATTTTGAAAGAAATGAATCGCTTACGTACAGAACCAGTAAGCAAAGAAGAATTGGAAGGGTATAAAAATTATATGGCCGGAACCTTTGCTTTGGGCTTGGAAGATCCGAAAACCCTGGCCCGTTATGCCATCAACGAACGTAAATATGCTATGCCGAAAGATTATTATAAAAATTATCTGAAAACGGTTGAAGCAGTTACTGCACAGGATGTGATGGCTGTCGCAAAAAAATATATTACACCGGGTGTTGCTACCATTACCGTAGCCGGCGATAAAAAACAGGTGGTCGACAAATTGCGTCAGTTTGGTCCTGTAACGGTTTATGATTTATATGGAAATAAAATAGATGATAAGCCAGTGGCATTGCCTGCAAATATGAGTGCGCCTCAGGTGATTAAAAAACATATTCAGGTAACAGGTGGAGAGGCTGCATGGAAAGCTGTGAAGGATATGACTTCAACTTACACGACCGATATGCAGGGTATGTCCATCAATATTAAAACCGTACGTAAAGTGCCGAATAAAATGATGTTGGATGTAAATGCCATGGGACAATCATTCCAGAAAATTGTGTTTAATGGTAGCAAAGGTTACATGAGTGCACAAGGACAGAAAAAGGACTTTGAAGAAGCCGAAATCAAGGAATATGCTGAAAAAGCAGGGATGACTGAAGACCTGGATTATTTAACGCCAGGATTCAAGACGGAATTGAAAGGTATTGAAAAAGTGGATAATGAAGATTGTTATCAGATCGAAGTTACCCGCCCTTCAGGATCTAAGGTGGTGGAATACTACAATGTAAAATCTGGCTTTAAAGTAAAATCAGAAGAGAGCGATGAAGAAGGTTCACAAACAACCTATTACCTGAATTATCAAAAAGGAGCCGGCAACTTAATGTATCCACAAACCATCAAACAAAATATGGGACCACAGATGATGGAGTTAAAATTCCAGAGTGTTGAAATCAACACGAATGTGGGGGATGAAATTTTTAATTAGTCAATCGACATATTATGCTAATCAGGCTGTCCGGCAAGGGCAGCCTTTTTTTTGTGCTTACACCAGGCGACGGGTAAGGGAAGGACGTGATGCATGATAAGGATTTTTGAAATCAAACCTGAAAGATGATTTTGATCGAATGAATAGCTATATCTAGCTATTGCGGGTTCGATGAGATGGAAACAACTTTGTAGCCTAAAAGTTTATCTATGAAAAAATTCATTGTAACGATTTTAATATTTACAGGACTGAGCGTTCAAGCGACTATTCGGACGGTCAATAATAATCCGGCAGGCTTGGCACAATTCAGTGATTTACAATCGGCCATCAATGCATCTGCAAGCGGAGATACTGTTTATGTGCATGGCAGTGTGTCGGCGTATGGAAGCGGAACAGTCACCGATAAAAAATTGACGATTATTGGCCCGGGAATATATCCTGACAAAACAACTTCTTTGACGGCGAGGGTTCACACCATCCAGTTTCATAATGTAAACACATCTGATTGCAACGGATCTTGTATCATGGGTATTGTAATTTATGCTGCACTCAATATCAGTCATTCAGGTTTCCGGCAATACAGGTATCCCGGTAAATGGTATGAAAGTGATACGCAACAAGTTCGCTGATGGCAGCGGTGTTACTTTGTATACAGCCAACCCGTATGGTAGCATGCATATGTACAATTTATATGTAGAAGGCAACTATTTTGAAGGAGGTGGTGTAGGAGGGGTTGACAATGCCTATTACACAAATTGCACATTTATCAATAATGTTTTTTCTCGTAGCGTGAATGGCCCTTGGTATTTGAGTTTCATTTCAAACTTTGTTAATTGTACCAATGTTGTTTTCGATCATAATTTATTTTATGGCAGTCCAACTGCAGTGAAAACTATTTTTTTAGTGAAGCCAAAAACATGATGTTTAAAAACAATATTTTCGTCAATGTCGATAATATAAACACTGTTTATAATGGTCAGAATGTGATGAACAACACTTTTCAAAACAACTTAACTTACAATTGTGTAAATAATTCACCTTGGACTTTTGCAAATAATATTGACTTAGGTGGTAATATCTCCAATCAAAATCCGCAAATGGGTTCGCAAGCTGCGGTGGATGCCGGAACCACTAATCCATTACTTGACTTCAGTATTGCTTCAGGTCCGGCCAATAACACAGGCACGGATGGTAAAGATTTGGGGGTTCTATTTGATGAAACGAGTACCATGAACTGGGCTTATGGCCGCAATAGTCGTTTGCCATATATCCATACCATGAATGTATTGAACAGCAGTGTGCCGGCAGGAGGTACTTTGAATGTGCAGATTCAGGCAAGAAAGGCGAAATAGGAATTTGATAAACATTATTTAAAGCGAAATACCATGAAAATTTTAATCACGATAGTCATCTTAGTGTGTTACGTAACAGGAGTCAATGCCACCATTCTGCGTTGTAACAATAATCCCGGAGTGACCGGCACCTATCAAACATTTTATGATGCTTTGTTGGCCGCCTCACCCGGTGATACCATCCACCTAGAACCAAGTCCAATATCATATGGCAAGGTAGGCGGCTATCCGGAAAATCTGACGCAGCAACCAATAAATAAAGATAGCCTCACGATTATTGGAAATGGAATTAATTTAAGCAATCATCCGGGACTTCAAATGGATACATTATCCTCTAAAATTGGATTTTTAAGTGCTCAAGGTAATTATTGGAATTTTTACTCAGTAGATGGGCAAGCTGCAATATTCCTTTATGGGCATCACAATTTATTTGAAAATTGCAGGTTCACTTTTACAAGAATCTATTATCACTCAAATAAACTAAGTCATTGTTATTTTCCGATAGCAGTAGGAAGCAATCCATTTCTAGACGTAAGCTAATCCGTGTCTTGTGTTTCACGAGGGTACCCATGATATAGAAATTTCAAATTCATTTATAGGCAAGCATATTGAAATGGATTCAAATAATTCTTATAATATAAATTTCATGTACAATACTTTTCATGATAGCGTATCTGTAAACGGGGCGTCATATCAAGTGAGTCAATTTTTTAATACAACGTTTATCAATAATATATTCAAAACAAATGCCAATGGTATTGACACGAGCGGTAACAATATTTTTGTCAATAATATATGCATCAATAATTCTATAGCACTACCGGCTGTAAATGGCAATGTCTCCGGGGTAAATCCTTCTCTTCTTTTTGCCAATCCCAGTTCTCGGTTAGAGGAGGATCAACAATTACTGCCTTCATACCCTGTGCAGAACGTCGGAATGTATGGAGGTATTGATCCATATATTCCGGGGAAATTACCGCCGGTTCCAAGCATTTTTCAACTCACTGTTCCATCTTTGATTCAAAGTAACACCGGTACGATTACCATAAGTACGCGAGCAAATCAATAATTATGAAAAGCCCTTCTAGTATCGTAAAACTTTGCCTAGTATTATTGTTAGGTCTTGGAGCCGTCATTCCGGTGTCAGGGCAACAGATTATATCGATGGAATATTTTTTCGATACGGATCCGGGATTTGGAAATGGCATTTCCATTCCGGTGGTTCCTGATTCCAGTTTTCAGAATTTGACTGTAACCATTGATTATTCTTCGGTGGGCGGTGGTTTTCATATGCTGTATATCCGAAGTCAAGATTCAGCTGGAAGTTGGAGTCTAACCAATCGCTCTCGGTTCTTTAAAAGTGCCTTTCCTGTCAATCACACGCAACCCACCATTACGGCAATTGAATATTTCTTTGATACAGATCCCGGATTTGGCAATGGCATTTCATTACCCTTGAGTTCCGATACTGCTATCCACAATTTATTAGGTACTATCAGTTTAATTGGGCTGGCTTCTGGAAATCATACCCTATATATCAGAACCAAAGATTCTATAGGTAGTTGGAGCTTAACCAATAAACAAGTCATTAATTACTGCACTTCAGGAACCAGCTACTATTATCAAGATATAGATCATGACGGTTATGGTTCGGTTACCGATAGTGTACTTGCATGCACAGTACCTGTTGGATATACCTCAAACCATACGGACTGCGATGACAATGATTCGAACGCCCATCAGAAATTTCCTTTTTACATCGACAATGATGGTGACAACTACGGCAACGGAAATTTGATGATGGTTTGCGCACAAAATGATAGTACCCCACCACCCGGATATGGTTTACACTTTGGCGACTGCAATGATAATGATGCCACTTCACATCAGGAGTTTCCTTTTTATATCGATAACGACGGTGACCTGAGGGGTGCCGGCACAACTACTTATTTGTTTTGTGCACCGGCTGCCAATCTTCCACCTCCCGGTTATGCTACGACCAATACGGATTGTGATGACAATAACCCCGATGGACATTTTTTCATTCCATTTTATGTGGATTTGGATGGCGATGGTTTTGGCGCTTCAACAAATACCGTTCTCCTCTGTTCCAATCTGAGTGAAATCAACTATCCGCCTTTGGGTTATACCTATTTCAGTTACGGTGTCGATTGTAATGATAATGATTGGGATCTTCGGATGACGTTCCCGTTTTATGTCGATGCCGATCAGGATGGGTATGGTATAGGAAATCCGGTTCAAGTTTGTGCCATCAACCCGGACACTCCTCCTATCGGATATAGTTTACAAAGTGGCGATTGCAATGATAACGAGGCCAATATTTATCCCGGCAAGATAGATCTGATGGAATATTATATAGATACTGATCCCGGGGCAGGTCAGGGGACAGCCTTAGATATGAGCGGGTTAAATTTTGATTCATTGTCTGCAACCTTTCCGATTATTATCCCGAATTCTTTGCAACCCGGTTTTCACCTCCTGGCGATTCGCGCTCACACCTGCGGCTTAAATTGGGGTTTGTTTGAGCAACGTAGTTTTGATGTAAGCGCTTTAGATATTTCTACAGGTCCTCTTGTGGCAGGAGAATATTTTATCGATACAGATCCGGGTGTGGGCAATGGTTTTTCTTTCACGATACCGGCAGTTGATACGCTTTTGCAGCAACTCTCTTTAAGCGTTCCAAGTAACACTGCACCGGGTATTCATGCAATGGGCATTCGTATGAAGGACAGTCTGGGCCAATGGAGTCATTTTGAAACGACTTATATCTCAGTCTATCCTCCACCGGAACCGACATACCCCATTGTTGCAGCTGAATATTTTATTGATACAGATCCCGGCGTCGGCAATGCTATTCCACTCACGATCTCACCAACAGATACTTTGTCGCAGGTTTTCGGTATTGCGGTTCCGGGAAATTTATCGGAAGGCATTCACCTTTTATCTGTAAGGGTAAAAAATAGTCAGAATGAATGGAGCTTGTTTGAACATCGCAGCATCTATATCACTGCACCTTTACAAGACCCTAACCCGATTGTTGCCGCCGAATATTTTATTGATACGGATCCTGGTTTGGGGAATGCGATTGTTTATCCGGTAAGTCTTTTGGATACCCTTCTGGATACTTTAAATATTCCGCTGCCTAACAACCTCTCCTATGGACCACATCACATCGCCATTCGGGTAAAAGATCAAACGGGGAATTGGAGTTTATTTGAACAACAAACATTTTATTAATATGTAGATGGTATCCTATTGCCGGGCAGTATTCCGACGAATAATGGTGGCATTGAAAACTTAACTCGTCCGTGGCGCATTGGCATGAACAATTCCTGTTGCAGCGGAGGCTCACCTCATGCAGGTACAATGGATGAGTTTAGATTTTGGAATATTGCCCTCAGCGAAACACAATTGCGCGAACGCATGTGTCGTAAGATTACAGATCAGCGATGCCTTGTATAACAACATGGCGGCATATTTTAATTTTGATGAAACAGGAACTTCCAATGCAATTGATGCCAGCAAGGAACCCAATATTGCCACCTTACAAAATGGGGCTAACCGCATACTGAGTGGAGCGCCGATTGGAAACACAAGTGCCTATATTTACAATGGCAATAGCAGCGCATTGAATTTAATTCATCCTACGCGTGGCGATCAAATGGATGCGGGTATAGTGAGTGGAAATGCCAGTGGATTACAATTGTATTGCGTTACGGAGCGACCGAATACTCAAATGGGCATTGATACGCTCAATGGCAACGATGCATACTATGGTGTATTTACGGTCAATGGAAATGTCGCACAGGTTCAGGTGACCCATCAATATACGGGCATACCCAATATCACAAACGAAAATGCACTCAATCTATATCAACGGGAGCGCAACGATAATAGTCCGTGGAGTAATAGTCTGGCAAATTTGAATACGATCAATCATACCTTGTCAAGCACCACAACCTACAGACAGGAGATCATGTTAGGCGTTATACCAACTGCTATTTCGGCGTACCATATAAAATCCTATTTGCAGGGATATTTCGAAGTAGGCGGACTGATGCGGCCGGTGCTTAGCCTTCAGGGTCAAAATAATATGAATAACGAAACGGATAGTATCACCCTTGAATTCAGAGAAAATGTTTATCCATATCAATTGCTAGAATTTACCAGGAGTATATTACATACAGACGGAACAGCTACTTTCCAAATACCGGCTTCCCTTCAAGGAATGTATGTTTACCTTCTCCTCAAACATCGCAATCACCTCGAAACCTGGAGCGCGGAGCCTGTTTTAATCACTGCCAATTCAACCTATGATTTTTCGACGGCAGCCAATAAAGCGTATGGTTCCAATCAGGTTCAGGTGGAGAATGGTATTTGGGCTTTCTTCACCGGCGATATCAATCAGGATGGTGTGGTAGATGGTTTGGATTACAACGATTGGGAAAACGACAACAACAATTTTGCTGGAGGTTATTTTAGTACCGATCTAAATGGAGATGGTATTGTAGATGGATTGGATTTTATTTTCTGGGAACAAAACAGCAATAATTTTGTTGGGGCGATGGTGCCATGATGAGCCGAGTATAAAAAAGCCATTTTATCGAATCAACTGGGGCTGCTGGTTATCTCACTGGCATCTTCAACGTTGGCGTCATCGTCCAAGGGCTGTCTCGCACTTGCGGGACTATCCCTTGAGCACTTCCTTGAATTTGAAGCGCGTGTGAGATAAGTAGCAAACCCTACATAATATTTTTAGAATCGGTATCAAATTGAGTACTAACTTGTACCCTGATGTCAACGCGTCGGAACATTTTCGTTTTGGGATTCATGGTGCTTTCATGTCTTCTGAATAAGGGCTTTTCACAAGAACCATCGATAGATTCTTTATTGCTTCGATTAAAAAACCACCCGACCGAAGATAGTATCCGATCTGAATTAGTGACAGACCTCGCCTATTTTTTCCGTGAAACGAATAATCTGCTGACCATCAAATATCTGGATGAAGCCATTCGGCTGGGAAAAAAATACAATACACCAGGATTTGTTGGGGGGCGTCATTTAGATCTGGGAGAAACCTATACCAATATGGGAAATACCGAAAAAGCGATGCAAAGTTTGTTGGAAGCTGAAAGGATATTTAAACAAACCGGAAATGATATTCAGGTGGTAAAATCCTATGCAAATATTGCCATCTTGTATTTAAAATTGAACAATGTTCCCAAGGCAAAAGAGTTCCTCCAAAAAGCATTTCCATATTTAAATGAACAGAAACCTAGTTTTCAAATGTGCGTAATTTATAGTTCACTGGGTGATGCTTATTTAAAAGAAGAAAGGTATGATTCAACCATATATTATTTGAACAAAATAATTCAGTTGGCTCCTAAAATAAGGGACAGTGAGTATTTTAAAGAAGCTGCGGAGATGAATTTGGGATTGGTTTATAAAAAGCAAAAAAAATATCAGCAGGCCATAGAAAAATTTAATCACACACTCAACGATCCAAAGGTGATGGCAGATCCGATTAATGAAGGAACTATTCGGAATAATTTGGCCTGTACCTATGCCGAAATGGGGAAACTAAATCTTGCAAAATTTGAGTTCGATAGCAGCATCTCCATCGCCAAAGCGAACGGGTATGAATTTTTAATACTGGAGAACTACAAAAATATGGCCAGTATGTACCAAAACGCCGGAATTGCCCATCAAGAAATTATTTACTTAAGAAAACATCATGCCCTGAATGATAGTATTAATAGTCGGGATAATCAAAATCGGTTGAATCAGTTGGAACGGGATTACTTTGAAGAAGCCAATTTAAAATTATTGAACAATCAAAAACAGAAGAGTCAACAGATTACATTAATTGCATGTTTTACAAGCATTTTGGCATTTGGGATTCTGTTTTTTTACTTTCGATCAAGAAGAAGAAGTCACTTGTTGTTTACTCAAAAGAGGGAAATAGAAAATCAAAATGCTGCCCTAAAGCAATTAAACCAAACCAAGGATAAACTCTTTTCGGATCATCGGACATGATTTGCGAAACCCTTTGGTTACCTTATCAGCTTATTTAAACCATAGTGAAAACAGGGTGACGAAACCTTGATGCTCAAAAAGGAAACGACTAAAGCTTTGCAGGGAATCGATTGCTTTGTTGGATAATTTACTGACTTGGGCCAGTTCACAATTACACCAAGTTTCTGTTTCGAAAAAAATGGTCCAGCTGGATGATTTAATCGAAGATGTATGTGGCGATCTAAAACTTCATGCAGATATGAAGCAAATTGATTTAGTAGAAAAAATACATTCAGTGGCGAGTACCGTCATCACAAATCGAGAGATGCTGGAAGAAATATTGATCGAGACCTATGTGGAGAAACAATCGCTTAGTCTTATGCATTACGGATTATGGCTTAGGAACGAGAGGTTCGAACAGATCGAGGATATCATGCAAGGAAAGGAGAAAGTAAGCAGGGTACTTCGCTCGGCAAAGGTAGCGGTTTGGGGTTAAACATTGTTCGGGGATCTTTTGGCTTAACTGAATGTTCGTTGGACAATCCAAAGTCGTCCAACGATGGGAAATAAAATGGTTTTTGTATTTTGATGAATCCCATTAAAATCATTCGATGAACTTTTGGAAAAAGAAAATGCTATTCTTTTCTCACCGAAACGCGTGAAATCAAATGAGGGTTAAGTTCTTTAAGTAATTGTTGAGTATAGGTTTTGACCGACCCCAAATTCTAGAGATCCCGGAGGACATGGGATGGACTGAATGCAGCAGATTTTTTTTGGCGGTTTACTAAAATGGAACGGGAGATTCTTAAAAAATGACTTGCGGGTAATTGTTCGTCAAACTCTTTAACCCTACCAGTATCAGGTGTTTTTTTCCGTTGCTTAAATAAAGATGCACAAAACTATTCCAAGCTTTCCCATAGAGGAGATCTTCAAAATTGATCCGAATAAATTGCTGCTGGTCTTTGATAAAGAAATGTTGTGCATCTTTTTGGTCGATTTTGATTTCAGCGGAGGCCGTTTTTTTTTCATCAATAATTCTGTAAACCCGTTTCATGGTTTTTAGTAAACGTTCCACACGAACTGGTTTCATTAAATAATCTAGCGCATCTACCTCATATGTTTGTGCCCCAAAATCAGGATGGCTACTAATGAATACAAACAAAGGGGGATCCGATAATTGCTGAGCGAGTTCGATACCTGACATTTCTGGCATTTCAATATCCATGAATACGATATCCACCTTATTTTCTTTTAAAAAACTAAATGCTTCTATTGGATTGCAGAAACTGCCGATACAATGGATTAAAGGAATTTGGTTTAAGCATGCATTCAGTTCATTAATGAACCTTGTTATCGTCTAATGTAATGTATCGCAGCATGTGAGGTAAAATTATTATAAAGTTAGCAAATTCTACTTCTCTTATTTGATGAGCCCTTTCATATACTTATTGGCCGTATTGATATAGTTGAATACTGGCTCAATGGATTAAAGAGAACTTTGAAGTTGGATACCAAGTGTCCTTCATATGAAGAAAAACTATTTAGAACTTAAAAAAATATGGATTACCCATATACAAGCGTTATTTCTACATAATACTCCTGGAAAGCCATCATCCATCCGACGGCTAACCATCGAAATTCAAAAGGAGCAATCCTTTTTAAACGAATTTTCAGAAAATATTTGCCCGATATGTATGCAAATAAAGGCCAAAGTTCAAAAGCTGATAGAGGTGGGAAATAAACCTGAAGGTTCTTGAATGTATGAATGACATCCATTTTCCTATACAGAATTCATAGCTTCTCATACACATGAGGCGGCTTGCTATACTTGTTAAAGGATCTCTATTGGCATCGTAATAATTTTAGTTCAAAATCCATTCACCATGAAAAAAATCTTCAAAACAATGCTTATTTGCTGTATAATTTTGAGTCAAGCGCAATTTTTGCAAGCACAGTCGGGCGAAAGCTTAAATTTTGCAAATGGCGATTATGTTGATTTCGGAAACACCTTAGGCAATTTCGGAACAGGTAATTTCACGTTTGAAACCTGGTTTAAAACCACTGCCACGAATCAAACGATTATCAGCAAAAGACCAGCCTGTTCGGCAGGCAACTTCTGGAATGTACGTATTAATGCTACCGGTAAGGTGTATTTCGAGATGTGAAAATTCAGCGCTTTTAAATTTGTTCTTTGCAGAAACACCTTTATCATATAACGATGGTAATTGGCACCATATGGCGACGGTTCGGGATGGTACTCAAATGCGGATTATTATTGACGGCTACATTGCAGTATCTGTTAACAATTCAGCAATTACCAATATTAATAATTCAACATCTCTACGCATAGGCAGTTCTTCCTGTAATGGATTTGTAGGTCAACTGGATGAAACGCGATTATGGTCTTCAGCCCGCTCGCAATGTAATATCTATAATAATCGATTATATGAGTATAGTGCTACGCCTACCGCTTTACTATTAAATTGTCATTATAATCAAGGAGTGGCCAATGCCACGAATACCAGTGTGACTACTCTCACAGATTTTAGTGATTACAACTATATCGGAACTTTAATAGGATTTAATTTAAGTGGAACAACGTCTAATTGGGTGGACGATGGTTGCAACGCACAAGGGAATACCTCGGCACCTGCTATTGGAACAACCACCGCAACAGGATGTAATAACTATACCTGGAATGGAACAACATATACCTCATCCGGAATGTACACGAGTACTTTCAACGCGGCCAATGGTTGTGATTCTATTTCCACCTTAGATTTAATAATTGGCAAACCGGTTTCTGGCGGAAATGATACAGGTTGTTTAGGGACTATTTTGAAACCCAAAGCAACTACACTCATCAATCCGGTGCAGGATCAGTCGAACGTAACGTATAATGCTATAGCAAATGGCAGCTCACCTTGGCAATCATTTACACCTGGCATCAATGGAACAATTAGGTATTTCGAAGCTGAAATCAGAACGCCACTATCCGGTATGGCGGCCACAGTATTCGTGGAATTATACGAAGGGCAGGGAACCGGGGGCACACTCTTAGGTACAAGTACTGTTAAAACAATTTCTTCTACTTCGACTTATGCATTTGAAAGTTTCGACTTTTCGGCGCAAGGCATTTATCTGGAATCAGGGCAGCTGTATACCGCAAGATTGGTTACTTCAAGTTTTAATCAGGCTTGGTTTAGATTAAGTACCACTAACCCCTATCCGAATGGCTTACTGAATAACAACGCATCACAGGACTTAAAATTTAAAACAACGATGTGTGAAATAAAATGGTATACAGCTGCTACCGGTGGAACCTTGGTACCTAATCCATCAACGGCAAGTTTGGGAAGTACAACCTTTTATGCAGAGGCTTATGATGGTATAAGTTGTTATAGCAATAGAACCCCTGTAACATTGACAATTGAAGCACCACTGGTAGGTTCAAACACTTCAGCTGCTGCGGTATGTTCCGGAGGTTCCGTAATTTTAACCGGTACGGGAGCTCATTCATATACCTGAGTAACGGAGGAGTAATGGTGTGGCATTTATTCCCACCACCACCACCACCTTTACGGTAACAGGTACGGATTTAAATGGTTGCACGAATACATCAACACGAACGATTGTCGTAAATCCGATACCATCAGTAGGTTCAAACGCTTCAGCTAATGCAGTATGTTCCGGAGGTTCTGTGATTTTAACCGGCACAGGAGCTCATTCATATACCTGGAGTAACGGAGTTAGTAATGGTGTGGCATTTATTCCAACAACCACCACTACCTTTACGGTAACGGGCACGGATTTAAATGGTTGCACAAATACATAACGCAAACAATTACAGTAAACCCAAAACCCATAGTCGGCTCAAATGCTTCGGTTACAACCATCTGTTCGGGCGGATCCGTAACGTTAAATGGCACCGGAGCAAACACCTATTCATGGAGTGGAGGAATCACGAATGGTGTGGCATTTAATCTGTCAGCAACCACAACATTTACAGTAACCGGCACAAGCGCAAACGGCTGTACAAATACATCTACAAGAACTATTCTTGTAAATCCTTTGCCGATTGTTGGAGCAAGTACTTTGGAAACGACTATTTGCCCAGGTAATTCAGTTACACTAAATGGTACAGGTGCAAACACCTATTCCTGGAGTGGCGGCATAAGCAATAATGTAGCATTTATTCCATCTGCAACCACAACTTATACTGTAACCGGCATAGATGCGAATGGATGTGCGAATACGTCTACGATTAAAATTTATGTATATCTGGGACTTGTCTCAGGTGGGAACGATACAGGATGTGTAGGGAATATCTTAACCCTGAGCGCTCAAACACTCTTTGATCCTACCATAGATCAGGTAACTACTTTAACGGCTACCTCATATGGTGCTGTTTTCACTCTTATTGGCAATCTTTTACCCCTTCGGTAACTGGCACTTTGAATGCTTTAGAATTTTGGTTGAGAACGCCCATGGCAAATACATCAACAATGGTTACACTGCGCATAAAAGGTGAAGGAATTGGGGGTACACTTTTGGGGAGCGTAAATAAATTAATACCTGCTTCTTCAACATTCTCCTTTCATAATTTTGATTTATCCGGTAATAATGTTTACCTGAAACAAGGTCAGGTTTATACCGCGAGAGTGAGCACCAATTCAGAAAATCAATACTGGGTGCTATTTAACAGTTCCAACCCATATGCAGGAGGAAGAAGTAATATTGATCCGAACGTAGATTTGTTGTTGAAAACGTATATGTGTAGAATTAGGTGGTATGACGTGCCTTTTGGTGGAACCGAAATCATTCATCCATCATGGTCTTCAATAGGGAACACCACTTTTTATGCACAAGCGTCACAAGGTGCTTCATGCGCTAGCAGGGTTCCTGTAAGTCTGAGCATTCAGGCTCCTCCATCAATCAATGTTTCGGGTGTTTCTAACCTTTGTCTGGGAGACAATACAACACTCACAGCCAATGGGGCGAATACCTACACCTGGATGCCTGGAAGTGTTACAGGAAGTACGCATATAGTTTCTCCAACAACAACAACAACGTATACCGTTACAGGTGCAGATTTACATGGTTGCACAAATACATCAACACGAACGATTGTCGTAAATCCTATACCATCAGTAGGTTCAAACGCTTCAGTTACTGCAGTATGTTCCGGAGGTTCGGTGATTTTAACCGGCACAGGAGCTCATTCATATACCTGGAGTAACGGAGTTAGTAATGGTGTGGCATTTATTCCAACAACAACAACCACCTTTACGGTAACAGGTACGGATTTAAATGGTTGCACCAATACATCAACACGAACGATTGTCGTAAATCCGATACCATCAGTAGGTTCAAACGCTTCCGTTACTGCAGTATGTTCCGGAGGTTCGGTGATTTTAACCGGCACAGGAGCTCATTCATATACCTGGAGTAACGGAGTTAGTAATGGTGTGGCATTTATTCCAACAACAACTACAACATATACAGTAACGGGCACTAGCGCCGTCGGTTGTACAAATACAGCAACCAAAAATATTTTGGTACATGCAAACCCAACAATTATTTTGAGTGGCTTAGATACTGCTTGTAATGGTTCGTCTACAACGTTCACCGTAAGTGGTGCAAGCTGGTTCTGTGTTTTTATACACGAACCCATTTTTCATCCTCTGCATTCATGCCTACTTGTATTCCGACTTCTCAGATCAATACAGCTGCCATTAGCGCATCCACGTCCGCTGCAAATCCGATTAATCGCACTTGCCCCAGTGGGTATGTTGCGGCTGGCTACAAAGGCAGAGTTGGAGCTTGGATGGATCAATTTCAACTCGCTTGTCGAAAAGTAAAAGGCAATGGCACCTTAGATTCTACTGTGGTTTATACAGCTTCTTTAGGCACGAGTAATGGAGGTTCAGCTGTTGGTCCTTTTCTTTTATCAGGAAATAATATTTTGGTTGGCGGAAAGGGCTGGGCCAGCAATTCAAGTTCATCAAGTTTATCTTCATTTAGAGGATACGGCCAAAACATAGATTACATATTGTCTCAACAATCCAATGCAAACAATCCCAATTCAGGGGCTTTAATGGGCATTAATGCCATTATGATTTAGGACTCAATTTGCATTACCGGGATATGTGATTATCGGTGTTAGAGGCACAAATAGCATTTCTACAAAGAATATGGAATTTATAACGGTCCCTTTTGCTGAGTATTTTGCGAGCAGTTATACTTGGAATAATGGCGGTAATAACTCATCTAAAATAGTGAATACCGATGGCTTACATACAGTGACTGTTACGGACGCAAATGGATGCCAAAGCTCAGCTTCCATACCAGTAATTGTTTTACCCGACCCTCAGGTGCTGCCATTGCTTCTGATTCAACCATTTGTGTTGGGAATTCGGTAACCTTGAGTGGAAGTGGTGCAATTAATTATACCTGGAATCTTGGTGTTACGGATAATGATCCCATTACGCCTCATACGACCAAAACCTATACTGTTACCGGTACCGATGCATTTGGTTGTACCAATACGTCGAATATAACTGTTGTTGTAGATCCGTGTGGCACTACCAATACTATGAATGTAAAATTATTTCTCCAGGGATTTTACATTGGGACTTCAACCATGCAAACAGCATTAATGAATCAAGGTGTTGGAAACAGTGTAAATCATGTAGATTCTATACAAGTAGAACTAAGAGCGTCTGAAAATTTGACGAATATTGTTACTACTTCCTGGGCCGTTTTACAAATTGATGGTACTGCAACGGTTAATTTTACATCCTTACCATTTGGGTATTATCGAATTGTGATCAAACATCGCAATCACCTCGAAACCTGGAGCGCGGAGCCTGTTTTAATCACTGCCAATTCAACCTATGATTTTTCGACGGCAGCGAATAAAGCGTACGGTGGAAATCAGGTTCAGGTGGAGAATGGTATTTGGGCTTTCTTCACCGGCGATATCAATCAGGATGGTGTGGTAGATGGTTTGGATTACAACGATTGGGAAAACGACAGCAACAATTTTGCTGGAGGTTATTTTAGTACCGATCTGAATGGAGATGGTATTGTAGATGGATTGGATTTTATTTTCTGGGAACAAAACAGCAATAATTTTGTAGGGGCGGTGGTGCCATAAATTTTTGGATGAAGCATTGGAACCTGTGCCGGCAAATTTAAGCGGCCATTAAAAAGTGTATTCAGATAATTCATGACCTTGTGATGGTCTCACCAAAATCATTCTACGTTTACCTACCCATTTATGTAGTATCGTTTCATCAAAAGAGGCGTAAATTTGAAGCAATACCAAAGCTTTGATCAACGTCATTCTATTTGAAGATAATCTGGATTTTGTAGACAGTTTAAGCGAATTGTTACAAGAAACAAAAGACATTCATTTGTCAGCGGTATTCCATCATTGCAAAGACATAGTTCGTCATGTTCGTTACTATAATCCCGATATCATCATCATGGATATTGATATGCCGGGAATAACAGGCATCGAAGGACTGACTTTATTGCGAAATGCCGACTTGGATACCTTGGTGATGATGTTAACGGTATTTGATGACAACGAGCGCGTATTTCAGGCTGTGTGCCGGGGAGCTTCGGGTTATCTGCTTAAATCCTCTTCACCGGAAAAAATTGTCGAGGGTATACGAGAGGCTGCAAACGGCGGTGCCCCCATGACGCCTCGGTAGCCAAACAAGTGCTCAAGTTATTTTCGGCGCCATATCAGAAATCGGCAGATGTACAAAATTTGACACCTAAAGAATCAGAGGTATTATCTTTTTTGGTACGCGGTTATAGTTATAAAATGATCGCTTCCCAATTAAAAATCAGCATCGAAACTATTCGCTTTCATGTCAAAAACATGTATGCTAAATTACATGTCAATTCGAAGAGTGAAGCCGTGGCGAAGGCTATATACAATAAATTTAACTAACCAAAAGAACTTGCGCGGATAGACCATGAATGAAGAATCTTTTTAGAATACAGGATACGAATGCTACAAAAATTTTTCTTTCTTTCTCTTCTTTTACTTTTGGAAGGCATAACGCAAAAAGTAATAGGGCAAATTAATTCATGGAATCATACCCATTATACCACTAAAGATGGCTTGCCAAGTACTGTTGTTCATAACATAACTCAGGATCGCCAGGGATTTATTTGGATAGCCACAGAGTCTGGTTTATGTCGATTTGATGGCGATGAATTTGTGAAAGTATTACACGACCAAAACGATTCAACCAGCATACCTTCAGACTATGTGTACTGCATAACTGTTGCGCCTGATGGTAAACTATTATGTTCTACTTCCAATGGATTGTATGTTATGAATACAACTACAAGAAAAGGGTATACCATACACTCTCGTATAACCAAAGGTTGGGAATCCATGGATTACAACTTCAAAAATATTTATGTAAACACTTCGCTTGAGAGAATCTTTGTATTAACAGCCACAGCAATTCTCATTTTTGATTATAATATGGTAAAACTAAATACCATTGCTTATCAATTTCCATCCGCTTATGAGAATATAGGGTTAAGCATAACTAATTATTCTCCCCTTTTCTTATCCCATGGAGACATCATTTTCGCTGATAATTTTACACATGAATGGGGATTGTTTGATTATAAGAAAAAATCAATAGTTCCTTTTAAGACAGCCAACACTCATCCATATGCTGCCATGTTCCAAAAAACGGCGATGGATTGTTTTACTTTAGATAGTTTGGGCTATATATGGTTTCATGAGGTCGGAAAAGATACCTTGTATTGTGCCAAACCAAATGAAAAATTAATTGCTTATCCTATGGTTGGCGAAGCAAGAAAGACTGGATGGACCGGAAGAATTTGCTTCCCCACTTCGACCACAATGACCTGGGCGTATATAAATGAAGCAAGCACGGTTCTTTATGAATTGCCCTATGAATATCTTTTAAAAAATAAAGGTTCTACCATTTATGCCAAAGAAGGGAGTGGTTTTTCTGCTACCATCAATTCTCATTTTACCGATAAAACAGGAAACTGGTGGATAGGATCCATCAACGGATTGTATTTGGTAAAATCGAATCGAAAAGATTTAGAACAAATAGAATTACCAGTCCCATTTAAGTTTGAATCCGATTGGCAATATGTAACGGGTATTAAACCTGTGGACGAAGAAAATATTTTGATAACTACTCAACTGGAGCATTGTTTTTTGTACAACACAAAACAAAATACGGTTCGCACTTATCTAGACTCCGTTGGATATCAGAACGCAGGTGATTATGCGATGCATTTTATTATCCCTTTAGATAAACAAAGGCATCTCATTTATGGCAACCAAGGTTTTATGTTTCAGGACCATCAATTGTTTAAAAATCCTAAGCTTACCAACCCTTTTGAAAAACTCTTTGATCAATATGCTGTTAAACGATTTTTTATTGACAGTAAGGAAAATAGATGGGTAAGTTTTGAAGAATATGGATTGGTATTTTGGAATTCAAGTACTGCCACAATGAAATTATTTAAACCCAAGGGTGAATTTTGTAGTGATAAATTTACCTCCATAACAGAAGATGTTGAGGGCAATCTATGGTGTCTAAATTATGTTCAGGCCAAACTTTGGAAACTGGATATTAAAACATTGGAATTCGATAGCACATCTATTGATTTGCCATCCAAATTCAACAGTAAATTGATAGCAGGAGCCAATCATTTCCTATATATGGTATCCAGCCATGGGTTACTTATTTTCGATACTAAAACGCAGCGCTCTAAAATAATTAGCATGTATGAAAAATTACCTTCTAATAATATTTTAGGTCTTTATTATTACAATCAGCATTTATTTATTAGTACTAAAAACGGTTTGGCCATTATGAATACAGTGGATAACTCCATCCGTACGATTAGTCATCAAGATGGCATTGTAGAAGGAATTGTTACCAGAGCTTATTATGAAGACAAAAATTCATTATTTTATATAGGCGGAAAAGGCCATGTATATAAAATTAATCTTTGTCGTTTTTAATTCAGGGAATCAACCTATTGTAATTTTGGAAAATTGCAAAGTGAATGGCAAGGCACAAAATTTAGTTACCAACGATCTTAAATTGCAATATCATGAAAAATAATATTTCGTTTTCGGTAAGTAGTATTGATTATTATAGTGGGTTTAATAAAAACTATTATTACCGCACTATCTTAAATGGTGATACTTAAAATGGATGAATAATAAAGGTAAACGTTTTAGTTTTCTGAATATGTCTCCGGGGTCCTACCTCTCATCGAATTAAAAACCACCAATGCCAATAATCAATGGAGTGCCAATACAGCCAAACTTTTCATTACCATTCTGAAACCTTGGTACAATCGATGGTGGTTTTATGTTTTAATAACCTTGGTTATTTCATTAAGTGTATACCTACTCTATTTAAACCGAGTCAGGCAGGTATAAGGCGTATTGAAGATACGCAGTAAGTTAAGTAGAGACTTCATGATGATATTGGCAGCACCTTGAGTAGTATCAATATATTGAGTCGAACAGCCAAACGACAAGCAGAACTAAGTGGAAATGAGCATTCAAAACCACTTTAGATAAAATTCACGAACGCAGCCAGAGGCTGTTAACTAATATGAGTGACATCATTTGGAATGTTAATCCGAACAATGATTCTATGGAAGAATTGCTTAGTAGAATGAGAGAATACGCAACAACCGTTTTAGAAGCTAAAGAGATTGAGTATACATTGGATTTTGGAGGAGAGGCGAAAAGCAAGATCTCTTTACAAATCAAAAGTAACTTGTATTTAATTTTCAAAGAAGCTGTAAATAATCTGGCTAAATATTCCGAATGTACACATGCCATAATAAAGTTTAGTCAAATAGATAAGAAAATACACTTATGTGTAGAAGATAATGGCAAAGGATTCGATTTGAAAGAAATTAGTCATCGAGGAGGTTTATACAATATGCAGCATCGGGCTGATGAAATAGGGGACATTTATCCATAGAAACAAGCCATTAACGGGAACCCGGATTAAATTTGTATTGCCGAATTTTGATAACGAATGACCAAATATTCAGCTCCCTTTATAGATACGGATTATTCGCTCCTCTAGCATGGTTTTGTACAGAAAAACCAATCATAACAAGTCATTTCTTTTGATTCAACCTCTTTCGCAACAAGCTGTTGGAACAATCACATCGTCACGGTGCCAATCGGCGGGTGTGGCAATTTGATAGGCCAGCAGTTTGCATCGCATTAAGGCTCTTTTTGATTTCTGCCAAGGATAATGGATAATAAATGATCCCCGGATGATTGGGCTACAAAAACCGCCGCGCTTTGGTTTGACCCAGGCTGAATCTCCATATTGATTGGCTACTTCATCGTGATATCTTCAATCAGTGGAAATTTGTTCCCTATTTTCTGCCCTAATTCATTTTCTTGTGGTTCTCGGCTGGCTGTTCCCTCGCCCCATTGCGTTCAATTTGAATTCTTTTCCTTGGCGGGTCTTCGGGTGCTCGGGGTAATCGGCCGGGGCGTTGCCGGGGGGCTGGGCGGCTTGGGGGGGTGGGTTCTGGGGTTGTGGTTGTGGAGGTTCGGTGGTGTTCGGGCTTCTGCCGGGGGGGGTCGTTGTTAGTTTGGTTTGTGTTCTTCTAAGGGCCATATAACAAATATTTGGCCATGAGGTTAAGACGCAAAAATCTCAGTGTTTATTTGAGTAATGCATGGAAGAACAGCACCAATACCAATCCTAATCCGAAAAAGTAAAGCAGGATCACGATAGGATATTTCACTTTTTGGGCAAGGTTAAATAACCAATTACAAAAAATAATTTCAGAGAAGGCATAAAAAATGAAAAGAAAACTGGATATAAAAATGAATTTCTCCGATGTATTGCAGAATACCAGAATGGATATGCCATACACAAGCATGGCCAAAGCATGCATTTCGTGATAGGCAAATTGAACCTGTTTGCGTTGTCGGGATAATGCCGTAACAAATACAGATGCAATACCGATGGTGATGCAATGCCATGCATCCAAAAAGGAACTCTCTAAATAAATTAAAAGATACCACTTATTATTATCAACGCGCCATAATTATAAAGAGGTAAATATTTTGTATCATTTGTTTGGATGGTATTTAAATCCTGTTACCCAATCGGCGGGGAGAAAACCTAACATGGGAATCTCTTTTGGGCCTGCTGTTTAACCTGAAAGAAGTTGATGTCATTACATTTTGGCGTGAATTACACACGTTTAGATGCATGGCAATTTTCCGTCAAAATCCCATTGGAATATTTACAAATGGATTGTTTTCCTGGATAAAGGTGCGCAATTGCCGTTCTTACATGATGTTTCAGAAGGTTACTTTTTGTGGGTATTCCGTCGTTTGTGGGGCAGAGGTTGTTCCAATCATCGTTTTTTCAAGTTCTTCTGCATTTTCAACTTCTGTTTCACTCTTTGCTTTTACGATAAACGATCCCTTATATGTTTCTTGAAAGTTGTGAGTCTATGCAATGTATACCAAGCTCTTCTGATCGCACGAATTAATCACCCTACCCTTTTATGTGGGTTCAATAAGATTTTATGCCAACTACTTTTGGGTAATAAAACCATTTTCCAACCAATTGTATAAACCCCCAAATTGACCTATGAAAAAATTATTTCATTTTCTCATTCTGTCCGGAATATTATGTGCCTGGCACGTAAAACAAATTTCTGCACAAGCCCCGCAAGCCTTTCCTTACCAGGCTGTCGCACGTGACCTCAGCGGCAATACCCTGAATAATCAATCCATTTCCATCCGATTTAGTATTCTGGATGGCAGCAATGTTGGACCGATTATTTACAGTGAAAGCCATTTAACCACAACGAATTCTTTAGGCCTCTTTCAATTAAACATTGGTCAGGGTGCGGTCATTACCGGAAACTTTACAAGTATTGCCTGGTCCGTCGGTTCTATATTTCTTCAGGTTGAGTACGATCCGGCAGGTGGGAATACTTACACAGCCATGGGCACTACCCAACTTCTCAGTGTTCCATATGCGCTGTATGCAAACAGCTCCGGTTCAGCAGGGAGTGGTTTGCCAAATGGAACTACTACCGGCAATACCACTTTTTGGAACGGAACAGAATGGGTGATCAATAACAACAATCTGTATAACAATGGTTCCGGAATTGGTATCGGTACAAACGCACCCGATGCCTCTGCAAAATTGGATATCAGCAGTACCACACAAGGTTTGTTAATACCCCGCATGACTACCACACAGCGCAATGCAATACCCATGCCCGCTCTTGGATTACAAATTTTTAATTTAGATGATCAGTGCACCGATATTTACGATGGATCCAACTGGATCAAAACCTGTGGTCTCAAAGTAACAGGCACCGTCACCGATCCTAACCATCTTACCGCCAATTCCTGGTTACAAAAAACAGGCATTGCAATAAGCCGAAATAATGCAGTTGCTTTTACCATTGGCAATAAAGCCTATCTGGGATTGGGGAGTTTTATGGGGATGACTTATTACGACGATTTTTATGAATACGATCCATCTACAAACATCTGGACACCAAAAGCGAATTTCCCGCCGGGTGCCAGAGCCGATGCCGTCGCTTTTAGCATCAACGGAAAAGGTTATGTAACAACCGGTGGCAATGGTGTATTCGTCAATTATGATATGTGGGAATATGATCCTACTACGGATGTGTGGACTCAAAAATCAAATTGCCCCGGAAGCGCGCGCTCAAAAGCACAGGGTTTTGCCATTGGTAATAAAGGATATTTAGGTTTAGGCTCTGATGGTGGTAGCGACCTCAACGACTTCTGGGAGTACGATCCTTCAAACGATACCTGGACCCAGCTTGCAAACTATCCGGGAAGTGGCCGCCAATTTACCATGGGTATAAGCATCAATGGAAAGGCTTATGTGGGTCTTGGAACAGATGTAAATGGAAATTACCAAAATGATGTTTGGGAATACAATCCTGCAGGGAATGCCTGGAGTGCCAAACAAATTTTTCCGGGTTCCGGATTTCATTCGATGTCCTGTTTTAGCATGAATGGAAAAGGCTATATGGGCACCGGTTATAATGGAGCCATGGAGATGAATGATTTTTGGGAGTACAACCCATTAACGGATACCTGGACAAGCAAGGCCATCTATAGTGGGGCACCACGGAAAAATGCGGTGGGTTTTGCGATCGGGAATAAAGGGTTTATTGCGACCGGCTTAACCAGCACCTTTATGCCTCAAGGCGATGTTTGGGAGTACATGGATGATATAACTACAGGTAATGCATACTCAAATACCGTCATAAATACAAGTAACCATTCAGTGAATGATGGTGCCTGGACATTGTATAACAATCAGGTGTTCAATAGTAATAGTGGAAATGTAGGTGTAGGTACATCAACCCCTACTTCTAAATTGACAGTGGCAGGAGATGTGGATCTGAGCGGAGAAATTAAAATCAGTGGCACAGCCGGCACAGATGGTCAGCTATTAATTTCCAATGGAAATGGTACCATGAGTTGGGCACATGAAATTAAACCGAATGGTGTAGCAGGATTATCGGGGCAAATTTTAAGTTCCAATGGAAATGGCACCATGAGTTGGATCAATAATAACGGCGGAGGTGGAGGGGCATCTCCATGGGTGACAAGCGGTAACGATATTAAGAATAGCAATACAGGCAATGTGGGTATTGGTGCATTTCCTTCATCCGGTATTAAATTAGACGTGTCAGGAAATGGCAGATTTTCTGGAGATAAAATTACATTAATCAATGACAAAGGCTGTTTGTCAACATTAACCTCAACAGGCTTCAGTACCTCATTTTTGAATCAATTAGCCATCGATGGTCAACGAATTCAAGCTTCAGGCGGCACAAATAGTTTCCCTTATAATCCCAGCGCTCAGAATATATATTTAAATCCGCTGGGAGGCAATGTGGGTATTCGAATGGCTTCAGCAGCAGCAACGCTATCGGTAGCCAGAGGCAATGGCGGGGATGGCACGATTGCATTATTTGGAACAATACATGCCAGCCATTTCAACTATTCATTCTCTGAGGATACCTATATTCGGGGAGGTAAAAACGGTTCAAAAGTATTTATCAATGATGGGTCCATCGGTGCCGTAGTAATCGGTAATGTCAGCGCATTTCCTGCCGGCTATAAATTATTTGTAGATGATGGTATTTTGACGGAGCGATTAAAAGTGGCTTTACAAGGTACTGCAAGCTGGGCCGACTATGTTTTTGCGGAGGATTATTCATTAATGCCTCTGGAAGAAGTGGAGCAATTTATTCTTAAAAATCATCATTTGCCCAATGTACCCAGTGCTGAACAAATGGTGGAAAGCGGAATCGATGTGGCCACCGTGGATGCGAAGTTGATGGAAAAAATCGAAGAGCTGACATTGTACTTGATTGAAATGAAAAAGGAAATGCAAAAATTGGCCGATGAAAATGCAAGGATTCAATCACAACTTGAAAAAAAATAATCATGAAAGAATCAAGCTTACATCATACATATTTGGGCGCGCCCCGATGGGTCAGGCTTTTCGCTGCAAGTCCTCTCCAGTCCAAAGCGCCTGGATGCGGGCTTTACGCTGCAATCCTTCGCGCAAAAGGTCCAATACACCGAATCATGTTTACTTTGTTCATCCTGTTTTTTATCAGTGGTATCACGAATAAAGTAACGGCTCAGGAATTTTATTATTACAAAATGAAAAAATTAACCTTGAATTAAATACTCAATTTATCTATGTTCTATGCCACCTCGATTCAAAAGAAAAACTGAAGGAGCGCATAAAAGACTTTGGAGAAGTAACTATTTTTAAGCCAGATATTTATCATAAGCGTTTGATTAAAACGCATGCTAATCCACCTTCTTATTTGCTGAGTGAGAAAAATCATTATGCAGAAATAAAATTGAGTAATGATCATTTAAGTAAAGAGGAATTGTTACAAATTGTAGCAACTATCGAAAAGGACTCGTCAATCATCACTGCTTCATTTCATTATTCAACAAAAGGAACTGAACACTTTGCTGTAACCAACAGTCTTTGGGTAGAATTAAATGATGAAAGAGACATTCCATTATTGCTTGAGGAAGCCAATAAAATCAATTATTCTGTACTTGGTCAAAATCCTTTTATGAAAAACTGGATCATGTTAGGAGCCAACAGAGATGCAAAAATTTATCCTTTGCAAGCATCACAACTTTTGCACGAGCGTCATCTGTTCAAGCATGTTGAGCCAGACATGCGTGGTTTAATTAAGACTTCATGTGTAAACGATACTTATTTTGCAAATCAATGGGGACTAAGTAATACTGGTCAATATGCTGGAGTTGCGGGTGTCGACTCACGAGTTTGTGCCGCGTGGAATTTAACCACAGGTAGTAGTGATGTGGATATTGCGATCCTAGATCATGGATTTGAGAATAATCACCCGGACCTTGATAATAATTTGGAGAATAACGGATACGATGCCGAATCCGGGAACACACCAACGGCCATTTGGGGATCACATGGTACTGCATGTGCAGGTATTGCTGCTGCCGAAGGAAATAATAATATTGGGATAGCCGGAGTGGCCTATAATTGCGATTTGATATCGATTTCTTTCGAAGTTCTTACCTCAAGTGCTGCAGAAGCTGGTGATGGTTTTTTGTGGGCAACTTCTAATGGCGCAGAAGTGATCAGTTGTTCCTGGTTTGTATCTCAGTCTATTTATAGTTCTTTTCTCGAAGGGGCCATTGATAATGCATTAAACACGGGTCGGGGAGGATTAGGATGTGTTGTTTTATTTGCTACCGGAAATGACAATAGCGCTATAATTAATTATCCGGGAAATTATCGTTCTGATATTATTAATGTAGGCAATTTATTAAATACTGGAATAAGAGCCGGAAGCAGCAATTATGGATTTGGTTTAGACGTGATGGCTCCCGGTACTTGGATTTCAACAACAGACAGACAAGGAATAATGGTTATAATCCACCACCAAGCCCAAACGGTAATTATTCTAATCTGGATTATACACAATGGTTTAATGGAACATCAGCTGCTTGCCCGCATGTTGCCAGGTGCAGCACTTTTGCTTTCAGCGAACCCATGTTTAACCCAATTTCAAGTAGGCTCAATAATTAATAATACGGCTCAGAAATTAAGTGGATACACCTATCCATTTACTATGACCAATGGGGGCATCAATCAAGGAACTTGGAATTTCGAAATTGGTCATGGATTAGTGGATGCAGAATTGGCAGTTAGAATTGCATCTACCAATTATTTACAGAACCTCACACATAATTCGGCCATTACCAAAAAAGGTCGATTTGTATTTGCAGGTAATAATGTACATCCTTATTTGCCAACGGGTAATTACATAACTACCTCATCTGCGAATGTGAATATCATTTCCAGCAATTTTATCGACTTTCAGCCAGGTTGCGACCTTAGTGGGGCTGTAAATGCGCAAATTAACGCACTAGGTGCTTGTAGTACCTGGTAAAAAATACAATAACAATGAATAAGAATTGTACTTGTATTTATTTATGAAAAAGATACAGTTCAATTTACGAAAACCCAAAATGAATCGTTCAAGAGTCATTCAATATGTACAAACTTTTACTACTGCGTTTTAACTTTGAATACGTTATAATCATCAAACCATGAAAAAATTACTTTTCTTCTGCATATCGCTTCAACTGATGAATCATCATTTAAAAGCCCAATCCCTATCACCACAAGTCATTGCCTCCTCCGGTGGTTATCAATCCAATGCAGCAGGCTCTCTGTCTTTTACCATTGGCGAAACCAATACCCAAACATTGAGCTCCGCCAATCATATACTCACGCAAGGTTTTCAGCAACCCTTCGAAATAAATCTCTTCCATTTAAAAGCCTATTTGCAGGGATACTACATAGGTGCAGGCCAAATGGGCGATGTGTTATACAATCAGGGGGTTTATGCCAATCCTTCCATCCATACGGATAGTGTCACCATCGAATTCAGACAAACAAATTCTCCCTATCTGTCCGTTTTTCAAAAAACGGCTGTTCTTAAACAAGACGGTACACTTTCGTTAAAAGGTATGGGCACCATAGGGCAGGCATATTATATTGTTGTCAAACATCGTAATCATATCGAAACATGGAGTGCCAATCCGGTCATGATTCAACCGGTTACGAATTATGATTTTTCAACCGCAGATCATCTGGCCTATGGTTCCAATCAAAAAGAAATGGAAGTAGGTGTTTGGGCTTTCTTCACCGGCGATATCAATCAGGATGGTGTGGTAGATGGTTTGGATTACAACGATTGGAAAACGACAACAACAACTTTGCAGGGGCTACTTTAGTACCGATCTGAATGGTGATGGTATTGTAGATGGATTGGATTTTATTTTCTGGGAAGAAAACAGCAATAACTTTGTTGGGGCGGTAGTGCCATAATCTAATTTCAACAAATTATAATCAAATCAACACTTGCAATTCGCCACAGAAGAGAAATCTTTGTGGCGATTTTGTTTTGTTGGCTTAAAGTCTGTTGCTCAAAACGACCGTTGAATAGATAAAATCTACCTTTCAATAGACGAGTATGGAAGTCGGTTCAAAATGATTTATCTTGACACCCCAATGCGCATCATTTTTAAAGAATGTTCTGCTGAATTACAGCACCCAAAAGCGAAATCGTTTTGCAATCTAAAGGCGAGTGGCATTTTTTATTCAATACTTTTTTTGTTCATTACCTGGATTTTATTTTCAAACGAATTGAAGGCACAGTACAATCTTGAATTCCAGCATGTAGGTGTAGAAACAGGTCTTTCTTATGGCGTCATTAATAATCTATGTATAGACAAGCGCGGAAAACTATGGATTTCAACCAATCGGGGTGTGAATGTTTTTAACGGTTATACGATTGAAAAAATCATGACTGAGGATTACCGCAGCTTCGAAACAACTTTATTTCGAATGTCTTATGCGATAGTTCAAATCGTATCTGGATACAATCTGCCCATGGCCACCTCAGCATGAGGGAGGAGTCAAGAAAATTGTATCGTGTGGGTTTGTACGATGATAGTGGTTTTATTCCTTGTCTACAAGTGCTGAATTCGCCGGATGGAGGCGTCATCATTTCCACGAGGAATGGTTTTTATCAGTTAAAAAAGCAATTGCCGATTAAATGTGATTCCTTAACCGAAACAGAGTTTGATCAATTGTCCATTAAGGGAATGACGTTTAAAAAGAGGAAGTCAAATTCGGACAAATATTTCGTTTAGATCGTGATCGTTTTATATTGGTTGCAAAGTCAAAATCTTATATAGTTAATTTTAAATTAAAGGTTCTTCAACATAGATTATCCTGGTCGAATGAGATCATCTTAACGATGTTAGATCAAAATCGGATTTTAGTTTTTGATGGGAAAGAACGTAAAGTAAAATGCATTCAGCTGGCGAAGAATACGGTAAGCTATCCATTTGAGAACCTCTTGGATCAGAATCAGCAACCCATTCAATCGACATTCACTTCAGGAGCCCGATTGAATGAGGATGAATATGTTTTTACCACAGACGGTGACGGTATTTTCATTTACAACCAAAGAAAAAAAAACCATGTTCAACCACAAACAGGATATGGCCAATGCATTTTCAATCAGCAATAATCGACAGAAGGATGTGATGGTAGCGGGCAATGGATGGGTGTTTTTCAATTGTTCTCCGGGCGGCCTTAGTTACTATCATCAAAATACGGATATTAAAAGCCAACATGTATTTACGGATGAACGTGGCAAGTCTTTTGGAGGGTATATTTCTGCAATCGCCACCAAGGATAATAATATCTACTATATGGGTACTTCTGATGGATTGATGCGATGGGAAAGAAGCAGAAATCGAACCCAATTTATAAATTTTAAAAGGACGGATGGAAGTGATTTGTTTAAGAATGAAGAAGTACAAGGTGTAGTAATAGATAATGAAGACAGGGTATGGGCAGCCACCACAACGCAAGGATCATTATTTTAAATAAACAACTTCAGTTGGTAAAGCAAATTGTATCCGGCAATCACCTAACCAACAACTAAAAATAAAAACCAACCGGATGCTTGCCATTGCACCGGATGGCTGGATTTGGGCCTGTGGAGAATTTGGCATTTGCAAGATTAATCCAAGAACATTCGAAGTGAATAATTTTATCAATGATACCCTTTCAAAATTCGATGCATCATTTTGCTACCCTTTATTTTTTGAGGATGAATATAATTTGTGGTTTGGTTCAAGATCTCATGGTTTGGTAAACTATCGGCTAGATACCAAACAAACAAAAATTTATACTAAGGAGTCCGGCATGATTAGCAATACCATTTTTGCGATAAATATTGATCGAAGGAAGAACGTATATATAGGCAGTATAGAGGGTTTAAATATTCTTTATCGCAATGGGAAAATGCAATCGATAAAACCGAAGGATGGCCTCTTGTTTGACCGGGTTGAAGGTATTCTGTTTGATCGCCAGGAAAGAATTTGGATTGAAAATGATATTGGACTGATCTGTTATAATCCTAAAGATGGAAAAGCTAAGACCTTCAATGAGTGGAACGGAATCAGCATATTCGGGTTTCGGGTAGATGCCAATTTGGTGGCGCCCAATGGAGAATTTGTAATGGGAACACCAAGAGGAATACAGTATTTTGAACCGGATTCGGTATATTTTCAAAGCACAAAAATAAAAACATCAATTTATAAACTTAGAACAAAGCGAGGAGAAAGAGGCGTTTATGGCAATCAAAAGCTAACATTTGCACATCATGAAAATAATGTGATTATATCTTTCGAAACAATTGATTTTGCCAGACGGATCCGAACCTTCTACCGATATCGTATGGAAGGTGTTGATCCGGACTGGATCAAAGTTGCAGATCAAAGTTCAGTGAGTTATTATGGACTGGCACCAGGCGAGTATACTTTTCGATTACAGGTGAGCAGAGATGGGTTGTCATGGCAAGAAGCTGAGAACCAGTTGGAATTTTCAATTTCAGCACCCTTCTATAAGCAACTTTGGTTTTTGATTTTGTGTTCGGTCATCTTAGGAGGAGTAATCGTTTATATGATTTACCAAAATAGGAAGCGGCAGTCTGAAAAGCAGAATGTACTTGAAACAGAACTGGTCATCACTTATTTCGCTTCACAAATCAACAGTCATACCCATGTAGAAAAATTATTGTGGGACGTGGCTAAAACTGTATCAGCAAGCTTCATTTTCACGAATGTATCATTTACTTATATGATGAGCAAAAGGAATTCTTAATCCAGAAAGCGGCCATTGGTCCGAAGTATGCCGGGGATGATCAAATTGATAACCCGATCATTATTCCAAAGGGCCAGGGCATCACCGGTGCGGTGGCTCAAAACGGGGTTTCGGAAATCGTGAATAATACAACTGAAGACTCTCGGTATATCATAGACGACCTCAAACGAAATGCTGAACTCACCGTACCCATAGTGGTAAATAATGAGGTGTTAAGCATAATCGATACAGAGCATCCGCAACGAGGATTCTTCTCCTTGCGACATAAGCATATATTGGAAACCATTGCCTTCTTGTGCGCCAATCAGATTCAGAAAATAAAAGCTGAAGAGGACAAACAGTCAGCGATGATTGAATTGCTGGAGAATAAGAAGAAAGCTGTAGAAAGCAAACTGCAAAGTCTAAGACTACAAATGAATCCACATTTCCTTTTCAATGCACTAAATTCCATACAGCAAATGATTTTAGCCAATGAGGATGTCATTGCCACAAAATACTTATCACGGTTTTCGAAATTATTGCGTTCGATACTTGTGCATAGTGATCAGGAATTGATTTCGCTTAAAGATGAAATGGATATTTTGAAATTGTACGTAGAGTTGGAATCTATCCGGTTCAGAGAATCCTTTACCTATATCATCGCGTGTGATGAAAATATTGAAACAGAGGAAATCATGATTCCATCCTTATTGATACAGCCTTTTGTCGAAAATGCAATTTGGCATGGATTGATGCATAAGGATGGTCAGAGAGTATTGTCTGTAACCTTTACAGAGGAGCCCGATTTTTTGATCTGTGTCATTGAAGATAATGGCGTGGGAAGACAAGCTGCAAGATTAGCCAATAGTACATCCGGAAGAGACAGTAAGCATAGCAGTAAGGGCATTTTAGTTTCGGAAGAAAGATTGAAGTCCACTCAAAATTCGAATGGGAAACCCGGTAGTATTGAGTTGATCGATCTATATGACAAATTGAATCGCCCTGTGGGCACAAAAGTGATCATTAAATTTTCAATTTTAAATTAATACCTATGTTAAAAAATAGTCCTGATCGATGATGAAGTCAGAGCCACAGATTCGCTTCGAATCATGATTGAAAAATGATTCCTCAACCGACAAATGTACAGGTGTGCAATGATTCACGTGAAGCTGCTCTGCTTATTCAAGAGGTGCAACCGGCCTTAGTTTTTTAGATATTCAAATGCCCCATATGAATGGATTTCAGTTGCTTGAATCGCTTCCGTCAAAAAATTTTAAAGTCGTATTTACAACAGCTTATAATGAGTATGCCATTGACGCCATTCGGTTTAGTGCATTTGATTATTTATTGAAGCCAATTGATGTAGAAGAATTGCAGTCTGCCATACAGCGTTTTATTGAAAGCAAAGAAGATTTTATTCAGCAGTATGAACTGTTAAAGAATGTATTGTACAATTTTCAGATGCCTTCCTCCGATGCATTTCGTTTGGCGCTACCAACTTCGGAAAGTGTTTATTATTTGTTGCCTGCTGAAATTGTTCGTTGTGAAGCAGTCGGCAATTACACTCGATTTTATACAGACGACAACCGTAAAATTTTGATTTCAAGAACCTTGGGTGAATATGATGAATTATTAACACCTCATCATTTTATACGCACACATCGGTCTCATCTGGTGAATCGAAATTTTATCTCTCACGCAGATCGGGATGGTTACATTGTATTGAAAGATCAGACGCGAATAGAATTGAGTAGACGCAGAAAGGACATCGTTTTAGATTTGTTGAAGTAGCTTATCACACCTTCGTCAATGTCGGAAATGTTTTGAGTGATTCATTTTTTAAATCACCATAGGTTCATCGTACCATCTATTTTTTATGCATTAAGTCATTTAACAGTAAAACTATTTTATTGAACATTTTATATTTATTTGAATGAAAGCTGTTCGTTTTTTTAGGAATTCACGCCATTTTTTACCACTCACTAATTGGGTCATACCATTGAGTAGGTGCTTACAAAAGATTCAAATTAGAGTTGTCTCTTTGTTTCAGAAATTAATTTAAATCATTCTTAAAAAATCAAAACTATGGTACTCATTAAAAAACTAACCATTCTATTTGCGCTGTTCTTTTTTTTGGTTCAAAGTCTACAGGGCCAAGTTCCGCAAGGGTTTCCATACCAGGCTATCGCACGGGATAGCATGGGTACCCAATTAATCAATCAAAATATTTCTTTGCGATTCAGTATTCTGGATGGCAATCAGAAGCAAGGTCGGTCGTTTATCAGGAAACACATTCGGTGCTCACCAATAATTTAGGTTTAATGAATGTCAATATTGGTCAGGGCGCTGTACAAAGCGGTGTATTCAATACGATCAACTGGGGTAGTGGGTTCAAATATCTCCAGGTAGAAATGGATATCAATGGCGGCAACAATTTTATCATCATGGGCACTTCGCAATTGTTGAGTGTGCCTTATGCTTTGTATGCAGAGAATGCAAGTGTTCCGGGTCCTCAAGGTCCACAAGGAATACCCGGCCCTCCCGGATTGAATGGTTCTGCGAACATATCAGGGACCACAAATCATCTGATTAAGTTTACAGATTCTGTGACAGGAGGAAATTCAGAAATCTATGAAGATGGTTTCGGTCAAATTGGTATTGGTACCACTTCGCCGGTAGCAAAGCTAGACGTCTTTTCAAACAGCGGGCAAGTGGCGAAATTTGATGGCGCAAGTTCTATGTATATCAGTTTAAATGAAGGGGGAGTTTATAGAGAGCTATTTAGGATCCTATGCCGGATCGAATGAAGATATAGATTTCGGAACCGGGAATAGTAATACCAACGGAATTTGCATCTGACCATTAAGGCTATTCCAAAATTGACAATCAATACAATGGGCAATATCGGTGTCGGTACCACCACACCCACCACACGGCTGGATGTGAATGGTCAGATCAGAATTCAGGGTGGTGCACCAGGTAATGGCAAAGTGCTGATGAGCAATGCATCGGGTGTGGGTACTTGGACAACATTGACTGCGGATGATGCCAATGCATGGGGAAAAGGGAAATGCCGGAACAGATCCAGCCGTCAACTACATTGGAACTAGCGATGATGAATCATTGAAAATGAAAGTGAATAATACACAGGTAGGGTTTTTTTTTAAAACAGACGGAAATATTTATCTGGGTTTAAACTCAGGTGTTTCTGCCATTAGTGCATCGCGGAATGTAGGTATAGGAGTGGCTACCTTGTATACCAATTCAACCGGAGACCATCAAATAGCAATAGGAGATAGTGCGCTATTCAAAAATACCTTTGGAACGCAGAATATAGGAATCGGGTTTAAATCTTTGTATGGAAATACGGCTGGGACTTATAATGCCGCATTGGGTTACAAAGCACTAAGCGAAAATACGGTTGGTGTAGGTAATACTGCTATGGGTTATCAAGCCATCAGTAAGAATACAAATGGTGATTATAATATCGGGTTGGGTTATATGTCTATGGAACAGAATACAACAGGGAATAAAAATATTGCTATTGGTTTGAATACGTTGAAATCAAATACCTCAGGATCATCGAATATTGCAATGGGAACTGCTGCTTTACATAATAATGTGAGTTCGAATAAATTAATAGCCATCGGGGATAGTTCACTCTACTCAAATACGTCTGGAACAGATAATATAGCTGTCGGAAATAATACACTTCAAGCAAACACAACCGGATCTGATAATGCCATTATTGGGATAAATAGTATGAAATCGAATACAACGGGGTATGGTAATTCGGCGTTAGGTATACAAAGCCTTGAAGCAAATACAATCGGTTTCCATAATACAGCATTGGGTTATATGGCATTAAATGAAAACGAAACAGGTAATTTTAATATCGCCGTTGGTAGTAGGAGTTTACAAAATAATTATTACGGCCACAATAATGTAGGGGTCGGATATCAAAGCTTATTAGAGAATAGTTACGGTAATCATAACGTTGCGGTCGGGCATCAGGGACAGTATAACCTCTTTGCCGGTAATGAAAATGTATCTGTAGGTAAATGGACTTTGTTCAGCAATTTGTATGGCAGTCACAATATAGCAATCGGCGCGGAAGCCCTTTATTTTAATCAAGAAGATTTTAATACTGCGGTGGGGGCTCTTTCTTTGAGAGCTAATTATTACGGTACTGAAAATACGGGATTGGGATATAAGAGTCTATTCAGCAACTCGCAAGGGGATTACAATACCGCTTCCGGGGCTTATAGTATGCAGTTTAACACAGAAGGAAATGAAAATATTGGAATAGGATACAAATCATTAGAAAATAATACTGATGGAAATGGAAATACAGCCGTAGGATATGATGCCGGATCACTTAGGAACACCAATGATTATTGTACATTTTTAGGTTACGATGCCGATATCAGTGTAGTGCTAACAGCTACAAATTCTACTGCGATTGGAAATGATGCTCGTATCACGGCCAGTAATCAGGTGCGATTAGGGAATTCATCAGTAACTAGTATTGGCGGTTATGAACCTTGGTCGAATTTATCAGACGGACGCTTTAAGAAAGATATTACCGAAGGCGTTAAGGGCTTAGAATTCATCACGCAACTTCGTCCGGTTACTTATCATTTGGATGTTAGAAAGCTAAATAAATTCTTAAATCCGGTTGATACATCATGGCAGGATGAGGAGGCTATTGCTAAGAAGGAATCCATTGTACGTTCCGGATTTATTGCACAAGAAGTGGAATCTGCCGCTCAAAAAACCGGGTACGATTTTAATGGTATTGACAAGCCACAAAATGAAAATGATCACTATAGTTTGCGTTATGCAGAATTCGTTGTTCCTCTGGTTAAAGGTATGCAAGAACAACAAGTGATTATAGAAAAACTACAGCTAACAAATGAATCACTCATGCAACGATTACAAGAGCTTGAAAGAAGGTTGGAGGCCTTAGTCAAATAATGGCTTCTCGTTTCAAACAAGCAACAAATCACATTGATACCCTCTTATCATACATTCTAAATACATAGATCATGAAAAACAAGATTCATTACATTTTTTTAATGGCCATTCTGACCTCGCTTCAGATGTTCAATGGCAAAATTATTTTGTCAGCAGGTCGTGTCAAGCATGGGCGGATATTATACCCAATCCTCAGGTTCTTTGTCTTATACGGTGGGAGAAACGGTCACGCATACGTTACTTTCCGGAAATCATATACTCACGCAAGGTTTTCAGCAACCCTTCGAAATAAATCTCTTCCATTTAAAAGCCTATTTGCAGGGATACTACATAGGTTCAGGCCAAATGGGCGATGTGTTATACAATCAGGGGGTTTATGCCAATCCTTCCATCCATACGGATAGTGTCACCATCGAATTCAGACAAACAAATTCTCCCTATCTGTCCGTTTTCAAAAAACGGCTGTTCTTAAACAAGACGGTACACTTTCGTTAAAGGTATGGGCACCATTGGGCAGGCATATTATATTGTTGTCATACATCGCAATCATATCGAAACATGGAGTGCCAATCCGGTCATGATTCAGCCTGTCACCAATTATGATTTTTCAACCGCAGATCATCTGGCCTATGGTTCCAATCAAAAGAAATGGAAGTAGGTGTTTGGGCTTTCTTCACCGGCGATATCAATCAGGATGGGGTGGTAGATGGTTTGGATTACAACGATTGGGAAAACGACAACAACAATTTTGCAGGGGGTTATTTTAGTACCGATCTGAATGGAGATGGTATTGTAGATGGATTGGATTTTATTTTCTGGGAAGAAAACAGCAATAACTTTGTAGGGGCGGTAGTGCCATAAGTTTTTTGTTGTCGGCAGGCTTTTCGTGGAACGTCATTACGTCATTGCGCATGCTACGAAGCCACTCACACATCATTGGATAAAAGACAATAGGCCCATATCGGCAGCTAACCCAATTACGAAATCACCTCCGCACGATTCAGCTTTAACTCACTGAAACAAAACGCCAAAGGATCACTCACCTTATAACAAGGATCGACATGATGGTGCATAAAATGTTCGATATCCGGTGAAACGACTTCGGGATTTAACAGTAACATGTACTGATAAATAACGGTGGATATTGAATGAACATAACTTCTCTTAAATAGGGGCTGCTGGTTATCTCCTGGCGCTTCAATTTGAGGAAGCGTTCAGGGATAGTACTATTGTACAGCCCTTGGACGATGACGCCAAAGTTGAAGATGCCAGTGAGAAGTGAAAATCAAGAAATGAACTGAAAGCATATTGAAGTGATTTGACAAATTGCCTTGCATTTAAATAAGCGAAATTCACCCCTGAATGTAGTGATGTCAACTACTTTCACATTAAACAGCAGCCCTAAAATAGGAATGGAAACAAGGAAAGGATGGGGGATGGGGAGAATACATGGCGGGCCCGCTTTTGGAGAAGGGGAAGAGGCGGTGTACCTGGAATAATAAAATATTCTTCGGCCGGGCTATGCCCAAATCGAAGAACTTCCTTGTATTTCTATTTTAAAATATACCATGAACCTTTTGTAGTGCCTTGCTTTTGGATGTGATGGTCGGCTGCCAATGCTTCCAGATGTTTTTAATCGTATTCCGATTTGCCTGGGTTAATGTTACAACCTCTCCAATGGTAACTCTTCCTCTTGATTTAATCAATTCAAGGATTTGAAGAGACAATACAGGTAGTTTTGTCAGCAGTAATTTCTCTCGTTCCACTTTTACTTCGAGCCTTTTCTTTTGCTCTTTTAAGGCCTTCAAAAAAAACAAAAGCCAAGGTTGCCAGTTAGGGCTATCCGTCTTTAATGTTCCTTGAGTTTGCCTGAGCGCGAGATAATAATTTTCCTTATTATTTTCAATGACCGCTTCAAGCGAACTATATGGCACATAGGCGTACCCTTCTTTTAAAAGTAAGTATGTCGTTAAAACCCTTGAAAGCCTACCGTTACCGTCTTGAAATGGGTGAATGGCTAAAAATTCAACGATAAAAATAGCCGTGATCAAGACAGGGTGCAATTTCTTTTCTGCATAAGTTTGTACAGCCCAAGTCAATAAATCACCCATTCTGATAGGAGTTTCAAATGGGCTTGATGTTTCAAAAACGATACCCAGGTTTTCTCCATTAGGGCCAAAGGCTTCTACATGATTTGGCGATTTCTTATAATTACCCTTATGCCAATGGTCTTTTTCGCTATACTGTAAAAAGTTCGTTGTGTAATTGCTGAATGTAATTTTCAGTCAGTGGAATAAGTTCATAATTTTCAAAGACTAAATTCGTGCCTTGCATATCCGGCAACTTCCTGTTCATCCCTTGTTGAAAATTGATTGATTTGAAGTTTGCCTAACAAAATTTCAACCTGTTGATCGCTTAGCTTGCTTCCTTCGATACGCGTTGAAGAGCCAATACTTTCAATCGTTGCCACTCGTTTTAATGAAGATAATTGCTCCGGCGCCAATTGCCCTAATGCTCGCCATGCACCTTTGAATTCGTCAATTTCTGATATGTAAGAAAGTATTTCAGGCGTGATTTTTAATGTTTCGATGTTCAGCATAATACCCAATTGTGTACCCAATAATACCCAAATATTTGCAAATTTAAATAAAATACCCAATTATATACCCAATAATACCCAATTGGTACATTTATCTGCCCTTCGAGCGTTTCTGCATGCACGTAATCTTAGGATGAAGTGATGCGCTGCATGCGAACAGGCAGCATGGCATAAACCGAAGCGGCAAATTCGCCGGGCTGAAAGATATCGATGATCTTTCCATCGGGCATAAAAATCTTCAGCATGTCTTCGGTGAGACAATAGGCCCACATCGGCACCTCACCCAATTGCGTAATCACCTCCCCGCGCTTCAGCTTTACCTCATTGAAACAAAACGCCAAAGGATCACCCACCTTAATAACAAGGATCGACATGATCGTGCTAAAATGATCGATATCCGGTGAAATGATTTCTGGATTGAGTAGTATCATGCGCTGATAAATAACGGTGGATATTAAATGCACGCAACGAATTTAAAAATGGAAAGTGGGAAAATGGAAAGGAGATTTTATACCCAGGGGCGTGTCCCCATACATGGAACATAGAATGAAGTAATACGCCTCCTGCGGACACTCATCAAGGGATGGAGCCCTCGCGAAATCAGATTTATTAATTAGATTTGTTCTCACCGATGAAAGATGGTTATAATGGCCATTTAGTACCCCGAAATAGTACTTCTTGAAAGTGCCAAGAAGTAAGAAGTAAAAAAGACAATTAATGACAAGCATAGCACAACGACAAGAATTACAAGCCAAGATTTGGAGAATTGCCAACGATGTTCGTGGCTCTGTTGATGGATGGGACTTTAAACAGTTTGTATTAGGAACACTGTTCTATCGCTTTATTAGTGAAAACTTTTTACCAACTATATTGAAGGTGGTGATGAAAGCATTGACTATTCAAAATTATCGGATGATGTAATTACCCCCGAAATAAAAGACGATGCCATTAAAACAAAAGGGTATTTCATTTACCCCAGTCAGCTTTTTGTGAATGTTGCGAAAACAGCTAATACTAACTCGAATCTAAATACCGATTTAAAAGCAATTTTTGACGCCATTGAAAGTTCTGCAAATGGTTATCCATCCGAACCAGATATTAAAGGTTTGTTTGCCGATTTTGACACAACAAGTACAAGATTGGGAAATACCGTTGAAAGTAAAAATGACCGATTAGCTAAAGTTTTAAAAGGGGTTGAAGAATTGAATTTTGGCAATTTTGAAGATAATGAAATTGACCTTTTCGGCGATGCTTATGAGTTTCTAATTTCAAATTATGCCGCCAATGCGGGAAAATCAGGTGGTGAGTTTTTTACACCTCAGCACGTTTCCAAGCTAATTGCACAATTGGCCATGCACAAGCAAGATAAAGTAAATAAGATATACGACCCTGCCGCAGGTTCAGGTTCTTTATTGTTGCAAGCCAAAAAGCATTTCGACAATCATATTATTGAAGAAGGTTTTTATGGGCAGGAAGTAAACCATACGACATATAACCTGGCCCGTATGAACATGTTTTTGCACAATATCAATTACGACAAGTTTA
>JADJZY010000004.1 GCA_016715505.1 Bacteroidota bacterium
CATCGAACAACCCGCCAAGCGAGGTGGCGCGATCGCCTCCCAATGAGACTGAAAGAAAAAGGCATTCGCATCGACGGCGTAGGCATTCAGGGCCACTGGAGCATCAATTCCCTTAATCTGCAACATATCGAGGAGAGCATCCAAGCATTCTCGGCACTCGGGGGTGAAGGTCATGTTTACCGAACTGGACCTCACGGTGCTTCCCAACCCATGGGACCCGCAGGAGCGGATGTGAACCAGAATTTCCAGGGCAACCCAGCCATGAATCCTTCCCGCAAGGGTTGCCTGACTCGGTGAACGCCGTTTTGGCAGATAAATACAAAGCCCTGTTTGCCCTCTTTTTAAAGCACAAAGCGTTTCCCGGGTCACTTTCTGGGGCGTAAGCGACGGAAATTCCTGGCTAAACAACTGGCCGATCCGGAACCGGACCAACTACCCGCTGGTTTTTGACCGGAATTACCAAACCAAACCAGCCTATTACAGTATCCTTTCCCCTAAGAAATAACCAACGAACACCTAAAGCCCTGCATATGAACCACACGAGCCACAAATTATCGGTTGTTGAAAAAATCGGCTACGGCCTGGGGGGGATCTTGCCGCCAATTTGATTTTCCAAACGCTGGTCACCTTCCTGGCCTATTTCTACACGGATATACCAGATACCTGCCGCCGCCGCGAGCTTTATCATGACCTTCTTCGGGTTCGTAGGCGCTTTTGCCAACGTTTTCGTGGGCATCCTGGCCGACCGGACCAATACCCGGTGGGGGAAATTCAGGCCCTGGATCCTTTGGTCTGCGGTGCCTTTCGGAGTGATTTCCTCCTCGCTTTCAGCACGCCGGATTTGGGGATGAACGGCAAAATCGCCTATGCCTCCATCACCTATTTCTATTGGTCATTGTGTACTCCGCCAACAACCTTCCCTATTCGGCGCTGGGTGGGGTTCTGACGGGCGACATGAAAGAGCGCAACAGCTTGTCGTCGTACCGGTTTATTTCCGTGATGATTGCCCAGTTTATCATCCAGGCGCTCTTGCTTCCGTTGGCCCTTTCCCCTTGGCCACGGAGATAAAGCGGTTGGATTTGAAAAAGTGATGTTGTTTTTTGCCATCATTGGCACCTGTGCTTTTCTATTACCTTCTGACCACCAGGGAACGGATTCAGCCTCAAAGAACAGAAGAGCCCGATCTGGACAGACCTTCGGGACTTGTCCAAGGAACAAACCCCTTGGGTGGTCATGCTCGTCCTCACCATCCTGGTGTTCATAACGCTCGTGCTGAAAGGGAATATGTATATCTATTACTTTGTGAATTACCTGGACGAACAGGCATTATCCAACTTTCTTGAAAAAATCGGTTTTAACGGCTTTATCGGGGGATTGAATTCCTTCATCACGGGCTTTGGGCTTGGCGAATTCGAGTGGCCCAAAGACGCGCCTACTTCGGCGAACAGCCTGTTCAATGCGTCGGGGATCGTCTTCATGATCCTGGGTATTGTTTTTTCCAAGCCTTTAGCCGACCGATACGGCAAGCGGAATATTTTTGGAATTTTCTTAGCCTTATCCGCGATTTGCCTGGTCCTCTTCAATTTTTACTCCCACGGCTATTGAGGCGGTGTTTACCACCCAAATCGCGCACGGGTTCCTGTATGGGGTCACGATCCCCATCCTGTGGGCAATGATTGCCGACGTGGCCGACTACAGCGAATGGAAAAACAACCGGCGGGCAACGGCCATCATTTTTTCCGCTATGGTTTTTGGTTTGAAAATCGGAATCAGTCTTGGCGGCGGCCTGGCAGCCTACATTCTGAGCGCAAGCCATTATGTGGCCGGGGCTTCGGCTCAAACCGTAGAAACGGTCCAAAACATCAAGCTTTCCGTGAGCGTTTTCCCGGGCTGATTTTCCTGATTGGCGCTTCGGCCTTGTTCTTATATGAAATCAATAAGAAAATGGAAGTTTCCATTGAGCAAGACCTTAAACAGCGAAGAGAAAAACCCATTGCTTAACTGAAAAAGATTGCAAGCCATGCCGGAAGATCCCATCCAGCACATTGACTTTGACCAGCTCGGCCAGCACGCGCTGTCTGCCCCCTGGTCTGGCCATCTGTATACCGCCGACCCCTCTGCGCACGTTTTTGAAGGCCGGATATTCATCTATCCTTCGCACGATATCGAAGCGGGGATTCCCCTTCGACGATCTGGGCAGCCACTTCGCCATGGAGGATTACCATGTGTTTTCCATGGATGGCCCATCAGGGCCGGTAATCGATCACGGCGTAGCGCTCCACATCAAAGACGTTCCCTGGGCGGAAAAACAAATGTGGGCGCCCGACGCAGCCTATAAGAACGGGAAGTATTACCTGTTTTTCCCCGCCAAACGGCCGGATGGGATCTTTCAAATTGGCGTTGCCGTAAGCGACCGGCCCGAAGGGCCGTTCACCCCGCAGCCGGAGCCTATCCAAGGCAGTTATTCCATCGACCCGGCCGTCTTTCCAGACGACGATGGCCAATATTACATGTACTTCGGCGGCATCTGGGGCGGACAGTTGCAGTCGTACCGAAACAACGCATTCGCTCCCGAACACAAGGAACCCGCAGCTCAGGAACCGGCACTTGGCCCCAGAGTAGCTAAAATGACAGACGACCTCCTGGGATTGGCGGAAGAAGTCCGGGAAATTCTAATAACGGATGAAACCGGCGCTCCCCTCCTCGCCGGGGATAACGACAGGCGTTTTTTTGAAGCCTCCTGGGTGCACAAGTACCAGGGGAAATACTACTTTTCCTACAGCACCGGCGACACCCATTTTCTCTGCTACGCCATTGGCGATAGCCCCTACGGCCCCCTTTACCTATGCAGGCCGCATCCTCAACCCGGTGATCGGCTGGACCAGCCACCACTCCATCTGCGAATTCCAGGGCAAATGGTATTTGTTTTACCACGATTCCAGCCTGTCCAAAGGAGTAACCCATTTAAGAAGCATCAAAGTCGCCGAACTCACCTACGACGAAGACGGCAAAATAGGCACGCTGGACCCCTATCCCGGGTTTGCGTTTTAAAAAAACGGACGTTGAAGAAGGTTTGGGATGCCCAAGCTTTCTCAACGGCTGAATTCTCTGAGCTTGCCAAGATCGTTGCCGGGAATATAGGATTCCCGGTTTTCTGAAAAATAGCGCGCTGCCTGCTCGCCCTCGATGCCCAACCCCGGCAGCACACCCCTGGTCAAGCATCCCGAAGACAACGACTTGTTCTACCTCGAGCTGCGCTACGATCAGCTCTTCACGACCTCTTCGCCCACCGGCGGCACGATCAGCGGCCTGAGCGGCACGCTGCAAAAGGGCGGCAACATCGCGCAGATGGCCTGGCGCGTGCGCGGCCGCGAATGGCAAGCCTACGCCTTCACCTACGACACCCTCAGCCGCCTGAAAACAGCGTCCTATTTCGATGTCAATACCAGCGGCACGGCTACGGCCTCCAACCGCTTCAACGAAACCCTTACCTACGACCTGCGCGGCAACATCGGCACGCTGCAGCGCCAGGGCTTCATCCAAAGCACGTGTACCTTCGGGCAGATCGACAACCTCGCCTATACCTACGCCGCCGGTACCAACCGCCTCACTTCCGTAGCCGACGCCAGCGGCAAAACCGAGGGCTTCAAACCTGGCAGCGGCGCCAGCTATACTTATACTCCGCACGGGCACAACAGGTGAATTTTGGCTTTTTCTTTTTGCGTCCTGCTGCGTTAAAAATGCTCGCCGTAGCTAAGGCTACGTCTGCGCTTTTTGCCTTGCAGGCCACAAAAATAAAGGCGCCAAATTTTCACCTGTTGTGCCCGCGCGGAGCATACGACGGCAACGGCAACCTGAAATCGGATTCGTATAAAGGCATCAGCACCATAACCTATAATCACTTAAATTTGCCTAAGCTGATCACGTTCAGCACCGGCAACACCATCGAGATCATCTACGACGCTGCCGGCAACAAGCTCCGAAAGATCGTGAAGCAGGGCGCCACAGTGCAGTACGAGCAGGACTACTCCGGCGGCATCGAGTACCGCAAGACGCCTGCTGCGGGCACGTTCCGCATCGAGGCGATCTATCACGAGGAGGGGCGGTATTTCAACCTCAATGTGGACGCCAGCAACACGCCCTCCTGGCGCAAGGAGTACGCCCTGCGGGACCACCTCGGCAGCACCCGGCTGCTATTTGCGGATAAGGACGGCGATGGGATGGTGGAGGTGACGAGCAATGCGTCGACGAATGAGGTGCTTCAAGAAAATCACTATTATCCCTTTGGCCTCTCCTATGGCGGTAGCCATTGGATGAACGATGCGGCGCGGGATAACGGCAACAAGTACAACGGCAAGGAACTCAACGAGGATTGGGGGCTGGGATGGTACGATTATGGGGCCCGGTGGTATATGCCGGATTTGGGGAGATGGGGAGCGGTGGATCCGCTGGCAACTACATACAGTTCTTGGTCTTCTTATCATTATGCGATGAACAATCCTATCCGTTTCACTGATGTTTTAGGGATGGGAGCTGGCGATTTCTATGACGAAGGCGGGAAATATTTGGGAACCGACGGAAAGGACGACGAACGACTTTATGTTGTAACAGATAAACAAGAGAAAATACAAATACAAAAAACAGATAAAGCTGGAGGAACTACTCCTTTAAGCAATGTTAGTTCCGCAACCGAATTGCCAAGTGCATATGTCAGAGGAGAAATGGGCAAAGCTGTTGACAGAGCCGGTTCCCCATCATTCCACGAGGAAGGTGGCTTCTTTGGAACCAAGAAGGAAGGTGGAGAATATGTCGTTCATGCAAAGGCAGGAGAAAAAAGCAGACCCCTCAATAGACAAAGAAGCTTCAATTAATGTCTATATAGCCGCAAATAAAGATGATTTAAATGCTACTTCAGGCGGAGAAATAAAGGGCACGTTTCATACCCACCCAGATGGTGTTGTTACCAAGGGAGCGACAGGCTCAAATACGATAGGAGGAACAACCATTACGCACAGATTTGTAGATGAACCTTCTAACCTTAATGGACGTGGGGATATCCCAAATGCACGTGAAAATGCCATGGGGGTAACTGGTAATAGTTATGTGCTTGCACAAGGAAACAAAACAGTTTACATCTATAATGGGAGTGGTACAGTTGCAAGATTTCCGTTTAAGCAATTTTTTTTAATTGGGATAAAAAAATAATAATGAAACAAGCGATGCTCATAGTATCCATACTGCTATTAGGAAATAACTTGAAGGCGCAAATTGTTACCAATACAGAGGCGGCAGACTATACTAACATATATTATGCGTCATTCAAAAGTACTGCGAGCAAATAAATAAAAAGCCAGGGATTATGTTTGTTGAAGAAAATTTTTATATTACAAATATATTGCCGACAGAGATAAGTGGAAATAAGATTGAAATTGTCACTATCGCGGACTTGAAAAACTATTAAAGGATAGAAAACAAATGCAGTTATTGAGACTGATACCCTTAAGGGTAAAAGATGGAGATTTTTATGTAAATATTGTTGTTTTTAATGTTAAGTTCAGGCATAAGCAATTCGATTTTGTTAATCAAGGAGGCATATCAGTAGTGTACAGCTATGACACCAAGGATAAAGCATTTGTATTCAAGAATATAAAGTAGGCTGCAAATGAGCCTGTCTCAAAAGATGGTTTTTCCCATGGCTGACAATGGGCTCGCCGATTGGCTGGGTTGGATTGAACTGAAAACGGAATAAACGCATCTTTCGCACCACCTCAATAAAAAATCAGGAATAAAAATTCCAGTAGGAAAGCAGGTCGAGGATGTCGGAGTGCGGGGTTTTCAAGTTAAGGGTTGTTTTCGTTCCATCGGGTAATTGAAATACGTGGATGCCTACAAAAAACTGAAAGACCCACCGGACGGTTGGCCTGGAAGTGCGCCGCTTCAAAGCCCTCGCCCAGCACCACCTCTGCCGGCTTGTCCTCAAAAAACTGCAGAATCAATTACAGCCGCTGACAAAGCCCAGGCCGTTGAGAATAATCGCTTCCAACGCCTTGGCATTGCTCACGATCTGGTATGGACTTTGTACTTCACCGCACGAACCAATCACCTCGCTGATGCCGATCTCCCGGCCACAAGTCCCAGATGATCAAGTGCTTTGCTTGAGTATGTGGAGCTTTCCATGCACCAAGTTTAACGCTTTTTTCTTAATTCCTTATTTTGCGCCAATGGGGTGCGGAAGAGGCGGAAAATAGTCCCCGGCATGGACTACCAGTACCTGAAGTACAGCCCCCGCAATCCGCTGGTCTTCCAGCACGCCGGGCAACCGGCCGAAAGGGGCTGGAGCGCCAACGGAATTGACCCAATTTAAATAAAAGGCGTGCAGTTTGTCAAAATTACAGCACAAGTTCACTCCACGCCATCCAACCCCTCGAATTCTTCCGGGGAAAGCCCCAGTTTACGGGCAATTTCCTCCTTGGGCAGACCCAGGCTCAACAGCAGTTTTATGGCTTCCTCCTTTTGCTTTCGTTCTTCTTCCTGTTTGCGCTGCGCTTCTTCCTGTTTGCGCTGCGCTTCTTCCTGTTTGCGCTGCGCTTCCTCTTTCTGCTTGGTCGCTTCCGCAATCCGGTTTTCGTATTCGTTGAGTTCAGACAGGAAGTCGTCTTCCACCGTCATGATGTCCTGGATCTCTTTTTCCTGGATGGCCGCCTGCAAGCGCCGGATGATGGGCCGGAATTTCTCCGGAAAATCCGTTTCTTTCACATTCATAATATGATGGTTTTCTTGCCGGTTCGCCTGGTCGAAGATGCTCAGCAGCAGATTGGCAATTTCCAAAGCGGCTGAGTTTTTGCAAAGATACGAGATTTTGTGCGAAAATACCAATATATAAAACAGAATGTTTTATAATGAAATTTTTGCTCCCCTTTTGGCCAAATCGACAGCCTACCCTGTACCAGCGCCGATTTACTGATCACCTCTATCCGCGCCCACCCTGGCCGAATGCTTACGTTTATGCCAAGGAAAGCAAAAAAACCTGACAGAATTGCAGGCAATCCGTATCTTTGCCCCCTGGGGAAAAACGCCCCTTTGGATTTTGTTTCTTTGCCTGAAAAAATCGAAACTTTTCTGTTGATGAGCCATTTGCCGCAAATAGTCCCCCTTCGGAATCCGCATGAATACGACGGGCATATCTATGAAAATCCATCTATTGCGACAGACGACCGCCAGAGCCGCAAATTCTATATCGAAAGTTAATTTTATTTTAAATTATTGATAAACAATAAGTTAAAACAAGGTATACATTTTTTTACCTCAACTTCCCCCCATCAAGAAAAACATGTAACTTAGCCCAAAATACCAAAGGGCGAAATGAACCAAGTCGATCTTAAAACAAAATATGGCTGGAACAAAGATTTTGAAGCATTTTTTTTATCCAATCTCCAGAATCCTCAAAGCCATAAAGGCACCTTCAAAATCAAAAAACACTCAAACGGCTGGTTCTGGTATTTCCGATTAGCCCGTTCAGGAAAAGACCGAGACATCTATCTATGTAGTGTTGAGCCAAAAGGCAAAAACCCTGGCCAAACGTCTTTTCAGCACTGTTGCCAAATCTTACTCAAGAAGATTGATTCAAATTTCTCGATCGGTTCAACCCACCAAAAATTCCTCCATTCCTACATTGACAAATATTTCGATTTTCTAAACGAAGAAAGAAAAAGTCTAGGAGGACGAAAGCCCAAAACCTTACGGGACATGCAGGTATCTCTTAGGGATTTCCAGACTTTTTGTCGACACAAAAAAATACTTTTGGAAGTTGTCCCTGTACACTTCCCCTAAGCTGCAACCACGCTAAAGTATAATTCTTGGTTCAAAATTTCGTAATGATCTGGGGTTTTATAGCCCAGATTTTGGTGCGGTCGTTCTTGATTATACGTGTACGACCATGCTTGAATTTGTTCGTTGAGTTCGCTGAGGTTCCTAAACCATGCCAGATTCAGGCATTCAACTCTTAGTGTTTTATTCAGCCGTTCGATTAACCCGTTCTGGCTGGGCTTGCCTGGCTGGATGAAACGCAGCTCCACATCCTGTTTTTGGGCCCATTCTTGTAAGCAATTCGAGATGAACTCCGGGCCGTTGTCACAACGGATATAAGCCGGAGCGCCGCGCCATGCCACTACTTGGTCCAGCACCTCAATCAACTTCTTAGCCGAAATGCTCGAATGCGCTTCCGTCCACAACGCCTTTCGGGAACATTCGTCCATGATGTTGATGATGCGAACAGCTTGCTCGTTCGGTCCGACTACCCAATCGCTGACAAAATCCATAGCCCAGCCTTCATTGATGCGCTCAGGCGCCAGCAACTCCTTATAGGAGCGGCGAAGCCCAGGGCGCTTGGGCGGTAAACGCAAGTGCAGCTCTTCCTGCTTCCACACTCGATATACCCGCTTGTGATTCCAGGTGTAGCCATTACAGCGAAGGTAGTAGAACACCATCCAAAAACCCCAAGCAATGAAGCGCTTGGTCACCCGATGCAGCATCTCGATGACTTCTTTGTCGCGCTCCTCCATACGAAAACCCTGTTTGCGCCTGTAGTATGTCTGCCTGCGCAAGCCCAGCACGCGGCAACTGCGCCGTACGCTGCTGCCGGATCGCTCCTGGAGCAAGCCGATCATTTCTTCTTGGCGTCCTGGGCTTGCCATTTTTTAACAGCTCGTAGCCGTCTTTGAGAATCCCGTGATCAATACTCAGTTCCGCGTACATTTTTTTTAGCCGGGCGTTTTCTGTCTCCAACTCTTTGAGCCGGCGTTTGCTCTCATCTTCATCTTCCGCCTTGGCTTTCCTCCAATTGTATAGCGTAGCCGCGCTGATCTGATACGTCCGGCATAAGTCTTCTACCTTTGCACCGGCATCCCATTTGGCCAATATCTCCAAACGTTGTGATTTACTGATGGTACTCTTGCGCATGTTTCACGATTTGAAAGTGGAAAAATACTCTTTTTTCTACTTCTTCGTGGTTGCACGTGGGGGGAAGTGTACATCCCAACTGAAACGGCTAAATATTTATTCCAAGAGTACCTTACAGAACTTAATAACAGGGAAAAACGAAATAACGGCACCGGAAAACTTAAACGTGAAACCATTAGAGCATATCTACAGGATGTAAGATATTTCTTTGATTGGCTGTGTGCTGACAAAATTACGAATGGCGCAGGAATTTTCAAGTTTCATCCTCTGACTATAGAGCTCCAAAACAAACTAATCAACCGGCATATCAGAAAGGAAGTTCGAAAGGCTCAACTTTATAGTTTTAAAAATGAATGGTATGAAGACTGCGTGGCAAAATGCATGAGAGAAATATTGGCAATTTGGAATTTTTATTGTCTCGAAAGTAATCCGAAAGTAAAACCCAGATCTTTTACTAAAAAATTCTTCACCACACAAAAATTACTTTCAGAAAAATTTGTATATTTTATTTCATTGTTGCAGCTCAAAGGAGGTTTCAGAATCGGAGAGGTCTTTTTCTCATATAGAAGTAAACAAGACTACTATGACCTCCATCTTAACTTAGGTAGAAAAGAAATGGCAAGTTACTGGGAAGAAAATGATGGTAATTGGGTGCTCCATATTATTGACTCCAAACAAAAAAACAGAAGAGTCCCAATTAAAGAAAAGATATTGTCCCTTTTCCCTCCACCTGAAGGAATCAACTTCACATGTGAAAACAATAACAGCAAGGACAGGAATAAAATTGATGGAGAGGGAAAGTATTATACCGAACTTATGGAAATTATCTTCGCATTATTTCCAAAGTCTCCATATACTTTTCCAAGTCCAAATTATATTCAAAGCCCAAATAAACCTCGTTCAATAAATTACTATAATGATGTGTTTAAAAAAGCAATGGTACAGAAAAACGAGTGGGATGCATTCGGGATTCAGAGCCCTCATGATCTAAGGCATTTTTTTATTTCGTATCTCCTGCGGAAGCCTGGAACCACTCCCCAAGAGCTTTGCGAAATAACCGGCCATTCCATTCAAACCATGTTTTCTTACTATGTAAGAGAAAATCTTCAAGTAAAAGTTGACCTCTTAGCTCAGACCGATTTTAGTAATATCACTGAAATTTCCATGGAACGAAATGAGAAAACGATATCTAACAATGAATCTGAAGTAGATGAAGTGACAATAATGGAAACATTAAAACCTTTTTATTTTATTGATTAACTGCCTTCTGGGAGACTCAGCCTCCAAAAAAAATCACCACTATGGGTTTCCCTTACCCTGACAATAATGAAGGCATTAAAAATAGAGTATACCTTTTTTTAAGACCCTGGCTTTTGAGGAAAATCCTCCAAAACAGGTAAAAACGATTGATTATTTCCCAATTTTAGAGTAACTTACTGGGTAGTTAAAATTTGATAAAATGAAAGTTACATACATCAGGGTATCAAGCATTCTGCAAAATACAGACCGTCAATTGGCGAAAACAGGGAAAGATGATGTAATTATCGAGGACAGGGTGTCTGGCTCCGTTCCATTCTTTGAAAGACCTGGAGGAAAAAAGATTCTGGAACTCATTCATTCTAATTCCATATCAGAGCTTAAAGTTCATCAAATTGATCGATTAGGTCGCAACCTCCTGGATATTCTTAACACTATAAAGTATTTCACAGAGCACCAGATTCCAATCCAGTTTATTACCCAAGGACTAAAAACGCTTGATGATAAGGGGCATGAGAATCCAATTTCCAAAATGATTATCTCTATACTCGGGATTGTCAGTGAGATGGAAAGGAACAATATCCGCGAAAGGCAACTGGAGGGGATTGCTATAGCAAAGGCTAAAGGAAAATTCTTAGGCAGGAAAACGGGCACCACCGAAGATGTTCATAAGTTTTTGAACAAACCAACAAATAAAAAAGTATTAGAGTACCTGCGAAAAAATTATACCCAACGAGAAATCGCTAAAATACTCGGTGTTAGCATTAATACCGTTGGGAAGGTCAAAAAGCTTGGGTTGTCGAAGGCAGTTGTTTAAGTAATAGATAACGAAAACGCATATGCGATGTTGCCGGTATTTTCACATCATTTATCACTCGTATTGTTATCAATTTGTAAGTGATCTAAAATATTATTATCTCATTTTTATTTTTCAAGAATTTTGATTGCACGCCAACCGTATTTATTCTTTTTCTTATCAAAACTATTTATAGCAATTCCTTTAATTAATTTATTTTCAATTAGTTTTTCATTTGCAATCAAATCGGGACTAATAAAAACATTATCTATAAAGCCAAAATTCTTTCCGTTTAGATTTAAAGTTCCATTAAATTCCCTAATCATTTCTGGATTTGTTTTATTGGTAGTTTCTTTGATTGATAGCACTTTATAGAACTTTTCATTTTCACCGTCTTGTTCCTGAATTTTAAATTCATAAATATCAGCAACACGAAACCTTAATTTAAACCGTTTAAGTTTAAAATTACCTTTTATTTGTTTATCAATTAAAAAATAAGCAATACCTTTTTCTTTGTTTATAAATTCAATAATTCCAACATGCTTTTTTGCCAAATCTTCATAAACCAAGTCTTCGGCAATTTCAGAATTGTTACTATAAAACTTGCTATTATTTTGCATCAATTCTGTTTCATTATACCATTTTTCACTGGTGAATGATTGTATTTCATATGGAACTTGTTGGTCATTAGCCTTTTTAGTTTCTATAATTTTGTTAATCTCACACTTTGCTTGTGCAAATAAACTTTTTTTTATCAATAAATTAGCAAGTGTTTGACGAACTTTGACTAAAAATTCATCTTTTGAATTACAAGTCAATGCTTTACAAAGAAATGAAATAGCACATTCATCATCATCTTTATATATTTCTGAAAGTAAAGACCATGCCCAAAACTCATTAGATTTTTGACGAATAAAAGGAAATAAAGTTTGCTTTATTATTTCAATATCTGATGAAGTGGCAATCAACAGTTTACCTTTGAAATATGGTAGCCAATTATATTCTAGATGCTTTGAAATAATATCATCTAAATGAGGCAAAAAGCTATTTATTAACTCTTTATCCTTTTTATTGATTAGCGTTTTTATATATGAATAATATGCTTTTTCTGATAAGGACATTAAAACTCTGCCTTCGTATTCGTTTGGTTTATAATCTTCTTCTCTAAAATCTGACGGAATTTGCCACGATTTATAAAAAGTGAATAAATCAAAACGTTTTAGATGTTTTTCGTCAATTTTTTAAACCTGTTCAAGAATTAATGAATGTAACAGAGAAGGTTTATCAAGTGCAAATGAAAAATAATGTTTTAAAAGTTCTGAAACATAATTTATATCATACTCAGTTTTTCTGACCGTATCTTTCAAAACTCTGAATATTTCCCAAGCGCATTTGTCTTTAATTTCTTTATTTCCGTTTTCTGTTAAAGGTAGTAATAGTTCAAGCGCAATTTTATGGTTTTTCTTTTCGCTTTCTTCTCTTGCTTTCTGAACTATTTCCCAAGTCGGGTCGGTATGTTGTTTAATTCTTGAAAATTTTTCATGAATTAATTTTTCTTCATCTGTTTCCGGTATTTGTAAATTTTCAAAATCAGTAAAAAGTAATTTTGCTTTTTCAAAATCTTGGTTTGAAACAGCTAAATTAATTTGGTCGTAAATAGTCCAAGCGTATGCCCTTTTATTCCATATATCATTTGGGGATATACTAATCAATTCAACTGCCAATTCATAGGCTCGTTGTTTATCTGTTTTCCTAAGTGCAAATATTTCTTTTGTTGTTGGCATAATTACAACCCTTGTAAAATTATTTCTTTAATGCTATTATACAATTCAATAGAATTAGTTTTATCAGGTTTTGCTGTTGTAAAACGTTTACTATTGTCAAAATAAAAGTCAATTATAAATTTTGAACGTTCTTTGCTTAAAAAATATTTTTCTGCCCACTGTTCGTGTTTAATCGAATGAATTTGAATATCTTTTTCCACTAATTTTTCATAAAACACATCAAAAAAGTCTTTTAGAAAAGGTTTATCTGATGGAAAATTCAATCTCGTTTCAAATTCTTCAAACGTTTCTTCATAATCAAAATCAACTTTTTGTAGTTCTAAGATTTGATTTGCAAATTCTTGTGGAATTGAACTAATAACTACTGATTTTGAAAAAGTATTTTTTCCTGTGTAATAAAAATCAATTACAGCATTTTGAACTTCCTTTTTGAAAGTATATCTTTCATTCCAGCCTTTGGGATTATGAAAAACTTCCACAATTTCAATATTTTCAGGCTGGATTTTTTGTAATAAATCAAGAAAATGAATTTTTAAAAATTGTTTATCTTCTGAAAATTGAAAATTACAAACGATATTTTCAGTTTTAATCTTTCTGTTAAGTGGCGGGAAATGAATATTTTCTGTAATATTCTCAAAATCAGTCCAACTTAATGCAGATGTAATTTTAACTATCGGGGCATTTACCGTAAATAAAAATTTACTCGCTCTTGTTAAAGCTGTATAAGCCCAACGAAAAAAGTTTGCGTTTCTGTGTCCGGAAAAACCTTCAAAATCAACAAAAGCATTATTCCACTCACCGCCCTGTGCTTTATGACAAGTTACGGCGTAGCCGTATTTTACTAATAAAGCATTAAAATAAGGGTCGTTTTTAATAGCCATTTTAAATTCTTCTGTTTCTTCAATTTGTTTTGCTTTTTGTCCGTTTTGCTTTCTTTTCTGGTTTTCAGTGTTTAACCGCTCTACAATTTCAGGGTTTTCATCTCTAAAACGCATTGAAAAATCAATATACAATGCTTTAAATTGAGATGATGTTAATTGTGGCTGTTTAGAATTTAAAAAATTGTCTAATATTTTACAAGAAATGATATGATTGTTCTTTTCTACATCGAATACGCTTATTTTAATAGTCCTAAAAATCAATTCAATAATTGTCTTTTTGTTATCAACTACAACAGGAACCTTTCTAATATCTTTGTTTTGAATTGGTTCAATTGAAATCACTTTTACGAAATCACCATTTAATAATTCAATAGCCTTTTCAATTGGTAAATTATCCAAGTCTCTGTCGTGAATAATCCGATAATTATTTCTTGCAATAATTAGAGTGTCATTTGGCGAAATTTCGGGTGTTTCTTCAAATATGGTTTTGTCTTGCGAAATTTCCTGCGTTATAATTGTTTTATGTCTATTACAAAAGAAATGAGAACGAATTAAATGATTATACTGCCACGCAAGTTTATTTGAATACGTAATAATAATTGTATTATCAAATTGATTGTCAATAGTATTATCAACAACTTTTATATATTCATCTAATACTTTTTCTGATTTTATTTGTGTTAAATCAGTATAATTTGTATTTAATTGAAATGTGCTGAATTGCGATGTTTTTATGGAATTTCGCAAATTTGTAGCGTTTTCTAAAATACCACTTTCCGCGACTTGCCGAAATACATCGGTTAATTCAGTTGAAATAATTGTGTTAAGCTTAAATTGTTCTTTTAAGTAATTTTCAGTAAGTGCGGGTGAAAAATTAGAATTTACAGGCGGAAGCTGCGCATTATCCCCAATAAAAACAATCTTCGTGTTTTTATTTCCTTGCAAATCTACATATTGCAACAAATCTGTTAATAATTTTCCTGAGCCAAAACGAAAAAATTCACCTTCTGAATAAACATCTGAAATCATTGAACTTTCATCAACTATATAAATTGCATTTTGATGTTCATCAGTTAATTTGCGTAACCCAAAATAGTATTTAAAAGTTTTTTTACCTTCTTCTTCGTCTTCCGATGCATAAGGGATTAAATTATCGTATGAATAAATTGTTTTATGTATCGTGTAGGCTTTATGTTCTGTTTTTTCAGAAATTACCTTTGCTGCTCTACCCGTTGGTGCGCAAATAAACGTAGGTATTTCAATTGCTTTTAAATAATCAATAAATGCTTTTAAAAGAGTTGTTTTACCAGTTCCTGCGTAACCTTTCAATATAAAGCATTTTTCCTGACTATCAATAAAAGTTTGAAGCAATTCTAAGGCTTTAACCTGCGAATTACTTGGCGTTTTTTGAAAGAAATCTTTAATTGCTTTATAATTTTCTCTGTTATCTGCATTCATATTCTCAACTGTAAATTTTAAAATAATCATGTTTTAAATCTTCAAACATCTCATATTTTTGTTCTGGTATTTCATCTTCAATTCGTGCAAAACTATGTGAAATTATCACTACGTGTTTATATTTGGACACTCTGTCCCAAAATGCCAGTTATCCATATTTAAGATTATCTCCTATCGGTAAACTCAAATAAAATACCATGTTCGTGATTATAATAATTGTCAATAATGAAGTTTGGTGAATTACTAATATATTCATATATTTATTTTTAAATATATTTACTCAAAAATTTTAATAAATCTGATACTGATTTATAAGGCATAGTTTTTATTGGTTCTCTTATGATATATCTAATTCTTATCATTTTGGTTTATATTACCGGCAACGTTTGGTGCAGATGACGGCCCGACGTTTAGGAGGGCTGGCCGATCTGCACGGTGTTGGGCACAGTTCTATTTCTTTTCAAATCCAGCCCTCCCAAACCATGCTTTTTCTCTATTTAATTGTAATGGGTTCCCATATCCCAACTCTGCACGAACTAAATTTCTGAATTCATTTAGTTTGTCAGTCGGTGGTGTTTTATCACTCTCGTCTGGGAAAAAAATTTCAAGAAAAACCTCAATTATCTTAGGATTATCAATTGATAGAATTAAGTTGTTATGACATTTTCTTGCTTCAACTGTAGTTGAATATTGTTTAACGGGGAGTTTGGGGTTATTCTCAGTAAGTACATGAGAAAAGTGGGCATCTATCAAATTTAAAGCAGATAGTATGGCTTCGTACTTTAATTTTCTTTTTTCAATTTCAAGGGATTGAGCAAGCTCAGTGTTTTTCTTAACCTCTTCGATCTTTCTTGTAATTTCTTCTATGTCTTGTTTTGTAGCCCAGTTTTCTCCTTTTTGGGATGCATATGAAGACAAATATCCACCAACTCCTCCAATCAAGGCTGATAGGACAATATAAATCCAATAATATTTTGTTTTCTCTTTGAATAAAGCTTCAAAGTGGTTTTTAACTTCTTGAATTTCCATATTCGTTTTTTAATTGTGCCCAACGTGGGCATGGGCTACGTGGCCGCGCTTAGTCGGCTATGTGAGACCATGCAGAGTTGTACACGGTATTTCTATTGTTCGTCAAAAAAATCTTCGTCTATTTCTTTTATCTCGTAAATCGTCTTGACTTGTATGCCAACATTAAATTCATGCATAAGGTTAACCAATTTATTTCCGTCAATTAATATGATTTTATGGTGCGCGTTTTTGGCTTTTTCTAGTGCAGGCTTGTCAAATTCGGAGGTTGTTACAAAGACGCCCTTATTCGTGTCACCACTCATGGCTCCAATAAAATTTCGAATATCTTTTTCCCTGACCTTACCTTCTGTAAATCGTTTGGCCTGAATGTAGATTTTGTCAAGACCTAGTTTATCTTCATTAATAACTCCATCTACACCACCATCACCTGATTTTGAGGTCTCGAAAAATTCCCCATACCCCATTTTTTTAAGCAGTCGTAAAACTACCTTTTCGAAAAAATATGGGTCAAGTCCCTTTAATTTGCTCAATAAATCTGATTTAACAGATTGCTCTATTCTAGTAAAACCCTCATCAATTAAGTCTTGAGGTGATGAAGTAGTTTTAATTTCCGTCTGCTTTTTTACGGATTTTTTGCTCCCGTTTTCCTCTTTATAAAATTCAAAAACTGTACTTTCATCTACTAACTCATTAAGCGTTAAATCTTGTTTCTGGTTTTTACCTTTTTCCGTTATTTTAACATACCCTCTTTGGGGATACTCGATGTATCCACCTTTTTTCAAATAGGCTTTTCCCCAACCTATTCTATTGTCTATTAAAATGTCCCCCGATTTGGTCTGCTCTTTTAATTGTTCATCCGTCAAATCTGAAAAATAGTTTTTTTTGATGATTTTATAAAGTTCCCTAAAGTGCATTGTCTTCCCATCTCTTAATACCTCCAAGATCGGAAAAAACGTCTCATGAAATTTCGGAATTTCCATTTTTATAGTTTGTCAATTAATTTAGTGTACAACTTCTGTATATCCCTACCAGGTAAGGTAATGTCCAATATCCATGTGTATATCCTTATTTGGTAAGGTTATTTTTCATATATTTTTATCCTCAAAGTTGCAAATCATCCTGCGGACTTATGATCTTGTCCCGGCGTTTGTTCCTGATCTCAGTAAAGTTCAGACCTCCCAAAACAAAAAAAGCCATGACAAATCACTTCATCCATGATCTCCCACAGCCTCCCGTTTTCAAAAGCAATATAACCGATTTTTTGGAGTAGGATTAGATGATATTCGTCATGTTAAGGGATGATTTTTTCCACTTAGGAAATGAGCAGAAAGAACTCCTGCTCTAATTACACTGAGATCAAAGCTCTTATTGGAGATAGCCAAAGCAGCTTGAGCAAGCACCTCGGCACCAGACCAGGCCAGGACGGCAGTGAAAGGACTAAGGCAGCACTACCTTGGATTCCTGGACTTATTCATCAATGTTTGTCAAAATCTGAGTTTATCAATTACCTTGTAAATGACACTCATTCACAGGTGAAGCAAACACTTCTCATGGTATTTATTAAAAAGAAAAGATCAAATGAGTAAAAGATGAAAAAGAATTAGTAATAATGATGAAAAGCCCTAAGCCTGGTTCGGTCTGGAATATTGTCTCGGCGTTATACCTAGAGGTCATCTAAAACCTTACAATGTGCCAAATTAAATTTTTAAAAACCAGGTCATTTTTTAATTTATTCTGCCCCCCGAGAAAATCTTACATCATAAAGGTATAGTATAGTTCCATGAAATTCATTCCATCAAATTTATTTGTTTCCGTTCTTTCATCTTGTTGTGTGCCTATTCTCTTGCCTCCCTTCCATTGTTCGTGACATCCTTGTTGCCAGTTTGCCGTGTACGTCGTTTACAGACCTTTAGACGCCTTATTTCTTCTTTTTGTACTTTCCTACCCTATTCCTTTATAATCTCTTTAGAAGGCATTGCAGTGCGTTTAAATCTAAATTATTCTGCTATGTTTCATTAGATTGACATACTCTAAAGAAGAATATATCAGATGGTGTCTTATACTAGGTTTGGTAAATTTAAGAAAGTTGATTTTATGAAGATTTTATTATAGGGGCTGAAAAAAAACTCTTTGAACACTGGAAACGAAGAAAAAGAATAGTTAGGTTTTTTCTGTGCTCTGAAAGAAAAACTGCTCTAACAAAGTAGAATTTTAGTAAATAGGTTATTTTGAATTTTTCCAAATTTCTTTCTCTAAACTTGGTGTATCACCGAATACTTCTTTGAATAATACCTTAACATAGTCTTCAACTTTTTCTAAATTTTGGACAGTTGTCACTATACTATCATGTATTGTGAATAAAGGTATCTCTGGGTTTTCTTCATTAATTTTACGACAAATGATTCCCAGTATCATTTTTGCTTCTACCCATTGCAGTGTCAATGCAAGTGTATTATGTTGTCCTTGCTTAATAGCATATGCAAAGGCATAAATAAGAGGAAATTCATTCTTGAAAATTCTAATTTCCTTCGAATAATTTATTGCACTGTTTTTTGCGAACAGAACCTGGTAAGTTCCTTTTTTAGCTAATTTTCTGTATTCGCTACTTAATTGAGTGGGGTCTTCTTGTTTTTTCACAAATTGCTTTCCTACATTTTCATAAAATGTACCTTCTCGGGTTGTGCTTCTAAAGTTGGTTAGTTCTTGTGATCCCGAAACAGAAACTATAACATTTTCCAAAGACGATTTTGCATCTATTAATCTCCCTGATATTATTTGAAATTCATTGTTGTTGATATTGAATTTTGGATTAAATTCTTTAATCTTTTCCTCGACTTTAAGATACCTAAATGGCTTCGGTTCAAAAATAGCTTGCAGTAAATAGGGCTGGGAATTTTTCAGGTCTATACTTCCCAATGTTTCCTGATTATAAGTGATATAATTTCTTAATTCCTTTTTTATATTGGTTAGATTTGTATGAAAACGTTTAGCCGTTCCATCTACGCCATATCTATAATCTCCATTTGCCAAACGAAGGACATTGGAATAATTTCTCTTGAATCTAAAATCTGCATTTTCAACTGGCATCTCTTTCAGGTCTTTTTTGTAAATCCTGATTAAACATTCTTCTGCCTCTTCCAGATCAATTTCCAACTGTGCTGTTTCGAACCATTTTGTCAAATAGGGATACTCATCGTCCACTATTTTTTTGCGTTTTTGCTCCTCCATCATGATCCTGTTGACAAGGGTAGTTTTTGAAATAGCCACTACTTTTAATCCCTGCCCTCTATAAGTCTCCGTAAATCGCAATCCACCTGATTTCTGGCCTACAGTATATTGTCTAGGAGTTACGCAAAATAGTTAACTTCCGTCATGGAGATAGAATTATACATCGCACAATTGTTGAGCACTCCGTCGGGAAACAGCGGTTCGGCCGCAGAGGTGCTGAAGGTTAGCCATGACAAAGTCAACCGGCTGTTGAACGAGGGCGCCTATACGGGCAAAGACCTTTTGACAAAGCAGCTCCCAACCTGGTTTTGGAAGAGGTCAGCTAAGCCTGATGACTCCGTTGCCGATACCCTGCGCCGGAATCCAACCCCTGGTAGCGAACTTGGTCTGGTAAGCATCACAAACCCGGGGGGGTGTGGTTACCTGATCCCGATACCCGGGGAATGAGCTTCCGTGAATTTCAGGTTTCCCTTTTTCGAAACATGATCTGCTCCAGCAGATGGTCCGCGGTCAGGGGTTTGCGACCCCGTTGGTTTAGCGCCGCAGTTGGTTTGTCCTGAAAACCCTGAGGAACCAGGAAGTAGGTTTTCTCGTTGGCCTGAAAGCAATCGCACCGTCAGCACAGCCCGGGCGGTATGAACAGGTCGGTGAAATCGGGGATATCCCTGAGGACGGATTGGTCACCCACCGAAAGGATTTGATTGGTAAGGGATTCGGACAGTCGCCCCGGACGGCGACGGAGGCATTACGCCGTTCGAAGCAAACCCCAGGCACGGCGCATCAACCGGGAAGTCTTTAACAGGTCAAAGAACTACATGGCACATTGAACAATGTTCCATCAAGCAGGTTTGCCCTCCTTTTTGTGCGCACTGTCAGGGCTGTAAACACCCATGTTTGCGTACTTAGAGCCTTTCACGCCTGGCTGCGACCAAAATGGACTAATTCCGTCTCCGTATGCTATCCGGAAATCATTTATCTCCATGCCCAACGATCTTTCATAGGAACGGTCGTGGCTACGTAACTCCTATTGTCGTTTAACATCGACTATTTCTAACAGCTTAAGGTATTCAATATGCTCTGCATAATTTGGCACAAATTGACGTAACGTTTCTTTATGTATGGGGGTGTACCCATCCTTCGCTTCTTCCATTATCCTTTTGTTTTCTGTTGGTATGGAAGTAATGAGGTGCAGGATGTAAATAAGGTTATCCTTGTGAAATGGTTTGAATTTTGGAGGATTCTTTAGAATCAAATCTTCCAATTCGATTCTTTCCGGAATGTAAAGCTGCACTTCCATCTAATTAGTTTTCAAAAAACCGATAAAATAATGCTATCAATTTTTATGCTTTAATGCCCTTCTCAATCTATTGACACATCTTGACCAACATAATATGCCTTTGCGACTCCTGTGACTTCTATACCAGCGTAATAGTTTCTCAGCATCTTCCTTTTTCTTTACTGAACAAACAGTCTGACTCCTATCCTCCTGGCTCCCCCAACTTAGCCCGTCAATAGGGCCAGGTCAATTTACCAAATCTGCGCTCGAACGGTATAAATTTCAACAAATTTATTCTTTATTGACAAAAATACCCCCCGTAAGTCTTTGTCACGATGGAACATCCGTTCTTGAGTAATGCCCAGCCTTCAGCGTTTTTCCTGTCTGGATAAAGCTGTAAGTCTGGTAATCATGGTGGTGAATGCATTTCTATCCTGTTTGTCAACATCCCGGAATATCTCCAATACTACTTAAAGCTTAAAAGACCCTTCTCACGAAGATATTCTTTAAATTCTTCCCTTGCAAACCTGTATTAAATTCCGTAGCTTTATTGAGAAATAAAGCCATAGTAGCAAAAATGGATATAGCAACTGTTAAGCATTCCCAGGGTAAATTGACATTTTTTACTATACTCGCAATTGGCTTGGCTTTAGCATTTTTGGCTCTTGGCAGCATTCCCTGGTATCCCCAGCAGGAGTATAGGCTTGAAATGGCCAAAAAAAGTGGCAAAAATGAAAAGCACGCCAACCTGAAGGCCCGGGAAAAAGCCGCAGAGGAATATGAAAAGACCAAAGCCGAGTATATGGAAAAACTGCGGCAACCCAACAAATCAGCAGAGGATAAGCAGAACCTGGGGAAACTTCGAAAGAAGCTGGAGCGTTTGAGAAAGAAAAAGGACTTTACCGGAGAGAACCACTCCCAAAACAAAAAAGGAAACTGATATGGCTACCTACACTTTTATCACTGACTTTCAGAATGGAACCTACATCAGTCAGCACCCTGGAGAAAATTTGCAGGAAGCTTGTATGCAATGGCGGGACTATATCCTTTCCCGAGGGCCTATCCAACTTCTGGATGGGAAAGCGTTTTCGAAAGCCTTCGAAGCTGATTTTGAGGAGCTGCCCCCAGTTGCCCTGGATGGACTTACCCAGGTTTGGGTGTTCCAACTGTTGGTTGGAGAAGATCTCTTGAACGTACATATCGTACAGACTGAGGTAGCTGTGGAGGAAGCGCCTGATCATTTCCCATTGGTAAAGAGGCTCTCCAGGACAAGTGGGTAAGCAATTTCCCTTTTCGTTTGAGGTTTCCTCCTGAGACTTGGGCGGGTAATACCTCTACCCTACTCTCTCGTCCATGCATTTTCACATGTGCGGTACACAAGTGCCTCAAATTGGGTTTCCAGATAGCATGATTGGCTTTGTCCACTCAAGTCCTGACTTGGTTCAATATGCACCTCTTTAGGGCTTACCATTGACTTAGTGCACTCTTTTCCATTTGGGCGACCAAACCAATGCCCCACAAAGAAGATCGATTCTCGTACAAACAAGGCAACAATCCTGCCCTTTGCCGAGAATTGACAAAAATCAGTAAGGTGCTTGACAGTAATCTTCTTGTTATTTTACCGATCAAGAAGTAAATTGCTTGCCAGAAAAGAGAGGCTGTGGGAGATGCTGGATGAAGTGATCTGTCATGGCCTTTTTGTTTGGGGAGACTCCACTATACCCGGAGCACGGAAAAAACTGGGGCTAGGTCAAAAGCCTGTTGGATGATTTGGAGATATGAGGATATATTTAAGGGGAGCTTTCTTCTTATTTCACCTCTACTTATTCGAATAAGTGGAGGTGAAAGAAGAAGGAGGAGATGTCCTCGCAGATATGCGATATACCCGCAATTGTAAGTGACTAAGTAAGGGTGAAATATCCTAGGGTTTGCTTTAGTGGAGTTGCGGATATACAGTAGTTGTAGGCAAAAAAAAATGATAGATATGAGCAACCCGACAGCATTTATATCATACGCTTGGGAAAGCACAGAAGCCCAAAAATGGGTGAAAGATTTAGCCACTAAATTAAGAACTGATGGGATTGATGTAAAACTTGACCAGTGGGAAGTAGTGCCAGGAGACCAATTGCCTCATTTCATGGAAAAGTCAGTCCGCGAAAACGATTTCGTTCTTATTGTATGTACTCTAAAATACAAGGAAAAATCAGAAAAAAGGTCAGGCGGAGTTGGCTATGAAGGAGATGTAATGACTGCTGAGGTTTTACAAAAATCAAACCATAGAAAATTTATCCCAATAATTAAATCTGGTACAAAGGATACTGCAATGCCTTCTTGGCTCAGTGGCAAATACTATATAGACCTATCAGATGAAGAAAAGTATATTAGCAATTATAGTGACTTAAAAGCCACTTTGCTTAATTCTCGAGAATCAGCCCCTCCTCTTGGAAAAATTAGGGCAACTCCCAAATTGAGTGCTTCTTCATCGAGCAAACAAGACGAAGAACAACAACCACCAATAAAAATCACCGGGATTTTGGTGGATGAAGTCACTGAACCCCGAAATGATGGCAGTTCAGGAAGTGCCTTATATAGAATCCCCTTTAATCTTAACCAAACACCTTCGGTTGAATGGGTTCGCCTTTTTATCAATGCATGGGACAGACCATCAAGGTTTACATCAATGCATAGACCTGGGATCGCTTCCGTACATGGAAGTAAAATCATATTAGATGGGACATCAATTGAAGAGGTGGAAAAATATCATAAAGATACCCTTAAACTTGCTGTCCAGACTGCTAACCAAAAATTAAGTGAAGTGCTTCTTGAAAGGAAGGAGTTAGCAAAACAAAAGGAAAAACAGAGAGAGCAACACCAAAAAATATTGATGATATCAGTAAACGTATAAATTTTGATTAAGCGTGAACTGCTACAACTAAAAAAGTAAAAAACATGGGTAAAAATAAGTGCTTTTTGAGTTATGCACATTCTGACAAAGTGTTTGTTCAAAATACAATTTTGCCAATTTTGAATGAACTCAATTTGAGAATTTGGCTTGACATCAACGAAATAGAAGTTGGAGTATCAATTTATGATACAATAGTAAAGGGTTTACGTGAGGCAGATTTCGTAATTGCTGTTTTTAATGGCAGGAGCAGTTATGTGAACTTTGAAGTTGGAGCAGCACTTGGTCAAGGCAAGCCTGTACTTGCAATTCTCACTGATCCACAACAAGTGCCAACAGATATACGAAATTTCAACTTTATTTACTTTAATCAAAATAAGATACTTGAGTTTATTGCTAATCTCAAAAGAGCGATTCAGTTATTGAATGAGAATATCATAGATAAAAGCGATTTTGAGTATGCAGAAGGTAAAAAATTAATAGGAATACAAATTGGATTTGAGAATTCAGATTATGAACAGGAATTAAGGTTGACCGCAGATTTGATAGGACTTTTGAAGGAAATTAGCGGTTCCGAAAACATCAAATTAATTCAGCCTTCAAAGGGTTCATTAAAATCATTGCTTTCAATTGACTTGAAGTCTTGGGCGGAACTTGTAGAGAAAATAATATTTTTTATTCCAGAATGGAAGAAGAAACAAGCAGAGAATCAAAAAATAATTGCTGAGACCCATGAAATAGAGGCAAGAGCAAGGAAAACTTATTCCGAAGCGAATAAAATAGATATAGAGACAAAAATTCAACAAGCAGATGCGTTTCTGAATTTAATAGAAAAAGGTAGAGCGATTGGACTGAAACTTCAACTTGATGATGATTTACTATTATTGAGCGGTCAGGGCGAGATAAAAATTAAACAACCGGAAACTATCGAGATCCAAAATAAATCATAGATGCCTACAGCAATCCACTGCCTATCATGCCTCCGAAACGTAGGCACGTCGGCAGTGGTAACGTTTTACTCTATTAAAAAGTCAAAAATATATAAATGAACCTCAAACAAATGAAACATCAAAAACCACTTTCCCCGGAATGTACTCAAATTATTAAAAACTAGTAAAAGCAAACTACGGTCGACCATACCTCCCAGGGAATCTTAAATCATAAGATAATAAAATATTCCCTGAGTCCATGGTCTTCCCAAAGCTCGCTAACGGTTATTTCCATGAAATCCACCAACTAAATTTACAGTTTAAACATGGCTAATAAAATTTCATTATCTCGTTTAGAAACCTTCCTTTTTGAGGCTTGTGACATCCTGCGTGGAAACATGGACGCTTCGGAATACAAGGAATACATCATTTCCATGTTGTTTCTGAAACGGGTAAACGACCAGTGGCCATCTAAAACTTCACAATGCACCAAATTAAATTTTTAAAAACCAGATCATTTTTTTTAATTTATTCTGTATCCCGAGAAAATCTTACATCATAAAGGTATAGTTCCATGGAATTCATTCCAGCAAATTTATTTGTGCCATTATTCCATCTTGTTGTGTGCCTATTCTCTTGCCTCCCTTCCATTGTTCGTGACACCCTTGTTGCCAGTTTGCCGTGTACGTCGTTTACAGACCCTTAGACGCCTTATTTTTTCTTTTGCACTCCCCTCCCCTATTCCTGTATTGTCTCTTTAGAAGGCTTTGTAGTGTGTTTAAATCTGAATTGTTCTTGCTATGTTTTATTAGTTTGGCTTACTCTAAAGAAGGGTAAATCAGATGGAATCTTATACCTAGGTTTGATTAATTTCAGAAAGTTGATTTTATTTATTGGGGGGTTAGAAAAAAACTAGAGTTGTAAGGGTGTAACTAATTGATTATCGAATAAACGCATCATTGATTCAAAAAGCGATAAATGGCAATCAGGTATCAAGATGTTCGCAATGACCGGCAATGGAATGCCAGTACCAGATTGTCGGAAAAACAGTTTTTGGGAATAGGGCTGGAATTCGGCAAAGCGTAGTAAAACCTGTTCGGAGTTTCGATACAGGAACGCCAGAGTAATTCACTACAGCGAGTACTTTCAAAACCTACGAAAACCAGTTGTTCTTTACGTTGTTCAGCATCAAAAGTGGAGTGACCAATGATGTGCTGGGCCTTACGTTTGTTTTGGATGGAGCCAAAGCGTATCAGAACCAGGCGCTGGGACGCAATCAAAGAAACAGGAGTAACGAAGCCAAGATCCCCCAATGTAGGAATCAACCTATTCGGTATTGGAAGAAAGGCTTCTGATACAATTATTCTTTTACCCTGCCTTACGGTAACGGTTCAGACTTTGAAATTTTTGATAGCTATCCAAGGCCTGAAGTATCTCATCCTTTTTAAACCTGGGCGACCTTCCTACATAATGCTTTTTCAGGACTCCATTCCTGGAGAGGTTATCAACAGTACCCAGGCTTACCTTAAAATATTCTGCCACCTGTTCCCTGGTGAACCATTCAGGGGTGGTTTTCGATGTGGGTTGAATTACTGAAAGTTCTTCCAGTTCGTGACGAACGATATCTTTGATGATTTTAGATAATCCCTCCATTTCCATAAGTAAGTGCTACTTGGGCCCTATTATTTTATCATAAATAGGGGCGTGATTTTAAGAAATACATTTGGGGGTAAGATTTTGCTAATTTTAACAAAACTTTAACATTTTATTTTTATTGAACTCAAATTATTAAGCGTGTCTCTTTATTAAGCCCTGGTAAGAATTCATTTTTTGGGGGAAATACATTCATTTAAAATAGCTTGAACAATTAATATCCCAACGATCCGGTATGGTTTTGGTAGAAATCCATTGTGCTTAAATCGATATTCCTGGGTTTTCCAAACTCTTTATTTACCTCCTGTTCATGGGTGTTTATACTTCCAGATATTGAGATAGCAGTGTTGTAGTAACCCTGAATACAGTATTCTTCATTGATTTTATCCACTTCTTTCGAAAGGTCGTTCAGGGGCTTGTTAAAATTTTTCCGAACGGTATTTCGGTCGAGCCCGGTTATTCTGGCTATCCCTTTAATGGTAGGCTTTATTCCTTCCTTTACCATTAGTTCCTTTGCAAGCTGGATTTTTTCAATCGACTCGTTGTTCTTCATCTTCCCATTTAGCTTGGAGGAGATTGCCCGCTTTAATTGGCCCGGCAGGGAGCAGTTTGAATTAAAGTGGACGCATCGCTTTATATAGTTGCTATAGCTGTAATCCGGGTTGTTTCTTATCTCTTTAATGTTAAAATCAATTAATGTGTCCAACTTTCTTTTATCCATTGGGGGGACTGCCCGACCGGAATTGACGTGATACATAAAGCGGTAAATATCAGGCTCTGAAATATCTTTGTTCAACTCCACCAACTGGTGTATTATGGCTTTAAAAATTTTATGCTTTGCCCCGTCGGGTATATAACTTGGTATTTTTAATTCGACAATATATTCTTCAAAAACATCTACCACTGGCTTTTCTACCGGTACTGAAGTTTTATATTGAATGTTATTTAAATCCATTTTGTCCTTGTCGTCATTTGGGGGGGTGATTTCAACGTATATTGTATAGTAGGGGTATATATACGTTGCATTCCCCCCCTTTTTCTGTAGGTTCTTTTCCCTCCTTTTCCTTGGTTTTGAACGATGTTAAACCTTTTTTTTGTTTTGAATAGGAAGTGAATTCGTTTAAGGTGATTGAATTATCTGGATTAAAGTAAGGATCAGGATCGTAGGTAAGAAACCAGGCACGTCCTATATCCTTTGTATCTGGATCTATTGGCTCCTCTTTAAAATACTCAGACACTATGGAGTCATAAATTAGATGGAAGTTTTCCTTGGCAATAGAATTAGTTACTTTAACCAAAATAGAAACTCCACCCATGCTACAGGAATAACATATAAGGGTAGCTATATCTTTATATTTTTCTATGATAGATTTCTTAAACATAGGCAGGTCAGAAGAAACATCTATATCCAGAAAAAAGTATCCTGAGAATTCCAAAAAGTTTTTTTTGAAATCTTCTTCTTTTTTGAGACTCCTTTTCTTTACCATACAGTTTGGGGTAAAGTATGGGAGGCTTTTTTTTAAAGATTTATACTCCTGGTTTTTCTCCCTTAAATCACGGATTTGAAAAATCTTTTCTTTATAGGAGTTAAACATGATCATTGTTACGAGTTCATGAATGTCAACATTTTTGGTAGGAAAAACATTGTAAATTCCTTTGTTGAAAGAAGAAATCATATTTAATGAATTTAATAAGTTAAAAAAGATGATTCATTTATTAGGTTCTTTTTGAATTGTATATATGTAGTCTAATTTTTTTAACAAATACATTTCAAATTTCTTAATGAAGGTGTTGCTTTTGATAGAAATTTTAATTCGCTTGTGCTCCATATCCAAGGGCTATGAAAAAGTTATCTTTTTATAATTTAAATACCAATAACTATTGGAAATAATAGAAAAGCAGAAATTTTCATTCCGGGATGCGAATGTTCCCAAAGAATTAGGCTTGATGACACCCGATAGATGTATTATTTACATAAGATGCCGTCCTGGTTTTGACGAGGATTTTCTCAGTGAGCCGACGCATAAAACGCAAACTCAAAAATGTTGCCTTAGGGTAAAAAATTATGGCTTCTCCGAGCAGATTGACTAAAATCATTTCGCTTATGCGAATGGTACATTTAGAAGAAATCTTATTTGCGTTGTGGGCGAAAAGTTCAGGGCTAAAGGTGATAAAAGTCATTCTGTCGTTAATGGCATAGAGGTACCTTAGAGTCCAATGAGAAAAGGCTATCAGAGAACCTATGAAGTAGATTTGGATAGCCTTTTATTTATAAGGTCAGCATGGTGAAAAGATTTGAATGTTTCTGCAAGGGCGGTTTATCTGGAGCTTAATGGGGGCAAAACAACCAGATTTAAAGTATAAACAGCCACGTTGTGGCTTTGATCACATTAGTTAGCGGCGATTTCAGGAACAACAAAATAACTTGAATGAAACTCAATTTAGAAATAGCTAAAGAAATTATCAGACTTGGAACTGAAAAAAACGGTTCATTGACAGACCCAAGCGAAAGCATCCTTTTGAAAGAGGCAGGAGTTGCACCTGTGACTGCACACATCGAAAAGTTATCACTTGCAGGGCTTGTCAAAGACGCACAACCAATTTTCGGCAAGAATGGTGGAATGTGGATAAGCTATGGCCTTTCTGAACAAGGGCTAACTTGCGGAAAAGACGGGAGTTTACTTGAAACGACGTTAGAAGGGCTTTTTGAAAAACCAATCAATGAAGTTACAAAGTCTGTATATGATTTGATGCAAATGGCCGTTCACCACACGAAGCCAAACTTGTTGCAGAATTGGTTTCTGCCCTTTTACTGAATGGTGTAAACATAAAAGAGATCGGTATTATGTCACCATTCAGAGCACAAGTAAGAGAACTTAAAAAAGAAGTTAAAAAAGTTCTGCCAATATCTATCTCCAAGCCTTTTGATACCTTGTTAGTTGACACGATTGACGGTATGCAAGGACAGGAAAGAAATTATATCATCTGCAGTTTTGCCAATTCTCACTCTCTTGAATCGATGAGACGTTTAAACTTTTTCTACAGCCCAAACCGATTGAATGTGGCCATTACCAGAGCCATCAAGAAATGCTTTGTAATCTCCAACTACTAGGTTTTTGATATAATAGATGACGAACTTAGAGACCACGAAGAATATCAAGCAATCAAAGACAGTCTGGATGTTTTTAAACGTTATAGGAGTTACGCATAAGCCACGACCGTTCCTATGAAAGATCGTTGGGCATGGAGATAAATGATTTTCCGGATAGCATACGGAGACGGAATTAGTCCATCTTTGGTCCAGCAAGCCAGGCGTTGAAAGGCTCTAAGTACGCAGAAAACATGGGTGTTTACAGCCCTGACAGTGCGCACAAAAAGGATTCGAGGCTGCAAACCTGCTTGATTGTACGGAACATTTGTTCAATGTGCCAATGTAGTTCTTTGACCTGCTTAAAGACTTCCCGGTTGATGCGCGACCGTTGCCTGGGGTTTGCTTCGTAAACGGCGTAATGCCTCACGTCGCCGTCCGGGGCGACTGTCCGGAATACTTTTACGAAATCAAATCCTTTCAGGTGGGTGACCAATCCGTCCTCAGGGATATCCCCGATTTCACCGACCTGTTCATACCGCCCAGGCTGTGTGCTGACGGTGCGATTGCTTTTCAGGCCAACGAGAAAACCTACTTCCTGGTTCCTCAGGAATTTCAAGTTTTCAATGGACGAATACCAACTGTCGGCGCTAAACCAACGGGGTCGCAAACCCCATTGGAATACCTCGCGGACCATCTGCTGGAGCAGATCATGTTTCAAAAAAACGTCGTGGGGGTTGAATATCCTGAAATTCACTGGCAAGCTCATTCCCCGGGTATCGGTGTAGATCAAGGTAACCAGACATACCCCCAGCACGGGTTTGTGATGCTTACCAGACCAATGTTTCGCTACCAGGGGGTTGGATTCCGGATCGCAGTAGGGCTTATCGGCAACGGAGTCATCCAGGCTTAGCTGACCTCCTTCCAAAACCAGGTTGGGAGCTGCTTTGTCAAAAAGGTCTTTGCCCGTATAGGCGCCCTCGTTCAACAGCCGGTTGACTTTGTCATGGCTAACCTTCAGCACCTCTGCGGCACGAACACAGCTGTTTCCCGACGGAGTGCTCAACAATTGTGCGATGTATAATTCTATCTCCATGACGGAAGTTAACTATTTTGCGTAACTCCTACGTTATAAAGCAATGGCTTCCATAGTGGAGATTAACCAAACAGATGATTCAGAATGGTAAGCAATTTAAATGATAACTTTGAATACGAATTTTTCATAAAGAGATAAAACATAAATGCAAGGAAAACAACTTAGAAAATTAGAAGCCGAACTGTGGAGAGCTGCAGACCAACTCAGAGCTAACAGTAAACTGACTGCTTCGGAATACTCAATGCCTGTATTGGGACTGATATTTTTACGCCACGCTTACAACCGATTTCAAAAAGTAAAAGTGGAAGTAGAAAAAGATTTGCCTGTGCATCCGCAGCGCGGCAAACGACCGCTGACTAAAAAAGACTTTGAAGAACAAAACTCAATGTTCCTGCCCGACAAGGCACAGTTTGACTATCTGGTTTCATTGCCCGAAAGTGCCGACATAGGCGAGGCGATTGACAATGCGATGAAACTGATTGAGGACGAATACGACAACCTCAAGGGGGTATTACCCAAAAACTTTTCCATTTTCAGCAAAGACTTGTTGCGGGAACTGCTCCGCATTTTCAATAAAGAAGTGTTGCAGAAAGCCGAAGGCGATTTGTTTGGGAAGATTTACGAATATTTCCTCAACAAGTTTGCAATGACCGGCGCACAGGAAGGCGGAGAGTTTTTTACGCCTATGAGTTTGGTGCAAACCATTGTAAACGTCATTGAACCCGACCACGGCATTGTGTTTGACCCAGCCTGCGGCAGTGCGGGTATGTTTGTGCAAACGGGCTATTTTATAGAAAGCGAAGGACTTAAACCTGCTGAGAAAGTTACTTTTTACGGACAGGAAAAAGCCGAACTCAATACCAAACTGGCCAAGATGAACCTTGCAGTGCACGGACTGGAAGGCAACATACAAGAAGGAAATACTTTTTACGAAGACAAACACAGCCTTGTGGGTGGTGCGGATTTTGTAATGGCCAATCCTCCGTTTAATGTGGACGGTGTGGACAAAGCCAAAGATGCCGTTAAGAAAGACCCTCGTTTGTTATTGGACGGCAAAGTAAACCTGCCCAAAAACGACAACGCCAATTATTTGTGGATTCAGTATTTCTACAACTACCTGAAACCAACAGGCAGGGCAGGTTTTGTGATGGCTTCTTCTGCCAGCGATGCCGGGCATAGCGAAAAAGACATCCGGGAAAAACTGGTAAAAACTGGCTCTGTAGATGTGATGATGGCCATTGGCAACAACTTTTTCTATACCCGTTCATTGCCTTGCACGCTGTGGTTTTTTGACCGTGCAAAAGAAAGCGACGCAACCAAAAGCGACAAAGTGCTGATGTTGGATGCCCGAAAAATTTACCGCAAGGTAACGAGCAAGGTAAACGACTTTAGCCCCGAGCAATTGCAAAACCTCATTTGCATTGTAAACCTGTATAGAGGCAACACCCAAAAGTTTGAGCGCACGGTAAAAAGCTATTTACAAACGTCTGCCGACTTAGCCCAAAAAACAGCCGAAGCCACCACCGAACTGCAAAAGCAATTGCAGAAAGTCCTGAAAACCGTAAGTGACTTTGCAACCAAATACGCCAAAGAAAATAAGGAAGCACAAGTGTTTGTAGATGCCCTGAACATTGAAGAAACCGCAAGCATTTACGAACAACAAAACAAGCTGATTTCAGAAGCGAAGAAAGTCCCGATAGCTATCGGGACGGACATTGACATTTTAGAAAGCATTGCCCACTTGTGCAAAACGCTACGCAAACCACAAGACAAACTCATTAAGCAATTGCTGGACGCCATCAGCACAGCCGCCAAAGAATACCAACTGAGCAAAAACAAAGATTGGAAGGCTTTGAATGTACAGACGGAACATGTTCCGTCTCTTAAAGCCCTGCAACAACAACTCAGCGGCAACCCCGATGAAGAAGAACCCGGCTTGCTGCACGAAACCGAATATTTTTGGAAACAAGCACATTGGCTCATCAGCCGTTTTCCCGATGGCGTTTATACCGATGTGGAAGGACTTTGCAAAGTAGTAACCCAAGCTGAAATAGAAGCCAAAGACTGGAGCCTCAGCCCGGGCAGATATGTAGGCGTGGACACCGCCACAGATGAGGACTTTGACTACGAAGCACGCCTGTACGAAATACACATTGAGTTGGAAGGATTGAACGAAGAAGCGATGGCGCTGGCCAATGCTATTGCTGAAAATTTTAAAGAGATGGCGTTATGAAGTGGGAAAGAAAATCTTTAGGAGAAGTAATTAAACTTAAGAGAGGTTACGATTTGCCAAGCCAAAAACGAAAACAAGGTTTTGTGCCGATTATTTCGTCTTCTGGCGTTACTGATTTTCATTCTGAACCCGCAAAATCGGGAGAGGGTGTAGTAACAGGACGATATGGAACGCTTGGCCTGCTTTTTTATATCAATGGAGATTATTGGCCTTTGAACACTACCCTATATGTCCAAGACTTCAAAGGAAATGTTCCGAGGTTCATTTATTATTTTTTAAAAACCCTGAACTTAGAAAAATTTAACGGAGCATCTGCAGTACCTGGCTTAGATAGAAATGTGCTTCACAAGATTGATGTAAATTACATTTCGCACCTCCCCACTCAACGTCGCATCGCCTCCATTTTATCGGCTTATGATGATTTGATAGAGAATAATTTGAAGCGGATAAAGTTGTTGGAGGAGAAGGCGAGTCTTATGTATAAATTGATGCAAATAGACTTATCAGAAGCTGAAAAAATCAACTTGTATGACTTTGCTGATATTCAAATGGGTTTTGCCTTTAAGGCGGAAGCATTTAATGAAGATGGTGAAGGAATTCCGATTATACGGATACGTGATATTCCAAGTCAAATGACTAAATCATATACTACCCAAGAGGTTGATAACCATTATTGGGTTGAAAAAGGTGATTTGCTTATAGGAATGGATGGCGAATTTCATATGAATGAATGGCTTGGGCAAAGAGGGTATTTGGTGCAGCGAGTTTGCCGACTTCGTGCAAAAAATGAACTCTGCCAAAGTTATTTATGGCAAGCACTCAAAGAACCAATTCATTATTATGAAACAACAATTTCAGGTGCGACAGTAGCTCATTTAGGAAAAAAGCATTTGGAAGAAATTTTCATTGCTCAGCCAAAAGATTCAATGAAGAATGAACTGGAAGAATTGAACAATATGCGAAAACTTAAAATTGTGTTAGCAGAACAAAACGCCAAACTCCGGGAGGCACGGGATATTTTATTACCTAAACTAATGAACGGACAAATTGAAGTGTAAAGTATGAGTAAGCAATTGGAACATATCATCAATCAACTTAGGTCAGAAGGAAAGGACTATACCTACTTCAAGACCTTGTTGGAAGCAATTAAAGCATCCGGGTTGGATATTTCCAAGGATGAGATTTTGGAATTTGTTGCCAATGATTATCGCATTCAGTTGCATACCACACCTAACAGCATTGCCAAATTAATCAGTCATTTAGCCCAAAAGAATAACCCCAAAAGTGCCATTGATATTTGTTGCGGCACAGGCAACATTCTCTATTATCTGCAAAATGAAATAGATGATTTAACGGGAGTTGAAATCGTAGAGAATGTGGCTGAATTAACCAAATATTTTATTCCCGACCTGCACGTCATTACGGCAGATTCGTTCAAATATCCTTTTTCCCTTAAGTATGATTTAGTGGTTGGGAACATCCCTTTTGGAATGCGAATAGAATTGGATGGCAAACGCATTCCGGGTGAAGAAGCTTTTTTGCGCAAAGCATACGAACTGCTTGCAGAAAATGGTAGAGCGATTATGCTTGTGCCTTATTCCGTGTTATTAAGCGGCCAATTTAAAAATTTCAGAAATGACTTTATAGGTTATTTGAAAGAAATTATTGCCCTGCCATTAGGAAGCATCAGAAATGTCCAAATTAAAACGGCCATACTGGTTATTGGGAAGCAGGAAAACATAGAGGTTAAGCTAACGCAACTGCACGAGTTTTATAGCTTGGAGAAGGAGTATCAAAACTCATCATCAGTTATCTACAACAAAGAAAAACTCTTAGAAAGATGGGATCCGGAATATCACCTGGCTAAAGAAAGTAGTTTTTACAGAGAGTTAGAGAGTTTTCAAACAAAGGAACTTCAGGACTTAGCCGAAATCATTAAAGGCAAAATGATTCCTGCTGACACGCTTAAAGGACAGGGAGATTATTTGTATTTAAAGCCTGTGCATATCCAAAAAGAGGGATTGAAAACAGAATCAGCCTTTAAGTATGTTTCTAAGGGGGACTTATCTGAAAAAGATTACAGATACATTCTACAGCCGGGAGATATTGTAATCAGTACCATTTTCAATGACCTGAAAATGTATGTTTATCAAACAGGTGATTTTCCTGCTATTGCTTCCAATAATTTAGCTATCATACGTTCTTCCAAGCAAGATTATATTTTAAGCTACCTGCAAACCGATGAAGGCAAACGCATTTTTAAAACACAAGCCGAAGATTTAAGAAAAGGCATAACGATACCGCATCTTGGCAAAAAAGACTTAGCGAATATCAAAATCCCGATTTTACCGGTTTCTGATTTAAATCTATTAGGTAACAGTTCGCTGGCTAAGGCCGACAAAGCTGAATTATTAAATCGCCTGGAAGTATTGAAATCATTTATAAATGCTTCTTCAAATGATTTAAAAGAATCTGTTGTAAGCGAACCAGTTGCAATTTATAATAGTGGATCATTGTCAGGATTTGACATTTTTCTATCCTTTCTTAACGACCGTTTCGATAGAATTGAATCGCAATTGCGTTCAGTTGATAATAAGCTAGAGAAAGTCTTGGTTATCATTCAAGAATTAAAATTGGATTTTGCATCTATCCAAAAACTGCCAAGAGACCAAGATGAAAAGCTGTTTAAGCTTTGTCAAAAGATTGATGCCAAGTTAGATGCCGTTTACAAGAATGAGCATCCTATTATTGAAGGATATATTGAAGAAATCAAACGTTGGTTAGACCTTTGGGAATTGCTGGATTTACAAAGTCAAAAATTTCTACCCATTGCGGAGTTTATTTTTGATGAGTTGAGTAAATTAGAAGATGCTGATTATGCCCCTTTTGTGGTTCAATATTGTCGAACTCTGGAAAATGAAATTTTAAAAAAGCTTTTCGAAGCATACCATAGTAAGGGACTGATAAGTATAAGCAGAGATGAGTTGGTGAAAGACGACTTAAAAAATCAAAAGACGGAAAAGTTTGCTCTGATGGTAAAGCGAAACAAAGTCACTTACACGCTAGGGGATATGAATTTCATAATGGCTTTACTTAAACAAGGAGGAAACACCTTGAATAAAAGTCCATTGCTTCAGCATTTCAGAGTATTTACGATTTCATACTTTGATGAAAAAATAGTTGAAGCAGAATTTTTAAAAGATTTAGACAAACTCACCAACGAGTTTAGAAATAAAGCGGCGCATCCATATTCAATCAGTGTTTCTTTGGCAAAAGAATGTCAAGCGCTATTGAGAAAGAATTTGAATGTGTTTTTGGAGAGTGTAAAACAGTAAGAATTATGAGCGTACAAGCAAGAGACCGAAAAATAGAAATCTGGTATAACAAGATTCGTTTTGGCGAAATCAAGTTGCCACGGTTTCAACGCCACGAATCATGGGATAAGGGCAGAATTTCCAGTTTGCTCACTACCATTATGCATGACTTGCCCTTGGGCATTACGCTGATTCTCGAAGTAGATAAAGAGCAGTTCATTTCGCGTTATTTGGTAACAGCCGAGCAAAAAGAGCCTTTCCCGAAAGTAACCGAGCATTTGCTCGATGGCCAACAGCGGCTCACAGCAATTTGGCGGGCATTGCACAATAACTACCAATGGGAAAAATACTTCCTCTATGTAAAGGAATACGACATCGTATGGACATCTGATAGTCCCTTGGATAAAGATGAAGAACAACAGCAGGCTATTAAAACTAAGGTGTATTGCCAAAGTCGCTGGATTGGCGGGCGAAACAAACATAAAATGCCTTTGTGGGCCGATGATTCAAAAGAATGTTTCAGGCGAGGATGTATTCCTATGGAACTTTTCAGACCCGAAGATATCGGGCCTGAAATAGACGAATGGATAAAGCAATCTTTAGAGCATCAAAAACCAAAGTCAGGAGATCCGGATTTCGAAAATGCCTTCGAAAGATACACGGAGCATAAGCAGAAGCTTCTCAATCTTATCAATAATAGGAGTTACGCATAAGCCACGACCGTTCCTATGAAAGATCGTTGGGCATGGAGATAAATGATTTTCCGGATAGCATACGGAGACGGAATTAGTCCATCTTTGGTCCAGCAAGCCAGGCGTTGAAAGGCTCTAAGTACGCAGAAAACATGGGTGTTTACAGCCCTGACAGTGCGCACAAAAAAGGATTCGAGGCTGCAAACCTGCTTGATTGTACGGAACATTTGTTCAATGTGCCAATGTAGTTCTTTGACCTGCTTAAAGACTTCCCGGTTGATGCGCGACCGTTGCCTGGGGTTTGCTTCGTAAACGGCGTAATGCCTCACGTCGCCGTCCGGGGCGACTGTCCGGAATACTTTTACGAAATCAAATCCTTTCAGGTGGGTGACCAATCCGTCCTCAGGGATATCCCCGATTTCACCGACCTGTTCATACCGCCCGGGCTGTGTGCTGACGGTGCGATTGCTTTTCAGGCCAACGAGAAAACCTACTTCCTGGTTCCTCAGGAATTTCAAGTTTTCAATGGACGAATACCAACTGTCGGCGCTAAACCAACGGGGTCGCAAACCCCATTGGAATACCTCGCGGACCATCTGCTGGAGCAGATCATGTTTCGAAAAAACGTCGTGGGGGTTGAATATCCTGAAATTCACCGGCAAGCTCATTCCCCGGGTATCGGTGTAGATCAAGGTAACCAGACATACCCCCAGCACGGGTTTGTGATGCTTACCAGACCAATGTTTCGCTACCAGGGGTTGGATTCCGGATCGCAGTAGGGCTTATCGGCAACGGAGTCATCCAGGCTTAGCTGACCTCCTTCCAAAACCAGGTTGGGAGCTGCTTTGTCAAAAAGGTCTTTGCCCGTATAGGCGCCCTCGTTCAACAGCCGGTTGACTTTGTCATGGCTAACCTTCAGCACCTCTGCGGCACGAACACAGCTGTTTCCCGACGGAGTGCTCAACAATTGTGCGATGTATAATTCTATCTCCATGACGGAAGTTAACTATTTTGCGTAACTCCTACAATAAGTATAGAGAAACGATTAGGCACTACAATCTCCCGTTTCTGGCCTTGCCTTCCCACACTTCTAAAGACACAGCGCTGAACGTGTTTATCAACATGAACACCAACAGTAAGCCCCTTACTCAATATGATATTATTGTTGCTGAAATTGAAGGATTGAAGGATACTTCACTTCATGAACTACAGGCAGGGCTGAATACGCAGCACCCTGCTGTAAGCCGATATTTTGATTTGTCCTATCTCATTCTTAATACATCAGCCCTAATGCAGGAGAAGGTTCCCAACCGTGTAGGTATTTGGGATATGGATAAAAAGATTTTGGTAAAGAATTGGGATAGTATGGTCATAGGGCTTTCAAAAATGGCTGCTTTTCTGGAATCGCACCGAATATTTGATGAAGAACGCCTCCCCACTAACGCAGTGTTAGCCGTTATTGCAGCCTTATACACACATATTCCGGAAACGGGAGATAAGGCCGGGCAGGCCAATGTGCTCCTAAAAAAATACATGTGGTCTTCTTTCTTTACCGACAGGTATGAAAACTCAGCTGCTTCGAGAGCTTATGCTGACTACATAGGTTTATTGAATATTATTAAAGGAGTTGTTAAAGCAAATGGCCAACCCGCCCATGAACAAGATGTTCCTGTCCTAAATCGAAATTATATCCCCCTTGCCACTGAAGAGCAGTTGTTGAATGTTGCCTGGCCTAAGAGAGTCAGCATTAGAGGTCGGGGTATATTAGCTGTAGCCAATTATTTTGGTGCCCATGATTTTGCTGATGGCTCTGTCATTACACCTTCCAATGTCTCCAAGCGAGAGTATCATCACATTTTCCCTGATGCTTTGATTGGAGAGGCGAATGCATATTTCAAAGAAAACGAAATCAATAGCACTCTTGCACTAAATTGTGCTCTAATTACAGGTAAAACCAACAGAACCATAGGAAAAAAAGAGCCACTTACCTACCTCAAGGAACGTTATGAATGGGTAAGTGAATCCATTGTTACCCAAAGGCTAAACAGTCACTTAATTCCTATTGATGAACTTAAAGCAGGGGGTTACGAAGGCATGAGCGATGATGAAAAGGCAAAAAAAATTAAATCTGACTATGAAGGGTTTTTATCAGCGAGAGCAGCATTAATTGTTCGTGCGGTTGAGAAACTCGCCAATGGAGAAGATGTAAGTGTAAGTGAAATTTTAAAGGCATGACTTGGGAATACTCAGAAGATAGATTAATAGAACAAACAGCCATTGACTTATTCTTTCATAAGTTGGGCTGGGATACGCTATTTGCCTACAACAAGGAAGGCTTTGGCGAGGGCAGCACTTTGGGCAGGCTGAACAGGAAAGAAGTCGTGCTCAAGAAGATATTTTTTGAGAAAATAAAAGAGTTTAATCCGGGCTTACCTCAAAAAGCGTATGAAGAAGCCTACGAAAAACTCATTGAAGAAAGCATTACAAAATCATTAGCCGAAATCAATTTTGAGAAACACCAATTGCTCCGCAATGGTATTCCCGTTGACTTTATCAACGAAAAAGGCGAACAAGTAAAGAATAAAACACTCAAGGTTTTCGATTTTGACAATGCCCACAACAACAACTTTTTAGCCGTTCGGCAATTATGGATTCAGGGCAAAAGCAACCGGGAGCGCAGGCCCGATATTATAGGCTTTGTGAATGGCGTTCCGCTTCTTTTCATTGAACTGAAAGCAGTTCATCGCAAATTAGAAAACGCCTATAACGATAATTTTACCGATTACAAAGACGTCATTCCCAAACTGTTTTATTACAACGCTTTTGTAATGCTGAGCAACGGCATTGAAAGCCGAATAGGAAGTATTACAGGCAAGTATCAGCACTTTCACGAGTGGAAACGCATTACAGAGGAAGACGAAGGCATTGTTGCCTTAGACAGAATCATTGTGGGTGTTTGTGAGAAAAAACGCTTTCTCGATTTATTCGAAAACTTCATTCTGTTTGATAACTCATTGGGCAAAGTGGTTAAACTCATTGCCCGAAACCATCAGTTTATTGGCGTAAATAAAGCCATTGAAAACATACAGCACAAAGAACAACTCTACAAACTGGGCAAAATCAGTTTAGAAGAAAAACAAAAACTCGGTGTGTTTTGGCATACACAAGGAAGCGGAAAATCCTATTCCATGGTTTTCTTTTGTCAAAAAATCCACCATAAGTTTACAGGCAGTTATACTTTTTTAATCGTTACCGACCGCAACGAATTAGACACACAGATATACGGCACATTCAGCGGAATTGGTGCAGTGCCACAAGTGAAATCAGGATCGAAAGATTCATTGAAAGCCAACAGCGGAAAGCATTTGAGAGAATTGCTCAGTTCCGAACACCGTTATTTGTTTACACTCATTCACAAATTCAACTTTGAAGAAGAAATAACCAAGCGGGATAACATCATTGTTATTTCAGATGAAGCACACCGAACCCAAGGTGGAAATTTAGCAATGAACTTGCGCAATGCTTTGCCAAACGCTTCATTCATAGGTTTTACAGGAACACCGCTTTTCAAAGACGATGAAATTACCAAGCGTATTTTCGGTGATTATGTTTCTCGTTACGATTTCAAACGCAGTGTAGATGATGGCGCAACCGTTCCGCTTTACTACGAAAACAGAGGTGAATATTTAGGATTGAAAAATCCTGTAATCAATGAGCAAATAAGAGCCGTATTAGATGCCGAAAGCGAAGATTTAGATAGCGACCAACGCAGCAGAGTTGAACAACTTTTTGCACGGGAATATCCGATACTTACCGCCAAGAAACGATTAGATGCCATTGCCAAAGATGCCGTTTGGCATTTTTGTAACCGTGGCTACAAAGGCAAAGGAATGTTTATCGCATTGGATAAACTCACAGCTGTAAAAATGTATGACCTGATTACGGAGCATTGGAAAAAGTATGTGGAGCAATTGGAAAAAGAAGTTTCTAAAGGGAGATATGGCGACCAGGAACATTTGGAGAAAAGCCGAGAATTGCAATGGATAAAGGAAACAGAAATTTGTGTGGTGGTAAGTTCAGAACAAAACGAAATTCAAAAATTTCAGAAATGGGATTTAGACATTGAACCACACAGGGAGAAAATGAACACCCAAGACCTTGAAACAAGGTTTAAAGATGAAGATGACCCGTTCCGTTTTGTGATTGTTTGTGCAATGTGGATAACAGGATTTGACGTTCCTACCCTTTCTACTCTGTATTTAGATAAGCCTTTGAAGTCGCACACCTTAATGCAAGCCATTGCAAGAGCTAACCGCATCAGCGAAGGCAAAAACAACGGTTTGATTGTGGATTATATTGAAACCTATTCTGCTTTATTAGACGCTTTGGCTATTTATGGAACCGGCGGCAAACCTGAAGGTGACAAAAAAGGCGAAAAAGCTCCGCTTGAACCCAATACGGAATTGATAAAACTCCTGGAAGATGCCATCGAAGCTACTGAATCATTTTTACAGGACGAAGTAAATTTCGATTTGCAGGAACTCATCCAAACAGACGGTTTGCACAAATTGGCTGCAATGGAAAAAGCAGTCAATGCGGTTTACACCAATGACGAAACCAAACGAAAGTTTCAGATTTTGGCAAGAGAGGTCTTTAAAAAATATAAAGCACTGCAACCGCATAAAATTTTAAATCAATACTCACAAAGGAAAATTGCCATTGATGTAATCTACACGGCTATTGAAGACAATATTGAAAGTGCCGATGTAGCGGACATCATGCGGAAAATTCAGAATGTGGTAGATGAATCCATTGAAAATATGGTTGCAGAACCTGGTCACAATGAAGAAAAAATCATTGACCTAAGCGGACTGGATTTTGATTTGTTGGAGCAATACTTCTTAAAGACTAAAAATAAAAATGCAGCCGTTCAGTCACTCAAGGACAAAGTTGAAAAACAACTGAAACGAATGGTAGAACGCAATCCGCTGACAGTTGACTATTACAAACGCTATCAGGAAATCATTGAAGAATACAACAGAGGAAAAGACGAAGTAGTAATCAAAGAAACTTTTAGGAAACTGATTGAACTCGTTAACTCGTATTCAGAAGAAGAAGCCGATACCAAGCGAGAAGGGCTGACAGACGAGCAAAAAGCCATCTTCGACATTCTACGACACGGTAAACAATTGGAAGAAAAAGAGAAAAACGAAATCAAGAGAATTTCAGTGAAGTTACTCGAAGAACTGAAACAAGAAAAATTGAAAGTTGAGCAGTGGGCAGACAAATCAGTAACAGCAGCAGCAGTATTCAATACAGTAAGCAAAACACTATTTGAGACTTTGCCCTACCCAACTTATCAGACAGACGACATTGACTTAAAAACGAACTTAGTATATGAACATTTAAAACATCAATATTTTGGAGGAGGAATAAGTATTTACGGACAATATTAACCCACGCATTTTGTATGCACATTTCCAAAGTCCCGCAAGCCCACGGTTCAACCAGAGCTTTGTAAAAGAGCTAGAAAAGCCAACGCAGGACAAAATTATACTTTTATTTGTACCTGTTTTGAGGGAGCTTACTGTGAGCATACCTGACATAGCCAGCTTTTGGTGGCTATGGGCAGGTATGCAGTGTTTGGCCCTGTTTTTATTTTTCTATTAACTCGGGTATAGCAATTAATTCTTTGTTTTGCAGGTTACTTAATTTTTTTGTTGAATCACTAATTAAGGAAACCGCAAATTCTGATATTTTTTCTTCAGAAAATCCAAGAGATTTAAAAATTTCAATTCTTTCTTTTATTACTTTATTTTTCAAGATTTCGATTTCAAGTTGATTTTTTCGAATTTCAACAGCTTTATTTTCGTTTTCCAATTGCAAGCTCTCTTCTTCCTTTTCATTTTTATAGTTTTTATCTTTTTTCCTCTCGTGAATGTCTTTCAATAATTCTCTGATTTGTTGTAGAGGATTTAAACTTCCTAAGAATTCCCAAATCCCAGGAGAGGATATTGAGATTTTATTTATCCTCAATTCTTCACATTTAGGAATAATATTTTTTAGAAAGTGTAAATCAATATTTTCTAAATTTTGATTGAACAAATAATCAATTTTATATTCTATGAGATAGAAAAAGGCATATAAATTCTCAACTGAGTCAAGAAAGTAAATTGTTTCACTAACCGATGCATCTCTTTTCCAATAGAACTGACATATTGCAATTTCTGTCTTTCTTAAATCTATGATATTATATTTGATTTTATCCTTTGCTTCCTTGTTTTTAATAATTTCAACATCAGAGCTGGGGAACTTTGATTTAAGATGTTTTATGAAATCATTACTTGACACGCAATCTTCTAAATCTTCAATTTTTACTCTTTTTTCATTTATATATGGTATAAGAACTTTAAGAATGTCAACAATAAGACTTGGCGCAATTTCGAAATGCTTTAAGATGAGTCTTGATAAAAATGTGGGGATAAAATCTTTAGGGAAATTAGGGCTTTGTTGACTTGAAGCAAAAGGCTGAAGTGGCCTTCCCTCATATGCGGAAAACAAGGAAGGGCTTTCAATTTTCTCTTCTTGGATTATTTGAATAGCCTTTTGATAAACATTTTCAACTTCAACTGTAGAAATTGATTCTTTCTTTTTTGCCATTTTTATTTTTTTATTTTAATAGCACCGAACGTGAGCATCTACGCCGTTTGCGGCTGCATTGGACTTGCGGGTTGGCTATGCCGCAAATAGACGTAGATTTTGTGTTCTTCATATTTCAATTTCTACTTTCACCTATTATTCCATATGTTTTGAACGATTTTTTTATGGATTTAGTGCTTTTGTGTCTCTCACATTTCTTAACTAGGTAATAATCATAAATTGAATTAGCATCTAATTTTTCAAGAATGACTTCGTTTTTTCCAGGAGGCAATTGCTTCTCTTCCCAATTGCTTGATTTGAATTTTTTATATCTTATATACAAATTTGATCCGTCAATATTGGCGGGTGTTGAATTAGGTAGATATGCAATTAATCCGCCCCAGGTTACCTTAATTTTTTGCTTTTGCAAAGGTGTAGGAATCTCATCCTCTACTGGTTGAGTATTTACATCACCAAATAAGTAACTACCACAAGAATTGAAATTCCGAAGGCTGATACACATTGAATTGGAATAATTAGCAACAGATGTCAACCTATTATCTGAAAGAATTTCACAACGCATTTTTGTTGCCTGATCTTTTGTGAAGATATTTCTACATGGGCTATAATCCATATAATTCATAAACATAATATTCTTATTCAAACTGTCACACCCATAAGGGTGAGGATGACTTGGGCAATCTTGGGAATTACTTGGCCCCTTATGACGTGGGGTATCTGAAATTCCATCATCATCGTCACAACTAAAATCTCGATTCCCGAATGTATGTGGTAAACGCAAATAATGTCCTATTTCATGTATGAGTACATGGCCAGGCTCCTTCCCAAAAAAGGATTTCTCAGAGTTAAGGCTTCTAGGTAGTTTTGGCAGGGTTCTAATATCAATTGCTACAAATGCACGATCAGATATTGGGAAGACAACATCTGGATATGCAAAACCAACGCTTACGAATTCAGAACTCCTAGGCACACTCTCGAAATACGAAATATAAATATTTATAAAATTATTGGTTGGCCAGAGTGGCGCAGCATTAAATAGAGCATTTTGTTCACTTAGGGCGTCAGATTGCCAATCAAAATATGGCTTACTTACTTTGGTTCTTGTAATAGAAATTTTAGTTTCTCCACTTGGGGTTTGGGTTGTAAAGCAAAACTCAATTCCAGTATCTGCTCTTAAATGAGCAAATTCAAGAGGTACGTTGTCTGAGGTCTTATTATTCCTTCTAAAAGCCTTATTAAGAATATCTAATTGTTCAAAGATAATTTCGTCCGTAATTAACTCAGGATCAGTAGATACAATATGAAAAACAATAGGCATTCTCAATATTTGGCCTTTGTCTAATAAAATACAATAATCTCTTCTGTCTTCAAAATTAATATTAGCATAACTATTTGTGGTATCTGGCATTATGCCACAAGTGGGTTGACAGAGCAATCGTGTGACGAAAAGTAAAAAAATGATAATTATATAATTTTTCATTTTTTTATGTGTTTTTATTGTGAAGAACGGCTGGCTTGCTGCTGTGCCGCCGTGCGTTGGGTTTGCGGGCTGGCTGTTCGGCGGCATGGACAGCAAGCCTTTGTTCCAGCCAGCCATCTTTCTTATTCCTTTATTCCTAAATGGTTTCTTTTAACGTCTTCCAACGAAATAACGTGTTCTGTTGCCATATCTACCCATGTAAAACTTGAATTATCTTGTCCAAAATCTGTAACATACTTATGATTATTTACGAAAGACTTCAGTTGGTTCTTATGCACAATATGAGTAGAAACCAATTCTAATTCTAATTTTGCATCAACAACATCTGGTCTTAATACCACATTTTGTCCTTTATTGTCAGAAGGAACACTTGGATATGCAATTCCCTCAATAGGATACCCATTTATTGAAGGTTTTTTGTCGTGTAAAATCAACTCTGTATAAGCAACAGATATTTTATATTCCCAATGATTCTCTACTTTTTTTGCAAACTCCCTACTAAAAAATTGGATTTGCCTTAAACCTAACTCTCTTAATGGGTGATGAGCAATTTGTTTCATGTGGTGGTTAAATGCAGCACGAGTATTTGGGTTTTTTGCGATTGCATCATCATCAAATACGATTTCAACTAATAGGATATCTTCGAGTACTTTCCAACGGCTAACAGTAAGTAATTCGCCTTCTATGTTGACTGCCTCTTTATCTTTAAGTATTTGACTAGTTTCAAAAATTGCTGTCGCTCTTGGCTGCCAAATTTCAGAACTTTTTACTGCACCATAAAACATTACCTGATGGGGTTTATTCGCTCTTCCAAATTGGGTCAGGTAGTTGTCAATTACATATTGGTCTTTAATGTAAGAGATTTCATTCTCGTTTGTGAAAAGTTGATTTCCCTTATTTACTCTTACCCGGTCAACAAACCAACCTTTCCGCAGAAATGCGGTTGCAATTGGTACTTGTCTAATGGACTTGGAGATAATGTTTTTTATTTCTTCATAATCAACATTTTCTAAATCTTTGGAAAATTCAACCAGTTGCTTAAATGCTTTTTCTTGTTGTTCTGTCATAATTGTATAGTTGGCTGGAACTATTGTATATCTTTACTTGGTAAGGTTATCTCCGATATTTGGGTGTATATCCTTACCTGTTACGGTTATTTTTCAAATATCCAAAACATCCAACGGACTCTTTATCTTATCCCACCCCTTTTTTGTTATGTGCGTATAGATCTCAGTTGTTTTGCTGCTCTCATGCCCGAGCAGTTCCTGAATATACCGCAAATCCTTTTTTCTCAGGATGTGCCTCCAGGGTAATCCTCCCCGTGGGCTCGGCTACGTTGCTCATTGCCAGCAAGGAATCCGTATGCTGCCAGTTGGTTGAGGTGGCATAGGGAGAAAGAGCTTTCGCCGGGTGGTTTTGTATTGGAAAGTTGGGGCAAAGAGGCATGTATCAGGGTTTTATAAATGTTTGTGCCAAGATATGTAGATTTTGTTAATGGCGCAAGAGGATAACCGGAGCCATGAAAAGGAAAGCCACTTACCGGCAAGTTGCCGAAGCCATTTGCAAGCCACAAGGGCGGGCTGAAGTAAACGGGTGCTAAAGGCCTGAACGCACTTCAGAAATAAAGAGTCTTTAGTGTTCTACCTGTGGAAAGTAGTGTAACCTGAACAATAACCCCACCAGTGTTTATTAAACCGTTTAGTTTTATACTACGACATATTTTCAGGCGAGTGAAAGTATCAAAAAACCTGACATAATTGCAGTCATTTCTTTATCTTTGCCCGGTGGGGGGAAAACGTAAAAAAAAAATTCCCCCCACTATTCCCCTTTTTTTGCCCAAAAAATGTAGAAATTTTATTGTTAGATGAATCATTTACTCCATATTTCCCCCATCAAAATCCACATGACTATGATGGGCATATATTTGAAAATCAGGTTACTATATCAAAATTTGATCCTGTAAAGAAATTCTATATCGAGAGCTACGGTTGCCAGATGAACTTCTCCGACAGCGAGATTGTAGCCTCCATATTATCGGAAATCCACTACCAGCCTACCCGCGACCTGGACGAGGCCGATCTCATCCTGATCAACACCTGCTCCATTCGCGAAAAAGCGGAAGAAACGGTCCGCAAACGCCTCAGCGCGTTTCAGGCGGTGAAAAGAAAAGCCGGAATTGTTGATCGGCGTGTTGGGCTGCATGGCTGAGCGGCTCAAAACCCGGTTTCTGGAAGAAGAAAAGCTGGTCGATCTGGTCGTCGGCCCGGACGCCTACCGCGACCTGCCCTCCCTGCTGGAGGTCGTGGAGGAAGGCGAAAAAGGCATCAACGTGTTTCTATCCAAGGAAGAAACCTATGCCGATATCAGCCCGTTGCGCCTGGGGTCCAATGGCGTAACGGCGTTTATTTCCATCATGCGGGGCTGCGACAACATGTGTTCGTTCTGCGTGGTTCCCTTCACGCGGGGCCGGGAGCGCAGCCGCGACGCCTTCAGCATTGTCGCCGAAGCGGCCAGCCTCTATGACCAGGGATTCCGGGAGGTAACCCTTCTCGGGCAAAACGTGGATTCCTACAAATGGGCGAATCCGGAAACCGGAGACGTAGTTTCTTTCGCCCGGTTACTGGAAATGACCGCGCTGGTCCATCCCAAGCTCCGGGTGCGGTTTTCTACGTCCCATCCCAAGGATATTACCGACGAGGTCCTGCATACCATTGCCGCCTATCCCAATATCTGCAACTACATCCACTTGCCGGTGCAATCCGGAAACAGCCGCATCCTGGAAATGATGAACCGTATCTACGACCGGGACTGGTACATGGACCGGATCGAAGCCATCCGGCGGATTATTCCGGAGTGCGCCGTTTCCTCGGATATTATTACCGGGTTTTGTTCCGAAACCGAAGCGGAGCACCAGGATACCCTCTCCATGGTCGAATACGCGGATTATTGTATGTCCTATATGTTCGCCTACTCCGAACGCCCCGGCACCCTGGCTGCACGCAAATACCCGGATGATGTTCCCGAGGAAGTCAAGAAGCGCCGGCTCCAGGAGGTCATCCAGCTGCAAACGCAAGTATCGTTTCGGCACAACCAAAGGGATATCGGCAAAGTCGTCGAAGTCCTGGTCGAAGGCAATTCCAAACGCTCCGACGCGGATTTTTGCGGAAGGAATTCCCAAAATAAAATGGTGGTGTTCCCGAAAAAACCCGGAATCCAGCCTGGCGATTACGTGCAGGTACACATCCTGGATGCAACCAGCGCCACGTTGCTGGGACAAATTGCCGAGCCATCCAAAATCTAATAAACCGCCCCAAACCTGGGGAAAACACCACGAACATGGAGGAGATCCAGTCCATCAAACAGCGATTTGGAATCGTCGGCCAATCCCTCCAATTGGACAGGGCCCTGCGAACGGCGCTTCGGGTTGCCTCCACCGATTTGAGCGTGCTGATCATGGGAGAAAGCGGCGTTGGGAAGGAAATTTTTTCCAAAATCATCCATTCCAGCAGCCCCAGGAAACATGCCAAGTCCATTGCCATCAACTGCGGCGCTATCCCGGAAGGCACCATCAATTCCGAATTGTTTGGGCATGAAAAAGGCGCGTTTACCGGCGCCGCCGGAGAACGAAAGGGCTACTTCGAAACGTATAACGGCGGAACCCTGTTCCTGGATGAGATCGGGGAAATGCCTATGGACACCCAGGCCTACCTGCTCAGGGTACTCGAATCCGGTGAGTTCATCCGCGTAGGTTCCAGCCAGGTCCTCAAAACCAACGTGCGAATCATCGCCGCCACCAATGTCGATCTGGAAGACCTGATCAAAAAGAACAAATTCCGGGAAGACCTGTACTACCGCTTGAATACCGTTTCGATCAAAGTGCCTGCGTTGCGGGAACGCAAGGAAGACATCTACATGCTGTTCCGGAAATTCTCTATCGATATCGCCGAACGGTACCATTTCGCTCCGATCCAACTGGATCCGGAGGCCCGGATGCTCCTGGAGGCTTACCACTGGCCGGGAAATGTACGGGAACTGAAAAATATTGCTGAAAAGTCGTCCATTCTTTCCGAAGACCGGAAACTGACCGCCGAAAAACTGGCGGAGTTCCTCCCTAATTTCAAGCAGCGTACCATGTCGTTGCTTCCCCAGCCGCACATGGAGCCGGCGGGTTTGCAGGAACGCGAAATCCTGTACAAACTGCTTTTCGACATGAAGGGCGACCTGAACGATCTCAAAAAGCTGGTACTCGGACTGATTCGCAGCAATGACTTGCGGGTGCCCGACTCCCGCTCCCTGAAATCCCTGGAGCCCGCCATGCCGGTTGCCGAGGACGCCATGCCTGCTTTTACTGAAATTTCGGGCAGCCTTCCCGAGCCCGAGGAGGAAGAAGAACTGGCAGGCGAACCCCATCCCCATCACTATGCCCAGCTCAAACCCGTCATCCTGCCCGCGCACCACGACCAGTCCGGAATGGGTAAAATGAGCAAAGCCGAGGTTGTGGACGACAACCTTCGACTGGAAGACCACGAAAAACAACTGATCCAGCGCGCGTTGCGAAAATTCAACGGCAGGAGGAAAGAAGCAGCCCAGGAATTGGGGATTTCCGAACGCACGCTTTACCGCAAAATCCGTCAATACAACCTTTAACCGCCACCTCTTAATCGCTGAACGCCAGCCCATGCGACGTATTACCTTCTTTGCCCGCCCTGTTTTGTTGCTTCTTCCGGCAGTCCTTTTCCATGGGTGCTACTCTTTCCGGGGAGTCAGCCTGGACCCCTCGATTCAATCGTATTATATTACCCCTTTCGCCAATAACGCCGAAAACGCCCTTCCCTCCCTGGCCCAAACCCTGGAAGATGCCCTGCGGGAAAAGATCCGCACCGAATCCAGGCTGGTGTACAACGACTCCGAACCGGACATTGAATTCCGGGGAACCCTGGTCGATTACCGGATCTCGGCCGAAGCGCCCGGACCGGAGAAGTGACCGCCATCAACCGCCTTACGATCACCCTGGCGATCGAATACTTCAATAACCAGACCGAAAAACAGGTCTGGAAACGAAATTTCTCTTTCTTTTACGATTTCCCTTCCGACCGGGATTTTTCTTCCATTGAATCCGATGCGCTGCGCACGATCAGCGCCCAATTAATGGAAGACATCTTCAATGCGGCGTTTTCAGACTGGTAACGGTTAAAAGAGATTCTTGCGAAGCGCGTCAAAAAAGTCCAGGCAGCCAGGATTGCGCATGGAATCCAGGTTCGCAGCCCGCTCGATGGGGGCGCCCATCAGGATCTTTTTCACCGGAGTTTCCATTTTCTTCCCGCTGATCGTGTAAGGAATGTCCGGCGCCTCCAGGATGGTATCCGGTACGTGTCTGGGGAAAAATCCGACCGAAGCTGCCCCCGAATCGTTGCTTTCAGGGATTCGTCCAGCGAGGCGCCCTGGGTCAGGACGACAAAAAGGAGCATAAGGTCTTTTCCTCCGGCCATTTCCAGATGCACCACCAAGCTGTCTTTGACATCCGGGACCTTATCTACCGACCGGTAGATCTCGGCGGTACCGATCCGAACGCCCTGCCGGTTGAGGGTGGCGTCCGACCGGCCGTAGATAACCAGAGAGCCCCGTTCGGTGATTTCCACCCAATCGCCGTGCCTCCAGATGCCCGGATACATGTCAAAATAGCTTTCGCGGTAGCGTTGGTTGGCTGGGTCGTTCCAGAAAAAAACCGGCATGGAGGGCATGGGTTGGGTAATCACCATCTCCCCTACCCGCCCCTGGACCGGGCGGCCCAAATCGTCATACGCGAACAACGCGCAGCCCAGAGCCCGGCATTGGATTTCCCCCTGATAAACAGGCTCCCAGGGGCATCCGCCCACAAACGCCGTACACACATCGGTGCCTCCGCTCATGGAACACAGCCAGACGTCTGGCTTCACTTGGTCTTTGACGTAGGCAAAGGCCTCCGGAGGTAAGGGAGATCCGGTGGATCCGATCGACCGAAGCGAGGACAGGTCATAGCGCGCTCCCGGCATAACGCCTTCCTTCATACACGTGACCAGATACGGCGCGCTGACGCCGAAATGGGTAATACCGGCCCTGGAGGCCAAATCCCAAAGCACGTCCAGGTTGGGATACCCCGGACTCCCATCGTAAAGAACCAGGACTGCCCCCCAGAAGCAGGGAGGCCTGAACAAAATTCCACATCATCCACCCTGTGGTAGAATACCAGAAAAAACCGTTCTCCCGGATGTACCTCGTTGTGAAACGCCAGGTATTTATAATGCTCCAGCAAAACCCCGCCATGCCCGTGGGTAATGGCTTTGGGCATGCCGGTCGTTCCGGAAGAATACAAAACCCAGATGGGATGATCAAACGGAAGCGGCGTAAAGGAAAGCCCGGCATTTTTTTCCTCCAAAACCTCCTCCCAATACACATGCGGGCAGGTCAGGGAATGGTGGGTCCCTTCCTCCAGGTATGGGATTAAAACCACGTGTTCCAAGCCCGGCAGCCCGCCTGCGAGACCGGCTACCTCCTCCAGCCTGGAAAACCGCTTCCCGCCATACACGTACCCATCCACAGTGATCAGCACTTTCGGATGGATTTGCCGGAAGCGGTCCAAGACGCTATTCACCCCAAAATCCGGAGAGCAGCTCGACCACACCGCTCCGATCGAACAACAGGCAAGAAAAGCAGCGGTCGCCTCCGGAATATTTGGAAGATAAGCGGCTACCCGGTCTCCGGCCTGAACGCCTTGCCGGGTTAACCAGGAAGCCAGGGCGGCAACTTGTGCCTGGAGTTCAGCCCAGGAAACCGTTCTTCCCTCCGGAACCCGTTCGGATTGAAAAAAAATGGCCGGGCGGTCGTCCGAAGCGGCGCGAAAAATATGCTCCGCGTAGTTTACCCTGCTGCCGGGAAACCATTTGGCCCTGGGCATCGATGCCTCCTCCAGGATGCATTGGTACGGCGCATGACTTTGTATAGCGAAATACTGCCAGATGCTTTCCCAAAACGGTTCGGGATGCGTTACCGACCACTCCCAAAGCTGCCGGTATTCGTGGAATTCCAATCCTTTTTCCCGTTGAAGCCATCGGTTATAGTGGGTTAGATTGGATTCCCGGATGAAAGAATCCGAAGGGGACCAAACGAGCGGAGGAAGCGAATGGGTTGCCATATGCTGGTAATTCTTGAGGAAAGATACGGATTCTGCCCAAATGAGGGAATACTCCTAAAATACAGGCATCAATCGAAACCCTTACCCCGGCGCGGAAAAAATCGCCATAGACTTCCGTTTGGGGAATGCTTTTCAACCGCTGCGATTTCGTATCATTGCTTCACAAAGCCGATTGTCCATGATGCTGTCTCAAAAGATTGCCGGCATACTTGCCGTCCTGCTCCTCACGGGCGTCCTGATCGCCTTACAGTTCCCAGACTTCCTTGCCTCCAGAAAAGGAATGGTGGTCGAACCATACGGAGAGGGGTTCAAAGCGTACATGTCGCCCATTTACCATCCGGGTTACGACAGTACCTTATCCCACTTTGGGGAATGCATTACCCTTACGGAGACCACCTCGTGATGTCTGATCCTCAGCCTATTCTCGCCAACGGCCTAAAGCTTTTCTTTGAACCAGGGGATCAACTGGTTCGAATAGGGATCACCTGGACGCACTACCTGATGCTGCTCTCCATAATGGGCAGCGCCTTATTTCTTTTTCTTTTGTTTCGGGAATTGGGGCTTCCCTCGTGGTATTCGGTATGGATTGCTGCAGGGTTGAGTTTCCTGGCGCCGATGGTGGCCCGGATGGCCTATCATTTTGGACTAGCCCAGCCTGCAGCCGTTCCGGTCGTCTTATATTTGCTGTTGCGCTTCCACCAAAACCGGCGATGGGCAACGAGCCTGGCGGCCGGTTTGTCGGTGTTGTTGTTTTCGCTTTTCCATCTTCACTATTTTGGTCTTTTGGCAATGGCCATCTCACTGTTTTTTCTTTTGGAATTCCTCCGGGACATTTCCTGGAGGAACCTGGCCAGCCTGGCGGGCCACTATGGGGTTCAGGCCATGTTGCCGCTGGTATTTCTTTTAGCCTGGCTATATGGGGGGGAGCGCGTAGCCGACCGGTCTGCTCAGCCCTGGGGGTTTATCCATTACCGGGCCAAGCTGGATGGGATTTTTGCTTCCCTGGACCAGCCGCATTTCCGGTTTGCCGATCACTGGCTTACCCCGTTTCGATCTCTGGACGGGGAGGCGATGAACTACATCGGACTGGTTGCTGCGGGCGGTTTTTTTGTGCTGCTCTGGCGGATCGTTCGAATGCGGGCAAAAGCCCCGTTAATTCCCGATACCATCCCCAACCGGGTGTTCCTCACCCATCTATTTTGGGCGGGAAGCATTCTGCTGGTCTTTTCGCTTGGGTTTCCTTTTATTATTCCCGGCATGGAACGGTTGCTGAAATACCTGGGGCCGTTGCAGCAATTTCGGGCTTTGGGCCGGTTTTCCTGGCTGTTTTTCTTCACTTCCAATATCGTTGCCTTTGCCTGGGCATGGCATACCTGGTCCAACAAGAAATGGGTAATGCCTGTCCTTGCTCTTGTGTTAAGCCTGGAAGCCTTCTTTTTTATCCGGCACAGGGATTTGAGGCTCGATCTGGTTCCCGGCCTTAAAGAGGATATGTCGCTTACCCAAAGGGCGTTTCTGAATCCGGACGACTATCAAGCCAGCCTGGCGATCCCGTTTTTCCATCTGGGCAGCGAAAACTTCTGGTTGGAGCCAGAGGGATTCATCCAACAGGAAGCCATGGTGCTGGCCATGCGAACGGGGATACCGTGATGAACGCCATGATGTCGCGTTCTTCCCTGAGCCAGACCTACAACCTGTTGCAACTGGTTACCGAGCCCTACCGCAAGCCGGCCGTTCTGGAGGATCTGCCGTCGCAAAAACCGCTTTTACTGCTTCGGGATGAAGCGCGGTTTGCCGGGCAAGCGCCCCGATGGGAACATTTTGCCGACACGGCTTCGGGCATGGAGTGGGTATATGCCAAAGAGCGGCTCAAAGTATTCACCCTTCCCCTTTCCTTTTTTGAAAAAAGCCTGGATCAGCGCAGAAAAAGCGTGCTGGCGGAAATGACGGCGGAGGGTTGGCCGAACGAAACGGGTATCTGATTTCCGACAGCCTGGCGTCTGTAGTCCACAATACCTGGGATGAAACGGGCAGCGAAACCCGCTACCAGGGGAAAGGCGGGTTTACAGGGGTCGTGAAAAACGCCAATACGGTTTTTGAAGGGCCCGTGTCCGGCGCTGCGGATGGTCAACGCCTGACGTTTTCGATCTGGATGTTCCTCCGGGAAGATTTGAGGCCAAGGACGGATTTGCTGCTCGAGGAATTGGACCCAGAAACCAACGCGCCGATCCAGCAGATGGCTGCCCAGGCACATAGCTGGGCCACGGTTTGCGACCCCAACGGATGGGCCCTCCTCGAAATCCCGTTCACGCAAACCAAGGCGAATTCCATTATCCGGGCAACTTTCCAAAACAAAGCGATGGGCAATGCCCCCCTTTATCTGGATGAACTGCTGATAAGGCCGGAGTCCGTTCACGTTTACCGCCGCCAGGATGGTTTTTTCTGGAAAGACAACCGCTTTTATCCGGAAAACTAAATTGCTCCCTGGAAGGCATAACCGAATGGGTTGATTCCCGTATACACCTCCGAAATAAACGGAAAACACCAACATGGACGGACTAACGCAATACACGATCAAAAAGGCAACCATTTCTGCTGGCCCAGAGTGCTCAAATCAAGAAATCGCGTAAACGCCGTCTTATGGAAGGTGCTATTTGACAAGAACTGCAATTACGACCTCGCAAACAGCGACCAGGAAGACTGGAACAAGGTGCTGGGCATCTATTTCAACTTGCTCAACCCCGGGACAACACCGTCATGGTCGGATGGCGGTACCAGCCCGACCGGGACGTTATCGAATTGAACGCGTATTACCACCTGAACAAACAAACGTACTACACGGACAGCCTGATGCATATACGACGGGAGGAAGCCTTGTTTGTTGCTATCCGAATCGACTGGAGCGCCCGCAAATACCTCGTCCAGATGGAATCGCCCAAATCGGGCGCCCGAGCGACGCACGAAATGCCCTTTGCGCATTCCGAAAAACGCTTTTGGGAGATCAATTTCTACTTTGGCGGTAACCGGCCCAGCCCGCAAGAAATCAGTATCCGGAAAGGCGATATCGAAGAAAGGGATTGGCCTAAAACAACGAAAGCATAGCGTGTGCTGCTATGCTTTGGTCGTTTTAGGGTGAAAGACCGGACTCGAACCGGCGGCCTCCAGAGCCACAATCTGGCGCTCTAACCTACTGAGCTACAATCACCAGGTAACCTTCTTTAAAGGCGACTGCAAATATACTATGCTTGCCGGGTTTATGCCAACATGCACGCTTATTTTTTTAACAACACCCCTGGGTAGAAAAGTTCCGGGAATTACTTCCGGGAGTTCTTTTCTTCCTGCGGTTGCTGTTTTTCTCCCATTCGTATTTTTCCCGCTTCCACAGGACATACCGAAGGCTGATCCCCGTCTGGCTGTAGAAGGTTTTTTCGCCGCCGCTAATGTTGATAGCGGGTTTGAAATCCCAGCTCAGGTTAACTTTGCTGATGGTGATTTCTACGCCGGCCATCACGTCGATCCCGAAGGGGTCCTTTAACTTCTCCGTGCCAACCGCTTCGCTGGTCCATCCTTTGTGCACGCCGCCACCGACATGCAGGTTGAGGTTGCGCACCACGAGCGGCTGATGAACTACCCCCATGAGGGTAATAGCGGTCTCCTCGCGCTGCAGGCTCGATTGAAGGATCAATTCTCCGGTAATATTCTCGTAGACGCGTTGCCGCACCGTCAGGCCCCAGTCGGTGCCCAGGCGAATCCCGGCGGCAGTGTTGTAGGATTGAGCAACTGTTTGAACGCCCAGTCCGGCAAATCCGATAAATAGCAACAAGTATTTCATGATCAGCGAACGCCCCCGCACTCCGGCGTAGTGCCGGAGGTTAACCCATTGATAAAATTTTAACATTTGAACCCAGGTCAATCGAAATCGAAGAAGGAATCGTATTGGTTGCGATGCCCAGCTTCCCGAACCGGCATCTTGATTGGAGCGTCCAGATCGAGGACATTCCCGTCGTCGTTGGCTTGAAGCAATAAAGAAGACTTCTCTGCTCCGAGCAGGAGGGATTCGCCTTTTCTTTCCCATTCTTCCAGCATTTTGACTCCTTCTTCCTCGAAAATGCCGTTTTGAAGGTCGATCGACTCCATAAACTTGGAGAAACGTGCATGAAATTCTCCATTTCACCCACTTTGCTGGCCCGTCTTCGGTGATCGCTTCCATGGCCGCGTCGAACATCGCCCGTTTATCCGGATCACCGCTCATGACGCTCATCGCCGAACGCATGGCGCTATGGCTTGCATGGATGGCTTTGCGCTCCTGTTCCTTCACCATGACCTGATCCTGAATATCCTCCATGAGGACTTGGGAATTTTCGTACATCTTCGTCAACACCCGGTAAAGCACCTCCATTTTCCGGTAGAGGTCTTCCAGGCGCATATTGGACTCCTGCAAACGCCCGGCTTTGCGGGATTTGAGATCATCACGTTCTGCTTGTTGCTGGCCTTGGCTTCGCTGGCCAGGTTGAGGTTGCTCTCAATTTCTTTTTTGTTGTTGTAAATGATTTCCTTCAGTTTATGCATTTGCCCCGGAGCCGTCCGATTTGCTTGTTCATTTCCCGGAGGTTTTCTGCAGGTTTTCCACATACCCTTTCAGAATGGCGATGGGATCTACCTTGACAAACAAGCTGGTGATGGACCGCATCAGGCTTTTGTACATATACCAAACCAGATTGCGCATTTTGGGGTCGAGGACCATGTACAACAACGCGCTGAAAGCCAGGATCATACCGGTCAGGACCAGGACGTTGCGGGCAAGCGCGACGAGCATAGGCAGGAACGAGATGGTCAGGATGCCAAGTCCGGCGATGATTGCTACGAGAAAAATAGCGCCGGTGATCCCTTCCGGGCGCTGCCAAAACGATTTTTGGATGATTCAGTAGTCATAAAAGTGCTTATTGGAGATAGGTATTGATTTTTTCCAGATCGGCCTGGATTTGATGCAGCAGCAATTGTTTGGCAGCGGCGAAATCGGCCTGCGTGCCCTGAATGGTTTGTGCCGCTTGTTCTTTCTGCATCTGCATCTGACCGATTTTGGTTTGAAGCTGGACGATTTGGTCCTGCAAAACCTGGATTTGTTTATTTTTTTCTTCCAGTTCTTTGGAAGAAGCAGCGATTTCTATCGTTTTCGCCTCCACCTGAGAGGCGGTTTGTTTGCCCACCGCTTCCTGAAACTTAACGGTTTCCAGCTCTAAAACGTTTAAATAATGGTTGGCAGAATCGGCGATCTGGTTTTTTGGAGACCCCGAGGGTTTTGGCAACCGCGTAAGCCGATTGGTACCGCGTAGGCTCCTCCATGGACATGTCCTGCAAGGGATTGCAGCGATTTCCGGAACTCCAGGTAGTCAAAGCCTTCCTAGTTGTTTTTCTGGAAGGCTTCCAGAAGAATATCCAGGAATCTGGAAGGGATCCGGGCGCTGGAACAGGGTTTTCCTGGGCAGGTACTGCTTCTGCTTTCCCGCCGGTTTCACGGGCAGGAGCAGCAGCAGGGCGCTCCGCAACCTCTTCTTCGATCACAAACAGGCGTTTCAGGTTTTTCAGGACCTCCTTCATGCGCTTCCCATTTTGGCACGCAAATTAACAAAAAGGCTGTAGATGTTGGCTTTATCCCGCTTCCTTTTCGATCACCTTTGGAAATACTCCTCCCGAATTGGTGCATATTGCGGATATACGGGTTATTTTGTGCCCTGCCAAATAAACCATTTATGAACCCTGAAATTCGAGTTGCTTCCAGAAATCGGACGCCTTCGGCAGGTGATTGTGCATCGCCCGGATGAAGGTATTGCGCGGATCTCTCCCAAGCAATCGGAGGAGCTGCTCTTCGACGACATCGGCATCTGCCCCAAATGCAGCAGGAACACGATGTTTTTACCCGTATTCTGGGCGCTTTTCTCGGGCCGGAGAACGTGCTCGACACCTCCCGGCTGTTGTTCGGGTCGCTGGAAGCCGATCCGATAGTCAACTCGGATATGATCCGCCGGATATGCGAATACGGGGAGCTTACCCCAGTCCGCAGAGGCTGACCGGAGCGCGTTTCCAACGAAGAACTGCCGATGTGCTGGAAGTCTACGGGCATTACCGGAGGATGCGTCCTTTACACAGTCCATTCCCCTTTATCTTTCCGCGATACATTGCGTGGGGTCAGCTTTAACCGCATCAGTTCTGCCAAACGGCAAGAAGGCCGGTTCCGGGAGAGTTTCCTGACGCGGTTTATTCTGCTGTCACGTCCGGTAATTTGCACCTGGCGGAAGAAAGCCGCCAGATCTAGTCTCAACGATATTGGTCTGTTCCACCCCTTCCCGGCGTGGAGAAGCGCGATACTCTGTTGAAGGAGGCGACGCAGTGATCCTCCATCCGGACTACCTGCTCATCGGGCCGCAGCGACGGTAGTCCGGGCAGGGCGTTCAATCGCTCACCGAAGCGCGCTTGAGCGGAATAGCGTAATAAGAATGTGGTTCGAAGTGAACATTCCGTACGGGCGGTCCCTTCATGCATATCGACACGGTGCTTTACCGGATCAACCACCGCCACTGGTGGATGGCGACCACTGTTAGTCGACGGCATCGACACCACCTTGAGGGTGTACCGCAAGGGCGGACACGCCGGGCACCTACTCCCTCTGTAAAAGCGTTCCTTTTTTCGGGGAATCGGTCAAAATATGGAGTTGCTTTCCATGCCGGAGGGAATGGGGTTTCGCCCTATCAGGAGCGAACTGGACCAATAGAGAATCAAGTGCCGCTCTGCACGACGATCAGACCAGGGAATGCCTGGCATGCGATCGCAGCACCAAAACGGAGGACATGTTTTACGCCTGCGGCGGATAGAAATTTTGCTGCCCTGGATCTGCTCTCCGCGCTGGAACGCGGAAAATTGCGATTGGGTCTCGGAGTCAAAACACCATCATCACGCCGCCGGCGAGCAAGTTATCGAGCTAGGGAGGTTCCCATTCGCACTGAGCTGCCCATTCTAGTACGACGATCTGCCTGCTGGAATCGCGCACAGCACCCAAGGCCTGAAGTCACGGAGAAAGAACATTTAGTGAAATATACACGAATATCCCAAACTGAGTCCGGTTGCACGGAGGCTCCAACCAGATGGGTTACCTGTACTAAGGCCGTTACGCTTTGATTGCAAGATCCGGTCGGGTGGAAATGTTGCGGTCTCTGGAGCCTTACGTATAAGGAGATGGAGGAAGAACCACGGGGTTCGGGTGACCGTGGTGCACCTGGAAATGCGGTTTGTGCGGCCCGCGAAGTACGACGAACAACTGACCATTCGCACCCCAGTTACGCAAGCTACCGGACCATTACATCGTTTTCATGTAGAACTGTTCAACGAGCAGGGTAGAATTGTTGAACAGAGGGCGTGTCCGCCTGTGTTTTGCGGAAACGTCCCAAAGACCATCCATGCCCCAGGAGTCATTGGAAAACTTAGACCATATTTCAACGCGTGAAACGGTTATTCCGACTTTAGCAAATCAGGGAGCGAGCGGAGTGGAAAGCAAACCGGTCAGATGGT
>JADJZY010000005.1 GCA_016715505.1 Bacteroidota bacterium
AATAATTTGTGCAGCGATCTGATACGATTGTGCGATGTGAATCAAAGATTGGGCTGTTTCGCGATCGGTGAATATGTCTAAACGATTACCCATATTAAAAACCTGATACATCTCACGGGGGTCTGTTCCAACCGCTTCACGAATCCATTCGAAAATAAAAGGCGTTTCAAACAATTGGTCCTTGATGATCCGTAAACCCGAAGGGATATATTTTAAACATTTGGTTTGCCCTCCACCGGTATTATGAATAATGCCGCGAATCGATGAGCTATGTTTCGCTAAAATATCTTTCACCACCGGAGCAAAGGTTCGGGTGGGTGACAGGAGTAATTTCCCGACAGGCATACCATTGGGTGCCGTATCGCTTAAACGATGTTTGCCCACATACAAAATCGACTCATCGAGTTGCTGATCGTAACTCTCTTTAAACTGTAAATAGTTTTTGCTCAATAAATCATGTCGGGCACTGGTGAGGCCATTACATCCGATACCGCTATTGTATTCGTTTTCGTAGGTGCTTTGTCCGTATGAAGCAAAACCCACAATCACATCGCCCGGTAAGGGTTGCACATGTACAACCTGCGAACGAAGTAGTCGCGCCATGGCGGTATATCCCACATCAATGGTTTTTACCTAATCGCCTACATCGGCCGTTTCGCCACCGGCATGATGAATTCGAATGCCCCATTGGGCCCAGTCCTGTATGAGTTGATCGCATCCCTGAATCACTGCACTCAGCACCTCGCCGGGAATAAGATTTTTGTTACGGGCAATGGTAGAGGAAAGTAAAAAATCGTTGGTAGCACCACTGCAAATCATGTCGTCAATATTCATCACCATGGCATCCTGGGCAATGCCTTTCCATACGCTCAAATCGCCGGTTTCTTTCCAATACAAATAAGCTATGATGGATTTGGTGCCAGCCGTATCGGCATGCATGATACAACAATGTTCATCGCTGCCACTTAAATGATCGGGCAGGATTTTGCAAAAAACATCGGTGTATAAACCTTTGTCTAAATTTTTGATGGCAGCATGCACATCCTCTTTTTGTGCGGATACCCCGCGTCGGGCATATAATTCACTCATGATTCAGGCTGTAAAGTTGCAAAACTCCCATCGAAATACAAGGAAAAAAATACAGCGGTGTGGGCGGATTAGTCAAAATGGAGGAATAGGTAGCCGATTGTTTGATTGGGTTTGCACAAAAGCCGGTGCATCTTGTGCGAACTAACATATATAAAAGTCATCCTCATTGATGTTATTTTTGGGCAACAGGAAAATGAGGGTTCAACAATGCGGTCAAAAATTGAAAATGCTTTAAATTTGAATCTGAATAAATGAATGATGAAAACAAATCAAGTTGAACTTTTAATCGCATTGGCCAAAGAAATTAAGGCCGAAAAGAAGATAAAAACCAAGGTGGAAGCAACGCTTCAGTCTGCAAAAATCCTCACCAAACATGGGAATTTCACAGGAAAATATACCAATTTAAGCAGAGTGGTAACGAGCGTTAAATGATCATTTACAGAAACAGACCAAATCTAACGATTGGGTTTCATGGATGTGATGAGTTCGTAAGAAATGAATTGGTCAACAATCCCAATACGGTAAAAAAAAGCCAGGAAACATATGATTGGCTGGGGAATGGATTTTATGTTTGGGAAACAATTACGAGCGAGCTTTCCAATGGGCGAAGGGTAAACTGAAGAGAGGGACACTAAAAACGCCCTCGGTCTTAGGGGTGGTATATTTACTTGATTACTGTTTAGATTTTACCGATAGTGAATTTATTGAGGTGCTAAGTAATTATTATGAATTGCTCAAAGCGGATTTGATGGTTAGCGGTAAAACTTTACCTAGAAATAAAAACTTACATCAGGATCATTATCATGACCTCGTTTTAAGAGAACTGGATTGCGCTGTGATTGAATATTTGCATCAAAAAATTGAAGAAAAAATGAATCAGGATATGGCGAAAAATGGATTTAGTCATTTGACACCTTTTGATACTGTTAGAGGTGTGTTCGAACCGGTCCCTGAGTTGTTTAATCCCGGTCTGGAGTTAAATGGTTTTGCCATGCCCCATACGCCCGTGCTTTGCGCCGACGACTTATCCCATTTAAAAATCATTCAATGGGGGTATGAAGTGAATTGGCAAACGGTTCCATTGCTGAATGCTCAATTTGAAACCGCTCAGGATAAAATGAGTTTTAAACCTTATTTACACCAACGATGTTTGATTGCTGCTGACGGCTTTTACGAATGGAAATGGCTCGATGAAAAGGGTAAAAAAAAGGAAAAATATTTATTGCAATTACCCGATGAATCTGTGTTTTTTTTGTGTGGTCAATATCGCGATGACACCGATACCAATACCGGTGAGGTCAATCGTTCATACATCATTTATACTTTGTCGGCCGAAGGGGTGATGCGTGATATTCATAACAGCAAACTGCGCATGCCTTATGCACTCCGGGATGTAGAAGCGGGCATCAAATACCTGAAAGGAGAAAACCCCAATCCCTTTATCGACTGGCAGCCTGTAAAAGTTTCCTGATAAAAGGGCAAATCACCGAAGTGTCATTTATAACGACGTATCATGGCGAAATTGCTTTTTTAAGTCGCTCAAATCCAAATAGGGGAATTGCGATTCAAGGCTGATACAACGATTCAGTTGATTCTGCTTGAAGGCCTGATGTGCTTCGCTGCGAACATCTTTGGCTTGATGCCTGGCAGCCCGGTTCAGTTGTTCCATTTCTTCCATCAATGGAAAGTCGGCTGCATCGATACAGGCCCATTTAAAACGTTCCCATACATATTGAGTGGCCTCAAAATTTGGATGTACTTTATCTGCATCATAAAAGCGATAGTCTCTGAGTTCATCGGTCACAATCTCATAAGCCGGAAAATAATAAACCTCCTTCAATTGATGCACCGCTTCAATGAGACGGGCTTTACTACGGTTGTTTTCGATCACTCCATCCCGCACATGCCTCACCGGACTAATGGTAAAATATATTTGAAGTTGGGGATTGAAGGTTTTTAATGCCTCACACATTTCTTCGAGGGCTTTGCGGATGACGTCCACTTCCAGCAAATCCTTGCGAAACCAATCATGGGGTGCCCGGTGATTATTACTGACATAAATGCCTTTCTGTAAATGAAAATAGGCAAATGCCGAGCCGAGGGTAAAAATGGCACAGCGGGCTTCTTTTAAAAATGCGTGATGCCGGAGAATTTGTTGATTCATCAAATGCAAGGATTCTGCACTTTCTAAGGCAGAGTAATCGGAATGATGGTTCCAACTATGCCAATATTCGTTGAGCTGAAAGAGTTCCTCGGGGCAATATTGTTTTTGGAGGATGATGTCTTGCACTGAACGGCAAATACTGAGCGGATTAAAAACCACGCCATGGGTGTTTTGGGCTACCCGAAATCCAGCCTGGCTTGAATAACGCCCCATATGGGTTGTAAAACATGATCCGTTCAGATAAATAGCCTCCGAATGACGAATTTTGTTTTCGACGTCGGGAAAGGAAAAAGGCAGGCACCATTGCATGGGTCAAAGATAGGCTGAGGAGAGAATGGTCACCCCATTAAGTGGATGGAAATTCACTCAATGATACACAAACAATTTTTTGACAATTTGATGACATTGAGAAAATAATGTGTGGAGAATAGTTCTTTTTTCTGAAAGAACCAAAAGTGTTTATGCCTAAAATTGGACTCGCCGCAATGCTTGATTTCAGGGACTTTTAGAAAAAAAACATGATTTTTATCAGCTTATTCCACATCGAAAAAAAGCAATGGATTTTTTTTCCATTCTGTGTATAATTTTCAGATTTCAGGTACTACCTTTGCCCAATTCTGAATTTAACACAAAATTATATATAACTGATGTTAAGTTATTTACCCCGCATGGCGAAAGACTGCAAAGGATTTATACTGCTTTTTATATTTATAACGCTTCAGGCGCTGAACGTAAGTGCCGCACCTGATGGAAAGGCGTTATTTCAGGCCAATTGTGCCTCCTGTCACAATCCCTATAAAGACGCCACCGGTCCGAAGTTGAATGGCGTGGATGGCAGGGTTCCCAGCAAGGAATGGCTTTATAAATGGGTTAGAAATTCTGCAGCTGTAATCGAAAGCGGCGATAAATACGCTGTGGAAATCTACAATAAGTGGAATAAAACCGCGATGACATCATTCCCGAACCTCAGCAATGAGGACATCGATGCCATCATTACTTATGTGAATCAGCCACCTCCAACAGCACCAAAAGCCGAAGGTCAAGCTGCCGGAGCACCACAAAGTTCTGATAATACCCTCCTGTATGTGATTTTGACCATCATTTTGCTGATTGCTGTATTTATCCTCACTCAGGTCAACAAAGTTTTAAGTCGCTCGGCAAACGCACAAAAGGGATTGCCTTCACCGAAAGATGTTCCTTTCCTCCGCAATAAAGTAGTGATTGCCCTGATTGCCATTATCCTCATTGTCGGTTTCGGAATTTGGCTGACCAAAGGTTCCGAATTTGGCCGTCAAAAAAATTACATGCCTAAGCAGCCTATTTTCTATTCACACAAGGTGCATGCCGGTATCAATCAAATTAACTGTCTCTATTGTCATGCCGGTGCTGAAAAGAGCCGTCATGCGATGATTCCTTCTACCAATGTTTGTATGAACTGTCACAAACAAATTAACGAGTACACGGGTGCTGAAACTCATCCTTTGGTTGATTTGGAAGGCAACAAAGTAGATGGTAACAAGGAAATCAAAAAATTATATGAGTATGCCGGTTGGGACGCGGAGAAAAAGACTACAAACGCGATGCTCCGGAAATATTTTGGCTAAGCCGGTTGAGTGGGTAAAAATCACAACTTACCGGATCACGTTTACTTCAATCACTCTTTGCACGTAGTATCAGGTAAAATTGCCTGTCAGCGTTGCCATGGAAATATTGAAGAAATGGATGAGGTGTATCAGTTCGCTGATTTGAGTATGGGTTGGTGTGTGAACTGTCACCGTGAAACCAAAGTTCAATTTGCTGACAATAATTATTATTCCATCTTCCAGAAATATCACCAGGAAATCAAAGAAGGTAAACGAACTGATGTCAAGGTGAGTGATATTGGAGGATTGGAATGTCAACGTTGTCACTACTAATCTCTATTTTCTTAAAATCATAGTATTCCGAAATAAGAATCCTGAATCCGAAATTATATGAGCAAAAAACAATATTGGCAAGGACTTGAAGAGTTGAACCAGACTCCTGCGTTTAAAGCGAAGGCAGCTAATGAGTTCCAGGAAGATCTTCCTTTTGGTGATGTGGATCAGCTCGCCAAAGCGCCAACTTCAAGAAGAGATTTCCTGAAGTATCTGGGGTTCAGTACTGCTGCTGCCACATTGGCCGCCGGTTGTGAGATGCCGGTTCGTAAGGCCATTCCTTATGCCATCAAGCCTGAAAACGTAACACCGGGTGTGCCTTTGATGTATGCCTCTACCTATGTAGATGGCGGTGAAGCTGTTCCTGTATTGGTTCGTACCCGTGAAGGTCGTCCGATAAAAATTGAAGGAAACGCCGATAGCAAACTGACAGAAGGTGCCACCACTGCCCGTATTCAGGGGTCTGTTTTGAATTTATATGATGCAGCCCGTGCCAAATTTCCAACCATTGATGGCAAGGAAGTTAGCTGGGAAGCCATTGATAATGCCGTAGCGCAAGCACTTACAGCCGTTGGTTCACAGCCACTTTATCTCGTTACTTCAACGATGAATAGTGAATCGACCTTATCTGCTGTTGCTCAATTTGTTCAAAAATATCCAAACACTAAACACGTTCAGTACGACGCGATATCTTACAGTGGTATTTTGGATGCCAATCAAAATTCTTTCGGTCAGCGGGCTATTCCTGCTTACCGTTTCGATAATGCCAAAGTTATTGTTAGCATTGGTGCCGATTTTGTGGGTACCTGGATTTCGCCTGAAATTTTTGCTAAACAATATGGTAAAACCCGAAAAATAAGTGCCAAAAACCCGATGATGGGTAAACATTATCAGGTTGAAGGCATGATGAGTTTAACAGGTGGTAGCGCAGATGAGCGTTATACTTGCAAACCTTCGCAGTATGGAGCCGTTGCAGCAGCTTTGCTCGCAGAAATCAATGGTGGTAGTGCATCAGGCCTGAATGCTGGAATGAGTGCTGCTGTTAAAAAAATGGCTGCCGATTTAAAAGCGCATCAAGGTGCATCATTGGTGGTTTGCGGAAGCAATGACGCAGCAACCCAAACTGTAGTCAATGCCATCAATAACGCATTGGGTGCATATGGTTCAACCATCACTTTTGCAACAACCAATCAAACAAAAAAAGGAAATGATCATGAGATGGCTCAATTTGCCGAAGCGCTGAAAGGCGGACAAATCGGTGGAGTGATGTTTTTGATTGTAATCCGGTTTATGATCATCCAATGGTGAAACATTGGGAAAAGCCCTTGGTGGACTAAAATTATCACTGGCTTTGAACGATCGTATGGACGAAACGGCGTCCAAATGTAAAATCACCGCCCCGGTGAATCATTGGTTGGAAAGCTGGGGAGATGCCTCCTCGCATACCGGCTATACATCCCTGATGCAGCCAAGCATCGCGCCTTTATTTAAAACACGTGGACTGGATGAATCATTGCTGAAATGGGCAGGTAATCCGGTTTCACAATATGAATACGTAAAAAATTATTGGATTGGCAAATTAGGAAGTCAAACAGCTTTTGATGAAGCCATCCAAAAAGGCATTCTGGAGCCTGAAACCATGCCAATGGCCGCGGCTTCTTTCTCCGGAAATGTGGCCGATGCACTTTCACAAATTGCTGCTGCCAAATCCAGCGCAGAAGGGCCCGGAATTAATCATTTATGAAAAGTAGGAATCGAAGAGGTGCTGCATGGAGTAACAATCCATGGTTACAGGAAATGCCTGATCCGATCACTAAATGTACCTGGGATAACTATGTAATCATGTCTCCGAACCGCGCTAAAAAAATGGGTGCGGAACTGACTGATTTGAACGAAGTAGATCGCGATAAAAAAGTATTCTCCATCAAAACAAACGGTAAAGAAGTCAAATTACCGGTATTGGTTGTTCCGGGTGTACACGATGATGTCATTGCTGTAGCCTTGGGTTATGGTCGGAGCAAAACAGTGGGTAAAGCAGCCGCCGATTTGGGTGTGAATGTTTATCCATTGATGGGGCAGGATGCCACTGGGAATCTGAGTTTTTATGCTGCTGCCGTAGATTTAAAAAATACCGGCGAAACTTATCAGTTGGCCATCACGCAGACCCATCATAGTTATCAGAATGATCGCCCGATTATTCATGAATATTCTTTAAACGAATTTAAAAAAGATCCTAATCAACTTTACAACAAACGTAAAGATGCTTTAGGTCATTATACCTCTCCGGATGGTGTGGTTCATCATGGTGGTCATGGTGATGCCGGCCACGATGCGCACGGTGCTAAAGATGCACATGCAGCACAGGATGCACATGGTGAGGCGCACGCTGACCCGCATGCAGCCGCAGCAAATGCTACTAAAACGGAGGAAGACTGGCAGGAAGCTTATCGCAAAAATGGTACATTGTATCCGAATTTTGAATCCCATGGGATGAAATGGGGGATGAGTATTGACCTCAATAGTTGTGTTGGTGGCGGTTCTTGCACCATCGCTTGTCAGGCTGAGAATAATGTATCCGTGGTAGGTAAAAATCAGGTGTTGCTGGTTCATGATATGCATTGGATTCGTATCGACCGATATTTTGCCGGTGATCCGACTAAACCGGATTCAATTCAAACCTTATTCCAACCGATGCTTTGTCAGCATTGCGATAACGCACCTTGCGAAAATGTTTGTCCGGTTAACGCCACCAACCATAGTTCGGAAGGAATGAACCAAATGGCTTATAATCGTTGTATTGGTACACGTTACTGCGCCAATAACTGTCCATATAAAGTTCGTCGCTTTAACTGGCGCGACTGGAATGAAGCAGATTGTTTTGATGACAACGTATACACGGATGGCCGACGTGACGATATCAACGATGATATCACGCGTATGGTATTGAATCCGGATGTTACGGTTCGTAGTCGTGGTGTAATGGAAAAATGTAGTTTCTGTGTTCAGCGATTACAAGGGGCTAAAGCCACTGCCAAAAAACAAGGTCGTTTGATGAAAGATGGTGAAGCGAAAGTAGCTTGTCAACAGGCTTGTCCGACAGATGCGATCGTTTTCGGGAATGTCAATGACCGGGAGAGTGCCATCTTTAAATTAAGATATGAAGATCAGAAGGAGCGTGTATTCCATGTTTTAGAAGATATTCATACATTACCGAATATCAATTATTTGTCAAAAATCAGAAACGCATCAGAAGTGATGAGTCGCAATCCAGAGGAAGCATCACACGGATCTGAAAAAGCACACGCCTAAATCATCAATAAAGTAAACACCCCGGGTGTTCAAAAATAAAAGAAGATATGCATTTAAAGTACGAATCGGTTATCAGAGAAGCCTTAGTGGACGGTAAGAAGGATTATCATCAGGTGACGGAAGATATATGCGCACCTATTGAAAACAAGCCCACAAAGCTTTGGAAAATTGGTTTCTTTCTTTCAGCCTCATTGCTCCTTTTTGGGGTATTTAGTGTGGGTTGGGAAGTTTATTGGGGAACAGGGGTTTGGAACCTGAACCGTACCATCGGATGGGGTTGGGATATCACCAACTTCGTATGGTGGGTAGGTATTGGTCACGCCGGAACCCTCATTTCTGCGATCCTCTTGTTATTCCGCCAGGGTTGGAGAACCGGTGTAAACCGCGCTGCGGAAGCGATGACGATTTTTGCAGTAATGTGTGCCGGTCAGTTTCCGATTTGGCACATGGGTCGTGTTTGGGATGCCTTTTTCGTATTACCTTATGGAAATACTCGTGGACCACTTTGGCCAAACTTCGTTTCTCCCTTGTTATGGGACGTATTCGCGATCTCTACTTACTTTACGGTATCCTTATTATTCTGGTATTCGGGCTTGATTCCTGATTTTGCAACGATTCGCGACCGTGCGAAAACTAAATTCCGCAAGGCTGCTTACGGGTTGGCTTCATTTGGTTGGGCAGGAAGCGCCAAACATTGGCAACGTCATGAAATGTTATCATTGGTATTAGCTGGTTTGAGTACACCGCTGGTACTTTCTGTACATACCATTGTATCCTTTGACTTTGCTACCTCGGTCATTCCGGGATGGCATACCACCATCTTCCCGCCTTATTTCGTTGCTGGTGCGGTATTCTCAGGATTTGCGATGGTACAAACCTTATTGGTGATTACGCGTAAAGTATTAAAACTGGAAGATTATATCACCATCGGTCATATCGAAGCCATGAACAAGGTAATTGTACTGACCGGTTCTATTGTAGGTGTGGCCTATTTGACCGAGTTGTTCATTGCCTATTATAGTGGAGTACTCTGGGAGCAGGAAGCTTTCCGTTTACGTGTCATGGGACCATATTGGTGGGCTTATTGGGCGATGATGACCTGTAACGTGGTTTCTCCACAGTTATTCTGGTTCAAAAAATTGCGTCGTAATATTTGGTTTACCTTTTTCATGAGTATTATTGTAAACATCGGGATGTGGTTTGAACGTTTTGTAATCATCATGTCTTTGCATCGCGATTACTTACCAAGTAGCTGGAGTTATTATACCCCATCATGGACTGAGGTTGGTTTCTATCTGGGTTCATTTGGATTATTCTTCACCTGTTACTTCTTATTTGCCAAATACTTCCGGTTATTGCCATTGCGGAAATCAAGTTTATCTTAAAAACCAGTGGTGATCGCTATAAACCTGAAATGGAAAAAATTGAAGAGCAATCGACCGAAGAATTTGCTGAGGAACAATCGCATCATCATTAATAGCCTTGTGATTAAGAAGTATTGAACATTAAAAACGAACAACAAATAACATGAGTGTAAAAAAATTTGCAGTAGCTGTATACGACGACGAAGCGGTCTTGTTTCCCGCCGTCAAAAAAGTTCGTAGCGCAGGTTATAAGATTCATGATGTATATACCCCTTTTGCAGTCCATGGATTGGATGTTGCTTTAGGCGAAAAAGAAAGTGATTTGCACGTAGCGGGCTTCATTTATGGAATCACCGGTACAGCAACAGCCCTTGGTTTTATGGGTTGGATTTTTACCACCGACTGGCCACAGAATTTTGGCGGTAAACCTACTTTTCCTTTGCCTGCTTTTATTCCTATTGTATTTGAGTTGACAGTTCTTTTTGCGGCGGTGGGGATGGTATTGACCTTTTGTTACCTCAATCAAATTATGCCGGGCGTAAAAAAACATATCTTTCATCCGCGTCAAACCGACGATAAATTCGTGATGGCTATTGAAGTTACCGATGAGAATGCAGCCAGTACAGAAGCATTTTTGAAATCAACCGGTGCGGAAGAAACTAAAGTTGAAATGGCCGAGGCTGACTGGTGGTATGGCCGATTCGATCAAAAAGAAGAATATGAAATTAAACAACAACTTGCCTAATCATATGAATCAGTTTAAAAAATGGTCACTCGGATTAGCGGTTCTTGCCGCAGTGGGAATGGTGTCATGTAGTGAATATAACCGAAACCCGGGTAAGACTTATGCACCGGATATGGTTTATTCAGTAGCCCGTGATTATTACCATGGCACAGAAAAGATTACTGAAAGAGGCGGTAAGTATAATAAAATGCCGGTTCCGGGAACCGTTGCCCGTGAGCAAGCTCTTCCGGATCATATTGCCGAAAGTGATACTACAGCAGCTAATGCAAACACTTGTAAATTCACATTAAACGATGCGGATGTAGAAGAAGGCAAACGTTTATATATGATTTATTGCGGTATTTGCCATGGAACTGCTCTTGACGGGAATGGTCCGCTTTATTCCAGTGGAAAATTTGCGGCAATGCCGGCGAATTTAAAAAGTGGCGAAAAGTATTTGGCTATGACGCAGGGTAGAATTTATCATGGCATCGTTTATGGTAAAAATACCATGGGATCATATGCTAGTCAGTTGGATACCCGTCAGCGTTGGCAGGTTGTGGCCTATATCAAAAAAGTACAAAGTGAAAACGGTGGAGCGCCATTTACGATGGTCAGTGGTGCGGCAAGTAACCCTGCAAGTAAGGATTCATTGGCCAAGCCCGCCGAAGCAACTGCAACAAAAGCTGCTGACGAAAAACCAGCACAGCACTAAAACATTTCAAAATAGTATCTATAAAAATTCATAGTAATGTTAAATCAAGAGTTTAAAATACCGGCTAAATTAAAGACGACGAGTTTGGTACTTTTGGTCATTGGCCTCATTACCCTGGGCGCCGGTGTCGCAACCCTGCTTTTTTCACACGAAGTGGTGTCACAAACAAGATTCTGGGCTGTATTATTACAAAACAGCATCTTCTTTTTGTTGATCTCACTCGCCAGTGTATTTATCCTAAGTGCTACATCTCTGGCACAAGCCGGCTGGATTGTTTCATTCCGCCGGATTCCCGAGGCCATCGGTAGTATCGTTTGGGTGCTGGGCATCATCGCGGGAGCCATCATTCTAACCTTGATCTGGACCGATAATTATCATATTTACCATTGGTTGGAAAAAGGAAATATCCCACATAATTCCCTCAATACACTCAAGAATTTCTTTTTAAGTAAACCATTCTTCAGTATTTGGACCGTTGTGGTGATTGCATTGTGGGGTTGGTTAGGCGTAAAATTGCGTAACTTATCCGTTCAACAGGATAGCGAACCAAAAGGATCTACAAAAACGTATTGGATCAACTTTAAATACTCTGCCGGATTTGTATTTGTTTTTGCTTTAACGCTGGCTTCTACTATTCCTTGGCTTTGGATTATGAGTATTGATTCACATTGGTTCTCTACCATGTTTAGTTGGTACACCTTTGCCTCTTCGTTTGTGAGTGGTATGAGTATGATTATGCTTTGGATTTTATATACCAAACGCCATGGCTACTTAGATATCGTGAGCGATGAGCATATTCATGATGTGGGTAAATTTATGTTCGCCTTCAGTATCTTTTGGACTTACCTCTGGTTCTCTCAGTTCATGTTGATATGGTATGCGAATATTCCTGAGGAAACAATTTATTTCAAGATTCGTATGCACGGACCTTATAAATTCTTCTATTGGTTAAATATTATTTTAAATTTTGTTTGCCCGATTTTGATTTTGATGCCACGTCCAAACAAACGCAACTATTTTGTGGTTGTATTGGTAGCCGTATTAATCATTTTTGGTCACTGGATTGATTTCTATCAAATGATTATGCCGGGTACCGTTGGTGCAGATTGGCAAATGGGCTGGTTCGAAATTGGTATCCTTTGTGGTTTTGTTGGATTGGTGATTTGGCTGGTTGCAAACAAACTGACTAAAGCGCCAATGGTTCCTCAAAATCATCCATTCCTTAAAGAAACTATCATTCATATAAGCTAAAAAAAGAAACAGATATGTCAGGATTTTTGATAATACTCCTCGTTGCGGCGATTTATGTGGTTTTATATCAGGTATCACGTAGTAGTGAGTTGATCGCCTCTATTCAGGGAGAAGAAAAGTTTGATAAAAAGCGGAATAAGATACTGGCATGGTCCATGCTGGTAGTGTTTGCAGCCTTCATGATTGGTATTGTGGCCTGTCATAATTATATGATGCCATTGATGGCACCTGAGGCAGCATCCGATTATGGGGTGGAGTATGATTCCATGTTTGTTGTGACTTTGGTCATCACAGGGATTGTATTTTTTGTAACCCAGGCTTTGTTGTTTTGGTTCGCTTATAAATATCAGCGCAAAGACGACCGCAAGGCATTCTTTTTCTCTCACAGTAATAAACTGGAGATGATTTGGACGACTGTTCCGGCTGTTGCGATGGCGGTATTGGTGGCGATCGGTTTAAAGAACTGGTTTACGGTCACTTCTGAAGCGCCAAAAAACAAAATGCAAATTGAAATTGTTGGTAAACAATTTAACTGGATATCCCGTTATCCTGGTAAGGATGGGGTTTTAGGTAAGAAAAAATATACTTTAATCAATGATAAGGATAATGTATTAGGTCAGGATTGGACCGATAAAACCAATTTGGATGATATCGTTATCCCTACCGGCGAAATCCGATTGATTAAAGGTAAACCTGTTGAGCTCATTATTGGTTCACGTGACGTGATTCATGATGTGGGCTTGAGTCATTTCCGGGTTAAAATGGATGCGGTGCCTGGTATCACAACCACGATTTGGTTTACACCTATCATCACCACAGCCGAAATGAAACAAAAAACAGGAAATGAAAATTTTGTGTATGAATTGTCTTGCGATCAAATGTGTGGAAAGGGTCACTACTCCATGCGTGCTATCGTAATTGTTGAAACACAAGAAGAACATGATGCCTGGATGGCAAAACAACAGTCGTATTATGCCCAAAACCATCCGGAAGCTGTGCCTGCTGCCAATCCTGGCGCTGAAACAACACAGCCGGTTGTCGATTCTTCAAAAAAAATAACAATGAAATAATCTGAAAGATATGAGTAACGAAGCAACTCTGCATCAAGAGATACATACCCATCACCACGATCATGCACACCATGATCATGACCACGGACACGACGATCATGGACACCATGAACACAAACAACATTTTATTTCAAAGTATGTGTTCAGCATGGATCATAAGATCATTTCCCGACAGTTTTTGATTACCGGAATTTTCTGGGCCATTGCCGGAGGATTGATGTCTGTCTTTTTCCGTTTACAACTCGGATTCCCTGAAGACACCTTTCCAATTTTGGAAAAATTCTTAGGTGATTGGGCAAGAGGCGGAAAGATGGACCCTGAAATGTATTACGGTCTTGTAACCATTCACGGTACAGTACTCGTGTTTTTTGTGTTGACCGGAGGATTGAGTGGAACTTTTAGTAATTTACTCATTCCATTACAAATTGGCGCCCGTGATATGGCCTCACCATTTTTAAACATGTTGTCGTATTGGTTCTTTGCAGGAGCAAGCGTAATCATGTTTAGCTCATTATTCATCAATACCGGTCCAGCATCAGGTGGTTGGACAACCTATCCTCCTTTAAGTGCCCTGAAAGAAGCTTCGATGGGTTCTGGTTTAGGGATGGATTTATGGTTGGTAAGTATGGCATTGTTTATTGTCTCTTCCTTATTGGGAGGGTTGAATTATATCGTTACGATTTTAAACATGCGTACCAAAGGGATGAGCATGACTAGAATGCCCTTGACAATTTGGGCATTTCTTTTCACGGCGATTTTGGGTGTATTATCGTTCCCGGTATTGTTATCAGCTGCAGTATTATTGTTATTTGATCGCCACGCTGGTACAAGTTTCTATTTGTCAGAAATCTATATCGCCGGTAAAGCCTTACCAAATGTGGGAGGATCAGCCATTCTTTATCAACATTTATTCTGGTTCCTTGGGCATCCGGAAGTATATATCATCATGCTTCCAGCGATGGGGATGGCCTCAGAAATTTTGGCAACCCATTCCCGAAAACCAATTTTCGGTTACATGGCCATGATTCTTTCTATGATTGGTATTACTGTTTTGGCCTTCCTGGTTTGGGCTCACCATATGTTTGTTACAGGGATGAGTCCGATTCTGGGTGGTGTATTCGTTTTGCTGACCTTACTCATTGCCATTCCTTCGGCGGTGAAAGTGTTCAACTGGTTAACAACCATCTGGAAAGGAAATATTAGATTTACCGTTCCGATGTTGTTTGCCTTAGGTTTCGTGTCTCTCTTTATTTCAGGAGGCTTAACCGGTTTGTTTCTTGGAAATTCTGCCTTGGACATTCACCTGCATGATACCTATTTCGTAATTGCCCACTTCCATATTGTAATGGGTATCTCGGCATTCTTTGGAATGTTTGCCGGAATCTATCACTGGTTCCCGAAAATGTATGGACGCTTCATGAATAATACCATGGGTTATATCCATTTCTTTATCACTTTTATTGGTTCATATGTCATTTTCTGGCCTATGCACTACGAAGGAGTTGCGGGTATGCCTCGTCGTTATTATGATTACAGTAGTTGGGAGTCATTTAAACAATTCGCTGAATTGAATCAGATGATTTCTGTTGCTGCCATTATTGTATTTTTCGCACAGTTGCTTTTTGTGTTTAATTACTTTGTAAGTATTTGGAAAGGTAAAAAAGTGACAGATCCAAATCCGTGGAAAGCGAACACACTGGAGTGGACTACACCTATCAATGCCGGACATGGTAACTGGGATGGTGAAATTCCGGAAGTACATCGTTGGGCCTATGATTATAAAGACAATGGTGAGGGCGGAGATTTTATCCCACAAAATGTGCCACTCAAAGACGACGAAAAAGCGCATTAAAACTAAAATTCATTATTCAAGAATCCAGATCATTTCGGTCTGGATTTTTTTTTGTTCGTGGCCACTCTACTTTGCTCAGCAGGACGAAATATACCATTTTAGGAAGACAAGAATCAACGGGCGCCAAAAGCTGAATTTAGCCGAATAAGTATGTCGATTCATTCTTATTTTTGATTTATAAAATTGAAACATATGAAAAGACTATTTACCCTCATGCTTTTTTTGTCTTCAACATTGATTTCCTTCGCACAAACCACAGGTAGTTTTGATACAACGATTCAGTTTATGTCTGCGAATCGCACCCTGAGCGTTTATGTACCTACGAACTATAATCCCAGTACCCCGGCCAAATTGATGATTTGCCTGCATGGTCTGGGCGACAATAGTGCGAATTATCGCAACTACTTAATCAATTCCCTTTCATGGAATCTTCATTTTCCCAATACCATTTTTATTTGTCCTGCCGCTTCTGCTACAAATGCAGATTTTTATTATCCTGCAGGTCATGAAGCAATCATCCCAACCGCGGTAAATATAGCCAGACAAGTATATCAGATTGATACCACAGAAATGTTATTACAAGGATTTTCTTTAGGCGGGCGTGCTGCCTTAAAATATGGATTGGATTCCCCCAGTCATTTTAAAGGACTCCTACTCAATACACCTGCAATACAGGGCGTTAAAAATGCCTTGAATGTATATCCTGACTTTTTGTTTAATTACGCCAATGCTTCACAAATACCCCTGTTTATTACCCACGGCGAAACAGATTATTTATATACTGCACCAATAGATACCTGCGTCGAAAAACTAATTTTAAATAATGGTTTGGTAAGAATGTATCGTTACCCGGGTTTGGGCCATGTTATTCCAGCATATAATCAAATGAATCAGGTGTCGAACATTTTTTGATACCCCCGCTTCGCCAGGCTTCGATGCAGAATTATTTCGAATTCAAATACCCGGACAAACCTGTCAAACAAGTATCAATCCTCAATGCCTGTTAAGAAACACAGGATCAAACACATTAAATGCTGTTCAGTTGGAATACACCTATAATGGCATTCCGCAAACTACAACCTGGACAGGTTCTTTATCGCCATTTCAACATGCGTGGGTCAATTTACCCACATTGAGTAGTGTGAGTGGCAAACAAATGCTGGATGTAAAAATTCTTCAGGTGAATGGTAATGCAGATACATTTTTAATGAATAATGAAAGAACAGATTCCGTGCTGTATTATTTATCCGGATTGAGCATCCCCCAAAGCGAAGGTTTTGAGGTCGGTAAGTTTCCACCGGATGGATGGAGAGCTGAGCGTTATGGAGATGAATGGACTTACTTCGATCTCGACGATCAGGTGAAGAAAAGCGGTTTGTATAGCGTGTATGCATTTAATACCATTTTTTTATTTGATAATCAGGGCAGGCGAGCAGAAATGGTTTCACCGCCAATTCAGCTCAACTCCACGGCCACACCAACGGTAAGTTTTGATTATTCATTCAATTTTACCCGATATACACCACCTTATTTTACCACACAAACAGATTTTACCGATACCCTTGAAATTTTGGTTTCAACCGATTGCGGACAAACTTTTCAGTCTGTATTCAAAAAATGGGGGAGCCAATTGGCCACCTTTGCAAGTCCAATCATGAATCCACTGAATGTGCAGGCTGTATTTGTAAATCCGAAGGATAGTAACTGGCGCAAAGAAATCATCGATTTATCACCTTTTGCTTCTGCCACTGAGGCCATGGTGAAATGGCGTTATATTTCCGGTTTGGGGGGTAATATCAACATCGATAATATTCTGTTTAATAATGTGCCTTTATCTAATGAGGAGGCATCCATTCAAGCGCCCCTGACGATTTATCCCAATCCGGCCAAATCCTTTGTTCAAATTTCCGGATTAAGTACCGGCTCTGATGAGCATCGTGTCATGCTTTATAGTATGACCGGTTCAAAGCATGTAGATCAGGTATTTCAGGCAAATGCAGGGACTTATCAACTAGTGCTTCCTCAACTTTCACCCGGAGTTTATACCCTGTTGATTGATGGAGAGAAACGTTCCCTGTTGATCGAATAACCCGATTTTGCAAGGGCCTCATTTTAATCTTCTATAGGTCGTTTTGCAAACCACAGGAATTATTTTGGGTCAAAAGTTCATTATCTCTTGAATATATCTCACTTTTGCACTCCAACGATAACCCGTTTGGAAATCCAAAATCATTGATTGTCCGGATATTTTTTCAGGGCTGATGGGATGTTTGCCGAGTTCTGGAAAGACACAGCAATTTTTGGTTTGCAGCGGGCAAGAAGTGTGATACCTCCATGAATCTAATCCAAAAGCTGAAAGACTATCAACAACTCATGAAATTGAATCTGAGTTTGTTAGTGGTTTTTTCAAGTGTGGTTTCTTACCTCATTGTTCCCGAGGGGCAACCCACAATCACCAAAACCTTGCTTTTATTTTTGGGCGGATTATTGGTCACCGGTGCAGCCAATGCCTCGAATGAAATCTGGGAGAAGGAAATTGATCAACTCATGCGTCGCACGATGACGCGCCCACTACCTGAGGGGCGAATGGGCAAAATGGAAGCAAGCATTTTTACAGCGCTGACATTATTTTCTGGCTTATATATTTTGTACTCGGTATTTAACCCCTTGAGTAGTTTACTCGCATTAATCAGTTATTTGCTCTATGTGTTGGTTTATACACCCTTAAAAACCCGTTCGCCCATTTCAACGATGGTCGGGGCTATACCGGGCGCATTACCTTGTGTGATTGGTTGGGTGGCATCTACCAATCATTTGGGTAGCTTGGCAGCCTGGACATTATTTATCATTCAGTTTTTTGGCAGTTTCCGCACTTTTGGGCGATTGCCTGGGTGGCACATGAAGATTACGAAAGGGCAGGCATGAAGATGTTACCCCGGCATGGAAAGGTGGGGTACTTTACCGCTTTTCAATGTGTTTTATACAGTGCCGTACTCATTCCTTTAAGTATTCTTCCGAGCATTGCCGGCTTAGGTTCCTGGATTTCCATCACCGGACTGCTCATCGCCGGAATATGGTATTTGTATAATTCCATTTTATTTCTGAAAGACAATTCAGATGTGAAAGCACGTAAAGTGATGTTTGCCAGTTTTATTTATTTGCCGGTTGTACTGATTACTTTGCTACTGGATAAATATTTTTAAGACAAGAAGATTGAAGTATGCGGATCATGCTTTTCCTGTAAGTATTTTAGCCCAATATAACCAAGGCAATACATAACGTTTCAAAATATACATACTCCAGCGTTCCTTACTTTGGTCGAAGGGAAATGTTTCCTGGGGCTTACCCTCATAATCAAACTCAGCCAATACCAATTTGCCATAACCCGTAACCAATGGACAACTGGTGTATCCATCATAGTTGGCATTTAAGGTTTGATGGGCTATGTAGGATAAAATATTTTCAACGAGAACAGGCGCTTGTTTGCGGATTGCGGCCCCGGTTTTACTCGTTGGCAATCCGGACGAATCACCCAATGAAAATATTTCAGGATAACGTACATGTTGTAAGCTATGTTTGTCGACATCCACCCAGCCTGCCGCATTGGCCAAACTGCTGTTTTTGATAAAATCAGGAGCACCTTGAGGTGGAGTAACATGAATCATATCAAAAGCGACTTCATATTTTTCGTCTTTGTTTTGTTCGCCAATACCAACAAAGTATGCCTTTTTGTTTGGGCCATCCACTTCAACGAGTTTGACCATAAAATGCAAATCGATGTTCGATCGTTTACATACGTTCAACAGCGTTTTTTCAAAACCGGCACTGCAAAAAGTTTGGCGGCACCGCTCCAATACTGAATATTGATTTTGTTTAATCGGCCTTTTTTTCGGAAAAAATCTGCAGCCATGTACATGATTTTGTGAGGGGCTCCACCACATTTAACAGGTGTATGTGGATTGTGAAAAATCGCAGTACCACTTTGTAAATTTTTAATGCATTCAAAAGTATAGGGTGCATGCTCAAAACTAAAATTGGAGCATACATTGTTTTTACCCAAAGTTTCTTTTAAGCCTTTAACCTCATCCCAGTTTAATTGAATACCGGCAGCAACGATTAAGAATTGGTAACTCACTTGTTCACCATTGTCTAGTGATATAAATTTTTGTTCAGGTGAAAAACTTTTGACTTTTTCCTGAATCCATTTAACGCCACTAGGAATCACCGAAGCCTCCAATCTTTGGGTTTTGCGGATATCAAAAACTCCACTGCCCACGAGGGTCCAAGCAGGTTGATAGTAGTGGTATTTGGCTGGATCAATGATAGCGATGTCTAACGACTTGTTTTTGCGCAATAATTTTGCGGCAACAGAAATTCCTGCGTTTCCTCCGCCGATGATAACGATTTGATGTGAGTGTGCCATGGGGTTCAATTTATATGCATAGATACCTTTTATCACTTTGGACATTGGTAACATTTGTAACAATTGGATAGGGTCTCGTTTTCTGTGATTGATTTTTATCATTGTTTGAGGTAACAATTGCTACCACTTTTGCATAGTGACATTTGGACCTTTGTCCTCAGAAATTTAAAAATTAAAAATAAAGCCATGAAAGTTGAACAAATTTATACAGGTTGTTTAGCCGAAGCCGCCTATTACATCGAAAGCAATGGCGAGGCAGCCATCATTGATCCCTTGCGCGAAACCAGACCCTATATGGATATGGCGATACGGAATGGTGCAAAAATCAAGTATATTTTCGAAACCCATTTCCATGCAGATTTCGTAAGCGGTCATCAGGATTTAGCCGATAAAACCGGAGCACAAATTGTTTTTGGTCCAACCGCTGTGCCAGGCTACGATGCTTATGTAGCCAAAGATATGGAGATATTCCAGCTCGGAAATGTTAGCATTCAGGTATTGCATACCCCCGGACATACCATGGAGTCCAGTACTTTTTTATTAAAAGATGAACAAGGAAAAGATTATGCCATTTTCACAGGAGATACTTTATTTATTGGCGATGTGGGGCGGCCGGATTTGGTGCAAAAAGTAAAGGCCGAAATCACACCGGATTATTTGGGTGGATTATTGTATGATTCATTGCGAAATAAAATCATGCCTCTTGCCGATGAAGTGATTGTTTATCCAGGTCATGGAGCCGGAAGTGCATGCGGTAAAAATATGAGTAAGGAAACAACGGATACACTCGGTAATCAGAAGAGAACCAATTATGCCTTACGTCCTGAACTCGATAAAAAACAATTTATTCAGGAAGTGACAGAGGGTTTGGTAGCACCGCCTCAGTATTTTCCTTTTAACGTGCTCATGAATGTGAAGGGTGGATTAGGAAGTATTGATGATATCATCCAACGAGGAACAAGAGGGCTTCATCCAAAGGAATTTCAAATGGTTTGGGAAGCCGAAGAAGCTGTTGTGATTGATACCAGAAGTAAAGATGAATTTCCGAAAGCTTTTATTCCGGGCTCCATTTTTATCGGACTCGATGATCATTTCGCTCCCTGGGTAGGCGCATTGATCACTGATTTAAAACAACCTATTTTGTTGATCACCGACGAAGGACGTGAAGAAGAAGCCGTGGTGCGACTTGCAAGAGTGGGCTATGATTATACAACCGGTTACCTGAAAGGGGGTGTGGAAGCTTGGATAAAAGAAGGTTTGGAGACAGGTACGCTGGAAGAAATAAGCGCTACTGATTTTGAATCACTGTACCTAAAAAATCCCGACCTTCATTTGCTGGATGTGCGAAAAGAAAGCGAATATGAAAGTCAGCATATTTTAGGTGCAAACAATTTCCCCCTGGATTTTATCAATCAGAATATGCACATGTTGAAGAAAGATAAAACCTATTATATCCATTGTGCAGGTGGTTACCGCTCAGTCATTACCGCGTCTATTCTGAAAGCACGGGGTTATGAAAATATCATCAATATTCTGGGGGGATTCAAAGCTTTGTCGGCTACTTCACTGGCTAAAAGTGATTTTGCCACGCAAAAAACCATGTTATAAATCACTTGAAGATTGATTCGGAATTGGGCGTCTAAATAATTGAGCCGTGAATTTGAAGTAGCAAGGCAAGAAGTTAGAAAATAGGATTTGCTCAATAACCCCGAGTTTTACCGATTTTGCAATGGGCTGTACTCAACTGCAAAATTTGAGTTAGAAATTGCCGGCTCATGGGTCATTTCGACCATTGAATGAAATGGAAACACTGCGACGAAGCCCGGTCATTTGGCCGGCTTTGTTGTTTGAATAAAAAAATTAGGAACATATATTGCTTTAAAATACGCTGAAGTGCTGTAAATGAGTGAAGTATAAATTAATATTCGGTGATATAGGTGAAAAATTGGATTGAAATCGCCAAATGGCAAGGTTTTTGCCCGAATAAATTTTGTTCTCTTAAGCACTTGGTTTATCAGAATATCGAAAGGGTGATTTAGCGGCTTGCAGCTGAATTCAAAGCTTCGGAAAATGAAAAAAATGAAAAGATTGCTACGCTTCGTTGCGATGTTGGTTTTGTTGTTTGATCAGGCCACAGCGCAAGTCTCTATTACCTGCCCTCCAAATATGGATTTTGAGGATGGGAATTACGGATATTGGAAATTTGATACCGGACAATGTTGCCCCATTGTTACGGCCCCATCCGGTCAGTTGTTTAATCGTCATATGCTTACCAACGGGCCGGGTATCGATCCTACGGGTGGTTTCCCGATAGTAGCACCCGGTGGGGGCAATTATTCGTTGAAACTAGGCAATAAAATCAGTGGCAAACAAGCTGAAAAGGCTAGTTATTATGTGCATATTCCTCCTACGGTAAGTAATTTCAGCCTGATTTTTCGTTATGCGGTGGTGTTTCAGGATCCTGGTTCATCTCATACCAATGCACAAAAACCGCGTTTTGAAGTAAAGGCCTTTGATTCTGCCACCGGAACGCCAATTCCTTGTTCCCAATTTACTTTTGTGGCCTCATCGGCATTGCCTGGTTTTACCTGTAATGGAGATACATGCTACAGGCCCTGGGCAACAGGTAGTTTAAATCTCTCCGGATGGAATGGAAGTACCGTTGTGGTCAGTTTTGCATCGGGTGATTGTGCCAATGGCGGTCATTTTGGATATGGTTACGTGGATCTCACTTGTTCCTTGTTCGAAACATCCAGTGTAGTTTGTGTGAATACGCCTACTATGAGTTTAAGTGCTCCGGCAGGATTTCAAACCTATACCTGGTATGATTCTACCTTCTCCACCATTTTGGCCACCGGACAGAATCCGGTGATCCCAACACCCGCAACGAATATGACCTATCAATTGATCCTTGCACCTTATCCGGGTTTTGGTTGCAAGGATACCCTCACTTCGCAGATTGTCGTCAGCAATCCGAGTTTCAGTGTATTGTACGATACCATCTGTGAACCGAATTCTTTTTTGGGTTATAGCAGCACCGGCACCTATATTGATACATTGGTCAATAGTCAGGGTTGCGATAGTGTTCGCACCTTACATCTATGGGTTAAGCCCAGAAGTTTCTCTACCCTGAATCAAACCATTTGTGCACCGAATTCTTTTTTAGGCTACTCTGCCACAGGTACATATCTCGATACCTTTATCAATGCCTTAGGTTGCGACAGTATTCGAACATTGAATCTGCTCGTCAATCCTATCACCTATTCTGTTCTTCAACAAACCATTTGCCAGGGCGAAAACTTTCTGGGGTATACAAGTTCGGGTATTTATATCGACACACTCCTGAATGTAAATGGTTGTGATAGCGTGCGAACTTTACAATTGACTGTTACCCCAACAACTTATTCGACCATCAATCAAAGTATTTGTGAACCGGGCAGTTTTCTGGGATATTCATCCAGCGGTACTTATGTAGATACGCTTATCAATGCCAATGGATGTGATAGTATCCGAACACTCAATTTGATTGTTTGGCCGATCACTTATTCGAATATCACACAGGCTATTTGCGAACCATCTTCTTACCTGGGGTATTCGCAATCCGGTGTTTACGTGGATACGCTGCTGAATAGTCATGGTTGCGATAGTGTGCGCACATTAAATTTAACGGTATGGCCTATGACGTATGATACCGTGGTGCAAAGTATTTGTCAGCCGGGCAGTTTTCAAGGTTATAGTGTTTCGGGCACTTATATCGACACGTTCATCAATGCAAAAGGATGTGATAGTGTTCGCACCTTGCAGCTCACTGTTTTCCCAATCACTTATGATACCCTGTATCAAACCATTTGTGAACCCAATCAATATTTAGGTTATAACAGTAGTGGCGTGTATTTGGATACTTTTGCCAATGCCAATGCGTGCGATTCCGTTCGGGTATTATACTTAACGGTAAACCCCATAACCTATTCTTTCATCAATCAAAGTATATGTGAACCGGATAATTTTATGGGATATCAGAATAGTGGGGTGTATTTGGATACCTTTATCAATGCCAATGGTTGCGATAGTATCCGAACCATCACATTAACGGTTCATCCGATCACGTATTCGGTCCTGAATCAAACTATTTGCGAGCCTGATTCATACTTAGGTTATACGACATCAGGTACCTATATCGATACATTGGCGAATTCGAATGGATGCGACAGTGTACGTACTTTAAATTTGCTGGTACAACCTATTACTTATTCAAGCATCAATCAAACCATTTGTGAACCCAATTCTTATCTGGGATATAGCAACACAGGAACCTATGTCGATATTTTAGTGAATGCCAATGGCTGTGATAGTGTTCGTACACTCAATTTATTGGTGAATCCGATTACTTATTTCACCATCAATCAAAGTATCTGTGAGCCCAATAGTTACCTGGGTTATTCTAACAGTGGCACTTACCTTGATACTTTTGTCAATGCCAATGCTTGTGATAGTGTTCGGATTCTGAATCTGATTGTTCATCCCATTGAGTATACCAATATCAATCAAAGCATTTGCCAAGGCGATGTTTTTCTGGGTTATAATACATCAGGTGTTTATGTCGATAGTTTTTTCAGTATTCATGGATGTGATAGTATTCGCACCATCCAATTAACCGTAAACCCTATTACATATTCAAGCATTACACAAACCATTTGCGAGCCTGATACGTATCTGGGATATGGTACAACCGGAATTTATATAGATACACTGATCAATGGCAATGGTTGCGACAGTATCCGAACGCTTGATTTACTCGTTCATCCGATCACTGATACACAATGGACTGTTTCCATCTGTGCGCCTGGTTCTTATCTGGGATACAATGCTTCAGGAACTTATGTGGATACGCTCACGAATGCCAATGGCTGCGATAGTATTCGAACCCTTAATCTGACCGTTCACCCTTATTACAATAAAGATACTTCCATCAATATTTGTGAAGGTGAATCTTATTTTGTGGGCGGTGCATGGCAAACAGTTGCCGGGGCTTACTGGGATAGTTTACAAACGACCTTTGGTTGTGATTCCATCACACAAACTTTTTTATGGTTAAAACCTAAACCACAACCTGATCTGGGTCCTGATCAATCCTTTTGTAAAGGTGATTCCGTGGTGCTTTATCCCGGGCCTTTTCAGCAATATGTTTGGTTTAATGGACAAAGTGGGGTGGATCGTCAATCCATCTTTGAATCCGGGATGTATTCTGTTCAAGTGAGCAATGATCCGGGCTGTTACGCCAGTGATACCATTCAGTTGACACAGTACCCTGAAGTGTTAGCCACCATCAGTTCGCCCGGAAAGGATTTATGTTTGGGCGACTCCATTGTATTACAAGGGTATGGCGCATCTGTTTATAAATGGTATCTCAACGACTATTTAAATACACCCCGTTTTGTAGGTGAACGTTTTGTATATCTGGGTTTGCAAAATACCAAAGTCACCCTGATCGCCGAAGATCAAAATGCTTGTAAGGATACTGCCGAGGTTCAATTGCAGTATATCAACTGCTGTGGTAATTTAGCCATGCCCAATGCGTTTAGTCCGAATGGCGATGGCAATAATGAGCTCTTCCGACCTATCGCCAATGCCCGCTTCGAAAAATATCAATTTCGCATTTTTGATCGATGGGGAAATCAGGTTTTTGAAACGTCCAATCTCAGCGAAGGATGGAATGGTCTCATCAAAGGCAGTCAGGCCGATGTTGGAAATTATTTTTATCTCCTACAGTATCAATGTTTCGGTGATGCCAAATACCGAAGCGTTAAAGGCGATTTTATTTTGTTGCGCTAATCGACTTCAAAACTAATTTTTCCATCCCTACGTTGCTATAAACGATTTGCACTATCAGTGTATCATGCAATAACCATTGGTCTGCTACCGCAATCGCAGCAGATTTTTTAATGATGAAAAAATACCCATTCAAGGGTATTGTGCAGTGCCGCTGCATGATTGAATTTTGCACCAACAATTACAAATTCTTTCAACGAAAAAAAATCATCATGAAAAAAATTAGTTTAGTCTTTTCTGCAATCAGTATTTTTTTATTCTCTTGCGACAAAGCAATCACCACACCGCCAAGCACCACGCCGACCAACAACAATACCGCCGCGCAAACACCTTCCTTCCCGAACGGTGATGGTTTTTTGGTAGCCCTCAAATCGATCACCAAAACTACGGTGGCCGGCTTTGAAGTCAACACCGAACTAGGCACCGGTGTAGCCGGCTTTGGTGATTTGGCAACTGGCACCTATAATGATGCCGGAGCGATTACATTGAATAGCAAAAGCCTGACTAAAAACAGCAACAACACGTATAGTTATATTCCGGGAGCTACCGATATTACCGGTATCGATTTCGGAAGCAGCATCAATTGGAATATTGCTGGTGCAGGTTCTGTTCCGGCGTTCACGCATAACGCACAATCACAAGGCTTCCCTATTGCCGATGCCATCAGTGGTTCCTTTACAACCATTAATTCTGCCAGTGATTTTACCTTGAGCACAACCGGCAGTATCAGTAATTCGGATTCAGTATATTTTCAGGTCGCCGGTCCTAACGGAGTAAGCCTCAAACGTCGTGCAGCCAATACCAGTTCAGTTACCTTCAGTGCAGCTGAAATTCAGGCCCTGGGTAAAGGCTTCGGCTCAGTCGTTATTGCGCCATGGAATTGGTCTACTCAAACCATCAGTGGCAAAACGATTCATGTCGTCAATGAAACGGCCTTGTCACGTGTGATTGAAATCCAATAAAATCTATTTTCTTCTTGATCATTAAACACCCGAAATACGGGTGTTTTTTTTGGATGTATTTGACATATTGAAGCCCCTCGCTTGGGTATATTTTGAAAAAATATTTTTGCATCTGAGTAGTAACAGTCGTCCTAAATATTTTATAAAATCCACCTAAATCCTCATCCGGCCATTCTTTTAGCATTTGTTTAATAATGCTTTCCGGCAACTTTGCGAAAGTATTTTTTCATTGTAGATACGTCTTCAAGTTCATTCAAATTAAGTCATGCATAACACTGCTAACAGAACCTCCCAAACACATATCCTGCTCATTTGCTTCGCCGTATTTGCGGTGAGTCTTTCTGTACTTCGGGTCATCGCCACCGATAGCCTCATGTTTTTATTTCTCAACTGGAACCTCATCCTGGCCATCCTGCCCTGGATCATGACGCAAGCGGTTCAGTACAATCGAATCCAACTCAACCGATTTAAGCTCACGATGCTCATCTTTGTTTGGATTTTATTTTTTCCAAATTCTCCCTATATCCTCACCGATCTTTTTCATTTACACAAAGGCGGCGATATGCCTTTATGGTATGATTTGGTATTGATACTTTCCTTTGCCTTCACCGGCCTCTTATTTGGAATGCTTAGCCTCATGCGAATTGAACAATATCTGCAGAAGTATTTTTCGCAACGTACTGTAATCATGGCCATCGGATTTATGTTGTTTTTGTCGGGCTTTGGGGTGTATCTCGGGCGCTACTTAAGGTTTAATTCCTGGGACCTCATCACCGCACCTTATCAACTATTGTCCGAAGTAGGCGATCGTTTTGTCTCACCTGCACATCATCCTCGCACCTGGGGCATGACCCTCGTACTGGGTGTGTTTTTAAACCTGGTTTATTTCAGCATCCGCGGTCTGCGTTATCATCGTACCTGAATTTTTATGCCCCCGTTTGTCTCCACCTTTCCGAATATCCTGCACCGGGGACCCTCCATTTTACCCCTGCTGAATCAGCCATACGAAAGACAGGTTTCAGTATTATATTTGCACCCACATTTTCAATCACAATGTCAACACCTAAATTTTATACACTCAGTGTTTCCGATATCCGAAAAGAAACCGGCAACTGTGTATCCGTAGCCTTGGATATTCCCGAAGCACTGAAAAACGACTTTAAATATGAAGCCGGTCAATATATTACTTTCAAAAAGGTGATGGATGGTGAAGAACTCCGACGTTCTTATTCATTATGCAGCTCACCCGATGATCAGGAGTTTCGTGTGGCGATTAAAAAAGTATTGGGGGGTAAATTCTCCGGATACGCGAACCATGATTTAAAAGTAGGCGATGAGTTGGAGGTGATGACACCCATGGGGCATTTTACCACTGAAATCAACCCCGATGAATGCAAACATTATATGGCATTCGCCGCCGGGAGTGGTATTACACCCATGCTGAGTTTAATTAAAACCATTCTAAAACGCTCCCCACAAAGCACCTTTACCTTGGTGTATGGCAATCAGAATTTTTATTCCATCATTTTCCGCGAAGAAATCGAAGCACTTAAAAATCGTTACCTCAATCGTTTGCAGGTTTTTCATGTCCTCAGTCGCGAGCGTATGGAAACCGATTTAAACAATGGCCGAATCAATGCCCAAAAATGTGATCAACTTTTTGCGAAATTGATTGATCTAAAACAAATGGATCAATTCTTTATGTGTGGACCTGAAGAAATGATTTTGTCGGTGCGTGATTATCTGCTCGATAAGGGCGTAGAAAAAGATAAGATTAAATTTGAATTGTTTCACACAGCCGGTGCGGCAAAAAAACAAAACAACGAAGCCGGGCAGGGCGATGAGGCGTCTGATGTAAAAATGAGTATGGTCACCATTAAGGCCGACGATCGTAGTGTGGAAATTCCTTTGGCTTACAATGGCATGTCCATTCTCGATGCAGCGCTTAAAGCGGGTGCCGATTTGCCCTTTGCCTGTAAGGGCGGGGTGTGTTGCACATGTCGTGCTAAAGTGATTGAAGGTAAAGTGAATATGGAAGTCAATTATGCCCTCGAAACCGATGAGGTGGAAGCTGGGTTCGTACTCACTTGTCAGGCTCATCCATTGAGCGAAAAAGTGGTCATCGATTTTGATGCGCGATAGTGATCTTAGTTATCCGACGACTTGTACTTTAAAGAATTCCATCGTCTTGCCTCAATGCACTTTTTTTCATGTTTTGGGCCAGCTCAGCACCCAGGTATTTTTCAATCCAGTGATGTACTAAATAAATGAGCGGTGTGATCACAATGGCAACCACAAATTTATACGAATAGCCCACGAGGGCAATGGCTATCACCTGAGCCCAGGTCCATCCTGCGCCTACTTTAAAAGCAATAATAATGACAACTAGGCTATCAATCAGTTGACTGAACATCGTTGATCCGGTAGCTCTGAGCCAAATCATTTTTTCGCCGGTTTTTTCTTTGATTTTATGAAAGATAAAAACATCCAGAACTTGTCCGATGATGAATGCAATTAAGGAGGCCACAACAATCCACATCCCCTGACCGAAAATTTGTGCAAATGCTTTTTGCATATCAGGCACACCTTTTTCTGCCCGGGTACCTACCCACCAATCGGCAGGTACCAGATGAATGGCACCATAAGCCGCAAAAAACGAAATGCTGATTAATGCAGCCGTGAGATAGGATAAAAACTTCACACCTTTCATGCCATAGTACTCGTTGATAATATCGGTCATGATAAAAACGATCGGCCAAAGTAATACTCCCGCGGTAAGATTAAATGCCAAACCATCTTCACCAAACAAGGAAAAACTCACAGGGTCTAAACCCAGGGTTTTTTCCAAAGAAAATATTTACCGCCAATAAACTCGGCAACAATGGCATTGGTGCTAAAAATGCCGGCGAGGATGATAAATAATTTCACGGATTTGTCGCCTAATATTTCCCGTATCATTTTGTCTTTAAATTCGAATGTACAAACGGAAGCAGGAACTTTTTTTAATTTTAAATGAAGTGGTATTGATAGTTCACAATAAACCCTTCTATTGGAAAAATGAAAAAATACCATAATTTGCAATCGAATCTAAATCACATGAAGTATTTAATTTCTTTATTCGCCATTTGTTTGTTCGCCATTTCGGGTAAAGCACAAGATGCAGCCGATGCCGTAGTTGGTGTATGGAAAAATGGCGAAGGCACCGGTTTTATTCAAATCTACAAAACAACATCCGGGCATTATGCCGGTAAAATTGTTTGGCTGAAGGAGCCTATCGATCCGGATACCGGAAAACCCAAACTGGATAAACGTAATCCGGATGACAGTAAAAAATCACAACCTGTATTGGGGATGGTGAATATGAAAGGATTTACCTATGATGCAGAAGAAAAAGAGTGGGTGGATGGATCCATCTATGATCCAAAAAATGGCAAGGAGTATTCATGCAAAATGGAACTCGATGGAAACAATGTTCTGAAAGTTCGCGGCTATATTGGCGTTTCACTCATTGGCCGTACTGACACCTGGACCCGTCAGGTAAAAAAATAAATTTAATGAGTTACCAAATTAATACTCAGGTTAAAATAGGGTGAAGCACCCCATTTATTTTTAAAGACCTCATCTTCTTCTTGTCCATTATATTGGTCCACCAGATTAAAACGACCATTGATGCGATAGCCTAATTGTGCACTGAGCCATATAAATCCAACCAATTTTTGTTCAAATACTAATCTGGGTTTTATTTCACCTCTTTGTAAAAATCGATCGCTGCCGGCTAAATCATATTGCTGGCCTTCGAGTTCATATCCGGCCATCAATAATCGATCCGGATTAAAATTGTATCGCAGGTGTGCTCTTGCCGGTAACAAGGCTTCAATGCCCCATTGTTCGTTAAAGGTTTTATTATACAACAAAACAGGTACGATCAAAGGTCTACCCATCCGATAAGTACGACTCACACCCAATCCCAACATCCGATAATCATTTTTTTTCCATCCAAAAATGGCGCTCCCGTAATAGGTAATCGATTCTTTGGTGAGTTGCCAATCATTATCTGTACCAATATAAGAGGCATCTACATTCAATTGTGCAATGATAAAATGGCGATTATTCAGTGGTTTAAACATCAGGAGATTAATGCCTTCAACATCCATCCGATTGTTATAAATCTGATTCATCGTTCCTGACTTGGAAATATCATCTGTGCGAATTCTTGAGGCCCAATAGTTCGCACCCAAACTCAGTATTAATTTGTTGGTACTAATCGCCAATAAATTGATGGAGGTTCTCAATCCCCCCATGGAGTTAATCCGTTCAACCCCTAAATCGTGGTTGTTTTGAAAGCCGGGATTAAATTCATAACCCAAACTAATTTGTTTACTCGGGCTTTGGTTCAAAACTTTTTGGGTACAAAACGATTTACTCTGCGAAGCATCTCCGTATTGACTAAAATCAAATACCTCCGTGCTGTCTTGCGCATAAAGCAAGGAACAACCCAGCTGCATGATAAGCGCGAGAAAAGTTTTTTTCATGTCCTTTGATTGAATTCATTAAATACACAAACCACCGCAAACGCTAATTACCTGTCCGGTGATATAATTACCCATATCACTACCCAAAAACAAACAAGTATTGGCGATATCTTCTGCACTTGCAAATCGACCCAAAGGAATACCTGCTTTATATTTTTCGGCCCCTTCGCCTTCCTTTAAATAGGCCGTCATATCGGTTTCTACAAAACCGGGGGCAATGGCGTTACATCGAATATTTCGGCTGCCAATTTCTTTCGCGACCGATTTAGTAAATCCAATCACCCCGGCTTTACTGGCCGCATAACTGCTTTGTCCGGCATTACCCATTTCCCCAATCACTGAGCTCATATTGATGATACTCCCGCTACGAGCCTTCATCATGGGCTTCATCACTTGTTTGGTCATATTAAATACGCTTTTCAGGTTGATGGCCATGACTTCATCCCATTGTTGTTCGGTCATGCGAAGCAACAGGTTATCCCGGGAGATGCCGGCATTGTTGACACAGATATCAATAGCTTTAAAGTCCTGCATCACATCATTCACCAATTGTTCGCAATCCGCAAATGAACCTGCATTACTTTGATAGGCTTTGGCTTCTACGCCCATGGATTTACATTTTTGTACCAGTTCCTCACTCCGTACAGCACTATTTTCGCTGATATAAGTAAAGGCAACATGGCAACCATGTTCAGCATATTTTAAAACGATGGCTTCACCAATTCCACGGCTACCTCCGGTTATCAGTGCTACTTTATTCTCCAGTAATTTCATATCTGTTTGTTTGAAAGGATAAACATCAAAGACGGCACAAAATACATCACGAAATTTGAAAAATGATATTCAGATTATCGCTTTCAAATGGATGTTCTTTATACTTGCCGGAAACGGAAAACAATCCAATAAGACTTTTTCGGATAGATATACGTTCATTGGCCCGGCTTCTTGCGTTGCTTTTTATGGAACAAGTCTCCCTTTCAGTGCATTTCTTTAATCGCTTGATATCTGAAACAATCCACTAAATGGTCATTCACCATTCCGGCTGCTTGCATATATGCGTAACAAATCGTGGGGCCAACAAATTTAAAACCTCTGGCGTAGAGGTCCATGCTCATAGCTAAACTCTCAGCACTTGAGGCGGGTATTTCGGTATGTATTTTTCGTTTGCCCAAAAGGGTTTTCCCTTGGGTAAATTGCCAGATGTACGAATCGAAGGTGCCAAACTCCTTTTGGATATTCAGAAAAGCCCGGGCGTTGCTAACCGTAGCCTTCATTTTTAAACCATTCCGAATGATGCCGGTATCCTGCATCAGGGATTCAATTTTTGATGGTCGATATTTTGCAACCTTTTCAACCTGAAACCCATCGAAAGCTTTCCGAAAGGCTTCGCGTTTATGAAGGACAGTTTTCCAACTCAATCCGGCCTGAAAAGTATCCAGAACAATAAACTCAAAATGTTTGTGGTCGTCATGAACCGGTACGCCCCACTCCGTATCGTGATAATGCAGTTCCTGAGCGTCTTTCATACACCATACGCAGCGTTTGGGCTCTGCAGACTTGGTTTTGGAAGTAGTTGTTGTCATTTAAACCGATGACTATATGGGTTTATTCAAGGTTCAAACACGCTCAAAAAGAGGTAATCTATCGTTCGCTATGCAAGGCAATTCGATTTCCTTCGGTGTCAACAATAAAGGCGTAATATCCGGTGTCTTCACCAATGAGGGTTTTAGGAACGATAATTCGTCCTCCGGCCGCTGTTGCCCGATCCAAAACGAGATTTACATCCGGATTGGCATTGAGGTATAAAAGTGCACCTGCTCCGCTAGGGATATAGCCTTCGCCGTAACAAATGGCGCCACTTACAATACCTGCTTCATTGGGGAAAAAGGCCATCTTATAACCTTGAATTTCAGTTACGGACATTTGGATATCAAAGATGGTTTCATAAAACTTTTTGGCCCGATCAAAATCAGAAACCGCAATCTCAAACCAGTTAATCATATTCATCGCCGGCATGCCTTATTTTTTTTTGGGAAAAGTACAATCAATTTTTTGTTTAAACAACCTAATTAAGGCCTGTTTGACTTGAAATGATGATTCGCTAAAATGGATGATCGAACGGCTCATCCACAATTTTACAAGGGTTATGCACAACTCATAGAATTGGCACTGCATTTGATTCTCCTTTGATGGATTCCAAGAACCATTTGTCACATTTTGATGGCCATATTCTGAATTTACAGAACTTTGCCAAAAATATTAAAAATGAACGCACACGAAATAGATTATCGGATACATGGTGAAGAAATGCAACATGTAGAAATTGAATTGGATCCCAACGAAACAGCCATTGCGGAAAGTGGGGCATTTATGATGATGGAAGAAGGGATTCAAATGCAAACCATTTTTGGAGATGGAACCCCACAACAAGGCGGATTGATGGGTAAACTTTTCTCGGCTGGTAAGCGTTTGCTCACCGGTGAAAGCCTCTTCATGACCGCTTTTACCAATACCGCTGTAGGCAAGAAAAAAGTCCATTTTGCATCGCCTTATCCCGGTAAAATTATTCCTTTGAATCTGGCCGAAATGAATGGAAAGGTTATTTGTCAGAAAGATGCCTTTTTATGCGCTGCCAAAGGCGTCAGTGTCGGCATTCAATTTCAGCGTAAGTTGGGTACCGGTATTTTTGGAGGTGAAGGTTTCATCATGCAAAAGTTGGAAGGTGACGGACTTGCTTTTGTACATGCAGGCGGTCATGTTTTCGAAAAAACACTGGCTCCCGGCGAAGTACTTAAAATTGATACCGGTTGCGTAGTGGCTTATACCTCAGATATTGATTTTGATATTCAAATGGTTGGAGGGATAAAAAATACCATATTCGGCGGTGAAGGATTGTTCTTCGCTACCTTGAGAGGACCTGGTAAGGTTTGGATACAATCATTGCCCATTAGCCGTTTGGCTTCACGTGTACTATCCTACGGGGCTTTAGGTAAACGAAAAGAGGAAGGCAGCATTCTGGGCGGATTGGGTAATCTTTTAGACGGTGACGGTATCTGATTTTGAGATATTAAACAAAGGGCCGGTATCGGCTGCATTTCTTCAAGTAGAAGTACTCAGCTTTGTACAAGCCATGGATTATGTGGCCCATTTGCCTTACCGGCGCATTTCAGATAAAAATAACATTGTTGGCGTGATTCACGAGGGCTGTGGCACCTGTTCCAGTAAACACCTGGCGCTGGCTGCATTGGCCAAGGAACAAGGTCATCAGGAAGTAAAATTGGTATTCTGGGTATTTCGGATGAATGCCCAGAATTTACCAAAATCTGCAAGCATTTTGAAAAAATACCAGCTCGATTATTTACCGGAGGTTCATGTATGTCTGGATATCAATGGGGCCTTACACGATGTCACCTGGAAAGGGAGGGCTTTACCCGCTCCGGAACAAGATTTTATGTTCGCTCAATTTGCAGATACCAAACTCATTTATCAGGTGAAAAAAAGCCTGCACCATCGCTGTATGGAGGGTTTTTTAAAGGAACATCCCATGTTACCTCACAGCATTGAACAATTATTTGCCATTCGCGAAGAATGCATCCATGCCTTGTACGATCATTAGTGGATTTCTGTTTGAATGACTTCTTTTTAAAGAATATTGTTCGCTCATAGCAGGTTTACGGTGAATGATCTGCGAAGATTTGAGCATGAATTTTGCTCGCTCAGTATTGGAATATGATTGATGCCTAATCGTTATTATATTTGCCATTAACCCATTTATCTGAAGGGGATTCGTTCAACAATCAAAGTGAATATGCATATGAGACTTTTTAATTTCGCTGGAATTCTTTTTTTGTTTTTTATAGGAATGATATTTTCTTGTGGAACCAGTAAGGAAACCACTCAGACCGAAACAGCACAAAGCCGAAAAATAGATTCTACTGCACAAGAAAGAGCGCCAGTAGCTCCTGCAAAAAAAACAAGGCCTGCTGCCAATCCGGAACGATCCCGTCAAGCTCCTCGTCCACTTGAAACCAAATAATGCGTATGGCTAAAAAATCTTCTCCTGCTAAATCAAACGCTCCCAAACATAGCCCAGCTCCCATGCCAGCTGCAAGGTCTGAGGAAACAACCCCCAAAAAAAATCGTTTTCCCCTGGTTAATTGGCGCGGTTTTGTTTGCGATTGCTATGCTCATTTACAGCAATACTTTTGAGCATCGTTTTGTATTGGATGATCATGGGATTATCAAAAATAATAAGATTACCAAAGCCGATCCGAGTTGGGAGAATACCAAAACAATTTTTACCACACCCTTGCGTAAAGGGGATTATTCCGATCTAGAAAATTCCTTGTATCGCCCGTTCACCAAATTATTATTTAATCTGGAATGGAGTTGGTTCAAGGGGAATGACAATTCTTTTGAAGCTGCCCACAGTTTTCATGTCGTCAATGTATTGCTTTATGCAATCACCTGTTTAATTCTGTTTTTTGTGTTGTATGATGCCTTCAAAAAAAAGTGGGCATTGGCTTTTTTAGTGACCTTATTGTTTGTCGTACATCCCATGCATGTTGAAACAGTGGCCAACATAAAAAGTGGAGATGAAATATTAAGCCTATTAGGAGTGCTCTTAGCCATACGATGTGTGCAACTTTATCTGAGGCAATATCGAGTCGTATGGCTCATTCCGGCGGTTTTGGCCTATCTCATGGGTTCCTTTTCGAAAGAGTCAACAGTGGTTGCGGTCATGTTGATTCCGGCATTCTTTTATTTTTTTAGCGATATTTCTATCAAAAAAAATGCGGTCATTTCAAGTATTTTTCTTGTATGCAGTTTGTTCTTTCTGTTTGCACGACATCAAAGTTTGTCGGGCTATCCCAAACCTGCTCCAACTTCTGTCATGGATAATTATTTGGTGGCCTGTGATGATAGTTTGAAAGTGGATTTGATGCGTGGAAATAACAATCAACCTGTCAATGACAGTTCTGTTTCCTTTGCTGTTCAATCGGCTGTAAATCGTTTCCCATCTGCCTTGACGACATTGGGATATTATGTCTATAAATTTGTTTACCCACAGGTTTTGTCTTGCGATTACTCCTATAGTTCATTAAAGCCTTTGGATGGAGAAACAAGAATGTATTTCTTTTTGGCCCTGCTTCTTTTTGGTGGGATGATTTATTATATTATCCGATATCGTAAACGCAGGGATGCTATTTCATTTGGATTTGTGTGGTTTTTCGTGAGCATTTCCATTACATCTAATATTCTATTTCTGATTGGTACTTCATTTGGTGAGCGTTTGTTTTTTATGCCCTCATTGGGCTTATGTATTTCTCTTGCAGGCGCATTATATCTCTTTTCAAAACCAAAAACTGAATCAGCAGATTCGCAGTCGTTTAAGCAATTATTGTCAACCCCAATATTGACCGGGGTTGTGATTTTGTTATCCATTCTTTTTGCAGCCCGTACTTGGGATCGGAACAAAGATTGGCGTTCAGACTTTTTATTGTTTTCAACAGATATTGAAAATTTCCCGAATTCAACCCACTTGTTGTTTTATATGGGGAATCACCTTTCAGGAACGGAACGGAAGGAAGTCCTCACCGATGAATTATCACAACTTGGTTATAATATGAATCAAATCAATGACTCGGTTTCAAAAGAAAGTGCAAAATCAATCGACTACTTTAATCGTTCATTGTCAATATATCCGGCTTTACCATCTGATGGGTATAATCAATTGGGAAAAGCCTACTTTAACCGGGGCAATTTGGATAGTGCATATCGGTATTATATGAAAGCATTTAAGGAAGATTCCACAAATGGGATATTCATCAACAATATCGGTACGGTGTATTATAATCGGGGAATGGCATTGTTGTCGCAAGGTCAATTACCTCAGGCCACTTCACTATTGATGGAATCATTTCCTTATTTTAAAAAGGCTCATACACGTGATACCACGGAAAGCGATTTTATGAATAATATCGGATGTGTATATGGCACGATGAACAATCCGGATAGCGCGATTTATTGGTTTGAAAAGGCCCTTGCTAAAGATTCTCTGGATCTGACATCCTTAAATTTTTTAAGCATGACGTGGCGCAATAAAGGCGATTCAAATCGTGCTCAATATTATCTGTTGAAAGCCGAAGATGCTAAAAGGATTAAGACGGCGCAGCTGAGGCAATAAGTAGGAGGGAAGGATTAAATAAATTTAAGTGAATGATTTACTCATAATTCATAATCCCATCTTCGTATCGAATGATGTATAAAAATTTATTTTCGTAGAAACGTGCAACACCTTTTTCTTTCACCGTTACAATTTTATAAGGCGTTAAGAAGGTATAGGAATTGTCGCCAATTTTTTCATTAAAAGGTACACCATACTTTTTCATGAGGTGGGCAAAAAAGTATAAGCTTTCAAATCCTTTATAGACAATATCTGCCGGTGCGCTGCCCATTAACTTTTTATACTGGCGGTTGATATACATACTCGCCGGTGTGATTTTGTCAACAATATAAGAAGTGGTGTAAAAAATAGGCATACCCGGAAATTCGTCGGTTTTACTAAATGCCTTGATAGCTTCCGATGTAGGCATACAATATACTTTGAGTCCGAATCTTTTGGCATAAGGAGATAATATCTTTAAATATTGATAGGTCATATCCGGATCCAGTAAGCCCAACAAGATGGTCGTGCCATAGGTCGTATCAATTTTTTTAATCAATGAACGAATTTCGAGTGTGCCCCCTTCTTTGATTTCCATTTCTGCAAATTTGCCGGGAAGCGGATTGAGTACATCTTGCTTGAAATAGTTCAACGCATTTTTTTCGGTGGCTTTATCGCGATGAATAAATACAACATTGTCTTCCGGATAATGAACATTGATATGTTTGTGCAATTTCTCAATATGGGAAACCAGCCGGGGTTGAAGAATGGTAAAGTATGGATAATAAATAAATTGAGTTTAAACCCGGCATTTTTTAAGGTATCCGCTGCAATTCTTACCCCTTGATAAAAATCAATACCGGGCATCATGAATTTGGGAATACGTGTGAGGTTTTTTTCTAAATCCACCGAATCCAGAAACATGGGTGATAAAACCGCAATATTGTATTTTTCCTTTTTTTGCGCAGGAGGATAACTGAAAGATCTGGTTTCAGTACGGGTGTCCTGTTCAGTGATAATTTTACGCTGTGCCAAAGCAGGCCAGGCAAGGAGGCTGACAACAAATAAAGAAAGGAGGTTTTTCATGACAATCTTTTTCAAATTAATTATTCCCATTCAATGGTCGCAGGTGGTTTGGAGCTGATATCATATACAACCCGGTTAATTCCTTTTACCTGATTAATGATATCATTTGAAATATTGGCCATCACTGCGTACGGGATATGCGCCCAGTCTGCAGTCATTCCATCTACACTCGTAACAGCTCTTAAGGCAACTGTGAACTCATAGGTACGCTCGTCACCCATCACGCCCACGCTTTGCACGGGTAATAGAATAGTTCCGGCTTGCCAGATTTGATCGTACAGGCCTTCTTGTTTCAAATGTCGAATATAGATGGCGTCTGCGTCTTGCAGCAATCTGACTTTGTCGGCATCAACTGCCCCTAAAATCCGAATACCCAAGCCAGGTCCGGGAAATGGATGGCGTGCAATAAAACTTTCATGAAGTCCCAATGCACGACCCACTCGACGAACTTCATCTTTGAATAAAAAACGAAGTGGTTCAACCAGTTGCATATGCATTTTCTCCGGTAATCCACCTACGTTATGGTGCGATTTTATAGTTGCTGACGGGCCGTTTACGCTCACGCTTTCAATCACGTCCGGGTATATGGTACCTTGACCTAAAAATCCGATTCCGGTAATTTTTTCCGCTTCTTCCTGAAATACATCAATGAAGAGGCCTCCTATAATTTTTCGTTTTTGTTCCGGATCGCTGATACCCTTTAATCGTTCGTAAAACAAATTGGTGGCATTCACTCCTTTTACGTTTAACCCGAGCGCGGAGTATGCCTCCATCACTTGATTAAATTCATCTTTACGAAGCAGGCCATTATCTACAAAAATACAATAGAGGTTTTTTCCGATGGCCTGATGAATTAATGTGGCAGCAACAGTACTATCCACACCTCCACTCAGCGCCATGATTACTTTGCCTTCACACACCTGATTGCGGATCGATTGAACTGTTTCTTCAATGTAGGCAGCAGGTGTCCAATCTTGCTGACAACCACATACATCCACCACGAAATTGGCAATCATTTGTTTGCCATTTTCAGAATGGGTGACCTCCGGATGAAATTGTAAACAATATAAAGGATGTGGCGTGTTTTTCATCGCAAATGCCGCCACCGGTATCGACTCCGTTGAGGCAATCACTTCTGCATCTTCCGGCAATTGTAAAATCGTATCAGCATGACTCATCCAAACTTGCTGTTCCTCATGTACCCCTTTCATCAGTGGATGATTGTGCAAAATACCCTGTAATCGTGCACGGCCATATTCGCGGGTTGCTGATTTGCCCACTGTTCCACCATAAATTTTGGTGGTGAGCTGCGCGCCATAACAGATACCCATTACAGGTACCAAGGCATTGAGCGCCGGAATGTTGACCATCGGTGAGCCTTCATCATTCACCGATGAGGGGCTACCTGAAAGAATATTCCCTTCAGGTGTGTATCAGCCTCAATAGGGTGATGGAAAGGATGAATCTCACAATAAATATTTAATTCACGAATATTTCGGGCAATCAACTGTGTGTATTGCGATCCGAAATCTAAAATGATAATCTTATCTGTCATAGGAAATTAGGCCTGTGCAGTGGGTCCACCAAAATTCATGGGCATGGCTACCGGTTCCAAGTCTTTGATAATGCCATTGATTTGTTCAAATTTTTTAATATTCTCATTCAGTGCTTTGAGGAGTCGTTTCGCATGTTGGGGTGTAAGTACAATGCGCGACTTTACTTTGGCCTTGGGGGCGTTTGGCATTACACTGATAAAATCTACTACAAATTCAGCATTGGAGTGGGTGATAATAGCGAGATTGGAATAATGTCCTTCGGCTACATCTTCAGTTAATTCAATGTTCAATTGGTTTTGTGCGTCGTTTTGCTGCATTTCGGTTGTTTAAGGGCGTAAAGATAGTTGTTTGCCCATGAAATTGGTTGTGTTCGGCTTTTCATTGATCATTTTTGACAATTCCTTAGGAAGATGTAAGCATAACCCAATTGATTCGGGAAGCCTTGAACGGGCCGAAATTTCCGTAAATTATTCTGAAATTGCATTTAAATTTGTGTCATGCGAAGTTTTCGTGAATTTTTGGAATTGGGCTTGTTCGGCGTATGTACCACCATCGGTGAAAGGTTGAATATCTCTATTTCACGAATTCGGATGTGGTTTATTTATATATCCTTCCTGACTTTTGGCTCTCCCATTATCCTTTATTTTATTTTGGCCTTTTGGGTAAATATCAAAAATTATATTTTGTCGGCCAAGCGCAACCCCATCCGCTGGTTTTAAACTATTTCATTTTGGTGGTTTTAATACAGGGTATTAACTTGGACCAATATTTCCTTGCAATTGAAACCTACCCACGCCTGGCATGATGTATTTTTAAAAAGTAGATTTTTTCTGCTCTGGGGTTTCGTCGCCGTTTTGTTTATCGCCGCCTACTTTCTGCCCATTTTACTGATTGCAGCCAAGGCATTTGCTTTATTTGCCGCCGGAATTACTTTGCTGGATTATGCTTTGTTGTTTTTGATTCGAAAAAAATTATATATCCGCCGGGTATTGAATGAACACCTGAGTAATGGCGACCTCAATCCGGTGCAATTGCGTTTGTCGAATTTATATCCTATTCCTTTGCAGCTCGAAATCATTGATGAATTACCGGAGCAATTTCAAAAACGCGATTTTCTGATTCATAAGGATATTCCGGCCCAAAGTAAAACGGTTCTGCAATATCAATTAAGGCCCACACAGCGAGGAGAGTATGATTTTGGAGATGTTCATGTATTTGCCAGTACCCGCATTGGCGTGGTATGTAAGCGTTTCACAGCCATGCAGGAACAAACCGTTAAGGTATATCCTTCTTTATTCAATTAAAAAAATATGCATTACAAGCAATTCCTGATTTGAATACGAATACGGGAAATAAAATATTATATCGTCGGGGTTTTAGCACCGAATTTGATCATATTAAAGAATACAATCGGGGAGATGATTCCCGGATGATTAACTGGAAAGCCAGTGCCAGAAGGAATCAGCTCATGGTGAATTCTTTTATGGACGAAAAATCACAGCAGATTTATTGCCTCATCGACAAAGGACGTTTGATGAAAATGCCCTTCGATGATTTGACACTCCTCGACTATGCCATCAATGCGGTTTTAATGTTTTCGTATGTCGCTATTCAAAAAAATGATAAAGTTGGTTTGCTCACATTCAATGAAAAAGTAAATGATCATTTACCCGCATCCAAATCGAAAAAACACTTTAATACTTTTTTAGAAACCCTCTACAAACAGCAAACACAATACCTGGAGAGCGATTTGGAGGCTTTGTATAAATATGTCAACAAAAAGATGGTTCACCGGGGTTTGATGATGTTATTCACCAACTTCGAAACCTGGAGTGGTTTTGAACGGCAATTGCCCTATTTCAGGGCCCTGAACCAAAAACACTTGCTTTGCATCGTATTTTTCGAAAATACAGAAATCAACAAAATCCATGAAAACAGGGGTGATGATATAGAGGATATCTATATCAAGACCATTGCTGATAAGTTCTTGCATGAAAAGAAAAAAATCGTCACAGAATTGCGTAAAATCGGCATTTTGACCATTTTTTCAGAACCCAAAAAGCTCACTGTTCAGGTGGTGAATAAATACCTTGAACTGAAATCAAAACAAATAATTTAAGCTTTCCCCTTGGAAATGTATGTTTTATGCTTTCAAATATTAACTTTGAAGCGCTGAGTAAAGACTAAAAAACGATGGATATTGGACATTGCAGTTATGACTGCCGGGAATGCCCGAATTGTAAAATTTCTGTCTTCTCTGATTTAAGTGATGATCAATTTGATTTCCTGAATTACGAGAAGTCTATTGTGCAATTACACAAAGGGCAGGTGCTTTTTTTACAGGACACCAAACCTCATGGCTTGTATTGTATCAAAAAAGGCAAGGTTAAAATTTTTCGCAGAGGCAGCGAAGGTAAAGAACAAATTGTTCGATTGGCTGCAGATGCAGACGTGGTGGGCTATCGCGCCCTGTTGAGTGATGAAAGTTATCAATGTGGGGCTGCTGCATTGGAAGAGACGACCCTTTGCTATGTTCCCCGTCAGGCTTTAAAACAAATCATGGAAAACAATGTCAACATCTACAAAAAGATGATTTCATTGCTATCGAGTGATTTAAAAAATGCCGAAAGTAAAATCAGTGAATTGGCGCAAAAACCGGTTCGAGAACGGGTCGCTGAAACCCTCATGGTACTCAAGAACAAATATGGGCTCGAAGCAGACGGGGCTACCCTCAATGTGGTTTTGAGCCGGGAAGAACTGGCCAATCTCGTTGGTACTGCTACCGAATCGCTCATTCGCATTTTAAGTGATTTTAAAAAGGAAGGCATCATCGAATTGGATCATAAAAAAATTCGTATTGTCGATTTCGAGCATTTATACACGACTGCTCATTTGTACGACTAATCCGCACGAACATGATATTTATCAGGTAGAACTTTGACATGCGTCATAGAATACCTTACCGGGCCTTGGCATCTTTGTGGTGCTGAATTTAAAACCCATGTCCGGTAATACCGATAAACAAACATCCCTGCAATGTTATCACTGTGGTGACTCTTGTCAGGCCGACACAATTGCATTTGACGACAAACATTTTTGCTGCGCAGGCTGTAAATCGGTGTATGAGATTCTCAGTGCCAATCAATTGTGCAACTATTATTCCCTGACTGAACATCCCGGTATTTCTCAGTCCGGTGATCAGGTACCGGCTTATTACGATTTTTTAGATAAAAAAGAAGTTCAGGATAGCCTCATTCATTTTCGGGAAGGTACGCACTGCCATGCAGAATTTGTGCTTCCTCACATGCATTGTAGTTCCTGTATCTGGTTACTCGAAAATTTGCATCGCATGCATGAGGGCGTCATTTCGGCCAGGGTTCGTTTCCTTGAAAAAACAATTCAGGTAGTTTTTGATGCCGAAAAAATATCACTCAAAGCGGTGGTGATTCTCTTGAAAAAAATTGGCTATGAACCTCAGTTAAATGCTGAGAGCCTGGGTCCTAAAACCGAGAAAAAATTATTTCGTTCGGAAATTTATAAAATCGGTATCGCCGGATTTTGTTTCGGAAATATCATGATGTTGAGTTTGCCTGATTATTTTTCTGATGGCAATTTTTTTAACGAAAAATATCTCAATCATGTCTTTAACTATCTCTCTCTGGCATTGTCTTTGCCGGTTTTAATTTATTCGGCCCGCGAATTTTTTGTGAGTTCCATACAGAATCTCAAACAGCGGCAAATCAATATCGATGTGCCTATTACACTGGCTATCGTGGTTGCTTTTGTAACCAGTGTTTATCTGATTGTATTTGAAAGTCGAATGGGTTATCTGGATAGTATGAGTGGTATCGTCTTCTTCATGCTATTGGGGCGTTTTTTTCAAAATAGGAGTTATAAATACCTCACCTTTAAACGCAACATAGCTTCATACCTCCCGATTGCTGTCAACAAATGGGTGGATGGAAAGGAAGAGAGTATACCGGTAACTGATCTTGAAATTGGGGATGATATACGGGTTCGTCAACAAGAAATCGTTGCAACAGATTCTATACTCCTATCCGAACAGGCCTGGTTCGATTATAGTTTTGTGACGGGCGAAAGTCATTGGGTGGAAAAACATCGCAATGAACTGATTTACGCCGGTGCCATTCAAAAAAGTGGTTTGACAGAAATGCGAATTAGCAAAAAGCCCAATCAAAGTTATGTCACCCAATTATGGAACAGTCAGCAACAGGATAAGTTCAAAAACAATACACTCTTTACCACCGAATGGATTAGCTTCTGGTTTTCAGTGGCTGTTCTGCTCATCGGAACGGCAGCTTGTATTTTTTGGATGTTTCGCGGAGAGTATCAAATTGGTTTGACGGCCCTCATGACCGTGTGGATTATCGCTTGTCCCTGTGCATTGCTTTTATGTAGCACTTTCACCTATGGGAATATGCTCACCATTTTATCGGCCAATGGTTGTTTTGTAAAGAACGCAGCAGTAATGGAGCGCATGCGAAACATCGATACCATGGTTTTTGATAAAACAGGAACCCTCACTTCAACCAGTGAGTCATCTGTCGATTTTATCGGTCGAACGGTCAAGGGATACGAATGGGAAGCCTTGGGGGCATTGGCTAATTTATCTATACACCCCCTGAGTTGTGCCGTGAGTCAATTTATTGGAAGGGTTTCAAAAACGGAGATTATTGATTTTGTATATCACGAGGGACAGGGTATCGCAGGTACATGTGGTAACCTGCGAATCCGATTGGGAAGCCAACAATGGATGGGTCTGAAACGAAATATTACCCAAGAGCATGCCAGTGTTTTTGCTGAAATCAACGGTGAGGTACTTGGCTATTTTGAAATCAGGAATCAATATCGTTCCGGTATACTGGATATGTTGTCGGAAGTAAAAAAACAACATGACATTTATCTTTTAAGTGGAGATGCTGATGCTGAACGTAAAAATCTGATGCCTGTATTTGGTGAGTCTCACTTATTTTTTAATCAATTACCTGAACAAAAAACCAATCAAATTGAAGCTTGGCAATCATCACGAAAAACGGTGATGATGCTGGGCGACGGACTCAATGATGCCAATGCCTTTAGTAAAAGTGATGTTGGGGTTGCTGTGATAGAAAATCAGCATCATTTTTTACCACCCTGTGATGTGATCCTGGAAGCAAAGGGCTTAAAAAATTTACCGGCTCTTATGAAGTATGTCCGACAAGGGAGAACCACTTTATTACTTGCATTTACTTTTTCGGTGATGTATAATCTGGTCGGATTGTATTTCGCAGTACAAGGTATGCTGACTCCGGTAGTTGCAGCTATTCTGATGCCGATTAGTACAGTCAGCATTGTAGGGATTAGTTTTTTTATGTCCAGATACTTTGCTAAACAACAAAACTTACAAATATGATTTTTATCATGCGCAATGCTGACATTCCTCATTGTGCAAGGTATTGTACCAAACTACTTTTGAACTCAATTACAAAAAACAACAAACCATGAGTGCAATGATATTATTAATTGCTTTTAGTCTGACCGTTGCGGTTAGCTTTCTAATAGCATTTATTGTTAGTACTCGTAAAGGGCAGTATGACGATATGCATACGCCTTCTATTCGTATTTTATTCGACGACGAACAACCTCAAAATCCATCCTAAAAAACTGAAGAACATGGAAATGCAACACTTTAATTATGACAATCGCATTGTAAAAAATTTCGCCTATGCCACGATGCTGTGGGGAATTGTAGGAATGCTGGTTGGTTTGCTGGCCGCCTTTCAAATGTATTATCCGGCCTTGAATTTCAAATTTGCCTACACCACTTTTGGGCGTATACGGCCATTGCATACCAATGCAGTGATTTTTGCCTTTGTCGGAAATGGAATTTTTATGGGCGTGTATTACTCTTTGCAAAGGCTTTTAAAAGCCCGCATGTTTAGTGATGCTTTGAGTAAAATTCATTTTTGGGGATGGCAGCTCATCATTGTGCTTGCGGCTCTAACACTGGTATTTGGTATCACAACCGGTAAAGAATACGCCGAACTGGAATGGCCTATTGATATCCTGATTGCGCTCATTTGGGTGGTATTTGGGGTGAATATGTTCGGCACCATTTTAAAACGTCGGGAAAAACATCTCTATGTGGGAATTTGGTTTTACATCGCCACATTCGTTACAGTAGCCATGTTACACATCGTGAATTCATTTGAGATTCCGGTATCCCTATTTAAAAGTTATTCCTTATTTGCAGGTGTTCAAGATGCCCTGGTTCAATGGTGGTATGGTCATAATGCGGTGGCATTTTTCCTGACAACGCCATATTTGGGGGTGATGTATTACTTCTTACCAAAAGCGGCCAATCGTCCGGTATACTCTTATCGCCTTTCCATTGTTCACTTCTGGGCCCTCATTTTTCTTTATATCTGGGCAGGTCCGCATCACTTGTTGTATACCTCATTGCCTGATTGGGCTCAATCTTTAGGAACTGTGTTCTCTATCATGTTAATTGCACCATCATGGGGTGGTATGTTTAACGGATTGCTCACTTTGCGTGGTGCATGGGATAAAGTACGTGAAGATGCCATTTTGAAATTTATGGTGGTAGCTGTTACCGCTTATGGTATGAGTACCTTCGAAGGACCCATGTTGTCGCTTAAAAATGTAAATGCGATTTCTCACTTTACCGATTGGACCGTAGCGCACGTACACGTGGGAGCACTCGGATGGAATGGATTTTTAACTTTTGCGATTTTATATTGGTTAATACCTCGATTGTTTAAAACAAGTATCTACTCTAAATCATTGATGAATACCCATTTCTGGTTAGGTACATTGGGGATTCTTTTATATGCCATTCCTATGTATTGGGCTGGGTTCTCTCAAAGCTTAAGCTGGAGCGAATTTACACCTGATGGCACCTTACGTTATACCTTTATGGATACTGTAGTAAGGATTAAGTTATTGTATTTGTTACGTGGTTTGGGTGGTGCAATTTATTTAAGTGGTTATGTAGTTATGTTATATAATTTAATCAAAACCATTAAATCCGGACAACTACAAGCCGAAGAAGCGGCATCTGCTCCTGCATTGGTCAATGCAACAACTGCACACGAAGGCGAGCACTGGCATCGTTGGATTGAACGTCGCCCGATTCAATTATTGATACTCAGTTTGGTGATGGTGGTAATAGGTGGTGTGATTGAATTTGTTCCAACCTTCCTTGTGAAGTCGAATATTCCAACCATTAGCAGTGTAAAACCCTATACACCATTGGAATTACAGGGCCGTGATTTATATGTCCGTGAGGGTTGTTATAATTGTCACTCACAAATGGTACGTCCATTCCGCCATGAAACAGAACGATATGGCGAATATTCAAAAGCAGGAGAATTCGTGTATGATCATCCTTTCCAGTGGGGTTCAAAACGCACCGGACCGGATTTACATCGTGAAGGTGGTCGTTATCCGGATTCATGGCATTTCAAACATATGTACGAACCTTCATGGATTACAACCGGTTCAATTATGCCATCATACCCCTGGATGTTTACAGATGATTTGGATATGAGCACGATGGAATCTAAAATCAATGCCATGCGCACATTAGGTGTTCCATATGCCGAAGGATTTGAAAAATTGGCCATAGAAGATTCTAAAAAACAGGCAGAAGCTATTACCAAAGGATTGATGGCTGACTCTGATGTACAGAAAATGATTAAAACAGAGGGTATCACCAAACTGGAGAATAAAGAAATCATCGCTATGATTGCCTATCTGCAAAGATTGGGAACCGATATAAAAAATAACCCGGTGGCTGTTGCACCATAATAGATCACCCTAAAATTTTAAGCACATGAAATTTATTAATTATTTAAAATCCATTGAAGGGGTGGGCATCTTTCCACTGATTTCTCTCTTGATTTTCTTCACTTTTTTTATTGGACTTTTGGTATATGTGGTTCGCTACGATAAAAAGGCCATCCAAAGAATTAAAAATATCCCATTCGAAAACGAATAAATCCGATTATCCGATGAAGACTATGTTTAACGCTATAAAATCAGGCTTGCTCGTGGTAGTATTGTCACTGATAAATCAATCCATTTTTGCGCAAGATGCCGCTTCAACAGCCCCCGCTTCAGCCGCTACGGCACCTGCAGCATCGGCAAGTATTTGGGGAAATGGAAATTTTCTGATCATGTTTATCACTTCGGTGATCTTGCTCAGTGTCATATTTGTTTTAGGTAAAATCGTTAAAACCTTGATTGAAGAGGATACTGCTTCAATCTGGCGCAAACGTAAAAGTGGTACCATGCTCATTTGGCCTTTACTGCTTTTGAGTTCCTCTGCTTTTGCCCAGGATGCTGCGCCTGCTGTACAGGGCCCATCTATGACGTTCGGTATGGAGAGTACCATTTTTTGGTTAATGATGGGGATCCTGATATTTGAGTTTATTGCTTTATTGGTACTCTGTAATGTGTTGTACGTTTTCTTGGTAAGAAAAGAACTCATCAAACCTTTCGGCTCCATGTTGCCTAAATGGTTGCAGTTTAATGCCATGATGGGGAATGATATACCATTGGAAAAAGATGCCGAACTATTAACAGATCATGATTATGATGGCATTCAGGAATTAGATAACGGCATGCCTCCGTTCCTCAAGTATATGTTTATTTTCACTATTCTCTTTGCCGTGTATTATTGGGTAGATTATCATGTGATTGAAGCCAGTCCGCTGCAAATTCAGGAATACGAAAATCAACTTGCGCAAGGTGAAGCGGAGAAGGCCGAGTATATCAAAAAAGCAGGTGCATTGGTGGATGAAAATTCAGTAAAAGTGATTGAGGATCCGGGTGTCATCGCACAGGGTGAAAAAATTTATGCAACCAATTGTGTGGCTTGTCATGGCGATAAAGGTCAGGGTGGCGTTGGCCCGAATCTGACGGATGCATATTGGTTACATGGTGGTGATGTAAAAAGCATTTTCAAATCCATTAAGTATGGGATCCCTGCTAAAGGAATGCGCTCCTGGCAATCTGATATTAAGCCGGCGGATATGCAGGCAGTGACTTCTTTTATTCTAAAAAATATGAGTGGGAAAAATGTGGCTGGTAAAGAACCTCAAGGTGATTTATTGAAAGCAGAAGCGCCCTTAGATGCTGCTGCGCCGGCTGATTCCACTTCTGGAAATACGGCAGTTTCAGATTCCACAAAAAATAAATAATCATGTCAGCAATCATCGATCCGGATAAGGAGAATTTTAGAGATACCATCACAACGATAGAGGATGATGGCAGCCGGAAATGGATTTTTGCAAAAAAAACAAACGGGTTCTTTTACCGCATTCGTTCTGCACTGAGTTGGGTTTATCTCATCGTATTTTTCGGATTGCCCTGGTTGCAATATGAAGGTGAGCCATTATTCATGCTTAATGTGATCAAACGCAAGTTCATTATTTTCGGATTACATTTTGGCGTTCAAGATCTCATCGTGTTCGGTATCGCAATGCTCACTTTTGTCGTTTTCATTGTTTTGTTTACGGTGGCATTCGGTCGTCTATTCTGTGGATGGGCCTGTCCGCAGACCATCTTTATGGAGATGGTTTTTCGCAAAATAGAATACTGGATTGATGGCGATGCTCAGCAGCAGCGCAATTTGGCAAAAAAGCGAATGGAACCAGAAAAAGATCTTTAAACGTGCATTGAAATATGTCATTTTTTATTTGATTGCCCTGGCTATTTCTCATACCTTTTTGGCATATATCATTGGCATTTCCGAAGTGCGTCAAATTGTGACGGAGCCGGCCACCAAACACATCATGGGATTGATGGCGATGTTATTGTTTTCAGGCGCATTCTTTGTGGTCTATGCATTTTTTCGCGAGCAAATCTGTATCGTGGCTTGTCCATACGGCAGACTGCAAGGTGTTATGTTGGATAAAAATTCCATCGTGGTTGCCTACGACTATGTGAGAGGCGAGCCCCGAGGGAAAGTGCAAAAGAATGAGCTGCAGAAAACGGGTGATTGTATTGATTGTAAAGCCTGTGTGCATGTATGCCCTACCGGTATCGATATTCGGAATGGAACTCAATTGGAATGTGTGAATTGCACAGCTTGTATTGATGCCTGTGATGATATCATGGCTAAAATCAATAAACCTTTAGGCCTGATTCGTTACGCATCTGAAAGTAATATTTCCACCGGCAAAAAAACCAATTGGTTTTCACCTCGTTTGATGGCTTATTCGGCGGTCTTGCTCATTTTATTAGGACTGCTGTCTTTTACCTTCATGAGCCATTCTTCAATTGATGCTTCTGTGCTACGCACGCCGGGGCAGTTTTATCAGGAAAATGCAGATGGCACAACGAGCAACTTGTATAATTTCAATGTGACCAATAAGAAAAACAAACCGATGAAGTTGGAGTTTAAACTCATGAATCAATCGGGCGAAATTAAAATCATTGGTAATCCGTCTTTGACGATTCCTGCCGAAGAAGAAAAACGCGGACAGTTTTTTGTGGTCATCCCGAACAATAAAATACCTGCTTCAAAAACAGATCTGCTGATTGCAATATATGGAAATGATGAATTGTTGAAAGAACAAAAGACCACCTTTATGGCACCGGTAGAATAAATAAAAAATTAAAACTATGAATTGGTTTCACAAATTAATGTTAGTCCTCACTGCTTTCGTTAGCATGATGGTTTACTTCGCAGTCAGGAGTGTTCAAACACCTTTAGATTTGGTAACTGAAAATTATTACCAAGAAGAACTCAAACATCAGGATAAAATGGATAAGGCCAATAATTATGCACGCCTGGAGAGTAAAGTAAAAATATCGAATGAACCCGGGCAATTAAAAGTCGCCTTCCCATCTGATTTAAAGGCAACCTCTTTAACCGGAACCGTAAAACTTTATTATGCCGGCGACAAAACCAAGGATGCCGAAATGGATTTAAACTTGGATGAAAGCGGTGTGCAAATCATTGATGTTTCCGGCAGATCCGGAGCCTATTCCGTGCAAGTGAACTGGCAAAGTGGTCAGGAATCATACTATACCGAAACAAAATTATTCCTGTGATATACTGGATTTTATCAGCATGGTTCATGGGCCTCATTGGCAGCACACATTGTATAGGTATGTGCGGTCCATTGGCGATGGCTTTGCCGGTAAATACCAAATCCAAATGGGAGAAATTATTTCTGGCTTTAACCTATAATCTTGGCAGAGTGACCACTTACACACTCTTAGGTGCCGGTATAGGTGCGGGCAGTGCATTCGTGATTCCGGCTGCATGGCAATCAAGTTTTTCTATTTCAGTCGGCATTTTGATGTTGTTAAGCGCAGTCTTCATTTTTGTTCTGCAACGAAAAAAGGCGATACAAATATTGCCGGATAAATGGATTAAAAAGGTAAGTCAATTGATTGCTTCAAGGATGCAGTCCGGACGGAACATCGATGTATTCCTCATTGGTTTCCTCAACGGGCTTTTACCTTGTGCTTTGGTTTACGCGGCATTGGTTACTGCATTTGCATCAGGTAGTGTCATGAATAGTATGGTTTTTATGATGTTTTTGGTTTTGGAACCTTGCCTGCCATGTGGGGTATTTTATTTTTCTCGCAATGGATTACCCAGGGCATTCGACAACGATTAAATTCCATATTCCCATTCATGTATGCTTTAATGGGAATCTTATTAATGCCCGTGGACTTCGGGCACCTGCCGGGCCCATTCCACAGGATCATAAGCCTGCACTTTTTTGTACGAAATAATTTAAGACAGTTTTTTGTAGTTTTATATTCAGCTAAAACCGGCCCCATTCATGGGGCTGGAGGGTGGGGGGTTAGGCAAAGGTACCGATCAACGAGAACATTGTATCGGCAGCAAGGTAGGAAGCTACTGTAAACAAAGCCTGCAAAGGATTTGCGCGGCAACCTCGAATTAGAAAATCATAATGAGGCCAATTATACCCATTCAAACGATAAATAGTCCAAAGACTATTTGAGTTGTGAAGTGGTAAATGCCAGCCCGCCCCGTTATTATGGGTGTTACTGAGGTACGAAGACTTACAGCTATACATGCGGGGATACTACATGAATTTAATACAATGATTCACAGACAAAATTAGACAATTATGAATGTGTCATCAGTCTAAATCTTCTGCCCGGTCTTAACCATCGAAAAAATGGTTTGGTCCAATTTTCGATTCTGCTGCTTGGAGTTTTATCGGGGAAAATCTATCTTGTAGAAAATTATAAACATGAAAATTAAAATTTTATCTTCATTAGGGTTGGCTGTTAGCGGGATGGCCATGATTATTGTTTTAAACAGTAGCAGTGGTGGAGTCATGGGACTAGCCACATCCGGTTGTTCTTGCCACGGTACAAAAAATACAAGTACCACCATTACTTTAACAGGTATCCCGGCAACAGGATACATCACAGGACAAACGTATGCCTGCACATTAAGGGTTTCTAACACGACTAAAACGAAAGCCGGATTTGACCTCCTGGTTAGTGCAGGAACGATTACTTCTGCCTCTTCGGGCACCATGGTCATGGGCAATGAATTACATCATACATCGCCCGGTGTTGCGGTGAGCGGAGTAACCGAATGGACCTTTAATTATGTCGCGCCACCAAGTCCGAGTGGAATTACATTTAGTGTAGCGGGTAATGCTGTAAACGATAATAATTTGGACAGTGGCGATCAATGGAATACGGCTTCATTCACCTTTACCGGATCTTTTCCTTCATCTGTGAATGATATGGAAACGGATGCCATTCGTGTTTATCCAAATCCAGCGAATGAGATGTTATACATTCAATCACAAAATGCTGTTGGGGCAAAAACGATTATAAATACTGTTGGTCAACAACTCATCCATACGACAGATGAAGTCATCAATATTCAAGGATTACCAGCCGGACAATATTTTATGTTGATTGAATCTGATGGGCAAAAAGTATTGAAGACATTTACGAAAAAATAGAGAGGGATTGAGTCATAAAGAGCGTATTCGCCTGATACACTCGGTGAACATTATTTGTTTCAGAAAGATTCCTTTTAAAAAAATTGAAATCATCAAAAAGTCGCTTCTATCCATAGGGCGACTTTTTTATGATTCCTTGTTTGGGTTTGTTTTTGTCCAACTGCAAAATTTGGGCTCAAGTATAGCATCTTTCTTTTTACATAGGGGCTACTGTTTAACGTGAAAGTATTTGATATCATTACATTCTGATGTGAATTTTGCTTATTTTAATGCACAGCAATTTTTCATATCTCTTCAATAAGCTTGCAGTTCATTTCTTGAATTTCACTTCTCACTGGCATCTTCAACTTTGGCGTCATCGTCCAAGGGCTGTACGATAGTACTATCCCTTGAACGCTTCCTTAAATTTGAAGCGCCAGTGAGATAACCAGCAGCCCCTACATAAAGAAATGACTTTGAAGGAATCCTCGTAATTCAGTTTGTTTATTAAACTCAAAACAGAAAGTAAAAAAATCTGCAAATAGGAATCTCCCAACAGTTTTATTTAAAATGTATTTATGAATGGAGGTAATGAGCCATTCATGAGGAAAGACTATTTAATTATAAACTTTCACCATACACACGAAAGGCTGAATTTTTTTAACCTGTTCGGAGCGGTTTTGTCCTTTAATGGCACTGTTCAAAATTTCTTTTTCGCTGAAATCATCCGGAAGTTGTTTGGATAAATTCAGCAATGCTTTGGATCGTATCACATAGGTAATACCATTGGATTCTGTTTGTTTACCGCTCACAATACCAATCACTGTGCCAAATTCATCGATAACAGGTGCTCCACTTACACCAGGCGCTGATGGCAACTCCAATTGATAACGACTGCTATCTCCCATAAATCCGGTAGCCGAACTGATATAACCCTCATTGTAAACGATATCGTCTTTAGGATAGCCCAAAGAATATACACGTTGAGCAATATTCGGGTTGGCTTTGCGAATGGCATAAGGAACCTTGGTGTCAAATCTGAAATCGGTTTCTGTAATCTTCAGAATGGCTAAATCATTCACCTCGTCCGTAGCAACCACAGCTGCCTGATGACCAATATTATCGTTTGTGAAAACAAATATTTTATCAAAACCTTTGAGTACATGCAAATTGGTAACTAGATAGCCATTTTGTGACAAAGCAAATCCAGTACCGGTGTATTTGGCCTGTTCATCCGGCACTGCAACTAATTGTTTTTTTACACGATTAACTTCAGACTTAATTTCGTTTTGACCTTTTTTAATACTGCGGAGTTCACCTTTTAACTCCTGAACCTGGGCGTGGGTATCTTTTTTGTAAACATTCCTTGCGAACAAAAACGTGAGCATGGAGGCCATAAACGCAACGCTTGCAGCAACGGAAGCCGTTTTCCAATATTTGTTGACATGTAATTTCAGGTTGTTCAGCAATATTTGGGTTTGGCTTCTCGAATTAGAATGCAGTTGATCGAGGGCTGAATGGATGAAGGCCTTACTTTGCATATGATCAACTGAAAGAAGAATCAACTGATATTCTTCTACTGCTGATTTTAAAGCGGGATTCATATCCATTTCCTTTTCGAAATACATTTTTTCACGCTCGTCCATCAGGTCGAGGCAGTATTTTTCGATTAATTCGTATGTTGAGTTAGCGTCGTTCATCGATGATATCCACTTTTTGATTAAAAAACAATTTCCGCAATCGATTCATACATTTATACTTCTGGGTTTTTGCGTTATCGGGATTGGTATATCCAAAATCGGCAGCAATTTCCTGCATACTTTTATTGTGCACATAAAATGATTCCAATATGCCTTTGCAGGGTTCTCCGATTTCTTCAAAACACTGTTTTAAACGATCCACATGATTTTCGAATTCAAAAAAGCGATTGATATCTGTATCCACACTTACCGGTTCTGGTGTGTTTTCATGAATCATGCTAAACGACTGTCTTTTACGTTTGCTTAGACGCTTTAACCACAGATGTTTGGCAATTGCGGTCAGGTAAGTACTTAATTTACAGGAAAGTTCAAGTTGACCACCTTTTGCTTTTTCGTACAAAATGGTCATACTATCCTGAAAAACATCGTAAGCATCATCCGTGGAACCATTCATCTTAAAAACCATTTTTTCGATGGTCTGATAAGTGTTTCGGTAGATATATTGGATTGCTTTTGAATCTCCAGAAGCCAAAGAACGAATTAACGCTTCATCACTCACGTCGAAGTCAGAATTGTTTGCCATTTATCCGTTTATTGCTCTTTGGTAACCCAAATGTCCGAAAAAAAGTACAAAAGATTACGCTTTAGTCTTTTTTTGTGAAAAAGAACGTATGGGATGAATGGGGGATCAAAAAAAATATTTTCAAAAAAATAATTGAAAAACAGACAATAAAACATTACGATTAAAAAAATTTAAAAATATTGGGTTACCTAATTGACGTAGCGGGATAAATAGGCAAACTTTTAAAAAATTATCAAAATGAAAAACTTAGTAAAAATCTCTTTGTTCGCTTTGGCTTTAGGTTTCTTCGCTTCTTGCTCTGAATCTACAGAATCTACAGAAACTCCAGCTGCTACAGAAACTCCAGCTGCTGAAACTCCAGCTGCTCCAGCTCCAGAAGCTGCTGCTCCTGCTGATACTGCTGCCGCTGCTGCTGCTCCTGCTGAAGCTGCTGCTCAGCTGCTGATGCTGCTGCTCCAGCTGCTGATACAACAAAGCACTAAAATATTGTTTGGCAAAACAAAAAACCGTCTGAAAAGGCGGTTTTTTCATTTTATTTTTGGCCATATCCCTGAAATGATTACTTTTGCGCCCTGGAATTCAGCTATTTGAACATTCAAATATCCAACTATAGTTGCTGAATATCCCAGGTTAAATTTTTAAACCAATACTATAAATATGAACAGTTACGAACTGATGGTCATTTTTACGCCGGTATTGTCGAATGACGAATACAAGGCTGAGGCCAAAAATCTCAAAAAATTTATCACCGATATGGGTGGTGAAATTGTTGGTGAAGATGCATGGGGACTTCGTTCTTTTGCTTATCCGATCGACAAAAAAACAACAGGCTTATACTATGTGATGGAGTACAAAGCACCATCAAATGTGAATGCCCGTTTGCAAATTCAAATGAATCGTGATGAAAGCATTATGCGCTTTTTGCTCACCTCATTGGATAAGCACGCGATTGCATACAATGCCCGCAAACGCAGCGGAGAAGGCCCAGTAAAACCACAAACCGTTAACGAAAAAGAGGAAGCTTAATTATGGCAAAGTCAGATATCAAATACTTATCTACCAACCGGGTAGAGGTACGACAAAAGAAATATTGTCGATTCAAGAAAATGAATATTCATTACATTGATTACAAGGATCCTGAATTCCTGAAAAAGTTCCTGAACGAACAAGGAAAGATTCTTCCTCGCCGTATTACCGGTAATTCAATGAAATTTCAACGTAAAGTAGCCCAGGCTGTGAAAAAAGCACGTCAAATGGCCATTTTACCATTCGTCACTGACCTTTTAAAATAATACAACATGCAAGTAATTCTCGTTAAAGATATGGACAACCTGGGTTCTGCCAATGAGGTGGTAAATGTAAAACCCGGTTATGCACGCAATTTTCTGATTCCTCAGAAGTTCGCCATCGAAGCATCTCCTTCTAACTTAAAAGTGGTTGCAGAAAAGGATAAAGTAAAAGCTCGTAAAGAAGCAGCTTTATTAAATGAAATCAATAAGGTTGCAGAAGTATTGAAAGCAGGTGCCGTGAAAGTTGGCGCTAAAACTGGTACTTCAGGCAAAATTTTTGGTTCTGTTACTTCTATCCAAATTGCACGTGCCATTCGTGAGCAAAAAGGATATGAAATCGACCGCAAAAGAATCACCATCGTGGATGAAGTGAAAGAAGTAGGTACTTACAAAGCTTCATTGGATTTTGGCAACAACAATCTGGTTGAAATGGAATTCGAAGTCGTTTCAGAATAAATATATTATCTAAAAAAATATATGTGCCCCGAACCCCTGAGGTTCGGGGTTTGTATTTATATTTACCAACGTATTGTCATTTTTTGACGTCCTCAATGATCATCTGAATTATACAATATCGAAAAAAAAATTTACTAATGTTCAAAAACATTTCTTCAATCCTGGTTTTATTGTGCATTTCCACGTGGATGAACGCACAATATTGTTTCCCTACTTATTCAATCGCTTGTTCCAGTTCGGCCTATATTGAATATTTCTCCGCCACCGGTGGGGTTACCGCTATTTCCAACTTGTTATCCGGTTGTAATGGAGGCTTGCCCAATAATTATATTCAGGTCAATCAAACCGTTGCTCAAATTCAAGGATTGAGTTTTAATTTTTCCGTTCAAGCCGGAGCTGCTTTTGGACAGGGACACCGCATTTGGATTGATTGGAATCAGGATTTAGATTTCGCTGATCCCGGTGAAGATGTTTATGTATCACCTTCATCAGGTACCCAAGCCTATACCGGTACAATTACCGTTCCCGTTACTGCCGTACCCGGTATCACGCGTATGCGCGTACTTTGCCGTTATGCCACTGTTCCGGGTATTACCGATTATTGCGGAACCAATTTTTCTTTCGGAGAATGTGAAGATTATTACATGAATGTGATTCCATCTACTCCATGCTCCGGACAACCTACGGCTGGTAGTGTCACACCTTCCAGTATGACGCTTTGTGCCGGACAAACAGCTAATTTGAGTTTGATTGGTGCAGTATATCAGGGTAATATGACTTACCAATGGCAACAATCTACCAATGGTGGAGCAACATGGGTTAATGCAGTTGGCGGAATTGGATCAAATTCACCCGGATTCCAAACACCATCTTTGAACGCGACAATTATGTATCGCATGTATATGGTTTGTAATAATAGTAACCTCGCTGATACAACAGGTCCAATGACGATTACTGTATCCGGTCCTTCGTATGCCACTTTACCTTATGTGCAGGATTTTGAAACATGGACCAATTTCTGTGGCAGTCAGGATGTCCCTAACGATTACCATTGGAGTAATAATCCAAATACCGGAAATAATTCCTGGAGAAGAAATGATGAAGGAAATACCGCAAACTGGTTGAGCAATACCTTTGGCATGTATTACCCTTCGGCCTCTTCAAATACTTATTCAGCCAGATTCCACTCATATTATACGAACCTCACTGGTGATTTAGATTTATTTATTGATTGTAGTCAGCAATTGGGTACGAAAACCATGTTCTTTGATTATATCAATGACAACAGTGCCGGATGGGGATTCGATTTCCTCGAAGTTCTTCTGAGCACCAACGGAGGTTTAAGTTTTACCACTTTGGGAACATTTAATTCCTCTACAACCTGGCAAAATTTTTCATTACCGATTGTTTCCAATGATCCGAATACGGTTATCCGTTTCAGAGGACATGGTGATTTCCAATTTGATACCGATTTCGGAATTGACAATATCAATGTGTTGGCGCCTTGTACTGGTACGCCCAATGCCGGAAGTATTGCCAATATCCTGCCATGTGCCAATACACCCTTTAATTTAACCCTCACAGGGAATACGCTTGCCGGAGGTTTGAACTACAATTGGGAAAGTGCACCAACAGCTACCGGACCATGGACGGCGTTGGGAGTAACAGTTGGACCTTCATATAATACACAAATTAGCACACCAACATATTTCCGTTGTATAGTGGATTGCCCTTCATCTGGTTTTTCAGATACCACAGCGGCTTTGTATGTTGATTTGGCTTCTTTCTATTATTGCTATTGTATTTCACAGGCATTACCTCCTTCCTTCTATTTTCAAAACATTGGCAACGTAACCATTTTTGATGCACAAAATAGTGTGTTACTGAACAATGGGAATGCCGCGCCTTTGTTGAACAATGCAAGTCCGATTTATACTTATCAAACATTTGCCAATACTGTAGCTCCGGTAAATATTTATCGTGATTCTACCTATAGTTTATTCCAAACAAGTATTGCCCAATCATCATTCTTTTACAATGGTTATACGACTGTTTATATCGATTATAATCGCGATGGTGTATTTGATCCTGCCAATGAAATGATCTTAGGTGGTGTGGTAAATACGCCAACGCAGCAAATGAGTGGTAACTTCACAGTACCAGCCAATGCGCAGTATGGTTTAACCGGCATGCGTTTGGTTTACCAAATATTCGGTTCTTCTACCAGTAATAATCCTTGCGGAACATATAGCTATGGTGAAACGGAGGATTATTTGGTCAATATCGCCTTTGCCTCCATGTAATACACCTCCGGATGCAGGAATTGCTCTTATCAGTGACACGGTCACCTGTCCGGGTTATTCAGTGTTTTTAATTGATACTACCCACGATGTGACTTATCAAAATTTGAGCTTTAATTGGCAGTTTTCAACCGATGGTATTACTTATGCTGATATTCCGGGTGCAACAGCAGATACCCTGACGTTTACAGTGAATACCAATACTTGGTTCCGTTTCAGAACAACTTGTAATGGGACATCTGATGGGTATTCCAATATTGTAAAAGTGGTTATGTCACCTCCATTCGCTTGTTATGGATTTAGTCAGGCCATTGGTGGAAACAATGACTCCAGCGACGTTGGGGCTTTCATTATCGGAGATATCAGCAACAACAATAATATTTATGCATTTATTACAGGTGGACCACATTTATTAAATCCGGCCTCAGTTAAGAAAAGAACAGATTACACCGCTGCCGGTACCATGGAGTTGATTACAGATAGCCTGTACAAAATTTCGATTTATCATATCATGAAAGGCAGTAATCATGCTGACGCTCAGGTTTCAGTGTTTATTGATTATAATAACAATCAACAATATGATTCTCCAAACGAAAGAGTGTTCACGGGTGTTGCCAATCTCAACAATTTCTATTTGAATGGAAGCTTCCAAACACCGACAAGCCCTGCATTAAATGTTGCGACTGGTTTACGTGTGGTTTTAAACAATGATTTGTCACCGAATGGAGCATCAGATAATGGTGTTGGTACCTATGTTTCTGGTGAAACAGAAGATTATTTGGTAAGATTCAAATTAAAACAATTGGTTTCTACCGGTATAGAAGAGGCGCAGATTCTTGATCAAATTGGTGTTTATCCGAACCCGACCAATGGTAAAGTTTTCGTTGGATTTAATCTCCATGAAAATCTCAATGTACAATTAAGTGTATTGTCCATTACCGGTGCGGTTCTTGAAAGTAGAACAATCAATGGCGTGAAAGGACAAGCAGTTGAGGAATTCAACCTGGGCGCTTATGCAAAAGGAACTTACCTCATTCGTCTGCAAACTGAAAAAGGAACCTATGTTCGTCGGATTGTAGTAGAATAAAATCGATATTGACTATAAAAGAAACTAAATGTCATCAATTTATTGATGACATTTTTTTTACAAAATACAGGCCCTAAAAAAATCAAATATTTTGTTTCTAATGAAAATCGGTTCTATATTTGCCCGATATAGGCAAACTAAAATCAATTTCAATTAAAATTTCATTTATGGCAAGCAAAAAGTACATTTTATTAGCCGGGCTGGCCGCCTTGCTAACACAGGGCCTTCAAGCCCAAGAAAATAACAGCGGTATGTATCGCGGCGGAGGATATGACTTCGCAGATACTTCGTTGATTCCTACAAAAAGGATGCCTCAGCAAAGAGACTTCCTGAACAGTCAATATGACTTCCCGGCTAAGCCGCGTAACCAATGGGAAATCGGTCTTTCTGCCGGTCCATTGTTCGTTTCCGGTGACGTTCGTTCTAAAAACGTTTTCACTGCGAAAAATGCATTGAACACATTAGGATGGGGTTTACATGTTCGTAAAGCCTGGGGTTATGTGATTTCTACACGTTTACAGTTTATCCATGGTTCTGCATCCGGATTTAACTATCAGGGTTCCGAAGGTTATTATGGACATACAGCCAATCCTTGGTTCAAAGCAGGATATTGGAATCAAGACGTGTATTACAACTACAAAACAACGGTAAGCGATTTATCATTACAAATGATTGCTGCCTTGAACAATCTGAAATTCCACAGAGCTCGTAATAAAATGAGTTTGTATGCATTAGCCGGATTAGGCGGTATGTTGTATAATACAACAGTGGATATGAAAGATGCGTCTAATAACAATTATAACTTCAGCACGATTTCAAATCCTGGTCAAGGAAATAATATCTATGATAACCGTAAGGATATCAACAAACAATTGAAAAATTTGTTTGATGGAGATTATGAAACACCGGCTGAACGTCATAATAACCGTAAATGGGTTGGAGATAACACCCTGCGTCCTACAGCAACTGCTGGTTTAGGTTTGCAGTTCCGTTTAGGTCGTCGTTTATCTTTAGGTGTTGAAACTCGTTGGATTTATACCAATGATGATCTGATAGATGGTCAAATGTGGCAAGAACGTCCTACATCGAACAATGGGACTATCGTTTCATCGCAAATGACTCGTGACTTCGATAACGTAAACTATTCTTCTATCAGCTTGAATGTTCACTTAGGTGGTAAATCAGTTGATCCATTGTGGTGGATGAATCCATTGGATTATGGTTACAACGAAATGAAGCGCCCTAAAGGAGCTACTGGCAGCAAATGTGATAACGATGCAGATGGTGATGGTATCTCTGATTGTTTCGATCGTTGCCCGAACACACCAGGTGGTGTTTCTGTTGATTCTCACGGTTGTCCATTCGATACAGATGGTGATGGTGTAGCTGACTACAAAGACAAACAATTAATCACACCTACAGAGTGTCAACCAGTTGATGCGGATGGTGTTGGTAAATGCCCGGACCCAGAATGTTGCAAAAACGTAGGTTCAGGTCCTGTTGGATGTGCAAATATTCCAAACGGTTCTATCGCCTTTACAGCTGGTTCTGCGAAATTAAGTTCTTCTGCTATGAATCAATTGAACAACCTTGCCGGTTCAATGCGTTCAAATCCTAACTGTAAAGCAGTGATTATCGGAAATGGTAGCGGAAGCAAAATTGAGCAACAACGTTCATGGGATCGTGTAAACTCTGTAATCAACTACATGGTTGACAAACAAGGTATCGATCGTGAAAGATTTATTTTCCAATATGGTAACTCAGGTGATGCGAACTCTGTAGACTATCGTGCTGCAAGTTCCGGAGAAGAAGGCCCGTCTAATACGCCGCCTCCATTCCCTAACTTGAGAAGAGATTAGTACTTTTTGCCAAACACAAATAAAAAAGGTCCTGAGTTTTCAGGGCCTTTTTCTTTTTTCATCAACAAATACCACGGTTCCATTAAACCCAAATTTTGCAGTTGGACTCAGTCAAGGGCAAAAACGAATAAGAAAACCAATTACTTCGGCTAATTGGCCTCAGTATGATTTTCGAAAATCTGGTTTAACAGTAGCAAATCTTTTACAGGCTTTGTTTCGTGCTTAGCTACTGCAAATTCTCGGTTAAAAACTGTTTTGTATTGTACATGGATCAATGCCGATTATTATTCGAATTCACCAGGATAAAAATTGCCGTTTCCGCGCTATTGTGCGTACTTTTGCATTTCAAATTTCAATTCCAGTATGAACACTTTCACGATGGTTGAAGAAATGGGAAAACCATTTCAAAGCTGCAAAAAGGGTACGAAACCCTTCAAAATATTCATGAAGTAGAGGTTGGTTCAACCCCTAAAACACTTGTTTGGCAACAGGATAAGGTAAAACTTTATCGTTACAACCGCTCAACTCCCGCAAAATGTAAAATTCCGGTATTGGTTTCCTTCGCTATCATGAACCGCCATGACGTTTTAGACTTGCAACCAGACCGTTCACTCATGAAAAAGTTTCTGGACGAAGGCCTGGATATCTATATCATGGATTGGGGCTACCCAAGCAAAGCCGATCGCTTTTTAACCATGGAAGATTATATCCTGGGTTATATGAATGGGGCTGTGGACTTCATTCGTAAATCTCACGGGATTCAAAAAATTAATAAAATGGGTATTTGTCAGGGGGGCACATTCTCGACGATTTACGCGGCCTTGTTTCCTGAGAAATTAAATACCTTAACTGTTTATGTGGCGCCATTTGATTTTACGACCGATAAATGTATGTTGTACAAGTGGACCAAATACATCGATGTGGATGCCATGGTAGACTCATTGGGTGTGATTCCTGCTGATATGCTGAATGCAGGTTTTGGCATGCTTAAACCTAGTATGGATATCTCCAAATACTTTGGTGTTTTGGACTCTCTGGATGATGAAGGGAAAATCATGAACTTCCTGCGTATGGAATACTGGAAAGCAGATTGTCCGGATTTAGCCGGCGAAATGTATCGGAAGTATATTAAGGATTTATTCAGAGATAATAAGTTGATCAAAGGCGAATTTGAATTAGGCGGTCAATTGGTGAATTTGAAAAATATTACCATGCCATTCCTGAATATTTATGCAACAGAAGACAATATCATTCCGAACGAATCAACCATTGCCGTCAATGCCAAAATCGGTTCAAAGGATAAAGAATTATACGCATTTCCCGGTGGACATATTGGTGTATTCGTAGGTGGCCGTTCCCAGAAGGAATTGGGCCCTAAGGTTGCCAAATGGGTCACAGACCGAAGCAAATAATTTTAGCTTTATCCGAATCTGAATCAATTTCAGACTAAAAAAAATCATTTTAGAGAAGGTGCAAACCTTCTCTATTTTTTTAATGAAGGATATTCTTTTGTAAAAAGATAGTAGCAATGTTTGATATAATCCAAAAACTCGTAGTCACTCGCTTCACGTAAAAATTCATAAGGGGGGCGATATCTCAGCATAAAGGCTTTGAGCTCCTCTCCATCCAAATATGTAATTCTCTTCACGAGACGATCATTAAAGGCAAAGTCGACAAATTTTTCTTTTTCCCATTCGGCATACATATCCTGAAAGGCCCATTCCTGACGGTTTCTTTTACTCAACATGGCCAAGGGCATGCTGCGCATATCTACTTCAGACCGCGTTTGTTTGCGCAATATTAAATCATAGGTTTCGCGATATCGAATACTATCCTTTTTAAAATCAAGGGGTTTGCCACGTATGTCCACTTCCCGGAGTTGGATAGGCACTTTACTCATCACGAGCTGGTAATAGCCGGGTTCTTTTTCATTTTGAATCCGAATGCGGATGGTTTGATAGCCCAATTTGCTGAATTCGATTAATTCACCTTTTTTAACCATCAATTCAAATCGGCCATCGGCTTTTGTACTCATGCCAAGCAGGGTATGGATATTCCGGATATTTACATCGGCCATGAGGGAATCGTTGGCCAGATCGCGCAATTCACCACGTATCAAAGTTTGGGCCTTCACCTGTGTTGCCATCAAAAAAGCGCCCAATAATATGCCCCAAAATTTCATAAAATGTGAAGGTAGTTCATTCCCTTTTTTGAACGACTGTTTCACAAAGGTTTCACACCCGGATGATGATCGACAATCCGCTGAACGGCCGCGCGATAGGAGTGGTAGCTCCCGAATGCCAGGGGCTTCGGGACTACAAACGGATCGCGAGCAAGGCGTGTTGCTGGCATGGCATTTGATCAGTTTAGAGAAGGAGCAAAATCTAATGCTCAAGGTAGTGAAAAAGACGAATTATTTCCTGAAGCCCAGCTTGCGCCAAATCGTTTTGGGTACAAGCAATTATTTCCTTTCTATTTTTAACTTGTAGTTACTTAAGGTATCATCGACACTTAATAAAATTAATCCTTCTGAAATACATTGAGAAACAATCAGTCTGTCAAATGGATCACTATGAATGTATGGTAATTTTGACAAATGATTTAAATGGTCAAATGCAATTGGTATAATATCTATGCGATTATTCTCTGCATATTGAAAAAGTTCCTTAAGTGACAACTTTGAGTCCAGTTTGCCAAGTTGTTTCTTTATTGTAATTTCCCAAAAGAAGCTATACTGATGTAACAGGGCAAGTTAATATTCTCAATTTTTTGTTTAATTCCCTTAGGGAGTTTTTTATCTCCAGATATAAACCATAAGAATATGTGAGTGTCTATCAAATAGCCCATTACATATAATCTTTAAATTCATCTAGTGGTGAATCAAAATCCGGAGAAATTAAAATTTTGCCTTTGGCATAGCCAAATTCACGTTTCTTCGGTTTTTCTATTTTTTGATTTTTCTGCTTTAAGAAATCTACAAAATCAGCCACCTCTTTTCTAAGTGCTTTTGGGAGCGAATTAATGTCAAAATTGAGTGTACCTGTAGTCATTATTCACCAAATTTATTTCATAATTTACAATTTGCCAAGTGCTTACACCCAACGCGAAAATAGCCTCAAGAAGAGATTTTGCTGATGGCCCCAAAGACCTAAACAACCACATTAATCATTTTGCCTTTCACCCATATAAATTTACGCAGCGGTTTTCCCTCCATCCATTTGAGCACCACCTCATGTTCCAAAACAACTTTTTTAATGTCATCTTCCGTGGCATCCACCGCAAACAACACTTCCGTGCGAGTTTTACCATTGATGGCTACCGGATAATTGATTTCCTGCTCCACGAGGTGAGCCGCTTCAAAGTTTGGAAAGGGTGCATCCAAAATACTGTTCGGTTCACCACTCATTTGCCATAGTTCTTCACAAATATGGGGTGCAAAGGGCGAAAGCAAAATCAGCAAAGGCTGCAGTACTGCGCGCTTATGGCATTGCAGGGTGCTGAGTTCATTAACCGTAATCATAAATTGACTCACAGCGGTATTTAGCGCAAACTGGGCCGTGTCCTGATCGATTTTTTTAATACACTTGTGCAGGATTTTGAGTTCTTCGGGATTGGGCTCCTCATTGTTTAACACCACGCCTTTTTCTTCATCGGCGAAGAGGCGCCACAATTTTTTCAGAAAACGATGAACGCCTTCAATGCCTTTCGTATCCCATGGTTTGCTCAATTCAATCGGACCCAGAAACATTTCATACATCCGGAAAGTATCAGCACCATATTGCGCAACCATATCGTCCGGATTAACGACATTGAATAATCGTTTACTCATTTTTTCAACCAAAGAACCGCAGATGTATTTATCCTCTTCTAAAATAAAAGTCGCATCGTGGTATTCAGGCTTCCAGGCTTTAAAACGATCCAAATCCATTTCCAAGCCATTGCAAAATGCATATTCAGTATACAGGGTATCTGTTTCGTATTGATCTTTTAATCCGGCAGAAACAAAGGTATTGCTGCCTTTGATGCGATAAACCAAGCGGCTGTTTCCCTGTATCATGCCCTGATTGATGAGCTTTTTATAGGGTTCATCAAAACCGATGTATCCCAAATCGCAGAGAACCTTGCACCACATGCGGGAGTATAACAAATGCCCGACAGCATGCTCAGCACCACCGATATACACATCCACCTGATTCCAGTATTGACTGATTTGTGGGTCGCAGAAATGTTCATCGTTGAGCGGATCCATATATCGCAGATAATACCACGAACTGCCAGCATAACCCGGCATGGTATCGGTTTCTCGGATACCAGTTTCCGTTTCGGTCCAGGAACTGGCATTGGCCAATGGGCCTTTGCCTCCGGGGCCGGCACTATAAGTTTCCAAATGTGGTAGTTCCAGCGGTAATGCGTCCTCGGGGAGGGCAGTGGCACAACCCTCGGCATCATAAATAATCGGGAAAGGTTCCCCCCAATATCTTTGCCGACTAAATCCGGCATCACGCATGCGATAATTCACTTTGGGGATACCTTGTTTTTTTTGTTCCAGTTGCTCAATCACCTTAGGCAAGGCTTGCTGATAGTTACAACCATCCAGAAATTCGGAATGTTGTAAAATGGCATCCTTCTGGGTGCAGGCCATTTCGCTGATATCTACCGATTTAAAAATATTGGGAATGGGTAAATGAAAATGTTTGGCAAGGCATAATCGCGCTCATCGCCTGCCGGAACAGCCATGATGGCTCCGGTTCCATACCCTGCTAAAACATATTCCGAAATCCAAACAGGAATATCAGCTCCGGTAAAGGGGTGTTTTACGTAAGCACCTGTAAAACATCCGGTAATGGTTTTTGTTTCGGCCATGCGTTCACGTTCACTGCGGGAGGCAACATATTTTCGGTATTCTTCAACAGCGCTCTTTTGTTCAGCGCTCACAATATCCTGTAACAAATCGTGCTCTGGTGCCAACACCATAAATGAAACACCAAAAATAGTATCCGGTCGGGTAGTAAAAACTTTAATAGAAACATCAGCACGCGATTTTACCTGAAACTCAATATTGGCACCGGTACTTTTGCCAATCCAATTGCGTTGCATCTCTTTCAAACTATCCGGATAATCCACCTGGTCCAAACCGCTGAGTAAACGCTCCGCAAAAGCCGTGATGCGCAGAAACCATTGGCTCATTTTTTTTCGTTCTACAGGATGCCCCCCACGTTCAGATACGCCATTTACCACTTCATCGTTGGCAAGTACAGTGCCAAGAGCTTCGCACCAGTTTACCAAACTTTCGGCGCGATAGGCCAGGCGATATTGCATCAGAATATCTGCTTGCTCCTTGGGCGATTTTTCGCTCCATTGCGCAAAATCAGCATGGTTTTTGAAGACTTCTGTTATGCGGGTTATCGGTTCGGCTTTTTGGGTATATGGGTTATAAAAGCTATTAAATAACTGTAAAAAAATCCATTGGGTCCAACGATAATATTTGGGGTCAGAAGTACGAACCTCCCGACTCCAATCGTAACAAAAGCCGATATTGTTTAATTGTTCCTTATATCGTTGAATATTTTTTTCGGTAGTTACAGCAGGATGCTGACCGGTTTCGAGGGCATATTGTTCGGCGGGCAAACCAAAGGCATCAAAGCCCATGGGGTGTAAAACATGAAAACCTTTATGGCGTTTGTAACGGGCATAAATATCACTGGCAATATAGCCCAAAGGATGACCTACATGTAGTCCGGCACCACTCGGATAAGGAAACATATCCAATACATAACATTTGGGCTTCGACGAATGATTGTCAATCCGATATGCCTGATTTTGGGTCCATATTTGCTGCCATTTTTTTTCGATAACTCCGAACTCGTATACCATCTTGATCATGAAATTTAAGGTGGGCAAAGATACATCCAAGTCCTTAAAGCTTTATGGCTAAGCGCTTTTTACAAGAGAGAAAATTAAATGATGCCCATTAGAATTTAAAAGGACTAATTTTTTTGAAGTTCCGGAATCAGAATAATTTGGCAGCAAGATGTTTTCTGCCTTTTTTCATCTGTAACCCGCTTTACGCGCTGCACGGCAGCCAGCTACAATCGGGGCTGATAAGATCTTGGGAATTTCTTTTTTGCGAATTCTATGGCATTTCTTTCGCAGTGAGACCCTTGCAAAACCGCTCCGGATTTTGCCTGATGACTATTTCACGGGTCTCGTAGCATGGTATATGGACAAAAAATAAAAACTCGGTGTTACATAAGTTACTCAAGGCTGTTCATTCCGGACGTAACTTTGCTTAAAATGTATCAAATGAATTGGCACGAATACCTGCAACAATTTGAGGAAATATTATCCCACAACATCAACACAGCACCTTACGACGATCCTCATTTTTATGAGTATACCAAATTGAATCAAAGTCGGATGAACCGCTGGTTAAAAACGGCGCCCTTGCAAACACCTCTCATTGAAGCCCTGCAAGCGATTGAGGTGCCCCAGCAATGGATTTTGATCACTGAACCCTGGTGTGGAGATGCGGCTCACCTGAATCCATTTATTTATAAAATGAGTGAAGTCAATGAGTTGATTCATTTGCATATTCAACTACGAGATAGCGGTTCGGAAATTGATCATTACCTGACCAATGGAGGCAAAGCCATTCCAAAATTGATTATTCGAAACGAAAGTGGAGATGATTTGTTGGTATGGGGTCCCAGGCCGGCAGCCGCACAGGCTTATTTTTATGAACTCCGCGAAAGTAAGCTCACTACCGAAGAGCAGAAAACAGCGCTGCAACAATGGTACAACCAGGATAAGGGGCAAAGTATTCAGCAAGAATTCATTCAGTTTTTTTCGGATTTGCCGATCGATGTGCATGCAATTGCCAACCAAAAGCAGCAGTAAACTGGTGGGTATATTGCCAACGACTAAACTTTTCATCGATTCCACCCGGGAATAATTGACTGGCTTTAACGAAAAATTGAAGTCGCTGTTGAATGATTTCGTAACCAAATTTAAAATACCTCAATTGGGATTTTTTACGTCTGACCAGATGAAAACCGCCCATCATGCCACCATGTCCATCCAGATATTGATGCTTGGGATGTTTGAATTGATACCCCAAATTCATTGCGGCATAATATGGAACTTGAAATACCTTGAATAATTTTTTTTCAATGCCCAGCAGCAAGGGGAAGCTATAAAACGTGATATAATTTGAAGCAGAAACCTTTTGTAAATACCTCATGTAACATGCAGCAGAGAGATTAAATCGCCATTGTTCATTTTTATATGTAGACCATTGGTACCTATAAGAAGCGCCCGGATATTTGTACGTTTTATAATGACTGTACACATATTCCATGATCGGATTATTGGGTGAGGGATCAACATGAACTTTATTCGATGGGCGATAACTGAGCATCAAGCCAAGTTCAATGGTATGGTCATTTTTCCATTGACTCCATGTAAGCTGCGGAAAAAAACACAAAGGCACCAAGAAGACGTATAGAATAAAAAGGGAAATTTTTTTACCTGATTTTGCCTATCAAAAGCGTTCAAATAGGAAGAAAAATCAACATGATGAGTTCGGCTACAAATATTTAAATCAATCTCATTTTTTCCTTTCCCAAAGCATTGGAGGTATGTCTGTTCATTGCACATCACAACCTCAACGAAATGTTTCGCCTCATTGTGAATTCGACATCGTTAAATTCATCACAAGTTATTAGATTGAGTACTTGACCTTGTAACTGGAATAATTAAAGATGCTCCAACCTAATCCGTTACAAAAGGATAGTCGGCTTGCAGATAAATGTCTTTGTACAGTTCATTGTCATCCGGCCAAGGCGAATTTTCGGCAAATTCCACAGCATCATCAACCGTCATTTTTATCTTCTCGTTGATTTCAGTAATTTGTTCTTCCGTGGCGAGATTGTTTTCACGAATCATGCGCAATACATACTCAATCGGATCTTTTTCTTTGTATTCTTCCAACTCTTCTTTACTACGGTACTTCGCCGGATCACTCATACTATGACCTTTGTATCGATAGGTTTTAATTTCCAGCAATGTTGGCCCTTCGCCATCACGGGCTCTGCGCGCAGCACGCTCGATGGCATAATGTACATTTTCAGGTTTCATACCATCCACACTATCCCCGGGCATATCATAGGCATCGGCAAATTTATAAATGTCCAAAACATTGCTGGTTCTTTCCACACTGGTGCCCATGGCGTAAAAATTATTTTCGCAAATAAAAATGACAGGAAGTTTCCAGGTCATGGCCATATTAAAAGTTTCGTGCAAAATACCCTGGCGGGCTGCACCATCGCCGAAGAAACATAAGGTGACTGCATCTGATCCTTTGTATTGTTCCGCAAAGGCAATACCTGCTCCCAATCCAATTTGACCACCCACAATACCATGCCCCCCGAAGAACTTTTTTTCTTTGCTGAAAAAGTGCATACTACCGCCCTTGCCTTTGGTACAGCCGGTAGCTTTTCCATATAATTCAGCCATACATTCACGGGATGAAATGCCTTTGGCGATTGCCAATCCATGATCACGATAAGCGGTAATCATATTGTCGTCATCGCGAATAGCGCTCATACAACCGGCAGAAACAGCTTCTTGTCCGATATACAAATGGCAGAAGCCTCGGATTTTTTGCATGCCGTACAGCTGTCCGGTTTTTTCTTCAAACCTCCTTTGAAGGAGCATAATTTCGTACCAGTAAATATAGATTTCTTTACTAAAATAAGCGTCCACCGTTCTTTAAGTTTAGGTAGCGAAGATAAGTCGCAATCTGTATTTTAAACCATTTCGGTCTAAAAATAGTACAGGCTATCAAATCTTTATTTTGATTCGATTTTGCGATGCTCATGGTAAAAAAAAGACCACCCGAGGGTGGCCTGTTATAAAAAAAGTGTTTGTTTAGAGTTTATAGCTGAAGCCTACATTCAGCACTTGCTTTAATTGTGTCCAACCCAGCGGTCCATATACTTTTGTTGGGTTACCGTTGGCGTCCGTACTATTTTTGTTTTTTTGTCCGGGTTGATCATTGTCGTATAACATGGTAAAACCAAGACCGGCCCCGATAAATTTGCTGATTTTGATGGCAAAAAAGTTATCCCAAAGGATATCGACATTTCCGGGATTGTCGCGAAAGGAATACCATTCACTACGGTATTTTTAGCCAGGTAGTTCGAATATAAATCCAAGCGGGTATTATACAGGATGTTTTCGGTAAGTTGTGTTTTATATCGAGCGGTCATATATGCACCCAATTCCATGCGGTTTGTTTTACCTTGCTGAACGCCAAAAGCAGGTCCTGCCACTGTATATTTCGATTTTACGGTTGTGTACCTGCCGGCCAAAGGAGAGAGGAAGATGGAGAATTTTTCTCCCCCACGGTATTCAGCGCCTAAAGCCAGTGTAAAATATCCCGGAGCCATAAATTCCGAAATAGGATTTAATTCCCAGTTGGCATTAGAATAATTATATCCCGGCGTGAATTGCGATTGAAATCGAAACAAACCGGAGAGGTAGGTATTGCGTTTCAATTTGCTTTTAGATACAGTCCATTTTTTAGGTTGCATACCAAAGCGTGAACTGAAGTCGATACGATCATCCAGTTTGCGAGGTTTAAAGTTGTTCGATTCAACATAGTTTAAACCATAAAACAAATCGAGGGTATTTTCCCAAACTTTATTGCCTTTTACACGGGCGGCAAATCCGTTGAATTGCCCATTCACAGCGAGGGACATACGTTCGCCACCGGCTGCCCAGTTTTCGAGCATGGCTTGAGTGAGTCCAATGTTGATGAGTCCGCCTTTGGTCCAGCCTTCGTTTTTAGCGACCACTTTTGTTTTCAGGTCATCTTGAATTTTGTCAGATTCTTTATCCTTTTGTGCCGAACTGCTCAAAGCGCAAAGCAACAAAAATGGAAGTGTAAGGATTCTTTTCATGTTTGTGTTTTTAAATGTGAGGTTATGTGTAATAAATCAATGAAAGGACAAATCTGCATTTGAAAGAAGAAGGATTTGTCGCGAGGTGTTTTTTTTCGGACGCAAAAATGCCACCAATTATCTTGGTGGCATTTTTAATCGAAATGATTAACATTTTCTTTATTTCTTCAGGGCATCTCGAATTTCCATCAACAATGCATCGGTAGAAGACGGGCCAGCTGGTGCTTCTTCTTGTTTTTTCTTCATCGTATTCATGGCTTTGATAACCATAAATACTACAAAAGCGACAACCAAAAATTCAATGACTACTGTGATGAAGCTGCCATATTTTACGGCTACCTCAGGAATAGCTGCAACTACTGATCCATCGGCATTTTTAGCTTCAGCAACACCCTCTTTTAAAACAACCTTCATGTCGTTAAAATCAACACCGCCTGTGAGCATATCAATTGCAGGCATAACCATACCATCGATGAAAGAAGATACTACTTTACCAAATGCACCGCCCATAACAACGGCTACAGCGAGGTCAACCAAATTACCCTTGAGGGCAAATTCTTTAAATTCTTTAATAAATCCCATAAGTAAGTCTTTTTTAGTGAGGCATAAAGAAAAGATTATTTTTTCAAACCCGGAAATTTCATCTTAAATGATTTTAGCGTAACCAATAATTTCTCGGCGATTAAATAGTTTTTGTACCAATTCTGATCTGCCGGAATGATTTGCCAAGGGTACTGATTACACTGATTAAAAATATCTTCATAATATTTCATATAGATATCCCATTTTTCGGATTCTTTTAAATCATTGGCATTGTATTTCCACATTTTTTCAGGTATCTGCATTCTTTCTTTTAATCGTTCCTGTTGCTCATCATGCGATATGTGCAAATAAAATTTGAGTATCGTTGTTTGATTGTGTTCTTGCAACAAAGATTCGAATTGATTGATGGCTTTCATTCGGGCCATTGCTGTGCGGTCATCGATCCATGTATGAACACGGGTTATTAAAACGTCTTCGTAATGCGAACGATTATGAATTTGAATCATGCCTTTTGCTGGACAATGTTGATGAATGCGCCATAAAAAATCATGACTTTTTTCTTCATCAGTAGGGGCCTTCCAGGATTTTACTTGTATGCCCATGGGATTCATATTGGAAAAAATGTCCCGAATGACTCCATCTTTACCCGAGGCATCCATGCCCTGAATAATCACCAGTAAGGAATGTTTGTTTTCTGCAAAGAGTAGATTTTGCAAGCCATTGATTTCCTCGAGCATGGCATGCATTTTTTGTTTGGTTTTTTCTTTGTCCAAACCCTTTGGGGCCCAGGTATCTATTGTGACAACAAGATATTGTTTGCTTTGCCATATGGTTTAGTTTGAAGTGTTTTTGCTTTGACGATAAATATAAAATGCGAACCAGGCCATCAGGGTGAAAGCGGCTGCCAGAGAGATGGGTAAATACATATTGATACTGACGACTATACCTGCCACAATGGGTGGAATACCTTGTGCCAGAGATTGCACAGATTGGTTCATACCCAGAATTTCTCCCTGTTCCTGTGGCCCTCCACTATTGGATACGATTGTTTGTAAATTAGGCGACATCACGCCCTGACTGACTGCAATGAGAGGTGAAAGCAAATAGAGATACATCGATTGTCCGGGAAATAAAATCAACACAAGGGCAATCGCCAGCGTGAACATAAAAATACTTACAGCCATATCCGGTTTGAGTCGTTTGCTGATGAGTCGGGTAATAAACCCTTGGGTGATGGCAATGCAAATACCAATAAACGCAAAGTAGTCGCCAATATCCGATTGTGAAAAACTAAATTTTTGAATTAAAAATACTTGCAGAAACTGGGTGAAAATACTAAAACCAAAAGTGACTAAAAATACCACCAGGAAAATTTTTCTGAGATGGGGTTTGTTGACGGCTGCTCCGATATTTCGAAAGCCTTGTAATAAATCGATGCGTTTGGTAGATGGGGTTTTGAGTGTTTCGAAAAAGAAACGAAGTACTAAAATGATGTTTACCAAACATAAAATGGCAGCAAACCAGAAAGGCGTTTCAAAATTGAACCATGACACTAAATTCGGATCGGAGAGTTTGCCGCCGATATATGGCCCAATGATAAATCCCAGGCCGAATGCCATTCCAATTAAACCAAAATTTTTGGTTTTGGTTTCGGGTGTGCTAACATCGCTGATGGCAGAAAATGCAATAGAAATATTTCCACCGGTAAAACCATCCAAGATGCGTGCGGCGAACAAAAGCCAGACCCAATGTTGATGTACACCAATTGCAAAAAGGATATAACCAATGAGGGTACCTATCAATGACATAGTGAGTACTTTTTTGCGGCCGGCTTTATCAGCCCATGCTCCCAGTAGTGGTGCACCAAAAAATTGGGCCAGAGGAAAGGAAGCAATAAGTAGTCCGAAAATAAACGTTCTTTCACGGATGATGGACGGAATTTCCTTTGCTTGGTTGCTGAGCGTATGCGAGAGTATGGGTACACCAAAGTAGCCCCTAGCAGGTCAATGAATACGGTTAAAAATACCGGAATGAGGAGTTGTTTATCGCTTTTGTTTTGCATGCGGAGATTGCCTGATAAAATATTTTTAAAAGAGAAGAACCTATAATCGAATCAACAAAGTTATTTTGAATATAAAAAACCACTTCATACAAAGTGGTTTTAATCATTCAATAAAGTGTTGAGAAACCATTGCTGAAAATATTTTTCAATAATTCATGGATTCAGCAGAGCCCGAATTTATTTTTTTTCTTCGCCGCCAAATAATCCTTTGATTTTACTCAACGCTTCTTTCGCCATATCTTCTGCTTTGTCAGCTACATCACCTAATTTGTCTTTGGCTTGTTCGGCTAGGTCTTCCAGTTTTTCTTTGGTGGCTTCCGCAAAATCTTCAGCTTTGTCAGCATAGCTGGCTTCTTTCATTTCACCTTTTGCTCCTGAAAACATGGCATCAATATTTGCGGCCAAAGGACCAGGTACTTTTGATTTAACGAATTCAACGACCGTAGTCATGGTTTTCTGTGCTTGTTCAGCAGATAAACCAACTTCATTCATGAGTTTGTTTAAGAGTTCTTGCATGGTTTGATGTTTTATGTGATTAAGAGCAGCAAAGGTAAGCGCTATCTATTGCCGGTAAGTTAATTTTTTGAAATACCGAGTAGCACGATTTTGTTAATCATATTTTTTTTCGAGTCCAACCATCGATGAATCAACCAATCCGCTAAGAGGTGGATTTTTTTTGCGAATAGAAATATTCAGGTATTTCGTATCCGGGAAAGCAGTTAAAAGCGCTAACTCCATTTCAAACAACAAAGTTTCTAACAAGGGTTGTGGATTTTGAAAAATGGTTTTACAAATATCCAGCATTCGTGCGTAATCAATGGTGTCATCCAGGGTTTTTACTTCATGGCGCTGAATACCTAGTTGAATATTTAATTCAAACCAAGTGCCCCATATTTTTTCTTCCGCGAAAACACCGTGGTATCCGTAGAGATTGATTTTATTGAGGGCAATGTAAAGGATAAAAAATGAAATTTAAATCTTAAGGGTTCACCTGAATCTGATACATGGTTTCATATTCGTTCACAAAATCATCGTCGCTTACATATAATTTAAAAGTATAAATACCGGGATTTTGAGCCACATAGTACACAGACTCCAGTGTGCTGGGTGATCCATCAGGTAAAATCCATCGTTGGTTACTAAAATTTTTAGAACAATTGTTCATCTTGATGGTATCTAAAACCTGATATACACTTCTGTCGCTACATATCAAAGGCTCCGGAGCACCCGGGCGGCGGCAAGATATCAAAACTAAGACAGCAAATACGGTTAAAAGCAACATTTGTTTCATGGTACAATCAGACTTGAGGGGTAAATATAAAACTGATTTTGGGCTTAGCCAACTTAATCTGCTGCCTATTGGTTTGAAAGGCGGGCATTAACCCTGCAAAATTTCTTCCACATTGTTATGAATATTTCGGCTCATGGTGTCGGTGGGCAGGTCATTGGTATCGCCGCCAAAGGGGTCTTCAATCTCTTCGGCAATAAGTTCCAGGCTGGCCAGAACATAAAATATAAAAACAATAATTGGTATCGATAAATAGCCCAGTGTGAACATATATCCAAAAGGCAGGGTCATTACGTAACCGAAAATAAATTTTTTAATAAATACACTGTAGGAGAAGGGGATGGGTGTATTCTTGATTCGTTCACAGGCACCACAAATATTGCTAAAGGCGCGCAATTCTTCATTTAAAATGATGAGTTGTGCATCGCTGATGATGCCTTCCTGATACAGGTGGGTGATTTTGCGCATCATCATATCTGCAATTTGATTGGGAATATGAATTCGATCGTCGATTTTTAAATCAAACTGTTCTTGTAATTCATCCTCAAACATTTCCCGATCCGGCTTGGTGGAAAGCAAGTGATTCCTTAGGGCAAAAGCGTAGGCAGGAATTACTCTTTTAAAAAAATCGCGAACTTCCGGGTGGTTTTGGCCTAAAATCGCATGTAGTTTAATAGCCAGGTTTCTTGAATTATTGGTCAGTTCACCCCATTGTTTTCGACCTTCCCACCAACGGTCATAGGCAGAATTGGTTCGAAAAACCAATAAGAGCGAAATGACGGCGCCCAAAACGGTATGTAGAGTAGGTACATTGCGGATGTAACTGGAGTCGGGCAGTTTAAAATATTCCTTTTCCAGTACCACAATAAGTGTACTGTACACACCGATGCCCAGCATAAGCGGGAGTAGTTTACGCACAGTATCTCCTTTGTGGATGCGGAATATAAAGGTGAACCAGTCTTTGGGGTTGTAATGAATCATGCTGTGGAGGTGCTGAATGCGAAAATAATGTGAATGCGGTATTCACCCATATTTTGATTTTGAAAATGCGAGACAACTAATACATGGTGTGTGCTGGCACTTTAACAAATAAACGATAGAATTTCGTTCGGGTTGGTGAGATGTATTTACAATTGGTTTCAGACTACGTTCATTTTGTAATCATACCAAGAGTATGATACTTTTGATTGTTACTGACGTTTCAAAATGCCGGTGGAATAAAATCCTTCCGGTGATTGCACCATGAGGAAATAAAACCCATTTGGTTGAGGTAATTCGATGGTTGTGCTACGCAAATTCGGAAATGATTTTTTAAACACGGATGTGCCGAATGCATTAAAAATTTGAATGGTGACATTCTCTAAGGATTTATCAGATTCGATATGCAGTAAGCCAGAATTGGGATTTGGGTAGGTCAAAATGGGTAATGCCGTATAAGCTTTGTTAACTTCCAGAGGATAGGTATTTAGTTTAAGTATGAATACATCGGAATAGTCGCAGGATAATTGAACAACGTTCTGACTAAAGTCAACATCCATAGTGTCATTGAACATCCCTGTCAGGTAGATTCTGTTTGCGGCATCCACATGAAGTTCGGAGCAATTTTCAGTATAGTTACTTCCGGCTGAATACGCCCAAATCAAATGTGCATTGGAATCAATTTTCCGGATAAAAAATCATACACTCCCTGAGATGAAATGTAAAGAGAATCCGAGCCGGGATCCACATCAATTTTCCCGCTGAACAAACCACTATGAATGATATTCCCAGTATGATCCTGACACATGGAACTACTGTAGTCCGAAGTTTGACTGCCCATTTGTGTTGCCCATTTAAAATTGGAAGCGGTGTCCATTTTCAGAATGAATATATCCACTTGGCCTTTTGAACTTAAATACGCTGTGTTGCTGTCAGGATTAAAATCGACAGTTCCAGAGAAAGTCCCGGACACATATAGATTTCCAAGTTGGTCCAATAAAATAGTACTTCCGGAGTCACTGACGGTATCCCCAATGGTTTCAACCCAAATTAATTCACCATTGGCACTCAGTTTCTGAATAAAAATATCATCATGCCCTGCGGATTGTTTCAGTAAAGTACCCAACCCGGGGTCAAAGTCTGCGCTATACTCAAAACTGCCTGTGGTGTAGATGCATTGATTGGCGTCTATGGCGATGGAAAAGACGAAATCTTCTAAGGGGCCGCCAAAGCTTTTGGCCCAAACAAATTGCCCTGTGGAGTCTAATTTTACAATAAACGCATCTCTTACACCGGTAGAAACCAGCAATGCACTATTTATTCCCGGGTCGAAGTCTGCAGTGTCCCGGAATGTGCCGGCGATATACATGTTACGGGTCTGATCGATTTCTAAATCAAAGGATTTATCCCAGTTATTCCCTCCAAATGACCTGACCCATTGAAAGGAACCTGCGGGATTTAATTTCAGCAGAAAGACATTATCAAATTGATTGGCATATTGATATTGGATGCCTGGACCTGGGTCAAAATCTACGGTATCTCTGAACCAACCGGTTACATACACATTACCAGAGTTATCAAGTTCAATTCGGAATCCGGTATCCGATTGATGACCACCAATTGTTTTCACCCAGCAGAATTGCCCGGATGCATTGAGTTTCAGAATAAAAATATCATCGGATCCTTTGGCTGTTGTAAGCATCTGATTTGGTCCAGGATCAAAATCAACGATACTCTCGTATGATCCTGTGACGTAACATTTCCTGAATCATCAACAGCGATTGAGTTTCCCTGATCCCTGTCGATCCCTCCCACTTGGGCCGCCCATTCTAAATTTTGTGCATAGGAGCCTGAAACGAAAAAAAGTAAAAGGAAGGATTGAAGAAAGGTTTTCATAAGTTATAGTTCTAATTACAATAAAGGTACAATTTGTTAGAATAATTAAAACCAAAATAGATAACGAAAGGGTTTGACAGTGCACATTGAAATTATTTAGTACCCATGTAAAAAAAAAAAGATATTTTAAATTTAGAAGGGGAGGGTTTTTTTCCCCCCCAAGATTATTTTAAAAAAAAATTTTTGTTTTAAAAAAAAAAAAAAAAAATGGTTGGCCCAAAAAAAATAAAAATTGTAAAAGGGGTTTTTTTAAAATTTGGGGGGGGTGGGGGGGGGTGGTGGGGGTGGGGGGTTGTTAAAAATCTCACCCCGCCGGGGGGGGGGGGGGGTTGGGGTGCCCAAATGCGAAAAAACCCCCCCAAAACCCCAACCCGAGGGGGGGGGGGGGGGGGGGGGGGGGGGGGGGGGTTTAAAGGGGGGGGAAAAAAAGGGGGGGGGAAAACGGGGGGGGGGGGGCGGGGGGGGGGGGGGGGGCGGGGGAAAAGGGGGGAAAAAAAAAAAAAAAAAAAAAGGGGGGAAAAAAAGGGGGGGGGCTTGGGGGGGGGGTTTTTTGGGGGGTCCCCCGCCCCCCCCGGGGGGGGGGGGGGGGGGAGGGGAGGGGGTGGGCCCCCCCCGACCTAACGCGGGCCCCCACGGGGGGAAGAGAAAAAAAAAGGGGGTGTGGGTTTCCCCGGGACCCCACTCCCCCCCAAAAACACAAAAAAACCCCGGGGGGGGGGCCCTTTTGAAAAGGGAAAAAAAAAACCCAAGTCCCGGGTTCCCCCCCCCCCACAAACACCCCCCCAATATCCACCCCGGGGGCCAAAAAAAAAAAAAAAAAAAAAAAAGAAAATTTTTCGTTTCTTCTTCCCGGGGGCGAAAAGGGGAAGAGAAAAATTTACGCGTCAGGTTGGGCTCCCGCAGCACCCTGACAGAAACGGGGGATAAGAAAAGGTTCTCAATGAAAAACAATTGAATGTGTGGGGGGGTTTGTGGGCCACACCCCGGGGGGGGGGGGGGGGGGGTTGGGGGGGGATTGGGGGGGGGGGGGGGGGGGGGGGGGGGGTGCCCCCCACGGGAATTAAAAAAAAAAAAGGGAAAAAAAGGTGGGAAGGCAACAAGGTTTGTTGGGTTGCGGTTGGGGGGGGAAAAAGAGGGGGGGGGGGTTGTTTTAAATCCCGGGGGGCCCCCGGGCCCCGGGGTTGGGCCTTTTTTTTGGGGTTTCCCTTTTTTTGGGAAAATGGGGGGGCGGGGTGGGCCCCGGAGGGGGGGGAGAAAAAAAAAAAAAAAAAAAAGGGGTTTGGGGTTGGGGTTTTTTCAAAAAAAAAAAAAATGAGAAAGCCAACCCCCCGCGGGGCTTTTTCTCCTTTTTCGGGGTGTTTCCCGCCGGGCCCCTCCCTTTCCCCGGAAAAAAAAAAAAAAATTTTTAAATTTTTTTTGGGCCCCTTTTCAAAGTGGGCTGTGGAGTTTCATAGGAGGGTCTGCTGTTTAACGTGAAAGTAGTTGATATGATTGGATTCTGGTGTGATAGTAGCTTGTTTAAATGCACGGTAATGTTTCATTTCCTTATGACAAGCGTGCAGTTCCTTTCTTGATTTTCACTTCTCACTGACATCTTCAAATTCTTCGTCATCGCCCAAAGGCTGTACCTCAGTACTATCCTATGGACGCTTCCTTGAATTTGAAGCGCCAGTGAGATAACCAGCAGACCCTATTTAGTAGCATTCATTAGGGAAGGCAAATAGGTAGGCAATTCAAGGAAAGTGTGTGCAGTTGCTATGTCTGATAAAATTACAAGAAACGGCAAAACCTGATTTTTCGCGGTGAACTGGTCTTTAGTTTTTTTCGATTTTCATTAAGATTAAATTATAAAGGAATGGATAAAACTCGATGTATAAACGTTGAGTTTTGTGTGCGTAAAGCCTAATCGATTTTAATGCGTGAAAAAAATACCGGGACTACTTTAGATACGCAATCCAACTAATTTTCGTTTGTCAATAAAACATCCTATATGAAATACACAATTTTGAATGCACTGGTAGGTGTGGTTCTTAGCATACAGCAGGTTTATGCGATCAAATATGTGACGATTGAAGATGCTATTCAACAAAACCTGATTCAATCAACGATAAGCCATCAAGCCGGCTCCTTTTACAACAAAATTCAGTTTGATGTGCAATCACTTTGCAAAGAAAAAGTGGTTTTGACGGTGCACGCGGGTACCCATTTGGTGAATGAAGAAGAACGTGCACAAAACCATTTGATCACCAGGCAGGATACTATGGTATTGGCTCCATTGGCCCGGCGAACGAAGATGTTCACCGGGATGTGTTGTGAGCCTGCAGATCACAGCCCTCGTAAGGGGAGTGGGTATACCATAACCTCCAATCCAATTCCCTATGCGGTGGAACTGTGTCAACTGATCGACAGCCTGAAAGCTTTTGAATACGATGGTCAATGTACCATTTGGTCTCTTGTTCGTCATGATGGAAGAAGCGCTGTTATTGGACGTGATAGTCAACGGGTCATGGCCTTAAGGATTTTTCTGCACCAAACAATCGGGAATCCGGTCACGCCCTTTCAAAGCAACGACTATGTCAGACAAATACCCGCCCGAATGCGACCCGCAGAACAATACCTGAATGAACAAGGGGAATGGTGGATCAGAAATCTATCGTATGCAGATAAAATTACATTGGAGTTGGTTGATTGGAATTCCGACCAAATTATTCGCTCGATTCAACATGAAAGAATTTACGTCCAACGAGGTACATTGGATATGCATTTATCGGCCATTAATCTGGGGCTATTAACTGCCAACACTTCCTACCTGGTCAGGATTAAGAAAAATGGGGTTATCTTAAATGAATGGATGTATGAGTTGGTTTGATTGGGCTACTAGGATGAGGTAAGGCTGGTTTGTACAGAAAACAAAAATGTTTTGATTCTTGTAATAGGGTTATCCCAAGTCGAATCATAAAATGGGCTTGATTCTTTCCTGAATTTGTTTGTAATTTCAACCTGTGATGCGCCTTCATCTGCTTTTACTTCTGATTTGGTTCGGTGGTTCTTCTAAATTTTTATCGGGACAAATTCCTTCCCCGGTTCTTGAATGGACTTTTAACCAGGGCAACTATGCAGAGAGCAAAGGACGCATCGAAGCAAAACCCGTTGGTGTAAAATTGGTGCGCGATCGTTTTGGAAATAAGGAATCTGCCCTCTATCTCGAAGGTTCAGCTCATAGTTATCTCAACCTTGGCACCTCTCAACTACTCAAACCTTCAAGTGGTAGTATTTCCTTATGGGTGAATATGGAACGCAAAGTATTTGCAGGCCGCGGCTATGAGAGTAATGTAATCCTGCTCACAAAAAATGCACCTGTCGACGATTTTTGTGATGCGTACACTTTTATCTATGATTTTAGAACGGAACGGATTGGAATTTTTACCTCCAAAGATTCAACCGAACAAGCCGGTGTCAATTCAATAGAGGCCTTAAAAATGAATGAATGGCATCATTATGTTTTTCCTTTGATCGGGAATCCATTTCATTTTTTATAGACGGAGTTTGTCAGGGGACAGCCGTGAAAAATTTTGATATCCAATATTATGCTCCAGACTCTGTCATCGTTGGTTATTCGGCCAGTCAGAAGAATCATCGTTTTATGCGTGGAATGGTTGATGATATACGTTATTATCACCGTGTACTCAATCAGGATGATATCCGGGAACTTTTTGAAGAACCCGATCCCAATCGCTGGCATAGTTGGATTGAAAAAATTTTAAAACTTTTGGGAGTCCTGATGGGAATTGTACTCATTTCCTTTTTGTTGGTATATCGCCGAAGAGCAGCTTTGAAAGTAGCCGAACAAAAACTAAACCTCGAATACAAATTTCATGAAATGGAAATTCGCACCTTAAAAGCACAAATGAATCCCCATTTCATTTTTAACTCACTCAACTCCATTCAACAACTGATTCTACAAAACGACAATGAAGCTGCACAAAAATATTTATCCAAATTTTCCAAACTGATCAGACGTTTGCTCGAAAGCAATCATCATGATAACCTTTCCTTGCGCGATGAGTTGGATCTCTTGAACCGGTATTTGGATATTGAATCGTTGCGTTTTGGAAATAGCTTCAGTTATGATGTATCCCTAGTAGGAATCTCTCATCCCGAAGATATTTTTATTCCTCATCTGCTTGTTCAATCTTTTGTAGAAAATGCAATTTGGCATGGCTTGTTGCCCAAACAAGGGGAAAAGCGACTGCAAGTTTCTTTTCATAGGTTAGACGAGGAACGGATTCGTTGTGTCGTCGAGGACAATGGAATCGGGCGCGAACGTAGCGGTCAGAGAGAACAAACATTCAAAAAGAAAAGTTTGGCCCTGAGTTATGTACGTACACGACTTGAATTGCTCAGCCACACCCTGCATCGGAATTGTTTTGTGGAAATTCATGATCTGAAAAACGCGCAAAATGAAGCTCTCGGTACCCGGGTTGAGGTCATCATTCCCCGATTGAGTGCATTGAATGAATAAGGGTATTTTGATTTGGATAAAACAAGTTGTATTTTGGCATGAACCATGTTAAGAGCCATAATCATAGACGATGAAGATGCCGGTATTCAAACGCTTCGTTTACTGACTGAGCGCTATTCCAGCGGAATTAAAATTATTGGTTCCAGTACCGATCCCTTGAGGGTATCCAAATGGTGGATGATTTTCGGCCGGATATTCTTTTTCTGGATATCAGTATGCCAGTCATGAATGGTTTTGAACTGTTGGATCGTTTAAGTTTTAAGGACTTTCGTTTGGTATTTACCACTGCACATGAAGAATTTGCCATCAAAGCCATTAAGTTGAAGGCTTTTGATTATTTGTTGAAACCCATTGATGTGGATGATTTTAAAAATTGTATGTCCCTCTTACAAGAGCCGCAGAAACCATCTGTGAATTTGCCAGTGGAAGTTCAACAAACCATTTTGGAGTTGCCGGTCAGAGATGGGATTATTTTTTTAAAACAACGAGAAATTATTCGGCTCGAAGCCTCAGGTAGTTATACCCAGTTCTTTATGGAGGATGGAGAAAAGTATATTGTATCCAAATCGCTCAAGGAGTACGAGCAATACCTTGATGCCCATTTATTCTATCGCTGCCATCATTCTCATATCATCAATCTGGCTAGGGTGGTGCGTTTTATCAACCATCAGGGTTTGTTTGTAAGAATGAGTGATGGAAGTCAGGTTGATATTGCTCGAAAAAATAAAGACATCTTCCTGGAGCGTTTGAAGTCATTTTCCTGACAAACTACCAATTTGAACCCTGATAGTATCAATTTAGGGACGCGCTTTATCAATTCAATCATTTGAAGATATTCGGATTGTGATATCTTGAGAAAACATTGTTCACCTTAATACTCATCGCTTATGAAACGTAAACTTTTATCAATTCTCTTGATGCTACCTTTTGCTGCATTTGCACAGCTGACCATCAACCAGGCACCTACCGGCGGACCCTTGCCACCTGCAGCACCAACTGCAACACAAGCTTCGTTGGCTTGGTATAGAGGGGGGAATTTAGGTGCACCTGGTTTTGAAAATATCTTTGGTACCTTTTGGAACAGTGAAGTGCATCACTATACCAATGGGTTACGTCGGTTTACCACTTCCACGAATAATGGGCTTTCCAATACCGGTTTTAGTACGCCGGTATGGACTGGAGATGGCATCAGTATTGCGAATCATATCAACTCGGCATCATTCGCATCGATCGATTTATTTACCAGTACCTCTAACCAAACCTTCTTAAGAATGGGGCAAGCTTTTCTGACTCAAACGACAAATAACAGAGTAGAGCAAATTGCTAATTTTCAAGGTTTTTGGTACAATGCTACTGGAGTAGGTATTTCAGGTTCTCCCGGTACCGCACAATACAAATGGGCCATAACAGGAACTGAACGCGGTCGATTAGGAAGTAATGGTAAATGGCGTTTTGGTACCACAGCAGCCAATGCCAATAACCGGGTAGAGATTACATCTGGAGCCGGGGACCCATACTGGCCAGCCAATGCAAGTGGTTTGCGTTTCACAAATTTACAGGCCAGTTCACCAACGGTTCCTGTGGGTACCAATGGCGTAAATAATGCCAAAGTACTGACTGTGGATAATAATGGAGATGTGGTGCTCACCAACGCTTTTGGAGGGCCTTTTAATGCGAATAATGGTCTTCAAATCACTTCAAATACCGTACAACTCGGAGGTGACTGTAACAATCCGGTGCAGGTTGCAAATGCCGTTTTACTCTCTAATCGAAAGATCCCTATGAAAGGGTTTTGGTGTTTGATCAATTGACTCCATTCAATACGGCACCAATTTCTGGCCGAGTCGGATTTGGAGATTTTCCAATTTGTACGGCGCCGGGCAATCTGGTTGAAATTACAAAAACACAAGCGGCGAATGGCGTTCCATCCGGAATAAGTGGCTTGCGCCTGGGCGATTTAAGGGCCGGAGCAGGAGCGAATCCACCGAATGGACAAGCATTAAGTGTCAACGCGAATGGAGATGTGATTCTGGTGCAGACAGCATTAGGTGGTGGTAATACGACCATTTGTAATACAATACCTATCAATAATGTGACAAAGAATGTTGGTGGAAACACAATCTGTGAAACCAATATTACCGATTTGAACCCGATTGGCTTTGTTGGTATCAATAATATAGTCCCTAACGATGCCTTAGATGTAAATCTACTACCCGGGAGCACCAGTGGTGATATTGACATCAATAATTCAACAAGCCGATACGAGATCAATGACAATCCTGTGCTTTGGCATAAAGGGAATATCAATGATTTATTCTTAGGAGTTGGTGCAGCCCAGAATAGTTCAGTGAGTAATAACAATACTATAGTGGGACATGATGCAAGTAGCCAACAACTGAATATCGGATTTAATCATACCATATTAGGCGCTGAAGCAGGATACAATCATGCTTTTGGACATGACTATACTTTTGTTGGTTATCGTTCGGGATGGGGGCATCCGGGTTTTTTATACACCAATACTTTTCTCGGAGCTTACTCGGGAGAAATGGAAACCGGTGCCGAAAATACCTATCTCGGATGGAGTGCCGGTCAGAATCCATCCGGAGGACAAAGTATGCATAATACGTTTGTCGGTCATAGAAGTGGCGCGAATATTAACACCGGTAGTTCAAATACCTTTTTGGGATATCATAGTGGGCTGAACAATACAGTTGGTCATTCAAATGTCATGTTAGGAGATTTTGCGGATTTAGGTTTTAATAATTTAAACAATGCCATTGCATTGGGTTCTTTTGCCAATGTCATGAACTCAAACCATATGATACTTGGAAATAATACGGTGAATGTAGGTATAGGCTTAAGTGGCGATCTTTCAGGTCCGCAAACTAAATTAGAAATTGACGCCGGTTTATTGGGCACTGCAGCAGGAGGTACTGCGAATCCTGGTGCAAGTGGTTTTGCGTTTTCGTGATTTAACAGCACTTTCTATTCCTCAACCAAATCCGGGTGCCGGAGTTTTATCATTGAGCCCACTGGGCGATGTGATATACGTGCCTGGTGCCGGTGCTGGGAATACCACTATTTGTAACACAATACCTGTCAATAATGTAACCAAAAACATAGGGGGTAACATTATTTGTGAAACCAATATAACCGATTTGAATCCAATTGGGTTTGTTGGAATAAACAATATCAATCCCAATGATGCGCTGGATGTGAACAATCTTCCGGGAAGTACAGGAGATATAGATATCAATAATCCTTTTAACAGATACGAAATTAATGATGATCCAATACTTTGGCATAAGGGTGTAATTGACAATTTATTTATTGGGGTAGGTGCTGGCCAACTCACTCCAACTGGCCCAAGTGGAAACGATAATGTAGTAATCGGTCACGACGCATATAGCAATATGCCGATGGCCGCTGCAAATATTAAGAATGTAATTATTGGAGCCCATGCTGCTGACAACTTCTCATTTGGTGGTGTAAATGATGTTGTATATATCGGTTACAAAGCCGGAGCAAGTGCCGATGGTCTGAATAATACTTTTGTGGGTTGTCAAGCCGGTATGAACAATGCGCCGGGAGCAGATGAGAATGTATTTATAGGTTGGCATACCGGAATGAATAGCAGCGGGGTTCATAACACATTTATGGGAAACTTAAGTGGAATGAACAATTTTGGCAGCAATAACACTTTTATTGGCATCGGTAGCGGAATGAACGCCAACGGGTTTAGTCATAGTTCCCTTGGTGCTGGCTCAGGCCCTGGTGTTGCCGGCATTAATAACACGACAGCCCTGGGAGAAAACGCAACCACAATGGTAAGTAACTCAGTTATTTTGGGCGATAATGCATGTAATACAGGAATTGGACTAAGTGCGAATCCTACTGGTCCACTCAATAAACTAGAAATTAATACGACTCCAGGCTCACCCTATTTTGGCTCTCCAAATGGGAGTAGTGGCCTCAAGTTTAGAAACATGAATTCAGGAAATACACCAATAGCAAATCCTGGTAATGGGGTACTTGGGCTCGATGGACTAGGGAATGTCATTTATGTAAATGCAGCAGCAGGAGGGGGTGGCGGTATAGGTAACTATTGTAATGGGGCTCCAAATCCACTCATCGGTCATTACGAGGTGCCGATGAATAATTTTCGATACTACTTTCCTGGTCAAGGTGTAATTAATACGGCACAACAAGAAAACATCGTATCTGTGGGATATAACTGTAATCAAATACCACCTGCACATTTTAGTGTATTGGAAGCACAAACAGGAGGCCCCACGGTTCAAACCTATGCCGGACATTTTAAAAACGACAATCAAAGTCAGGTAGGCTTAATTACATAACCGGAGGTGTTTATGGCGAAGCAAAAGGATTAGAACTTGGTTTGCCTATGGCCAATCCTGCAGTAAATGCTGGTGGAGTTTTTGAAGGATTTGGCACCCGTGCATCTATCGGTGTATTTGGAAGAATGAGTAATGTGTCACTTCCTTATCCCGGCACAATAGGTGCTCCGAATGCTCGATATGCCATCGGTGGTGCCTTCATGTCGGATGATATGACAACAAATCCATGGGGGCCTGTTGCTAATATTGGTGCTTACGGCCATGCCTCTAACTCCTTAGTGATGAGTGCAGGGTGTACGCTCATACCACACTTAACACGGCAGGTATGGGTTTTAACTACGGCATATATACAAACTCGCCGGTAGGCCCTGGTAATTTAGCTTTATATGCTGATGGTGATGTATTCATCAATGGTACGGGTACGATTTCTCCGAGTCCATGGATTGTATCAGATGCTCGATTCAAAAAAGATGTAGTAGGTATTCAAAATGCGATGGAAATGTTGAAAAAATTTCGACCTACACAGTATCACCACAAATCAAAAAATTCATGGGGTATGAACTTCGATGATAGATTGTCTTATGGATTTATCGCTCAGGAGGTGGAAAAAAATTTTCCTGAATTAGTGAAGGAGCAACGGAAGCCTTTAACCAAAGATGAAAAAGGAAATATACTAACGGAAGAAATAACTTTTAAAGCGGTAAACTATACTGCGATAGTGCCAATGCTTGTAAAAGGCGTACAAGAGCAACAAGCCGAAATTGAATCACAATCTTCAGCATTAAATACCTTGAAAACGGAATTGGAAAATCAGAAAAAATTGAATCAGGAATTACTCGATCGAATGGGCAAACTCGAGCAATTGTTGTTACAAAATGCTGCACCGAATGTTCGTCAGGAAGTAAGTATCGGCAATCCCGCTTCTATTGTATTGAATCAGAATGTTCCCAATCCTTTTGCCGAAAAAACTTTGATATCGTATGTGATTCCGAGAGAGGCCAAAACAGCACAAATCCATTTTTTGAATAACCAGGGCGCCAGCATCAAAGTGGTGGAACTGACCGAAAGAGGAAAGGGTGAATTGTTGGTTTATGCCGAAGATTTAAGTACAGGTATTTATACCTATACACTGGTTGTGGATGGAAAGGTGATGGATAGTAAAAAAATGCTCAAACAATAATTCTTCATCAAATCTATAAAAAAAGCCGGCCATTGAATGACCGGCTTTTTGATTGAATAAGTTGGATTAATTTTTACGACCAAACACGCGCAGTAAACTCAGGAAGAGATTGATAAAATCAAGGTATAAACTAAATGCACCCATGATAGCTAACTTGCGGGTATCAGCAATTTCCAAAGCATCCCCATTGGCATCAATACCACGGGCAATATTTTTTAATTTCTGAACATCATAGGCGGTTAATCCAGTAAATACTAAAACACCTACAACCCCAATAATATAGCTGATGGTTTCACTACCCATGAAGAAGTTGACCAGGCTGACCACAATCATACCAATCAATCCCATCATCATCAATCGGCCGAAAGAGGTGAGGTCTTTATCAGTAGTATAACCCAGTACGGCCATGATGCCGAACATCAATGCAGCAGCAATAAAGCAACTCAGCACTGAACCAGGCGTATAAATCATTAAGATAAAACTGAAACTGATGCCGTTGATGAGGGCGTAGGTCACAAACAACACGGATAATACCGGTAAGGAAAGTTTATGGTAACCGAAAGACATCAGCAAAGCAAATCCTAATGGAGCAAACATCACGATTTTTCCAATCAGGCTTAATCCGGTAGTATCGATTAACACATTCAGTAAATCCGGAGATGAAATAAATACGAAGGCCGAAAGGGCAGAAATGGCCAGGGCCGCGAACATCCAAATAAATACATTGGCGATAAAATGTTTACTCGCCGGTATTTCGGTCAGGATATTGCTATCAATGCTGGTTTCACGATAATTGTTTTGTTCTAATTCCATGTTTATTTTTTTTTAAAGGTATTATGCTTTACTCAATGCAGCAAAATTTTGATGAAAGTGCGGAATGGTTTCAATGCCTTTGAAGAAGTTCGCGACATCATATTTTTCGTTGGGTGAATGGATATTATCATTGTCTAAACCAAAACCCATCAATACGGTTTTGAGTCCCAATACTTTTTCAAATAAGGCAATAATAGGAATACTGCCACCACCCCTGGTTGGGATTGGTTTTTTGCCGAAAGTTTGTTCAATAGCTTTTTCGGCTGCTTGATAGGCAATGGAATCTGTAGGAGTTACCACAGGCTCGCCACCATGATGTTCCGTTACCTTCACTTGAACACTATCAGGAGCAAGGGATTGGAAATGTGCTGTGAATAATTGGGCGATTTCATGACTGCTTTGATGGGGAACCAAACGCATCGAAATTTTTGCGTATGCTTTGGATGGCAAAACGGTTTTCGCGCCTTCGCCGATATAACCACCCCAGATGCCATTTAATTCCAATGTTGGACGAACGCCTGTTCTTTCCAGGGCCGTGTACCCTTTTTCGCCCCAATCTGCTTTCACCCCTAATTCATTTTTATACTCATCCAAATCAAACGGAGCTTTGTTCAGGGCTTCGCGTTCCGCTCCGTTGAGTTCAAGCACTTTGTCGTAAAAGCCTTTCACTGTGATATGGTTGTTCTCATCATGCAAAGAGGCAATCATTTGACAAAGAATGGTAATTGGATTGGCTACTGCACCACCATACACGCCAGAGTGTAAATCGCGGTTTGGTCCGGTAACTTCTACTTCCATATACGCTAATCCGCGAAGGCCGGTTTCGATGCTTGGATGTTCCATGCTAATCATTGAAGTATCACTCACCAGAACAATATCTGCTTTGAGACGATCCTTATTGGCTTCCAAAAAACTACCCAGATTTGTACTTCCCACTTCTTCTTCACCTTCAATAATAAATTTGAGATTACAAGGCAGGGTATTTGTTTTATGCATCAGTTCGAGGGCTTTTACGTGCATAAACATTTGACCTTTATCATCACAGGCTCCTCTGGCATAAATTTTACCATCGCGGATTTGTGGATCAAAAGGGCCGGTAGTCCATAAATCGAGCGGGTCAGGTGGTTGTACGTCGTAATGCCCGTATGTCAATACGGTTGGCAAAGCCGGATCAATGATTTTTTCGGCGTATACAATGGGGTGCCCTGCGGTTGGACAAACTTCAGCCAGATCACAACCGGCAGAAAGGAGGGCTTGTTGAACGGATTCGGCACAACGAGCGGTATCGGCTTGATGGGCTGAATTGGCACTCACTGATGGAATCCGAAGCAGGTCCATAAGTTCGTCGAGAAAACGTTGTTGATGTTGTTGTTGATAGTCATTCCAAACTTGCATAGCGATTGAGTATTAAAGGATATTTGATAATTCCTGGAGGCCTGGCAGGCAACCTATACGTCCATCATCAGTGCGGCACAAATCGATTTTATGCTGAATCGATTTTATAATCCTGAAACATTATCATCGCAATTGAATGATGAGGGGCATGATTTTTATATTTTGGAGGAAGACGGGAAATTGCAGGGATATGCGCATTGTTATCCGGAGGCGGATGCCATGAAACTGAGTAAAATATATTTTTATACGAAGGCCAAGGGTAAGGGCTTTGGTCAGAAACTGATCATGCACTGTGAGCAGGAAGCGCTCGAAAAAGGGTATCGAAAAATGATCCTGAATGTAAACAGGTATAATCCTGCGCAACATTTTTATTTGAAAATGGGTTATCTGATTTTAGAAGAAATGGATATCCCTTTGGATGTATATTGGTTAAATGATTACATCATGGCGAAAGAACTTTGATTGTTCAGAATCGTTCGGAATGCTTAACAGCGTTGAAAGTGGTTGATGAAGGGTTGGAATGCGCTTTGCCTGTCAGGGTTCACTTCTAAATTTTGTAAGTTTTTCGTAAAATTTTTTCTTCCGAAAAACATGTTAATTTTATCCAATAGTTTAACTTAGGTTTGATGTCCAACCCCATTCAATTTCCGGAACAATTTTTTGGGCAACTGAATCCCCCAGCATTACAGGAAACTGCCCGTCAGGTTCATGCCTTTATGCACACCTATGCCGGGGTGCAATGTCGTATGACCTATGGAATCCCATTTTATTATGCCCGCAAACGATTTGCCTATTTGAATGCTGACCGGGAAGGGCGGCTCGAACTGGCTTTTACGCATGCCCATTTATTGCCCAATAAAAAAGGCATTATTGATTTAAGAGGACGAAAACAGGTTGGCGGTTTGTACTTGCCACTCGATGGGGAGCTGCCATGGGAGGAGATGGATGAGATTATTCAGGAAGCATTGACTTTGGACGCATCCTGGAAAAATAAAAAAGATAATTGCTGCGCTCATTGCAAGCATTTACATTTACTCTTTAAACCGATTACAACAATGACTTTTACCTATTACGGCCATTCCTGTTTTTTACTATCTGATGGAAAAACACGTATTCTGTTTGATCCTTTTATTTCAGGGAATGAACTCGCTCATCAAATTCATCCTGATCAAATTGAAACGGATTATATCCTGATTTCTCATGCCCATGCCGATCATATTGCCGATGCTGAGTCGATTGCTTTGCGCACAGGTGCCAAAGTGATCTGTAGTTGGGAAATTCATGAATGGTTAAATAGCAAAGGAGTGCATAATACATATCCTATGAATACCGGTGGACAAAGTGATTTGGGTGATTTTCATGTGAGATGCACGGTAGCACAACATAGTAGCGGACTGCCTGACGGGAGTTATGGAGGTAATCCCATGGGATTTATTGTTACCATGGGTGAAGAATCGGTTTATTACAGCGGTGATACTGCCCTCACTTTGGACATGCAACTCATACCACTTTGGGCCAAACTGAAAGCTGCTATTTTACCTGTCGGAGATCATTTTACGATGGGTGCAGATGATGTTATCCGGGCTGCAGGTTTTGTACAATGCAAGAATATCATTGGTGTGCACTTCGATACATTTGGTTTTATTCGTATCGACCATGAACAGACCAAACAAAAATTTGAATCAGCCGGGTTGTCGCTCCGATTACCGGCTATCGGATCAGAGATTGAGCTATAGAGCGGAAAGTCAGTTTTGATTCTTGAAAGATTCACTATTTGGTAATCATCCGCTCATGATCCGGTAACAAGCACTTATTATCATTGGGCTTTAGAAAGCGTTCCAGATATGAGTGAGATTATTTTGTCGATCATTGCGGGTTTGATTTTGTTTTTGTTTGCCGTGAATCATCTTTCCGAAACCATACAATTGGTTTTGGGGGAAAATGCCAAACACTGGATCATGAAATTTACCTCCAATACCATCAGTAGTTTACTGGTTGGGATAGTGGTAACCACTTTGTTGGATAGTTCTTCGGCGGTCATCATCATTACCATCGTATTTGTAAACTCGCGATTACTCACTTTCCGTCAGGCGATGGGAATCGTATTGGGTGCAAATATTGGCACAACCGTGAGTAGCCAAATTATTGCGATGGATATTGGCAAGTATTCCCCTATCTTACTGCTGATAGGATTTGTGATGTTATTGATTTCGAAATCAGAAAAAGTGAATGCGACGGGGAAAGTGATTCTTTATTTTGGGGTATTATTTTTTGGATTATACACGATGGAGAATGCCGTGGAACCATTGCGTGAAAAGGCTTTTTTTCTGGAATGGATGAAACGAACTGAAGAGCCGATTACCGGAGCGATTATTGGGGCTTTGGTGACCTTGATTATTCAATCATCATCGGCAACAGTAGGCATGGCCATCATTCTTTCGAAAAAAGGTTTGTTGAGTTTAGCGGGTGGTATTGCCGTGATGTTAGGGGCTGAATTGGGAACCTGCAGCGATACCTTGATTGCCACGATACGGGGAAGTCGGGCTGCGATTAAAACAGGTTTGTTTCATTTAGGATTTAACTTATTGTCCATCATTTTGGGCTTGATTTTCTTTTATCCTTTTTTACATCTGGTAGAAAAATTAAGTGCGGGCGCCCCTTTGGAACGCAGTATTGCCAATGCGCACATGCTTTTTATATAACGGGTGTACTGGTTTTGTTTGGACGATACCGATGTTTGAAAAATTACTCAATAAACTTTTACCGGATAAAGTATTGACGTAGTGCCATACTTTTTCCTGAGCGAACGCTAGACATCCTTTCAGGCCCGATGGAGGCGATATCGGTGCCGGAAGTACCTCATTCATCATGCCAGAATACGATCAGGCACCATATAAGCCGAGAGCGGGTGTGGAGATGCCCGTGTGCAGTGCAGATGATCCTGCCTAAAAGAAAGTCTAATTTTTTTCGACAGACTTTTGAAACAAGGTCAGTCCGTTTTTATTCTCTTCGTCGAGATGGTAACTGATATTACTTTGGTAATAGGTGTGCAAATCATAAGGCTGAAAGGCCGCCTCCTGAACAATTTGATCGATATGTTTAAAGCCTTCGGCATTGGCAGCATTGAAGGTTTTCAGAAAGGAGGCCGGTAATTTTTTATTACTCACCCAGGTTGCGAACACAAAAGGCATTTTGGTATGATCGTACCAGGCTTCGGCGAGGTCGTACACAAAAGGGAAATTATTGAGTTGTTCCAGTGCGCGATCTCCAATGATGAGGCCGGCTGTTTTGTCATGAATATGGCTGATATAGTTTTCATCCCCTTCCAGTAATGAAGGACGAATATTCCAGTAATCGCGAAACAACAAGCGCAGGAGGGCAACACTGGTACGAGATTGAAAATCGAGATACACACTTTGGATTTCTTCGATTGGAACATGGCTGAACAAACAAACGGAGGCAACTTTACCTTTAGAGGCGATACAATAATCGGAGATGATTTCGGCATCCTGAATATTGTGAATGGAAGCAACGGGGAGTAAGGCAATATCGAGTTTGTCTTTTTGCAACAAAGCCGTGAGGTTGGATGGATAATCCAGAATCAATTCAATTTTTTCGGCAATAGGGCCGTGTTGTAAACCATAAATAAGTGGTTTGGAATTCAAATAACTGCCCGCACCAATCCTGATCTTTTTTTCCATAAAACGGCTGCAAATATACATGCTACAAAGGGCAATGCTTAACTTTGCCCCTCAAAACTTTCCTATGAGCGATGCTTTGATGGCTATATCCCCTGTAGACGGGCGTTACAGAAAACAACTACAAGAATTGGCTGACTTTTTCCGAAGCGGCTTTGATTCGTTATCAGGGTGCATGTGGAAATTGAATATGCCATCGCCTTGAGTGAAGCCGGTTTTTTTGCGTTAAATGACAAACAAAAAAAGGCCTTGCGAAAAATGGTGACAGAATTTCAACAAGCTGATGCGCAGGCCGTGAAGGACATTGAAAAAGTGACGAATCACGATGTGAAGGCTGTTGAATACTTCATTAAAGAGCGTTTGGAAGCATTAAAGCTTGGTAAAATTCGTGAATGGATTCATTTCGGGCTTACATCTCAGGATATCAACAACACGGCCACGCCACTCATGTGGAAGGGCGGCCTAAACAGCATATACTGGCCACTTGTAGAAGAGTTTGTTCAGGTTTTGCGTAAGATGGCTATTCAGTGGGCCGATTTGGCGATGTTGGCCCGAACTCATGGTCAAGCCGCCTCTCCAACCCGACTGGGAAAGGAAATGATGGTTTTTGTAGAAAGAATAGAAAATCAGTTGAAAGAACTAAAACGTATCCCTTTTGCGGCCAAATTTGGGGGTGCAACCGGCAATATGAATGCCCATGTGGTGGCATTCCCGAAAACAAAATGGGTGGCATTTGCCAATCAATTTGTAGACAAAACATTGGGATTAAAACGCATGCAGTTTACCACCCAGATTGAGCATTACGACTCCCTGTCTGCTCAGTTCGATGCTTTAAAACGCATCAATACAATTTGCATTGATTTTTGCCGGGATATGTGGACGTATATCTCCATGGATTATTTTAAGCAACAGGTTGCCAAAAATGAGGTGGGGAGTTCAGCCATGCCGCATAAGGTGAATCCGATTGATTTTGAAAATGCCGAAGGTAATTTTGGTTTGGCCAATGCCATATTTGAACACCTGAGTGCGAAATTGCCGGTTTCAAGGTTGCAAAGAGATTTGACCGATTCAACGGTACTCAGAAATATTGGCGTACCGCTTGCGCATACCGTGTTAGCGATGAAATCGATGATGAAAGGTGTTTCCAAGCTATTGGTGAATCGCGAAAAAATAGAAGCTGATTTGGAAGCCAATTGGGCGGTGGTTGCGGAAGCGATTCAAACCATTTTGCGCAGGGAGCAATATCCGAATCCTTATGAGGCCTTGAAAAATTTAACACGTGGTGCGGCTGTCATAACCAAAGAGCACATTCATGCCTTTATTGATTCGTTGGAGGTTTCGGCCAATTTAAAAAAGGAATTGAAAAAAATCAGCCCTCATAATTATACAGGTCGGAATTAGTAAAATGCATCCCGGATATGGAAAATTTCGGGTTCAGGTTGTGTATGCAGGCGAATAGAAATGACATCAAACCGGATTCTGAGGATATTTTTCCCTTCCAGATACTTCAAGGCTGCTGTGGTAACACTTCGGATTTTTGATTCGGAAATGGATTCTTCGGGCATGCCATTTTTGTTGGTATTCCGGGTCTTCACTTCAATAAATATCAAGGTTTGTTCGTGACTGGCAATCATATCAATTTCCAGATGGCCGCTTCGCCAGTTGCGTTCGAGAATGTGGTAACCGTTTTTGATTAAGAAATCTGCAGCCATGTCCTCACCTTTCTTTCCTAAATTTTTATTTCTACTCATAAAAGGCCTAAATTTACCCCTTTTGTAAGAATTAGAATTCTGTGAAACGCAATTCGGCGAACAGTTTCGTGAAACAAAAGTTTAAGACTGACTATGAAAGATTATATTGAATCATTTCCCGAACAATTAAGAACAGCCATTCAAATTGGCCAATCTGCTAAAATATCGTTCAAAGGGCAAAATTTATCGCAAGTTTGTTTAAGCGGACTTGGTGGAAGCGGAATAGGTGGAAGTTTGGTACAGGACTATGTTTCGGGCTTGATGAAGATTCCTTTTTTCGTCAATAAATCCTACGAAATTCCGCGCAATGTGAATGCACAAACACTTTTTATTGCCTGCTCCTATTCCGGCAATACGGAAGAAACGCTTGCGGCTGTAAAGCAAGCCAAAAAGGTCAAGGCCATCATCGTTTGTATTACATCGGGCGGGGCATTGCAAAAATTTGCCGAACAGCATGGGTATCCTTGTATTTTAATTCCTTCAGGGATGCCGCCCAGGGCTTGTTTGGGGTACTCGGTGACCCAAATCTTATATGTTTTGGCAAAAGCCGGACTGATTCAAAAATCATTTGAAAAGGAGTTTCAGGACGCGATTTTGACAATCGAAAAACAAAGCACACAGTTAAACAAACAAGGTTTGAAGCTGGCGCAAAAACTAAGTAAACGCGAGGTGCTTTTGTACACGACTGTTGGACATGAAGGATTAACTGTGCGGTTTAAGCAACAATTGAATGAAAACAGTAAAATGCTCGCCGCCCATAACGTTATTCCGGAAATGACCCACAACGAAATAGTGGGCTGGCGCGATATTCAGAAGCAACGGACGGTGGTATGTATTTCGGCGCCTAACGACTATCCTGCAAACCTGAGGCGCTTGAATTTCTTGAAAAAGGTGATCAAAACCTGTCAGGCTGAAATAATCGATGTGCAATTGCTGGGGGAAAGTTTTTGGAAAGATGCGCTGATATTTATTCATTTAACGGATTGGGTATCCTGGCATTTATCCTTGTTGAATGAAAAGGATGCTATCGAAGTAAAAGTTATTGACCGTCTGAAATCAGAGATGTCGAAAAAATAGTGTTGTAATATTCGAAGTAAATCTTCAAATTTGCGTTCACTCTGCTCAATTTAAACCATAAACGCGACCGGATGGGGAATTTAAATCATTCGGACAAACGAGAAAAAAGTATGAAAAATAATAAAAACACCTTACTGTTGGTAGTTGCCTTGATTCTAGGTATTGCGGTATGGCGCGTATTGAATGCTGAATGGCATATTTATAACCTGATTCCTGTTGCAGCTTTAGGCTTGTTTAGCGGATCAGTTTTGCAAGAAAAAAAGTGGGCCTATCTGATTCCCTTGTCAGCGATGTTTTTATCTGATTTAGGGTTAAGCCTCTTCACCCATATGGATGGTTTTTATGGCGTATCACAAGTGGTCAATTATTTTGCATTAGCGCTTGTTACGTTTTTAGGAACAGGTTTAAAAAATCGTTCTGTTTTGAATACGGCGATTTACACGGTATCAGGCTCATTGCTGTTTTTTGTTATTTCCAATTTTGGAACCTACCTCGGCGGGTATTATGGATATGGATTTGCAGGTCTGACGGAATGCTACGCGATGGCAATACCATTTTACCGTTCTGAAATGGCCACTCAGTTTTTTGTAAACAGCTTGCTCGGTGATATCATTTTTTCAGCCATTGCTTTTTCCGCTTTTGCTTATTTTCAGCATCGTCAGTCTGTGGTCCAAACTGCCTAATTAAAATATTTGTATGTTGAAAAGGCCAGCTTCGGTTGGTCTTTTTTGATGGGTCTATGCCATAGATAGTATCAATATCCTGAATCTCTGCGGCCCTCTATTTTTGCGCTGTGAGAAAAAATTATTTAATCATTGGCGGATCGAGCGGAATCGGGGCCGAATTGGTGAACCGGCTCCTTACCAAACATCAGGTAATCGCCACCTACCACCGGCATCCTATGGAGTCGAATAATCAGGTTAAATATGTTGAATGGGATGCGCTAAATGAAGATGCAGATTTCTCGTTCATTCCGGATGTTTTGCATGGACTTGTTTATTGCCCGGGGGCCATACAACTGAAACCGGTGAGTGCTTTTTCGTGAGCAGGACTTCATCATGGATTATCGCCTCAATGTCATCGGAGCGCTTCGTATATTACAAAAGGCTTTACCGGCTTTAAAAAAATCGGGCTCTGCATCGGTGGTTCTTTTTTCTACAGTAGCCGTACAAACCGGCATGCCTTTTCATGCACTTGTAGCCTCAAGCAAAGGGGCTATAGAAGGGCTTACCCGTAGTTTAGCGGCTGAATGGGCGCCAAATATTCGGGTGAATGCCATTGCTCCATCGCTAACGGATACGCCGCTTGCTGCCGGTTTGTTGAATGGCGATGCTAAACGTCAGGCCATGGCCGAGCGTCATCCCTTAAAAAGAATCGGAACTGCTGCGGAAATGGCTGGAATAGCAGAGTTCTTATTGAGTGATGAGGCATCATGGATGAGTGCACAAGTGATTCATGCAGATGGTGGAATGGGAAATATTAAAACAATATAAGGATGGTACATGCGATAAGATTTGAACAAAAATTGCCGGTTGATAAAGATACATTGTGGACCTTCGTGGCATCGCCGCTGAATTTAAGATTGATTACCCCGGAGTATATGAATTTTAAGGTAACTAGCGAATTAAAACAAGCTGTGATGTATCCGGGCATGATGATTACCTACAAAGTAAGTCCATTATTCAATATTCCATTAAACTGGTGTACGGAAATAACCCATGTGGAAGAGGGGGCTTATTTTGTAGATGAACAACGGCAGGGACCCTATCGCATTTGGCACCACGAACATCATTTAAAAGAAATATCGGGAGGCACTTTAATGACGGATATCCTGCATTATCAATTGCCTTTAGGTCCAATCGGTGAATTGGCCCATGCACTATTTGTGAAGAAACAACTGAAAAACATTTTTGATTTTCGATATAAAAAGTTGGAAGTCATTTTGGGAAGATGAAGGAATAAAACCTCAGGTATCTTGTTCATCCGTCGCAATCCGGGGCGAAACATTTTTAGGCTCAATGTTTTTGTCATGTAAGGATGGGGACTTCGATTTGTAAAATCCGGACATCGGCAGCAATAAAAAACATATTTTTACGGCATGCGCATGTTTATCAAACATTACGTGTGGATGTTTAGCCTCATGGGCTTATGGTCCTGTAACGAACGGATTCAAACCCGGAAAATATTCAGGTTAAATCAGGTTCAGGGTGTTGAAACCCTGGATCCGGCATTTGCCAAAAACCTGAACATCATGTGGCATACCCATGTGATTTATAATCGACTGATTGAATACAATAGTCGATTGGAGATAGTTCCATCATTGGCGAAGCGCTGGCATATCAGTTCGGATCGACGGGTGTATACCTTTATTTTGAGAGATGATGTATATTTTCAGGATAATCCGGCGTTTGAAGGGGGGCGTGGCCGCCGAATGATTGCATCAGATGTAGTGTATAGTTTTAACCGCCTGATGGATCCTGCAACAGCTTCTTCCGGGGCATGGATTTTTAATGATCGGGTTGACTCTATCAAACCATTTGTGGCTGTGAATGATACAATCTTTGAAATCAGATTGCTTTCCCCTTTTAATCCCATGATGGGAATTTTAAGCATGCAATATTGTTCTGTGGTGCCTCATGAAGTGGTCGAAAAATGGGGGAGTGATTTTAGGGCACATCCTTGTGGTACCGGACCATTTCAGTTGCAGGATTGGGAAGAAGGCGTGGCATTGACTTACCGGCGAAACCCCCATTATTGGGAAACGGACAGTGCAGGTATTCATTTGCCATATATTGATGGAATTAAAGTCACCCAGGTAGATAGTAAAGCATCGGAGTTTTTGATGTTTATGCAAGGGAAGTTGGATTTTATGAATGGTATTGATGCCGCTTTTAAGGATCAGGTTTTGAGTAAACAGGGAGAACTGAAAAAGGATTATCAATCAAAAATTCGTCTTCAAAAACACCCTTATTTGAATGTCGAATATTTGGGCATTTTATTGGGAGAAGGAAATAGCCGTTCGGCAGCTTTGCAGAATAAAAACTCAGACAGGCGATCAACTATGGTTTTGACCGCAAAAAATTAATCACTTATTTACGCAACAACATCAGTAAACCGGCTCATTCGGGAATGATTCCGATTGGCTTGCCGGGTTACGACAGCAATTTGGTAAAAGGGTATACGTATCAGCCCGAAAAGGCACAGCAATTGATCGCTGAATGGAAAAAAGAGAATGGGCCTTTGCCTGAAATAACGTTGTTGTCGAATGATAATTATAGCGATCGATGCAATTTTATTGCTTCTCAATTGCGTCAGCTGGGTTTAAATATACGGGTGGAAATTATGCAGCCCTCACTACTTAGGGAGCAAATGAGCAGTTCGCAGGCGCCATTTTTTTGGGCAACCTGGATTGCTGATTACCCGGATGCAGAGGCTTATTTGTCGATGTTTTATGGGGAGAATACCGCACCACCCAATTATACCCGATTTAAGAATGCACAATTTGATGATTTGTATCGGCGGGCTTTAATCGTTTCTGATGAACAGGAGCGCATTAAACTTTATCAGGCCATGGACAGAATCATTATTGAAGAAGCGCCATGCATTCCACTCTTTTATGATGAGATTATCCATTTTCTGCAGTTTCGGGTAAAGGGCTGGAATTGTTCGAGTTTGAATTTGCCTGACTTAAAACGAATTGATCTGAATTAAGTACATGGCATTTCATGATTAAAGATCCTGCAGTTTGCCTTCATCTGCAAAACTATAAAATGTATTTCCGGCAATAATCAAATGGTCAATCAATCTGATGTCGAGCAGTTTACCTGCCTCCACCAATTTGCGCGTGATTTGTATATCGGCCTGACTGGGTTGTAAATTGCCTGAAGGGTGGTTGTGGGCCACGATGATTTGTGTGGCCGTTTGCAAATCCAGTGCGAGCTTAAAAACTGATTTTGGATCTACATAAGTACCGGTGAGACCTCCTTTGCTAATTTGGCGGATATCGAGCATTCGATTGGCATGATTGAGATAGAGTGCAAAAAAGTGTTCTTCAGTGGCATCATTGAGCGGATGCTGCAGGATTTCAAATGCCTGTTTACTGCTCACAATCTTGGGGCGTTCCAAGGCGGCACTGTATTGACGGCGTCGGCCCAACTCAATTGCCGACAATAAGGTGATAGCCTTTTTATCGCCCAGTCCTTTAATTTTCACCAGATCCGATAATTTTAATCTGGAAAGTTCGTTGAGATTATCACTGCATGATGACAATAATTCTCTGGCGATATCCATTGCGCTTCGATTGAGGGTGCCGGTATTGATGAGAATGGCTAGTAATTCTGCATTGGTTAATGCATCGGCTCCTTTTTGAAGCATTTTTTCACGCGGGCGCTCTTCTGCAGCCCAATCTTTAATGGCCTGGAATGTTTTCATGTTCCAATAAAAAGTTTAGTTCGGGCACAAAAGTACAAAAGTACGAACATGTTATAAACGGGATTTTACAGCGGGCTTGCAAAATTGGGATTCAACCCAAATTTTACAGTTGGACACAGCCAAGGGCAAAAACGAATTAGAAAATCAAATACTTCGGCTCATACCGATTACACATTCATAATAGTACAATTTCGTCTTTGACTCATTGTACTAAATTCAAGTAGTATCCCCGCATGTATGTCTGTAAGTCTTCTTACCTCAGTAACACCCAGAACAATGGGGCGGGCTGGCATTTGTAGGTTCTTGATGATACTTGTTTATCGGGAATGATATTGATGTGTACGAAGTTGGCAATATTAATTGGATATCGTAGCAATCCTAGATACTTTTCAAAGGTTAATTTTGCGGAGAATGTGTCTTTTAATATCCGCAAATATGCGGTAAATAATGGTTATATTTGCCGCAAGAATAAATTGAGGCAGTGGCAAAATACATTTACGAATACAACAACTGGACAAATTTTACCTGGCGCGAAATAGACATCAACGCCCTATTCGGAGAAGTTCGAAATCTTCAGGGTAAATTGATCGGACAGATGAATATGCTCGGTTTTGCAACGAAAGAGGAAGCAACATTAATCAATTTAACGCTTGATGTCATTAAATCTTCTGAAATTGAAGGAGAAAAACTGAACTATGATCAAGTTCGTTCATCAATTGCGAGAAGACTTGGGATAAATATTGCAGGACTTGTTTCAACGAACAGAAATGTGGAAGGTGTTGTTGAAATGATGCTTGACGCAACTCAAAACTATCAAAAGTCATTGACCAATAAACGATTGTTCGGGTGGCATTCGGCACTTTTTCCGACAGGACATAGCGGAATGCACAAAATAGAAGTTGGTCGTTATCGAACAGGTGAGATGCAAATAGTTTCAGGTGCTATGGGAAAAGAAAAAGTTCATTTTGAAGCAGTTCCTGCCTCCGATGTAAAAACAGAAATGGATAAATTTTTAAAATGGTTTAATGGCAAGCAAACGATAGACCCTGTTTTAAAAGCAGCCATTGCGCACTTCTGGTTTATTATCATACACCCTTTTGACGATGGAAACGGAAGAATTGCCAGAGCCATATCGGATTTAATGCTTGCACGTGCTGATGGAGCTAAAGAACGATATTATAGTATGTCTAGTCAAATATTGGTTGAAAGAAAAAGGTACTATGAGATTTTACAAAAAGTCCAACATAGTAGTGGCGATATTACGGAGTGGTTAGATTGGTTTTTACAATGTCTTAAAAATTCACTATTAGCAACAGAAACAACATTAGAAAAAGTATTAAGAAAAACAGAGTTTTGGAAAACCCATGAAAATACAAAATTTAACGAAAGGCAAAGATTGGTTCTCAACAAACTTTTTGACGGATTTGAAGGTAAACTGAAATCATCTAAATGGGCTAAGATTGCCAAATGTTCCCCTGACACGGCATTGAGAGATATAAAAGACTTAATTGACAAGGGCATTATCAGCCAACAACTGAAAGGTGGAAGAAGCACCAACTATGAACTATCCGATTTTTGAAAATAATAACATCGCAAGACTAGTTTGGTGCAAGTAAGGCAGGAAGTGGTCATTGCTGTATTGCTTCAAAAGGCATTAGCACCATGCCGATTTGCTCAAATACTTTGCTATGGACACATCATAAAATGAGGTGTAAAAGATGCCGTAACACAATCGGGAGGCAGCAGCCACTATTTCGGTTTAATATTTAAATTTTTTGATGGGTTTATCTTTCCCTCCTGATTTTCAGGTTTTATATTGGCATATCTATTCAGCCATATGGTCCTATAATCCAACGCCTCGCACAATAAATTATAATCTCTAAAGAATGCTTTATCCACTATTTTGGACTTATATTCAAATACAGATAGTGTATAAGACATGGAAGATTGTAAATGGGTAAAAGAGAAACCATACGATTTTGCTTTGGCGGCTAAGGCTGAATCGAGTGTATGGTTCTTAAAGTCAGGTATCTGTATAACATTGTCATTGAAAAATTGTGCTCCTCGCTGAGACAATATACAAACAGCTTTGATATCTCTATCTTTTTCCAGGCGATTTAAAATAGACTCCTTTTCTTTGGCACTACAACGACTTAAATCCAATACCATAAATATGTTATTGGAATTTCTATGCTTAAACATACTTTCGGCCGTATCGATATTGTAATACTGCAATGTAGGAAACTCCTTAAGCATTTCATCAAAATAATGTACTTCAACTTGTTCTCGTTCTTTAGGTAACATTTTATAGATATACTCGGGCGAAAAAATAATTTTATATTGTTGATGACTAAAGTCCATTGGCAATTTAACCTGACCATTGTATACAAAATCCTCATTGGGTTTTAAGAGGTTAAGTGTCACACCATCTTCTTGTTTCAACTCATCAAAATTGATTTTATACTCAGCAGAAGCTACACCTTCACTTATCTTAATTGATTTTGTGGAAGGACTTACTGCCAATTGAGCTCTATTTACAACCTCCGTCTCAGTCCCTACACGAGTTACTGTGCATGTATTGATATCTGCATTGGCCACTTGAATTGTAATGAGTTTATTGTATTGAACTTGATTCACCGTTATATGTTGACTCGAATCGACTTGTACCCAAAAACCTATACGACACTGATCCGGTATGTAATACTCTCCATATTCTTTGAGGAAACCACTTGGAAATGTATGTATGATTTTTTTCTTACTTGCTCCATTTTCAATATGGATGTTCAAGCTCCCGTCTGGCAATTGATTAATCTTTGCATCATTATCCACTATCATGTAATTGATTGAACCCGTCAAAGTTTCTTCGTTGTTGTATTTAATACTAAAATAATCATTTACCGAATTAAATGGTGTGGGTACGATGTAAAATTTATTCCCTAATCTATCGTCGGAAATAAACTTGCGCTGATACACGATGGGTAATTTTTGATTGGGTAAAATCTCTTCTGGTATTTTAAAATGAGAATTTTGCACTACAGTAATTTTTGCTGTTTTATTGCCGTAATTGCCTATCCAAAATGTATCGACAATCAACTTCTCCTCTTCATCTTTAAAATACTGAACAGGTTTTAGACTATAGGTCTTGTCTAAATAGCACTTCGCTTTCTTTTCTACAAAAGGATTCGATACGATAGGATGAATGGGTTTCGGATTTTCATGTCGTTCAGTGTCTACCAATATCCATTTTCGATCTTTCAATTCGTAATAATAAGAAATCGTAGCATCATTTTTCTCTTCAAATTCAGTGGCAAACATACGCCTTGTGTCACCATCAAATCGGGTATAGGTTTTTGAATTCAAGAGGGTATCCAATTCATAGAGTTTGGTCGATGTGTTCCATTTATAATAGACAAAGCGTTGATCTTCGCGCATTTCTTTGCCAGTCAAATCAGCAGGTATCCTAAATCCTTTTTTGTAGGGTTCTTCTTCACGATAAAAATTAGCAAATGTGATCGCGCCCTTACTCCAAGATAGTTTCTTCTGCCTTGGCTCAGTGATGGTTTGAAGGAGTTGCAATGTTTTTTCATCATACAATTCTATTTTTTGAAGCTTAAATACGGTATGACTTTCTTCAAATCCTCGACCTAAAACTTGCCCCGAATGATAATAAGGTATAATATACCGATCAAAAGCATTATGCTCTATAGTGGTTTTGTACGATGGATCATTGGCTTTAAGTACAACTTGTATGGGATTGAGTTTTTGACCATTTCTTAATTCACCATCATCTCCATCTAAATTGCTTGCACATATATCAATGACGGCCGCGAGCGGAATACGAAGAAGTTGACTAGCATAAGCACCATTCTTTTTATGTTTCCGATCATCTACAATATGGATATACATAAAAAACATGTTCGATGTCGAATCAAATTTAGGTTCCGAATTAGGTGCCCATTCTGATTTCGTATAACCTTCATGATAGGCTAATCGACTTGTGGCCATGAGTCCTTGACGCGTCGGGACGATACATATATAATGATCACCTGCGTTTGGAAACGCTTGCCGGTACAGATTTGTATACACACATGCTTCCTTTTTTATTTTGTTGGATTCATTCTCCCAAAACAAATATTCCTCAATACATGTTTCATCTTTAGCGTCATTGTAGGATGTTTTGCCTACCGATTGCACATGCGTACCATCGGCATAACTCAAATTGACCTTAAGTCCGCGAATGGGTTCCTGCGTATGCGCATCTAAAATATTGAGCAATATTGCTCCACGATGTTCATAACCACATTGTTGCGCTGCAATGTTGAAAACGATACATAGGCATATTATCAAGAACATTCCGAATTTAAAATTTATATATCCCTTCATATGCTTTATTCGGTTTTTTTCATGTTCTCTTCATGCCTGATTGTATTTTGTTCGCACAATGCTCGGGTCTTCCGGATAAAATGCAAGCCGTACCCAACGCCTTTATAAAACATTACATCCGGGTTGTTTTTTAGTGGAAACCAAATGCGTTTGCCCAATCGAAATACTTTAAACATCCCGTATTGAATGGTATAGACTCGCTCTACCGTATCTTTTCCTTTTACAATCATCACACCTATTTGATCCCAATTAGGTAGTTGCAATGTTTTGGTAACGCAACCATCATGCTGTGCATCTATTATGTATTTTACTTGTTGAATATCTTTCACCAATGCTTTCACATCATATCGAAACTGACTTGTTTGCTCAGCTAAATACTGCTCAATGAGTTCCTCAATTTCAACATCAATATCATCAACATTTACTTTTTTCATGCGGGCGATATAGGCAGAGTCTTCTTGCGACAGATAGTAAAATGCACCAAAGTTATAAACCATTTTCAGGGTATCTTGAATCTTCTTCTTATAATCCATCGTTGGTAAATTTTTATCTATACTATTGGAAAACCAATATTGATTTATTAGGTCATAGGCTGGACTTTCAGATAATAGCGCCAAAATATGTTCCACATTGCTTCCAGCCATAGGTGCTTCCCGTTTAAAGTAATAATCCAGACTCAATATCACTGCGGATACCTGCGTTCTTTGTTTGGCTATCTGTTCGATAATGGCGTTGGCATCTTGCTGTTTGTGAGTGGTAGAAAGTTTTCGGACCAGCTTTTGCAATGTATGATACGATGCCTGATGCAAAAAATACAATTCATTGATGTCTTTAAACTGCGCTACGGTGGAATCGCTCAAGTGAATCAAACCAGTTGCCAACTTTTGAGCTTGAAGATTCTGCAAACTCATACACAATAACCCAATAATTATCCATTTATTCATCATATTCTTCAACTGAGAATTCGCAATGGCAAGGCACGAAGCTACTTTAAACAAAGCCTGTGAAGGATTTGCTCGTTTTTGCTCTTTGCTGTGTTCAACTCCAAAATTTGGGTTCAACATATTTTTCCGTTCGCAAGGCAAAATTCGGATATAAATCAAGTACAATTTCATATTAAAATCAAATAAGTCAAAGGTTTGTGATGAATCAAGAGAACAATTTCCGAAATTTAAATGGCATCGTTACTACTCGGTATGCGCATAGAGTTTGTCAAGGGGTTATTTCCATAAATGATTGTTTCTATTCTTTTGATCAGGCGGATTAGGAAGGTTGGGTATGCCTTTGGCAAACTTGAAATTTTCATCATCTAAACAATCCCAAAACAGGGTATATGATTTTCCTGAACTTGAGAACACTTCCTTTTATCATCAAGGTGAAGTATATTCAATCATACAGGTATCAAAAATGACCTTAAACGCCCAGTTTGCGATTTCAGTTTAGTGGGTTTTATTTCCAGTCCTCAAAGGTTATGAACTCCAAACATTCATTATTCAGGTTAATTGATAACTGAAATGCCTATTTTAATAAGTGTTTTTGTTTCACGCTTTATATGGAGAGTTAAGGATGTAACCCGGACATATTTCAAAACAAATTTCATGCGTCTGAAGTTAAAAACCCAAATCCAAGTGTGTTTTTGGTCATTGAATCTCGCGGAATGATTTAATAGAAATTTCAAGCCAATCGACCATTTCATGCATTTCAGGAGGTTTTGCAAGGGTCTCGCTTTAAGTGGATGGTAGAATCGAATGAAACACCTTATTTAAAGACCAATTTTGCCAAATACTCATTGGGAAGTACCAAATACTCATTGGGAAGTACCAAATACTCATTTGTCTGTTGTAACATATAGTCTGCATTTACTTTCGCTTTCAGTAGGTTATTTATGTGACTTTTTCAATCAGAAACCCGTCGAAAGACGGGTTTCTGTTATTTTGGCCTTTCCCCTTAGGACAATTTCCATTTTAATCCATGATTATTTCATCTTATAAGTGCGTCCATCCCAAAAAGGATTTTGGGACTTTTTGAGTTTATTTCATCGATATTTTTTAAAGGCCTGACACTTGTTTAAACAATTGTAAGCCTTGCATATCAAGGCTTTTGCTAAATACTCAATGGAAAGGACCGTTTACTCATTTGAAATGACCAAATACTCATTTGGTCCCCAAAAGCACTTCAGTAGATGATACATTTGTGCTCAGTAGGTTATTTATGTGACTTTTTCAACATGAACCCGTCGAAAGACGGGTTTTTGTTTTTTAGGACTGAAAGTATATCCGGCACAGGTCGCGGATCGAATCAAAGGTATTGTTGAGTTGAAAACCAATATTATTTTGATGGATCCATTTGGCTTTGGTAATACCTTCTTCTTTCTGGGGTTTTAGGTATAATTCATCCGTATTCATATGATACCAATACGTTTTTTTGAAAACATACTGATTTTCAAAATAGATATGATAAGTACAATCCAATAAATCACCCAAATAGAGGTGATTTATTCCGGTTTCTTCTCGTACTTCCCGCAATGCACAGGATTCAATAGGTTCGCCCGGATCCTGTTTGCCTTTGGGAAATCCCATCGTCCTTTGCGGAAAATAAACAGTACTTCATGTTTATGGTTGATGACCAGGCCTCCGCCCGCCACAATCACCGTTAATCGCTGCTCAAATTCCTGAAGTAATGTCTCAGGGGCGCCAACCAGAACCGCTGTTTTAATTTCCGAAACCAATAGAAGGTCGAGTAGGTCATCCATACGGGAGGAATTCCAATTAAAAAATACAAAACAAGGTTTGAGAGATACCTGACTTTGCTCTTCTTCGCTACAAAGCAAGATCTTTTTATCATTAAACATTATTTTGATCATGGTATGGTTGTTTGTTTATTCCTGACTTTGGGCGTAGGTTTGCTGGCCTATGAAACGCGAATTGCTCGTAGCAGAAAAACTCCTACAAATTAATGCTGTAAAATTAAATTCTCAAAATCCGTTTACATGGGCCAGTGGATGGAAAAGTCCTATTTACTGCGACAACCGTAAGTTATTGTCCTATCCGCATGTACGAGATTTTATTAAAAGTGAATTAACCAATTTGGTATTTACCGAATTCCCCGGAGCAGAAGTGATTGCGGGCGTGGCAACTGCCGGTATTCCGCATGGCACCTTAGTGGCTGATTTGCTCAGTCTGCCATTTATCTATGTTCGATCCAAACCTAAAGAGCACGGCATGGGAAATCAAATAGAAGGGGTGCTTGAAAGTGGTCAGGAAGTGGTGGTGATTGAAGATTTAATTTCAACCGGTAAAAGTAGTATGCAAGCAATCGAAGCGATACGGGCGGCGGGAGCTAAAGTGGTTGGTTTGGTGAGTGTGTTTAATTATGGATTCACTGCAGCCGCTAATTTGTTTGAGCAAGAAGGCATCCGAACCCTGAGTTTAAGTCACTATAATGCTTTACTCGATTTGGCCCTCGAGAAACAACTCATTCAGAGTAGTGAATTGAATTTACTCGAAAAATGGCGTGAAAACCCTGAGAAATGGTGTCAATAGGTGCGAATTGTCAATTGTAGCACGAATTTTGTTACAGATTTTATCCCGAGTTGGAGAATGTGTTTCCGGCAAGATCATCACTAGAATGGTAATGACCATAAACATAGCCCATTGAATCATTGAATATTGAATGGTGAAATGAACATTCTGTCTCGGTTTGAACGATTTATTTATGAATAGTGTAGTTTCTGGAAAACATTTGATTTTTAGGGTATTCTTCTTGTTTATCTTTTCCTCTGGTTTTAAGTCCATCCGCGCACAGCAACATGTTTATGATTTTAATGTAGACTCGTTCCGGCAGGTAATCATGGATGGATTTACCCTAAATTCACCGATATTGGTAAAGGACACCTTTTTATTTTTAAGGCAGGGTTTATATGCTTTTGTAAACTACGATCAAACTTCCACCTTTCAGGATGTGTTGATGTGTTATGAACGTGGGTACAATCAATTGCCGGATCCAGACCAACGAAAATTTGATATAACTCCTCTGCGAATGCCCAGAGATATCCGGTTACTTTTTTTATTTTACCTGGAAAGATATTTTTTGGGATTTCGATCAAGTTCATATCCCCTGCATAAACTGAGTACTTTTAAAATGATTGATATGGATAGTCAGGATGAATTACCGGTTTTTAGTGAAAAAGGAAGTGAATATATTATTGGTTTGTATCGCAAACTCATCGTAAGTATTGATAAACCAGAGTTTAAACGCCTGGTGATTCAAGAGAAAAAATATGGACTGCTTAATTACATTGGAGTTCAGTGGGTTTTTGGAAGTGCCGGTTTAAAGCAGACCTATAAAGGTCAATAGTGTTACTTTTTCGTTCATTCTCATAGGGCCAATGTGCGTTCAAGCTAAATTGTTTATCCTTGCAAAGTGAAATACATCCAATCAATCATTCGATTTATTCTGCGTTCGCTGAAAGGTGATGAATATGATTATACCCAAGGAGATTTACGTCAGGCGGTTTTGTTGTTGGCCATTCCAATGATTCTTGAATTAAGCCTCGAAAGCGTATTTGCGGTGGTGGATATGTTTTTTGTTGGAAAATTAGGGCCAAATGCCATTGCAGCAGTAGGCCTGACAGAAAGTTTAATCACGATTGTATATTCTGCCGCCATTGGTTTAAGCACCGCAGCCACGGCTATGGTGTCACGCCGCATTGGTGAAAAAAATCCCCTCGAAGCTTCTCTCGCAGGAACCCAAAGTGTGGTGGTTTCCTTGATTTTTACTTTTGGTTTAAGCATGGCCGGTTTGATCTGGGCGCCGGATTTGTTGTTTTTGATGGGTGCAAGTGCGGAAGTCGTAGAACAAGGAAGCACCTTTACCCGTATCATGTTGGGGGGGAGTTCGGTCATTGTTTTACTCTTTTTACTCAACGGTATTTTTAGAGGCGCCGGGAACGCGGCTATTGCGATGCGAAGTTTATGGCTCGCCAGTGGTTTAAATATTCTATTATGCCCATTATTGATTTATGGATTTGATTTAGGGTTGAAAGGTGCAGCAATCGCAACAACGATTGGAAGAGGTGCAGGTGTCCTATATCAAGTTTATTTTTTATTTGTAAAGCCTGGAGTGATTCGTTTCAAACAGTCAGATTTCAGGCCACGAGCAATCATCATTCGGCAATTAATTGACATTGCCTGGCCGGCAACTTTTCAATTTATCATTGCATCGGCGAGTTGGATTGTTCTGGCAAAATTGGTAGCAGAAACAGGAGGAACGATAGCCTCTGCCGGATATCAGATTGCTATTCGAAATGTGGTATTTTTTATTTTACCTGCCTGGGGTTTGAGCAATGCGGCGGCCACTTTGGTGGGGCAACATTTAGGGGCCTCCAAACCTGAAAGGGCTGAGCAAAGTGTGATGTTGTGTGTGAAATACAATGTATTGTTTATGTCTTTTGTTACTTTGGTTTTTGTGTTTTTTCCCGGGCCTATCATTGCCTGGTACAGTAAGGATTTGGCTGTGATAGAAGTTGGCACACAGGCTTTAAGAACCATAGGCTATGGTTATATATTTTATGGAATCGGTATGGTGATGATACAGGGATTAAACGGAGCGGGTGATACGAAAACGCCCACTATCATTCACTTTGTTTGTTTTTGGTTGTTTCAGATTCCGCTGGCATATTTTTTATCCCGACCCAATATGCTTGGCATTCAAGGAATCTTTTGGGCCATACCAATTGCCGAAACACTGATAGCAATTGTTGCTTACTTATTATTTCGTCAGGGAAAATGGAAGCAGGTTAAAGTATAAATGGTGCGGTATTTTATGTCACACCGCACCATTTCGGGGAATTATACCGATTAAATGACAATTGTAGTTTATCGTCCCATTTCAACAGGGTTTCAATGGTATACCACAATGATATCGGAATTGCATTTTTAGAATTCTAAAATACCTGTGACTCGTTTAGAATGACTCATTGGACTAGAATACTTTAGAAAGAAATTGGTAAAATTCCTTTTTCGTGGTGTAAAAATCACTACTGGTATCATGTAATAGATCAGCTAATTGTTCGTCTGTTTCTTTCATTTTTATATGAATGTAATTAGGTTTCTCAGCGGCTTCATCGAGCAGTGATTGGTTTTTTAAATTCACATCGTGTAACATTTCATCAATGTGAATACCGAGAATACGGAATTTGTTTTCGAAATGTTCTACTTGTAACAAGACATCATGGCCTGTATTTTTTCCGGCAACTTCAGTGAGTCGATTTCGTAGAATCAGTAATTCGGCTTTAAAGAAGTCTAAATCGCGAATTGAATCCTGGCAGAGTAAGTGGTAATGGGAGAGTGAATCTTTCATATGCATTTATTTTTTTTGTTTAAATTTTATAATTTTTTAACTGAGCTAACTTCTATTCTTTTGCCGATTTACTCCTTAAAATATTCGCTACTTGTATACAAAGAGTAAAGCGTTACTGCCTGATATTTGACACTGTTTCATTCTATAGATGAAATATTCAAACTGCGGTAATTCCATACAAAGGTAGGGTATTGCTACTTGGCAGGCCTACTGATTTCTGTCATGTTTTGTGGCGCCGGATCGGTTTAATTTTGGAGTCTTATAGTTCAATGATGGCGAGGTCGTTTTATAACCTTTAACAACATTTATTTAAATAGCATAAAATATGAAATTTATTATCCGTTCTTCACAAAACATTCAGGAGGTTCAACAGGATTTTCGACAGATTTTTTCGCATTTGCGTCCCGAATTTTATCAACATCAACATGCTGATTTAGCGGGGAATCCGAAAAAGGAGCAATACTTGCATCATGTTCAAATGCAGGAATTGGGTGTTCCTGCCGAAGGTTTGTCGTTGGAATTGGAGGAGAATATGCGTACTTCGGATTTCGAACAAATGATGGAATCATCTTTTGGTCTCCATGTACAAATATTTCGTTTGCAAAAAGGAACCTGGTTGCAAACCACATCCAGTGACCATTTAAGTTTGGGTGAACAAAACAAACGCGGTGTCGAAGCAGATACTTTTATGCCTGAGGACAACGAAGCTTAACAGGCTGGAATCCTTCTCCTTTAATCTGATTGACAGTTACACTTTGAGTATACTTCGGATTAGATTGAGATTATCGATAAAATACATTTACCAACGGTAGATCAAAATACAAACCTACTTCCAGACGAAGCGCATTGCGTTGAAGATTGCCGTCAAGGGTTCGTAAATTGGGTGTGAAACGCATCCCTGCGCCTACACATAGCGGCATCCCTTTGATTCCAATTAAGCTGGTTATGCCGGGTGAAAATACCTGACTCCATTTTGCTTTTACCGGCAAGCCTCCGTTATTATCATTGGTAATTCGATATGAAACTGCTGCTCCAATATCAATCACACTCATCAGAATTGTGAGGTTATATCCTTTGAGTTTTTTGAATCGACCATGACGGTTAACAAATCCAAAATCGCCATCATGAAAATGCTCGGCCTTTTCTTTGAGTCGATCGCGTTTCCCCCAACTGAGCGACAAACCAATGGGGGCGGATAGTCCACCTACTGGTGAATAAACAATATCTCCCCGGGCATCTTTCACAGCTTCAATTCCGCCATACGCTCCAACCATGGCATCAATGTGTATCGAGAATCGGCTGTGTCGTTTAATCTTATAAGAAGATGGGGGCAGTGAATAGGATTCAACCACCTTAGAGAGATTTTGTGCGTTGCCACTTTGCATCACATCCGATAAAAAACTTAAAGCCGTGCGAATTCTTTTGTCATGGGTTTGCTGCCCCATTCGTGATAAGTAGTTTTTAAAGATAGGAGATTCAAAAGAGAATAATTTTTGGCCTGCAAAGGATTTCCATTGATCAATAGCAATACCTGCATATTTATCTTTGAGCAAATCGTATTTATCCAATTCCATTTTCAGGGTATCTAATACGCCCAAGGTCTGCATCGAGTAGGCATGTGATTTTTTTAAACTATCATACAAAATTTGAGAACGCAGAAGGAGCTTATTTAATTCGGTATGCCTGCTGGCATTATTTAAAATTTCATTGATCATCGTTTCCTTCAGAAGTACTTTCAGCATGGAAACCTGTTCGTCGTTTTTTATTTTTTTAAACATCCATTCCAGCAATTGATTCGGATCTTGTTGTATGGCCAATTCACTTTCGCGACCTTTTAATTTCAGCGCATCTTTAATCTGAATGTAATTGGCGGCCATCATGGCAGGATAGCGGAAATTAGAAATCTGCTCGTAATAGGAGTCAAGCCGGTTAAACAAGCTTTGTATGGTATCCTGTATTTTTTCTTCTTTTTGTCTCAATGCAACCCTGAAGGACTGATTGGTCAAAACGTCCATCATCCCAACATGTTTGTCGAGTTCCAGTAGACTAAATACTTTCAAAACCTGATCGACTACCGATGCGTAATTTTTTTGTTCTATACCGCTATACAAACAAAATACACTTCTGGTGAATTGAATACCCTTTGTGATATTTTTGTTGACATGAATAAAATTTGAATCCAATACAGCTTCCATTAAATCATTTTGAAATTTCCAGAATCCACTCAATCCATCTTTACCTGCTTCCTGATCATCTGTTCGCTGCGCGATAGTTTTTTCAAACTGATTGAGTTGAACGAGTATACGCGTCATCCAATTTCGGAAAGGGTAAATCTTTTTGACAAAATAATTCTCATCCCAAATTTCGCGACCTCTCCATTCCTGTGCGAAAATTTCGTTGAAAAGATCACCATAACGAACATCCAACAAGATATACATCCATTCCAGTTGTTCTTTATTGAGCGATTGGAGTTTTTCGGCTGTAATCCAGTAGCGATTGGTTTGTCTTTCGGCATGTTCGAATAATTCATGATTCACGATATACATCCATGCATTTGCATTTCGAAGTACAGGTGTTTCGAGGGGCTCTTCATACAAATAATTAACGGCTTCAATGAAGGAATAATGTTGCTGAACAAGTTGACCAATACGTATGCCATCTTTGAGGTAAAGGCCAGTTGATTGGTAACGGGGAGGTAAACATTTTGGCAAGTTTTCGGGGATTCGAATAAAATCTTCCGAAAGCGCGATTTGCCAGGATGTTCCAAAATTGGGGCGCATAAAGGCTTCGCGGTTGTTGAGTAAATTTAAGGTAGCGGGGAAGAGTTGATTCACCAGTGACTGATCGCGCATATACACGGTTAACTTTTCGATGAAGCTGATGGCCACTTCTTGTTTTACTCTTTTAGCGAGATAAATGGCCAATGCATCAATCATTTCGGATTGACTGGGTAATTTAAAGGAAGCTGGTGGCGCTGAAGTAATCAAATCAGAACGAAGGCGTTCGCTGTTGATACGCATCGTTTCCGCTTTATCGCGAAAATCACTCATTACCGTTAGTTCTTTTTCGTAATCCATGGCCGGGAAAAAGGCATCAAAAATTTGTTTGTTTCTAAACATTTCTGCAAGTCGACTACGTTGAATATCCAATTCTTCAATCTCCTGATCCAGTATAACTGCATTTGAATCGGCCATTAAATTCCAAATAAATTTGTTGCTATTTTGACGAAAAGTTTCGGGGTCTTCCAGGATCATTAAAGTGTCTCTAATCTGTTGAGATTGTGCATGTCGATACAAGGCATCAATCTGATATTTTCTGAATTGTGCCGGGATTTGATTGGGAGGTCCTGATTCGTTTTTTAACCCATTTTCTAGGGCCTCTTGAAGTTGATTACGTTCCTTAACAGTTGTGAGTACTTCGTAATAATGTTTGACGGCATCCCGAAAGAGTTCAATATCCTGAGATCCCTGATTCAAACTATTGACCTTTTCCATCATTTCCGACTCGTTTTTCAGCAATTTGAAAAAGTTTCTGAGTCGAAACGATTCATTGCTGTCTTTGAGTTGTTTGATATGATCGGGATATTTACGACTCAATTTTGCCCATGGGAAGGCCTGGTCCGCTTTTTGATAGCACAAGAGTATTTCGATAATTTCGTCGGTTTTGTTCGATTTTAGCAGGCTGCATATTTTTTGTGCATCCCAAAAAGCATTTTGCGAAGAAGCGCCGAACCCGCTAATCATCAAACACAGGCTGAATAGAATTTTTTTCATTCCAATTTGGTTTAGCACAAAATACTATTTCTTTGAAATATTGAAGGAAATATTTGATTTGCGTTGCCTCAATTTTGAAGGGAGGGTAGAAGCGAACCAATAAGCTGTTCTCGTCATCAAAATGCTATGCCTTTTAAATGGATAGTCCATCATCTCAATGAACAAAGGGAAATGGAATGGGAGCTTCATTCGTTTAAATGACGATAGCTGGATTTTATACTACACTGTAATCTTAATTTGTTCGAAAATTATTAAAATGCAACAAGTAAAAAACCAATTAGGAACAATTGAATTAAACGACGAAGCAAAAATGCTTTATTGGAAGTAGAAAAACGGATGACCGTCAGGAATTACGCCAAAGCATCGATAAGTAACTATTGCCGGGAACTCAAATTTTTATTTGCTTATTATCAGGATGTATCACCTTATCTGATTACCGATCAAATGATTATCACCTATTTACATTTCATCATTCGTGAACATGGCGTGGGGCGTGTAAAATGTCGTATGGTGGCTCATGCATGCAGTTATTATTTCAAACATATTTTGCAATGCCCCTATTATACACCCAAACATATTTATCCGCGCAAAAAATTCACCTTGCCGGATGTATTCCGAATATCAGAAATAAAATATCTATTAAAATCATGCCAAAATGTTCGCGAAAAATGTATGGTGGCTTTGTTATATGGAACTGGCGTGCGATGTAGTGAATTTCTTCACTTGAAAATAAGGGATATTGATTTGGAAAAAAATCGTATTCTGGTTCGTCATGGCAAAGGAGGGCGAGATCGATTTGTGGTTTTTCCGCAGTCATTGGCAGAACTTCTTCAGGTTTATCTCGAAAAATATGAACCTGTCAAATATGTTTTTGAAGGTAAGGATGCCGGGAAGCCGATGTCGAATACTTCTCTTCGGCTTATATTACGTAAGTTGAGTCAGGAAAGGTATTCGGAATCCGGGTAGCACCCAAAGTTTTCAGACATAGTTTTGCTACGCATTTATTGGAACAAGGCTGCAGTTTGTTGGCAATTAAACAAATGATGGGGCATCGTTTACTACGAACTACCATGGTCTATTTGCATTTGCGTACAGAGTATAAACACAAAATGATTTCACCATTAGACCATGAGGATTTTTCGCATTCACTGCGGTATGGGATGAAAAAGTATTTACCTTCGTAGCATGAATATTCGTCAGAATGCAGGCTTGATTTTGATGCTCCTTTTCGCTTTTGCAGCTTGTAATCGCAAAGAAAGTTGTGTAGGAAGTATTTGCACCGCAGATTATAAAATGATTCTCGTTGCAATGGTGGATTCGAATGGAAATCCTTTTGTGCCTGAGAAGGTAGAAACCTATGATGCATCTCAAACTTTACTCAATGTTCAAACAGATCCAAGCATCAGCGGACAAAATTTATATACGGTAGCGGATGATAGTGATTTAGGTTTTTTTGAAGTGGATCAGAACGAAGTGGTGACGATGAAAATTTATCAGTCGGGAGCCGTTGTTCATCAAGCCCAATTTGAAATCAGCAGGGATTGTTGCCATGTCCAAAAAGTAAGTGGATTAGATACCTTGGTCCTCTAATTTTTTGATTTCTATAGAATTACTGATCAAGCCATCGCTTAAAATCATTGACTCGTTCCCTACTGACAATAGCAAAATCACCTTCGAGTTGCGGTATTTGTAATGACAATCGGCCATTCAGGTATGGACTTATTTTTTTGATTGATTGAATATGCACCAGGGTTTTACGATTGATTCGAAAAAATGTCAGCGGTGATAATAGATTTTCTAATTGATCGAGTGTGTAGTCTACCGGAAATTTTTTTCCATCGTTTCGTAAAAGAAATGAAAGGCTATCGCGGGTCATAAAAGCCATGATGTCTTCAACCGGAATGCTCTCGATGTTTTGACCGACGCGAACCATAAATCTTGATTTGTAGTTGCGTGTTAAGTGTTGTAATACCTCCTTGATTTTCGCATCGGATCCTAGTTGTTCCTGGCCGTGATACTTTTCAAATTTATTGAGGGTTTCCTGTAATTCATGAATGCCAATGGGCTTCAAGAGGTAGTCGAGGCTATTGACCTTAAAGGCCCGTATCGCATAATCGTCATAGGCCGTGGTGAAAACTACAGGGGTTTCGATATTCGTTTCCACAAAGATTTCAAAACTGATGCCATCTGCCAAATGAATGTCCATAAAGATGAGATCAAGTTCCGGATTCTGTTTCAAAAACGCGACACTTTCGGCGACCGAATCGCTGCACTTGATGATTTGTATATCGGCCCGAATTTTTTCGAGTAAATGGATCAGGTGTTCAGCCGATAACTTTTCATCTTCAATAATCATCACTTTCATGATCGTGTATTCGTGGTTGATTGATTGATTTGTAAAAGAGGTAATTGTACCATAAAAATTTGACCATCGTTTTTAATCAATACTTTTTCGTTGGAAAAAAAGGAAAAGCGTGATTGTATATTTTGAAGCCCGGTTCCTGTTCCTTTTTGGGTATTCATTCTGGGCCTGACGGGGTTAGAAATTTGAATGGCATTCTCCATGCTTTCGATGCGAATATACAGGGGGTGTGCCGCCGAAAGTTCGTTGTGCTGAATGGCATTCTCCACTATAATTTGTAAACACATGGGTGGCAGGTAGCAAAAAAGATCTTGTTTGTTGATGTGGACTTCAAAGCTCAAACTGCCTTCGAATCGAATAGACAATAAATGATTGTATGCATTTAAAAATTCCAATTCCTCCTGAAGGGTAATCAATTCTTCTTTGCGGCTATCAAGGGCGTACCGATATACGTTAGACATCTGTTTGATAAAATCTACGGCCTTGTCAGCATCTTTATACACCAGTGAGGACAGCACACTTAAATTATTAAAAAGAAAGTGAGGATTAATTTGTTCTTTTAAATTGCGGAGCTCTGCTTGTGCATGTTGGGCTTTGTATTTTTCAACTTCGATGAGGGAAGATTTCCAGCCCCGAAAAAATTGAGTGCTTATTTCAATCGTCAGCAAAAGTGCTGAAACCACCATGCCTAAAGTGAAAGAGTTCCACATTAATTTTTGATGTCCCAATTGATCACAACAAATTATGGCATCATAACCCATGATGAGTAAAAACAAAGTAATACCTGTGTAAATGAGTGCAATCAGAAATTGAAGAACAACTCGTTTAAATGGGAACTGAACCCAGGGTAATTTTTTATTCAGCCAATGGTCAATTTGTAAATTGCCTTCCCAAACAATGATGGTGATTAAAATCGTAGCAAAAAAATTGTAAATTGCAGGATGTTTTTGAGGGATGGAATAAACCATTTCCTTCATCAGAAAAGTTAGAAAAAATCCAACGATTCCCATGTAAAACCATCTGTATTTATTTAATCGCAAGGTTCAAATTTAATCTTTCGAGTGAGAAATGCCGGGTAAAATTAGTTAGGAATACAAAAGGTCTTAGAATTGAAGTCGGTACATAAAATTTGGAAAGAGCCCGATTTGATAAGCTGTGTTCACGGATTGATTGACCGGATTGTATCGCTCGGCAAAAACGTTTTTATGATTGCTCACATTTTGAATATCAAAATAGAATGAATGCGATAGCTTTCGCTTTCTGCTGTTACGGGTATAGCCCATTTTGATATCGGTTCTGAAATAGTTGGGGTTTCTTTCACTAAAAGCCAGTTCATCACCTTCCAGTACTTGTTCTCCTTTAAGGCGTGAGGCATCCAAATCAACCGGTGTATAATATCGTCCACCGGCCATGCTCGCCTTCAGATCAATAAAAATACGGTCTTGTTTGGCTGGGCCGATTTTAAATTCTTTTCCGGCTAATACATTCACTACATAATTCCCATTAAATGCTGTATTGCGCTGAATAAGGTCGCTGCCGGTATATTTAGACTCATACATACTCGAAGTAAAGAGGCCATAATATCCTTTGCTGAAAAATTTCTCAATGGTTAATTCTACCCCATAATTTTCACCTTTACCGGTATTTTGAAGAAAGCCCTGGTTGTTCGGTTGAAAACTGGATCCGGTATTGAGCATGGAAAAGCTTGAAGGTGTTTGGGTGACTGGTACCTTATTCAGGAATTGATAATAGATTTCTGTTTTGATTCGCCAATCCGAAACCGGCAGTAAATCATAAGCGAGCACCAAATGCTGACTACGTGTGAAATCCAATTCGCGATTCGATTGATCATAGCTGCCATCGCTGAGTTGTTCACGATAAAAATATACATCGGTCGGTTGCATTTGCGAGTGCATACCGTATCCAAACGTTAAACTGCTTTTAGGACTAAGGGCATATTTACAGACAGCCGTGGCTCAAGCGCGAAGGATTGGTTGAGTGTAAGCATTTGGGCATGTAATCCGGCGTTTAAACTCAATTGTTCATTCACCAAATATCGGGCATGTACAAATCCCTGAACAAGTGTGGTCATGTCATCAAAATCCCAGACTTGTTTCCAGTCGGGTAAATTCAAACGAACTCGATAGTCCAGATTGAGTTGCATTAAATCGGCTTGAAGTCCGGCTTTTATATATGTTCGACTATTTATTTTACTGCTCAGTATGCTATTGATATAATAAGTTTTACGGGCAGTTGTATTTTCTATCACACGACCTGTGCTTTCATCAGCCTGCACACTATCCTGCAAAAAATTCGAAGCAGCATAACTGCCACCGATGATGGTTTGGAGGTGGGTTTTTTGATTAAACTTGTATAGATGTTTTAATCCCATGAGCGCGATATCACTTCGGAAATAGCTGTCAGCAGTGGGGTCTGCAAATAAATCTGTTGTATCCAGGTTGTCGTGCTTAAACGAGATATTACTCAGGCCACCAATTCCGAATAAAGTAAATCGACCATATTTCCCATCTCCGCTTTGAATCTTAAACGATAAATCCTGGTAAAATGGTGTTGCGGTAGTGCCAATATTTAATCCCATGGCCTGCGCAATGCCTGTAAAGCTGTAGCGATAAGCCACCAGATAAGAGGCATCGCTTCCTTTTTTGATGGGGCCTTCGGTCATTGCTTCCAGTCCGGTGAGCATTCCAAATTGTATGGTATGTTCTCTTTTCTGGGTATTCCCTTTTCGAAATCCGATATCAAAAACACCTGCATTGGCATTGCCATATTCTGCAGGGAAGGCAGAGGTCATGAAATCCGAATTGCGAAGCATATTGGTGTTTAGAGCCGAAACAGGTCCGCCTGTGGTTCCAACGGTTGCAAAGTGATTGGGATTGGGCATATTCATACCTTCCAATCGCCATAATACACCTGTAGGAGAATTACCGCGAATTACAATATCGTTGCGTGAATCGTCGGGGGTACTTACACCAGCAAAGTTTGAAGCCAAACGGGCAGGGTCCGAACGACCACCTGCGTATCGGTTTACTTCTTCCATCGAAAAGGTTCTGGCGCTGATGGTTGCTAATTCATTCACAGCCCGGCTTTTGTTGTTGGCTTTCACTTTCGCCCCTTTGAGCTGACGTAATTGTTCTTCAAGCCCAATATCGAGAATGGTCTCTTTACCCGAACTCACCACGATGTTAGGAATTTGAATATCGCGGTAACCCATACAGGTAATTTTAACTTCATATCTACCGGGGTTTACTCCGGCAATTTCGTAGTGCCCTTTCTGGTCGGAGCGTGCACCCAGATTAGCACCTGCATTGAGTATAACGATGGTTGCGCCTTCAATGGGAGCCATGGTAAATTGATCGGTAATGCTTCCGCGTATCACCTGTGTATTGTCGCCGGCTTGCATGAGGTTTGAGAGTAACAATACCAACAGCAAGGAAAAAATTGATTTCATGGTTAAATTTTCTGCAAGCTTAGTTCTTGTCATGAATTTGCGCAAGGTTGTTCCGGTTGAATTGTAGGATAAACCCCTTGAGTTGTAATTTTTATGTTTTGTTTATGACATTAAATCAAAAAATCAGGTCCATTTTTGAACCTTACTCTTTCTCAGGTGTAAAAGAATAAAAAATTGTATGAAAAATTGCTGGATCGTATTGCTTCTAATTTTTATAAACTTTCATGCTGAAGCGCAAAAAGCTGAACCTGTGCCCACCTATGCCAAGGCGCAGAACGATATGTCATGGTATCAACAACAAATAAAGGCCTGGAAACAAGTCATTCAAAATCAACCAAAAGATGCAGAAGCCTGGATGCATTACTATAATGCCAAACGCATTTTGGTAAATCATGATACGAATGATCATCGATCTTTTACAGAAAAAGATGCTGAAATGAATGCCTTGGTTGATGACATGGAAAAGTCTTTGCCGAATTCGTATGAGGTGAATTTTTGTCGTTGGCAATTAGGTGGAAACGATTTGTCGAAATTACCCTATTTGCAAAAGGCGATGAGTATTGATTCCTCCCGTTCTGAACATATTTCTTACATGATTAATATTGGAGAAATGGAACGCAATCGGGCTCAAAGAGATGCTTTTTCTCTTAAATCGATGAATAAGGGAATGATCAGCAGCGGAATGCTTTATTATAATTTTAATACCCTTGCAGGACTGGAACAACATGCTATTCTGCTCACGGCAGGCGATAATGATACTTATCCGGCTTGGGCATTGCAGGCCAAAGGAATTCGAAAAGATGTACATGTGCTCAATGTATTTCTGCTACAAAAAAAGGAATATCGTAAAAAGGTTTTTGAGGAATTGGGTCTTCCATTTGAAGAAGCCAAGGAAAAAGTTTCGAACGAAAATATTGTGGAGCTTATATCGCACAATAAATTTCATTGGCCGGTATATGTAGCTTTAACCACAGCGGGCTGCGAAGTATACACCCAACAAATTGAAGAGCGATTGTATTTATGTGGTTTGGTGTATCGTTATGATACCACTTCTTTTGATCATCTGGCGGTACTGAAACGCAACTTTGAGAAATTGTATGCATTGGATTATTTGGATAAAGTATTTTACCCTGAAATTTCTACGGAACTCGTTGAGCGGATTAATACAAATTATATCATTCCTATGTTTAAGTTGTATGAGCACTATCGCGATTCAGGCGACCTTCAGCATCAGTTATGGATGAAGGAAAAAATTATTCTTCTCGCAAAAGGTTTGGATGATCCTGATACGATATTAAAGAAATTAGATTAGACGAAGGTGTTTCAACATCAACAACATATTAGTCCTAGCGACGAGGCACTGATGTCTGACCTAAAAGACGGCAAACAGGAGTCATTATCGATTTTGTATGAAAGATATTTTGATAAGCTTTGTCAATTTGCCTTTGAGATACTGGCAGATCATGATATCAGTAAGGATATTGTTCAGGAGGTATTTATTAAAATCATGCATGCACCTGAAAAATACAATGAAGCTTTTCGGTTTTCAACCTGGGCTTATACCATAACCGGGAATCTGGCCCGCAATCATGTGCGTGATCAACGAAATCGACAGCGACTGGGTTTGCTACATGTGCAAACACATGTCAACGCTACCTCCCGTCAACAACATCAGTATGATCATCACTTACTTCAAGGACAAATAAAACATTATTTGTCATTGATGAATGAAAAAGAACGGCGTTTGTACGACTTGCGTTTTGAACAAAAAAAGAGTATCCGCGAAATCGCAGATCTCCTCAATATGCCCGAGGGTTCGGTAAAATCGGGTTTGTTCTATTTATTAAAAAAAATGTCCCCATTATTTAAAAATCAATAAGATGCAGATACAAGATAATAATATGCCTGACTTTATTTTCGATTGGGTGGAGCGCTATGCTTTCGATGAATTGAATAGGCAACAACAAGAAGCGGTGCTTCAACTTATCGATGTTGCCACTTATACTACTTTGCGTCAAGGGGCATTGGTGATGTTGCAAATGGCAGATGAATCAAAGGACGAGCCACAAGTAATTGTTCGTAAAATCAAAGGCCTTCCTGTTTCATGGATTTGGAAGGCGGCCAGTGTTCTTTTGTTTGCGAGTTCGGCATGGCTGTGGTATGCTTATCAAAATAAGTCTGGCTTATCTCAAACACAAACGATTACCTTCCATGATACGATTTATTTACATGCACAAAAACCAATTGCTCCACCAACAATAACATCAAGCAACAAACAGCAATTGACGCAACATAAAGGTGTGCAAAAGATTCGAATTCGGAAAAAGCCACTAAAGTCTGCCATCACATCTGACTCTCCAAGTGCTGTTCCTTTAAATTCAATTCCAACCCTTTCACCAGAATCGATGAACGACCTACCCAATCAACCTAAACGAAACAGTAAAAAGTTCGATCTCAATTTGGCTTCTCTTCCTATTGTGAGAGCTGAGTAATTATTGCACTTGTATCTTAAATCGACTCGGGGCTTTATCTGGCCCACTCATTTCGATCACATAAATTCCGACAGGAGCATTGGGTAAACGGAATGTCGAGCCATTTATTTCGACCGCTATCCTTTGACCAAATAACGTAAAGGCTTCAATAGTAACTGGGGTATTTAGGTGAGTTCGGAAATTGATCCATTGGTTCGATGTAATGAGAGATGGATAAATGAAACATGAATTTTTTTCTGCAGTTTCTGTTATGCTGGTAGCTACTTCTTCTCCAACCACATATCGGCTAATACCGGCATACAATGGACCACATGTTCCGTTGGCACATGTACGGGTATAGCCACCGAGGTATACCTTCCCATCGTCCGATAAACTCAAGGCTGCGCTACTGTTGTTGTTATTAACCCCGAAAATGTGCTTGTACAAACCATTGGGCGCAAAATTGTTATCAGGCGTTCCATCCGGTTTAACCATTAGCATGGAGAAATAGACGGTATCGCCACTACCCTGATTGCCGGTCAATAATAAGTTGCCGTTACTCAGCATGGCACCGTTTAATAGATATTCTTCCGGACTATTCCCACCCAGGTTATATAGTTTCCAACCGTCAGTATCAAAATTTGTATCTAGGCTTCCGTTGTTTTTAATTTTCATCAGGGTGTAGTCATAATCCAGATTAAATTTCCAGGTTGCACCAATGATATAGTAATCGTTTTGAGCATTGGCAAAAATGCGTCGCCCTTCATCATAGTTCACGGAACTGCTATTGTAATATTCAATGCCATCGGAAGAAAATGTATTGTCTTTGCTGCCGTCGCTATTGAGTCGAACTACAAAAATTTTTGAAAAAGTAGTGCCCTGGGTAACATAGTATTTTCCCGTTAAGATAATTTTCCGCTTTGGTCGAGATTCAAATGCCGCACTTCATAATATTGTCCGGATGCTGCGGTTGTATAAGTGGTAATGCCTAAGTTTCCAAAGTTGCCATCGATATATCCACTGCTATGATATCGGGTTACCATGAGTTCATCAAAATCTTTCATGCCTCCAACCAGTATTTTCCAGTACCGCTTTCTATGGCCAGGCTGTTATAGCTGTAATGCTGAACATTGTAATTATATCCATTGTATCCAAAGGTAGAATCCATTTTTCCGTTTAAATGAAAACGTGCAATAAATGGATAGGTATTGGTTCCTGTACTTGTGGTGCCACAACAATACACCTGATTATTGTAATACAGCAGATCTTTCACTTCGGTGCGACTACTGGCAACCTGCAGATTGAGTTTGCCGTTTACCCCAAAGCTATTATCTACCGTTCCATTGGCTGTTAATTTGCGTAAATACACATGACCTGTTGACATTGGATTGTAAGTTATAATCGACAATCCATTGGGTAAGGCTGTGATGCAGTCAACTGTGCGACTTCCATCACTAACGATTTTTCCATCTGTATCAAAACTATTGTCCAGGCTACATGGGGTTTGACCAAATAAAATATTGGAACACAAACAAAGGGCTAAAGAAATAGAAATGAGTTTCATTGGTTTTTATTTATCAGACGGAAAAAGATGGCGCAAGGTTGTGATTGACTAGCCAATCCCTGCTTTTGTGGTCTTCCCCGCTTGTTGTTTTACGCAAAATTGCAGGATTTGTTGAATCAGTGTTTTTGGTAATGGCTTTCCTAGCGGAAACTGGATTGCGCCTTTTGACGTTTTATATTTCTGTAGTTTTTCCTTAAAATGTTCGATGGCTTGAGGGCCGGGATATATGCCAATATGCTCTTTGTATGCCGCAAAATGAATCAGATTTTTACTCAGGTAGAATGTTGGCATAGCATAGGATATTTTTTCCCGGGCTTCCGGAACTGTTTCCTGGATGATGGTTCTTAGTTGAAACAATTGTTTTTGCACATCATCCGGAAAGCCAGTGATATAATTATGGATCAAATCTTGTGGCATTTTTACAGAGCAAATATTACAGATTATTGTTTGTTGATTTTAATACTTTGTTGCTCATCGGCGGTTTTAAATTGCACTAGGTAGATACCCGGTGTAAAAGCTTCCATCGAAAAACTCCATTCATTTCTTCCGGATTCGAGCAGGCTGGTATGCGTTTGTGTTAAAGGACGCCCCATCAAATCCACGATGGTCCAACTAAATGATTGTTTTTTAGGACTGAATACCACCATTTTTCCTTGTTTGCTCAACGGGTTTGGAAGAATCTGCGCCTGAATTTTTTCGCCTATGACTTCCAGTCGGATCACTGAGCTGTATGAAATTTTTCCGTCATGATCTTTTTGTGCCAATCGGAAATAGTAAGTACCGGGATTCCAATTGTTTAATGTATGGCTGTATTCGACAGGGAGTGAACTATTTCCTTGACCTTTTATGAAATCTGCAGATTGATAATTTTCGCTCAAGGCATGTCGAAATTGGATTTCAAATCCTTGGTTATTCCATTCATTTTCGGTGCGCCATTTGAGTAAAATATCTTTTTGCTGCACCTGAGCATCAAATTGCGATAATTCAACCGGAGTAGGAATGCCCATTCGAAAATCGGCTACCACACATCCCATGCGGGCGAAAGCATACATTTCGTCGCTGGGTTCAGGCGAGCCTATTGCACTGCCGAGAACATCACCCAGGTATAACTGCGAAGGATTGGACCAACGTGGCAGGCGGGTACAATTAAATCCATTGGCAGCACATTGATCGTTGTAGGCCATAATGGTTCTCCATCGCGCACTGGAAGGTGTGCCGGTAGGAATAACGTCCTGATTGACATAACCATGATGGTGATCGCAAGGGCTCGTTGAACCATCCACGTACCAATCATGTCGCAATCCCATATTGTGACCACATTCATGGGCATAAGTCAGATTGGTCATGGCGCAATTGTAATCAGAAACCGTATAGGCTGCATTGTCGTTGTAATTGGTAGCGGCTGTGTTTAAATATCCAATACCGCAACTTCCGTATGATCCGCTTCCGACCCATAATCAACCAAGGTCCGCTTTGTGGGTATTTCTCAAGGCTTGAACAGCTGCATCCGAGGCAAAGGTGCCTAAGTCGTTAGAAGAAGATGCAGTGGTGCTGAAAGCATATAAATCACAATGAACCAGATTAAATGAAAGACTGGGTAGTCCGCCGTTGATGAGTGAAGTATTCATTTCGGTAATCGCAGAAGCCACATTGGTGGTAAATGCACCAACACTGCCGCCTCCATCGGTTATTGCATCGGCATTGCCTAAAACCATCAGATCAACCACACTTGGCGTGGTACAGGCATTCGCAAGGTCGCATACGTTGGCATTGGCTCGTTTGGTGGGTTTGCCTGCAGCAGTTTCAATATAATCTGCCATCTGCATATCAGACTCCTGCATGCCTTCGTTATTGATGAGGCTAACAGCAAAAAAATCTGCTTGATTCAGTGATTGAAGCATAAAACTTTGGTTGAGATCGTTGACCCATTTTCCGGAAACGGCACCCTGATAAAAACTAAAAATGCCATATCCTGAACCAGTGATACTTTTTCCATACCAACTGCTTGCTCCATTGCTGTAATCAAAACTTCGTTCAAATTGAAGGGTCATGGTTTCATTTTCGCAAGGAACGATGACTTGCTGGTATTGATCCAATTTATTTAAATCGAGTTGATAGTATCGGATTGACACGGCATTCGGGTGCCGAAACATAGATCTGTTTGCGGCCTGAGAGCTGCCCAGATTCTGTTTAACCAGATGATTGGATTGAGCCCAGGTGTGCGAAAAGAATCCTAAGGCCATAACAAGGAGTAGGTACGATTTTAAATACATAGGGTAAAATTTGTGCCAAGATACCCCGAAAATGCAAAACATCCATACTTGAGCGGCTTTTAGAAAGCTTTGGAGATGTGGATTCAAAAACCCATGCCAATAAGCAAACGAAAAGTGCCGGGCAATATTTGCAAGGTCAGTACAAGGAACTATTTACTACGATCACATTTTTGTTGAAGGATATCTTTAATACTTTCCTGCCATTCTTTCCGCAAGATACTCAGTACAATCGAATCTCTTCGTCCGCCGCGATTATCAGAACAATTGCTCCGCAACACACCTTCTTCAATACAACCGATTGATTTCATGGCTTGAATACTTTTATGATTGCGATAATCGGCACGGAACTCAACTCTTTCCCATTGTAGCGTATCAAATGCCAATGATAGAAGCAGGTATTTACAATGTTTATTCAAACCACTTCCCTGAAATTTTTTTCCATACCAGGTATAACCCAATTGCGTGGTTTGGTGAGTGAGTTGAATATCATAAAACCGGGTACATCCCGCGTATTCCTGGGTGCGTTTATCAAAGACGATAAAGGGGTACTCTTTTTGGTCTGCTCGGGCTTTAAGGGCTGCAGCAATATAACGTTGCATGGCGGGTTCACCGGCAGCGGAAATCAATGAGTAGGTCCACAAATCGGGTTCGTGTAGGGCGAAAGGAATCAGGTGATTGATGTCCTCGGCTTGTAAAGGCCTGAGGAGTGCCAGTTCGGTTTCGAGAACATAATCCTTTGAAAAAACAAATACTTCTGCTGCCATAATTTATCCACCCGAATCTACAAACAAAAATTGAAAAACAAGCGGATAAGTTTTGTGAAATGAATTTGTTATCGATCGTTTGTATTCCAGCTAAAGAAATGAAAGGCCGAGATGGAGAGGAACTCCAATAAGGGCGAGAGAAATTGAAAGAAAAAGAACAAGAAGGCGGGCCGAAAATCCTTCTCTATCTATTTCTTTTTCTTATGTCCTCGAAGCGTATTCTTAGTTTTCTTAAAGTGAAATTTGCTAAAGGCAAAAGAATAAAACTTCAAAACAAATATGTTTTCGTAGAACAACTACATACCTTGGAGAACTGCAGAAAAACGCCAACGAGGCGGTTATGCTTATTGTTGCGAAGTAGAGGCATCCTGAATAGGCCTGATGGCAGCGATACACAGCTGTAACCAGGAGACCCATTTAGTAGTGGCTTTTTGGCCTTGCGTATAAGCGTACAGCAGGTGGGCCGATAAACCGTGTGCAGGCAGATGTTCCTCCCATTTTAAACACCAAATGGGATGTTTTCGTGGAGACACCATTCCTGAATATAAAAAATACGCTAATTTCGCGGGCCTATGTCTATGTCAATTGCAACGCTGTTAAAAGGTCAGCATACCGATATTGAAGTGTGCCTGAAAGGATGGGTTCGTACATTTCGGAATAACCAGTTTATTGCCCTCAACGATGGCAGTACCAATCATAACTTGCAGGTGGTGGTTGATTTTGCCCAAACTGATGAAGCCTTGCTGAAACGGATCACCACCGGCGCTTGTATTGAAGTGCGCGGCCGATTGATTGCTTCACCGGCGAAAGGTCAATTGGTGGAACTCACTGCACAGGAAATTCAAATTCTGGGCGATAGTGATGCCGAAAAATATCCCCTGCAACCCAAAAAACATAGTTTGGAATTCCTCCGTGATATTGCTCATCTGCGTTTCAGAACCAATACTTTTGGTAGCGTAAGTCGTTTGCGGAATGCCCTCATTTATGGTATTCACAAGTTTTTTCAAGAGCGCGACTTTTTAAACATTCATACGCCCATCATTTCAGCTTCCGATGCCGAAGGTGCCGGTGAGATGTTTCGGGTAACCACCCTGGACCTCAATCACTTGCCGCGCACTGAATCGGGGGAAGTGGATTTTAGTGCCGATTTTTTTGGCCGTAGTGCAAATCTCACTGTGAGCGGACAACTAGAAGCCGAATTAGCTGCAATGGCTTTTACCAAGGTCTACACCTTTGGCCCCACCTTCCGTGCCGAGAATTCGAATACTACCCGGCATTTGGCTGAGTTTTGGATGATAGAGCCTGAAGTGGCCTTTAACGAACTGAAAGAAAATGCGGATTTGGCTGAGGATATGCTGAAATCTGTAATTCGTTATGCAATGGAAAAACATCCGGATGATATCGATTTCCTGGATCAACGCCTTGCTGATGAGGAAAAACAAAAACCTCAACAGGAACGGGCTGAGTTTGGACTGAAAGAGAAACTACAGTTCATGCTGGATCATGATTTTGAAAGAATAACCTATACCGAAGCCATTGATATTTTATTACAATCACCCGCCTATAAAAGAAAAAATTTCAATATGAGGTGAAATGGGGGATTGATATGCAAAGTGAGCATGAACGTTATCTGGTAGAAAAACATTTTAAAAAACCGGTTATCGTTACCGACTATCCGAAAGATATTAAGGCCTTTTACATGCGGCAGAATGATGACGGGAAAACGGTAGCCGCGATGGATATTCTTGCGCCGGGTATTGGAGAAATTATTGGCGGATCGCAACGTGAGGAACGCCTCGAATTTTTAGAGAAGCGCATGCAGGAAATGCATATCCCAACCGAAGAAATGTTTTGGTATCTGGATACCCGCCGATTTGGAACCTGTAAGCACGCCGGTTTTGGTCTGGGCTTTGAACGCCTGGTGCAATTCGTTACCGGTATGGGAAATATCCGCGATGTGATTCCTTTTCCGCGTACACCCCGAAATTGTGAGTTTTAATTCTAATTACTTTTTTAGGCCTCTACACCCGATTTTGCAGATAAGTATAAAAGTGTATTACACTGGTCGGCTGTGAGTGTTTTTGCCGCATAATCCAATATATCCTCGCAACTTACGGCATGGTATTTTTCGTATTCCTGATTCATCATTTGTGCATCGCCCAATAATTCATAAAAGGCCAGATTATTGGCCCGGCTTAACAGTCCTAGGTCCTCAAAGCTGATCATGCTTTCAATTTTGTTTTGCACTTTTTCTAATTCCGCATCGGAAATGCGTTCGGTACAAATTTTTAAAACTTCCTGATTGATCGCTTCTTCGCCAACTTCAGGGCGAACCTGAGGAAGTAATTTACCCTCTATCACCAGCAAGCCATTTTCGACACTCCCAGTATGGTAACAATCGATTTGGCTGAATAATTGCAGTTCCTTGACCAGTTTTTGATGTAAACGTGATGATTGCCCGCCACTCAGTACCTCAGTGATGATATCGGCTTTATAATAATCGGCATGTAACCGGGGGGCAATATGCCAGGCTTTAAAGATTACTGATACCGGTACATCTTTGGTAACACTGAGTCGGCGTGCACTTTGTTGCAGTGCTTCAGGAGCAATATTTCTTATATACGCCTCTCCGGATTCGATGGGACCAAACCACTTTTCGCTCAATTGTTTGATTTGTTCAAGTTCCACCGGGCCAGCCACACAAAGTACAGCATTGCAAGGTCGGTAATGTTTAAAGAAAAACGCCTTGACATCTTCGAGTTGGGCATTTTCGATATGAGAAAGTTCTTTACCGATGGTCATCCAACGGTAAGGGTGAGTGGTATAACACAATTCGCGAAGGTATTTCCAGGTATCACCATAGGGTTTATTGATGTAATGTTCTTTAAACTCTTCACAAACCACTTTACGTTGGACATCCAGGCTTTTTGCCCGAAAGCTAAACTTAACATGCGGTCACTTTCGAGCCAGAAAGCAGTCTCGATATTGGCAGCAGGTAATTGAATATAATAATTGGTGATATCGTTAGTAGTATATGCATTGTTTTCACCGCCTGCCATTTGTAAGGGTTCATCATAGTCGGGGATGTGCACCGATCCGCCAAACATGAGGTGCTCGAATAAATGCGCAAATCCGGTTTGATCCGGATGTTCATCCCGGGCGCCCACATCGTAAATAATATTGAAGGCAACCATGGGTGTCGTGAAGTCAGGGTGAACAATTACCCGAAGCCCGTTGGACAAAACAAATTTTTGAAATTGAATCATAAGAATCGATATTAAGTGCCTGGATAGGAGGCCGCAAAATGCCTGCAAATATACACGATCAGATGAAGAGCATGCTGTGGAAATTCAGGAAGCAAAGGCTTTTAATATCCCCTGCCCACATTGCCTTCTACGTAATTCATGAAGGCTTTGTTAACCACAACGTTTCCGCCCGGAGTTGGATAATCGCCGGTAAAATACCAGTCGCCTTTGTTATGCGGGCAAGCATCGTGGAGATTTTCAATGGTTTGATAAATGATTTCCACTTCTGCTTTCACATCCTCTGCTTTGAGCATTTGAGAAATTTTAGCACTGATTTCCTCTACGCTAAACTGTTTATAAATTCGTTTTACAAAATTTTGGGTTTGCAGTTTATTGGATTTTTGGGCTGACATACATTCGGCGTATACATCGTGCAAAAGCTGATATTGGTTGCGGTCGCGGAGTAACTCCACAGTGGCCTGAAAAGCAATGAATTCACCCATTTTACTCATATCGATGCCATAACAGTCGGGGTAACGAATTTGAGGCGCCGATGAAACGATGGTGATTTTTTAGGTCCCAGTCGATCCAGCATACGAATAATACTTTCGCGCAAGGTGGTTCCACGTACGATGGAATCATCAATGACAACCAACGAATCGATACCCGGTCGAACCGTCCCATAAGTAATGTCGTACACGTGTTGAACCATTTCGTTTCGTGCCGCATCCTCGGTAATAAATGTTCGAAGTTTAACGTCTTTGATGGCAATTTTTTCGATGCGAACCCTGCGTTCAATCATTTCGCGGAGTTTTGTTTCGTCGAAATCTTTTTCCCAGGATTGGATGCGTTTGATTTTGATTTCGTTCAGATAAGCTTCGGCACCTTTGATTAAGCCATAAAAAGCCGTTTCGGCAGTATTGGGGATGAACGAAAAGATGGTATTTTTTAAATCGTATTGAATCGATTTTAAAACTTTCTCCGACAACAAACGGCCAAGTTGTTTACGTTCGCTGTAAATCTCTTCATCGCTGCCCCGTGAAAAATAAATGCGTTCAAAACTGCAACTCAGTCTTTCAGCTTGTGGCAGAATTTTTTCGATTTGATATTGTCCGTTAGCGAGTATGATGAGGGCATGTCCCGGAGGGATTTCGTGAATATGTTCGGTGGTGGTTTTGAAGGCCGTCATGAGCACAGGGCGCTCGGAGGCTACGGATATCACATCGTCATTGATAAAATAATATGCCGGACGAATACCATGTTTATCGCGCATGATAAAGGCATCTCCATTTCCACAAATTCCTTCTACCACATATCCGCCATCAAACAGGTTGCAGGATTTAGATAAAATTTCTTTCCAGTTCAGGAGGGCACTATTTTTGGCCTCTTCCTCGCAGAGATAATAATGAATCACTTCCATCATGGCGGCGAGGTCGCTATCCATTTTGATATTGGCCATTTCATCTTTATGGATAAAGTGAAACAGTTCGCGGGTATTGACCAGATTAAAATTTCCGGCCAGGCAAAGGTTGCGGGTAGGGTTGATATCTGATTTGATGAAAGGATGGCAGTATTCGATATTGTTGCTGCCCTGGGTTCCGTATCGAAGATGACCCATCATCACTTCACCCATGTAACTCAAATAACCCTTGAGAATTTCAGGATGATTTCGAATATCGGGGTGCAAAATTTCAACCTCCTCTATTTCATGCTGTACTTGTTTAAATATCTCGGAAATACTTTGGGCGATATTGCTGCGAATACGTCGCATATAAGGCGTTCCACTTTGAACATCCAATTTAACCGTAGCGATTCCCGCACCATCCTGTCCACGGTTATGTTGTTTCTCCATCATCAGATAGAGTTTGTTCAGGCCGTAAAATGCCGTACCGTAAGTTTGGTGATAATGAGACAGGGGTTTGCGTAGTCGTAAGAAGGCAATGCCACATTCGTGACGGAGGGCGTCAGACATAGTTGCGCAAAGTTAAAAGGAATGGCATGGATTCCTTCAAAAATAATTCTTTTGGCTTGTTAATACTTTTGATGTCCTGACTAATTGGTCAGCACATATTGCCTGGTATAGGCCGGCGCACTACCGCTGGGGTCAAAAACCACAGACAGGTTGATGGTGTTGCCACTTAAATTGCCCGATCCGCTTACATTAAAGAAACTGCCACTTCCCAGTTCAACATTGATGGAGTTGTTGGAACCAACCCTGCAATCGAGTGAACTTCCGTTCAGCGCGGTTATGGTGATGCCATAGGGGCCAAATGAACCCGGGCCGTTCGAGATGATGCAAGTGTAATTCTTTATCGTACCGGCACTGTCCTGTTTGACCTGATAGTTGCCCAAAAAACGGGCACGGGTTTCAATATCACAATCGGCACCTTCATAACCCATATCACAGTCGCAATTGCCGGTTGTAACATCGCAAAAACCATGATCTTCACATTTAGCGCCACAGGATTTGACTATTTTATCCACACAAGAAGATAAAAGGATCAATGAGGAGACTGTAAAAACAAGCAATATTTTTTTCATAACTATTACAAATTTATTTTAAATAATTAGACGAATGAAAGGAAGGCCGGATGCCTAGAACCATTTGTGGCCTTCAAATCCGGTGCGGAAAGGCCATGGGATGGAAGCCAGAATGAGTAACAGCGCAATTAAATAAAACCAAAAGGCAGATTTGTGTCCTTTGGTTTCGCCCAAGGCTTTTTTAGATTTAGAGCGGCCAATATGCACCAGGGCAATGGCAATAACCATCATCGCAATGTGTTCAACCGCAAAAAAGCGTTCTACGGCATTGGGCATGATTTCGCCCATTCCACGATTTCGCACATTTTTCCAACCCATGGGCCCGAAAATGTATAAAGCCAAACCTAAAAGAAGTTGTAAGTCGCAGACGAGGGTTGCAAAAAATCCGGCCTGATGATCGCCTTCCTGAAAAGGTTTGCGACCGCTCATGCCAATAAAGGCGCGAATAATTGCATAAACCAGCGCAATCAGCACCAGCCATCGAAGTATACTGTGAATGGATTGAATATAATGCATAGGTGCTCTCTTTGGGATGGCAAAGGTACAATTCGCATCGACAAACGCAACAACTATTTACAAACAGATGGGTGGATTAATAAAGGTTTAATTTTAAACAAACAAAAAAATTAATGGCTATGTTTATCCTAATTTTACAAGTAACGAAAACACTTTGAATATGTTCAATGATGATTTTTTCGATGATGACTTCAGAGAGATAGAAGATTTACTGACTGAATTTTTTAAACTCAAACGTGGTGAACCCCACGGGCTCATTAGCGAAGATGATTTTGAATACCTGATTGATTATTTTGAAACAAATAACGATCGGGAACATACCGCTTTGGCTTGTGATTTTGCCACCACTTTATATCCTTTTTCTTCGGTGCTATTATTGCGAAAAGCTGAGTGGCTGATGGATCATAAAAATTACGGACAAGCCTGTAAAATGCTCGATCAGGTGGATGAAGTTGATCCGGGTAGTATTGAATGTGTTTTTTTGAAATCAGATATATTAATTGAACAAAATCGTTTTTCTGAAGCAGTACAATTGCTGGAAGCCAATGTGGAACGATTTGACAGTGTCGATAAAACAGATATCCTCCTTGAACTATCTGAAATTTACGACGAATTGGAAGAGTATGAAAAAGTGTATTCCAGTTTGAAGCGTATACTCGATTATGAGCCCACCAATGAAGATGCTTTGTTGAGAATTTGTTTTTGGGCCGAAATCACCAATAGCCATGAAGATAGCATCACCTTGCATCAGGCTATTTTGGAAGAAACACCTTACAATACGATGGCCTGGTACAATTTGGGGGTGCTTATCAGGGGATTAAACTCTACGAAAAGGCCATTGACGCTTATGAATACTGTTTGGCCATCGACGATAAATTTGAGTATGCCTATCGAAATCAGGGCGATGCCTATATTCAACTCAAACAATTTGATAAAGCCATTGAAGTGCTAGAAATGCACCTCACCATTGCTAAACCGGAAGATGTGATATTAGATGCGATCGGCTATTGTTGGGAAAAACAAAAACAATATGCCAAAGCACGCCATTATTATCGCAAAGCTTCTCAGTTAAATCCGCAGGACGACCAGATATTTTTTAAAATTGGCGAAACCTATACCAAAGAGTCACAATGGGAAAAAGCCGTGAAAGCCTATTCGGTAGCGCTGCATATCAACAAAAACAATGCCTCCTATTGTATGGCATTGGGCAATTGTTTGATGGAAATGAATGCGGAAAAAGAAGCATTGGTCTGTTATCTGAATGCGGTGCAACTTAGGCCTGATATCAAGTCTACTTGGCAATCGCTCGTGAAAGCCCTTTATACTTCCGGATATGTAGACGAAGCTTTGTCGCAAATCACTATCGCCGAAGAGCATTGTGGTCAAAAGGTGGAATTTCAATATTATAAAGCGGTTATTTTACTGGCAAAAGGTAAAGCCAAGGAAGCGGTCTTGCAGTTGGAGCAGGCCTTGCACGAAAATCCTAAAAAACAAAATGCCCTGGTTTTTATGGATCGTGAAATTGTTCAACACCCGCTTTTTGCAGAAGTGTTGGTTCGTTTCAAAAAGAAAAAATAATTCGGCAAATATTGGTAGCCCCTGCTATCCGGCAGATGTTTTTAATGCTGAATTCGTTTTCAGGACTTAATTTTGCAGCACTTTACGATTTAAAAAAATGCTATGAAATTAGTCACGCACTTACACAAGGGCAAGGAACAACTTGCCATTTTTCATTCCAATAAGTTATATAATCTCAGTTCTATCGACGCCCAATATCCTTCAACGATGAAAGATTTGCTGGCTTCCTGGGAACAATGGATTGATAAAATAAAAGCTTCTGCAGTGCTCTGTATGGAAGGTAAATTTGCCAGCGATGCACAGTTTGAGCAAACGGAAGTAATGGCTCCGGTTCCGTATCCAAGTAGTTGCCGCGATGGTTATGCGTTTCGTCAACATGTGGCTGCTGCCCGTCGAAATAGAAAGGTGGACATGATTGCAGAGTTTGATCAATATCCCATTTTTTATTTTACCAACCATAATGCGATACAGGGGCCGGGTTATATTGATTGTATGCCCGATCATTTTCAGAAACTGGATTTTGAATTGGAGGTCGCCATTGTGATTTGTAAAAAAGGACGCAATGTTCAGGCGGCAGATGCGGATCAATATATTGGGGGCTTTATGATTATGAATGATATGAGTGCCCGTACATTACAAATGGAAGAAATGTTGCTGAACCTGGGCCCCGCTAAAGGAAAGGATTTTAGTACCGTCATCGGACCCATGTTGGTAACCCCGGATGAATTGGAAAAATACCGGGTACCTTGTAAAGAAAATCATACCGGAGCCAGCTATAATCTCTCTATGAAATGTTGGGTCAATGGAAAATTATTGAGTCAAGGAAATGTAGCTGAAATGGATTGGACATTTGCCGAAATTATTGAACGTTGCGCATATGGGGTTGATGTTCTGCCCGGTGATGTGATTGGTAGTGGAACGGTTGGTACTGGTTGTTTACTTGAACTCAATGGTACCGGACTCCTCAACGATCCAACTTATCAGGTACAATGGCTGCAGGATGGAGATAGCGTGGAAATGGAAATTGAAGGACTTGGACGTTTGAAAAATAAAATCAGAAAAGTGGATACCAATTTTTCCATATTGGCCTTAAAAAAGATGCCCACTTCAAACTAGACCAGCATGTTGATTAAACCCGGAGATATTAAAACGGCACAACTCCATGCCTATTTGCTCGGCTCGGTTTCGCCAAGGCCTATTTGTTTTGCTTCAACCATTGATTCGGAGGGGAATAAAAATCTTTCCCCGTTTAGTTTCTTCAATGTTTTTGGAAGTAACCCGGTTACTTTGGTTTTTTCTCCCGCAAGAAGAGTCCGCGATAATACCATCAAACATACCCTCGAAAACTGTCGGGAGAATGCTGAGGTGGTGATTAGTGTGGTGAATTACGCGATGGTTCAACAAATGAGTTTGGCCAGTTGCGAATATCCTAAGGGTGTATCGGAATTTGAAAAAGCCGGTTTTACGCCACAAGCAGCCAGTCTGGTAAAACCTTTTTTAGTGGCCGAAAGTCCGGTGAATATGGAATGTAAGGTGGTACAGATTATTGAAACCGGTCAGGAAGGTGGAGCAGGAAATCTCATCATTTGTGAAATGCTGGCTATGCATATCAAAGATGAAGTGCTCAATGAACAACTACAAATTGATCCACATAAAATTGATTTGGTTGCTCGTATGGGAGCTGATTATTATTGCCGGGCCAGTGGTGCAGCGGTGTTTGAAGTTCCAAAACCCAATTTAAATCTGGGAATGGGAATGGATCAATTGCCTGAAAAAATACGAAACAGCCAGGTGCTCAGTGGGAATGATTTGGGCATGTTGGCCAATCTGAGTTCGATTCCTGAAAGGGATCCACAATTTCAGGTTGATGCCCATCAAGACTCACATCAAATGGCCAAAAATTACCTGAGCAAAAATCAGGTGATGGAAGCCTGGCAGGTTCTATTGGGTGATTTGTAGTGGATTGTTCTTTATCCGATTGTATGTTCAAAAAAACAATCGTGGTTATGCATGAATTCAAGTGCAATGATTGGAGATCAACTGAAAGGGGCGTAATTTTCTTCTACTTTTACCAAGGAAATAAGATAGCACTCTGTGAAATGAAAGACAACAAGATGGACGGCAACGAATCAATCAATCAATAACCTTCACATTTTTCGAGAAAAATATTTATCTGAAAAAAGAACATTCGGTATGTATCAATTGCAGGAGGAACAACGATTACTCGACTTATCAAAACAACTGGCAAAATCAGATATTCATGAGCAGGAAGCAAAACAATTGCGCGAAGTGATTGAATATGCTGACTGGAAATATTATGTGAAAGATGATCCGATTATTGCAGATGCAGAATATGATGCCTTGTTTAAAAAACTCAAAGATTTTGAAGCACAGCATCCGGAATTGGATCATCAGGGATCTCCAACCACACGGGTGGCATCCGGGTTAAATGCAGATTTTCCTTCGGTGGAACATTTGGTGCCTATGCTCAGTTTGGAGAACAGTTACAATGCAGCCGATTTGCTGGATTGGGACCGAAAGTGTCGCGAACAAAGTGCGGATGCGCTGCTGGAATATACCGTTGAACCAAAGTTTGATGGCGCAAGTATTTCTTTGGTCTATGAAGCCGATCAACTGCAACGGGCCGCCACGCGTGGCAATGGTGTACAAGGCGATGAAATTACCCGAAACGCCATGCAAATTCGATCCATCCCACTCAAAGTGAATATGAGTCAGTATGGGATTCGGCAGATGGAAATTCGGGGCGAAGTGGTGATTCACAAACAAAAATTTCAAGAATATAATCAAAAACTTATCGACAAAGGAGAACAGCCTTTGGCCAATGCCCGAAACGCCGCCAGTGGAAGCCTTCGTATCAAGGATCCTTTGGAAGTAGGCCGACGAAATTTAGATGCATTTTTGTATCATGTCAGTGATACTGTGATGCTGGAGAATCAGGAAATGCCTGCCTCCTTTCGATCACATGCCGGATTGCTCAACATGATGGATTCTTTGGGCTTTAAAACATCTTCCGCATCAACCCGAAAATTTAGCCAGATACAAGAAGTGATTCAGTATGTGGAAGAATTTGAAGCACATCGCGACAATTTGCCTTATGAGATTGATGGCATGGTGATTAAAGTAAACAGTCTGGCCTTGCAAGAGCAAATCGGTCAAACCAGTCATCATCCGCGTTGGGCGATGGCTTTTAAATTCAAGGCTCGGCAGGCACGAAGTATTTTGTTGGGGGTTGAATACCAGGTTGGTCGTACGGGCAGCATTACTCCAGTGGCAAAAATTGAACCGGTTTCTGTTGGTGGGGTTACTATCTCTTCACTCTCCCTTTTTAATGAAGAGGTGGTGCGCGAAAAACAATTAAAAATTGGTGATACAGTCCTCATAGAGCGAGCAGGCGATGTAATCCCTTATGTGGTGAAGTCATTCCCTGAGTTGCGCCAAGGGCACGAAACTGAGATCGTTTTTCCAACGCATTGTCCTGTTTGCCATGAAAGCCTTTACAAGCCCGAATCGGAGGCCGTTTGGCGATGCACCAATTTAAATTGTGAAGCACAGGTCATTGAACGCATGATTCATTTTACATCCAAGGATGCCATGGATATTCGTGGTTTGGGTGACTCATTGGTGAGAAGGTTTTATGAAGCCGGATTCTTAAAGAATATTGTCGGCATTTATCATTTGCCTTTTGAACAAATTCAAGGCATGGAGGGTTTGGGTGAAAAATCTGCCAACAAGTTGAAGGAAGCGATCGAAAAATCCAAAACACAACCATTGCACCGGCTCATTTTTGGGTTGGGGATTCGGTATGTGGGCGAAACAACTGCCAAATCATTGGCACGCACCGTTGAGCACTTAAGTGATTTATACCACAAGAGCAAAGAGGAATTTTTGGTGATTGAAGATGTTGGCGAAAAGGTGGCACAATCCATTTACGAATTTTTCTCTCATCAGGATAATCGACAAATTCTGGATGAACTCGAACAGGCAGGTGTTTGTATGCAAAATGTTCAGAAACAGGAAGCAATGTCGGGAGGTTTAAGCGGAAAAACTTTTTTATTTACCGGAACCATGAATATGAAACGCAGCGAGGCAGAGGCTTTGGTTGAAGAGCGTGGTGGCCGGCTTTTGGGAAGTGTAAGTACGAAATTAAATTATTTGGTGGTTGGTGAAGATGCAGGAAGCAAATTGGAGAAGGCTAAAAAATTAGGTTCCGTCCATATTCTGAGTGAAGAAGAATTTATGGCCCTGATAGGATAAATGAGGAATAATTTTTACCTTGAGGTCATTAAACTCAAAAAACATGCAAATTAATTGGCTCGCTGTATTTGGTGCAGCATTGGTCCCACTTGTGGTCGGGATGATTTGGTACAACAAAAACGTATTCGGAACAGTTTGGATGAAGGCCGCCGGGGTAGATCCTGAACAGGCCAAAAAATCCAATATGTGGATTATTTTCGGAACAACGATTCTCATGAGCGTCATGCTCGCAATGATGGTTCCGTCAATTGTCATTCACCAGTTTCATGTAGGTTCTGTTTTTCAGGGAGATGATAGTATGAAAGGATTTATTGAAGATTTTTTAACCAAGTATGGCAGTCGTTTTCGCAGCTTTAAACATGGGGCTTTGCATGGTACAATTGCAGGTGTTTTTATGGCATTGCCTGTATTAACCATCAATTCTTTATTCGAAGGAAAAAGCTTTAAATACGTCGCTATTAATGCCGGCTACTGGATTGTTTGCTTGGCAATCATGGGGGGTATTGTCGGTCAATTTGCCTAGCGTCATTGATTGCCAATTCTTGAGGCCCTTTCAGGTTAGAATGTGGTACATCAATACTTCAAAGTAAGATTAAAAAAGATACAACTTAAAAAGCTGGCCCAAGTGGTCAGCTTTTTTTAAACCTATCCAAAAATGATTTTTTAGGGACTTTGACCTGAATATCTTCAATATTTTGTTTCATCACCATCTGAAATATCTTACCCCAGCCGGGAAATCCACCTACATTGCGGTCGTCGATGAATAAATCGGCATTCAGTTTACGAGGCGTTTTGGCATTCCATTCTTCTTCCGGATAATTTTTATTGACGGCATAAAATTCTACGCCATTCTTTTGCAAAATTCCACGGCATCGTTCAGACTTTCATCCGTTCGGTAGGTCCACAAAATGAGTCGATGACCTGCTTCTTGTAAACGAATCAGAGAGTCAAAGGCAAAAGTTCGCGGGCGACCGATGCCGGGATATTGGTCTTCTACTATCGTTCCGTCAAAATCAACGGCAATGGTTTTGGTATTTTGGGGTATCATTTTTAGGAATTCAAGTGCAAATTATACAGAGCGGACCAATTATTCAGCCGTAAATGCAGAAAATTGAACTTTCGGGAAATTGTTTTGTTTTTTCGCAAAACATCACTTGGTTTTTTATAGATGGACTTGTAATATATTTGTCTGTATTCAAAGTGCATGTCTGACAAAAAACTCCATTGGTACGCCTACCGCACCCGTTCAAGAGCAGAAAAAAAAGTTGAAGAACGACTCAAACAACATGGTGTGGAAGTGTATTTACCTTTGCAGGAAACGGTTCGTGTTTGGTCTGATCGAAAAAAAAAGGTAAAAATTCCCTTGATTCCCGGGCTCATTTTTGTACGACTTGAAGAGCACATACTCAATGATTATCTCATTTTGCCCGGTATTAGTTATGTCATTAAATATTTGAGGCAGCCTGCTTTGATACGGGATTTTGAAATTCAGAACATCAAAATTCTTTTACGAGAGCAGGTAGATATTGAACCTTGTGGCTTGCATGAATGGCAATTGGGCGATCCTATCGAAATTACCGAAGGCATTTTCAAGGGATTTAAGGGTAAAATTTTAAGAAATAAAGATAAAAATGCACTCATCGTGAAGATTGAGTCATTGGGTTATCATTTTGAAATTACAATACCATCAATTTTATTACAAAAAGCTACCTAAACCCCTCCTTTCGTATTAAATTTGTCCGCTGAGGGGGTATGGGTTGGATTCCGTTATGGGACTGACGGCGGCGAAGCCGTTTCTATCATCAAAAGTTTTTACTAAAATTCTGGAAATCAGTTCATTTAGCCTAATTTTTCGGGTTTAAATGGCCTCATTGATAAATTACTAATATGGCAAAAATGGACGTTCAAATTGGGTCTTGGATTACCCTTCATCATATGGCGATTGCCGAAATCATGGCGGGTGCCGGATTTCAATGGCTTTGTCTGGATTTGGAACACAGTGTGATCGATTATTACGGGATGCAGGTGATGTTGTCCAGCATCCAATCAAAAGGTGTTCAGGCCTATGTAAGAGTTGGGGGCAATGATGCCATGATGATTAAACGGGTTTTGGATGCAGGCGCAGACGGGATTATTTGTCCGATGATCAATACCGCCGAACAAGCGAAACAATTGGTTGCCCATGTAAAATATCCTCCACTTGGAACCCGCGGTGTTGGTTTGGCAAGAGCGCAATACTATGGTTTGGACGAAGGCTTTGAAAAATACCGGGAATCCAAAGCACGTGAAATACAAATTATCGCTCAAATTGAACATCATGAAGCCATCAGCAATCTTCAAAGTATTTTGGAGGTGGATGGCATCGACGGAACGTTTATTGGACCATATGATTTATCAGGAAGTATGGGTAAGCCCGGACAATATGAAGATGCGGATGTTCAGGCACAAATTGAACAATATGAAAAATTTGCTTCCCGATCCGGGAAAAAAATGGGTTTTCATGTGATACAACCTCAAGCGCAACTCTTACACGACAAAATCAACAAAGGATACAATTTTATCGCTTTCAGTATTGATACCCTTTTCCTGGGTCAAAGCTGCAGGCAGGAAATGAATCAATTAAAAAATATTATTTCATAACGAATATGTTTAATTCACAAATGCACATCGTTGCCATTATTCCGGCGCGTATGGCCTCATCCCGATTTCCGGATAAACCCATGAAACTCATTCATGATATTCCGATGGTAGGGCACTGCTATTTCAGAAGTAAAATGAGTCAGATGCTCACGGAGGTTTATGTGGCTTGCTGCGATCAGGTGGTGTACGATTATATCACGTCCAAAGGCGGTAAAGCAATCATGACTGCCGATACCCACGAACGTGCTTCGGATCGGGCTGCAGAAGCATTGCTTAAAATTGAACAAGAAACAGGCCGCAAAGTAGATATAGTAGTCATGATACAAGGTGATGAGCCCATGACTGTGCCATCGATGATTGATGAAGCGGTTCAGCCTTTGCTTGATGACGAAAATTGCCAGATTACCAATCTCGTGGCAGATATTGAAACCATTGCTGAGTTTGAAGATCCAAATGAAGTGAAAGTCGTATTGGATTTACATTCGAATGCTGTTTATTTTTCAAGAGAACCGATTCCTTCCCGAAAAAAAGGCGTTTTGGACGTTCCTATGAAAAAGCAGGTTTGTGTGATTCCGTTTCGACGTGATTTTTTACTGGAGTATAATGCCATGCCCCAAACCCCATTAGAAATTATTGAATCGGTAGATATGATGCGCATCATCGAAAACGGAGGTAAAATAAAAATGATACCAACGAGCGTAAAGACCAAAGCCGTCGATACCCCGGATGATTTGAAAGTGGTAGAAGCCCTGATGCAACATGATGCATTGATGCCCCTATATGCTAAACGATAATTGACTGATTACATGCCTCTGAATATTCTGATTACTTCAACTTCGTTTATGGATACCCCCGGTATTCATCAAGAGACGCTTGCCCAATACGACCTGCAATTAAACTATCTCCGGGGGCCATTGGATGAGGCAACCATGTTAAATCATATTGAAGCGTATGATGCACTCATTTGCGGTGATGATGCACTCACAGAACAAGTTTTACGCAAAGGAAAAAATGCTAAACTCAAATTTGTATCTAAGTATGGGGTTGGGCTGGATAAAATTGATTTAAGTGCCGCGCAAAAATTGGGGATTCCGGTTACGAATTGTCCGGGCGTGAATCAGGTTTCTGTGGCTGAACATTTTTTTGCAGCACTCTTGTGCTATTTACGGAATATCCATCTGCAATTCAATGAAGTTCAAGGCAAGGGCCTATGGACTCGGATGACGGGTTATGAAATGTACGGAAAAAAATTATTGATCATGGGTCTGGGGCGTATTGGTAGCGAAATCGCCAAACGCGCCAAGGCATTCGGATTACAAGTTTACGGGTATGATCAACATCCGCCGGCATCCCTCATCGAAGAAGGTATTATTGAAATGATCGATGATCTCCCGACGCAATTTTCGCAAATGGATTTTGTGAGCCTCAATCTTCCACTTTTACCCGATACCAAACATATTCTTTCTGCCGAATTAATTCAACAAGCAAAAAAAGAATTGGTGCTTGTGAACACTGCCCGTGGAGAATTGGTTGATCAGGATGCCATGATACAGGCGCTGCAAAACAAAACCATTGGTGGATATGTAACGGATGTTTTGGATATTGAACCAATGCCTTCCGATCATCTCTTACGCCATTTGTCCAATGTACTGATTACCCCGCACATTGGCTCAAGAACATTTGATAGTGTACAACGTCAGGGAATGATGGCTGTTCAAAACTTGGTCGATGGATTAAATATTCCTCTGAAAACTTCAAACAACTCTTAATTGAAATGAAAGCTCTGGTGATTGGTGGTTCTGGATTCTTAGGCGGACACGTCGTTGATGAACTGGTACAACGCGGTTTTGAAACCACTGTATTCGATTTGCACAAACCGCAATATCCCAATGCGGAACATGTGAAATTTATCGAAGGCAATATGGGCGACGAATCCACCCTGGAACAAGCGATTCAATCGCAGGATTTTGTTTTCATTTTTGCCGGTATCGCCGATATTAAAGAAGCACACAAAGATCCTGCCAGAACAATTGAAGTGAATGTGCTTTATCTGACCAGAATTCTGTCGTTATGCACAAAATATCAGATAAAACGGCTGATTTATGCCAGCACCATTTACGTGTATAGCAATATGGGTTCGTTTTACAAAGCATCGAAACAATGTGCCGAAATTTTGATTGAATCTTTTTACGAAGAATTTGGATTGCCCTATTCCATCGTTCGTTATGGTTCCTTGTATGGTCCTAGAGCCAATCATTTTAATTTTATTCATCATGCTATTCAGGAAGCCCTTGAACATCAAAAAATTACCCGACAGGGCGATGGTTCCGAATTGCGCGATTACATTCATGTTTCAGATGCTGCTGTAGCCACAGTCGATCAAACGCTTGCTACTACATCTAACGAGTATATCATGATCACCGGCAATCAAACTTTGAAGGTGAAAGATGTGTTGTACATGATTAAAGAAATTTTACAAAACAAAGTTGAAATTGAATTTCAGGAAGGACATATGGAAGGGCATTACATGATGACGCCTTACTTTTTTAAACCAAAAGTGGCAAAAAAAATTGTGTTGAATGCCTATCATGATTTAGGACAAGGGATTCTTCAGTGCATTCACGAAGTACATCAAGAATTGGAAGACCGAAAAAAGGAACTATGAAAATCAGCGCTTCCTTGCCGATAGAGATTGTGTCATCTTCTGAATCCCATCTTCTGGCTGAGAAATTGATTGAATCTCTTTTGCGCCATGTGAGAAATGGCGTGAAAACCATTTTTATTCCGGGAGGTCAATCGATTCTGCCTTTTTATAACTCTTTGGAAAATAGAATGAAGGAATTCAAGGAAGTCCAATTTTGTTTAACGGATGAACGGATGGTTCCCCTAGTAGATCCGGCTTCCAATGAAGGACAGATTCAACGAAGCTTTCCGCAATTGTATGCGCAACTCATTTCATTTCATCAAGCGGATTTTATGAACTTTTTGACTGCGATACAACAACAAGATTTTATAAACATTCTGGGATGTGGTTCAGATGGGCATTTCGCCTCATTATTTCCGACCGATGAAAAGGCTTTGCAAAGTGATCTATTTCACACATTCCGCAAGGCCAATGAAAACTATCATCGTCATTCTTTAGGATACAAATTCATTTTGCAATCCAAGGAAATCTTCATTTGGATTTGTGGAGAGGAAAAAGGAATACTGGGCCAATACCTTCGGGAGGATGAACAATCCATCCCATTTGTGAAACTCTTGCATGAACGAAAAAATTTAAATCATCCAATCACCCTCTATGCCGACGATTCTGCCCGGGGTGCTTTTGAAAATCAATGGAGCAATGCCAACTAAAGCAATCATATTCGATTTCGATGGAGTGATTCTCGATTCGGTAGATGTCAAAACAAGAGCTTTTGAATCTATTTATCTTCCTTATGGCCAGGAGATTGCTGCCGAAGTCGTGGCACATCATGAAGCCCATGGTGGCGTTAGAAGGTATCAAAAATTTCGCCTCTATCATCAAAAATATTTAGGGCTTGATATCAATGATGAACAATTGGATGATCTTTGCACCCGCTTCAATCAACTGGTATTTCAAAAGGTGATTGCCTCGCCTTATATTTCCGGGGCACGTAATTTTATTGAGGAAGCTTTTAAACGGTTTGAATTATTTATTTGCACCGGAACACCTCAAACGGAAATTGAAGAAATTTTAGAGGCCCTTTCGCTCACAAAATATTTTAAAGGCGTGTATGGTTCTCCCGATAATAAAATTCAGATAGTTCAGTATATTCAGAAAGAATATCAATTGCAATCAGATGAAATGATTTTTTTGGGAGATGCTAGCACCGACTATGAAGCTGCCCAACATTACGGAATTAAATTTATAGGTGTTGCCGGCAAAACCTCGCCATTCCCGGCAGGCACCACGATCATTCAATCTTTCGAAGAAATTCAAGTCGAGAATTTATAATGCGCGTATTTGGTTTTTTATGTAATCATGGGGTTGAAGTCCGACATTTTTTATTGAGTGGGCTAGTTGATTCTATTCGTACTCAAAATACGGTGAAAATGATTTTGCGGGCTGAAACGGATTCTCCGGCTTTGAATGAATATCTGGATTTTTTTAAAATGCCGCGCGCTGTAATGGCGTTTGAAACAAAGATTGCACGCCGACATAAAAATGAACATTATTTATCGAAGATCCGAAAGGCTCGAAAAAAAAGATTAGGCATTGGGAACTATCATAACTTTCGAAATGAAAATGAATCACTCACTGCGCAGGATCATTTGCTCGGAAATCCACTGTCTTTTCAACTTGGGCATTCGCTTTGGGCCGGCTCCCTTAAAAAACATTATACCCATCAGGCTTTCATCGATTTTTACAAGTCCGAGGGTTTTACGGATTTGGTATTGTTAGATTATAATAGTCCTTTTCAATTGATGGCCGGGTTTAGTGCCCACGCTGCAGGTGTGAAAGTGCATATTGTGATGAATACCCTGAAAACTTATTATACCAATGATTATGTTCCTTTTGAATTTCAACGGCTCTATGCCTGGGATCAGGAGCAAACTCAATTGTTTCGACAAAGCAATCCACAGCATGCTGCTCATCATTTTATAAATGGCGGGAATCCTTACTATACCTTTTTTGCCAATAATCAGTTTCAGGATCGCTTGCCGGAGTTGTATCAACGCTATCCTCAGTTGCTTGGTCGAAAACTCATTGTCTATTCATTGATTTACGAAAAAATGTATGCGCATGAATTCGAGCTACTTCAACAACTGAATCAAGTAATCAATGATGCTTTTCTTCCGGAAGATCGGCCACTCGTTGTGGTGCGCCGAAATCCATTTGAAGAAAGCACCGCATTGATTCGTCAGATTGAGGGCCTCAGTCATTTTTTTGTGAGCGGACATTATTGGGAAAGAGATGTTGCTAAAGAATGGTCCATCCAATCCATCGAAGGAGAAAAGGAATGGAAATGGCTCCTCAGTCAGGCTTCACTATGTATGAATATTCCCTCTATGGCCGGTTACGAATCTTTGTTATCCGGAACTCCGGTATTAAATATTGGTTTCGGTCCGGATGGGGAGCCCTCGGCCGACTTAAAGCAATTTACGGATGCTCCGTTTATGAAAAGTTTTAATCGAAGTAAATTTATACGTGTGTGTTACAGCGTTGCAGAATTGAATCAACTATTGCCTGAATGGATCGATTTAAAAGCCAAGAGTTCCCTGAACGATATTCGACACTCCATCGATTTTACTTTATTTGAACCTCAAACATTCGCTCAATGATGGAACCGCATATTATTCAGTTACCCAAATTACTCGACCCCCGGGGAAATCTTTCTTTCATCGAAGAAAATCATCATATTCCATTTAAAATTGAACGTACCTATTGGATTTATGATGTGCCAGGTGGTGAAACCAGGGGCGGACATGCGTATAAAACTTTGCAGGAAATGGTGGTTGCTCTCAGTGGAAGTTTTGATGTGGTTTTACATGATGGTCGGGAAGAAAGGCGCTTTCACCTGAATCGATCTTATTATGGCTTGTATGTGCCCAGTATGTATTGGCGCAGCATGGAAAATTTTTCTACGAATAGTGTGGCCTTAGTTTTGGCCAATGAAGTATATGACGAGAAGCAATACATCCGCGATTTTGAAGCATTTAAATTGGCCAAACAATGAGTTCGTTCACCGTTTTTGATTGTAACCTGATACAACTCCCGAAAATTCATAATCGGGCAGGGAATATCACCCCGGTGGAGAATTTGATTAATCTGCCTTTTAGTGTGCATCGGGTATATTACTTGTATGATATTCCGGGTGGTGAATCACGTGGAGCACATGGGCATATCAAACTGGAATCTTTAATTGTTGCTGTGAGCGGAAGTTTTGATGTTACCCTCGATGATGGAAGAAATAAAAAGCTCATTACATTAAACCGGCCATATTTCGGGATTCATATTAAACCCGGAATGTGGAGAGATATTTCTAATTTTTCTTCAGGAGCTATTTGTTTGGTTTTGGCTTCGGAGTTATATGATGAGTCCGACTATATTCGCGATTATGACGATTACAAGAAGTGGAAATTAAATAGTTAATCGTTCACGCTTTAAGACAATACTTTGGAAATTAAAATTTATAACGACAGCAGCCGGTATCATTTAGGCGAGGTACTAAAAGAAAGTCTGAAAGGCTTCAAGCGATCATTCTATCTGGCTCGTCAATTAGCTCGTAGAGATATTCGCGCTCAATACCGTCAATCTGTATTGGGTGTGGTTTGGGCAGTGGTGCCGGTTCTGATGACGGCATTGGTTTGGATATTTTTACAAGCGAGCGGAACCATTCAGCTCAGTTCAACAGGAATGCCCTATCCGGTATTTGTTTTAATGGGTACAACTTGTTGGTCGGTGTGGACTGAATGTTTGAGTTTGTCAATCATCAGTGTAAATGCCAATAAGAGTATTATCACTAAAATTAATTTCGATAAAGAGGCGCTTATTACCCTTGGATTTATGAAAATGGGTTTTAACTTCTTGATCAAGTTAGGACTACTGATCGTATTTATGGCTTTGTATCATGTGGTCCCGGGATGGAGTGTTTTTGCATTTTTTCCTTTGTTATTTATCACGATGCTTTGTTGTATGAGTATTGGAATTTTGCTGGCACCCATTGGAATTTTATACAATGATATCGGTAAGGCAATTCCTTTAAGCATGCAAATGCTCATGTATGTTTCACCGGTCGTGTATATGTCACCCAAATCGGGATTAATGAAACAACTGATGCAATACAATCCATTTTATTATATGATGGATGATTTGCGGAATACATTAACCGGGGCTTCGATCGAACATGGAACCTTCTGGCTTATTTTTGGATTGATGACGATTTTGCTTTTTGCATTTTCCTTAATTGTTTACCGGGTTTCGATGCCTATCATCACCGAACGAATGAGTGCCTGATATGAATGAAGTATTGATTAAAGCAGAAGGCGTTTCAAAAAAGTTCGCCAAGGATTTGAAGAAGAGTCTGTTTTACGGACTGTCGGATGTATTTGGTGGTGTGATTGGTCGAAAAGTTAAAGATCAATTACGCAAGGATGAATTTTGGGCAGTACAAGATGTGCATTTTGAAGTGAGAAGGGGAGAATGCCTCGGGCTCATTGGTCATAATGGAGCTGGAAAAAGTACCTTGTTAAAAATGCTCAATGGATTGATTGCGCCCGATAAAGGTAGCATTACCATGAAGGGACGGATTGCAGCCCTCATTGAACTAGGTGCCGGTTTTAATCCGATTCTCACCGGACGTGAAAATATTTATAATAATGCGGCCGTTATTGGATTCAGTAAAAAAGAAATTGATGCCCGTTTTGATAGCATTGTTGCATTTTCCGAAATAGGAGAGTTTATTGATACCCCTGTAAAAAATTATAGTTCAGGGATGAAAGTGCGCTTAGGTTTTGCTGTGGCTGCGCAACTGGAGCCTGACGTTTTAATCATTGATGAAGTACTCGCCGTGGGTGATTTAGGATTTCGCGTAAAATGTATTAATCGTATTCAGGAATTGTTGCGCAAATCAGCCGTGATTTTTGTTTCACATTCAATGGCGCAGGTTACGACTATTTGTACTGATTTAATTTTACTGAACAAAGGACGCATCGAATTTAAAGGGGCAGATATCGGAGCAGGGGTTGAGAAATATTTTATGAAATTTGATACCGGAGATCAACAAATCATCCGGACCAAAAATGTTTTTTTAAAAAATGTTTCATTGTCAACCTGGGGTGCTAAAGATGCACAGCTTCCGGAAGTGCAAGAGGGTGTTTTGCAAATTGAAAGTGGAGGTGGCATCACCCTGAAATTAAATCTGGATGTTGAACAATCTGTGAAACGCTTAAAAATCCGGATAGGCATTTTTAATGTAGAATATCGACTTCTCGCAGAAGTGGATACCGATCAGGAAGGACTGACTGTTTTAAACGAAAAAGGAAATCTGCAGTTTGAAGTAGATATTCGTCCGCTGCATTTACGATATGGAAAGTACAGTATTCACCTGCACGTGATGGATCAAGATACACAGGAGCGACTTTTACGGCAAAGTGATATTGCGCATTTCCTGGTGAAAAATACGATACCCGTTGGATCAGATTTTATTCTACCCGCAACCTGGAGATTTCAAACATCTTAAATCAAATATATTGTTCAAGGATTTGGATATACTACATTTAATTGGTCGCTCGCAAACACTGTTTGAAGATGATGTGCTTCAATTTCAGGAAGCCTTGCGTGATCTGGTTGGTCAATCTTCTTTTTTAGTGATTGGTGGAGCCGGGTCTATCGGACAGGCGGTGACTAAAGAAATTTTTAAACGCAATCCGGCAAAATTGCACGTGGTGGATATCAGCGAAAATAACCTGGTTGAACTGGTTCGGGATATTCGAAGTTCGATGGGATATATTTCCGGCGATTTCAAAACATTCGCATTGGATATTCAATCGGAAGAATTTAAAGCCATGTTTCAGCATGAAGGACCTTATGATTACGTATTAAATCTATCTGCTTTAAAACATGTTCGTAGTGAAAAGGATCCTTATACGCTCATGCGAATGGTACAGGTAAATATTTTAAATACCTTGTCTTCATTGCAGATGGCGGCGGAATTTGGGACCAGAAAATATTTTTGTGTTTCAACCGATAAAGCGGCCAATCCGGTGAATATGATGGGGGCTTCAAAACGCATTATGGAATTATTTCTCATGCGCGAAAGTCGTCACATCAATCTTTCCATGGCCCGATTTGCCAATGTGGCTTTTTCGGATGGATCATTATTACATGGATTTAATCAACGCATTCAAAAGCATCAGCCTATCGTTGCTCCCAATGATGTGCGCCGGTATTTTGTAACGCCGGCTGAGTCGGGCGAATTGTGCTTGATGTCCTGTTTGTTGGGAGAAAACAGGGATATATTTTTTCCAAAATTGAGTGAGCATTTACATTTAATCACCTTCGCAGAGATTGCTGAGAAGTATTTGTTTCAACGGGGATATAAACCTTACTTGTGTTCAGATGAAGAGGAGGCCCGAAGCATGATGCAAAATTGGACGGATCAGAAAGCATGGCCATGTCTTTTTACCCAAAGCGATACTACCGGTGAAAAAGATTTTGAAGAATTTTACACAGATCAGGAAGAAATTGATTTGTTTCGATTTAAAAATTTAGGAATTGTAAAAAGCCGTTTAAACTACCAGGATCAATTGTTGGATTCTTTTTTGGAGGAAGTACAAGGGATGAAAGCAAGCTTAGAATGGACCCGCGCCGATCTTATTCAAGCCTTTAAAAAACTATTGCCTGATTTCGATCATTTGGAAAAGGGAAAATACCTCGACGCTAAAATGTAAGCATGAATTTTAAATCTATTATCGAGGCCATACGAATGCATTATGGCAACAAACCTTTTATTCCTTTGCATGAACCCAGGTTCTCAGCAAGAGAGCGAGAATATGTGATGGATGCCATCGATTCTACTTTTGTATCTTCGGTAGGAGAATATGTCAACCGTTTTGAGAAATTGGTCGCAGAAGCTGCCGGCACAAAATATGCGGTTGCCATCGTTAATGGGACCTCTGCACTTCATCTGTCATTGATTCTGGCTGGGGTGCAACGAAACGATCTGGTGATTTCACAATCATTGACATTTATTGCCACCTGCAATGCAATAAGTTATATTGGAGCTGAACCGGTTTTTTTGGATGTGGATGAGGATTCTTTGGGCTTGTCGCCCAAGTCCTTGTTAAACTGGTTAGACCATCATGCAGAGGTGCGCACGGATGCTGTAGGTGAAAAGAATTGTTATCATATTAAAAGTGGTCGAAAAATTGCGGCGCTTGTTCCCATGCATACTTTTGGTTTGCCCTGTCGGATCGATGAGTTGAATGAAATTTGTAAACTGTATCAAATTCCCTTAGTGGAAGATGCCGCTGAATCGATTGGTAGTTCTTACAAAGGCCAGCCAACCGGAAGTTTTGGTTTAATGGGTGCGTTTAGTTTTAATGGCAATAAGACTATTACTTGTGGCGGTGGTGGTGCAATTGTAACCAATGATGAAGAACTCGCTCGAAGGGGTAAACATTTGAGTACACAGGCTAAGGTGCCTCATGCTTGGGAATTTAAACATGATGAGGTGGCCTATAATTATCGCATGCCTAATTTAAATGCTGCAATGGCATGTGCGCAACTGGAGGTGCTGTCTGATTTTGTGGAGAATAAAAGGCAGACTGCCGAAATGTATTCTAATTTATTTGAGCATGTAGATGGTGCCAAATGGATTCGTGAAATAGATGGTGCCAAATCAAACTATTGGCTCAATGCGATTGTTTTTGAAGAGCCCACTGATCGGGATCTTTTTTTAAAAGAAAGCAATGAAGTCGGTGTGATGACTCGACCTGTATGGGAACTCATGCATCATTTGCCGATGTTTAAACATTGTATGCATGGTTCGCTCGAAAACAGTGAATATCTCATGCAAAGAGTCGTTAATTTGCCAAGTAGTGTACGTGGATAAAAAATTGATTTTACTGGGATATTCAGGCCATGCTTATGTGGCAGCTGATATTGCACTTCTGATGGGTTATCAGATGGGCGGGTATTTTGATCAACAAGAATCACAAAACAATCCTTTTCAAATTCAATATTTGGGGAGCGAAAAAGATGTTGACCTTTCAGGATTTTCAAAGAATCATGTTTTTTTTCCCGCAGTGGGTGATAACCAAGTCCGACAGAAATTGCTTCAGGTGATGGAATTAAATGCTTGCCTTCAAACAAAATTAATTCACCCCAAAGCGGTGGTTTCCGGTATAGCCTGTGTAGCTGATTCAAGTTTGGTCGCTGCTTCGGCAGTCATCAATCCCTTGGCAGCCATCGGGCGTGGATGTATTATCAATACGGCGGCAGTGATAGAACATGAATGTCAGATTGAAGATTTTGTACATATAGCACCGGGTGCAGTATTGGCCGGTCGTGTAAGTGTGGGTCATGGAACTTTTGTTGGAGCGGGTGCTGTTGTGAAACAAGGGGTCAAGATTGGGCAAAATGTGGTTGTTGGAGCAGGTGCGGTTGTATTATCCGATATACCAGATGGTGAAACATGGGTAGGAATGCCCGCGTCGTTTGTAAAGAAAAATAGAATCTAATTTGTATGCCTGAATTAAAACAGTATAAGGAACATCTTATCTTAACCGGGAGTCCTATTCGTCAGGCATTGGCCCGATTAGATTACCTATCTACCGATGCGATTCTGTTTGTCGTCAATGATCAGGATCAATTAATCGGATCACTCACTGATGGTGATGTGCGGAGAGGATTATTGAAAGGAGTGACCATTGATGAAGCCGTTGACCATATCATTCAACCGAATCCGAAGTACATCCAAAAGGGGGCTAATGATATTCAGAAAGTGATTGACTATCGTAATAGTAATTTCAGGGTGTTGCCCGTATTGGATAAAAACGGCGTTATTGTCAATGTCATTAACTTTCGTTTATTGAGATCTTATTTGCCGGTTGATGCGGTGATTATGGCCGGGGGACGTGGAGAAAGATTAAGGCCACTTACTGAAAAAACACCAAAGCCTTTATTGCCCGTTGGAGGCAAACCAATCATGCAACATAATCTCGAACGATTGGCACTTTATGGAATAGATGATTTTTGGTTTTCGGTGAATTATCTGGCCGATCAAATTGAAACATATTTTGGGGACGGGCATAGCAGAAATATTCAAATTGAATACATCCGCGAAGAAAATCCTATGGGGACGATAGGCTCGGTGGCCATGGTGCAACACTTTGAACATGATTATATCCTTGTTACGAATTCAGATATTTTAACCAACCTGGATTACGAGCATTTTTTTATTGATACTTTTAAAAAGCAAGCTGACCTGGCAGTGGTGACGATTCCTTATCAGGTAAATGTGCCTTATGCCGTTCTTGAAACCCATGACGGGCAAATTCAAAGCTTGAAAGAAAAACCAACCTATACTTATTACTCCAATGGAGGAATTTATCTGATGAAAAAAGAGGTGCTTTCCTTTATTCCTCAAAATGCCCATTTTAATGCAACGGATCTCATTGAAAGTTTAATCCACGCCGGTAAAAAGGTAAGTTCATATCCTTTGCTGGGTTATTGGTTAGATATAGGCAACCCCGACGATTATCAAAAGGCACAGCAAGATTTGCCGCATATTCAATTCTAATGAAACCATTGATTGTTATACCTGCACGGGGAGGTTCCAAAGGCATTCCGGGCAAAAACCATAAATTACTCTGCGGTAAACCTTTGGTTCAATATAGCATTGAGGCAGCGATGAGCTGTTTTGATTCCAAACATATTTATTTGAGTACCGATAGTGATGAAATTGCTCATGTCGCAAAGGATTGTGGTTTAGAAGTTCCGTTTTTACGGCCAGATCATTTGGCAACAGACACAGCCAGTACCTATGATGTTTTGATTCATGCACTTGATTTTGCCGCATCCACCGGATATGAACCTGATACCTTAATCGTGTTACAACCCACATCACCTTTTCGGAAGGCATTCCATATCCGGGAAGCTTTGGCACTATTTCACCCGGAACTCGATATGGTTGTTTCGGTAAAGGAAGCCAAATCCAATCCGTATTATGTATTGTTTGAGGAGAATGAAAAAGGGTATCTGAAAAAATGCAAAGAGCACAGTGCATTACGTCGGCAAGATTTGCCCAAGGTTTGGGAATACAATGGCGCTGTTTATGTGATGAATGTAAAAACACTTCGACAAATGCCGGTCAACCAATTTGAAAAAGTGGTCAAATATGAAATGGACGAAATGAGTTCTTTGGATTTAGATACCCCACTGGATTGGAAAATCGCCGAATACATCGCACAGGAAACCAACTATTGGAATGCATAGTGAACAGTCATTAGAGCATTGGATTCAACTTTTTCAGGATCGGCCATTTGTATTTGCTGAAACACATTGGTGGCCTTTGATCAAGATTCAGGTTTCCTATCAGGGGTATCTTTTGAAGCAACAAGGTGATACGCATAAGCCGTATATTCAACTCAGCAATGAGCAATTTCCAACACCGAAAAAAACGAAAAAATCTTTATTCAATTCCCTGAAAGAAAGGCTTCAGAAAAAAGCCATAACCCCAGCGGTTCTTATTTTAACCGATCATAAGAATCAAACAACAGCTTGGGAAGGACACTTGGTAAATGCTTATACACAACCTTTTGAACTATATTTTTCTGAACAACAAATTGCTTATGATCTGTTCGATATTTCAAAGCCTCAGGATTTTAAACCGTTCTACGACTCCAACTTGTATTCCAGCTTTCAGCATGAGGTGATGTCAGACTTTAATGCAGATACTGAATTTCAATCTGCTTTGCAAACGGCCTGTCGTTCATTACAAGAACTACTTCATTCGGATTTTGATCTTTATGGATTTTTAGCGACACAAATAGTCAATAATCAGGCCAGGTATTTATACTTCGTGCGTTTGTTTAAATCCTGTTCTTTTCAAAAGCTTTTGTTATATTGTTATTATAATAATTTTATGATGGCGGCAACGAGAGCTGCTCATCATTGCGGTATAGAGGTGATTGAGTATCAGCATAGTCAAATTACATCCGGACATTTTGCGTACAGCCCATGGTCGAATCGCATGGTTGATTCTGCAATTTTTTTTCCGAATATTTTTTGGGCATGGCGGCAGTCGGATGTTACCTACATTCAGAACAGCTATCAATATATTCCGGGATTTCGTGCTATAGTCGGAGGGCATGTTTTTTTATCCAGAATGCAAGCAATTGCTGAGCAAAAGGAACGATCGATATTGTTTACTCTTCAAGGTCAGGGAATTCCTGAATTTTTGGCGCATCGGATTGTGAATGAAAATGATTGGAAATGGTACTTGAGAGTTCACCCGCGTTATCCGCAGGATCAATCACTGATTGAAGAGCTTAAAAAACAAAATCCGGATTTTGTCGAAATCGATGAAGCCAACCAGACTTCCATTTATACTTTAATGCCTCGTATGGGTTTTCATATCACTGCTTATTCCGGAAGCGCTTTGGAGGCATCATATTTTGGCGTTAGAAATTTGATTTTTAGTTCGAAAGGTGCGCAAACATATCATGCCGAAATTCAAAGCGGGGAGTATCTCCTGATTGACACTTCAGTTGACCTGAATCAAGCTTTGGCTTCCAACGACCACAAGAGTCATCTTTCTTTTCCGGATCGTGCAATGATTCAAAAAAATATTCTTCAGTATTTTTGATAAAAGGGTTCACTTGAAAAAATTATTGTATAAATGGACAAAAAATTCTGGGCTTCGTAAAAAGAGTCCGCCCATGAATTTGATTGAATCCAAAGTACGCCGGCCGGAATTGATTGATACAAGTGCCACCGTTCAGTACTCTGAACTGCGGGGTAAAATAGAAGTTGGCGCGAGATCGATGATTCATCAATGTTTGATGGAAGGTGAAATACAAATTGGAAGGAATACCACCGTTAATGGACCCGATACCGGATTTTATTGTTTAAATAATCCAATCAAAGTGGGAAATTTTTGTTCGATTGCTCGGGGTACCACCATTCAGGAGTACAACCATGATTTTAAAAAAACGACTACTTATTTTATTCAACATAAAATATTTAATCAACCTTACGGAGCGGATGTTGTTTCAAAAGGGAGATTCAAATTGGTCATGATGTTTGGATTGCAACCGGTTGTACGATTTTGTCTGGCGTTAAAATTGGTAATGGAGCGGTGATTGCAGCGAATTCTGTGGTTCATAGTGATGTGCCTCCCTTTGCTATCGTTGGAGGTTCCCCTGCAAAAATGATTAAATACCGATTTGAACCTGAGGTCATTGCTTGGTTAGAAAACTTAGCCTGGTGGAATTGGCCTATTGAAAAAATACGTCGCAATGCAGCTTTGTTTGAAGGTGAATTGACCTTGCAAAAAATAAAAAGTATTCAGATTCTTGACTAAATCATTGCCGAATATTTTAGTCCTGGCTCATGAGCCTTATTTAAACGGAGCATCTCATTCTCTTTTAACTTTGCTGAATGGCTTGAAAAATGAGATGCAATTCCTGGTAATTGTACCTGCACAGGGCGACATGTTGAACGCTCTTCAGGAAACAGGTATTCAGAGTCGGGTATTAAAATTGCCCCGCTGTGCCGTAAAAGCTTCAGGTTGGTTTAACTTAATGAAAAGTCGTTTTCTGTTTTTAAAAAATAAAAGGAATCATCTGCAGCGACTAAAAGAAGTACTCGGCGATTTTAAACCAGATTTAATTTACACCAATACTTCAGTGCAGGATTTAGGATTTGATTTGAGTTTAATCTTAAATAAACCGCATGTTTGGCATATCAGAGAGTATGGTGATAAAGATTTTGGCTATCAATATTTGCCAAGCAAACAAAGCGTTCGAAGAAAAATGAATGATTCGAATACCGTCATATTTACCACACAGGATCTACTCAGGCATTGGAATTTATCATCTAAAAAACAGGAGGTCATTTATAATGGAATTGTTTCACATCATATTCCTTTTCGTAATCCGGCGTCGATGCCAAATCCTGTTCGAATCAGTATTGTTGGATTGATCATGCCAACAAAAGGACAACTCGATGCAATGATGATACTCCGACAGTTGCTTGATAAACAATTCAATGTTCATCTCCAGATTTTCGGAAAAATAAATGACAAAGGGTATGAACAAACTTTGAGAAACTTTGTGAGTGAACATCAGTTACAAAATCATGTAGAATGGAAAGGGTATGTGGAGCAGGACGAATTATATGCCCAAACAGATATCCTCTTGAGTTGTGCCCTGAGTGAAGGTTTTGGCCGACATTGGTAGAGGCAATGGGTAGAGGAATTCCGGTTGTTGCCCGACGAGAAGGCGGGCCCGCAGAAATCATTCAAGATATGCAAACCGGTTATTTGTATGATGATATTCGCGAAGCAACAGAGAAAATACAAATGTGTATTGTGGAAGATCATTCCAGGATAGAGCGTATTTCATCCGCACGTGAATATGCCAGATCCCATTTCAGTATTGAAAATTATCTTGAAAAAGTCAGCGCTACAATGCTGAGATAAAATGTATGAAAGAAGTCATTAAACCGATAGCCATCCATTTACCGCAGTTTCATCCGGTGCCCGAAAATGATGCATGGTGGGGTAAAGGATTTACCGAATGGACCAATGTCGTTAAAGGTGCACCACGTTTTGAAGGGCATTATCAACCACATTTACCCGCGGATCTCGGATTTTATGATTTGCGATTGGAAGAAGCTCGACTCGCGCAGGAAGCTCTTGCAAAGGAATATGGCGTTTACGGATTTTGTTATTATCACTATTGGTTCAATGGGCATCGATTGTTACATGAACCACTCGATCGGAAGCTTCAGAACCCCAAGGAGGATCTTCCTTTTATGATGTGTTGGGCCAATGAAAATTGGACAAGAGCATGGGATGGGGGTGAAAAACAAATCTTACTCAAACAAAATTATTCAGAATCAGATGATCGCGAACATATCCGGCATCTGATGACTTATTTTAAAGACCCCCGCTATATACGGGTGAACAACAAACCATTTTTTGCATTTTATAAACCGGATCTTTTTCCGGATATGGCAAAAACCATTCAGATATTCCGAGAGGAAGCAGCTAAAGAAGGCATGGAATTATACCTGACCTGGTTCGAACGATGGATTGGCTGGCACGGACATGAAGTAGATGGAATGGGATTTGATGCGGCCATTGAATTTCAACCTTTGTCTAAATCCATGAAGGAATTTTTAGAATGGCGCGGTGCAACTCAACCTGCTTACCGAAAAATTGTAAAAAAATTAAATAGTTATAAACGTCGCCTCTATAAGAAATTAAATCTTCGCGTGGCACCTGTACAACATAAAGATCAGGTTATTTCTTATCCGGAGTTCGTGGATTTTGACCTGCAACGCAATAATCCAATAGAGGCATGTTATCCCGGCGTTTCGCCGATGTGGGATAATTCTTCCCGAAGAGTAAATCTCAATGCGACTATTCTCAATCAATCAAGCCCGGAAGCATTTAAAAAATGGTATCAGGGTAAAGCAGAAAAATTTAAAGGGATACAAGGCGATGATCGCTTTGTTTTTATCAATGCCTGGAATGAATGGGCAGAAGGTAATCATCTGGAGCCTTGTCAAAAATGGGGAAGGGCCTATCTCGAAGCGCTGAAATGAAATTGTTTGTTGTTATAGTTACCTACAATGGAGTGAGCTGGATTCGCGACTGTTTGAATTCGGTGAGGGCTTCAAGTGAACAGGCTGAAGTGGTGATTGTGGACAATGCCTCCACTGATTCAACTTGTCAGATTCTGACAAATGAGTATCCAGAGTGTAAACTGATTCAAAGCCCGCAAAATCTGGGTTTCGGCAAAGCCAATAATGAAGGGATTCAGTATGCTTTGGAATGCGGAGCTGAAGCGGTTTTTTTATTAAATCAGGATGCCATCCTTCATTCGGATACCCTCGAAATTTTATTGGATATTCAAAAAAGAAACCCTGACTTCGGTATTCTAAGTCCAATACATTTGCGAGGGGATGCTGAAGATCTGGATTATGGATTCAGAAACTATCTATTTCGCGACATGCAACAAACTTTGCTAAGGCATCAATTGTTGCGTCATCCATTACAGGAGGTGTATCCATTTGAATTTGTGAATGCGGCGTTGTGGTTAGTCAGTGGCGATTGCCTGAAAAAAGTAGGTGGGTTTAATCCTTATTTTTTTCATTATGGTGAGGATCGCGACTACGTGAATCGCTTGCATTATCATGGTCTTAAACTTGGAGTTGTTCCTAAGGCTTTTGCCCGTCATAATAGAAAGCAGGAGGATTCTGAATTTAAAAAGCAGCAATTAACGATGACCCTGACCGAAACGCAATGGCTCAATCCACTTTCTGAACTGAATATCCCAGAAAGAATTCATCAAATTAAAAAACAGCTATTGAGTGATTTTATTCATTTTCGTTGGAATAAGATTTCCTCCACCTGGAAACGATGGAATTATTTTCGTCACAAGGAACAAGAAATGGTTTCCGCTAAGAATCAAGTGCTCAGTAAAAAAGAATTTTTGTTTTTAAAGAATGTTTGATCAGGTTTCTGTAATTGTACCGGTTTATAATGCCGAAGAGTACCTGGAAAAGGCCGTACATTCTATTCTTCAATTCGAAGAAGTTGTAGAGGTACTTTTGATTGAAGATGGTTCGCCGGATCATTCATTACAAATTGCTCAGGAACTTCAAAACCGATATCCCGGCAGGGTAAAACTATTGCAACATCCCGGCGGTATCAACAAAGGGGCCGGTGCGAGTAGAAACCTTGGATTAATAGAAGCCAAAGGAAATTATATCGCCTTTTTGGATGCAGATGATTTTTATTTGCCCACCCGATTTGACCATGAAAGAATCATATTTAAACAGCACCCGGATGCTGAAGGGGTGTATGGTGCTATCGGTGTTCATTTTTATTCAGATAAAGCCCGCGATACATTTTGTAAACAAATGAATATTCCCATTTCGGAAGCTGAAAAATATTTAACAACCATTCAGGAGAACCTACAACCGGAGGAAGTCTTTGATGCGCTTTGGGGAGTAGTTCGGAAAAATACCGGTTACTTTTCTCTAGATGCATTTACGATTCAAACATCGGCCATACGCAAACATCAATTGCAATTTGATGAAACCTTGCGCCTACATCAGGATACAGAGTTCCTTTGTCGTTGCGCCTATTTCTGTAAATTATACGCCGGTAGTATTCATGATGCGGTTTCCATGCGAGGGGTACATGAGGAGAATAGAATGATCACTATTCGCAATGTTCGTCAAACGGCCTATCATCGTTTTCTGTTTTATGAGGTCGTGGAGCAATGGGCTCAAAAAAATAAATTACCTGCTATCTATTTGAATCATTTTAAAATTCAAAAATGGGTGCATGCTTTGTCGAAAGAATCTTTTTGGAAACGGGTGACAAGCTATTTGAGGATCAGAGTGATCGAAAAGGATTTTTTTAAACGACGATTGTTTAAACCTGTGCATCAAAAACTATTTGAACATGCCTTTTTACGAAAAGTATATATGAAATGGGTGATGTCATTTTTGAAAAAGGATTAAGTCATGAGGGTCTATCAAACGATTCATAAATACCGACCGCATATTCCACTCTTCGAAGCGAGGCATGGAATCAGCGATGATTCTCAACTCAGTTTTGCAGAATTACAAGCTCTTATCATTCAAGATGGATATGCCGCTGCCTATATTCTGGAGCCTGCTTTACATGGAAAAACCGACGAAGTATTTTATACCATTTGGGATTACGAGCGACTTCAATTTTTATGGGCGAAAGAACATGGCTTAAATACCACGGATTTAAACCTTATCAAAAAAGCGCAAATTGATTGGTTTAAACCGGATGTGTTTTATAATATGTCGGCATTTCGCGACGATCAATTTATTCAGCGATATCCTTTGCCTAAAAATGTTTTAAAAGTGAGCTGGTTTGGCGTAGTGCAGGCATGGCCGGAAATGCATGAAGACTATGATATCCGTTTGACTTTACACAAGCCTTATCTAGAAATTTGGAAACAAAAAAATTTGACTTCCTATGAAATGCAACCATCTTTTTGTGATTACTGGGATTCTCTACGAAAGCCTGAACCGCAAATAGATTTTATGGCTTATGGCCAATGTGTATCCGGATTTTTTAGTCATCGTAACGCCATTTTCGAAGAGATGCTCAAACATCATGATGAATATGACATGCAGTTTTATTTGCAGTACAAAGAAGAATTTGCTCCACTCATCAATGTGAAATTTTTAAGAAGGATTACACGACGTCGGGTATTTCCGACGCCCAATATCGAAAAGTATGCACGTGAACCTCTGTATGGTTCAACCTTGTATGAGAAAGTGGCAAATTCAAAATACACAGTAAACGCTTATGGAAATTTTAATACCCATTTTAAAAGTAATATGCGTTTGTTTGAAGCAATAGGATGCGGGAGTATTCTGCTTTCGGAAAATGGGCCCTATCCGGATGGTTTTGTAGAAGGTGAAAATTATATTGGATATGATACCGTGGGTCAACTGATTAAAAGATTGCTCGAACTGCAAGCCAATTATCCTCAATTGCGTAAAGAAATGGAACCACATATGGATCGCGTGAGAAAACAATATTCTAAACATAACCAATGGCTGCGATTTTGCGAGGTCGTTCAGAAACAGATAGTATGAAAGAAGTGATGATTCATCCAAAAGCGGATGTGCAATCTGTCAATATTGGACAGGGAACCCGCATCTGGCAGTTTTGTGTCGTACTTGCACAGGCCCAAATTGGGGAAGATTGTAATATCAACTGTCAGGTGCTCATCGAAAATGATGTACGCATTGGAAACAGAGTGACCCTGAAGCCGGGTGTACAAATATGGGATGGCGTGGAATTGGAAGATGATGTATTTATCGGTCCTAATGCCACGTTTACCAACGACCTTTTTCCGAAATCCGGAAATCGACAATTTCAACTCAAAAGAACACTTGTTAAAAAGGGGGCATCCATTGGAGCCAATGCAACGATTCTTGCCGGAATCACCATTGGCGAACATGCGCTCATTGGAGCAGGTTCGGTTGTAACAAAGGATGTTCCTCCATATGAAATCTGGATTGGCAATCCGGCAAAATTTTTACGTAAGAATGATTAAATTTTTAGACCTTCAACAGGTCAATCTTAAACATGCCCCCGAAATTGAATCACGACTTCTGAATGTATTTCGGAGTGGATGGTATTTGTTGGGTGAGCAAAATCAAATTTTCGAGAACAACCTGAAAGCTTATATCGGGGTACCTCATGCCATAGGTGTGGCCAATGGATTGGATGCCTTACGTCTGATTTTAAAAGCCTATATCGAGTTGGGAGTGATGAAGCCTGGCGACGAAGTGATTGTTCCGGCCAACACCTATATCGCATCATTGCTGGCCATTACCGATAATGGATTGATACCTGTTTTGGTAGAGCCCGATGAAAATACTTGTAATATAGATATCCAACAGATTGAGGCAAACATTACCTCCCGTACTAAGGCAATTATGATTGTGCATTTGTATGGGCGAATTGTTTTTGACGAAATGCTGAAGGAATTATGTCAAAAATATCAACTCAAATTGATTGAAGACAATGCACAGGCCATTGGTGCCCGGTATGGAAATATTCGAAGTGGCGCATTGGGCGATGCGGCGGGATTTAGTTTTTACCCGGGAAAAAACTTAGGTGCATTGGGCGACGCCGGTGCGGTTACTTGTCACGATGATGAACTAGCCACCCTCATTCGAGCCCTGGCCAATTATGGTTCTTCTAAAAAGTATATCAACGATTATACAGGTCTGAATAGTCGTTTAGATGAATTGCAGGCAGCAGTGTTGGATGTAAAATTAAAATTCATTGATGATGAAAATGCACAGCGCCGACAAATTGCCAAACGTTATTTATCTGAGATTAAAAATGAAGAAATTCTCTTGCCGCAAATGCCGGTCAATGAAGATGAGCATGTATGGCATTTGTTTGTGATTCGTTCCAAAAAACGCAATCAACTTCAACAATATTTGACCGATCATCAAATTCAAACCCTCATTCATTATCCGCTTCCACCACATCTTCAAAAGGCTTACGAGTATCTTAATAAAAAGCCCGGCGATTATCCGATTACGGAACAGATGGCTGAAACTTGTTTGAGTTTGCCTATTTGGCCAGGACTTACTGATGCAGATGTTGCAAAGGTGATTCAGGTGATCAATGATTTTAAGTAAACAAATAAATCGAACGCCGTTTCCCTTTATAGGCAGGAAATTTAGCCTTGTATGTCTATATTAAATCCCAATCAATTGACTAATCAAGCACTGGTTACCATTGGTGTCGCGTCTTATAACCATGCGCGATATATTTGTGAAACGCTCAACAGTATTCTTCATCAGTCCTATCAAAATCTCGAGGTCATCATTCACGATGATTCTTCGAAAGATGAATCGATTGAAGTGATTGAGAATTGGTTAAGGCTTCATGGTGACGATCGTTTCAGACTTATTAAAAATATTGAAAATGTAGGTGTTTGTAAATCATTAAACCGAATCATTGATAGTAGCCAAGGAGAATATCTCGCATTTATCGCTTCTGATGATCGTTATCTGCCAGATTTTGTCATGAATCGAGTACATCACCTCACATCATCTTCAGCCGATGTGGGAATAGTTTATTCTCCAACCTATTTGATGAACGAACAAGGAGAACGAATTGGTGTTGAAGAGCGAAACCTTTGGCCAAGTGGATGGATTTTTGAAGAGATGTGTCAATTGAATAACTCCATTTGTAAACCGTTTACTTCGTTAGTACGTCGCAAAGTATATGAACAGATTGGTCCATACGATGAAACACTCATCTTTGAAGATTTGGATTTTTTTTTCCGGGCAAGCAAACAATGGCAAATCAAATTCGTCACAGAAATAGATACCGAATATCGTGTGTTGGCCAATAGTCTCGGAACCACTTTAATGAGCACTGCACGTGGTTTAGACGGGATGTCTGTCGTTTTACAAAAACAACTCGGTGTAAGCCATGAAACAGATTTATGGATAGCACGTCGTTTGCGAAAAATCGCCATGCGTAAAAAGGATTTGGGTTTTTCAGCTTGGCAAAACGATTTGAAAATTTCCAATCGTTATCATCATTCAATGCTGGATTATCTTTATTTGTATGCTTATCCAGTCATGGATTTGTTCCGGAAAAAAAAGGAGCAATCGTAGTATGAAAATATTATACATCTGTAATGAATATCCTCCCCACCTGCATGGTGGCATCGGGAGTTTTACCCGTGATATTGCAGAGGCCATGTATCAAAAAGGACATGAAGTCGCCGTTTGGGGTGTATATCCTGAATTGGATTATTGTAAAGAGGAGTGTATCAATGGAGTTAGGGTTTATCGTTTGCAAGGCCGCAAAGATTCCGGCCGGCTCAATGCCGTTCTATACCGATATGAGTTATATCGACAATTAAAACGTTTTTTAGATAAACGTCACTTTGATATTGTAGAATGTCAGGAGTGGCGCGGACTCTTGCCGCTGGGTCTAAACCATCCGGGATTTATCGTTCGATTACACGGCGCAGCAGTTTTTTTTGATCATTTGCTCAATCGAGTTGGTGGGCGTTTGTCACATCTTTTTGAAAAATCGATGATGAAACAATCGAAAAATCTGATTGCTGTTTCGGATTTTTGTGGGAGGGAAACGCTTAAGATTTGTGATATTCAAAAAGCGTATGAAGTCATTTATAATGCAGTAAACTCCAAAAAATTAGCATCCTTCTCGCAGAAGTATCATACCGTGCCGGGTAAGATTGTATTCGCGAATACAGTAACACCCAAAAAGGGGGTATTTGAATTGGTAAAAGCATTTGAAATCATCGTTCAAAAATTCCCACATGCTCAATTGTATATCATTGGAAAATTGGAATACCATCAGCAAGGTAAGAATATCATGAACCTGCTCCTGGGGACCGTTGATCCAAAATGGCATTCATCCATTCATATCACCGGTTGGCTGGATTCTGCCGATGCAGTTTACCGTCATTTGGCCGAAGCAGAAGTGTGTGTGTATCCTTCTCATATGGAAGGATTTGGGATTGCCCCGGTAGAGCCAATGGCAATGGGCAAACCAGTATTATTCATGCAAAATGGTCCGGGGCCGGAAGTGATTGAAGATCATGTTTCCGGATTGCTTATAGATTCAACTCGTCCGGAATCGATTGCGAATGGCATCGAGCAGGTTTTTAATAACCATGATTTGGCACTTAAGTTAGGAAAGGAAGCCATAAAACGGGTGCAATTACTCTTTGATAAGGAAACGGTATTCGCCAACCAAAATGAAATATATTATACCAACCTCATTGGAAATTCGTTGCCAGCCAGTCGATCGTTTGAGGCAAAAAAAATCTTGTTTGTTTGTAATGAGTACCCACCTGCATTGCATGGAGGCATTGGTATTTTCGTGAAAAATGTAGCTGAGGCAATGGTCAAGCAGGGCCACCAAGTCTTGGTTGTTGGCACTTATGTGCAAATGGAAAAAACTGACGAATGGATTGAAGGGGTGCGTATTGTCCGGCTCCCGGTTGAGAAGCCTGATGCTTCTCTGTCATCCTTTCAAATACTAATGCGATCGTATCGGTCAAAAAGAAAATTATCAGATGCCATTGCCCGTTTCGAAAAAGAATTTAAACCTGATTGGATTGAATCTTTTGATTGGGACGGCCCACTGGCTTATAAACCCAAGTCGCCCCTCATCGTGCGTTTACATGGCAGCCATACCGCACATGCCATTCAATTAAAAGAGAAAAAAAGTAAATGGACGGCCTTCTGGGAGAAAAGGAATTACCGAATGGCCAATAAATTGGTAACCGTATCGGACTATATCCTTAAAAGTAGCATGTATGCCTTTGGAAAACCCAATGTATGTGTCGAAAGAATTTATAACTCTTACAATGATACCTTATTTCAGCCAGGCGATCCAGCGATGCGTGATTATCGTTGCATTCTGTATCCGGGTAAATTTCATGAACGCAAAGGGGTTTTTGAATTGTTCCGAATATTAAAACATGTCTTTGAGCGGGATGCAAGCGCTTATTTCATTTTTGTGGGGCACCATTCCAAGTCTAATCAACAAACCCTTTTGGATCTCATACCAGAAACTCATCATCATCGTATTCAATTCATTCCGGCTGTACCCCAACAAGAATTATTGCCCCTGTATCAAAGGGCCGGGATTGTGATCATTCCATCCAGGGTTGAAGCTTTTGGATTAACTGCCATCGAAGCTATGGCATGCGGTGCAGCTACTATCATGTCGGATGTTTCGGCTGCCAGGGAAATAATTGATGATGACTTAAATGGAATTTTGATTAATCCATTGAATACCGAAGAAAGCGCTCATCGAATTTTGAGCTTATTAAAAGCCCCGGATTTATTAAAGAAAATTGGCGATGCAGCTACCCTGAAAGTGAGAAAAAAATTTGCCGGTAGTCAAGTAATGGCTGAAAATATGGCTTGTTATTTGGAAACAGCCGGATAAATACCCGGCTTGATCACAATCAAAAAAATTAAAGCAGTTTTGAAAAAAGTATTGAGAGAAAATGATGATAGTTGCTAACGCGTTTATGGATCCATGTTGAGTTTGGGTATTGTCATATGTACTTATCAACGACCGGAGAAACTGAGGAGTTTGATTAAAAATATTTTACATGCAGATTCAATTCCACAGGAAATTATAGTTGTTGATGCATCGCCGGAAATATATCAGGCAGGGATCGATGAGCAAGGCGTTCAGGTTATTAAGTCCAATCATGCCAATCAGCCCTATCAACGATATGTGGGGTATTTAGCTGCAAAGTCTGATCTATTGCTCTATTTGGATGATGATATGGAAATCGTGCATCCGAATTTTATAAATGTCATTCTGAATATCTTTGTACAACGACCTCAAATAAGCGGAGTCGCTTTGCATTTTACCAATAAACAACCCATCAATGCGCTTTCAGACATTCCAACATCTAATCTGTTTCGGAAAAATGGAATGTTTAAACGTTTGAAAAACAAACTGAGCGGATATCCCGATTTGCCGGCTGGCCAATTAGGATGGTGTGGAAACAGGGGGCCACAACCTTCGGGTGGAGGATTTACCCAATGGTTAAGCGGCGGTGCTTTTGTCGCAAAAAGAAATTGTTTGTATCAAAATTTTAATTTTCAATTGTTTGATCTTTTCGAACAAAAAAGAGGAATGGGAGAAGATGCATTGTTGGGTTATACCCTGCATCATCAGGCACCGCTTTATTATCATCCGGAATTGCTTTTTTATCACAATGATGAAAACGAAAGTCATTATTCCCTCAATCATTTTTTATATGCCCGTAGGGTCTTGTTTTCGCGTTTGTTTATGTCGCTCGAAGTTCAACGTTTAAATCAATCCTCGGGTTTTCCAGCCCTTTTGCATTATCATTGGTATAGCCTTTTCCGTATTGGGGGGTATGTCCTGAATTTTTTGAGGCATCCTGATGCACGTCGCAAAAACACCTTATTAGGAAGTTTACGTGGTTGGCTTGATACATTATCCTTTAAATTTGAGCGTTCAGGAAAAAGAAATCAATACTGGATGCATGAAGCGTCCCAAAACATCAATCTGTGAGCAGTCAGTTTACCATATCAACCCAGATGAATACAAGCCAAAGTAATTCCTTTGCGGGCATTCAATCTTTGTTGAATTTATTCACCTTTTTCGTGGTGTTCCCCGCTTTGGATGTCATGGGGAATTCGGTTACTTTTTATATCTTTTTATATATCATATTTAGTGTAGGCACATTTTGGTCAGCTTCGTTCAAGGCAAAGAGTTTATTGTTCCTCTTTTTGGGTGTTGTCCTGCTTTCTACGATTTTAGCGCCCCACGACCGGATTCGGGAAAAAACCTTTACCAGTGGTTTTATTATCAGTATTCAATTCACGTATTGGATTTTATTGGCCTGTTTTATGGTGGTATTTCGAAATAAAATCAGTCTATATGAATTGAGTAAATGGGTTTTTTACGGGGTAATTGCTGCCGTAGTTGGATATTTTGTGGTCGTATTGAAAGTTGGGGGAGGGGGTGTGTTTATTAACACCAAAATGCCCCGAAACGCCTATGTATTTACCATGTTGTGTTCCATGCCCTTATCGTTTTATTACCTCATGCAGCGTTATTCGAAGTATGCAGTGTATTTTATTTTATTGTGTTTCATGGTTGCACTTCTGCTGACCAACGGACGTTCGGGGGCCATCATCATCATGCTCGAATCCATTTTCGTTTTTATCCTGTTTAATCCCGGCTTATTAAAATTTTTGAAAGTATTACTGGCTCCGATCATCCTACTGGTATTGTTCGTTCAGTCTGATGCCGTTCAGCCTTATATGGAAAGTTTTGCCGAAAAAGTAGAACCCTTGAGTCCTCGATTGGCTAGTTTGATTTTGGGAGAGGACGAAGGTGATCTTTCGCAGGATAAATCTTGGTTGCACCGGAAGTTGATGATCGACAAAAGCCTTGAAATCTTTGAGGAATTTCCTTTATTAGGAATTGGCGCCACCAATTTTTCCAAATTTGATTCTGAATTGGAAACTTTCGATGAAGATCGATATTCCCGATTGGGTAACCACGACCGGGATTGGTACAATAATCGTTCGGCCCATAATACTTATGTGCAGATATTAAGTGAATTTGGGGCTATCGGATTGGCAATTTTTCTCATTCTTTTACTGATTCCGCTCACTCATTTAGTCAAACTGTTATTCAATAATGAGTTTAAAATTCATCACCTTCCGTTAATCAGTTTAATGGGGATGTCTATCCACTTCTATGCCATCTCCACCATTACCGGTGCAGTTCCCTGGATGATACTTGGGCTCGCCATCGCCTGTACCTACCGTAAATGAAATTAGCCTTTTATTATCATTATGCCGTACTTCGGCGAGATGGTGCGCTGTTATTACCCGGATTTCTGGGGGTCTTTGTCGATTCACTGGCAGCGGGTGTAGAAAGTTTGTTTTTGGTGATGCATACTATTGAGGAGGATTCACAAGGGATTTACGACTATACTCTAAAATCAAAGAATATTCATTGTATTGAAATAGGTCCACGAACACCAGCCTGGCATCGTCATTTTTTTCATCGAAAAATTTTATCGGCGGCTCAATCAGCCATCAATGCTTGTGATGTTTTGTTGGTAAGATCTCCCAGTCCATTGGCACCTTTTCTGGCTAAAATTTGCAAATCTTGTTTGCCCGTATTTTTAGTGGTAGGAGATTATGCCCAAACAGCCCGCGAAAAAAAAATCAAAGGCCTGCGAGATCAATTGATTCTTCAGTACAATCTGCACTTCGATCGGATTTTCCGCAAATCCATGCGGTCAACGGATATCGTGGTGAATTCTCCGGCTCTCTACCGGACCTATGAATCTTTCGCCAAAAGTATTTTTCAAGTTCGCACCACGACATTGTCTGCAAAGGATATTTTTATTCGAACTGATGTATGTAGTGGAAAAGAAATTCATTTGTTGTATACAGGTCGTTTTGATCGAAACAAAGGATTGTTCGAATGTTTGGAAGCCTTTCGTGATTTGTTTCAAAAACATCCTCAAATGCGGTTGAATTTTGTTGGATGGGATGCCAGTAAAGATCAATCTGTACTCAATCAACTCAAAGCAAAAGCTACGGAGTATGGAGTACAACAACAAGTCATCTTTCATGGAAAGAAAGCTGTGGGTGCGGAACTCAATGCTGTTTATCAACAGTCAGATATTTATTTATTGGCTTCCTATCATGAAGGTTTTCCTAGAACCATTTGGGAAGCGATGGCCAATGGCTTACCGGTCATTGCAACCAAGGTAGGCGCCATTCCAGATTATTTACGCGATCAGGAAGATGCGATGCTCATCGATCCTCGCAATGTTTCTCAAATTGTAAATTCTGTCGAAACTCTTTTAAGTGATGAACTACTGAGAAAAAAATTAATCCAAAATGGCTATGTATTGGCGAAACAAAATACATTAGAGATACAGAGTAAAATTTTACTGGATCGTTTGCTTGCATTAAAAAACAAACAAATCTCCAACGAAGGATCAACTATTTACTGATGAAAAATTTACTTCGACTCCTCCGTTACGATTGGCCACTTCATTTTGTGTTGACACTTACTAATTGGTTTCCGGACAATATCAGTTTGCTCCGTTTCAGAGGAATATTGGCAGCACCTTTTTTGAAAAAAGCGGGTCGCAATATTAAAATTGGCCGGGACGTTACTTTTTACAATGCTTCTAATGTGAGCATTGGAAATGATGTGTATATCGCAAAGGGTTGTTGGTTTTCGGCCGGAGAAGAAATCATCATTGGTAATAAAATATTGTTTGGTCCTTATGTGGTGGTGGTTACCGGAAATCATTCCATCAAAAATGGATCTTATTATGAAGGCCCTCCAGTAGGACGAAAAAAAGTGTTGATTGGAGATGGCTCCTGGATAGGGGCACATGCAACTGTATTAGCTGGTGTTGAAATGGGTGCCACTACCTTGCTGGCAGCGAATTCTGTTTTGGCTCAATCTACCGAACCCTTTGCAATCATGGGCGGAGTACCGGCGAAGTTGATAAAGTATGCAGACCATACCTAGATTACTCATTGTCGGACCCATTTTTGACACACCTTCCGGGCCTTCCGGGCAGGGCGGAAAATTGTATCAGCAATTGATGGCCGAGGGTTATGTTTGTTTGAAAAAATCGGCTTACCGAAATTTACCCCTTCGATTATTGGATACCTTATGGGGTGTCTGTCGATTTTGGACTTATGATGTCATTTTATTGCAGAGCTTTAGTTTGAAGTCATTTTACTTGCAGGATGCCGTTTCGCTTTTGGCGAGCATTTTAGGCAAACCCGTCATTTTTACCTTACGTGGTGGAGCGTTCTGCGAGTTTTATGAACAACATGCCAAGTGGTGTAAACGGGTGCTGAGTCGGGCCCATTTAATTAATACTCCTTCGTATTTTATTCAGGCATGTATACAATCTAAAGGTCTAAAAGTAGAGTATGTTCCTAATTTCATTGACTTAAAACGTTTTCCTTTTGATCGCAGCGCCGTTAAAAAAAATACGTTGTTGTGGGTCAGGGCATTTAATGATATCTACCATCCCGAGTTGGCCATTGAAGCAGTCGGGATTTTAAAAAATGAATTTCCGGATATCCGACTTACGATGTTAGGCCCTGATCAATCCACCTTGCATGCATGCCAAACGCTGATTCGCGAAAAAGGACTGGAAACCTATATTGATGTCATTGGTCCGGTTCCCAATCATGAACTCTTTCATTATTATCAAACGCATGCCGTTTATCTCAATACGACCCGTTACGAAAGTTTTGGTGTTGCATTGGTTGAGGCTGCTTCTTGCGGCATCCCTTGTGTGAGTGTTTCAGTGGGAGAAATTCCATTCATTTGGAAGGATGAAGAACAGATGCTTTTTGCAGAAAGAGATGCGGCAGATTTTGCGTCAAAAATAAAACGACTGCTTTCAGATCACGCATTGAATCTCGAAATGGGGCAGCGGGCCAATCAAAGAGCACAGTCATTTTCCTGGAATGAAATCAAATCATATTGGTTCGATCGATTGTCGGCTTACAAACGACATGAAGGACTCAAAAGCTAACATCATTTGATGGCGGGACAGGTTCTTTAAATCTTGAACTGGCCAATTAATATCGTGATACCTACCAAAAGAGCGTAAGAATTTTTATGAATTGGATGAATCTATCTTTTAAGTTGCAGGGCTTTCATTTACCGGAAGCAGAAAAACAATTAAAGGAGATACAACAAAGATGTAAACAAGATTTAGAGGCTTATCAGTTGGAAAAGACAAACCTGATTTTACAACATCATCTAAAAAACAATCCTGCCTATGCAGCTTTTGTTGGGCACAATACTGAGTGGGATGATTTGCCGATTCTTACTAAATCCAGCATTCAGGCACCCATTGAAGAACGTTTGTCGCAGGGATTTAAAGCTAGCGATGTACAGCTGCATAATACTTCCGGTAGCAGTGGCACGCCCTTTTATTTTGCAAAAGATAAACCTTGTCATGCACTGAGCTGGGCATTGATTCGTAATCGATTTGCCTGGCATGATATTGAAATTGGTCGTGATTTACAGGCCCGGTTCTACGGAATTCCTCTCAGTAAAATAAAATACTACAAAGAAAAATTAAAAGACCAAATCGCCTGCAGGGTGCGTTTTCCGGTGTTCGATTTGTCAGACCGGGTATTGGAACAATATGTTGAGCAATTTAATCGACAAGCTTTTGTTTACCTCAATGGTTACACCAGTTCATTGGTTTTATTAGCGCGTTACTGTTTGAAAAATCATTTTACTTTAAAGTCCATTTGCCCGACACTCAAAGTGGCCTTTACGACTTCGGAAGTTTGTGACAGTATCGACCGCGAAATATTGGAAAAAGGATTGGGAACAAGGGTGGTCAATGAATATGGTGCAGCTGAATTGGATTTATTGGGGTTCGAAGATGCACAAGGCGATTTTTTGCTCACGCATGAAACACAATACATCGAAATTTTGAATGATGAAGGACAGGCTGTTAAACCGGGTGAAGAGGGGCGTGTGATCGTTACGGCGCTTTACAACAAAGCCATGCCATTTATTCGTTATGAACTCGGTGACCGCGTTTTGCTCAAATCATCAAACAAGGGCCCCTATCAAGTGATTGAACGAATCGTTGGACGCACCAATGATATTGCTATTTTGCCAAGTGGGAAAAAATCACCGGGTTTAACTTTTTACTATATCTCCAAAAGTTTACTCGAAGGCGGCGGGTTTATGAAAGAATTTATTATTCGACAAAAAACGCTCCATCATTTTCATTTTGAATATGTAGCCGAACGCGAGATTAGTGATCTTGAAAAAATAAAAATTAAGGAAGCCATGGATCAATATCTCGAACCCGGTTTAGAGGCGACTTACGAAAAAAAGACACATATTGAACGAACAAAAGCCGGAAAACTCAAGCAGTTTTTTTCGGAATTGTAAGAAAGAATTTATGAAGATTACACTAATTGCCGGGGCTCGTCCGAATTTTATGAAAATCGCACCAATCATTGAAGCGATCAAACAAAGTCAGGAGAAGGGCATAGCGCTTGAATACAGATTGGTACACACCGGTCAGCACTACGATGAAAAAATGAGTGATACTTTTTTCAAGGAATTGAATATTCCTTTCCCCGATGTGAATCTGGAATGTGGAGGAGGAACTCAGGCTGAGCAGACAGCATCCATCATGCTCAAGTTTGAACAAGAGCTATTGGCAAATCCTGCAGATCTTGTCTTGGTTGTAGGAGATGTTACGTCCACCATGGCTTGTTCCATCGTAGCAAAAAAACTAAATATCCGGGTTGCCCATGTTGAAGGGGGCATTCGTTCGAATGATCGTAGTATGCCCGAAGAAATCAACCGCCTTTTAACCGATAGTATTTCGGATTACTTTTTTACTACCACACCCGAAGCCGGCGAAAATTTACAACGAGAGGGTATCCATCCATCTAAAATTTATTTCGTTGGCAATACCATGATTGATACCTTGTTAAAACATCAGGCTTCATTCAGGAAACCGGTATTTTTTGATAGCTGGCAATTGCAGGCGAAACAATATTTTGTCATCACCATACATCGCCCGGCTAATGTGGATGATCCCAATCAGTTAAAATATTTATTACAGGAAATTGTGAACAATAGCAATGGAATGCCGGTTGTATTTCCGGTACATCCACGCACACGAAAAAATATGGAGCAGTTTGGTATTTCATTTCCGGAACTGTTGTTGACCGACCCTATGGGTTATCTTGAATTTAATTATTTGGTTCAACATGCCAAAGCAGTGATCACAGATTCGGGAGGAATTACGGAAGAAACAACAGTCATGGGCATTCCTTGTATGACCCTTCGAAATTCAACCGAACGACCAGAAACATGTGTCATAGGAACAAACGAACTCTTGGGCACGGACCCGAAGGCGATTGCACCAGCGATGAAAAAACTGATGGATGGCGTTTGGAAAAAAGGTGAAATTCCAGACAAGTGGGATGGAAAAACAGCTCAAAGAATCATCGCCATTTTATCCGAAATGAGTGCTGCTTAAAGCTAGGCTATGAAGATCGTTTATTTTTATCAATATTTTTCTACGCCCAATGGTTCATGGGGTACACGGGTGTATGAATTTGCATCTCAATGGGTCAAAGAAGGGCATGAGGTAACAGTGGTGACGAGCGTATATTCAAAGTCAGACTTAAAAGCCGTTCGATTTTTAGAAACCCAATGGTTCGAAGGAATTCAGGTGAAAATTATCAATGTACAAATTGATAATAAGCAACCTATTCTTAAACGAATCGGATCTTTTTTACAATATGCGTTGATGTCATGCTATTATGCCATTCGACTTCCTGCAGATATTGTGATTGCTAGTAGCGGTCCGATTACAGTGGGTTTGCCGGGTTTGGCTGCCAGGTATTTGCGTGGCCGGAAATTGGTTTTCGAGGCTCGTGATCTTTGGCCCGAAGGTGCCATTGAATTGGGTATTATTCGGAATAAAAGAATACAAAGACTGGCCTATTGGTTTGAAAAAAAATGTTACAATGCCTCATCTCTCATAGTGGCCTTGTCTTCCGGTATGCGCGATCATATTGTGCAAAAACATCATCATCCTTTTGTGATTGATGTAACCAATGCAGCCAATATTGACATGTTTTCAACGCCTGCATCTTTTCCGGTCGACAAAGGTTTAATCCCCGATAAATATGCTATTTATACCGGAAACATTGGCAAGGTCAACAATTCATCCTGGTTGCTCGAAGCCGCTGCCATCCTGAAGCAAAAAGGAAGATCGGATATCAAAATATTATTGATTGGAGAAGGACAACAACGTGAGCAACTCGAACAATCTGCCGCTGAAAGGGGGATTGATAACTTTATCCGTTGGGGGCTCATTCCCAAACATGAATTGGTCGCCTTTATACAAAATGCATTGGTGTCTTTGGTGCCACTTCATGGAACCCCGGTTTTAGATACGTCCTCACCCAACAAATTTTTTGAATCTCTTGCAGCAGGTGTGCCGGTGATTCAAAATACAAATGGCTGGATGAAAACCTTTTTAGAAGAAACACAAACCGGGTTAACGCTTTCGCCGAATGATCCGGAAGCGCTGGCAAATGCGTTGATTGATTGGGATGCCCATCCGGAAAAAGTTCGTGCGATGGGACAAAGGGCATTGACAGTTGCACGACAGGAATTTGATAAAACCGTACTTGCCGATAAAATGTTAAAAGCCCTCATTCAAGTACATCAATCCAAATGAATATACTGATTACAGGCGTGAATGGTTTTTTGGGTAAAATACTCAAAAATAATTTTATTGATGCCGGACATCAGGTAAGCGGTTTAGCACGAAGTGATGCAGATATGAATGTTGATTTGAGACATGATGTTCCGGATATAAATCAGAAATATGATTTGGTGATTCATGCTGCCGGTAAGGCTCATATGGTTCCATCCAATGAAGATGAGGTGAAAGCTTTTTAGCAGGTGAATGTGAAGGGAACAGAAAATTTTTTGCGAGGACTTGAAAACGCTGCACATCTTCCCGGTCAATTGGTTTTTATTTCTTCCGTTTCAGTGTATGGTTTAGAAGAAGGTCATATGATCAGCGAAACGCAGGAATTGAACGGCGAAACGCCTTATGCCAGAAGTAAAATTGCCGCCGAAAAAAAATGCCAGGAATGGGCTGCAAAAATGAATGTTCCTTTATTGATTTTGCGACTTCCGTTGATTGTTGGGCCGAATGCACCGGGTAATTTGGGTGCTATGGTAAATGCCATCCGAAAGGGGTTTTATTTTAATGTAGGGAATCGATTGACGAAAAAATCGCTTGTATTGGCAGAAGATATTGCCAAATGGTTGTTGTCCTTGCCCAAAAGTTCAGGAATTTATCATCTGAGCGATCAATATGACCCGACCATGGCCGAGATAGAAACCTGGATTGCTCAATCGCTGCATAAAAACAATCCTCGCAGCTTGCCCAACTGGTTGATTAATATTTTATCCAAAATGGGTGATTTGCTAGGGCCAAAATTTCCACTCAATAGCCATAAAGTGAAAAAACTTTCATTGACCCTCACTTTTTCATCCGAAAAGGCTAGCCGTGAATTAGGCTGGAAGCCCCAAATTGTAATACATAAAAAAGAATTGATATGAATGCCATGGAGTATGTTTTTTTTGTAGGATTGGTTTGCATTCTTTTTCTGATCGAATGGGGCTATTTTCATTTAGCCGATCATTTCAGAATCAAGGATAAACCAAACCGCAGATCATCGCATAAAAAATCCACCATACGTGGCGGTGGAATTATTTTTCCGATTGCTTGGATTTTATTTTTTATGTTCAGCCAGAAGACTTTTATTTTCATGACGATCGGTTTATTGATTATTTCCATTGTCAGTTTTGCCGATGATATAAAAAGTGTTGATAATAAAATTCGTTTAGTCTTTCACACCGTTGGTTTTGCTATGTGTTTTTTTGAAATGGAATTACTCACCATTTTACCTCTGTGGTTACAAATCACTTTGTTTATTGTTTGTATTGGTGCAATTAATGCCATCAATTTTATGGATGGTATTAATGGGATAACCGGCTTAAATGCCTTGAGTGTGATTCTCCCTTTGATGATTTTTGATACATCCACAGGGTTCAGGGAGCCCATGATTTATCTGCTTGCGGCATTGATCGTTTTCTTGTTTTTTAACTTTCGTAAAAATGCCAGATGTTTTGCAGGAGATGTGGGCAGTGTATCGATGGGATATATTCTGATCTTTCTCATTCTCGGATTGAGTTTTCATGTTTGGTTGCCTCGAACCGGTATCAGTGAATTCGGTACTTCTTCATTGGAATCCTTTGAACCAAAGTATATACTCATGTTGGCGGTATTTGGGGTCGATAGTGTTTGGACGATTTTACACCGCTTATTTTTAGGAGAAAATATTTTTCAGGCCCATCGCCGTCATTTATTTCAAATGTTATCTAACGAAATGAAATGGCCTCATTTGGTGGTCTCTGCTATTTATGGATCGCTTCAGTTTATCATCAACATGTGGATTCTGAAAAGTCGACATATTCCCATGTGGCAATTATTGGCTTGTTTGACTATTCTGTCAGTGGTTTATATCGTGGCCAAACGTTGGATTATTGTATTAACCCGAAAACAAAAAGCCCGAAAATGATTCAACAATCTGTGCATCTGGTTGGAGGCGGGGGATTAGCGAAAGATATCATTGCCTGTTTTGGCAAGCAGATTCATTTTGTCGGAATTTGGGATGATGCCCTTCAAGCCGGAAATGATTTTCAGGGTATACCTATTTTAGGAACTTTGAATGAGTTGAAGGAAGTAAAGCAGGCCGAATGTATCATAGCCGTTGGACAGCCATTGATTCGTAAAAAAATTTTTGAAAACCTGAATGGCAAGGTAGTTTGGGCTACTTTAATTCATCCGGATGCCCGGGTTTATGATCCAACATCTGTGGTCATCGGACAAGGTTCTATTCTTTTTCCGCAGGCTTATTTAACGGTGGGTTGCAAAATCGGCATGAATTGTGTTTTACATCTCCAATGTGGCCTGCACCATGATGCACAAATTGGCGCTCATAGCATTTTGATGCCCGGGGCAAAAATCACCTGTGCGGCTCATTTGCCGGAATGTAGCAAACTTCTGGCCAATGAGGTTGTAACTAGCGCATAGCCATTAACCGAATGATGATGCGGAATAGTAAAAATATCAGTCAGGCTTTAGTACCTTCGTTTGCAGTGGGACAATTGGAAATATTGAAGTCATTAACCCCACGAAGGTTATTACGGGGAAAGTTCGTTTCGAAATGGATCGTGCTCCTGATTGATTTATGCCTCATTGCTACCTCTCTTTTAATTGCATATACCTTACAAACTAAACTAGCTGTTTATGCGCTGAGTTTTATTGATTATTACAAGGCCTTGATTGGGGTGCTGATTTTTTCACTCATTGGTCATCTTATTTTTCGCCCCCATGAGGGTATTATCCGGCATACCGGGATTTATGATATCAAGGTTCTGTTTTTCGCCCGCAGTTTATCTCTGGTGTTGAATCTTACCTTCATTGGATTTGTAGCGCCTCGTTTACATTGGGATGCCTATGCTGTTCCCTTTAATGTGGCAGCCATTCATTACTTCCTAAGCCTTTATTTATTGATTCAATTCCGTTTGGGAATACGGTTTATTTTTAATCAGGGTAAACGGGCCAGACGAAAACCAAAAATCATCATTTACGGTTCCGGTGAGTCGGGCCGATTAACATATGATGCGGTTTCTCCTTTTTATGATGTCACGGCTTTTTTAGATGATAACTCCAGCCTTAAAGGGAAAATTCTCAAAGGCATCAAGATTTTGAATTTCGATACGGATATGGATACCTTGGTTGAAAAATATGATATCAGCCAATTGATTATTTCCATCCAAAATATTTCGAGTTACAAGAAGCGTGAAATAATCGATAAATGTTTGAAGTATAAGGTAGAGGTAAAAGTTGTGCCTCCGATTGACCATTGGTTAAATGGACAACTCACAACTGCCCAAATTAAAAACGTAAAGATTGAAGAACTTCTTGGTCGGGATGTGATCACCCTGAATAAAGATATCATTGCATCAGAAGTCAACGGAAAACATATTTTGGTAACCGGTGCTGCCGGTAGTATTGGTTCTGAATTAGTCCGTCAGATTCTGAAATTTAGTCCGGCCCACGTGATTTTACTCGATCAGGCGGAAACACCCTTGCACAATCTGGAATTGGAAATTCGTAAGCAGGTCAATGATAAAAATATTCAATGCACTGCACTACTCGCTGATATTCGCGATCAGGTATTGCTTAGAAAAGTTTTTACTGATCATCCTATTGAAATTATTTTTCATGCTGCTGCTTATAAGCATGTGCCCGCTATCGAATTAAATCCTTTGCAAGCCCTTCAGGTCAATATTCTGGGCACCCGAAATGTTGCCGATTTAGCGGATGAATTCAGGGTGCAAAAAATGGTCTTTATCTCTACAGATAAGGCCGTAAATCCCACTAATGTGATGGGTGCTACCAAAAGGGTGGCCGAAATGTATGTTCAGAGCAAGAATAAAATTTCTCAAACAGCTTATATCACAACCCGTTTCGGAAATGTACTAGGTTCCAATGGCTCGGTAATTCCTCTGTTTAAAAGGCAAATTGAGCAAGGAGGACCCATAACGGTCACACATCCTGATGTAACCCGATATTTTATGACAATTCCCGAAGCCTGTCAATTGGTTCTGGATGCCGGAGTCATGGGTAAAGGCGGAGAGATTTTTGTGTTCGATATGGGTGATTCAGTCAAGATTGTTGATTTGGCTGAAAAAATGATCCAATTGTCCGGATTAACGCCTGGTAAGGATATCAAAATTGAATTCACCGGATTACGTCCTGGGGAAAAACTTTATGAGGAATTGCTCAACGATCAGGAATCCATTTTGCCGACTCACCATGATAAAATCATGATCGCACGTGTGATTGAGTATGAATACACAAAAATTAGTCAGTCTATCCATGAAATGGAACAAAAAGGCCGCTCATCGCCTGATAATCACGAAATGGTATTGATGCTCAAAGCCCTCGTTCCTGAATATATCAGTCAGAACTCACCTTACGATCATTTAGTGGCAGATTTGAAAATGGCTCCGGCGCTTGCCCGATAAACCAAGGCTGCAAAGGAAGGGTTAAAAAGGCCTGCAAGTGCTCCTTAACATAGGTTGAACAAACAAATTGCAGTAACTTGCCCCACCTTTCCGAAATCAGGTATTTTGGCCTAAAAGTGATGCCTGCACAGCAAGAAAGTTACAGATAACCCAGACCATATTTTATATATGAAAAAGTACTTATTTCCCTCTTTTACAATCACTTTAAGCGTGTTTCTTTATTCGATGTTCAGTTCCTGTATACCGCGTAAAGATTATGTGTATTTCCAAAAGGCTTCCATGCCTGATTCGATGCGTAAAAATTGATTCGATTTTTATCAACCAGCCGTATTGCGCACCGATGATCAGATTTCGATTTTCGTTTCTGCGCTGAATCCGGAAGCGGTTAAGCCATTTAACTTAAATCAAACAACCAATCAGTCAGCTTCCAATTACCTCATTGATGCCGATGGTATGATTGAATTCCCGGTTTTAGGACGTGTTGAGGTAGCCGGTTTAACAACGGTTGAAGCCACAGAAATGTTGAAAAAAAGGTTGCTACAATATATCAACAACCCGATCGTGAATGTGCGGCTCACCAATTTTAAATTCACCATTCTGGGTGAAGTACGTGCTCCTGGCGTTTATACGGTGAATCAAGAACGACTCACCTTACCAGAAGCGATTGGTATGGCGCGTGATCTCGATATCATGGGTATTTATAAAAATGTTCGGGTGATTCGTGAAGAAAATGGTATTCGAACAGAAACCCATGTCAATTTTACTTCCGACAGTATTTTTCATTCACCGGTATATTATGTCCGACAAAACGATTTGATTTACATTGAACCCCATAACCGAAAAATTAACCGAACCACGGATAATTTGCGTTACTGGACAGTTACCATGTCTACCACCTCGTTTCTGATCAATATGTACTTTATCCTAACCCGCAATAACTAATTTCATGCAGTCTGAAAAACAGGAATTTCAAGTCAACGATAGTAATCAGGACAGTACCGTTTCGTCGTTTAATATCAAATTTGTCATTGGTATTTTACTGCAACATTGGATTTGGTTTTTACTGAGTCTGGTTATCTGTTTCCTGATCGCTTTTGTATACCTGCGCTACCAAAATCCCATTTTTGAGATGGAGGCTACCGTGCTTGTGCATGACGATAAGCAGGGTGGCACTGAGTTATCGGCCCTACAACAGTTGGGTTTGGTAAAAGGGTCTGTTTCAACTTTATCCAATGAACTGGAAATTTATAAATCAAGATTCTTAATGACCCGTGTTGTTCGTGAATTGGATTTGCAGGTTTCGTATTTTACAAAAGGCAATGTGATTGATCGCGAGGTTTATAAATCCCGACCTTTTAAAGTGATTTTTTTAACCAAGCCTGAATTGTTCCGACGGATGTCCGGTTCGATGTCGATTACCATCAAGTCACCCAATTCATTTGAAATTAAAGACAAAATTTTTGAAGGCGAAAAACTTTTTGGAGATACGGTCAAAACGAGTTTGGGATGGATCACCCTCAAGCCTGAATTAAAACAAATAAAACCCTGGTTGAATCGGGAAATCAAGGTGAAAATATCACCGGAGAAATCAGCCGTGAATCGATATCTCAGTTCATTGGCTTTAAAGCCTATCAACAAATCTTCGAACGTGGTATTGATGACCTTGCGGGATCGGGATATCGCCAAAGGTCAGGACGTACTCAATAACCTCATCAAACAACGAAATGAAGATGCGATTGAAGACAAGAACTTAATATCCAGAAATACATCCGATTTTATCAATGAGCGCTTGGCTTATATCACCTCTGAATTGGCTGATGTAGAAGGTCAGGAACAAGGCTTTAAACAAAGCCATAATATTGTTGACCTGGAAGCACAGGCGCGGATGAGTATGGAAACTGACAGACAGGTTGACCAAAAACTGTCTGAAATGAATACCCAATTCAAGCTGGCAGAATATGTTTACAATTACGTACTATCTCACAATAACAATACAGATCTGATTCCTGCGAATTTGGGTTTACAAGATGCAGCAAGTGCCGGTTATATTTCGACTATCAATCAATTGATTTTGGAAAGAAATAAATTGATGAAATCATCTACGGTGGAGAATCCAATCATTGAAGGTATTGATGATCAAATAGGTTCACTTCGTCAGAATCTGATAGAAAGTATCACCAATTTTAAAAGCACCATGAATATTCGCAAAAGCGATTTGTCTAGTTACGGATCAGGCTTTGCGTCTAAAATGGCTTCTGTGCCGAGTGAAACACGTCAATCACGTTCCATTGAGCGACAAAAACAAATCAAAGAACAATTGTATTTGTACCTGTTACAAAAAAGAGAGGAAACAAACATCTCATTGGCCGCTACCGTAGCCAGTGTAAAAGTGATTGATGAAGCATATAGTAACGGGATCGTGGTATCGCCGGATAAGAAAAATATTTACACTGCTGCTTTTGTATTGGGATTGTTTTTTCCGTCGATTTTGATTTATCTGAAACAGTTGCTCGATACCAAAGTTCATGGTAAACGTGATTTGGAAAAACTCAATATTCCATTCATCGGGGATATTCCGAAAACAGATGATGAACAGAAATTGGTAATCACCAAAGGTCAAAACAGCAATATTGCTGAGTCCTTCAGATTATTGCGAACCAACCTCGAATTTTTACTGTCCAAACATGTTAAAGATGCCAAGGTGATATTTGTAACATCCACTTTGGCCAAGGAGGGTAAATCCTTTGTGGCCTTGAATTTGGCCTCTACCATAAGTTTGACCGGTAAAAAGGTACTCCTGGTGGGGATGGACTTACGCGCTCCTAAAATTTTGGAATATATTAGTTTGGAAGAACGAAAAGGGATTTCTAATTATGTATCCGAACAGGATTTAAACCTGAGCGATTTGATCCTTAAGAAACCTTTGAAAGAAAATATTGATTTCCTTCCATCCGGTGATATCCCGCCAAATCCGGCCGAATTGTTGATGCATCCTCGGGTAGAGCAAATGTTCGCAGAGATTAGTCAGATGTACGATTACATTATTGTGGATACAGCTCCGGTCGGACTGGTGACTGATACTCTCTTGATTAGTCAGTATGCGGATTCGTTTATTTATGTGGTACGAACCCATGTGCTCGACAAACGATTGTTGCATATACCTCATGCGATGTATCTCGACAAACGTTTACCAAACATGGCCGTATTACTCAATGGTTCTGAAAGTAAAAAAGGCTACGGCTATGGTTATGGCTATGGTTACGGTTATGGCTACGGCTATGGTTACGGCTACGGATATGGAAAAGGTGCTTACGGCTATGGTTATGGGTATGGTTACGGAAAAGAAGAGGAGCCGAAAACCAAAGTCGAAAAATTCAAGGCTTGGTTAAAGGACCTACGAAAAAAATAATTTGAATGCGCTAGGCATGCTTTGAATCAAGCTGATGCTGCGGCAAGGATAGAAACGGAAAGCCCGGATACCGCGATAGCGGGAGAGGACTTGCAGTGGATAGCCTGCCCGGCCGCCCAAATAAGTTTTCTCTTCAAGAATAAACTGAAACGCTCCTGAAAAGGGGCGTTTTTGTTTAGATGAAAAAGGGAGCAATCGCCTCAAATAGGCCTTTGGAAAAAATGTAAAAAATTTGTTAGCATCGAAATTCAATCCTATATTGGTGCATTAAAAGCTGGGTGAAATTGCAAGGTGCCCGGCATACAAAATAAAAAAAAGCGAAATGAAAATTTTAGAGATTAAGGTCATGAAGGGGCCGAATTACTGGAGTGTGCGCCGGCATAAATTGGTGGTGATGTTATTGGATTTGGAAGATTTGGAACAAAAGCCTACTGATAAAATTCCGGGTTTTTTGGAGCGCATTAAAAATATGTTTCCGACCATGTTCAGTCATCGTTGCAGCGAAGGCGTAGAAGGCGGATTTTTTACCCGGGTTGAAGAAGGCACCTGGATGGGACATGTGATTGAACATATTGCGCTCGAGTTACAAACCCTCGCCGGCATGGAAACCGGATTTGGACGTACACGGAGCACCAGTAAAGAAGGGGTGTATCATGTGGTGTTTTCTTACATCGAAGAAGAGGTAGGAAAAGCAACAGCTACAGCATCTGTTGAAATTGCCCGTCGTTTGGTGGAAGGAGAAGATTTTGACATCAATGGATTTATACAGGAGTTGCGCGAAATCAGAGAAAAAGTACGCTTAGGGCCTAGCACGGGCTCTATCGTTACCGAAGCGATTCATCGAGGAATACCCTGGATTCGATTAAATAAAAATTCACTGGTGCAGTTGGGATACGGAATGAATCAACGTCGTATTCAGGCTACTGTTGCAAGTACAACCAGCAATATTGCCGTTGAAATTGCCTGCGATAAAGAGGATACTAAAAATCTTTTGGAAGCTGCTGAAGTGCCTGTTCCAAGAGGACGAATCATTTATACCGAAGAAGAACTGGAAGCAGCCATTAAACGAATTGGTTACCCGGTGGTACTAAAACCTATTAACGGAAATCATGGACGAGGAGCCACCACAAATATCAAAGATTGGGGCAGTGCTCAACTCGCTTTTGAAATTGCCAAAAAACATTCGAGAGCCATTATCTGTGAGAAATTTATAACCGGATACGATTTTCGTTTGTTGGTGATTAACTACAAATTTATTTGTGCCGCCCGACGCACTCCGGCTTGTGTAACGGGAGATGGGAAAAGCACTTTACAACAATTAATTGATGCCGTGAATGCGGATCCAAGAAGGGGCTACGGACATGAAAAAGTGCTGACTCAAATGAAAGGAGATGCGGTCACCGAAAAAATATTGGCAGATAAAGAATTGACATTGGATAGCATTATCCCAAAAGGGGAGGAGTTGATGTTAAAACCGACCGCGAATTTGAGTACCGGAGGAACTTCTACGGATGTCACCGATTTTGTACATCCCAATAATATATTTCTGGCCGAAAGAATCGCCCGAATCATTGGACTGGATATTTGCGGAATTGATATTATGGCACCGGACTTATCGACCCCGCTCGAAGAAAACGGAGGTGCTGTGTTGGAAGTGAATGCTGCTCCGGGATTTAGAATGCATATTGAACCGAGTGAAGGTTTGGCAAGAAATGTGGCAGAACCGGTGATTGATATGTTGTATCCGCCGGGGAGCTCGGCTCGTATACCCATCATAGGAATTACAGGAACCAATGGTAAAACAACCACAACGCGCTTAACGGCTCATTTGGTGAAAAGTATGGGACATAAGGTTGGTTTTACGACCAGCGATGGGGTTTATATTCAAAATCAAATGATGATGAAGGGCGACTGTACAGGGCCCATTAGTGCTGAGTTTGTGTTGAAAGACCCTACAGTCGATTTTGCTGTTCTAGAATGTGCCAGAGGGGGTATTTTAAGAGCGGGCTTAGGTTTTCATCGCTGTGATATTGGCATTGTGACCAATATCAGCGCTGATCATTTGGGTTTGGGCGGCATTGATACTGTTGAGCAATTGGCCCGGGTAAAATCGGTGGTTGTTCAGAGTGTGATGCCCGAAGGATTTGCCATATTGAATGCGGATGATGATTTGGTCTATAAAATGCGTGAAGGATTGGAATGTCATGTCGCATTTTTTAGTTGTGATCCGAAAAGCAAACGTATCAAGGAGCATTGCAGTAAAAATGGAATTGCTGCCGTGTACGATGAGCAAACCGATATGATTTACATACAAAAGGGGGCATGGAAAATTCAAATAGATAAAGCCCATCAAATTCCGCTCACCCAAAGTGGAAAGGCCCTGTTTAATGTGATGAATATTATGCCTGCTGTGTTGGCGGGGCTATCTCCGTGGATTTACCGTTGTGGACATCCGTCAGGCGTTACAAACATTTATTCCTAGTCCGGCTCAAACCCCTGGAAGAATGAATCTGTTTCAGTTTAAAAACTTCCAGGTGCTTGCAGACTATGCGCACAACCCGGCTGGTTTTGCAGTATTAAAAGCCTACGTTGATAAAGTGCAGGCCTCACGGAAAATTGGTATCATTTCCGGAACCGGCGATCGACGAGATGAAGATATCCGTGACCTGGGCGAAATAGCCGCGAATATGTTTGATGAAATCATCATTCGTCAGGATAAACATTTGCGTGGAAGAACCGAAGACAATATCATTCAACTATTAACTGAGGGTATTCAACGCAAAAAACCGGATATGCCGGTTCAGGTGATATTAAAAGAATTGGAGGCCATTGACCATGCCGTAAAAAATGCCCCTAAGGATTCCTTTATTGTGATTTGTAGTGATGTTGTGACAGATGCCCTGAACTATATTCAGAAATTGAAGAACGATGAAGATACTCAATCCTGAGTATTGTTTTTGTATAATAAAAAACCGCCAAACAAATTGGCGGTTTTTTTATGATTGAATTCATTTGAAGCCAACCTGAAATTCAGGATGCAACAAACTCTGAATTAACGTGTTCCCTGAACTGGAGCAGCTTCACCTTTCTTTTGGCAACAAGCTTTTCCACCTTCTTTTTTCTGACAAGATGGTGCTGATGCTGAAGCGTCGCTGGCTGGTGTTGCATCTGCAGAAGCAGTGCCACCTTTTTTACAACAGGCTTTACCTTGAGCGCCGGTTTTTTCACCAGAACAAGCTTTGCCTTCTTCTTTTTTAGCACAAGCTTCTGTTTTTTTCTCACATGAAGCTTTGTCTTTACAACATTTTTTTTCTGCGAACATTGTGCTTGTAGCAAACAAGGCCAATGCAATAAATAATATCTTTTTCATTGTTCAATTAATTGTTTAATCAAATGTAAGCGATTTTGCAGAATACGGAATCTATTTTCTCAACATTAACAATTCATGGGAGGGGGAGCTTCAAACAAATTCGATTCCTTTGCAAACCAATGTATCCTCCAAAAACCAAAGCTTATTGGGCCCTTACAGCGATATCCATTTTATGGGGTACAACCTGGTTTGTTTCGAAATTGGCTTTGGCACAAGTGCCTGCTTTGCAACTGAGTGCAATGCGACAAACAACAGCAGGACTTATTTTATTGATTTGGTTTGCATTCCGAAGCAATCCCTGGTTACCGGCTCGTGAGTTATTATTTCATGCCTTGCTGGGTTTCCTGTTTTTTACTTGCAGTAATGGTTTGAGCACTTGGGGAATCACTTATATTCCTTCATTTATGGGTGCTCTCATTGGCTGTTTACTACCCTTTATGCTCGTTATTGGCAATTATGTATTGTATGGAAAGCGCGTTTCCTGGATGGTTGTTGTTTCATTATTGATTGGGTTCGCTGGAATTTTTATCATCATCACTTCTTTTGGAAAGGAATTTGGTGCCGGACCTCATTTTGTGGCAGGAATTTCGCTGACCTTAATCTCACTCCTGACATGGACGAGCGGAACCTTGCTTTTGTCGAAAAAGGTTATGCCATCGAATCCCTATGTGGGCGTGGCCTGGCAAATGTTGTTCGGCGGACTCATGCTTTTTTTAAGCTCCTGGATTTTCGAAACGGATGTGCCGATTTCGCAGATATCCCCTCAAATCTGGCTCTATTTTATGTATCTCGTTTTAGTGGGTTCGGTCATGTGTTTTTTGAGTTATCAATATGCCATTAAACATTTACCACTTAGCTTGGTGTCTGTATATGTATACATCAATCCCATGGTCGCCTTAGGATTGGGCGTTTGGTTACTCAACGAGCCCTTTCATTGGCAAATTATTCCCGGTGCGCTGATCACCTTTCTGGGCATTTACGGAGTCAAACGATTTCAGAAATCTTCCTAACAGGGTTTTGTGACAACCTGTCAAATTTTCCAATGGAAAAATCTTTAATGGAAAAAATGACAATGAAAATATGGGTAAAGCGCATTGAAAGAAGTGTCTTCTGACGGAATGTCTTGTTTAATTCCATTGGCATAAAATGTGCTAAAGAAGGGTAATTCGAATTATTAACACTAAAAATCTCATAAAAATGGCTAAAAAAGTAAGTATTACCCCATTACACGATCGAGTCATCGTTCGACCTGCAGCAGCAGAAACCAAAACAGCAGGTGGCATCATCATCCCTGATACAGCAAAAGAAAAACCCCAACGTGGAGTAGTTGTTGCTGTGGGAAGCGGAAAAAAGGATGAACCAATGACTGTTAAAGCCGGTGATACCGTTTTGTATGGTAAATATTCAGGAACTGAAATTTCACTGGATGGAGAAGACTTATTGATCATGCGCGAAAGCGATATTTTGGCAATCGTTTAATTTGAATGTTAGACAGAACCGAATCGAAACAAAAATTCCAATAAAAAACAAATAAAAAGAAACATATGTCAAAACAAATTCATTTCAACTTAGACGCCCGCAATAAAATGAAAAGAGGCGTGGATATCCTGGCTGATGCGGTTAAAGTAACCCTCGGTCCTAAAGGAAGAAATGTGGTCATTGAAAAAAAATTCGGCGCTCCACATGTAACCAAGGATGGTGTAACGGTAGCAAAGGAAATTGAATTGGAAGATGCTATCGAAAATATGGGTGCTCAAATGGCCAAAGAGGTAGCAAGCAAAACGGCTGATGCGGCTGGTGATGGTACAACTACGGCAACTGTTCTGGCCCAATCAATTATTTCAGAAGGCTTGAAAAACGTGGCAGCTGGTGCGAATCCAATGGATTTGAAAAGAGGTATTGATAAAGCTGTCACCGTGGTGGTTGAAAATTTGCGTGCTCAATCTGAAAAAGTGGGTAACGACAATAAAAAAATTGAGCAAGTAGCTACTATCTCTGCCAACAACGATAATAATATCGGAAAACTGATTGCACAAGCGATGCAAAAAGTAGGCAAAGAAGGGGTTATCACCGTTGAAGAAGCAAAGGTACTGAAACCACCGTTGATGTGGTTGAAGGTATGCAATTCGATCGTGGGTATTTATCGCCTTATTTTGTGACCAATAGCGAAAAAATGATCGCTGAAATGTCCAGCCCCATGATTTTGATTTATGATAAGAAAATCTCAACCATGAAGGATATTCTGCATATCCTCGAAAAGGTTGCACAAAGCGGTCGCCCATTGGTGATTATCTCCGAAGATCTGGAAGGTGAAGCATTGGCGACTTTGGTAGTGAATAAACTCCGCGGTACCATTAAAGTAGCTGCCGTAAAAGCGCCTGGATTTGGCGACCGTCGTAAAGAAATGTTGCAGGATCTGGCTATCCTTACCGGTGGTACAGTGATTAGCGAAGACATGGGTCATAAATTGGAGAATGCTGATTTGAGTTCCTTAGGACAATGCGAAAGCATCTCTATCGACAAGGACAATACAACGATTGTTGGTGGTAAAGGTAAAAAAGCTGATATCACTGCTCGAGTTAACCAGATTAAAGCCCAAATCGAAAGCACAACCAGCGATTACGATCGTGAAAAATTACAAGAGCGCTTGGCAAAATTAAGCGGTGGGGTAGCCGTACTCTATGTAGGGGCAGCTACAGAAGTGGAAATGAAAGAGAAAAAAGACCGTGTGGATGATGCTTTACATGCAACACGTGCCGCTGTTGAAGAAGGAATCGTTCCAGGTGGTGGTACAGCGTTCATTCGTGCAATTGATAGCTTAGCTAAGTTAAAAGGATTGAACGATGATGAAAATACAGGTATTGCTATCATTCGTCGCTCATTGGAAGAACCCGTTCGTCAGATTGTTGCCAACTGTGGTTTGGAAGGTAGTATCATCGTACAAAAAGTACGCGAAGGAAAAGGTGACTTTGGTTTCAACGCCCGCACTGAGGTTTATGAAAATCTCTACAAAGCAGGTGTGATTGACCCAACGAAAGTAAGTCGTGTGGCTCTGGAAAATGCTGCTTCGATTGCAGGTATGATGTTGACCACTGAATGTGTTGTGCCGATAAACCCAGAACTCACAAGCGTGCTCCTGCTATGACTCACGGCGTGGAATGGGTATGGACTATTAATAGTTTTATTCAAATATGAAATCCGAGTAGGAGACAAAGATAGATGAATTCTATCTTTGTCGTCCTCTCACACCACCGTGCATACCGGTCTGGTACACGGCGGTTTGTCAGAATAGTTTTGTTTGTTGGTGTTTGAATGTAAAGTTTGCCTCTAAGCTAATTAATCCCATTCGGGTCAGTACACCTGTGGTTAATGTTGTTTGGAGTATTGGGCTTGACCTAACTTTGGCTTTTCCCTTACTGGAATTTGCCCATTGGTATGCTTTATCATGATTGACATTTAACCGCCGAAGCATTTTATACCTTATCCCTTTATGCGCTTCCATTGTGACCAAGCATTTATCCTAACTCGTTTTCGAATAAAACTATCTAGTTGAGTCAGAGCGCTTTACTCTCTGTCAACGAGAATAGTTCCACCATCCGCTTAGTATTACCCTTGAGTTTTCTATCTTCATTTCTATCTCTTCGGATTGGACCGTTTAAATATTTCACGCATCTTTTCTTTGAGTCTCTCTATGGGTTTGGAACAGATTCTTATCCTCCATCTTCCCTTTCATGTAGCAAAATGAATAACCCAAAAGTGTACTTGATGTTGGATAGCTAACCTTACTCTTCTCCTTGTTGACCTTCAAGTGGAGTTTGACTTCGATAAATGTAGTGATACTAGTCATTACACGTTCAGCCGACTTTGGCTCTTTGTATAAATACTACAATCGTCTATATCGAACAAACCTTAAACCACGTTTTGTCTAACTCTTTATCCAACTCGTTAAGAATAATATTAGACAATAATGGACTCAGAGGACTACCTTGTGGCGTCCCCTCCGTGCGGGGGGATGTAATCCCTCCTTCCATGATACCTGATGTTAGATAAGCCCTCAACAATTTTAAGAGTCGTTTATCTTCTATTCGCTTTGCTAATAAACTCATTAGGTAGTCATGATTCACCTTGTCGAAGAATTTCTCTAAGTCTAGCTCCACAACTTTTGTGTAACCCTCTTCCAGAAACTTTTGTGCTTGTGTTACTGCTTGATGGGCGTTACGATTGGGTCTAAAGCCATAACTCCATGAATGAAATTCAGGCTCCCATATCGCTGTTAGTCGTTGACTGATACTCTGTTGTATTAGTCTGTCTATCACTGTTGGGATGCCTAACAGCCGTTTGCCGCCGCCTGGTTTGGGTATTTCTACCTTACGCACTGGTTGCGGTTTATACTTGCCTTCCAAAATATCTAGCCTAAATGTCTAGTAGTGGTCGTTGATGTAATCGTTTAACTCTTTTAAACTCATACCATCTACGCCACTAGCACCTTGTTACTAGTCACTTGCTTTAGTGCATACTTTACATTTCGTATGTCTAATACTTCTTCTAACATAGAAATTTGATATTAGCCCCCCCCCAAAAAAAAACACTTGCCCCTTTTCTCTTGTTCATACATGATTACACTAGGCTTCTTACACATTTTATCCTCGAGTTCCACTCTACTTTCCTGTGTACAGATTTGCTTTGTTGCTGTTTCTGCTTTTCTCGTTTCATCATAAATCCCAATTTACTTCAAAGCACTTCTGACATTCAGTCCTTCTGTTTCCCAAGAGCTTCCACCGTTTGATGATGGCTTCAACGATACATACTATGACCTCTGCTGACTTCTTATCACACCCACTATATTAGTGTCAGCCTCTATAGTAATGTTTCTTCTTTGACATTCGCGCATGTCATCGACAGATTGTGATAAGACCTCTCAGGGTAAGTTCAACCACTTTCCACTCATGTAACCTCTACATTTACTTAGTAATGGTTCGTTCAGTTTTGGACTTTTGTTTCTTATGCAACATCATCCCCATTACCCTGCCTAATATGTAGTTTCTGTTCGTAGGTTCAAGTGTTTGCCTTAGGCTTCCTTCCAGATTTCATTTCTGAATGAACACCTTGCCGTTGGCTAATGATAAAACTGAAACTCTCATTCGGGACTTACACCCTAGAGTTGTTGAACATGCCTGACACACATGAAAAAGCGCCTTGATGGGCGGTTTTTTATTGAAGGTATTTTTTTAGAAATCTAAATATAGAGATTGCAGATTATCTCATAGACGCTTCAAATTCAAGGAAGTGTTCGAGTAGTAATTCCACGTGCGTTGTAGCCAGGGACGATGACCCGGTTATTGAAGGTGCATGTGAAAACCCTTTACAGGCTTTGTTTACTGTAGCTACGTTCCTTTCTACTTCAAATTCTCTGATTAACAAATCTACTCCAAACACAAACAAATGATTTTCCATTTGAATATTGATTCCAATGATGTAATTTTAGTAAACTAAAATCTACATTTTATGGTGAAAGTTTTTAGGAATAACTTTTCAAGTTAGAGCCAAATATTCTGTTTATTACTATTGATTTTGTTTGGATTTAATGCTGAGGCGAAAAAACCAAGCTCATATGGCAGAATATATAATGTACAGGATTATATCAATGTTTCAGGAGGAGATGCAACTTTGGGCATTCAAAGGTGCATGACTGATGTTAATCAAAAAATCTGGCAAGTTTCAAACGGGGGAAATCATACTATTGCGCATACTTATACAATTCTATTTCCTCGTAGTATTTATATCATCAATGAAGTACTTAAACCATTTACGCTTGCTTCTCCTTCAGGTACTGGATATAAACATTCATTTAATCGTGTTACCTTTCCTAACTTATCAGATATTTATGCGCCAATTACGATTCATATTTTGGGTTTGGATATTGATCACAACCAATTGTCGCCAATTTTAGGAAATACATTCCACCCTATTCCTAATTCTAACAATTGGAGTGCGTTTGGCGCAGAGAACTATACTTCTGCAAATTTCACCAATTGCGGTATTAACGCTACCCCAACAATTGAGACATTTTTGAATGCGCATCTCAGTTCTGTTCATATAAATTGTCAGATGAACCCGGCCAGTAATACATTTTTAAGCTATCAACCCGGTCCAATGCCACACTTACAAAGTACGAATGCAAATCAACATGATTTTTTCGATATTAATTGTAGCGGGCATTCTTCAACTGAACCATACATATTTGATCCGAATACAAAAATGATGAATTTTATCATCAATATTTCCGGCTTGCATATGGAAGGATTACCTTCTTCATCAAATTCGCATATTTATAATGCCTTGACACCTTCTTTACAACATGATGTTACATTTCAGATGGGCACAGCAGTGAGAATTACATATTTTCAGTCTGTATTTGTCGATAACCTCATCATCGAGAACATTTATGGAAATGGAATTCATGTGAAAATAAGATTTATGCCTTAAGAAATGATAGTTGCAATATCAACAGCAATGTGGTACTCAATACATGGGGCCTCAGATACAAAAAAGACAATAATGATTTTGATAATAGTGGTGATGCTATTCTAACAGAAGGAATTCGAAATGGCGTATCCTACTTTAATTATATCAAAAATGATCTTGCAACAACCCATCAATATGGTCGCTTAGGTTTGGGCACCTGCTGTGAACACAACAAAGATTGTTCAGCAGAATTTAATTATGTGAGCGGCTACGACCGAGGCATACACATCGAAAATGGCAGAGGAGGATTTCAGGTGCGATATAATCGAATAACAGGCTCGGAAACTGGCATAGTTATGGATGGCATTCGTTCGTATTTGAAGAAATACAATCCTCAATTACCCAGTGGTCAGTTATATATAGAATGTGATGCAGAGAATGCCAGTAGAATTGAGTATAATTATATTTCTAACGAGGAAATTCCCATGCAAGAGGATAGCCTGATGAAAATTTATCCCCCTCAATTAATTTTTGCCCATGGCATGAATAGGAGTAATACGGATAATGCCAGTTTTTTAAAAATAACTACACATATATCAATATCGACAATATTCCGGACCATTATAAGGCCCCTGTCCTTGTCGATACACTTGATCCGAGGCCATATGTTGGTGACTGGTATAGAAGTCAGTCATACCATCTTTTTTCCTCGGTTAAAAAGCAGGAAGTGGATTGCAATGTTTTTAAAACAACGCTTTCGACAAATACGAGTAAGAATATAAATGGAGGGACTCATTTGCAATCAGGAGTTTATACCGATTTTATTGATCCTCATCCCGACACCCCCAAACACTGCAATATGTCCGAATTCTTATTAAACGACAATCAAAACAATTCGGTTCCGATGTATTGTCGCGGAAATTCCTATACCGATTGTTATAAAAATTGGTTTAATCTTTGGGTTTCCAGTAGCAATCATTTTTATGAAAATGCCATAACGGGAAATACTTTATTCATGCCAAACCCGGATTTAGTCTATTATACAAAAGCGAATCCTAATTCTGGCAGCTCATTTTCCTGTCCATTGCTAGCTGTGAATAACACCCTTTGCGGTGGGAAGCCGCTGATTGTAAATTACACTGATTATGATGAATTTTGGCAGAATACGACTTTGAGTAACACAACGAATTTGAATAATAAAACCATTTTGGTGACTGGTACCTTGATATTGAATGCTGATTTAAACCTAAGCAATTGCCGAATATTTTTGACTTCCCATGCAAAAATTGTTTTAAATAACGGGTCCACTTTAACGGCCAATTCGGGTTGCGTTTTCAGGGCAATTTGTGAAGATATGTGGGATGGGATTTATGCGGAAGACCCTACTGCGGAAATCACCCTGAAAATTGTGCCCATTCAGGATATGGAGAATGGCGTTGTGCGAAACAAGGACTAAAGCCGGTATCACCAACGGCGAATTTAAAAATTGTAACCGGAGCATTGCCATTTTTGAAAACAACGCCATTACCAATTGTAGTATCACCGGCAATACCTTTACCGCTGATGGAAATATGTTGGCACCATACGCCAACTTAAAACCTGAACATGGCATTTATGTGTACAATTCAGCTAGTTTACAAATAGGGGATATTGGCGCACCTAACGATGGAAATGTATTCGAAAATCTGCAAAATGGTATTAAAATATTCAATGAAACGGTGATGATTACCATAGGGCAGGGGCCAAATCAACAAATTCAATTAATACCCGCTCCGAGTTCGTATATTCAACTTAAAAATAATACGATGTCCGGCATCACCAGAAATAACGGCAGCAGCGTACCTGAAGCAGGTGTAGGCGTTTATGCTGAAGCCAATAGTCTGTTTGGTGGAAGACCCAGATTGCTGATAACAAATTCAACATCCCCATCCGCCTTAACGGCACCAACTTTTCAGAACTGTGAACAAGCCGTTTCTCTCATACAAGCCTCAGCCAATGTATTTAATCAACATATTGACCATTGTGGTATTGGAATCGGAGCTATAAAATGCGATGGAGAGAAGTACAACATATCGAGTAATTATTTGAATCAAACCTATTGGAATATTGTTAAGACTGGGGACGAATCCACACTCGGGTTTTTTGTCAACAATAATACCATCAGCATGCCCGAAGATGAACCAACCTTAATTGGCCTCCCCCCTATTGGCATTTTAAGCGCCTATTCCAGTAAAATACATCAGGGCCATAGCCAAATTAATACCAATGGAATTCGTATCAGCGAAGGGCAGGCAGGTATTGGTATTTCTTTAAATAATGGCAAGGATGACAGAATTGAAGGGAACCAGATCCATTTTTTAAATACCACCGTTGAAACGGTCATCGGCATTCCAAAGCTCATTGGCATATATAGTAATTCGAGCGACCATCCCCGCATTCTGAACAACTCAGTAGACAATAATTTCTTAAACGACCCAACAGCCACGCAGTTTATCAACAACAACAATACCGGTATTTATGTGCACGAAAATAAAAACTCCGTGCTGCATTGCAACCTGGCAAATTTTACCCGCTTTGGTATTTTAGCCACAGGAGCCAACGGAAACAGCACAAACTATGATCAGACTGCCGGTAATTTTATGAATAATTCCCATGCCAATATGCTCTTACTCAAATTGCAGGTTGAAGGCTCTTTGGGCCAAATAGGAAAAGAGATTTCAAATTTTCCCTTAATGACTTTCGATGCCAATAATACCTTCTCACCCAACCTGCAATTTGGGCCATTAAATAATGTGTATCGGGTAACCGATTGCCCGCAATCCAACACTTCAGATGAGATTGTCACAGCTGTCAACCGATTAACCCAGGCACAAAGTAGTGCGAGTAATACGAATACGAATGATTGTGTGATTACCGTAAATAACCCTACTTCCATCACCTCCGGTTTTTTATGTGGGGATGAAAACCCATGGCCGGATTTAGATTTGCAATACGCCATGTTGGTGGCTGCCGAAAACACCAATTATATCGATTTTGAAGATGGTGCCCGACAAAGCGATCAGGAATGGGTTTATCGTTGGGTAGAAGAAAATCCGGATTTACGCGTGCAGTTTCCGATACTGGATAGTTTTTACCTTTACCGTTATTCCGGCGTAACCGGACAGCTCAATCGCATCGACGAAGCAATGGCTCTACTGGGAGATAGTGCTTTAAGAGCCCAGCCGACACTTTGGTTGCAAGCGCATGGCAATATAGTAACCCAAAACAATGCCTTGGATGTGAACGCTTCCTTTGGGCAATATGCGCAACAAATGAATACTCTCCTACTGCGCGATATGCTGCCCGATGCACCCGAGTTTAGCGAAAACGAACGAGATGCCATCACACTTTGGCTTTGAGTTGCCCCTATACCCATGGCAATGCCGTTTACAAAGCCCGTGTACTTTATGCCCGTTTTGCTCCACCGGCGCATTACGACGAATTGGTGATTTGCAACTCACAAGGGGTTTATAAAAACGGCCCTTCCAAACTGGATGATCTCATTTATACCTTAAACAACACGACCAAGAAAAATGCATGGAATCTGGAAGACGATTTGGTTAAATTGTATCCAAACCCCACGCATCAAAACCTGACGATAGAAGGTGACAACCTCAAAACTATTCGTATCACTGATTTATTGGGTCGTGAGGTGTTCCGTACGGAATTACAAGCTAAAACAAGTCGTCAACAAATTGAACTGCCTGTATTACACCCTGGTGTTTATTTGTACACCATTCACACCATAAATGACACCAAAAGTGGGAAACTACTCATCGAATAAACCCAACCCAATGAAATGCATTACTTGGATATTGGTACTTACTTCTTTCGCTAGCTCTATGCTTGCACAAGAAGGAAAACGAGGGAACAATTGGACGATAGGTTTCGGACAAGTCTTAAGATTGAATTTTAATAATGGATTGATTATTGATACTTTTCCAATAATAAATGGTGCACGTGTTTCCGCTTGTATTTCTGATACCAATGGGGGTTTTCAATTTTTCTGTAACGGATACGGCATTGGAAATATTGATGGACAGGTATTACAAAATGGCCTGAATGTCAATTGCCCTTATGGAACCGTTATGGCGAATCATTTGGGTGGAGGAGGTTCATTTCCTCAAACATCCATTATCCTCCCAAATCGGGCAATCAATATTATGTGTTTAATGTAGGTATGAGTGATAGTGTAGCGAATAACTATATCAATTCAATTTTACTGAATTTGATGTATTGAGTTATTGTGTGGTAGATATGGATAGTAATCAGGGTAAGGGAAAAGTGATACTGAAAGACAAAGTACTATCTGATAAACAACATTATTACAATACAGCCATGACTGCTGTGAAACATGCGAATGGCAAAGATTGGTGGTTGGTAAAAGCAGACTGTTTTAGTCACCGTTTGCAGGAGTTTTTGGTGCGCGAAGACAGCATACTGGGGCCTTTTTATCAGAATATCACTGATACAGGTGATTTTTGTAATTTTTTAGGGACCATCCGTTTTAATAATTCCGGTACCCAGCTTGCAAGTGGCATATACGGCAAAACCATTAACGGATTGTATGTACGCAATCGGGTAGACTTATACGACTTTGACCGCTGTGATGGAAGTATAAATTATAAGCAGTATTACATGACTCCTATGGACACTGCCTCGTATTGGGATTAGGATAAGAAGGCAGATATTTGTTTTTCGCCCAATGATTCCTTGTTATATATGAGTAATTTCTCACAGTTTATCAGATTGACATTTTTGATACTGCTATTTACAATGGGTTATTTATCCATGGGCGGATACTTTATTGGATTATTTTCCGCTTTATCATTTAATGGGTCTAGCACCGGATGGCCGGATTTATATTGGCAACTGGCATGGTATACGAGGTAATATGAGTTATATAAACCAACCGAATATTAAAGGTTTGGGTTGTGATTTTAAACCCCAGGGATTTAAACAAACCTACAACCACAACCTAAAAGCACCGCCCAATATGGCCAACTATGGTTTGGGCAAGGATACCACTAAAATATACTGGCCCTTATGCCAGGGTGAGCGAAGTGCGGAGTGCGGAGTTGGTAGTATATCAAATCCGAGTAGCATTGTTTTCATCGTTCAAAATAAACATGGCAAAGAAGGACTTGTATAGTGTACAGGGCGAATTATTATTTTCAACAGAAGATGTCATAGATGTAAATCGTATGCCAAAGGCATGTATTATATTCGGGTAGAGGGTCAGGTAAAAAAAGTGGTGGTGGAGTAAAGAAGTCTGAACCACAGAAAACACAGCGTTCACAGAAGGCACTGATTTAGGTAGTACCCATGTAAATAAAAAAGCTATAGTTTAAATCTAGAGAAGGGGTCTTTTCAGCCCCAAAGATTATTTTAATTTAAAACTATAGTTATGTCAAAAGTAACAAAACAAGTAGATTTTTCCGGCGAAAAAATTTTCATTGGAATAGATGTTCATTTAAAAAGCTGGCAGGTGTCAATTTTTGCTCAGGAGCGGTTATTGAAAAATTTCACTCAACCTGGTAACGTGGAAGTTTTGGATGCCTATATGCGATCAAACTACCCAAATGCTCAATACGTTTGTGCATACGAAAGCGGGTTTAGTGGCTTCTGGATTCAACGGGCATTAACGAAGTTGGGGTATGAATGCATTGTAGTCAATGCGGCGGATGTACCTCAGACAGATAAGGGGGAGAAAAACAAAACAGACAAATTTGACGCGAAACGAATTGGTAAAAGCTTGCAGGCCGGTTTTCTAGATGGGATCTATATTCCTTCCGAGCAGTTGGAGGCCGACAGAAAGTTGGTTCGCACCTATAACCAGTATACACGCGATCTTACGCGGGCTAAGAATCGAATCAAAGGGCTACTTTATTATCTTGGAATCCCAATTCCTACTGAACTACAAAATCATTCGTGGGGTGCCCCATTTATCGAATGGTTAAAAAAAGTACCCATAGTCCATGATTCTCTTCAACAAACAATCACCTATCAATTATCCAACTTAGAGTACCTTAAGTTGCAAAAAAAGAACCTATTGAAAGAAATTAAATCGTTACTTCTTCATGAACGCTATACTGAAATGTCAAACTTTTACAGACTGTACCAGGTATTGGGATTCTCACTGCAGCAACCTTCCTGACAGAAATTGGTGATATGAATAGGTTCTCAAATGACAAACAATTGAATGCGTTTATTGGATTATGCCCGACAAGCCATAGCAGTGGTGATCGAGATCGACGTGGTTCTATGACAGGTAGGCATAATAGATACTTACGAACTTTATTGATTGAGGCTGCTTGGCGAGCAATTGCCGTTGATCCAGCCATGACAAAATCGTATGGAATATTAAAAGCAAGAGTAGGTCCAAAACGTGCTATAGTCAAAATAGCTTACAAGTTGCTTAGTCGCATTCGATTCGTGTGGCTAAACAAAACAGAATACGTAACAGGCATTGTGGAATAGTTTTTAAACTTATCAAACATCTCGGGTAGACCCCTCAGCAGGCCCTGTGGTTCGAGCACATTTTTTTAGTATGGGGCTACCATTTTATATAATCTGATGAATACTTGTGGCAACTGTGTTGACCACTAATAGGAGGATGGTAAGTAAAACTATAAAAAACACAAGTAGCGTGTTATGAGTTTTTTAAGGCATTTTAGACTTCAAAAGTATATAAATGTGAAAGCCAATCTCTCGATTGGCCTTTACAAAAACGATATACTTCGTCAGTCACCGATTTAATTCCTGATGAGTTGCTCTCCAGCAGAGCTCACTTCTGCTTTAACCGGTGAAACAAAGAAACAACTTTTGAATATAATTTTCATTATATTCGGGCTCTTGTATTGACCCTTATTCAAGAATTAGGCTGTAGTATTTCATAGGAGGGGCTGCTGGTTATCTCACTGGCGCTTCAAATTTAAGGAAGCGTTCAAGGGATAGTACTATTGTACAGCCCTTGGACGATGACGCCAAAGTTGAAGATGCCAGTGAGAAGTGAAAATCAAGAAATGAACTGCAAGCTTATTGAAGGGAGATGAGAAATTACCGTGCATTTGAAAAAGCGAAATTCACACTAGAATGTAATGATATCAACTACTTTCACGTTAAACAGCAGCCCCTAGGTAACTTTGCGTATAAAAGACTTATGAACAAGGCAGAAAACGGGCGGTACCGTATTCTAATAGGTAGTATCAAAAATCAAACGAGACCCATGACAAATGTACAGCATAACCAGAACGGCTCAAGCTGGCATAGCTCGTTTTCATCGAATGCACAAAACCATTCTGTGCACTCAGAGCCTTCTGTGTATTCAGCGGTTCAGACTTTCCCCAATGCCGTGTACAAAGCCCGTGTACTTTATGCCCGATTCGCTCCACCGGCGCATTACGACGAATTGGTGATTTGCAACTCACAAGGTGTTTATAAAAACGGCCCTTCCAAACTAGATGATCTCATTTATACCTTAAACAACACGACCAAGAAAAATGCATTGAATCAGAAAGGATGATTTAGTTAAATATACCCGAACCCTACGCATCACAACCTGACGATTGAAGGTGATGGATTGGAAACTTTAAATTATCCGATATGTTAGGCCGGGAAGTTTTAACCAAACAATTAAACACTAAATAGTACTCAAAATTGAACTGCCTTCTCTAAAACCAGGCATTTACATTTACATAATCAAGACAGAAATATCAAAAATCCGTAAATTGCTGATAGAGTAAATCAAATCATAATGAAAAGAACACCATCATTTTATTTTGTCTTTTGCTTAAACACCATACTTTGGGGGCAGGAAAGCAAACTTAATAATGCTTGGGCCATTGGTTACATGCCAAAAATTACTATGGATTTTAATTTAGGCTAGTTGTGGATACAGTTAAAAACGCCACACCAACAACGGCTCCATTTGTTCTGAAATCTGCCAATATCTGTGATACAAATGGGCCTTGCGACTTTTTACAGGCGGATATATCATTTACGATAGGAGGGGTTCGCCATGGAGAATGGAATTTTAGTCAATTGCCCTTACGGAACCGCACTAGCGAATCATTTGGGTGGAGGAGGTTCATTTCCCAAACCTCCATTATCCTCCCCAAATCAGGCAATCATTATGTGTTTAATGTAGGTATGGTGATAGTGTGCGAATAACTATATCAATTCTATTTTACTGAATTTGATGTATTGAGTTATTGTGTGGTAGATATGGATAGTAATCAGGGTAAGGGAAAGTGATACTGAAAGACAAAGTACTATCTGATAAACAACATTATTACAATACGGCCACGACTGCTGTGAAACATGCGAACGGCAAAAGACTGGTGGTTGGTAAAAGCAGACTGTTTTAGTCCCGTTTGCAGGAGTTTTGGTGCGTGAAGACAGCATCCTGGGGCCTTTTCTATCAGAATATCACTGATACGGGTGATTTTTGTACTTTTTGGGAACCTTGCGTTTTAGTCTAAGCGGAAAGTATTTGGCTAGTGGAATGTATGGTATGAAAATAAATGGATTATATAACCATAACAGAGCGGATATTTATGATTTTAACCGCTGCGATGGAAGTATAAATTATAAGCAGTATTACATGACACCAATGGATACTAGTTCCTATTGGGATTGGGATCATAAATTTGATATTTGTTTTTCAGGAAATGATTCACTACTCTATATGAGTCATCAGTACACAATTTATCAAATCGATTTATCCGATACTAATATAAACAATGGGTTATTCATTCATGGACCCGACACATTGCTCGATTATTTTCCGCTTTATCATTTAATGGGTCTACACCGGGGATTTAAACAAACTTACAACCAGAACTTAAAAACCCCACCCAATATGGCCAATTATGGTTTGGGCAAGGATACCACAAAAATATGCTGGCCCTTAAGCCAGACTGAGAGCGAAGTGCGGAGTGCGGAGTGGGTAGTATATCCAAATCCGAGTAGCATTGTTTTCATCGTTCAAAATAAACATGGCAAAAAGAAGGACTTGTATAATGTACAGGGCGAATTATTATTTTCAACGAAAGAAGATGTCATAGATGTAAAATCGTATGCCAAAGGCATTTATTATCTTCAGGTAGAGGGTCAGGTGAAAAAAGTAATCATAGAATAGTAATCATGCCAATCTTAAACCGAGAATTTGCAGTAGCAAGGCATAGCTACTGTAAACAAAGCCTGTAAGAGTTTGGTCAGTACCTGAAATAGAAAATCATACTGAGGCCAATTCGCCGAAGTATTTGATTTCTTATTCGTTGCCGTTGACTGTGTCCAACTGCAAAATTTAGGTTAAATCCTGTAAATCATGGTTCAGACAATTGGCATCAAATGCGTTGCATCCCGAAACGGAGAGGCGGGACAGAATGGGTTTATTCAAATATGAAACTAAAAAACCGCCCATCAAGGCGGTTTTTTTATTGGGGTATTTTAAAAAATCTAAATTCTAGATATCCAATAATTTGTTTATAACACCCTTCATGAGCATGGCAATGGTACAGCCCTTATGATAATTTGAATATTTCGTTGTGTGGCTAATTCAATCAGTTCAGGATTTTCGGTGCCCGGATTAAAAATGATTCGCTTGGGATGAAGATTCAGGATATAATCGTAATAATTCTTTTGACGATCAGGATTTAGAAATACACTAATCGTATCTGCATGCTCGGGTGGGTCCAGAGGTGTCATGAATATCTAATCCATCTAATTGTCCTTTTTCAGCAACCGCATGTAATTGAAAACCTTTGTTATGCAAAAATTTTCCGGCCATATATCCTGGTCGATTGGGGTTGGAGGAAGCTCCTAACAGGACGATTGTATCACTTGTTTTCATCGATTTTGTCTTCTACATGGTGATTTTCAAATATCATGCCAACTTTTCTGCATCAATTGTAAATGAGCCATTTAAAAAGATAAAAAATAAACATAAATAAAAAATAAATGTGAATAAGTGAACTTAGAATACTGCTTGAATATGAACTAATCTGAACCGGTGAAATGAACATGATGCATCCATCTGATTACATAGAAAAGCAAGGATTTCGGCTTCGGTTTCAAGGGGCATTGCCAGCCCTCCAAGTTTTTCCTGCACAAAATCCTTTAAATCTTCCGGATCAACGCCTACCGAATGGAATTGGTCAGAAACGGGAATGATTCAATGTTTGCTTATATCAATGGTGTTCTTTGGCAGTGTAGCGCTGCATGAAAGTTAAGTGGTGAGGCTGGAAGTATAAAATTTGTTGCCGGTACAGATGGTAATGCCATTACGGTAAGTTCAAATGATTTTACCCCCGGTGGAGTATATGATATTTCCGGACCAAGTACAACCAATTTTGGTTCATATGTGAATGCCGCATCTGATGGATACTCATCCACTTATCTGAGTAACGGGAAAGTGAAAATTTTGGAGAATGATCCAACACATATCCGGGGATTATTTTACTTTGATTGTAAAAGCCTTTTAAGCGGTGATTTAAAGAAAATTACCAAGGGTTATTTTAATATTAAAGTAGCCATCCTTCAAAGAATAGAATACTTCACGGGCATTCGGATTCAACCTTCGCGCTGTGGTTTGAGGGCAAGAAGTTTCATTCAGGTACGTTTCAGTTTTGATATTTCCAGTTTGGCGTACCGTGTTCATTATCGTCGTCCAATATTCAATCCATTTCAATATAGGAACTACAATGATTTCGAATTAGCATCTATAAAATCATCAAACAACAAGGACTATCATAGCCTGTCAAATGGGATTAATCCAATTTGAATTTCTGATGCATTTCTGGAATTTGAATTTCCCGGAAATCCTGCGCTAACAATTTTTCCGAAAATCCAGTTGAACATCCTCTTCTCCATGTACTAAAAACAAGGTGCGTACCAATGATGGATCCTGACAAGCTAAAAACTGGCATAAATCGTCGTAATCACCATGTGCACTCATACTTCGAATCGAGCCAATTTGTGCATTCACCTGAAAATCTTGTCGGAAAATGCGAACTTCCTGATCTCCCCGCATTAATCGGGCACCTAATGAACGAGGCTCACAATATCCAACCATTAAAATTGTATTCCGTGGGTCTTCGATGGCATTGGCAATATGGTGTTTGACCCTGCCCGCCTCTCTGCCATTCCAATCGCCTGAAATAATCACCATGCGTCCCTTACGGGTGTTCAAATGTTTTGAATCTTCTGCTTTGGTAATGTATTTCAGTCCTTTAAAATCGAAAGGATCCTTATCTATTTTCATTAATTGCTGAACATGTTGATTAAACAATTCAGGAAATTTTTCACTGTTCAAGGTCGTTTGGGTCGACAATGGACCATCTACATAATAATCCACATCAGGTAGCCGTCTTCGATTTTCCGTTTCCAGTTTATTGAGGGCATAAAAATTTCCTGGGTTCTTCCGACACTAAACGCCGGAATAATCAATTTTCCTTTCTTTTGAATACATGTTTCTTCAATATAACCCAATATATCATCTTCGGTATGATGGAGGTTGTCGTGCAGGGGAATTACCATAAGTACTTTCCAGTATGATATAATCTGATTGGCTAAATTCTTCCGGCGATTTTAAAATCACATCTCTGTATCGGCCCACATCTCCTGAAAGGTGATTTGACGACTCTCGCCATTTTCCAAAATCCGGATATGCATAGCAGCACTGCCTAAAATATGTCCTGTGTCGGTAAACTGAAAAGTAATTTCCTCATCAATTTTCGTCCATTCCCGATAAGGCACTTCCTTGAACAGCGGAAAAACATTCATCGCATCTGCAATCGTGTAGAGCGGTTTAATATACGGTAAACCCTGGGCTGCTCTCCTTTTTATTCACAAAAGCCACATCCGCTTCCTGAATGAAGGCTGAATCCTGCAATAATATTATTTTTAGCAAGTTCTGCCGTGGCTTATTGCAATAAATAGGTCCTTTATAACCTTCTTTCACCAATTTGGGCAACAATCCGCTATGGTCGATATGCGCATGAGACAAAAAATCATGTAGGTGATTTCTCGGATCGAAACCAAAATGCATGTTATGCTCCAGGTCTGATCGCCCATGCCCTGAAAAGGCCGCAATCCATGAGGATTTTTTTTGCCATTTTTAAGTGTATAATATGTTTGGAACCGGTAACCATGCAAGCGGCTCCATGAAATGAAATATTTTATTTGTCAT
>JADJZY010000006.1 GCA_016715505.1 Bacteroidota bacterium
AATCCGGAAATCCGGACAAAAAGCCTGTCCACCCGGCATTGAAGAAATTAAAAATTGTTGGAAAGCAATACCAAAATGGTTTGTTACTGCCGGCATGGGCGGTTAGTACCGGTGTACCGGTGGTGGTGCGCCTGTGGTTGCAAAATCGCTAAGGAATTAGGCATACTCACGGTGGGTATTGTTACAACACCCACTTTGGCTATGAAGGAAGTAAACGCCGTCGTCAGGCCGAAGAGGAATCAACCGAATGCGCGAACATGTTGATACACCATCCTGGTCATTTCAAAATGATAAGTTACGTCATCTGTTTGGAAACATCCCAACTTCTCGGGCTTTCTGTAAAGCCGATGATATTTCAGCAACAGCCACCAAATGTATTGTATCACCGATGTAATTAATTCACGGGGGCTTATCGTTGTGGAATTTGCCGATGCTTGAGCACCGTGATGCGTGATGGGGCGTAGCGATTCTTCAATGATGCCACGAAAGCCAGCGGAGAGAGGAGGGCTTATGAAGCAGTCAGAAAAAGCCATCAATTCACCTTTACTCAACGATGACAATATTCGTGGAGCCAAATGGGTATTACTCAATATCAATTCCGCCCAGAGGTGTACGAACAGCACTTTAGACGAAGTGGAAATGATTCGAGGCTTATGTTCAGGAGCAGGCCGGTGAGAATGTGATGTGATTTTGGTACAGGTTTTGATGATGATAATCTCGGCTGGAATATCAGTGTCACTGTAATCGCAACCGGCTTTCAATATAATCAGTTGGCATCCGCTTATTCTGCAGAAAAAGGCGCTGAGAAATCATGGATAGCACATCAAGGAAGTTTATACACTTCAACCAGAAACGCCAGCTGAGCCAGCCTTAAAGATTGGTAAATGATGATACCCATTTGCCAAAAGCAGTGGTCGCAGGAAACAGAAGCCGCGGTCGATCCAATGGCTCCGGTGATGTTTTGAAATTGAACCACCTGCAATTTCCTGCACGTTATACAATGGGTTTACAATCGATGCGCGTGAATCATGTGGCCGATGTTTTTAACAACGGTGCGAAGAAGCCCCGCATTGTGATGGAATTGCAAGCAGAGCCTGAACCTGTTGTTGAGCAAGCAACTCCCCACTGAACAACCTCTTGTGGTGGAATTTGAAATGAAAGAGGAAAGTACTCAAAGCCCCTACTGCTTCCATTCAGGAAGAGTTAAATCAAATTTTCTGCACCTATCGAAATGGTTGAAAAAACGGGGAAGAGATAGAAGGCGAGTTTGTTTACCATCAAGGGAATTACGCTCAATCTGACGTAAGGGGAAACCGCATGCTGACTGATATGGAGCTCGAAGATCAGGCCGAATTTTGAAATTCAAGAAAAGAGCATTCGACGATCGTGCATCGAAGTTACGTTCCATGAGTTTTAATGTGAATCAGGCAGATATCGACAACGAACAATCAAACGTTCCGGCTTATATCCGAAAAAATCTAGGTTAGAGGGATCATCCATGTCTAATGAAGAGGTATGCTAGGAATGTCAAAATAACCAGCGATGGTCAACAATCAAAATATCAGTACGATTAATACTTTTTGAACGGCAAATCAGATAAGGATTTTATTTATGGGTGAGGCTATGCTGCAAAGACATCCTCTTTTACAAGGAGCATCAGTTATCTGCTCCCATTTAGTCACCCTTGTTCAGCAGCACACCCGACGCGTAATAACGGACTCTTTCAGAAGCCAGCGCCGAATAAGGCCGGGGGTATCGCTACCATCCGGGCTAGCCGTATAAATGGCATCAATATGAATCTCCAAAAAAACTGGGTGCGAATGAAAGGAATTTTAACAACAAGTTGAACTACTCAGAAACGCTTTTGAATTTTCTTCTCAATTCAAAATTTTGTCCCAAATATAATTTGCGCACTTGTTCATCAGCGGCTAATTCTTCCGCAGTTCCGGATTTTAATATTTTTCCATCATACAACAAGTACGCCCTGTCTGTGATAGATAAGGTTTCCTGTACATTATGGTCGGTAATGAGGATGCCGATATTTTTAAACTTGAGTTGCTCTACAATCACCTGAATATCTTCGACTGCAATGGGGTCGATACCGGCAAAGGGTTCATCCAATAAAATGAATTTAGGATTGACAGCCAAGGCCCGGGCAATTTCAGTGCGTCGTCGTTCTCCTCCACTCAATACATCTCCCGGACTTTTACGCACATGGGTCAGGCGAAATTCACTGAGCAGGGTCTCCAGTTTTTGCGCTTGCTCTTCACGACTCAATTGAGTGAGTTCTAACACCGCCGATATATTATCTTCCACACTTAACTTTCGAAAAATAGAGGCTTCCTGCGGGAGGTAGCCAATACCCAATTGAGCTCTTTTGTACATCGGTAATGCAGTGATGCATTGATCGTCCAGAAATACATCACCTTGGTCAGGCTGGATCAAACCTACCACCATATAGAATGTGGTTGTTTTGCCGGCTCCGTTCGGGCCAAGCAGCCCAACAATTTCGCCTTGCTTTACCTGAATACTCACTTGATTGACCACGGTTCGGCGTCGATACTTTTTTAGCAATTCGGTCGTGCGTATTGTAGATAACATCCGGTAAAATTAAAGGCTTCCATTGAATTTAATCAAGAACAAAATTGTTATACAACATATAATTTTAAAAAACCCCAAGTTATTTCAGGATAATGTTCGAAATAAATCCAAAATTATCTGCCAGATTCCCTGATTAGGAATGTTGCAAGGATATGTTTGTGGGGACAAAACGATATCCGTATCAGCGCAATAAAGAATATAAATTAACGGGGAACTTTTTCTAGTCGGATACCAATACTCATGATTTCCGGTAAAGGATTCATTCGCATGATTTGTTTTAATGAAATAGTGTACTGACCCGTTTGAGAAAAATGCATGGCTCCTCCGTTTTTTGTCAAAGGCATTTTATGTTCCCATATTTCATTCATGCCCCGGCCCAACCATTTACCACTTTCCTCTGCCAACGGTATTTCTGTATTCAGGTAACCGGTACTTTTTCCATCCGGCAAACGGGTATTGGTTTTGAGCCATAGATTCGAAAAGGGGTATGCTTCGGTATGACGCATCATCAGAAATAACAAATAATTCGAAGCGGTATCAGTAACATTGAATGTAAACTGCACAGAATCTTTTGTGTCAACGGTGGCCTTTAAAGGCAAAATGTTTTTCATATACCGCTCCTTTGATACAGGATAGTAAAAGGCAGCTAATGCCAAACATGCAGCTGATTAAACTCCTTTTCATTCTATAATGCATTTAACAATTGTTCTTTGGCTTGCTCTAGTTCATCTTTCATTTGTACAACAATACGTTGTATGTCCACATCATTTGCTTTGGATCCCATGGTATTGATTTCACGACCAATTTCCTGAATCAGGAATCCTAATTTTTTCCCCTTTGTCGAAGCATCCTCTTTAATCAGCTGTAAAAAGTATTCACAATGATGTAAAGCCGGTTTTTTCTTCCTGAATATCAGTTTTTCAACATAGAAAATCATCTCCTGTTCAAGTCGGTTAGGGTCCATATTCGCGCTTTGGGTTAAATCGGATAAACTTTGTTGGAGTCTTTCACGAATACGATCCAATCTTTTTTTGTCAAAAACTTCCACACTTCTGCAAAGCTCATCAATCCGTTGAATATTATTTTCAATATGGTGTGTGAGCATAACACCTTCTTTTTGTCGATGTTGTGTGAGCATATCACATACCATACCAATCTGAGCAGCAATGACCTGCCAATCCTCATCACTCAGGGTATCCGTTACACCTGAAACAATCTCTGGCATGCGCATCAGGGTAGGTAAAATATCCTTTTGCTCTATTTGAAGTTCAGTAGCAATTTGCTGCATGGAGGCATAATAATATTTTGCCAAATCCATGTTGACCGTCATCGGCTTACTAATCCCATGTTGTTTCAGATATATATTGACATCAATTGTACCACGCGATAATTTTTGTTGAATAATATTTCGTAATTCAATTTCAAAAAAGTTTTACAATAGGAGGAATTTTAGCAGTCACCTCAAACTGTTTTCCATTCAATGAACGAATTTCAAGAGAGCAGGTATAGTCACCTACTGTAAACTCTGATCGTCCATATCCTGTCATGGATTGCAACATGTTATTTTATTTATTTGATGTTCGGAAAAAATGTTGTCTGCAATAAAAATTATTCCAGGTCAAGCGGAGGTAAAAGTAAAACAATGTGTGTATGACTTTAAAAAAATATTTTTTATTCCAGCGGTTTTTAATACACGTAACAATCAAAAAATCAAAATCTTATAAACTTTTTTCTTCGACCGTTTTCGAAAAGTAAAAATAAAAATGATGATTGTGAAAATTTTTGTTCTTCGGAAAGCCCTGCTGGTTGCGGTTTTCAGAGACATAAAAAAAACCGGCAGTTGAAAACTTCCGGCTCTTTTTTGAATTTATGGGTTAGTAAGCGAAATAACCAATACAAGTATAGACATTAATTTTTATACGAAAAAATATTTTTCAAAAAAAGTTATTCACGCAATGTGAATTGAATCGATGCAGATTGTAAACATACTGAGGGCTTATAAGCTCATATTCGTTCGAAACATTTTAACTGCGATTGCTAAAAGAATCACACCAAAAAATTTTCGGATTACCAGAATGCCGGAATGCCCGAGAATTTTTTCGAGCCAGTTTAAACTTTTTAATGCAATAAAAATGATGAGTGTATTGATGAGGATGGCCAATAAAATATTGTATTGATGGTATAAAGATTTCATCGACATCACGGTTGTAAGTGTACCTGATCCGGCAATGATGGGAAAAGCCACTGGTACAATACTGCCGGCTTTGGTATTCGGATCGCCCTTAAAAAATTCTATCCCTAATACCATTTCCAAACCCAGAATAAATAATACGATTGAACCTGCAATGGCAAAAGAAGATACATCTAATCCGAGTATCCCTAAGAATCGTTCACCTAAAAAAAAGAATAGTAATATGAGGGCTGCTGAAACCAGTGTGGCTCGTCACTGATATGCCCCATTTTATTTTAAATGAAATCAACACAGGTATAGAACCCAAGATATCGATTACAGCAAATAAGGCAAACGTCGCCGTGAGCGTTTGATTGAGCGAAAAATTAGAAATATCATATGCCGACATGCCACAAAAGTAGGGTTTGAATCAGGCTATTAGAAGTGCGTTGACAAGTGTTTTATACAACAAGTTGTTATTTACCTCATGATAATCGAACTCTTTAGGGATAAGAACCATTTATTTTTTCACATGATTTCATCTTCGTTTTACTTAACTACATCATCAATGGATGTAGATTTTCGACCTTGGTCCAGGAAGATCAAATTAGCATTTTGAATGGAGAATGGGATGAAAATACAATTGCATTGATTGAAAGCAAAGAACGTGATTCATAGAACGTTGATACAAGCACTTTCCTTATGGCCTCAATCCAATCAATTTTCGGCTGCAATGTATAAATTTCATCATGTACTTTTGGGGCCTAAAAAAAGATTATGTCTCAAGCAGTTTATCATTATTCCGTTGCAGAACGTTTGATGCGATATGTACAAGTTGACACCCAAAGCAATCCGGAGTCAACTCAATTTCCAAGTACTGAAAAACAAAAGGATTTAGGCCGCATATTGGCAAAAGAACTTCTGGCATTGGGATTGTTGGATGCGGAAATGGACGAACATGGTTATGTATATGCCACTATCCCATCGAACACGACCAAGGATGTTCCCGTATTGTGCTTTTGTGCACATATGGATACTGCGCCTGATTGCAGTGGCACCAACGTCAAACCAATTTTGCATAAAAATTATCAGGGACAGGCGATTGTTTTGCCGGATGATCAGACTCAGGTGATTACCGTTGAACAACATCCCTATTTGAAAGAAAAGATTGGAGAGGATATCATCACTGCTTCAGGTTTGACGCTACTAGGGGCAGATGATAAAGCAGGTGTGGCCATTATCATGGACTTTGTTCAATTTATTCAGTCACACCCTGAAATTCCACATGGTAAAATTCGAATATTGTTTACGCCGGATGAAGAAGTGGGCAGAGGAGTAGAAAAGATAGACATGGTAAAATTAGGTGCGGATTTTGGTTATACCTTGGATGGTGGAGAACGCGGTGCGCTGGAGTCGGAATCATTTAGTGCAGATGGCGCAACCATGGTGATTCATGGAATCAGTGCACACCCGGGTTATGCCAAAGGTAAATTGGTCAGCGCCATCAAGGTCGCTTCCGCACTGATTGATGCTTTGCCGAAAGATTCCTGGAGTCCGGAAACCACGGAAGACCGGCAAGGATATATTCATCCCGTGTCTATTGAAGGAGGGATTGAAAAGACAACGATTAAATTTATCATTCGTGATTTTGAAACAGCGAAACTGAAAGAGCATGAGGATCGATTGGCACAAATACTGCATGAAACACTTGAACAATTTCCTGGCGCCAAAGCAGATTTTAATACCTATGAACAATATCGGAATATGATGGATATTATTCGCGAAGTTCCTATGGTTACTGATTATGCCGAAGAGGCGATGACCAGAGCCAACGTTAAAGCTGAACGATGGCTCATTCGTGGAGGTACGGATGGATCACGACTTTCATTTATGGGATTGCCTTGTCCGAATTTATTCACCGGCGAAATGGCCATTCATTCGCGACATGAATTTGTGAGTGTTCAGGACATGCAAAAATCGGTAGATACCCTCGTTCATTTGGTACAAATATGGGTCGAAAAGACGCCCGCAAATGCCTGATCGATGTAGGGATTTTGACAATTTGATGAATAATCTATTATCTTAGCTAAAATTTAAGTTGATGAAAAAACATTTATTATTGATCACATTATTGAGTGTATTCTTTCAAACTGCAGAGGCGCAAATGGTGCAAAAAGGTACCAGCTTCTTTCAGTTAGGATACGGCTTTCCAAGTGCCATGCAATTTATTGGAAAGGTTTTTAAATTCGGATACAGCATGGAAGGCGAGGAAGACTATCAAAGTAGTTTTTCTTACAAGGGATTTGGTCCCATGCATCTGAGATATGAATATTTATTAGGTGGACGGGTAGGATTGGGTTTAAGTGCAAATGGAGAATTGGGTAATTTTAAATTCACTTCTTCTTATACTGATTTTGATGAAAATCTCGTGACCTCAACCACTTTGTTGCGCATTACAAGTATCAATGCCATGGCCCGAATGAATTTTCATTTCCTCAAAAGAAGTGAAAAGGTGGATTTGTATTATGGATTTAGTGCCGGATACAGTCATACCCGTTTAAAATTACAAGAAACTTTAGAAGGAGCCGATTTAGATCCTGAATATCAAAAAGAAGTGGATGAAGTAGAAAAATACCTCAATGATATTTTTAAAATGATGCGGTGGCTTTTGAATCTGTATTTGGTGCACGATTTGCATTAGCACCTGGAACTGGCCTTTACTTTGAAGTTGGTTATGCGAAAGCTCTTGCCCAAATAGGGTTTTTTACTAAACTGGGTGGCGATCGCGGATATAATCGCAGTCGCTGGCAATGGTTTTAATGATTGATTTATTTTTTAGCAAAAGAATGAATAGCCTCGACCAATCGGTCGAGGTTTTTTGTGCTGGTATAAACATTGGGGGTGACACGCACACCTTGAATGCGATGCCAATTTATGCCAACCGTATGTATTCGTGCTTGGTCCATCAAAAAACTTTCAAGCTCATCGTGTTTGCGATCATTGAATGAAATGGTGGCGATGGCGCAACTATGTTCAGGGTTAATGGGTGATAACATATTCAATTCGGGGATATCTCGAACTTGTTCGGTCCAGTATTCTTTGAGATAAAACAATCTTTTCTCCTTTCGTTCAGCACCTATCATTTCGAAAAAGTCGATCGCTTTTTGAGTGGCTTGTTCAATAAAAAATGGACGGGTACCTAAGGCTTCATATTTTCGGATATCATTTTTGCTGGCCGGTTCGGAGCCAAAGAGTGGATAAAGAGAGGCTATTTTATCTTTACGTACATACATCATACCTGTACCAATACTTGCGCTTAGCCATTTATGCAAACTGGTTCCAAAGTAATGACAATTTAAATCGGGTATTTTGTATTGAAAATGCGCAAAAGAGTGTGCGCCATCTACGAGTACTTCAATGCCTTTTGCCTGCGCTGCATCTGCAATCGTACGAACTGGTAAAATTTGCCCATTCCAATTAATGATATGGGTGATATGCACCAATTTAGTTCGACCATTCATCAAATCAATATAGGTTTGTGCAAGATAGGTATCGTCGGTTGAAGGCAGTTCCGGATCTGCCCACACCAGTTTAATCCCATCCCTTTCTTCGCGCTGCTTCCAGGCGTTGATCATATTGGGATAATCATATTTTGAAAGGATGATCTCGTCGCCTGCTTTCAGTTTTAGTCCGAATATAATTGTTTCAAGAGATTCAGTGGCGTTACGATGAAGGGCAATTTCTTCGGGGTCAACACCGGCTACTTCCGCCAGGCGTTTCCGAAGAGGTTCTCTGCCCATATCCAGTTGACGCCACATATAATAACTCGGGGCTTCATTACTCAAATCATGATATCGTTTCATGGCTTCTTGCACGATAATAGGCGATGGACTCACCCCTCCATTATTCAGATTGATGATAGATGAGGAAGCTGTATAGGCCTGTTGCACATAATGCCAAAAATCCTCTTCTTCGGCAAGAAGCTTGGGATCTGTATCTGATAATCATGAATGGCATTGCGTAGATTTTTTCCCCATGTGCTTTGATCCAATAGGAGAGCCAGCGAAGCCATGCCCGTGTATTGAATGAATTTTCGTCGATTTGATTTCACAAGCGTAAATTGTCTATCAAATATAATCGATTAATGTTCTAGTTTTTAATTTTAGCAGCCTTTGCAAAAGCGCATTTTATGAATTGAAACATTACCTATTCAAAAAGGACATGGAGTTATTGCTTAAAGGATGAAAAAGGCTTGAGGCCCTTGTTTGTTTTTCGGTTACCTTTACAATTCAATACGATAGAAGTTGATTGATAAAGAAAAAAATAGTTGAACAGGAAGTAAAGGTCATTTTTTGGCCGGATGGTTACCCCAGGGCAAACCTGAATCTCTCATTACAGAATATTTGGATGAATTGTCGTTTCTGGCCGAAACCGCCGGTGCCACTGAAATAAAAAGATTTTATCAAAAGTTGCCTCATCCTGATAGCCGAACATTTTTGGGAAGTGGAAAGTTGCTCGAAATCAAAGAATATATCAGCAAACATCCTGTTGAGATGGTTATTTTTGATGATGAGTTAAGCGGTTCGCAAATATCAAATATAGAAGAGGTTCTGAAAAGAAAAGTGATTGACCGTAGTGATTTGATTTTGGATATTTTCGCTTCGCGGGCTAAAACTGCTCAAGCGAAAGTGCAAGTCGAATTGGCACAATACCAATACATTCTACCTCGGTTAAAAGGGATGTGGAAACATTTGGAACGACAGGGTGGCGGTATTGGCAGTAGAGGTCCCGGAGAAACTGAAATTGAAACAGATCGAAGGATTGTAAAAGATAAAATAGCCCTTTTACGTAAACGCTTGAGCGAATTTGATAAACAAGCACAAACCCAACGCAAAGAGCGGGGTGAGATGATTCGTGTCTCCTTGGTGGGTTATACGAACGTCGGAAAATCCACCTTGATGCAAGTGTTGAGTAAGTCAGATGTGTTTGTTGAAAATAAATTATTTGCCACCTTAGATACAACGACACGAAAAGTTGTACTGGACCGAACACCTTTTTTGTTGAGTGATACGGTTGGATTTATTCGCAAACTTCCCCATCATTTAGTAGAGAGTTTTAAAAGCACCCTTGACGAAGTTCGTGAAGCGGATATTCTGATTCATGTCATTGATATTTCGCATCCACAGTATGAAGATCACATTGCAGTGGTAAAGCAAACATTGCACGAACTTAAAGCAGATGATAAACCAACCTTTTATGTATTTAATAAAATGGATTTGTACGAAAAGCAAACCTTTGATGAATGGTTGGAAGAAGATGTGAAAGAAGACCTGATGAATCAATTAAGAAAAAGATGGCAACACGAAAGTCAACAAAAAGCTTTATTTATTTCAGCTACTGAAAAACAGAATATCGAACAATTGAGAAATGAAATACTGAATGAGGTTCGGATACAATATGGCATTCGATATCCTTATAAAACGGTATTTTATGAATAAGGACAATTCTTCGCACTTCATGCCATTATTTGGAGCGAAATTTTAGAAAAACCATTCAACCGGATGGGTTCAATTGGACCCATGCCGCGAATTTGCACCATTTTCGACCACCAGAATCCTTGCTATCAGGGAATAGTTTGGAAAAGAAGCTAAAAAAATTTGTAAATTTCTTTTTTTACCTATTTTTGCATCCCATTTCACTCCTTCTTAGCTCAGTTGGTTAGAGCATCTGACTGTTAATCAGAGGGTCACTGGTTCAAGTCCAGTAGAAGGAGCAGAATCGAGAGGGACTTCAACATGAGGTCCCTTTTTTTGTATGTTTTATATTTACATCATATATAGTTCAGTTGGAGATACTAATCTGCTCTGTTACCTGAAGAGCATTAATCGCGAACATTCGAGAGGGGTTTTTGGAAGAAAAGGTGCTTGAAGGGCTGGAAATATTGAACTTAATTTGTTCTATTAAACATCCTGAAAAGTGAGTCAAAAAGAAAATGAGAAAGACAAACTCGGGTTTCATTCTCCTTCTGTTTATCTTTCTCTTTCTGATCTGTTCGTTGAAATGCATTTATCGCGAACATTCGAGAGAGGTTTTTGGTGGAAAAGGTGATAGAGGGATTGAAAAAGATGAATTTCCTCTTTGAAAGTTTGAAAATTAGGTCAATCTGAATTGATTAAAAATCAAAGGGAGAAAAAAGATTGAGCGCAAAAAAAATCAGAACTCAAAACGCCGCTTTCGCTCTGATTTTTTAGTTACCCCAATCGCACGATTTTCCAAATCTGAAGTAGCAGAAGAACTTAGAAACCTATGGAAAATAGAGCTGTATATGGATGAGGTAGTAAAGACTAAAAAGTTGAAAAGGGAGAAGAGTGATATTGTTCAGAGGAGGAGGAAAGGATTACATATTACGATTGCTCTAAGTTCCTTATCATTGTAAAAAGAATTCTTGAAAGCTCATCTGCCGATTTTAAGCGCAGTTCAAATATTTCATCATTAAGGATTAGTTCATCATGAAGTATATCCAAAATAGCAACACACTCATATACAGAAGCTCTTGCTGTTATAAAAAAATTTCTACGGTCGGCTTTTGAAAATTTTCCAGCACCTTCTGCAATATTTAAAGCAATACTTAGCGAGGCCCTTCCCAATTGGTTATTTGTATACACTGGTAATTTATGAGTTTCAATTATTTTCCTACAGCAAATGTGAAACAATTTAGCATTCTTATAAACTTCAAGTTTTTGAAAGTCCAACATGTTTTCAAAATTTTAGTGTGGGAATGGGAGTGAGTGCGAAGAAAAAAAATCAGAGTGAGTATTCGTTCGAGTGCTTCACACTCTTCACTCACACTCGCTCTGATTTTTTAGTTACCCCACCTGGATTCGAACCAAGACTAGCAGGACCAAAACCTGATGTGCTACCTTTACACCATGAGGCAATACCAATGAGGTCATCGACCTAAAGGAGTGCAAATATATAGTCAACTTTTATTTTGAACAAATCGACTTACAAGAATTCTGATATTTTTGATACCACCGTTTCAATTTCCGCTATGGTATTGTGTTTGCTGAACGAAAATCGTATCGGAACGAGGCTTTTTCCCGGGTGAAGTGCCTTAATCACGTGGCTGCCACCCTGTGCACCGCTACTGCAAGCCGAGCCTCCTGAAACGCAAATACCGGCAATGTCAAGCTGAATACTAAGCATTTCACTACGTTCATTCAAAGGAAATGCAGCATTTAAAACAGTATACAGACTACGTTCGCTGGTATCTCCATTAAACTGAATATCCGGTAAGGACTCGCGAAGTTTTTCTAACATACTATCTTTTAAAAACCGAATGTATACCGCATCTTCATGATGGTGTTCCATACTCAATTCAAAGGCTTTGGCAAAACCAACAATACCTGCTACATTTTCTGTTCCGGCACGCATATTCCGCTCTTGCCCTCCTCCATGGATGAGGGGTTTAATTTGAACATCATGATTGATATACAACAACCCGCTTCCTTTAGGACCATGAAATTTGTGAGCCGAAGCGCTTACAAAATGGGTCTTGGTCTTTTTTAAATCAAGATGAAAATGTGCCATGGTTTGCACTGTATCCGAATGAAAAAGAGCCTGATATTTTTCGCAAAGTTCACCGACATAGACAATATCCGTAATATTTCCGATTTCGTTATTGGCATGCATCAGACTAACCAAGGTCTTCTCTTTAGAAGAAGCTAACTTCTGTTCAAGGTCTACGAGGTCAATATGTCCGTCTTGGGTTAACTCAACATAACTTATCTGAATCAGGCCAAGTGACTGAAGAAATTGAACATTATATAAAGTGGCATGATGCTCGATGGGTGAGGTAATGATATGACGAACCCCCAAATCACGAACGGCACAATGAATAACAGTTGTTGTGGATTCCGTTCCACCTCCAGTAAAAAATAGTTCTCCCGGCTTTACATGAAGATGTTCGGCCAATAATTTCCTGGATTGCTCCACTGCGGTGCGTGCTTCACGTCCGTAGGAATGGATAGATGAGGCATTTCCAAATTGCTGGCCCAAATAAGGCATCATTGATTCCAAAACCAATGGGTCCATTGCGGTTGTAGCGGCATTATCGAAATAAATTCTGTTCATCATGGGCAGCAAAATTAAAGGAAACTCACTGTTTAATTGGATAAAAAAAACCGCAACTAAAAGAGTTACGGCTCAAAAGATTTAATAAAAAAGGCTATTGTTTAATTGCCTAAATAATTTTTTAATAATTTACTACGCGAAGTAGTGCGTAATTTGGTGATGGCCTTGTCTTTAATCTGACGCACTCTTTCACGGGTAAGGCCAAATCGATCTCCAATATCTTCAAGGCTCATTGGGTGTTCAACCCCGATGCCGAAAAATAATTTTAAAACATCTTTTTGACGGTCAGTGAGGGTGCTGAGTGAACGTTCAATTTCATCCCGAAGCGATTCATTATGTTCTAATTCAACATCGGTGCTAATCGCATTGGGGTTGTTTAAAACATCCAACAGTGTATTTTCTTCTCCATCCACGAAAGGCGCATCTACACTTACGTGACGTGCTGCCACACCCAAAGTTGTTTCTATTTCTTCGGTATTGATATCCAGAATAAGTGCTAATTCCTCGGCAGAAGGCTCGCGTTGAAATTCTTGTTCTAACTGGGAATATGCTTTGTTGATTTTATTAGTCAGGCCCACTTTATTGAGGGGTAAACGCACAATACGGCTTTTGTTCTGCAAGCGCCTGTAAGATAGATTGACGAATCCACCAAACGGCATAGGATATAAATTTAAAACCCCGGGTTTCGTCAAAACGCTGTGCTGCTTTGATGAGTCCGAGGTTTCCTTCATTAATTAGGTCACTGAGTGATAAACCCTGATTTTGATACTGCTTGGCCACTGATACGACGAATCGTAAATTGGCTTTGGTTAATTTTTCGAGGGCTCTTTCGTCGCCTTGCTTGATTTTAACCGCCAGATTGACTTCTTCTTCCGGGGTTATCAAATCCACTTTGCCGATTTCTTGTAGGTATTTCTCCAGAGATTGGCTTTCTCTGTTTGTTATGGACTTTGTGATTTTAAGTTGGCGCATTGACATAGTCGTAGTAGTTGTTTTTTCGTTAGAGAAAGTTTTAATATGTTAAAAATCAAAGAAACCAGAAAGTAAACCACAAGGGTCTTAAAGCAAATATATTGTTAAAGCCAATACGTCCCAAATATTTTTTATAGGGTTTCATCCGTATGTTTAAAAGTTAAACAAGATAAAATTTTGACAATTCAATTTTTTTTATATCATTGTGACGATTAGAGCATGATATATGGCAAAACGAGAAAAGTATTCGATGGAATTTCAGGTACGTTGTTCACCGGCGATCTTGTATGAATTCCTTTCAACCCCTTCCGGTCTAGGAGAATGGTTTGCAGATAAGGTGAAACAAAAAGAAAATCGCTTCCAGTTTTTGTGGAAGGGCAGTGTGGAAGAAGCCGAAATGATTGCTGCGGAAGAAAACGAATATGTCGTTTATCGTTGGGATTGGATGGATGAACAGGAATACTTCGAATTTCGAATTGAAAAAAGTCCGGTTACCAATGAAACGCTTTTGACGGTCACTGATTTTGCGGATAAAAAAGAAATCGCTGATCAGGAAAGATTATGGGAAGCTCAGATTCATGACCTCAAACATCGTATTGGAAGCTAATTCTTTTTTTAACGAATTTGTACCAAAGCCGTATCTGCATTCAGCTACCTTTGCCTCATAACTCAGGCCATTTTGAAGGTTCTTGACAAATTTATTATTCGTGCATTTTTACCTCCATTTGCCGGGGCCTTTATGGTTACCTGGTTCATCTTTATCATGCAATTTATGTGGGTATGGATCGATGAATTTATCGGTAAAGGACTGGATACACTCACCATTCTACAATTCCTGGGTTTATTGTCTACAACCTTGGTGCCGATCGCATTACCTCTTGGCATTCTTTTCGCCGCATTGATGACTTTCGGGAATCTTGGCGAAACTTCGGAATTGGTTGCGGTCAAGTCATCCGGGGCATCGATTGTCAGGTTTTTTAAACCCCTTTTGATGCTCATTGTGGTGATCACTGTATTTGCTTTTTTGTTTAATAATTATATCATTCCCCGTGCTCAGTTGAAAGCAACGAGATTGCTGTATGATATTCAAAATAAAAAACCGGTTGTTGCGATTAAGGCCGGGCGATTTTATAAAGATATACCCAATACAACCATTTATATTTCCCGAAAAGATGCCGATGACATCACGGTTCATGACATCAAAATTTACGACCATACTTCCGGAAGAGGGAATGATAAAATGACTTTTGCGGAAAAAGGCAAAATGTATGTTTCCCCGGATAAACGGTATCTCATTTTTGAACTCGAAAATGGATGGCGTTATGAAGATAAACTTCCGAAAGGGAAGGATGAACACGAGCAAATCCGATTCGGATTCCGTTATTGGAAAAAGGTTTTTGACTTAAGCGATTTTAAGATGCCTAAAACCGATGAGAATTATTTCAAAACACTTCGCGGGGTAATGACGGTTGAACAAATTGCCAAACAAATTGATACATCACAAAAGGCTTTACGGAAACAACATGAAAATAATAAGGCTTTGCTCATGCCTGGTATTTCGTATGTGATGTGGATACCGCAAAAAATCAAAAGTCGTATTACCCCGTATTTCTTCAAAAATGGGCATAAAAGATACCGGACTGATTTGTTTGATACCGGATAGCCTGAAAAAGCGGGTGATCACCACCGCCGAAATTGCAGCCAGGAGTGTAAGAAGTATGATGGAAATCAATAAGCAGAATCAACATCTGCAAGAGATTAATTTGAATGAAAATTACATCGAAATGCATAAAAGATTTACCATTCCTTTCGCATGCATTTTGTTGTTTTTAATTGGTTCAGCGCTAGGTAGTATTATTCGAAAAGGGGGTATTGGCATGCCTTTTATAGCTGCAGTTGTTTTTTTTATCATTTACTATTTCCTGAATACGATTGGTGAAAAAATCGCAAAGGAACAAGTAGTGCCCGTGTGGTTTGGATTGTGGATGCCATCCTTGTTGTTAATCCTGTTAGGCATTTTTTTAATGTACAAAGCCAATGTAGATTCTCCTTTATTAAACAAGGAGTGGTATTACCGTACATTTGGACATTTCATCGAGCGCTTTAAAGCAAAGAAAAAATAATGTTTACCTTCTTCATTTCTTTTTTACGTAAACACCCTTGGTTTTATTTGCCCTTTATGATTTGGATGGTGGTGGGTGGTGTACTCTTACTTTCATTTACACAGGAGCAATTATTTTTTGCTATTAATGCACGTCATACAGATTTTTTTGACCGACTGATGCCCGCCATTAGTGCATATGGCAGAGGCGATTGTATTAGTATTGTTTTAGTCAGCTTAATACTTATTCCGGCTTTGCGCCACAAATGGTATATCATCACAGCTATCGTTTTCGGTATTTTGATTTCCGTGCCCATTTATTTTTTAAAATTATGCTATGGATGTCCCCGGCCAATTACTGTTTATGGTCTGGAAAAGGTGCACACTGTTTCGTGGCTTGAAAACCTTCATAATAACAGTTTCCCATCGGGGCATACCATAGGTGCTTTTGGATTTTTTCTTTTTGTGTCGTTTTGGTTACCCATACAGCATCGAAGATGGGCTTTTGTTTTTTTTCTATTGGCTTTGTTGGTGGGTATTTCCCGATTGTATCTGGGTCAGCATTTTTTTAAAGATATTTATTATGGAAGTCTGATCGGTGTTAGTATTTGCACCTTCATTTATTTAGCAGGAACTTATTATTTTCAACCAAAATCTCTTCATTCATGAAACAGAAGGTTGTTGCATTGATTCCAGCCCGATATGCCGCCTCACGCTTTCCGGGAAAACTGATGCAAGTGTTAAAAGGTAAAACCATCATTCGTCGCACATTCGAAGCAGTTCAACAAAGTGCTTTGTTTGATCAAGTAGTGGTGGTTTGCGATGATGACCGCATTGAGCACGAAATTCAGTCAATCGGGGGCACGACTTTTCGCAGTTCCCGGGAGTACGAAAGCGGGAGTGATCGAATTGCTGAAGCCGCGGCACAGTTGGAGGCCGATGTGATTGTGAATGTACAAGGTGACGAACCTTTTATTGCTCAGGAGGCGTTACAAAAGTTAATTTTTCTTTTTTCAAGTCCAGAGGTGCAAATTGCTTCTTTGATGATGCCCATTCATGATCCCGAAAAATTCATGAATCCGAATTGTGTCAAGGTGGTTGTGGATCGGTTAAACAGGGCTTTGTATTTTTCACGAGCGCCGATCCCTTTTCTTCGTGATGGAGGTTTGCCGGCAACAGCCTTTCAGCATATCGGGATTTATGCATTTCGCAAAAAAGCACTGCTGGAATTTACGCAAATGCCTCCCAGTCCTTTGGAGCAATCTGAAAAACTGGAAAATCTTCGAATGCTGGAAAATGGTTGGGCCGTTCATATGGCCGAGGTTGAATCTGTAGGAATCAGCATTGATACACCTGAAGATTTTCTTGCTGCTGATTTATTTCTGCAGCAAAAAGGGGAATGATTTCATGATGAATCCCCCGGAAATTACTGGACAATTATAAAGTTTAATCTGAGGCGATTGTAAATAGTAACATCGAATTACGCGGTATCGAATGGTATTGTTAAGCTTCCTAGCATTCCTAATTTATTTTCTCTATAGCTTGTAAATTTTTCTAACTTTGTTGGGAATTTACGATACCATGAAAAAAACAGATGTGTTGGTGATTGGTGCTGGACCATCGGGTACCATTGCCGCAGCCATGATAAAGAATGCCGGACTAGAAACGATGATTGTTGAAAAATTGAAATTTCCTCGATTTGTAATTGGCGAAAGTTTATTGCCCCGTTGCATGGAATCGTTGGAAGAAGCCGGGTTGTTGGATGCGGTAAAAGCAAAGGGTTTTCAGGAAAAATTCGGTGCCAAGTTTGTCATGAACAATGGCGATATTTGTGATTTTAATTTCTCGGAAAATTTTACAGAAGGTTATACCTGGACTTGGCAAGTTCCCAGAGCAGAATTTGATAAAACCCTCGCAGATGCCTGTGAAGCTAAAGGAATTCCAATTCATTATGAAACGGAAGTGATCGACATTCAAATTCGTGATGACGAATCTTCACTCACAACAGTCCGTTATCTGGATGGCAGCGAAGAACAAATTGATGCGAAATTTATTGTAGATGGGAGTGGCTATGGACGAGTTATTCCAAGGATGTTTAATTTAGAGAAGCCTAGTTCCTTGCCGGCCCGGCAAACTGTTTTCTCACATTTTGTAGATAAAAATAGAGATCAGGTTGCGCAGGAACCCAATCGTATTACCATTTATGTGTATAACGAAACAACCTGGGTTTGGTGTATTCCATTTAGTAATGGGATTACTTCATTGGGATTTGTTGGTTATCCATCTTTTTTTGAGGAAATAGAAGGCGATTTGGATCAGAAGTTAGACTACCTCGTTCGAAGCCATCCTGAATTAAATGAACGCTTCGGAGATTGTGAAAAGGCTTTCGAAGCCCGAGAAATTAAAGCATGGAGCGCAACCTGTGAGAAGTTCTATGGAAAAGGATTTGTTTTAACGGGTAACGTCACTGAGTTTTTAGATCCTGTATTTTCTAGCGGGGTCACTTTGGCCAGTGTATCAGCACAAAATGCAGCAAAATTGGTCATCCGCAAACTAAAAGGCGAATCAGTGGATTGGGAAAAGGAATACATGGAGGTTTGTATGAAAGGTGTTGAAGTTTTTCGAACCTTTGTAACAACTTGGTATGATGGACATTTGCACGCCATCTTCTTTTCTAAAAATCAGAATGAAGATATGCGTCGACAAATTTCTTCTGTGCTGGCCGGATATGTATGGGATGATGAAAATCCTTTTGTGCGCAGTCATTATAAACATGTGCATACCCTTGCCAAGTTTGTGAAAGAAACACAAGGAGAAATTGTTTATACGCCTATTGAGCAGGCGGTTAAATCCTAATAGGAAGGAATTAATTGTTGAATCCATATTTTTTTGCCACTTCACAAATATAGGCCCATTGAAATAACGCTAGCTTCGGTATTATTTGGAAGTGCGACTTAATTTCTAATCTTAATGAATGATTCGTTGTACTGTTTTTTTCTAATATTATCTTCGTTTTCGCAATGAATACATTTATTTCTGATTTTGTCCGTATCCGAAATGCGGAGGTCATCAAAAACGGAGAAAAAATTTTCCAATTAAGTTCAGAACCTGAGTTACAGGCGGCCGAATTTTATCGACTTCTCAAGATGTCCTATCCAAAGTTTTTTAAGATGGATTTGCTCGCCCAATGGGGTATGGTAACAGCCGAGTTGTTATTGCAAAACAGTTCTCTGCTAGCTGCAGACCCATTCCGAGTGGCTTTGTTATTTCAAAATATCACCGCATCCAGTCATGCCGATCAAGCCTATCAAAAAACACTACAGGAGATACCCAGTCCGGCTTTGTTTGTTTATACCCTTCCAAATATTGTGATGGGTGAAATAGCCATTCGCCATAGTATTAAAGGAGAGAATACATTTATTGTGAGTAAAGAATTTTCGTCGGAACATTTGGTCGAATATGCCCAAACCCTGTTTGATCAGGATATTGCCGATGAATTGATTCTGGCTTTTTTGGAAATTGGTTCAAATGAAGCGGACATTTTTATGTTACGCATCAGTACCAAACCTTCTTCCCATTCTTTCTCAAAGGATACCCTCCTGCAGTTGTATGAAACACCATTGAAAAATCACTGATAGACCCTGAAAAGGCCTTGCGAAATCATGAAGCTATAGTGGATTGAAAGCCTTGCCGGAATTCCTGCGTCAACGAAGTATCAAGAAATCTGGGTTATTCATACCCTTATATCGGCAAGTGATAAAATCTTTCCTTCATTTCAGGTTCATTCGTTTATTTTTGCGCATCAATGAATGCCGCGAATCAAGATGCCGTTTGGATTGCTTCCATGGGAGCGATTTCTTCCATTGGAATAAATGTATCTGAAAATTTCAATGCGCTTTTACAGGGAAAAAGTGGTGTTTCTTATCCTGAATTCGTGCAAACACTCCACCGCGATGACTTACCTGTTTGCGAAATAAAAATGTCGAACGAGGCCTTGGCAGCTTTATGCAAAATGCCGAACGGATTACCCAGAACGGCCTATTTGTCTGCCATCGCGGCGCAAGAAGCCTTGCAATCATTCAATCTCAATGCATGTCGATTGGGAATGATTTCTGCAAATACAGTTGGTGGAATGGATCGCAGTGAATTTTTTTATCAGGATTTTTTATCAGATCCTCAATCAGGTCATTTGCGCGATGTGGTTCATCATGAATGTGGTTCCATCACCGAATTAGTAGCCCATCATTTGGGTATAAAGGATTATGTTTCTACCATCAGTACTGCGTGTTCTTCATCTGCGAATGCCATTTTACATGGAGCCAGATTAATCCGTCATGGTATACTGGACGCCGTTTTGGTGGGTGGTGCGGACGCTTTGTGTAGATTTACGATCAATGGTTTTAACACCCTGATGATTTTAGACAACAAACCATGCACCCCATTTGATCAAAATCGAAAAGGACTGAATTTAGGAGAGGCCGCAGCATATTTGGTATTGGTGAGCGATCAGAAGATGCATGAGCATTCCATTCAGCCGATTGCGAAACTAAGTGGGGCAGCCAACGCCAATGACGCCTTTCATCAAACAGCTTCTTCGGCCGAAGGAAAGGGCAACTATTTGGCGATGTCAGAAGCCTTGAAACAAAGTGGCTTGTCTTTGCAGGATATCCATTATATCAATGCACACGGTACCGGAACTGCTAATAACGACAGCAGCGAAGGCATTGCCATCGAAAGATTATTTGAAGGAAATGTGCCCCCGCTCAGTTCAACCAAAGCCAATACAGGTCATACCTTAGGGGCTTGTGGATCACTAGAAGCTATTTATGCGTGCCTGGCGATTCAACATGGTGTGATTTATCCAAACTTGCGTTTTCAAACTCAAATAGAGGAGCATCATTTTTCACCGGTTCAATCCCTCATCGAAAATCAACAAATTGATCATGTGATGAGTAACTCTTTTGGTTTTGGCGGAAATTGTTCATCCTTAATTTTTAGTAAACCTTAAGCGGCTTATGTATATCCAGGGAATCGGTAGTATCAGCGCACAAAAACTCAATGCTCGGCAAGGTGAATTGCAAATGATCAATGGAGGTACATCTGTATTTCATTGTGTGGAGCCTGATTACAAGGAGCTTATTCCTCCGATGCAGTTACGCCGTATGAGTAAGGTGGTCCGAATTGGAATTGCTGCTGCTAAAGCGGCTTTGCTGGATGCAGGCTTAGAAAAAATCGACATGATCACCACGGGCACCGCTTATGGTTGTTTGGCGGATACAGAAATATTTTTGAGTAAGCTCTTACAACAAGATGAACAAATGCTCACGCCAACGGCATTTATCCAATCTACCCATAATACGGTGAGCGGACAAATAGCGCTCTTGTTGGGATGTCATGGACATAATTTTACGTATGTACATCGGGGACATTCCTGGGAATCTGCTTTACAGGAGGCTTTTCTGTTTTCTCGGGAAAATGCCGCTCTTCAAATATTATGTGGTGGTATTGATGAAATGACGAACCATTCACACGAAATCATTAAACGATTCGGGACTTATAAAAAAGAAGAAGAAAGTATTGATGCGCATTCAGATGGAACTGTTGCCGGAGAAGGGGCCCATTTATTTGTCATGAGTGCTGAGCACAGCCCCCAATCATATGCCCGTGTGCAGGATATTTGTTTATGTAATACCCATGATACGGTTTCAAATCAACTTCAAAAATTTCTAAGTAAACAAAATCTGTTGCTAAACGATATTGCACTGGTTCTGAGTGGTGAGAATGGCGATATACGTTATGGCGCTGAAATGGCTGCGTTATTTGGAGCAGTACCGGACGATAAGTTACTCAAGTATAAAAGGTTTTGTGGAGAGTATCCTACCTCGGGTTCCTTTGGAATGGCCTTGGCCGCAAGTGCAATTAAGCATCAACAACTTCCGCGAGGCTTGAATGTGGCATCAGTCGCTTATCATGGTGGTACGATTCTCTTGCACAATCACTATAAAAACCAATATCATTCATTTATCCTTCTGCAATCCATATGAATTTCAGAAGTCAATTGATATTATTTGCGATTTCCTTTCCCACTGCTGCTCTGTTTGTGCTGGCATTCGGAATGCCCTGGTGGTTTTTATTGCTGCCCATTGGATTTTTGCTATTTCATTTAGTGATGGGTGCAATTTATATTCAACGAAATTTTTTCATTGTTTCGCAAAACTCCCTGAACACTCCCGAAAAAAAAATTTGTTTAACGTTTGATGATGGTATTCATCCTTCATGGACTCCAAAGGTTTTGGACATCTTGCTTCAATTTCATATCCCGGCAGTTTTTTTTATCATAGGTAAAAACATTCCAGGCAACGAGTTGATTTTAGAGCGTATGGTTAACGAAGGCCATGAGGTGGGGAATCATAGTCATGATCATTCCTTTTGGTTTGATTTAAAGTCATCGGCAGCCATGGGCGTAGAGATGAGGGATACCAATCAAAAAATAGAAGCGATTATCGGTCGGCCTTGTACCCTTTTTCGGCCACCCTATGGGGTCACAAATCCCAATTTGGCCAAAGCCGTTCATCAAAGCGGAATGCGTAGTATCGGATGGAGCCTGCGCAGCATGGATACTGTAGCGAAAGATGCCGGCAGTCTTTTGCAAAAATTAAAATCGGAAACAAAACCCGGGGCCATTGTGCTATTGCATGATCGTTGCCAAATTACCACCGAGGTATTAACAGATTATATAGAACATTGTTTGTCGGAGGGCTATACTTTTGTTTCTCTTACCGAATAGCCTATGCGTTTTATTTTTTTATTGCTGATCAGTCTTTTCTCCGGGGCATTATTCGCTCAACCTGCAGGTTATAAAATAATCAAGGACCCTGCTTTGTTTAAAACAAAATTTGCTGAGGCCTCCCAGAAAATTGCCAGTATACAAAGTGATTTTGTACAAGTGAAAAATTTGTCGATGTTGAACGACAAGGTTACCTCAAAAGGCAAGTTCTATTATAAAAAAAGTAATAAAGTCAGAATTGAATATACCTCACCATATCAATATCTGATGGTGTTGAATAATAATCAAATGTTGGTCAAAGATGAACAAAAGACATCGAATTATAATACCCGTTCTAATAAAATGATGCAATCGATTAATAATATTATGTTGGACTGTATGCGGGGAACGGTTTATCAAAACAAAGAATTTAATGTTCAGGTTTTGGAAGGTTCAAAAGATTATCTACTTCAATTAAATCCAGTAACCACCGTGATGAAAAAAATGTTTCAACGTATTGAGGTCTATCTCGATAAATCAGATTTCAATGTGATTCGTTTGAATATGGTGGAACAAGGCGGCGATAATAGTTTGATGACTTTCTCCAATCGTGTGATGAATACCAATCTCAATGAATCCCTTTTTGCCATTCGTTAGCTTTTTGCTTCTTCTAACTTTTAGTCAGGCATCCGGGGCTGATTCTTCACGCTGCTTTAAAGAATTACCAGCCCTTGTTCAAACAGGAAAATATCGTACTTCAGTAGATGTGCTCAATAAACACCTGAGTGGAATTTTGATTTTTAAGTGGCAGGATGACCAAAGTATAAGAGCTGTTTTTATCAATGAAATGGGGGTGACATTTTTCGATTTGTCCTTTTACTCCGATAGGTATATTTACAATAGTATCATGGAAAGTTTGGATAAAAAAGCCGTACGCTTATCTCTGGCAAAGGATATTGGCATGCTACTCAAACAAGGCATATTTACTTCCAAATCATGGAATAATCCTGAAATGCTGCTTGGGGAAACAGGCACAAAAAATGTACTTTTGAAACTTCAGCGAAAGGGAAAAGTGCTCTACACCTGCAATGCGGAATGTACACGTATCCTATCTGCAACCAACTCAGGCCGTCGGAAAAAGGTCGTTCAAATTACCCCTTTTTATACCGGGTCATCCATACAGGCAGATAGTGTAATCATTCAACATCAAACTGTTCACTTTACCATTCGATTAAAAAAAATGTATGATTCAGAATAAACTTTTCAGCATAGATGTTTTTGAAAAGCATGAAACAGAACTCCAGGCGCAATTAAGTATTATACCCGATGCTGAAATCCTGAAAGGTCATTTTCCCGGACAACCCGTAGTTCCCGGCGTATGTCAATTACAAATCATCAAGGAACTTCTGGAAATGAACTTTGGAAAAAAGTTGATGATGTTTCATTCTCCTATGGTGAAGTTTTTAACCATGATGGCCCCCCCGCATGCACATCAAATACAGTGCAATATTCAATGTAGTTGGAATGAAGCCGAAGAGTTACAAGTTTCAGCAACCCTGCTTCAAGATGAATTGATATTTTTGAAATTTAAAGGTGCATTTAAAATCATCGAATAAATGAACCTGAACATGACACCGGAGCATCTAAATATTCCAACTCTTCAGCATGAGTTTGAAAAGTATCAGACTTGTTTTTTATTGCCGACTTATAACAACGCAAGCTCCATTGTGCATGTCATCCAACAATGTCTGCAACAAACCACCCATGTGCTCGTGGTCAACGACGGTAGTACCGATGATACTTTATTAAAACTTGAACAACTGCCTATTCAATTGCTCACTTATCCCAAAAACAGGGGGAAAGGATATGCATTTACGCCAGGGATTTAAGCGGGCTATGGAGTTGGGATATCGCCACGTTCTCACCATCGACACAGATGGGCAACATTATGCGGAGGATGCCATTCATTTTTTCGAGGCATTGAAAAAAATCCGGATTCTTTGCTCATTGGTTCCCGTAACCTGAATCAGGAAAATGTGCCCGGTAAGAGTAGTTTTGGAAATCGATTTTCAAATTTCTGGTTTAAAGTAGAAACCGGCAAAACCATGCCCGATACTCAAAGCGGTTATCGCCTTTACCCGGTGCATTTGTACCAGAATAAAAAGTGGTTCACCAATAAGTATGAATTTGAAATTGAAGTGATTGTTCGAAGTTCCTGGATGGGCATTGATGTGCTTCCGGTACCGATACGTGTATTTTATCCTAAGCAGGAGGAACGCATTTCACACTTCCGACCATTTAAAGATTTTTCCCGTATTAGTGTTCTAAACACCGTTTTAGTACTTATCGCATTTTTTTATATCAAACCCCGTGATCTGGTACTCAGGCCGCTTCGCGAAAAAGGGTTTAAACGTGGGCTCAAAGAACTTTTATTTGATCCGCATGAAACCATTTTTACCCGCGCGGCTTCTGTAGGTTTTGGCGTATTTATGGGTATTGTGCCGGTTTGGGGTTTTCAATTACTCATTGGCATTCCCGCCGCTGTTGCACTTAAACTCAATAAAACATTATTCATTGTAGCTGCGAATATCAGTATTTTTCCGCCGATCATTTGGGCAGCTTCTCTGGCAACCGGCAAGTTGCTATTTGGCAATCCGCAGTGGCGTATCGACTTTAAAAACTTGAAATGGGAAGAGGTACTTCAAACCGGCAAGGAATTTTTTATTGGTGGGACAGTGCTCTCCATTTTGGCCGGATTGATTTTTTTTGCGATGACCTACTTTATCCTGTCCATTTCCGCCCCTAAAGCCAAACCCTGATCGGAAAAGGTGATACAGGTTTCTGTCAAAAATCATGTATGAAATCGCATGGCGAACCTTACCTTTGCGCCACATTTTTAAATTTCTCAATAAAATAAATTTTAAATCATGAAAGTAACTGTAGTAGGAGCCGGTGCCGTAGGAGCAACCTGTGCCGACAATATTGCCCGTAAACAATTATGCGATGAACTCGTTTTGGTGGATATCAAAGAAGGTGTTGCCGAAGGGAAAGCCATGGATTTGATGCAAACCGCTCAGCTCGAAGGTTTTGATACACGCATCATTGGCAGTACCAACGACTACAGTAAAACGGCCGGTACCGATGTAGCTGTTATTACTTCCGGAATTCCTCGTAAACCGGGTATGACCCGCGAAGAATTAATCGGCATCAATGCCGGTATCGTTAAAAATGTTGCTTCCAGTATCTTGGAATATTCTCCAAATGCCATCATCATTGTGATTTCTAATCCGATGGATACCATGACTTATCTGGCCCTGAAATCCACAGGCTTGCCTAAAAATCGCATTATTGGAATGGGCGGTATTTTAGATAGTGCACGTTTCCGTTATTACCTTAGTCAATCTTTGAATTGTTCACCGAACGATTTACAAGCCACTGTCATTGGTGGACATGGGGATACCACCATGATACCTTTAACCCGATTGGCTACATATATGGGTATGCCTGTTTCTAATTTTGCCGATGAAGCCAGCTTATCAAAAGTTGCCGCTGATACCATGGTTGGTGGTGCTACCCTGACCGGATTACTTGGAACAAGTGCATGGTATGCACCGGGTGCTGCAGGAGCGATGTTGGTTGAAAGCATTGTTCGTAACGAACGCCGCATGGTGCCTTGTTGTGTTTATTTAGATGGTGAATATGGTCAAAAAGATATTTGTTTGGGCGTTCCTGTTATCATTGGCCGCAATGGGTGGGAATCAATCGTCGATTACAAACTGAGCGAAGAGGAACAAGCTGCTTTTAATAAATCTGCTGACGCCGTTCGTAATATGAATGCTGTATTGGACACCTTGTCTTTATAAGAATCAGAAATTTTTTTCGAAGCCTCTCCACGAATCAGGAGGGGCTTTTTTTATGTCAAACAGTACTTGTCATTCAGTATACCCTAAATGTAAACCGAGTCAAATCCTAACTCATGCAATTCATTCCAAAAATCAGGAAATGATTTCCGCACACATTGCCAATCATCTAGCTCTATTTTTAAGCCTATGAGCGCCAAACAAGCCAGGGACATCGCCATCCGATGATCGTTATGAGAACTAAATTCCATCGTGATTCCCTGAGGTAATATCACCGATTTTCGAAAAGAATAGATACCCTGATTTTCGATGAGCTCAATGCCCATTTTTGCCAATTCTTTAGCAAGTGCCTGGATTCGATGACTCTCTTTAAACGCCAGATGAGCAATGCCGCCAAATTTAACAGCAGGATGTAAAATGGCACAGCCCAGCATCAAAGGGAGGGCCACATCAGGCATTTGACTGAGGTCTAAAAAAAGGTTTTCAATTTGTGGGATAACCTCACTTCTAATCAACATACCATCTTCCACAGGGCTGGAATACACTCCAAAATGCCGGGCTAAATTCATGAGAGCGGCATCGCCTTTGTATACTGTTTGATTGAAGACCTAAAAGTTTGAGCGAACTACCCGGGCGCAACATGGCCATGAGGTAAAAAATGAGGCGCTGCTCCAGTCGGCTTCAATGGTATAATGGGTCACATTAATTTTCGAGGGCCATATTTTAATCAAATGATTGGATTCTTCAACCTTGATGCCCACCTCTTTTAAACAATTCAGGGTCATGGAAATATAACTTCGTGAAACCTGTTGGTCATGAATATCTATTACCAATCCATTCTTTAAAAATGGAGCAATTAAACAAAGCGCTGAGATAAATTGACTGGATACATCGGAGTGAATTTTAATCCTGGATCCTATAAGCGCTGTGCCATGAATCTGTAATGGGGGGCATCCCGGTTTGCCGGTATAACGAATATCCGCGCCTAAACTTTGAAGCGCTTCAACCAATGCAGAAACAGGTCGTTCATACATACGTGGGTGGCCATCTAAAAAACTCATCTGCCCCTCTTGAATCGCCAACCAGGCCGTCATAAAACGATATACTGTACCGGCATCCTCAGCATCCAAACGTAAAAGGCCATCGGTATGCTGACGCAAGCCAATCAATTTTTGTAAGAGTTGCGTATCATTCGCGCTAGATAAATGTTTGATTTCAAGTTTCTCCATGGCTTGTGCCTGCAACATCAACAAACGATTGCTGATACTTTTGCTATAGGGCAATTGAATCTCGCCCTGCAGAATGGCTTTTGAGTCAGAGAAATAAATCATCCTGGAAACATTTATGGATTGCTTCAGCAGATACCAACACCCCGTTTGTGGATGGCCGGGATTTTTTAAGGAGACTCATCCGATATCCCTGATTATTTTTTTTATCGCGATTGAGATAAGGCAAAAGATCATCTACCCGTGCCTCGAATTTAAGGCCAGGAAATATTGTTTCGAAAAATCTTTCATACTGATGCAAAATTTCCATAGAGCATCCCAAATATAAATGACTCAATCGAAGCTCATAACGCATGCCCAGCAGAATTGCTTCACCATGTAAAAGGCTTTCATCTCTGGTATAAGATTCACTTTCGATAGCATGCCCGATACTGTGACCAAAATTTAATATTTGTCGCAATCCCAAATCTGCTTCATCCTGTTCGGTAATTTTTTGTTTAAAAGCGCAATCCGGCCAAAATTTGCCGGGTATCGTAAAAGGCATTGACAGGTAATTGACAGGCATGATCAAAAGCATCTTCACTCTGTAATAATGTATGTTTAATCATTTCGGCAATGCCACTTTTTTTTGTTCTTTCATCCAGGGTGTTCAAAAAAGCAGGATTGATCCAAATAGCTTCAGGATGATGAATACTTCCAATCTGATTTTTGACGCCCTGAAAATCGATTCCGTTTTTTCCACCTAAGCAGGCATCAGCCATACAAAGTAAAGTAGTCGGGATATGTGCTAGCTGAATACCGCGCATATAAATATGGGCAATAAATCCACCCAGGTCACAAATCATTCCACCACCCAGACAAATCAGGATACTTTTTTTACCTACTCCGGCAACATGCATTTGTTCCACAATCTGTACCACTTGTTCAAATGATTTGGAGGCTTCTCCTGCAGGTACCACAATCAACTGATGATGTTGCGGCAATATTTGCTCCGCTTGCGCTTTTGGGTAACAATGATGAAAGGTATTTGTATCGCATAAAACTACGCATGAATACGATTCCATATTGGACAACCACGATCGCCATGTTTCTTCCTGTCCGTATTCTAACAATTGAGTCATCATGGTAATTGAATCATCGTATATGAGGAGAATGCTTTCGGTGCATCCGAAAACCAATGTTTAACCTGAGTCCATGTGTCCTGAAACAAACTGGATAGCCGATAGTTTTCTAAATCATCCGGATGTTGCCAATGACTATAAGTATAAAAAATATGGGGATGGTCTTTGTCCTGCCAAAGTTCAAGCAGGGTACAACCCGGAAAGTTTCGGATCAGTGTTTTACGCTCTTCGAACAAGGCCAAGAAATCGACAATATTTTCTTTTTTAAAACTCAGGGTAACAACACGTATCATTCAAAAAATATTTTTACGGTTTGGTAAATCAGGTCACGGTCGCCTTGTTCGCGAAATCCCAATAAATTAGCTCCATGACCTTTACGAATGGCTATTTCCAAATGCCCTGATGTATTAAAAATGCCAGCACTCCACCATCACGCACATCCTGATAACTGGTATGAATTTGGGATATTTCATCGTGTTTCATAAACCGGATTTTAAACTTGCGACCGGCAGCCATTTCTTCAAATTGTTTTTGACGGATATTCAGAATCACATTTCCATATGGATCAATGTATAATACTTGTACCTCCACAATATGCCCATTCATCACTGGCTGTGCGGCATGTAACACTTTAATTTCATCTACGCCTGTAGGGATTAATCCTTCGCGGTTGCCATGAATCAGTAAAGCGGTATGTGCCAGGAAGGCCTCGCATACATGCAAATAATCGTATTGTGGAAGGGTTTCATCTAAACGAAAAATTTGCACAGGTTTATCATCAAAGAGCAACGTGATAAAACCATTATTCGCACAAAAAATATGTTGGCCATTTTCATACACGTATAACAGATGACGGGCCGCATCACTATGCAGGTCATTGAGTAAAAAATGAAAACTGCCTTTCGGGAGATGAATATAAGCACTGCGAAATAAATAAGCAGCCTGATGTAATTGAAAAGGTTTCAGCGAATGAGAAATATCTACCAATTGAATCTCCGGAAAAACCGAAAGAATCTTACCCTTCACACTGCTGCTGTAATGACTTTGATAACCAAAATCAGAGGTGAGGGTAAGCGTTAGCATGCAACAAAAATAATACCGTTTAACCGAAAGTGCATGAAATCTATTGGGGTTTCAGTAAAGCTGAATTATTGGTTGACTGGCTGCCCGAATTCATGCATCTGCAAAATTTCCTCTAAAAATTTTCGGTCATTGCTTAGGCGGGGAATTTTATGTTGCCCACCTAGTTTTCCTTTGCTTTTCAACCAATGGTTAAAAGTGCCGGATGGCAAAACATTTAAGCGGGGCATACTCAGGGCCATGTTTTTATAACGTTTGGCTTCATAATCCGAATTGATTTCCTGCAAACGCTTATCCAGTATTTCAGTAAACAACGTCAAATCTGATGGGGCCTGATCAAACTCAATCGCCCATTCATGTCCGCCATTTCCTTGATCCGAAAAATAAATCGGCGCAGCTGTATAATCACTCACCACAGCCCCCGTTTGTTTGCAGGCCTGTGCAACCGCAGCATCGGCATTGTCTACAATAACTTCTTCGCCAAAAGCATTGATAAAATGTTTGAGTCGACCTGTCACCCGAATTCGATAAGGATTCAGTGAAACAAATTGAATGGTATCGCCAACAATGTATCGCCACAATCCGGAGTTGGTACTCACCACCAAAGCATAGTTCACACCTAGGGCGACTTCTTCCAATTGCAAGGTCTCTGGATGGGCTTGCCCGTACTCTGACATGGGCATAAACTCATAAAAAATACCATGGTTCAAAAACAGCAACATACCGTCCCGACCAATAATATCCTGCGCCGCAAAAATCCTTCCGAAGCATTATACGTTTCCAGATAATGCATGTTTTCACCGGGTATCAGATGTTTAAATTGCTGCTCGTAAGGTTTAAAATTGACGCCCCCATGCATATACAATTCCAGGTTGGGCCAAATATCATGCAAGTTGTTTTTACCACTTATTTCAAAAATCCGTTTGATTAAAACAATGGTCCAGGTAGGTACGCCGGCAATCATGGTCACATCTTCCTTCATCGTACTCAGGGCCATGCGTTCAATTTTTTCTTCCCACTCTTGCATCAATGCAATCTCCAAATCGGGCGTACGAATCAATTGGGTAAAATAGCTCATGTTTTGAATCATCACGGCCGACAAATCACCGTAATATGAATCCGCATTCAATTGATTGACCTGATGGCTGCCGCCCAAGGTGAGGCACTTACCGCTGAGTATGCCCGAACGGGGAAAATTGTGGTAGTATAAAGCCAAAACATCCTTCGCCGATTTGTAATGGCATTCTTCCAACGATTCATTACTTACAGGTATAAACTTGCTTTTATCGGAAGTTGTTCCACTCGATTTGGCAAACCAGGTTACCGGCGAATTCCACAACACATTTTGGTGTCCCTCCATCATGCGGTTGATGTATGGCTTGATATCGTCATATTCATGCACCGGCACTTGTTGTTTAAACTCCTTAAAATGATTGATACTGCTAAAGCCGTATTTTTTCCCAAATTCCGTAAACTGCCCACTGTGGACAAGTGAATTAAAGACCATTATTTGGGTGCCTTCCGGATTCAGCAAAAAATTGTCGATGGCACTCCAGCGCAACTTCAGCAATCCTTTAAAGGCCGGGTTTAAAATTTTCATACGAATAATACCACAGCAAGGAGGTAAAAATACCCTAATTGCTTCAATAATGAAAGCCCCGCAGTGAATTGTGGGTATTTTATAGAATGTTATAATCTCTTGAGTGAAGAACGTCTTATTTTTTTTGGGCGTATCCCCGGCTTTGGGGCCGGGGTCGGGCTTTACGCTCATATGCCCTTTGCTGCGCCGGGCATACCGCTGCAATCCCTTACGCGGGCGCCCTGCTTCCAATGATATCTCAGTGCTTAAGTCGGAAGGCATTCCTGCAAAATAGATATTTAGGAAATTTTCTGACTTATTTTTGAAGTCTTCAACAAGGCCCGAATGAAAAATATTATCCTCTTTGCTTCAGGTGGTGGCAGCAATGTCAAAGCCATCTTACAATATTTTGCCGATCAGCCCACTTGTTCTTTTCCGCTTGTTGTTACCAATAATGCCAAAGCGGGTGTCATAGAGGTCGCTCGTTCATTTGGTGTAGACGTGGCCATCATTACCCGTGAAATTTTTGAGGAGCCCGTTTTCCTGGATACGCTCGATTTTTTTAAGCCGGATTTATTGGTGTTGGCGGGTTTTTTATGGAAGCTTCCGGAGTATTTAGTAAAAAATTATCCCAATCAAATCATCAACATACACCCATCATTGCTGCCGGCTTTTGGGGGCAAAGGGATGTATGGACATCATGTTCACGAAGCCGTCATTCAGGCCCGGGCGCAAAAGAGTGGTATTACCATCCATATGGTGAATGAGGAGTATGATAAAGGGCGTATTCTTTTGCAAAAGGAAGTGGAAGTCTTACCCGATGATAGCCCCGAAAGCCTGGCGGCCAAGGTGTTAAAACTCGAACATCTCTGGTTTCCCCGGGTGATTGAGAGTTTAATCAAGGTTTAATGCCGCAGCCCCCAAAACCAAAGCTGCTCCCGGTTCTCGCATCAATTCCCTGTCAAAATTTTATAGATGCAGGGGTCTTAAAAAGACTTTTTAAATTGTATGTTTAAACATATATTTGCATCAAATTTATTTAACATGACATACAAACAAAAATCTCAAGCCCTGCACGATATGATTTTTTCAGGGCAACTCATGGAAGCTTTCGAAAAATATTATCATGCCGATGTGGTGATGCAGGAAATCGGTGAAGAACCCCGTGTAGGAAAGGATGCCAATCGGGCTTACGAACAAAAATTTTTATCGATGGTGAAAGCCGTTCATGGCGCGGGTATCACAGCTATGGCTTCTGATGAAGAAACCGGTGTAGTGATGATTGAAAACTGGATGGATGTCACATTTCAGGACGACAGTCGGGTTAAATTAAGTCAGGTGAGTGTTCAAAAATGGGATGGTGATCAGATCATTGCTGAAACCTTTTACCATAAATAAAAATTTGGTTTGCACCCGTCAACAAAACTCCTCATCAAATCGCTCAGGCTATCCTTACCGGATAGCCTTTTTTCGGCCTACTAAGTACACCCCAGTAAAAATGAGCAGGCCGGCTAAAATTTTAAACCAATCAAGGCTTTCATGCAAAAACAGAATAGCGATTAGAGAGGCAAACAGTGGTTGTAAATAAATATAAGCACCTGCAACTGAAGGACTCAAAATACGCAGTGCATAAATATTCCACAGGTAAGTAAAAAAGGTAACTGCAATAACAATAAAAGCCAATGCAGCGAAGTCGGGCCATTTAAATGCCGTCCATTCTACCCGAAGTAAGTCAGGCAATCCTACCGGAACCACAAACATCAATCCCATTAAAAACACCCATCGAATCACCACAATAGGACGATATTTATGCATCAGAGGTTTTACGATAATCAGGTAGATGGCATAAGATGTGGCGTTTAAAAACACCAATAAATCGCCCAATAAAGGATTACTCGCTATCTGATCTTTTGCGCCAAATAATATCAGCATCAAGGCGCCCGAAACACCCAAACTCAATCCCAATACGCGCCACCAGGGGAAATGCTCGCGCAAGAGAAAGGCCGAAAAAATACTCACCAAAATGGGTGTTGATAACATCATCAATGAAGCCTGAATGGGTGAGGTTAAATTCAAGCCCATAAAAAATAACATCTGGTTACTGGCCACTCCAAAAAATGCGCAGGCCAGTAATCGCAACCAGTCTTTTTTATCAATGGTTTGCCGGAACTCTTTCCCTCCAAAAAATGAAAACCAGAAAAGTAGGGTGGCTGAAAGAACACGAATCAAAATAAAGCCATTGGGTTCAATCAGTCGGGGCATAATGGTTTTGGCCACCGAAAATCCTGCGCCATAAAAAAGATTGGCACCTAATAAGGCTAGATGGGCGCTTGTTCTTGCATGCATGGCCCGCGAAGATAAAAGGTATTTGCAATGAAATAAATGGATAAGTCAAATTCACGATAGTCACATGAATTGTAGTGGCCTCTATTTCAAGTTCATGCAAAAACTTCTCCACAACTGTGTATTTCTAATTCCGGCCAATAACATCGCACAAATTACATTTACTCATTCAGTAAAAACGACAGGACCATTATGACGATTGAACAACTCATGCTACATAGCGAAGCACTCATTTTTGCTTCAGACCGCCCGATGACGGCTATTGAAATTGAACAACTTTTAAAAGATGCGCTCGATGAGGAGGCTACACCGGATTTTACCTTACTGCCAACTGCGCTGGAGGCCATTGTAGATAAATATGCCTCCGATTTTTATCCTTTTGAAGTTAAACAAATTGGTGGTGGATATCAGTTTCTGAGTAAAAAAGAATTCTATCCTTCACTGGCGAAACTCAATGGGGAAAAATACACCAAACGTTTGTCGACAGCGGCCATGGAAACCCTTGCCATCATCGCTTATAAACAACCCATCACCAAAGGGGAAATTGAACATATTCGTGGGGTGAATTCCGATTATTCCGTACAAAAATTGTTGGAGAAGGAATTGATTGTCATTTCCGGTCGTATGGAAGAAATGGTTGGCAAACCACTCACGTATTCAACCAGTAAATCCTTCATGGACTATTTGGGTCTCAATAGCCTGGATGAATTACCTAAATTAAAGGAAATCATCGAAACCGAATCCATTGCTCCAACCAATGCTTCGGAAGCGATGCCTGATAGCAACACGCAATTGGTTGTTGGAGAGGACGGTGAACTCAAAGAAATATCAACTGAACCACAAGAAGAGGTTCATCAGGAAGTAGCGAGAAGTGCAGAAGAGAACCCAGGCGCTTCTGAAACAAATCAATAGGTCTTACTCATCCATTCCCATATTCCGGTTTTCCCGGAAGATATTAAAAGGCAGCATCCGCTGTCTTTTTTTGTGTATGCATAAATACAAATTATGGACTCCTGAAATTATTGAGCCTTTAAAAACGTATTTTACGTATTGTAAGTTTGTTTATTCTCAAAACAGATCCTGGAATAATACCAATTCATTGTTGAGCCTATACACAAGAAAACACCATCTAACTATTGATATTAGACATAAATAATATCATATCATTGCCATATTCGGGCCCTTTGCTCTAAGGGCGTTAAGAAAAATTTGAAATCGGGCGCAGCTTGCTTCCGGCTGTTCGAAGCCGAAGCCAAAGCGAAGGCAAGTTTCGGAAGTAGGCCGCTCGATGGATTTTTAGCCCAAAGACAACAGCTAATTTGGCTCCACCTTGTTTTAAGACAAAAGGTGGAAAACAAGACGGACTTAGGAACCCACGGTCTGACTTAAGTCCCTGATAAATACAAGCGATTGTGAAAGCAAATACTATATCATATATTTAATTACAACTTGTTACAGCAAGTTAGAGAGATTATAAATATTCTTTAGGTCCAATGTTTCGCTTCACCCAATTGTACGTTGAATATTTTTACATCAGTATAAATCTGATAAAATGATAAAACAGTTTTGACTATTTTATCATTAAAATTAGGACAACACGACACAAGGTGAAATGCTTAATGGCACAAAAAAAATCCGCATGATGCGGATTCTTTTTAAATATCAGAAATTTATTAGCAAGGTCATCTTGTTTTTTCAAACCATGCTGTTTAAATTTTATTTGTTGACACCATCTTTTAATTCACTGTCTTTAGTCAACACCAAATACTCATCGGCATCTTTAATACGTAACCATTTTTTGTACTGATCATCATCCAATGTTTCGCGAAGGCGTTTATCACGAAGCATATAACAGTTTTTCAGTTGATAGTTTTTTTCCAGATTACTCAGGTTTTTATTTTGAATAATAGCATCTACATCACGACTACATTCTGTGCAAATTCCTTTGAACACCGGGCGCTGAATTTTGGCCAAATCCAAATCATCACAAAGAACATCCAAATTGGTATAACGCTTCTTTACGTAAGTTGTTTTATACTCATTCTCGGCTGAAGTCATTTTAACTTCACGGGCATTTTTAGGGGCACTTTTTACACGACGAGGTGCGCGTGGGGCAGGCGGTGGTGGTGGTGGGGCTTCAACAGGTGCCGGAGGGGGTGTTGAAGGTCCGGTATAATAACGATCGTATACCGTAAGTAGTTGGGTATGATTTTGTTCTGGGTTCGCGACGTGGACGAGCAGGCGCTGCTTCTTCTTGTCTTTCTTCTCTTTCAATGACTCGCTTTTCGTTGGTGTATTTATTTTCGGATTCATTGCGACGAATTTTTACATCATATTCGTCTTCCTTTTGTTTTTCATCCACTTCTTTTTTGTCTTCATCCCGGTAAAAGCCCTGAACATTAAACTCCTCTTCCTGGGTGCTGTTTTGGTAATAGCGGCTCTTTTTGTTTTTGTTTGTTTGCGCATCAACCTGTTGCCCAAATCCTGCACATACCAAAATAAGCCCAAGTGCAATCAGTTTTTTAGTCATCGTCTGTCGTTTGTTTAGTTCGGAAAATTAATACAAGTTTTTAAAAATTCGTATTTTGAGCCGTAAAAATAAGAAAAATGTTCCATAAAGAGAGTATTCAATTTTTGAAGAATTTGAAGAAAAACAACCGTGTTCAGAATGAATCGGGATATTCGCTTTTCCAAGGATAAATCGCCTTACAAAACGCATTTTGGACTGGTTTTCACGCCGGGCAGTAAAAAAATCGGACTGGCGGGGTTTTACCTGCATATTGAACCCGGGGCTTCCTTTGCCGGAGGTGGTATTTGGATGCCGGAACCTGCACAATTGGCGAAAATCAGGCAGGAAATCGATTACAATGTGAAAGAATGGGTGGGAATCGTAGAAAAGCCCGCCTTTAAAAAGGTCATGGGCGATTTGGACCAGAGCAATAAATTAAGTCGACCGCCCAAGGGATACGAAGCTGAGCATCCCGCCATTGAATATTTAAAACTGAAAATTTTGTATGCGGTACTCAAATCCCGGACGCTGTTTTAAGCGAAAAAGCGCTGTTAAAGGAGACTTTAAAGGCCTTTGATACGATTTTGCCGATGATTACGTTTTTAAACAGGGCCATTTCTTAAATCGTAATCTTGGCAGGATGTTTGAATATGGAGACACTTATAAAGAAGAAAAGCATCAGGTAGTCATAAACAATTGACGGGCAGAGGGGTAATTTTTACTTTTTTAGGCCACTTGAGTTGTAATTCTGAATGCTTTGTTTTATAATTGTACTTTCTTTTAACGCATCGAAATAAAAAAGTATATTTGCTTTTGTTAAATAAAGATCAATTTAGAAATGTGAACGGCCTGATAAGGGGCTTGTGCACAAGTGACAAATGAATAAAATAAATAGTAAACGCATGAAAAGACTTATTGGGTTTAATGGAATGATGTTAATGGCCTTGGTCGTTTTAATTTCATCCTGTGGTGGTAAAAAATCAAGCAATTTGGTTTCTTCCAAAACCGGTTGGAATTTCAATGATTCCCGTATGGGCGGATTTGATGTACCACGATACGAAGGACAGTATGTTGGTCCGGGTCTCGTGTTCGTTGAAGGTGGTCGTTTCACCATGGGTCAGACGGAAGAAGATTTGACTTACAAAGACAATAATGTTCCAAAAACGGTTTCAGTTTCTTCTTTCTTTATGGATGAAACAGAAGTTGCAAATATTCATTATCGTGAATATCTGCATTGGATTAATCGTGTTTATGGAAATGACTACCCGGATATTTATCAGCGTGCTTTACCGGATACTCAATGCTGGAGAAAAGCTTTGCAGTATAACGAACCTCAGGTTGAATTTTATTTCCGTCATGCCGCTTATAACTACTATCCGGTTGTGGGTGTATCATGGGAACAAGCAAATAACTATTGTAAATGGCGTACTGACCGTGTGAATGAATTGATTTTGATTCAAAGAGGTTATTTGAAAAAGAATCCTTTCCAGGTGTCTGAAGATAATTTTAGTACCCGCACTTATGTCGCCGGACAATACGAAGGTTCCGTAGGTATCAAGAAAAAAGATTTAGATCCTACAGGGATTGGTAAAAGAAATATTCGTTACGAAGATGGTATCCTGACTGCTGATTATCGCCTACCCACAGAAGCAGAATGGGAATATGCCGCTTTAGCTTATAAAGGCCGTAATCCTGAGCCGGATACAAAACGTCGTCGTGGGGAAGAAGTTGTTACAGATCGTCAGGTTTATCCTTGGGGTGACAATTTATCAACCCGCGAAGGGATGCGCAATGCTTATCAAGGTCAGCAATTGGGTAACTTCCGTCGTGGTTTAGGTGATGCGATGGGTGTGGCCGGTGGTTTAAATGATAATGCCGATATTCCTGCCGAAATTTATTCTTACAAACCGAATGCTTATGGTTTATACAATATGGCTGGTAATGTGAGCGAGTGGGTATTGGATGTTTATCGCCCGAATACACCGATGGATGCTGAGGATTTCCGTCCTTTCCGTGGAAATGTGTTTGATACTTACAAAACCCTGGATGATTTTACCCTGGATGAAAAAGACAGTACAGGTAACTTACAAAAACGATTGGTTACACCTGAAGAGTTAGCGAACAAAGATATTCGTTATCGTGAGCCAAACGTGATTGCCTATTTAGATGGAGATACAACCAGTCAGGTAGCTTATACGTATGATTACGCAAGAACTACTTTAATCAACGATAATGCACATGTTTACAAAGGAGGTAGCTGGAGCGATCGTGCGTATTGGTTAAGCCCGGGTACACGTCGTTATATGCAAGCAAATCATAGTAGTTCAACGGTAGGTTTCCGTTGTTGTATGGACCGATTAGGTAGCCCTTCACTCAAAGGACCTTCCGGTAATCATTTCACAGGAAATAAGAAAAAATCCAGATAATAAAATCTGAATCATATTTAAAAACCATCCTTCGGGGTGGTTTTTTTTGTGACACTTCTCGACCCTAAATTTGGGTTAAACGAGACGAAATTTCGGGTTTAAAATTCTACTTTAGCAACATGAAAATTGAGGATCTTTATCGCATCTATTTAAACCATCCCAACATTCAAACGGATACCCGCAAACTACAAAAAGGTGATTTTTATTGTGCCTTAAAAGGGGAGCGTTTTAATGGAAATGAATTTGTGCAGCAAGCCTTCAATGCAGGTGCATCTATGGCCTTGGTGGATGAAGAAAAATATCGCTTGAATGATCAGTGTATTTTGGTAGATGATGTGCTGAAAACATTGCAGGACCTGGCTTTACACCATCGTCGTCAATTTCAAATCCCCTTCATCGCCATCACTGGAAGCAATGGAAAAACCACGACCAAGGAGTTGATTCATGCGGTACTGTGTCGCAGATATCAAACGTATGCCACTGAGGGGAATTTAAACAACCATATTGGCGTGCCATTGACTATCTTAAAAATTCGATCCGATGCAGAAATGGCCATTATCGAAATGGGGGCGAATCATCAACAAGAAATTGCATTTTACTGTGATATTGCGGAGCCGGATTTTGCTTTGATCAACAATTGTGGCAAAGCACATTTAGAAGGTTTTGGAGGGGTGGAAGGCGTGCGCAAAGGCAAGGGAGAATTGTATGATTTTATTCGTAACAATCAGGGTTGCATTTTTCGAAATGTAGACTTAACATATTTGGAAACGATGTCCACCGGTATTCAAAAGCAAATCACATACGGAAGCCAAGCTGCAGATTATACTGGCACTGCAGAAATTCAAAACGACAAATTATGGGTTCATATTACAAGTCCTGGAATGGAGTGTAGTATTCCAACCCATTTGGTAGGTGATTATAATTTTGGGAACGTGATGGCAGCTGTTGCGGTGGGGCGATATTTTGAAGTGCCTATTCAGGAAATACAAAAAGCCATTACATCTTACACGCCGAATAACAGTCGATCACAACAAATTCATAAGGATACAAATACCATTATTCTGGATGCTTATAATGCCAACCCAAGTAGCATGAAAGCGGCTTTGGATAATTTTGTACGAATGGATTATCCCAACAAAGTAGTGATGTTAGGGGCCATGATGGAATTGGGTGAAGAGAGTATCCATGAGCATCAACAAATCATTGAACAACTCGCACAAAACAATTGGAATGAAGTGGTATTGGTAGGCGGTGATTTTAAATCATGCACACATCCTTATCATTATTTTGAAACGGCCGAGCAAGCTTCGAAATGGTTTAATGGTAAGGGATTCGAACAAACCTGTATTTTAATTAAAGGGTCGAGAGCGATGGCCATGGAAAAAGTTTTGGGCTGATTTTTTTTAAAACCCTTTTAGATATTGGAGAACATTTAGGCACGAAAAAAAATCAGATGAGAGAAAAGGCTTTGATATCCTGATGATAAAAACCATCTTTGCGCATGCAAAAAATTTTAGTCACCGGTGGTGCGGGATATATCGGATCACATACGCTAGTAGATTTAATTGAATCAGGTTTTGAAGTGATCAGTGCGGATAATTTTTCGAGATCCTCTTCTAAAAGTTTAGAAGGCGTGAAGGCGATAACCGGAATAGAGGTAAAAAATTATCCGATTGATTTATGTGATTTAGATGCCTGTAAAAAAGTATCTGAGGCCCATCCGGATATAGTAGGTGTGATTCATTTTGCGGCATACAAAGCAGTGGGTGAAAGTGTAGAAAAACCCCTGATGTATTATGAAAATAATATGCTTGGCTTATTCAATATTTTGCATTGTTTACAAACATATCAGGTGCCCAACTTTGTATTTTCATCCTCCTGTTCGGTATATGGAAATGTGGATCATTTGCCGGTAACAGAAGATACACCTTTAGCGAATCCTGAATGCGCTTATGCCGCCAGTAAACAAATGGGCGAGCAGGTGATTCGTGATTTTGCAAGAGTGAATACGAATCAATCTATTTTATTGAGATACTTTAATCCGGTAGGCGCGCATGCTTCCGCATTGATTGGTGAAAGACCGTTCGACCGACCGAATAATCTGGTGCCTGTGATTACACAAACAGCGATTGGGATACAAGAAAAAATGTATGTTTGGGGAGGAGATTATGACACGCGGGATGGCTCTTGTATCCGTGATTATATTCATGTAGAAGATATTGCTCGTGCACATACAATGGCCTTACAATATCTGATTGAACAACGGCAAAAAAGCAATTTCGAAATCATGAATTTGGGAACAGGAAATGGGGTATCGGTGATGGAAGCAATACAGGCATTTGAGAAAGTCAGCGGACAAAAATTAAATTATGAAATTGGTCCGAGAAGGGCAGGAGATGTAGTAGCAATTTATGCAAATAATACTTTGGTGAGAGAACGATTGGGATGGTCGCCACGATTTGATATTGACGTGATGATGAAATCGGCCTGGGATTGGCAATTGGCGATGCAGGCTGAAATAAATGCAAGCAAATAAAGCCTGTTCAGCGAAGCATTTTTTAAAAGTATTTATTGAAGGAATCCTGATTATAGAAAAGGATTTGGAATGGGAAAAGGCCACAACGAAGGCTTGAAAAAATTATTGTTCCATGAAATTCGGGTAATATCACGAAGAGAGGCTCCCAAATGGTCTTTTCTTAACATTTGGTATTAAAGCGTTAATACATTTGGATATTTATATATGTTACTTGATTGAGAAAAATATCCGATCCGAGAGCCGCCGGAGGCCTTTAAGATATTGATTTTCAGCGGTTTTTCTGGTAAAATGAAGACGATCAAAAAGTGCAAATTGCGAACCTGCTCACGCATATAAATATAACTTATATGAAAAATTTTCATTAACAAAATTCTTGAGGTGAAACTTTGATTTCATGCGTTTTGCGGGTATATTGCAAGATATTTAATTCATTCTTAACAATATTGTTCACCTTAAAACCCCTTAGCACATGGTAGAATACAACGCTCGTGATGGAACTTGAAACCAGCAAACACCGATTATTTTCAATTATTTTCAATTAAAAAAAACAAACATGATTAATCAAACAAGCACAAAACAAATAACGTGGCTAGGAAGAATGTTTCTGGCTTTGATGTTTTTATTAGGTGTTACGAATGTTCATGCTCAGACAACAAGTACGATTGGGACAGTGGGAGCTTTATCTTCCTATTTTTATGGCCCCATATATCGTTCTTCAGCTACGAGCGTGTTCCATTATAGTAATTACGCCTATATCTATACCCAAGCTGAATTAGCAGCAGCAGGTATCAATCCGGGTGATGCGGTCTCTGATATTCGATTTTATAAAAATTCGACTTTTCAGATGTCTGGTACCAATTCAGGAACGGTAACTATTTATGCAAAAAATTCGGCCAACACCGCATTGACTTCTCCAACAACTTGGGGAACTTTAACTTCAGGTGCGACTCTGGTGAATACCACAACCTACAATTCTACCAGTAATATTCCTGGAACTGTTGGTTGGGTTACTTACACATTCTCTGCTCCCTTTACTTATACCGGTGGGGCATTAGAAATTTATGTAGGTTGGTCATTAAGTCCTACTACTTCTCCTTATACAGGAGGTGCTTTCAACTGGCTTTACGCTAGTGGTTATTCTGGCAACAGGTCACTGGGTTATGCCAGTAATATTGCTTCAACAGGAACGACCAATTTAGCAACAGGTTCATACGGGGGTACTTTACGCCCAAATACGCAGCTAACAACAGCTCCATCTGGTCCTTGTACAGGTACACCTGCTCCAGGTAATACAACCGGACCAAGTGCGGTATGTCCTGGACAAACATTTTCTTTAGGTTTGCAAAATTCAACGCCAGGTTCTGGGGTTACCTATTTATGGGAAAGTGCGGATGATGCCGCATTTACATTGAATGTAAATACAATTCCAGGTTCTTTACCATCTGTCTCAACCTCACAAACTTCGGATAAATATTATCGTTGCTTGGTAGATTGTGGTGGTAACTCTGCTTACTCGAATGTATTAACCGTAACAACCAATGGTTTCTTGGGCTGTTATTGTATTCCAACAACAACCAATGGTTGTGCTTCCGGTGATCATATCACCAATGTGACTTTCACTTCTTCTGGTAGTCCGATTAACAATACTACCGGTGCTTGCTTAAGTGCATCTTATTCTGATTATACTGCTCAACAGGCAACTGTTATGCAGGGTGATATAGTTCCTGTATCTGTTTCAGTAAACAATGGTGGTACAGAATATGCTGCCGGTTGGATTGACTATGACCAAAGTGGAACATATGATGCTTCTGAGTACATTGCGTTGACAGATGCAGATGGTATTGCTCCTTGGATTTATACAGCGAATGTAACAATTCCTGTAACTGCCACTGTGGGTATTACCGGTATGCGTTTCCGTTCTAGTTATGCTGCAACTATTGCACCTAACTCTGCATGTGGTACATATTCTTTTGGTGAAACAGAAGATTATCGCATCGATATCATGGCGACTACTGCTTGTTCAGGTACTCCTGCTCCGGGTAACACCATTGCTTCTGCAGCTAGTGTTTGCCCGGGAGGTACTGTGAATTTATCTTTACAAAATGTTACACCTGGTACCGGAGTTACTTACCAATGGGAAAGCGCTGATGATGCTGCATTTACATTGAATGTACAAACTTTAGGTACTTCTCCTTTCCAATCTGCAAACCCTACAACAGCAACATATTACCGTTGCTTGGTAGATTGTGGTGGTAACTCAGCGTATTCTACAGAAGTTTTGGTAAATATCAATTCTTTCTTACTTTGTTATGCTTGTACGCCAATTCCAACTTCTGCTATTGACGAAGAAATTTATAGCGTGACTGTTGGTGCTGGTTCTACAGATCCTTTATATGCCGGAACCAATGGTTGTACAACCGTAGCGCCTGGCCCGGGATCTATTTTAAATCGTTATTCTAATTTCAAAACACTTGCTCCAATTACTTCTGTAATGCAGGGTGATATTGTTCCATTTACTGTAGAAGAAAATGAGTGCGATGGTGCTACCTTCTACGCATTCGGTACAGGTATCTGGATCGATTACAACCAAGATGGAGATTTCGATGATGTGGGTGAAGAAGCGTTCAAAGAAGGCACTACCTTGGTGGGGCCACGTAATGTAACCGGAACTTTTACCGTTCCGTTTACTGCTTTGACTGGAACTACAGTTATGCGTGTGATTGTTGCAGAAAGCTATGCCGGTGCAACTTTAACTCCATGTTTAACTTATGGTTATGGTGAAACAGAAGAATTCTTAATTGACATCACTCCTTCTACCGCTTGTACGGGTACACCTACACCTGGCAATACCATTGCTTCTGCGGCTTCAGTTTGTCCTGGTTCTCCTGTGAATTTATCTCTGCAAAATCAAACCATTGGTTCAGGTGTTACTTACCAATGGGAAAGTGCAGATGATGCAGCCTTTACCTTAAATGTTCAAACTTTAGGTACTTCTCCTTTCCAAACTGCAAACCCTACTACGCCAACGTATTATCGTTGTTTAGTAGATTGTGGTGGTAACTCTGCTTATTCAGTAGAGGTACTGGTTGGTATCAGTCCATTCCTGAACTGCTATTGTTCTTCAGGTTTAGGCGGTAGTTGCGGTATTAATGCGATGAGTAGCGTTGAAATTGTAACAACTACATTAAACAATGTAACCAATGGTTGTACAGGTCCTTACAATGCCTTCCCGCAAAGCGGTTCTACTACAGCTTCATTATTAGCTGGTAATCCTTATACCATGAACGTGGGTGTGATCACTGGTAGCAATACGCAAGTAGCTATCTGGATTGATTACAACCAAAATGGTACTTTCGAAACAAGTGAATATACCTTAATCAATGGTAATATTCCAAGTGGTGGTTTAGGATCAGGTTCATTCACGATTCCTTTAACCGCATTAGCCGGAAGCACTGGTATGCGTGTTCGTTCTGATTGGCAGGGTACTACAGCTTGGACTTCAGCTGATGCTTGTACAAACAGAACATGGGGTGAAACTGAAGATTATATCATCGATATCGTAATACCTTCTGCTTGTTCAGGTACTCCTGCTCCGGGTAATACTGTAGCTTCTGTTGCTTCAGTTTGTCCTGGTGGTTCAGTAAATCTTTCTTTACAGAATCCGAATCTGGGTACTGGTATTACTTATCAGTGGGAAAGTGCAGATGATGCTGCATTTACAATCAATGTACAAACTTTAGGTACTGCTTCTGTGCAAACAGCTTCTTTGACAACTCCTACTTACTATCGTTGTTTGGTAGATTGTGGAGGTAACACAGCTTATTCTGTTGAAGTACTGGTGAATATCAATTCATTCCTGAGTTGTTATTGTACCTCTATTCCTGGTTTTGCTGCTGACGAAGAAATCTACAGTGTTACAATTGGTAGTGGTTCTACGGATGCATTGTATGCAGGTGTAGCAGGTTGTACAACCGCAGCACCGGGCCCTGGTTCTATCTTAGGCCGTTATTCAAACTTCAAAACACTGTCTCCAATCACATCTGTGATGCAAGGTGATATCGTGCCATTTACTGTTGAAGAAAATGAGTGCGATGGTGCTACATTCTTTTCATTCGGAACAGGTATCTGGATCGATTACAACCATGATGGTGACTATGATGATGCCGGTGAAGAAGTATTTAAAGAAGGTACAACTTTGATTGGACCACGTAACGTAACAGGTAATTTTACCGTTCCATTTACGTCTACATTGGGTACTACAACGATGCGTGTAATTGTTGCTGAAGGTTTTTCAGGAGCTTCATTAACACCTTGTTTGACTTACAACTACGGTGAAACAGAAGATTTCTTAATTGACATCACTGCTTCAACTGCATGTACAGGTACACCAACTCCGGGTAATACCATTGCAAGTGCTACCACTTTCTGTGCGCCTGCATCTCCAATTACTTTGAGTTTACAAAATACAACTTCTGGTTCAGGTGTAACTTATCAATGGTATCAAGCCAATGATCAGGCCTTCACATCAGGTGTTGTTGCATTAGGTACTAGCAATACGCAATCAGTAACGCCTTCACAAGCGTCAACTTGGTATCGTTGCGAAGTAACTTGTAGCGGGAATACCGGAATTTCTACGGAAGTAGAAATTACCCAAAATGCCCCTTCTGCTTGTTATTGCACACCTACGTATTCTTCAGGTACAGGTTTTGGTGATTATATCCAAACTGGTGAAATTCTGGGAACTACCCTGAACAATAACAGTGGTGCAAGTCCATCACCTTACTACACATTGTATCCTCAATCAGGTAGCACAACAGCTGCATTGGCACCGGGTACAACGTATACCTTGAATGTGACTGTGGGCACATATTCAGCTAATGATGTTGCTGCATGGATTGATTACAATGGCAATGGCGTATTGAATGATTTAACACCAGATGTTGAATTATTGGGTGAGGCTTATGACGTCGCAGCTAATGGAGTCGCTTCAATTGTATTCACCGTACCTGCTTCATTACCTTTGGGTGATTACAGATTACGTATTCGTGAAGCAGATCAATCTGGTGTTATGGATCCTTGTATTGGATATAGCTTTGGTGAAACAGAAGATTATACCATTTCTGTGGTAAATCCAACTGCTTCATTGTTGGCTACATTTATGATTCAAGGTTATTACGATGTAAATACCGGAAATATGCAACCTGTTTACTTAAATTCAGGAGTAGGTGTTAGTCCAACTGAAGCAGACTTAGTGACTGTTTCATTGCATGATGCATCTGCGCCTTATGCCCAGGTTCATACATTTAGCGGAATTCAAAATATCAATGGTCAAATCACTTGTACCTTCCCGGGTTCTGCGGTAGGTAACAGTTATTACATTGTATTGACGAACCGTAACGCTGTAGAAACATGGAGTGCTAACCCAGTATTGATCAGTGCTTCAACTTCATACGACTTTACTTCATCTGCTGCACAAGCTTATGGTTCTAACCAAATCGATGTATCTGGTACAGGACTGTTTGCTATCTACAATGGTGATGTAAATCAGGATGAAGTTGTTGATGGACTTGATTTCAACGATTGGGAAATTGACAACAACAATTTTGCCGGCGGTTATGTCACCACTGATTTCAATGGTGATGGTGTCGTTGACGGTTTGGACTTCCTGGTATGGGAACCAAACAACAACAATTTTGTTGGAACGATCAAGCCTTAATAATTATATAACCCGGGAACCGGATTGGTTTCCGGGTTATTCTTCAAATTTGCTTTAAAACAAAAACAAATAAAAACAACATGAAAAAACAAATCATCAAAATCACGAGAAACGCACTCGCGGCTTTGCTCGTCCTGTTTACGGCAGGCACGACCATGGCTCAGGTGCATAGTCTCCAACTTTCGATGCAGAATGTGACCAATCAAAACCCCAATACGGTGGAATTTGAATTGTGGATTAAAGACCTGTCACCAGATTCTACATCATTATTGAGCTTTTTACAATTTGGTATTGACCTTCCTGCCGGTATTGGTAATGGCGGTACATTGAGTTGTTCAAAAATTGCATTCAATCCTTTATTGCCTTCTTCTCAGCAAGCAGTTGGTGCACCTGCTGTTCAAGGCCAGCCATCGGCTCCTACGATCCGAGTTGCGTCTCAAACAACTACTCCAGGTTTAGCGGCAGCTATTCCGAATACCGGAAATGGTATTTGGTATGCTACCTATCGCATCACGAACACCCAGAATTTTGCGCAAAATGCGGTCATGACTTTTACACCTGTTGCTAATCAAGCAGGTGCAAAAACTAGAACCATTGTTGCGGCATATGTTAATGGGTCATCAAATGGTGTATCTTATACGGTTGCGGGTAGTACACCTGCTCAATCAGCATTACGTGTTTTAAACATCCTCCCTTACCCATCTATTACATTGAATCAGCCGGTTGGTACATGTCCTACTGCAGGAAATGCCAACGTTACTGATCCAATTTGTTTTGGTGGTTTAGGTTCTGCTGATATCACTTTAAGCCCTGTTCCGGTTCCAGTTTCTGGTTCTTATTCAGTGGATGGTGGTACTGCTGCTAGTTACACAACCAATCCATTTACTATAAGTGGTTTGTCTCAAGGTTCACACACAGTAACAGTTACAAACGATCCAAACTGTGCACCATTTGATGTGGTATTCACAGTTGGTGGTCCTTCTTCTAATCCTACAAACACGACTACTCAATCTGCTTGTGACAGCTATACATGGTCTGTAACAGGTATGAGTTATACCCAAACTGGTACTTATACCGGTACAAGTGTAAACTCTCAAGGTTGTACAGTTGATGAAATTTTGGATTTGACGATTACGCCATCTACATCTAACACAACAGTTGCTTCTGCTTGTGATAGTTATACATGGTCTGTAGACAACATGATGTACACTCAAAGCGGTACATACACATCAGTAAACGGATGTCATACTGAAATCTTGGATTTGACCATCACTCCAACAACAACAAATACAACTGTTGCTTCTGGATGTGATAGTTATACTTGGACTGTAAACGGAATGATGTATACCATGAGCGGTACTTACTCTGAAGTTTCTCCAAACAATCCATGTCATACTGAAATTTTGGATTTGACCATTACACCAACAACAACAAATACAACTGTTGCTTCTGGATGTGATAGTTATACATGGTCAGTAAACAACATGATGTATACTCAAAGTGGTACATATTCTGAAGTTTCTACAACAAACCCATGTCATACTGAAATTTTGGAATTGACGATTACCCCATCTACATCTAACACAACAGTAGCTTCTGCTTGTGATAGTTATACTTGGTCAGTAAACGGAATGATGTACACCATGAGTGGTACATATTCTCAAGCTTCTACTACGAATCCTTGTCACACTGAAATTTTAGATTTAACCATCACGCCAACAACAACAAATACAACTGTTGCTTCTGCTTGTGATAGTTATACTTGGTCTGTAAATGGTATGATGTATACCATGAGCGGAACATATTCTGAAGTTTCTCCGAACAATCCATGTCACACTGAAATTTTAGATTTGACCATCACTCCATCTACATCTAACACAACAGTTGCTTCTGCTTGTGATAGTTATACATGGTCAGTTGACAATATGATGTACACCATGAGTGGTACATATACATCTGTAAACGGATGTCATACTGAAATTTTAGATTTGACCATCACTCCATCTACCTCTAACACAACAGTAGCTTCTGCTTGTGATAGTTATACTTGGTCTGTAAACGGAATGATGTATACCATGAGTGGTACATATTCTCAAGCTTCTACTACGAATCCTTGTCACACTGAAATTTTAGATTTGACCATTACCCCATCAACAACAAATACAACTGTTGCTTCTGGATGTGATAGTTATACATGGTCTGTAAATGGTATGATGTATACCATGAGCGGAACATATTCTGAAGTTTCTCCGAACAATCCATGTCATACTGAAATTTTGGAATTGACGATTACTCCATCTACCTCTAACACAACTGTTGCTACAGGATGTGATAGTTATACTTGGTCAGTAAACAACATGATGTATACCATGAGTGGTACTTACACTTCAGTAAATGGTTGTCATACAGAAATCCTTGATTTGACATTGGGTCAAAGCACTAGCAGTACAATCACTGCAAATGCTCCAGTATCTTATACATGGGCTTGTGATAATGTTACCTATACTCAAAGTGGTACTTATACATGTACTGGTGTGAACTCTACAGGATGTCCTGATGTTCAAACTTTGATCTTGACTATTGGAGGTTGTAACCTGAACGTAACTACAGCGAATGCAAGTGGTTGTCCTGGTGCTCCAATCATGTTGACTGGTTCACCTGCTGGTGGTACTTGGTCAGTTGCTAATCCTTATATTGGTCCTTCTACTACATTTACTTACACTTACACAGATCCTAACACAGGATGTACAGGTACTGCTACCGGTACAATCACTGTAGCTAATTTGGCTGCTGTAACAATTACTTCAGTAAATGTAACTGGTCCTACAACTGCTACTGTTAACTGGACTCCAGTTGCTGGTTTAGGTTGGTATGAAGTTCGTTATCGTCCTATCGGTTCAGGAAGCTGGACTGGTGGTGGTACACAAGCTGCTCCAGCTAGTTCTAAAAATTTAGTAGGCTTAATTGCGGGTACGACTTATGAAGTTGAAGTACGTGGATTCTGTAGCATGAACAATCCTGGACCTTGGGGATCAAACACTGTGTTTACTACAGCCGGTGCTTGTGGTACACCAAGTGGATTGTTTGCTGCGCCTGTAACTGGAACTACTGCTAAATTGAACTGGACTGCTGTTCCAGGAGCTTCTTACTATCAGGTACGTTATCGTGTTGCGGGTAACACATCATGGTTAGCTGCCGGTACACAAGCTGCACCTGCTACATCTAAAAACATCATCGGATTAACTTTGAATACGCAGTACGAATGGCAAGTTCGTGCCGTATGTAACAATGCAGCCGGTGCATGGAGTACAATTGATATGTTCACTACTTTAGCTAGCAAACAATCAGTTGATTTTGCAACCGAAACAATCAACAACAACGTAAGTGTTTATCCAAACCCTGTACGTGACGTATTGACTGTAGAAGTAACAACAGAAGTTGCTCAAAACACTGTTGTGAAAGTATTTGATATGAGTGGACGTCTGGTTAAACAAATCCAGGCTAACGCTGAAATCGGAGTGAACAACATTGCTGTTAACCTCAGCGATGTATCAGCCGGTGTATACCAAGTACAAGTGTTTGCAAATGACAAACTGACTCACATCAGCAAAGTAAGCAAACAAGACTAATTGAATGTGCGTAAAACGCATAAACAGATAGTTTGATAGGATCGGGCCCGCGTAGCGGGCCCGATCCTCATTTTATACCATCCCAAATGTGATCATGGCAAATTATCGTTCTTTAGGTTTGAAAAATGAGTTGGTAAATCTTCGTAATCAACTTGATGATTTTCATCCACAAATTCAGTTTATTCTCCTCGGAAAGTCTTAAATTGCCTAAGATTTCAATTAAAAAGATTGCGGGGCGGGGAGAATAGAACATATTCGAGGCCCAACTTTTGTTTGAATCCACTCGAAGTTTTAAAATTTAAATTTGAATAAACATGAAAAAACAACTACTCTTTTTGTGGGTGTTTATGCTGTCGACAGTATATGCACAGGCACAGTTAACGGGTACTAAAAACGTTCCGGGCGACTACCCCGATATTCAATCAGCGATTGCCGATTTGAATTCGCAAGGTGTAGGCAGTGGAGGCGTTACCATTATCCTGGGTGCCAATCAAACGCTAACAGCGCCTTTGCAAATTGGATCTGCAACACTCAGTGTGGGTGGAGCCGCCAGTACTGCATCGAATCCCGTCGTGATTGATGGGGCTAATTTTGCGATCAACGCAACGTTTACAGGAACACGTGCAGGTAGTAATACTTCGGGTTCGAATGATGCGATGATTGTACTCAATGGACCAGATTATGTAACGATTAAAAACTGTGTATTCAACGAACAATCTGGAGGAACCACAGCAACAACCGCGATTGAAAATGCAATCGGTTGTTATAATCGTTTAAGCGCAACACCTTTCGATGGTTGCCAATTTATTTATATTGAAAATAATACCTTCAATATGAATGAAGCATCCACAGGTGGAGCGGTGATACAAGTTTCGCCATCTATTTTTACTTCAACAACGACATTAACCCATGCGGGTTTTGCAACTGATCCCACGCAAATGAATCGTTACATTTTTGTGACGAATAATAATTTTGCGAGTGGATATACTTATGTGGCCTTTAATGGTTCTTCCGGTGCGAATGGTCGTGGATTGATTGTAACCGGTAATACGATGACAGACATCGGAGGAGCAGGAACAACCGCTTATGGGGCTTATGCACTTCGTTTGGACAGTTTAATCTTTAACAATAATACATGTACGGCTGCTTCGTCTCAAACAACGACTAACTATATCGCTTTTGCATCTACAAACTGTGGCGGACGTCAGGAGGCCAATGGGAATGATATCACCTTACGATCTTCAGTAACTACTTCTCAAACAACCGGGATATGGTATACCAGTGTAGGTAGCTCGCGTCAAATGAATAACAATACGATTCATTTTGGGAGTTTCCCGAATATTACTTCAGGAACATTGTATTGTTTATACGGAACATACTCCGGAGGTAATGCGCCGATTAATTTGGAATGTAGTGGGAATACGATTAACAATGAAACTTTACCGCCCACAACAGGTACAAGTTATTTGATTTATCAGGGTGGAGCCGTTGCAGGTACGAATGATCGTAACATTATTGTAGACAACAATACCCTGACCAATTTGGTGAAGAATCAATCGGGAACTTTGTATCCCATTTATCTTTTAACCACTGATACCGTTAAGGCAAGGAATAATACCGTTTCAAATATTGCGATTACGAATAATAATGGTTCGAGTTTGAGTTCACTCAATGGGATTTACATGACATCCTCATCCAAGGGTGCCATCATTACCGGCAATACCATTGAGAATTTAACTGTAGGTGGAACGAGTACGAGTACTTCATCGACCATACGCGGTATTTTCGCCTCATTAACAGCAACCGGTGGTTATGCCTATGTAGGAGGAAATACTATTCAAAATTTACAATATGTATCCGGTGCAACTATTACGGGTTCAGTAGTAGGTATTAACGCCTCTACTAGTCAGCAGTTTGATATTTATAATAACAAGATTTATAATTTGGCCGCTCATCAATCAGGTGGAACGGTAGATGGAATTTTGATTTCCTCAGGTACAGTGAATAATGTTTATAACAACATGATTTCTGATTTACGAAATCCGAATGCGAATTCTAACGCAGCGATTATCGGTGTTGAAGTAGCAGGTTCAGCAACAACGAATATCATTCACAATACCATTTATCCGGGTTCAACGGCACCATTGTCTTCGATTGGTGTATTGTTTGGAGGTGCCGGTATTCAGGCAGCGAATACAGCTATAATGAATATCAAAAACAATATCATCAACATGAACGGTACAGCTGCTGGCGATGCATATTTTGCAGCAGTGCGCCGTGCAAGTGTTGGATCATCAGGTGTCAATCCTGCTGGATTTGATATGGGGACCAATATTTATTTTGCACCATATATTTTTGGAGAGGGCGCTACTTTGAGTTCAGCCACCAATGTTTATTATGTGAGTGGGGGTGCCACTGGCACAGCCGATCCGGCATTTAATACATCTTGCGGTGTGTTTAAGGCCTGGAAAGGAGATGCAGGAAGTTTTACAGAAGATAATCTCACAGGTAGTGCAGGCGAATATGTTCCATCCGGAAGCAGTTATGCCGAAGGAGGCGCGAATCCTGTAACTACACCTTTCATTGCAAATGATTTTTTATGCGATACCTCGTGCAGCGCTGCCTGATATGGGTGCTGCGGAGTTTGCCGGTTCTGCGACCGATGCTGCCGGGCCTGCAATATCATACACGAATATTCCTAATCAGAATTGTGCTTTGCAACCTGTTTTGTCTGCATCCATTTCAGATATCTCCGGAGTGAATACGAATCCTGGCACTGCCCTCGCATTTATTACAAATTGGCCTCAGAAGCCAATGTGTTGTTAGGGAATACTGCTGGAGATAATGGATGGAAATATGTTGAAACCACCGATCCAAATTCACCATTTTCTTTCACCATTGATTATACCTTGTTGACAACAACACCCGTTGCCGGAGATGTGATTCAATATTTTGTGGTGGCTGAAGATATGTTTGGTTCACCCAATGTGGGTTCTAACAGTGTGATTTTTAATGCGGGTTATTGCCCTACAACCGTGAATTTGACCAGTGGTGCATTTCCGGCAAGTGGGTTTAAAACCTATGCTATTAATTTACCGCCCAATATCACGATTTCTGCAACACCTCCAACGGTTTGTGTCGGTAATACCACTTCTTTGTCTGCATTGTTTGCAGGACCAGGCACTTCAACGATTGGTACAGGTACTTTAACATCTACCACTTCTACACCTTATTACGGCAGTGCAACCTTAGCCCGTAGAGTTCAATATTTATTTACAGGAGCTCAATTGCAGGCGCAAGGTTTGGTAGCAGGAAATATGACTGCCATCACTTTTACCGTTACCACCGCTGGTTCACAAACCATGAGTGATTTACAAATTAAAATGGGTCATACCAACGCCAATGCTTTGGTAACAAGTTGGAATCCGGATGCCACAACGACGGTTGTGCCAGCTTCCACTTATACGGCCGTAACCGGAGCAAATACCCATACTTTTACCACGCCTTTTAACTGGGATGGGGTATCAAATGTGGTGATTGAAATGTGCCATTCAACAACAGGTGCAACACCGATAATGAGTGTTTATTATCAAGCGGGCCCAACTGCATCTGCTTGTTATACGACCAATGCTTTAGGCTGCGCTGCAACGACGGGTACATTAACAACAACCCGACCCATAATCACTTTTTCCGGACAAAAAAATGTTCCTGGATTGACCTACAGTTGGGATGATGGAAGTGCGGTGATTGGAACGAATAATCCACAAACGGCATCACCTAACTTTTCATCCAGTAGTTCAATCGATTATACCATCACTGCAACAGATGCGAGCGGATGTACATTTACCTCATCTGTTCTTGTCAGCGAAAACACAACTTCTCCGGTAATCGGTACAACTACTTTAAGTCCTTCTACAGCTTGTGCGATTGATTCAATCAGTTTGGGGGTTCCTGTAACAGGAGGTTGCCCACCTTACACCTATGTTTATACCTTGACTCCTTCAGGTTATGGTACGCCATATACCTTGACTGTAGTGAATGGAAACTTTAGTCATTTGTATGCAGGTACTGTTAGTGTCGTTGTAACTGATAATGCCAGTCAAACTGCTTCAGCAACTGTGGGAAGCTTTACGATGCAAGATCCGCCAACCGCTACAGGTGATACAAGATGCGGACCGGGTATTGTCAATCTTTCTGCGACAACTTCCAGTTCATCAGTTAATTGGTATGCCAATGCAGCAGGTGGCACAACTTTGTTCTCGGGCACAAATTATTCTCCAACAGTAGCAGCAACAACAACCTTCTATGCAGCTTCATCAAGTGGGGGCGCAAATGGAGTTCTTGGACTTCCTGACCGCGTGGGATCAACCACCAATTCCGGATACTCAGATATCGGACTCATGTTTGATGCTTTCAATTCATTTACCATTAATTCTGTAGCGATCTATCCTGTAGCAACTACACCTTCCGGTAATGTTACTGCTACTATAGCATTAAGAGACAATGCTGGCACGATTCTACAGTCTACCACAGTGAGTGTACCAACATCAACAAGCCCGGGTATTAAAACAGTAGTTCCATTGAACTTTGTGGTACCTGCAGCCGGATCCAATTACCGATTGGTTTTCACATCCGCATCTGGCGGTGGAATTACAGGATTTATCCGTGAGTCAAGCACTGGTTATACTTATCCTTATACGCTTGCCGGTGTAGGTAGTATTACTTCGGCTTATACAGGTGGAGCATCCAGCTCATTCTACTATTACTTCTATGATTGGCAAGTAAGCACAGCGTGTGAAAGTTCTCGGGTACCGGTTCTTGCAACAGTGACCCCGGCGCCGACTTTATCAACAGTGGCCAATTCAACCATCTGTAATGATGAAATAAAAATGTTGAATGTCACGAGCAACTTAGCAGATTTTGATGTTTATACCTGGGCTCCTCAAGCAGGATTGTTTGAAGATGCCGCCGCTACGATTCCTTATACAGGAGGAAATTTTAGCACCGTTTATTTAAAATCAAATGTTGGTTCAACCACTACTTATACGTTGAGCGGATTAAATACTACAAGCAATTGTGTAAATTCAACTACAACCACTCAAACGATTATGCCGAATGTCAGCATTACGGCATCCCCTACGAATATTTGTGTTAGCGGATCGAGTAATTTGGCTTTAAGTCAATTAAGCGGCTATGGCGCCGGAACGATTCAATGGCAAAGTTCTCCAACGGGATTACCTGGAAGTTATACGGATATTGGCAGTGCAGTGAATTCACAATATGCAACACCCATTCTTTCAACAACGACTTGGTATGGAGTTCAGTTTAAAAATGAAGCAGGTTCCATATGTGCTTTTAATCCGACTGTTCAAATTTCCGTAAACAATCCGCAATTATTAACAACAACACCGGGTTCACGTTGTGGTACCGGGTCAGTTAGTTTAGGTGCCACGGCTAGTAGCGGAAACTCAGTGAATTGGTATGCCAACGCAACAGGTGGAATTCCTTTGTTCACCGGAACCACTTTTAGTACCCCGATAATTTCGAATACAACAACCTTCTATGCTGCTGCTTCCGATGGTGGTGCTCAGGTGTTAACGGCTTTACCAGTTGCATACCCAACAGCTACTTCAGGTGCGGGTACAACGAATTTTGGTTTGGTCTTCGATGCCTTGTCTTCATTCACCCTTCAAAGTGTAAAAGTATATGCGGTAAGTGCTTCAAGTGCCGCTGGTACAGTTACAGTTGATGTAATTGATGATGCCAATACGGTTCTTCATACAGCGACTTTCCCTGTAACAGGTGCTCCGGTTGGTTCTATTTCGCCAACTACGCTGAACTTGAATTTTAATATTGCTCCGGGAACGAATCTCAAAATTCGCCCTGGTTTTACAGGAATTACCGGTTTGTTATTTGAGCCTGCGGCCAGTGCACCCGGCGGAAATTACGGATATCCATATGTGGTTCCGGGGGTATTGTCTATCAACCACAGTACTTTGACTGCCGCACCGACAAACACTCAACGATTGGATTTATATTATTATTTCTATGATTGGCAAGTGGTTACAGGGTGTGAAAGTGCAAGGCAACCGGTTGTTGCTACAGTGACTCCTTCACCTACTTTAACAACAGTCGCATCTGCAACCGTTTGTAACAATGAAGCTAAAATGTTAACTGTTACAAGCAACTTACCTGACTATGATGTTTATACCTGGGCTCCACAAACAAATTTATTTGAAGATGCGGCATGCACCATTCCATACACCGGTGGTAATTTTAATACCGTGTATTTAAAATCAAATGTTGGAGCAACGACCACTTATACCTTAACTTCATTAAATACCGTTGATGGTTGTGGGAATATTGCTACAACTACCATGACAGTAATGCCAAGTGTTACTTTTAATGCAGTGCCTGAAGAAATTTGTATCAGTGGAACCTCTATTTTGAATATCGTTCCTTCTACGGGTTATGGTTCTGGTACCATACAATGGACTGAATCTTCAACAGGAAATCCGGGAACATTCAATAATATTGGTGGAGCAAATACAACAACTTATACCACGCCAACATTAACGAATGATCATTGGTATGGTGTTGTATTTACAGATGGTTCGAATACTTGTTTGTATAATCCAAGTACCAATGTGATTGTAAATAATCCAAGCATATTAAGCACCAATGGTGCTGTCATTTGTGGAGGATCCGGAACAGGTACTTTAAGTGCTACAACCAATGGAGCTAATGCATTGTGGTATACGGCTGCATCAGGAGGTTCTCCTATTTTCACTGGTAATAATTTCACGACACCGTTACTCACTTCTACAACTGATTATTGGGTATCTGCATCGCTGGGCAGTGGAAGTGGAATTGTGGGGGCATTAGATCCGAATATTGGAACAATATCAACAACCACTTTGACGAATCACTTCAAACAATTTACAATAAACACAACTACCACGATTCAATCAGTAGATTGTTATTGGAGTGCTGCTTTAGGAAGTAATTTCACCATTGTTGTTCAGCAAAACAATTCACCAACATTTACTCAGGTTGCTACATATTCCGGAACAACCACAGTTACGGGTCAGACAACCCCACAAGTAGTTCCAATTAATATTACCCTTACTCCTGGAAATTATCGAATTGGATTTATTACCAATCCGGGATGTTACAGAAATACAACTGGTGCAAGTTACCCTTATTCTTTACCTGGAGTAATAAGTATCACAGGCAATACCTTTAATACGGCGTATTGGTATTTCTTCTACCGTTGGGAAGTTTCTACGGGTTGTGAAGGTCCACGTACAATGGTAACCGCTACCGTAGATCCAAATCCATGTCAAGTAGACTTAAATGCTAAATTTATGATTCAGGGCTATTATGATGTAAATACTGGTATGATGCAGCCTGTTTATTTAAATTCAGGTGTTGGTGTGAATGCCAGCGAATCAGATTTGGTAACAGTTTCATTGCATGATGCGAATCCACCATATGCGCAAGCTTATACTTTCAGCGGTGTTCAAAATATCAATGGAAATATTTTATGTACCTTCCCATACACTGCATTAGGAAATAGTTATTACGTTGTATTGACGAATAGAAATGCGGTCCAAACATGGAGTGCAAATCCGATAACAATGACCGCCTCCAATACTTATGATTTCACCACTTCTGCTGCACAAGCATTTGGGGTGAATCAGATAGATGTATCAGGTTCTGGATTGTATGCGATATACAATGGTGATGTGAATCAGGATTTGGTGGTAGATGGATTGGATTTCAATGATTGGGAAACAGACAACAATAATTTCGCAGGTGGTTATATCACTTCTGATTTCAATGGAGATGGTATTGTTGATGGATTGGATTTCTTGATTTGGGAACCTAACAACAACAACTTCGTAGGTGCAATTACGCCATAAGCTAACATCTATTTTCTGATCTTTGTATCAGTAAGTAGGTTTAAAAATTAAATAATCCCCGGAGCAACGAATTTCGTTTGACTTCGGGGATTTTTGATGCTATTCCAAATTTGGGTTTACGGAACGAAATTGAGCGTCATACAAATGTCTAATAGTGATCATGCCCTGATTAAATGGCTTGTCAGTCTTTTGTATAAACATGGCATTTTATTTATCATTTAAGTTGTTCTTAATCAGTGAATTAGTTTTTTATTTTCCAAGAAAAGTGTTGGGCACTTTGAGGAATTTAATCTAAACTCATGATTGATTGTTTTCAAATAAAGAAATCTTTCATTTGAATTATTTGAATGTGAATTAATTCATCCAAAAAATTTTAAATTATTGTGACAATCATCTTAAATTGCTCATGATTTCAATTAAAAAGATTGCGGGGCGGGGAGAATAGAACATATTCAAGGCCCAACTTTTGTTTGAATCCACTCGAAGTTTTAAAATTTAAATTTGAATAAACATGAAAAAACAACTACTCTTTTTGTGGGTGTTTATGCTGGCGACAGTATATGCACAGGCACAGTTAACGGGTACTAAAAACGTTCCGGGCGACTACCCCGATATTCAATCAGCGATTGCCGATTTGAATTCGCAAGGTGTAGGCAGCGGAGGCGTTACCATTATCCTGGGTGCCAATCAAACGCTAACAGCTCCTTTGCAAATTGGATCCGCAACACTCAGTGTGGGCGGTGCCGCTAGTACTGCATCGAATCCTGTCGTGATTGATGGGGCTAATTTTGCAATCAACGCCACCTTTACAGGAACACGTGCAGGTAGTAATACTTCGGGTTCGAATGATGCGATGATTGTACTCAATGGACCAGATTATGTAACGATTAAAAACTGTGTATTCAACGAACAATCTGGTGGAACCACAGCAACAACCGCGATTGAAAATGCGATCGGTTGTTATAATCGTTTAAGCGCAACACCTTTCGATGGTTGCCAGTTTATTTATATTGAAAATAATACCTTCAATATGAATGAAGCATCCACAGGTGGAGCGGTGATACAAGTTTCGCCATCTATTTTTACTTCAACAACGACATTAACCCATGCGGGTTTTGCAACTGATCCCACGCAAATGAATCGTTACATTTTTGTGACGAATAATAATTTTGCGAGTGGATATACTTATGGCCTTTAATGGCTCTTCCGGTGCGAATGGTCGTGGATTGATTGTAACCGGTAATACGATGACAGACATCGGAGGAGCAGGAACAACCGCTTATGGGGCTTATGCACTTCGTTTGGACAGTTTAATCTTTAACAATAATACATGTACGGCTGCTTCGTCTCAAACAACGACTAACTATATCGCTTTTGCATCTACCAACTGTGGCGGACGTCAGGAAGCCAATGGCAATGAGTTTACCTTAAGAAATTCAGTAACTACTTCTCAAACAACCGGGATATGGTATACCAGTGTAGGTAGCTCGCGTCAAATGAATAACAATACGATTCATTTTGGGAGTTTCCCGAATATTACTTCAGGAACATTGTATTGTTTATACGGAACATACTCCGGAGGTAATGCACCGATTAATTTGGAATGTAGTGGGAATACGATTAACAATGAAACCTTACCGCCCACAACAGGTACAAGTTATTTGATTTATCAGGGAGGAGCCGTTGCAGGAACGAATGATCGTAACATTATTGTAGACAACAATACCCTGACCAATTTGGTGAAGAATCAATCCGGAACTTTGTATCCCATTTATCTTTTAACCACTGATACCGTTAAAGCAAGGAATAATACTATTTCAAATATTGCGGTTACGAATAATAATGGTTCGAGTTTGAGTTCACTCAATGGGATTTACATGACATCCTCATCCAAGGGCGCCATCATTACCGGCAATACCATTGAGAATTTAACTGTAGGTGGAACGAGTACGAGTACTTCATCGACCATACGCGGTATTTTTGCCTCATTAACTTCCACGGGCGGTTATGCTTATGTAGGAGGAAATACTATTCAAAATTTACAGTATGTATCCGGTGCAACTATTACGGGTTCTGTAGTAGGTATTAACGCCTCTACTAGTCAGCAGTTTGATATTTATAATCACAAGATTTATAGTTTAGCCACTAATCAATCAAGCGGAACTGTAAATGGAATTTTGATTTCATCAGGAATTATCAATAATGTTTATAACAACATGATATCCGATTTACAATGTCCAAATGCGAATTCTAACGCAGCCGTTCTGGGTATCAGTATATTGGGAAGCGGAACAAGTAATATCATACACAATACGATATATGCTGGTTCAACGGCACCATTGTCTTCGATTGGTGTATTGTTTGGAGGTGCCGGTATTCAGGCAGCGAATACAGCTATAATGAATATCAAAAACAATATCATCAACATGAACGGTACGGCTGCTGGTGATGCGTACTTTGCAGCAGTGCGTCGTGCATCGGTTGGATCAGCAGGAGTTAATCCTGCTGGATTTGATATGGGGACCAATATTTATTTTGCACCTTATATTTTCGGAGAGGGCCTTACTTTGAGTTCAGCCACCAATGTTTATTATGTGAGTGGGGGTGCCACTGGCACAACCGATCCCGCATTTAATACATCTTGTGGTGTGTTTAAGGCCTGGAAAGGAGATGCAGGAAGTTTTACAGAAGATAATCTCACAGGTAGTGCAGGTGAATATGTTCCATCCGGAAGCAGTTATGCAGAAGGAGGCGCGAATCCTGTAACTACACCTTTCATTGCAAATGATTTTTATGCGATACCTCGTGCAGCGCTGCCTGATATGGGTGCTGCAGAGTTTGCCGGTTCTGCCACCGATGCAGCCGGACCTGCAATATCATACACGAATATTCCTAATCAGAATTGTGCTTTACAACCTGTCGTTATTGCAACGATTTCTGATGTTTCCGGTGTGAATACCAATCCGGGAAATGCACCAAGATTATATTATAAATTATCAACGGAAGCCAATACTATTTTAGGGAATACCGCTGGAGATAATGGATGGAAATATGTTGAAACTACCGATCCAAATTCACCATTTTCTTTTACCATTGATTATACCTTGTTGACTTCAACACCGGGTCCGGGTAGCACGATTGAGTATTTCGTGGTCGCTGAAGATTTAAATGGCTCTGTGAATGTTGGAGCCAATACAGTGGTTTATAATGCCGGATATTGCCCGATATCAGTCAATTTGACTTCAGGCGCATTTCCAGTAAGTGCTTTTAAAACCTATAATATATTTCCTGCACCCAGTACACAAATTAGTGCGACTCCATCAAACGTGTGTGTGAATGCGCCAAGCATTTTGAATGCTGTATTTTCGAATTCAGGGAATGCTACATTGGGTACAGGTACTTTAACATCCACCACAACTTCGCCTTATTATGGCAGTGCCACATTAGGAAGAAGAGTTCAATATTTATATACCGCGGCGCAAATGCAGGCACAAGGTTTAACAGCAGGTAATTTAACGGCATTGACATTTACCGTAACAACTGCGGGTACACAAACAATGAGTGACTTGCAAATTAAAATGGGACATACCAACGCCAATGCTTTGGTAACAAGTTGGAATCCGGATGCCACAACGACGGTTGTTCCGGCGTCAACATATACGGCAATAACCGGAGCAAATACCCATACATTTACTACGCCTTTTAACTGGGATGGGGTATCAAATGTAGTGATTGAAATGTGCCATTCTATTACAGGTGCTACACCAATTATGAGTGTGAACTATCAGGCTGGTCCAACGGCGTCTGCATGTTATTCCGCCAATGCTTTAGGTTGTGGTGTTGCCACGGGAACTGTAACTACTACTCGACCGATTATTACTTTCACCGGTCAGAAGGCTTTAACCGGATTAACTTTTAATTGGGATGATGGTACCAATAGTGTAGGTACAAACAATCCACAGACGGTGAATCCAACTTTCCCTTCCGGAAATACCATGGATTATACCATTACCGCTACGGATGTAACCGGATGTACATTTGCTACATCATTAACAATTACTAAGAATCTAACAACACCAAGCTTAAGTTCAGTTTCTGTATTGCCAACTGCACCCTGTTTTGGTGATTCTGTATTGTTGAGTCTGGCGGTTGTGGATGGTTGTCCACCTTATAGTTATACTTATACATTTACGCCAACAGCTGGTTCTCGGTTGCGATAAATCTCTCAGGTACAAATCGATATTTTCCATCTGAATCGGGAACATTTGATGTGACTGTGACAGATAACTCCGGTCAAACTGTAAGTGGTTCCGTCGGTACTATAACCATGCTTGTTCCGCCAACCACAACAGGCGATACGCGTTGTGGTACAGGTCCTGTAACATTAACCGCAAGTGGCGCTGGTCCTCAATTTGGCTGGTACGCAAATCCAACCGGAGGAATTCCTTTGGCTTTGGGAGCAACATTTACGCCGACCATTAGTGCTACAACAACCTATTATGCGGCAACAGGAACTTCTGCTAATTATAGCACAGGGCGACAAATAAATTCAGGAACAGGTAGTGCTTTAACCGCAACCCCCAGAGGGATTATTTTTACGACAAGCACCCCAATACAGTTAAATGTGATTGGTGTACTTGCTTGTGGTCCGGCGAATACCATTACTGCACAATTATGGAATTCAACAGGAACAGCGCAGGTAGGCAGTGATATTATTTTAAATGTTCCAGCTAACTCAGGTACTTCAACGGTTCCTGTTTTGGTAAATATTCCGGTAAGTGTATCTATTCCTACACCGGGTACATATCGTTTATTTGCGACAACTTATCCAACCACAACACCTGCAACTTTATATTATGAATCATCAGGAGTAACAGGTTATCCATATACCAATGGGGGCGTATCCATTACAAGTTCGGTAACTTCTTTAACAGGTAGTGCATCTTTGACCACGGCCTATTATTTTTATAACCTAGAATGGACAGAAGGATGTGGTAGTGCTCGTACTCCAACTGTCGCTACGGTGATACCGGCGCCATCTATTTCAACTGTTGCGAATTCAACCATTTGTAATGATGAAATTAAAATGTTGAATGTTACAAGCAACTTACCAGATTTTGATGTTTATACCTGGGCACCTCAAACAGGCTTATTTGAAGATGCTGCTTGTACGATTCCATACAGCGGAGGTAATTTTAGTACCGTGTACTTAAAATCTTCAGTTGGCGGAACAACCACCTATACGGTGAGTGGATTAAACACAACAAATAACTGTGCGAATGTGGCAACCACCACTCAAACGATTATGCCGAATGTGAATATTTTGGCATCTCCGGAAGATATTTGTGTTAGTGGTTTTACAAATATGGAGTTGAGTCAATTGACGGGTTATGGAGCTGGTACAATACAATGGCAAAGTTCGCCAACCGGATTACCTGGTAGTTATACAGATATTGGTAGCGCGGTCAATCCTCAATATGCATCACCGGTTTTAACAGCTACAACCTGGTATGCTGTCCAATTTAAAAATGAAGCAGGTGCTGTATGTTCTTTAAATCCAACCAAACAAATTTCTGTGAATAATCCTCAGTTGTTGAGTTCAACGCCTGGTACTCGATGTGGAACAGGTAGTGTAAGCTTGGGAGCGTCAGTGAGTGGTGGAGCAACAGCAAATTGGTATTCAGTTCCAACTGGAGGGGCTTCTATTGGTAGCGGAACAACTTTCAACACACCGGTTATTTCTTCAACCACTACTTATTACGTTGCTGCGTCAAATGGCGGATCGACCGGTTCACTCGGACTTCCTGATCGGGTGGGAAGTACAACCAATTCAGGTTATTCGGATATAGGATTGATGTTTGATGCCTTCGCACCATTTACTTTAAATTCTGTGGCTATTTATCCTGTGGCAACAACACCTTCTGGAAATGTAACAGCAACAATAGCACTGAGAGATAATTCAGGTGCTACCTTACAAAGTACAACTGTTTCTGTACCAACATCTACCTCTCCGGGAATTAAAACGGTTGTTCCATTGAATTTCCTGGTACCTTCTGCGGGAACCGGTTACAGATTGGTATTTACTGCAGCATCAGGTGGTGGTATTAGTGGATTTATTCGTGAGTCTTCCACTGGTTATACCTATCCATATACATTGGCAGGTGTAGCAAGCATAACCTCAGCATTTACTGGTGGCGGTGCTTCAAGTTCATTCTATTATTACTTTTACGATTGGCAAGTTGCAACAGGATGTGAAAGTCCAAGACAGCCAGTTATTGCAACGGTTACTTCGGCTCCGGCATTAACGGCAAGTGCTTCTGCAACGGTTTGTAACAATGAAGCTAAAGTGTTGAGCGTTACGAGCAACTTACCTGACTATGATGTGTATACATGGGCACCTCAAACCAATTTATTTGAAGATGCCTCTTGTACAATCCCTTATACCGGTGGTAATTTCAGTACGGTGTACTTTAAATCATCAACGGGAGGAATAACTACTTACACTTTAACTTCATTAAATACCGTTGATGGTTGTGGTAATATTGCAAATACAACGATTACAAATATGCCTGCAGCAACAATCAATGCATCACCTACAAGTATATGCTTTAGTGGCAGTAGCAGTTTGTCTTTAAGTCCGGCAAGTGGTTATGGTACCGGCACCTTCCAATGGCAAGAGTCGACGAGCGGATTGGCTGGTTCTTTCACCAATATTTCAGGTGCAAATTCAAGTACATATTCAACATCTACATTGACTTCGGATAACTGGTATGGGATGGTATTTACGGATGGAAATGGAAATACTTGCCTGAATAATCCAACTGTGCAGGTTACTGTATTAACGCCTGCTGTTACTGCTTTTAATGGAGCTACGATTTGTGGAGGTAGTGGTACTGCAACGATTGATGCAACTCCTTCTGCAGGGGCCTCAATAAATTGGTATGCTGCAGCAAGTGGTGGTTCTCCACTCGGCGCAGGGAATACTTTTACAACTCCAACGCTTAGCAGTACGACGACTTATTACGCGGAACCTTCATTTGGGGGAATAGGCGGAAACGCATCTCCATTATTGGTGACCGAAATTGATCCGGGTGGAACCGATCGACTGGAAATTCAAAATGTTTCACCATATCCTTTGGATGTGACTGGCTGGAAAGTTTATGTGAGTGATAATTATACCACTTTAAATACGGTGAACAGTATAGTTCAGACTTTAAGTGGTATTATGAACCCGGGAGATACTAAAACTTGGTCAGATGCAACGGGTGCGAATTATTGGGGAAATAACCTCTTCTGGAATCCGGGTGCATTTCCTTCTTTTACAGGTTGGGCTGCGATTGTTGATAATAATAATGTGTTGAGAGATGTTTTGGTGATGAACTGGCCTGCCGCCAATTTAGCCGCCAATCAGGTTACTTTAGGAGGGATAAATTATGACTTTAGTACAATTTGGACTGGAAATGGTGTGGATATCACTACCGTGGCTTCTACGGCAAGCGTTTCAAGAATTGGTACTTCTGATAATAATGCAGCTACGGATTTCGCAATTCAAACGACAACTATTGGTACAACCAATACAGGTATGAGTTTGCCTTTCAGTGGTTTTGGATGTGCCGGAACTCGTCAGGCTGTTACAGTTATTGTAGATCCAAATCCATGTCAGGTGGACTTAAATGCTAAATTTATGATTCAAGGATATTATGATGTAAATACTGGTATGATGCAGCCTGTTTATTTAAATTCAGGTGTTGGTGTGAATGCCAGCGAATCAGATCTGGTAACTGTTTCATTGCATGATGCGAATCCGCCATATGCGCAAGCTTATACTTTCAACGGTATTCAAAATATCAGTGGAAACATTCTATGTACCTTCCCTTACACCGCATTAGGAAATAGTTATTATATTGTGTTGACCAATAGAAATGCGGTACAAACCTGGAGTGCAAATCCGATAACCATGACAGCATCTAATTCCTTTGATTTCACCACCTCTGCTGCTCAAGCATTTGGGATGAATCAGATAGATGTTTCGGGTTCTGGATTGTATGCGATATACAATGGAGATGTGAATCAGGACTTGGTGGTAGATGGATTGGACTTCAATGATTGGGAAACAGACAACAATAATTTCGCCGGTGGTTATATCACTTCTGATTTCAACGGAGATGGTATTGTTGATGGATTGGATTTCCTAATTTGGGAACCTAACAACAACAACTTCGTAGGTGCTATTACCCCTTAAGTTTTCAACAAATTACCCGGAAAAAATCCGGGTAATTTGTTTTCAATAAAACCTCTTATCTTTAATCGTTAAAACAAACAGCATGAAAAATCTATTTACAAAAATCTTTAAAAATGTGGGGGCGCTTTTTGTCTTGCTCATGGCAGCAGGCGCGACCCAGGCTCAGTGCACACGTTACAATTGTCGATGCAAAACCTGACGAATCCTACACCGACTACTGTCGAATTCGAAATGTGGATTAAAGATCTGTCACCAGATTCTACCACATTATTGAGCTTTATCCAATATGGTATTGACCTTCCCGCAAATATTGGCAATGGTGGTACCATGACTTTTTCTAAAATTGCAGCTAATCCTTTATTGCCAGCTAGTCAACAGGCAGCAGGTACTCCACAGTTACAGGGACAACCTGCGGCGCCAACAATCCGTGTTGCATCTCAAACAACCACTCCGGCTTTGGCTTCAGCCATTCCAAATGCGGGTAACGGTATCTGGTATGGTACTTATCGTATCACTAATTCAGTTCCTTTTGCGCAAAATGCAGTTATGACTTTTACCCCGGTTGCTAATCAAGCAGGTGCAAAAACCAGAACTATTGTTGCGGCATATGTCAATGGATCTGTGAATGGTATTTCATATACTGTATTAAATAGTACACCTGCGCAATCTGCCTTGAGGATATTAGATATTGTTCCTTATCCATCTATTACATTGAATCAACCTACAAGTGCATGTCCTACAGCAGGAAATGCCAGTGTTACTGATCCAACTTGTTTTGGTGGTTTAGGTTCTGCTGATATTACTTTAACACCTACACCTTTGCCTGTTTCTGGTTCTTATTCAGTGGATGGTGGCACTGCTGCTAGTTACACAACGAATCCATTTACTATAAGTGGTTTGTCACAAGGCTCACACACAGTAACAGTTACAAACGATCCAAACTGTGCTCCTTTTGACGTAGTATTCTCTGTGGGTGGGCTAATTCTCCTGTATCTGTAAACGTCACAAACACTGTACAACCATCTTGTGTACCTGGTTGCGATGAGGTGATAAATGTGTCAGGTTCAGGTGGAACAGGAACTTTCTCTTATACTATTGACCCGAATTTAGGCGTTAATCAATTTATACCCGGAAATTTTTCTGGAATTTGTGTAGGAATTTATACCATTGTGGCAACCGATATTAATGGATGTACAAATTCAACAACAGCCTCTATTAGTTCTCCTTCAAATCCAACAACCAATACAAGCATCCAATCGGCATGTGATACTTATACTTGGTCGGTTAATAATCAAACCTATACGCAAAGTGGAACGTACACAGTGATTACAACAGATCCTGTGAATAATTGTCCAGATTTAATTGAGGAGTTAATTTTAACCATTACACCATCTACTTCAAATACAACAGTTCAGTCTCTGTGATTCGTATACTAGTCTGTAATAGTACTTTGTACACACAAAGTGGTACTTACACGTCTGTAAATGGATGTAATACAGAAATTTTAGATTTAACCATTACACCTTCAACATCAAATACTACGGTTCAAAGTGCATGCGATAGCTACACATGGACTGTAAACAACACCAGCTATACTCAAAGTGGTACTTATACTTCAGTGAACGGTTGTCATACTGAAATTTTAGATTTGACCATTACGCCTTCTACTTCTAACACAACTGTTCAGTCTGCTTGTGACACTTATACCTGGTCTGTGAACAACATCAGCTATACCCAAAGCGGTACTTATACTTCTGTAAATGGATGTCATACCGAGATTTTAGATCTGACTATCACGCCTTCAACTTCAAATACAAGTGTTCAAGCTGCTTGTGATAGTTATACATGGTCTATCAATAATATGATGTACACACAAAGCGGTACTTATACTCAGGTAAATGGTTGTCATACTGAAATTTTAGAATTAACCATCACACCTTCAACTTCAAACACAACAACATTCAGTGGTTGTGATACTTATTCTTGGAGTGTAAATAATACAACATATACTCAGAGCGGAACATATACTTATGTAGATGGATGCCATACTGAAATTTTAGAATTAACCTTGGGACAAAGTACATCTTCTACCTTAGTTGCGAACGATCCGGTTTCTTATACTTGGGCATGTGATAATGTAACCTATACACAAAGCGGTACTTATACTTGTACTGGGGTGAATGCTTCAGGTTGTCCTGATGTACAAACCTTGATTTTAACTATTGGTGGTTGTACCGTTACAGTAACTACTAACAATGCAACTGGTTGTCCGAATGCACCGATTACCTTGACCGGTACTCCTGCTGGTGGTACATTTAGTGTTCCAAATCCTTATGTTGGACCTTCAACTACATTTACTTACTCTTACACTGATCCTAATACAGGTTGCTCTGGTTCTGCAACTGGAACCATTACAGTTTTGAATATCGCTTCAGTGAATATTACTTCTGTAGTTGTAACCGGACCTGCCACAGCTACTGTTAACTGGACACAAGTTCCGGGAATTGGTTGGTATGGAATTCGTTATCGTCCAATCAACTCTTCTTCTTGGTCTCCTGAACAAACACAAGCTGCACCTGCAGGTTCAAAAAATATCATTGGATTACAAGCAGGTACAACGTATGAAATTGAAGTACGTGGACATTGTAGCTTAGGAAATGCAGGACCATGGGGCTCAAACACGGTGTTTACAACAGATGCTCCTTGTGGAACTCCAAGTGGTTTATTTGCTGCGCCTGTGACTGGCACAACTGCTAAATTAAACTGGACCGCTGTACCTGGTGCAACCTGGTATCAAACACGTTTCAAACCAAGCTCTTCCAGCACATGGTCTGCACCTGGAACTGCAATGAGCAATTCTAAGAACATCATTGGTTTAATGTTGAATACATCTTATGACTGGCAAGTACGTGCTGTATGTAATAATTCAGCAGCTGGTCCTTGGAGCACCATTGATAATTTCACAACGCTTGCTAGCAAAGAATCAGTTGATTTTGCAACCGAAACAATCAACAACAACGTAAGTGTTTATCCAAACCCTGTACGTGATGTATTGACTGTAGAAGTAACCACAGAAGTTGCTCAAAACACTGTTGTGAAAGTATTTGATATGAGTGGTCGTCTGGTTAAACAAATCCAGGCTAACGCTGAAATCGGAGTGAACAATATTGCTGTTAACCTCAGCGATGTATCAGCCGGTGTATATCAAGTACAAGTGTTTGCGAACGACAAACTGACTCACATCAGCAAAGTAAACAAACAAGACTAATTGAACTAGGCTAAACGCCTAAACAGATAGTTTGATAGGATCGGGCCCGCGAAGCGGGCCCGATCCTCATTTTATACATACAAGATATCCTCACTTTGCACCTAACACATCTTGGAATGAGATATATTTCATTTAATCCATATATATCCGTTAAAAAATCTGTATTGTTTCTCATTAATTCCATTCGTAAATTGCACATACAATATCAACATACGGTTTTCATTATTGATTAAAATCGTAGACTTGATTTTTAATAAATTCAATGCTATGAAATTATTCATTTCTTGCTTCTTGTGGTATGTCCTAATTTTCTCAGGATTTACGGTTACCACAGGTTATGCTCAGGCCAATTATAACTGCTACATCAAAAATATTACGCAAACTTCCCCAAATACTTTGGAGTTTGATATTTGGTTGGAGTCAACAGGTGCTGATACCTTTCAACTCACTTTCATTCAAGCCGGAATAGACTTTAATTATAACGGCATCATTAATGGAGGTACTTTAAGTGGATTAATGGTACCCAATAGTGCTGATCCTAGTTTGCCATCTTCTCAGCAAACCCATAATATTCAAATCAATACAACATCGAAACAATATCGAATTGCAGCTTCCGTTGCTAATGCTTCAGTAGCAACTACAATGATTGCACCTCCGGGTATGAGTATGGGAACTTTTCGAATCACAAATACTGTTCCATTTACCACAAATAGTACACCTGATTTTCAATGGTCATTTGTGAATTCACCTAATCAAACCCAAACTGCAGTAGGAGCTTATCTCAATGGGGCCACCACGGGTGTAAATCTCACTATTCCCGCCAATCATTTTGTTCTGGGTAACCCCGTCTTAAATCAAATTCCGAATCCAACCTTAGCTGTATTAACCAATGGAAGTGGTGCCGATACGATCTGTACAGGCAATATGGCGAATCTGCAGGTTGCAATTCAAGGCGGAGTGTCTCCATATACAGTAATTTATTCCGATGGCGCTCAACAGGATACGGTGTTTAATTATCTGAGCGGAACCGATATTACAGTCACTCCATTGGTAACCACAACTTATTCTCTGGTAAGTGTAACTGATAATTCCAACAATCCTTGTTTGGCGAATAACGGATTGGTTTCCGTTATCGTTAAAAATAATTCTAACTTATCGCTCAGTCAAAATGCCAATGCTGAATCCGTTACTGGTATAAAATCGAACGCCGTTTTGGTGGGTGAAGCCAACCAAATCTTATTCATTGATGATGCCTGTAATCGAATTTGTCAGATATCTGATTTGCCTGGTGGAAATAACCCTGGTCTGTGTAACGTAAGTGTTCAGGTAGAAAATGCGGTGCCTAATATCAACGGACAACCCTATACCGAAAGGTGGTATTCGGTTGTTCCCTCGAATAATCAAAATCTCAATTGTGAAATGTCTATCTATTTTACCATGGAAGATTTTATCAATTATAATGCTGCCAATGGTTCTTTCAGAGATTTTCCAACGACCAATAATGCCAATGATCCCAATGTCGCAAATATTCGATTAATGGAACGCGATTTTAATGATCAACTCACTTTTTTAACGCCACAAACATCCTGGAACAACACTTTGAATTGCTGGGAAATTCGATTTACGGTGAATCGTTTTCTCCGATACGCCCTCACTTCTATTAATCCCGATACCGTAAATGCGCCTGCCAATGTCCTTACATTTACTGGGCGTAAACTTCAAAATAGTGATGAGTTAACCTGGAAGGCCACCGAAAAAAATATGAGTCAATACAAATTATATCATAGCGGGGATACTTTAAATTTTAGTTTAATTAAAACAGTTTTTTCAAAAGCGCCTAACGGGAACAGCTCAAATCCATTGACGTATATTACCCAGAATTTAAATCCTCTTCCCGGACATAATTATTACAAACTACAACTCATCGATAAAAATGGCGATGCTTGGTTTCATCCTCAATTGGTTCATTTGTTCTGGTCATCTGCTGCCACTCCCATTATCGTTTATCCAGACGGAAATCAGGGAATGAATATTGATTTTTATTCACTTTCTGATCAATCTTTGCAAATCCGATTAATTGATATGAGTGGACGTACCATACGGGTCATGAATGCCCTGGTTTTAAGTGGAAACAACAAACTGAAACTGCCCATGGATGGACTCGCGAAAGGCATTTATCAATTGCAGATTTTTAATGCGGCTGAAAAATTATACTCCGAAAAGATTTTGAGATAATTGTATCTCCCAACGCTTCTTAAGCTTGGTGTAATCGCGATATTACATCTGTATGCCTTGTTCAAGCAATTGTATCTTGAAAGCCTTTAAAAATAAGGCACCCATGTTTTTATGTGGAGGCACATAGTCATTAAATTTATCCTGTAATGCAGGGGTCTTCATTTGTACACCCACTTCATTCCATAATTCAATCCAATTCACATCCTGCCCATTGACCATACGCGTATTGAACGATTGTAAAATCGGATCAGTGACCAACATGGTACCTGTTTGTTTACTGGATATAATATGCGCATCCTCAGAGGAAGTTAATATCGTAGAAAGATTATGATACCCACCGCATGATCCCAATATGATGACCTTATTATCCGCATTTAAGTTCTTTAACGTGGTAGGTAAATGATAGCTATGTCCCCGGTGTATAACTACACTGGGCTTTAGATTCCCTTGTTTGAGGTGGGCATTTAATAAATTTTGCGCTTCTTCATCTTTTGGCTCCGCCAGCGGTAAGTTGGCATAAATTTTTGTCGCATTACCTTTCAAGGACGTTATCGTCACCCATTGTTCATTTTTCTCAATTTTCCAGGCATCACTTTTAAAATATGACATGAAGTTATTGTAAGAGGAAATGCCATCATCATCTCCAAAAAAGTAAACCTGCTCCACTACGGTATTGCTATTGTCTCGGAGGGTTTGAAAAGGGACATTTGCAATAGGTGGTATTTTTAACTGACTTTGTAGCTCCTCACTGCTGGCATCGGGGTTAATAATACTCGTGGTTAATGTATGCAGCAAAAAATAGATAATCAGTCCGCGTTTGTTATCTTCCAGATACGTTCTTTCGTAATTGTCCTTTAATCGGGCTAACAAAAAATCTACCAGATCAGGATCGTCTATACTGCCAATCGCATCAGCAATATCCACTGCATCTTCTACATCGGTTTCTGCATTTTTATCAATACGATCTACAAACGAGGCCATCAACTCATTGCGATCGTTCACGTCAATGGTTTTTAAATATTCATCCAGTTTATTGTAACCTGCACACATACGGATAAATGTTCGGAATTTATCCATATTCAATTCTTTCAAAAAAGCATCACCTTTTAAAGGAGCCATTTTAAGCAGCATCCGATTAAAAGTGCCCACAAACGTACTGGTATAAATTTCATCACTACATAATACCATTAAAAAATACATTTCTCTTGGGCTCAAAGGTTCGATACATTTAAAACGCACAGGATCGGGTGAATCATGTAGCTCATTCATGACCCGAACATATTCAAGTGCTTGCAACTTACATTCTCTCTCCAAAACTTTTTTGGTCATAGAATTACTTTTCATGCGTTGTTTCACCAATTGACGATAGTATTAGGCATTGTCGCCGGTATATGAATTTACTTCATCCAATTTCATTTGCCCATTGTGTAAATCGTCTAAAAAGACAATCGCCCGCAAAGGTTGTTTGGCTTTATCGGCAATTTGAACGATGGATTGAACAAGCGGGTCTTTACAGTTACGCACAGCATTTCGCTCAGCAGAGGTTGATGTCGCATAGGTTAAAATTAAATTGGGTTTTTTTGGAGCGATATAAGCCATTAAATCAGATGCGGCTTCCATGCCCGAAAATTCATGAAATTTTTTCGACATTTCATCCGGATAAACCCGAACCATATTTTTGTAAACCGCCTGTATTGCAGGTTTGTCGTTTTTTAGCATATGAAGGCTACCATATAAGGCCCTGGTGAAATGGGAATTGACATATTCCGCCACACCCTCATTTTTATCCTGTAACTTGTAGATATCTTCAAAATGTTGAATCAGATTTTTAAAGTATTCCGGGCTCTGTTTGCTCACCGAAATTTCACGGGTAAATTGTTTTACATCTTCTTCCAGATAGGCCAGCGTGCTCACTTTTTTCCAATGATCCAGGGGCAGGTTTTCAATGATGATTTGTAATTCGTCCACTCGTTTGATCAATGCCTGCGTCAAAATCTTACCGCCTTCCTCATTTCCATAGATCGAAATTTCCTGATCTTTATTCCCATCTGCAGCATCTGCCTGTTGCTGTAAACGATCAATTTTATCGTGTGATAATTGTCGGTTTATGGGGACCGCTACCCAAATTTCTTTTGACTGCCAGGGATCTTTTTTGACGGAGTGGTCTTTTTGCGCCAAAGTATATTCTGCAGCAAACAAAAAAAACATCATTATCAGCGATAGCCTCATATGTATTGTTATTTATACAAGGATGAACAAATGAGCAAGGTGTTTTGTATCATCAAAACAGTAGCTGTTTGCAACCTCTTCGCAAATATAATTCTAAGCGTAATGTGTCGTGCTTTGTTAGGCTTACTTTAACGTACAAAAAGGGCCTATGCTCTTCCAACCATTTTCAGATAGGTGAAATGAGAAACGAGGGCTTGCCAAAAAGTTGGAAAAGCATGATATGTGATCCCCAAATCCTTGCAGGTTTGTTTCACTATTTTGCTGATTTCCGGATAATGAATATGGGATATTTTTGGATACAGATGATGTTCAACCTGATAATTGAGCCCTCCAACTAACCATGAAATTACCTTATTGTTCATCGCAAAATTAACGGTGGTTTGCACCTGATGTAAAGCCCATTCATTTTCAATTTTGCTCTTGTCATTTGGTTCCGGAAATTCCGCCTCTTCCACTGCGTGCGCCATTTGGAATACAAGAGCCAGGGTAATTCCTAACACCGCATGCATCACAAAAAAGCCCAATAATGCTTTCCAAAAGCCGAATATAAAAATCGGGATAATAAAAAATAATGTCAGGTTGACCAATTTACCCAACCAAAATTCAACATGATCGGAGGTTTTCATGGTCCGAATTTCCGTAGTATTGATTTTCTTAGTCACTAATTTCCAGTAATCGTCAAATAAGATCCAGTTGAAAGTCGTGAAAAAATACAAGGGAATCGAATAAAGGTGCTGGTAACGATGAAACCACTTACGATCCTGATGTGGACTCAGTCGAAAAATCGGATACTTCGCAATATCATCATCCAGCCCATCGATATTCGTATAGGTGTGGTGCAAAATATTGTGTTTGATTTTCCACATGAAGGTGCTTCCACCCATCAAATCGCCTCCAACAAATGCGATGAACCGATTCGTTAGATTGTTATCGCTATAACTGCCATGGGCCGCGTCATGCATCACATTAAATCCAATGGTAGCCTGAATAAATCCCAGTAAACCGCATAAGAGCAGTGAAATCCAGGTGGCAGGTTGAATGGATAAGATGACTCCATACACCGTAAAAAGCGAAATCAGTAAGATGATGGTCTTACTGTATAGTTGCCAATTGCCACGTTGTGCAAGGTTTTTACTTTTAAAATATTGCTCAATTCTTTCATCAAGCATATTTTTAAATGGTCGGGGATTATTAACGAAAGTAACTTTAGCAGACATGTATCAAAATTCCCGCAAAGATGCGAAAAAATTGTCACTTGGAGGCTTATTCCATTTGAATTTTGGTGCTAAAAAGATGATTCTTGTCATCCCGGATTTGTAAAATCATCACTGAATTTGTCGGCTTCCGCTCCGGTCTTATCTGCCATTCGGTTTGAGCTTCGGCTAAAGAACCGGACCACACCACCTTTCCATCCAGTTCAATGAGTCGACAATCATAGCGGCCTGAAGTTCTTATACGAATATGAATGGATTCTTTGCCGGGATTCGGGAAAATTTCCGGAATATCGCCTGTCCATTCCAAATCATGGATGCTGGTAGGGGTCTTTCGGAAAATGAAAGTATCACTGAAGCAGCCAGTGACATCAGAAACAGTTAATATCGTATCACGCGGGATATATAAGGTCAAATTTCTAGTGGTATCACCTGTCGACCATAAATAATTTCCACGTGGCCAGCTGGCGTTTAAATTAAGTGTGATGGGATATTGAACAAATAAGGTGTCTTTACGGTTGACATGTTTGCTGAGTGTAAATAAATCCTTGACGACTATGTTGTTATCGGTGCTCACCCAAAATGCCCTCAGCTGATGATCATCCACATCCATCAATAAGGATCCATTGTCGAGATAGTTCGAATAATACATGGCATTATGTGGCCATGCTGCCTGTGGCGACTGCGGAACTGCTCCACCGGAACCAATTACAGCATATATGGTAAAGGAGTCGCGGGTATTTTTGATATATCCACAATGCATATCCAATGAACCACTTCCCATTTGTTTGCGATGTAAATTCGAATCATATGTGCCTTCCAAACCATAATGTCCTTTCAGTGGTACACTCCTTTGGTATGAATGACAATGCCCATTCAATACTAAATCAACATTGAATCGCTCCAAAACAGGGTTTAGTTTTTGCCGAAGATCTGATAAATCGGTTTCTAAATCACTGTTATGGGTACCCATACAATAAGGTGGATGATGAAATGAAACAATGGTCCAAGGAAGCGTATTGGCGGCTAAATCAGCCTTTAGCCAGGTAATTTGCGGAGATAAAATGGTGTCTGATAATCCTACATAACCGCTCTGTACTTGATCCAATCCATATGAGTCGAGATTGACAAAATGGATATTGCCATGATTCCACGAATAATATCTTTCTGTAGATGAAGCAACACCGCCGCATTCTGCAAATTGGGGTAAACTAAATATATTTAAATACGGAATTTGATGATTGGTTCTTAAATTGTAATCGTTGGCATAGTCATGGTTACCTACCACCGGCCATAACACTGTATTCTTTAAAAAAGGTTCCTGATAGTAATTAAAAAAACCCATCTGATAATCCATTTCGGTACCATTGGGATAAGCGATATCTCCGAGAATTAACCAAGCATCAATCGGTTTTTGAAGATGAAAAGGTTTGATGGAATTAATCACCGCTACTTGCTGTAAACTTTGTTTGCCAAGATCACCAACGGCCCAGATTCTGACAGGTTCAGTATTCGGGCTTCCTGCCAATGGGAGTGTTTTGAAAAAATAATTGGAATCTCCGGCCAATACTTGATTAATTGTGCCAATCTGGTAGTGATATTTCGTTCCAGCTTGTAAATTATTGAGTTGAATGACATGGTTGGTTTTTAAACCAAGCTCTGTAGTGCTTTGATTAAGGATACCTCCCGTGCCGTATTCAACATTGGATGTGACTGGGATATCAGTTTGCCAGTGAATCAGGATGCTATTCGATGTTGCCTGGGTCAAATAAGGTCCTCTTAAAATCATTTGTGCCCAAAGTTTTGTAGCACCAAATAGAATCAAAAGGGAACATAAAAAGGTTCGGCTCAGCATTCGAGAATAGGTTTAATGAGGTATTCATGGATGAGTTCCTCCAAATGGTAACGAAGTTGTTGCATGATTCACGCAATTTGTGTGAACTTTGGTGGATGAATCTTGTCAAGAACGATTCAACAAAGATATGGATTGCTAGCGTTTTTCATTTTAGTTTCGTCTTGTTTTCGCTGAAGCGATTGAAGGAATGGACCAGGGTGAAAAACCTTTCTCATGTTGATGAATGGTAAGTTCTTTAATCTGCACCTACCAGCATTCATTTTTTTATTTTGCAGAATTTGAACCATAAATATATTTACATCATGAAAAGCGCCTTTTATTATTTCTGTTTTTCTACTCACGCAAGGATTGGTCTTCGCTCAAACCGAAACAGCACCTAAATCCATTCAAAAAGGAAATTTTACCTTGAGCGCGGGTTATGGCGTTCCGAGTATTTTAAGGGCTTATCTCAAATACAATACTTCTCGAACGGAGTATACCGTAAAAGGATGGGGGCCCTATATGTTGAAACTGGATTATATGTTGAATCATCGATTCAGTATTGGGTTGAATGCAACGTATAGTTTTTCAAGACTCTCCTGGATGGATGGTGGCTGGGATACAAGCATCCACGCCTTACGTCCCTATGAATATGGCATAGAAGCCGAGGAAATATCCGTTTCGCTAAGAGGCAATTATCATTTCCTGGTTCGAAAAAGAATTGATGCATATGCGGGTTTAGGATTCGGATATGGTCGTTTTTCACTAGGAACTTATACTGAAGCACCGGTAAACCAATTTTCTGTGGCCTATGAATTCCCCAAACCCCTTGCGCTTGAAGCAACCCTTGGTATGCGTTATTATATCCGACCCTGGATTGGATTGTATACGGAGTTGGGATTGGGTAAAAGTTGGATTTTGTTTCGTAAAAAGTTCCTCCCCGAGTCTTTAATTCAATTTGGATTAAATTTCAAGATATAAAAAAAGTCCTCCATTTCGGAGGACTTCAATTTTTTATTGAATCTTTATTGAGGCTTTTTCGCCGTAATACGAAACTTGAAATTTGTAATGAAAGTGGTATTTGCTGCCATCGCTTCATTCACACGGGTATTGAAGTTTAAGGTCACTTGCATGTATTCGTTATTAAAATAATCTTTAAAGTCTTTGTTCTCGATGTCCATTTCTACGCTTTTGGCATTCAGCGGTATTCCTTTTTTATGGGCCACCAATAAGGGATTGCTTCCTCCATAAGCATCCACCAGAACTTTCACAGAGTCATCTGCAAAATTTAGAGTTTGGCTGGTATTATTATCAATCACAACATTCATCATCACAGGTGTTACTGAAATGATGTCATTCTTTGTAAATCCATAAGGGGCAATGTACTGATCAACCAAAGTCGCAAAGGTATCCGTAATATTTACCGGCACAGAAAATGGCAAAGCCGGAATCGCATCCGTCAGGGTTTTTGATTTTGTATAAGGAATATCCACGACAATGTTTTCACTATTGGTACTGGGAGGGGTGGTTGTGCTTTTCTTTTTACAGGAAAATGCACCAATCACCAAAACAAAGAGAATGAGGGTTTTTGAAATACTTGAGTACATGTTGTTCGTTTAATTTTGCTAAAATAGGGTTTAATTTCACAAGCATCGAATAATTTGTAAACAGAAATTCGACTTTTGTTACTCTTATGACGTTGGATTGTATATATTTGTTAGCCAAACTCAGTTTTTCATTCGGTTGTTGGAACATCCTTCGCCGGATTCTGTAAATTTTAGTGACATGAAAAAATACTTCATCGCCGGTTTTCTGCTTTTGGGCCTTTCAACAGCCCGCGCTCAGGAGATATATACCATGGGATATGAAAAGGCCACCATTGACGTGGTCGACGGGAATTTATTTTCAAAATTCGAGTTTCCCGGCCAGCCTGCGGTTTGCGGTATTCATGATGTCAGTTCTAAAACATTTTACACCTGCGATTACAAAACATATCGTTATGTAGATGCAGATTACGTGAGAGAAGGCGATGAGAAATGTTGTGATGTGGTTGATTTTGACCCTAAAAAATATTACGGCACACTCACATTTAGTGGTGTGATCGAACACGTTGAATGGGATAGTATGGTCGTTTATTTCCGAACCGATAAAGCAAAATTGCGTATTGAGGTGGATGAAAGAGAAATTGATGCACTCTATGAAAAGTTCTATAAGAGAAATCATTTGGGAAAAGTTCATCTGATTCTTCGTTTGAATACGTATGATACACCCAATGAGAATGTCATCTCCTATAATAAAAACACGGAGTATATTCCTAAACCGACCCGAACGTTTACAATTGTGCAAGAAGCAATGAATCAATCAGGAATCGCACTCGAAAATCTGAATGCCATTGCTTATACGCAAGCGCCCGGACTGATCGGCGCCTTACTCGTAGGTTCTACTTTTGCAAAAGGCTTAGCGTGGTCGCTCAATATTCCAACGCTGGCGATTCATCATATGAAGGCCCATGTTTTGGCCAACCTCATCGAAAAGCCCGATATTTCTTTCCCTTTCTTTGTTTGACCGTTTCCGGAGGACATACCCAAATCGTGAAAGTTGATAGTCCATACGAGTTAAAAGTTATAGGAGAAACCATTGATGATGCAGCTGGGGAGGCTTTTGATAAATCAGCTAAAATGCTCGGATTGCCATATCCTGGCGGACCGCTCATTGATCATCATGCATCCAATGGAGACCCCAAACGATTTGTTTTTGCCAAACCGCAAATAGAGGGTCTTAACTTCAGTTTTTCGGGTGTCAAAACATCGATCCTCTATTTTCTACAAGCTGAACTTAAAAAGGACGATCAATTTATTACGAATAATCTCAACGATCTTTGTGCCAGCATACAATATACCATTGTACAAATCCTTATCAGTAAATTAAAAAAAGCAGTCAAGGAAACAGGTATTCAAACAATTACCATGGCTGGCGGTGTGAGTGCCAACAAAGGCTTGCGCAGTGCTTTAACACAAGAAGCGCAAAAACAACATTGGCAACTTCATATCCCATCTTTTGAATATTGCACCGATAATGCCGCCATGATCGCTATGGCCGCACATTATGCATATTTGAACGAAGAATTTGCGAGTGATGCGCAAAGTGCAAATGCCCGTGGGTCTTTCTAGCCACAATGAATCCAATTCTCTTATTGATTGATTAACCGAATTCATTTTGTATAATCTCTAATCAGACCAAATCGCGTTGAAGAAGAATAAAAAAACAAAGCAGTTACTTTTGTGTAACTGCTTTGTTCATTTTGAGCTATGATTTTTGGATAGATTAAGCGGCCTTGTCTGCTTCAATTTTGGCGATAATTTTCGCTTCAATTTCGTCAGCCATTTCAGGATTATCCATTAAAATTTGTTTGACGGAATCACGGCCCTGACCTAACTTATTGGTATCATAACTGTACCAACTACCACTTTTTTGAATGATACCATGGTCAACGCCTAAGTCAATGATTTCGCCTGTTTTACTAATGCCTTCTCCGAAAATGATATCAAACTCAGCCTGACGGAATGGCGGCGCAACTTTATTTTTCACCACTTTCACACGAGCGCGGTTTCCGATGGCTTCATCTCCATCTTTAATTTGACTAATGCGGCGGATGTCAATTCTGACCGAAGCATAGAATTTTAAGGCATTACCACCTGTCGTTGTTTCAGGATTACCAAACATGACGCCAATTTTTTCACGTAATTGATTGATAAAAATGCAACAACAACCTGTTCTTGAAATCGTAGCAGTAAGTTTTCTCAGCGCCTGACTCATCAAACGAGCCTGAAGTCCCATTTTACTATCTCCCATCTCGCCTTCCAATTCACCTTTGGGCACCAGGGCGGCAACAGAGTCAATCACCACCAGGTCAATAGCACCGGAAGAAAGTAAACGATCGGCAATTTCTAATGCCTGCTCCCCATAATCCGGTTGAGAAATGAGCAGATTGTCAATGTCCACACCTAATTTTTTCGCATAGGATGCATCAAACGCATGTTCCGCATCAATAAAGGCACAAATGCCTCCTTTCTTTTGCGCCTCTGCAATGGCATGGGTCGCAATGGTTGTTTACCTGAAGATTCCGGTCCGTAAATTTCAACGATACGACCTCTCGGAAATCCTCCTATTCCTAACGCCAGATTAACGCCCAAAGAACCTGTAGAAATACTGTCCATTTCCACGACTTCTTTGTCTCCCAATTTCATCACTGATCCTTTTCCATAATCTTTATCGATTTTTTCCATTGTTAGCTTGAGGGCCTTCAATTTTTCATTGTCCATTGTTGCTGATGCTGCCATTTTACTGTGTTTTAAACAAATGTATTAATTAATGTTATTTCTAGCTTTGGTGTTGATAAGTTTATCCGCGGACCGGAGTTCCAGTGATTCACCGGAACCCGGAACGGACATACTAACCTTAATTCAGTGCAAACATAGCGTAGGTGATACGTAAGGAGTTTACGCACTAAATATTCCTGTAAAATTATTTTTTGTACGGCTATTTGATGGACTGATTGAGTCAAATCTAAAATTTCTGTTTAAACCTTCAATTTTGAGCGCTTAATCAGCTTTTAGGATGTTTAAAGGGCAAAAGTTATCGCTACTTTTTTGATGAACCTATTTCCCGTGTATGACCACAACAATTTCTCCTTTTGGTGGATGGGCTTCATAATACGTATATACCTCAGACAATGGACCAATTTGATGTTCTTCAAATTTTTTACTCAACTCCCGGCATACACAAACCGGGCGTTCGGGACCAAAATAATTCTGTAATTCCAAAAGGGTTTTCACCAATCGATGCGGGCTTTCATAAAATACGATACATCGGGTTTCTTCAGCCAATTGAGTCAATAAAGTATGTCGACCTTTTTTCGGAGGTAAAAATCCCTCAAAGACAAACCGATTAATCGGAAATCCACTGACCACCAAAGCGGGTACAAAGGCCGTTGCACCGGGCAGGCATTCCACCGGAATATTTTCCTGCACACAAGCCCGAACAAGCAAAAATCCCGGATCAGAAATGGCCGGGGTACCCGCATCACTGATCAAAGCCAATTGTTTTCCCGACTTTAATTCCTCAATCAGTTTGGGAAGTATTTTATGTTCATTATGTAAATGGTTGCTCCAAACTGGTTTCTGAATCTGATAATGCTGCAACAGAATACCACTTGTTCGGGTATCTTCGGCCAGGATTAAATCAACAGACTTTAAAATTTCGATAGCTCGAAAGGTCATATCCCCAAGGTTTCCAATGGGTGTCGGAATAATATAAAGTTTCATGCCCCTTAAAATCTAATTGTTGTGAGTGACCATAAAAAGCGCCAAGATACAGCTTCCTGAAAAGAATATGAAAGTCAGTCAGATTTACCTCAATCATCAATGCTGTGATATTAGGATGCTGGGGTTATCAATAAGCAATGTGAACTGTTTTGAAATAAATTAATTCTCATGGATGAATTCTATCACCAATGCTTGTAATAGGGGACAACCAGACTATTTTTCGTACTATAGATTGGAAGAAAAATTTTAAAAATCACTTTCTTTTTCTCCTTCATTTTTTGATGCGTTTTTCCTAACTTTACGCAAGATGATCGTCACGGATAAATACTTACTTTCAGAGGAGGAAGAGAAGAAACTTATTTTAAGAGAGTATCGTGGTTTGCTTCGACAACTTAAACACCGATTAAAGAAAGGAGATAAAAAACTGGTACGTCGCGCTTTTGAAGTTGCTGCAGATGCGCACAAACACATGCGACGTAAATCGGGCGAGCCTTACATTTTACATCCTCTGGCAGTTGCCCGTATCGTGGTCGAAGAGATAGGCTTGGGCGTTACTTCCGTTATTTGTGCATTGCTTCACGATACAGTTGAAGATACTGAAGTAACACTCAAAGAAATTGAGCTTGAATTTGGCTCAACACCTTCCAGAATTGTTGAAGGACTCACTAAAATTTCGAATGTTGTAGAAACCAAGGACACGACTCAACAAGCCGAAAATTTCAAAAAAATCCTCCTCACGCTCGCCGATGATCCCAGGGTGATCTTGATAAAAATTGCCGATCGCTTGCATAATATGCGGACGCTCGAAAGTATGAGCCGCGACAAACAACTCAAAATTGCCAGCGAAACCTCATACCTCTATGCACCTTTGGCTCACCGCTTAGGTTTATATGAAATTAAAACTGAAATGGAAGACCTCTGTTTGAAAATCACCGACAGAGAAGTGCATGATGAAATAGCCCAGAAGCTCAAAGATACCAAGCGCGAAAGGTCCCGATATATCAACGAGTTTATAAAACCCATTCGGGAGGAACTGGAAGTCAATCATTTCGATTTTGAAATTTATGGCCGGCCTAAATCCATTCATTCGATTTGGAATAAAATGCGAACCAAGCATGTCACTTTTGAGGAGGTGTATGATTTATTCGCTATACGCATCATCTTAAAAACGGAACATGAGAAAGAAGATTGTTGGAAAGTTTTTTCTTTAATTACCAACCACTATCAGCACAGTGTTGAACGATTGCGTGATTGGGTGAGTACGCCAAAAAGTAATGGCTATGAAGCACTTCACACTACCGTAATGGGGCCGGGTGGTAAATGGGTAGAAGTGCAGATTCGTACGGAGCGAATGAATGATATCGCTGAAAAAGGCCTTGCCGCTCACTGGAAGTACAAGGAAGGTGGAAATGCCACAGAATCTAAACTGGACGATTGGTTAAAAAATATTCGTGAACTCTTGCAGAATCCGGACAGCAATGCCATGGATTTTATTCAGGATTTGAAAAAGGATATTTTTCTGGATGAAATTTATACCTACACGCCCAATGGCGATATGCGTATTTTGCCGAGCGGATCAACAGCCCTCGATTTTGCTTTTAGCATTCACTCCGAATTAGGCAAAACTTGTATTGGTGCTAAAGTGAATTATAAACTGGTTCCAATCAGTCATGTATTGCGCAATGCGGACCAAATTGAAATCATTACATCGAAAAAACAAAAACCCAATGATGACTGGTTAAAGTTTGTGGTAACGGCCAAAGCAAGATCCAGGATAAAATATTATTTAAAAGAAGAAAAGAGAATCAAAGCCCAGGATGGTAAGGAAATTCTTAGCCGCAAACTGGACCATCTCAAAGTGCCTGCAAGTCAACAGAACCTCTTTGAAATCGCTAACTTTTTTCACTACCATTCACCAACCGACTTATTATACTCCATTGCAATTGGTGGTTTTGATGTTCGGGAACTGAGTCAGTTTAGCGTTCACGGCGATCGCCTCATTGCTCCGGAACAGCCTAAAAGGGAAGAACCTCTACCTGAAAATGAGGAACAACTCGGTCGGAATATTCCGGCTAAAGGTTACGAGTTAGTGATATTTGGCGAAAGTGCCGATCGGATCCAATATAAATTGGCGAATTGTTGTCAGCCTATACCTGGCGATGATGTGTTTGGATTTATCACGGCCAGTGAAGGACTCAAAATCCATCGAACGAATTGCCCGAATGCAGCAACCTTATTAGCCAATTACGGGCATCGGGTGGTTAAAGCCAAATGGGCCAAGAATAAAGAAATATCTTTTCTTACCGGGGTTAAAATCAATGGATTGGATGATGTTGGTGTAATTCATAAAATTACCAATGTGGTGTCCGGAGAATTGCGGATGAATATGCGCAGCATGAGTATTGATTCAAAAGATGGAATTTTCGAGGGAACCATCATGGTATTTGTGAATCATAAAGAAGAGCTGGATGAACTTTGTCATCGACTCGAAAGTTTGAACGGCATCAATAAAGTTACCCGTCTCGATATGGAGCCTACTCAAAATTAAATGCGCACTGTTTTTTGATTATTGCTTTTTATTCATTTCAAAATTCGCAATCAATGGAAAATGATCCGAAAAAGTTTCAGGGTCAATTCGAAAGGCTTTCACATTTATTTTTTCCGAGCAAAATATATAGTCGATTCGCAATAATGGAATACGCTGATTAAATGTCGCACCCAGGCCTTTGCCTTTTTTCAAGAAAGCATCCTGCAGTCGGTTTCTAATTTTAAAGTAAACATATGAACTGGGTATATCATTCAAATCGCCGCAAATGATGACGGGATGTTTACTTTTACTCACCAATTTAGAAACCTGAGTAGCCTCTAATCCGCGATTAATACTACTACGTTCCAGTTTGGAATAAATAGCCTTGGTTTTACTGAATGCATCATTCGAATTATTTTCTGTTTCTCCGGTGGTTACAAACTGTGTTTCGGCCGCATCAAAACGATTGGATTTTAAATGTAAATTGAAAACACTGATGGTATCTTGATTGATTAAAATATCGGCCTGCTGCAAAAGGTTATTTCCACGTGCGTCAATATCATGCCCTTGATGATAAATAATCGGATGGTGCGAAAATATCACATGCCCCCATTTGCCTCTTTTGTTTTCGTTTACCGGACATTCAGCAGCATATTCATAACCACATGCTTCGCGGATTGCCCGCAAATTATCAACCCCCACGGAGTCGTTTCCATTATAAAACTCCTGTAAACAAAGAATGGATGGATTTAATTTTCTGAAATAATCAATCATTTGATTTCTAGTATCCGCCTTGCCGCTCCAATGGTATAAATCCAGGAGGCGAACATTATAACTGGCAAAACTAAAATGTCCCGAAGTGCTAAAATCCTGTTTGCAGAAATAGTGTCCGCCCATCAATACGCTGAATACTTTCCAGGAGATCACAATGGCCGAAAATGGAATGAGAATAAAAAAGTACTTGCGAGCCATCAACCAAAAGAAAATAAAAAATAAGTTGATCAAGGCCAAAACCGGAGTCATTAGTCCTAAAATTCCAATGATGCTTTGTTCGAATGGATTGATATTTGGAATCACCCGGCTAATACCCAATCCAACCGCTGAAATAATACTCAGCAGCAGGAACGAATATTTAAAAAGTGCCCTGATCATGATTGTCGACTATATTCTTCCAATATTTTTTTCTCCTGATTATTCAGTGCATCGATTCCCTCGGCATGAATTTTTTCAAGAATACGATCAATGGCAGCTTGTTGCATATGTATTACTTTAAACGAAGCTGTTGATTTTTTTGTTCGAACATCTTTCGTTAAAAAGTTGGCATTATTTCCCGCATATCCCGCTATGCCTTTCAGGAATCGCGTAAAGGCATCAAAATACCCATTCAAGACTTTCGTATACAATAATCCCGGAAGTAATCCAGCCGCAAAATAAATGAGCATGCCTACATGTGTAAATCCTATTTGTAAAAGCTGAAGCAGCACAAAGATGGACGCCATCACCCATATCGGAATACCTTTTTCGATAATCATCCAAAAACGATATTGGGGTCTGTAGCTTATTGTTGCTCCCATCACGGCCCAGATAGCCGCTTGAGATCCGGTGAAATCTGCGGAAAGAGGAGTTGACTGAAATTGACTATAAGTAATCAATGCAATCGCGCCCATGAGTCCGCCTGTGATAAAAATTGGAATCACCCGGTAAGAACCTTTCAGATCTTCAAGTACGCTGCCAAACACCCAGAGCCATATCATGTTGGCGAGTAAACGCAAAAAACTACTATCCATAAACATATGGGTAATTAAAACCCAAAATTTCTTGAGCGTTATAGGCCAATTAGCGCCCAGAGAAATCCATTGCCAGAAATTTTGTTGAAAGTCCTGAATGTCTTTGCCACCAATCAAAAATGTTATACGGATAAAATGAATCATCACGTAGAATAAACTGCAAATGGCAATGAGCTTAATCAGGTCACTTTTTACCAGATATTGAATCGCGTTTTGTCTGTTTGATTTGTTTATCATAAAGCGTTTTTGGTAAATTTATATCCCCACCATTTTAGTAATATCCATCCAAATATCATTCCACCCAAATGTGCGAAATGGGCAACATTGTCACCGGCGCTGTTTTGAATACCGGCATATAATTCGAAGAGGGCATAAAGTGCGACAAAATATTTGGCTTTCAAGGGGATAAAAAAGCCCAGTAAAATGACGCTCTCCGGAAAGAGAAATCCAAAGGCGAACAAGATGCCAAATACTGCACCGGATGCACCAACTGTCACCTGTGAAATTTTTAATTGATAAATTTCCTGCATAATAGATGCCGCTTCTCGCCGATACGAATCCGACATAGGATCTTCGGCCCATTTATTTTTGAAATCGAGTAAATAGGTTCCGAGATTGGTACTACCGTCATATCCATTTTGAGAAAGGTAAACGCTAAATTGTTTGAAGGTTGGGTTCTCTTTAAAATCAATCAGATAACTGTGTGCAATATTAAATTCATAGGTCAATACCCCTAAATGCAAGGCCGCAGCACCCAATCCACAGATCAGGTAAAAAATCAGGAACTTCTTTGGTGAAAGGTATTGCTCGAGCACCGACCCAAACATCCATAACGCGAACATGTTTGAGAAAAGATGCATAAATCCCGCTTCGTAATCGGGCTTTTCGCCGCCTACATCGCCATGCATAAACATGGAACTGAGTGGCTGCCAAATGCGGAATTTTCCTGAATCCCAATGGTGAAGTCCCAAATATTCACTCAAATCGATGCCCTGTTGCCCCAAAACGATGGTGGCAAAAAACACAAGTACATTAATAATCATGAGGTTTTTGACAATTGCAGGAAGCACTTCGAAACGCTGAGGCCGGTATTGCATATTGGCAAATGTACGATTCCTGATAATTGGCGGTGGTTTCGATTTTTCGTTGATGTATCCAGAGACGAACTGAAGAAGTGCTGAAATGCCCTGAAATCCGCTATTGTTCCGTGTGGTTTGCCAACATATTGGGCAATTATAACATTTATTTATGCATACAGCCGAAGGGATGATATATATTTGTGCCCCTCATGATTCGCGCTTTTTTAACCATACTCCTTGTTGCCATTTTTGCAGTTTCCTGTACCAGTAAGTTTGAAAAAATTCAAAAAAGCCGCGATTATGAATACAAATTGCAAAAAGCGAATGAATATTACGACAAAAAGCAGTTTGCTAAAGCCAACACCTTGTATGAAGAATTGTTGACGATTTTTAAGGGAACCAAAAGTTTCGAGGGGCTTTATTATAAATATGCCTATACGTTTTACTACGATAAAAACTATCTAGCGGCCTCTTATCACTTTAAAAATTTTGCTGATCTTTTTCCAAAATCTGCGAATGCGGAAGAATGTGAGTACCTGAATTGCCTGTGTTTGTTCAATATGTCGCCCGATTATACCCTCGATCAGACCAATACAATCAAGGCCATTGGTGAAACACAGTCTTTCTTAAATGCCAATCCGCAGTCAAAAAGGGTGAAAGAAGCGAATAAACTCATAGACCGCGCCAGAGAAAAATTAGAAAAAAGAGACAATTATAGCGCCTATTTATATTATAAAATTTCTGAATATAAGGCTGCTGCAGTGGCTTATGAGCAAATCATGCGCAAATACCCGGATTCTCCGAATGAAGAGTATTATCAAATGATGATTGCCAAGGCCAGTTATAAATATGCGGAGAATAGTATTCCCGAAAAACAGGAAGAACGCTTTCTCCGGTCCATGTCCGATTGTGCGGATTTTATCACTAAATTTCCAAAAAGCCGCTACAGAAGTGAAATAGAGAAAATAAATGCCTTATCTTCGCAGTCCCTTAAAAAATTGGCTAAACAATGACCACAAAAAAACTTTTGATTAATACGACGAATCCGACCATTGAAGCACGTGATTTATCCTTGATTCAGGCTAAAACCGGAAATCTGTATCAGTCCATCGCGTTGCGGCAAAAAGGGCGAATCAAATCAATACCAAAATCAAAGACGAGTTACATCGTAAATTAGAAGAATTTGGTAGTTTGACCGATAATCTTGAAGAAATCAACGAAAACAAAGAGCAAATCGAAATTTCACGATTTTATGAGCGAATGGCAAATCCTTCTATTCAGGCCACTCACGAACTCCTGAATGATAAAATCTATTACAAGAAGCGCGAAGAAATTTAATCTTACGTTTCACTAGCCGTCCTTTTTTTTAACCTACTACCCCCCGCAAATACCATGAAGGTATTAAAGCTTCCGTTTACCCATAAACTGAATATTCGGACTTCTTCACGAGCACCCTATTTACTGGAGTTGCCCTATTCCGAAAAAATTCTCAATCACCTCAATACCATTCACGGTTCGGCCTCTTACGCCCTTGCTGAAATAAGTAGTGGTTATTTTTTAAATACACGATTTGCAGATATTGCCGATCAAACGATTCCGATCCTCCGCGAATCAAGGGTGAAATATAAAATTGCCGGGCAAAGTTCCTTGTATTCTAAAGTTCAATTGAAAGACATGAGTGAAGAGGATGTATTGATTCAACTCAAATTCAAACGAAAAATACTCATTACCCTGCTTGTGAAACTGTATAATGAAGATCAAAAGCTGGTCCTTTCAGCTGAATTTGATTGGTTTATTACTTTGCCTAGATAGGTCGGAGCTGAACAAATCATTAAGGTTTCAGTATATCAAAGCCCTCTATAAAACGTACCCCCTGGCAATGTCATCGTTACTCCCGAAAAAGTTGTTTCTTTGTTGTTCATGGAGGGTAAAAAAATATTGATAGGAATCAGTGGTAGTATTGCTGCGTTTTAAAATTCCAATTCTTGTGCGTATGCTCATTCGAAGTGGTGCAGTGGTAAAAATTATCATGACGCCTGCTGCCCGTTCCTTTGTGTCACCCCTTGTACTGGAAACATTAAGTAAAAACAAAGTTTTGCATTCTATCAGCGAAGAGTCTGAATGGGCAAACCATGTCATGCTCGGAAGATGGGCTGATTTGTTTTTATTGGCTCCTGCTTCTTGTAATACCCTGGCTAAACTTGCTCACGGACATTGCGATAATTTATTGTTGGCAGTTTTGTTGTCTGCTGTTTGCCCGGTCGTCATTGCACCTGCCATGGATGAGGATATGTGGCATCATGCGACAACTCAAAAGAACTTAAAAACCTTGGCGGAGATTGGTTATCAGATGATGGAAGCAGAATACGGTGAGCTTGCGAGTGGACTAAGCGGCATGGGGCGTATGCCTGAACCGGAGACCATTTTCCAAACTTTATCAGCCCATTTTAAGGAAAAAGAAATTTTGAGCGGAAAAAAGGCCCTGGTAACAGCAGGTCCCACATACGAAAACATAGATCCTGTTCGTTTTATTGGAAATTATAGTTCAGGAAAGATGGGCGTCGCCATTGCAAAAAGATTGGCACATTTAGGTGCAAAGGTTGAATTGGTTTTAGGGCCTGTTCAATTAGAGGTTAGCCATCCAAATATTCGGGTGACCAAAGTTCGCAGCGCTGAACAAATGTTTGATGCCTGTATCAATATTTTTCCGGAATGTGAGTTTGCTATAATGAGTGCTGCCGTAGCTGATTATACACCGGAGTCGGTCGCTAACGAAAAGATCAAAAAACAGGAAGGGAGTTTGCAAATTCAACTCAAGAAAACGAAAGATATTTTGAAACATTTGGGAACCCTGAAATCTCCCCAGCAAGTGCTCATTGGTTTTGCCCTTGAAAGCAAAGATGAAAAAGCCTATGCCATTCGTAAACTGAATGAAAAAAATGCAGATGCCATCGTGATGAATTCTATTCGTACACCAGGTGCCGGTTTTGCTGTAGATACCAATCAGGTGACCATTTTCGAAAAAGATGGTGTTGAAACAGCTTATGAGTTGAAACCAAAAGAAGAAGTTGCACAAGATATCGTTGAAAAAATGCTTACCATTTACCGGCAAAAATTTATTGAATAGCCTATGTCAATGATCAAAAATATTATTCTGATTTTTATAGGATTAAGTCCTGTGATGGGTTTTTCCCAGGAGTTTAACTGCAAAGCCATTGTAATTGCCGAACAAGTACAGGGTACAGATCCTCAGGTTTTTAAAACCCTCGAACAAGCGTTATCCGATTTTGTCAATACCCGAAAGTGGACCAGTGAAACTTATCAAAACAAGGAAAAAATTGAATGTGTGTTTACACTCATTGTCAATAAAACCATTGAGGGCGTCGAAGGTGGTTTCACAGGTAGATTATCCATTCAGGCAACAAGGCCGGTTTTTAATTCCACCTATACAACTTCCCTGGTGAACTATGTCGATAAGGACTTTGCATTCAGGTATGTTCAGTTTCAGCCCATTGAATTTAATGATAACCGCATAACCGGAAGTGATGCTTTGGTTTCCAATTTGCCGGCAGTCATTGCTTATTATTGCTACATCATTTTAGGTCTGGATTACGACAGTTTTGCCTTAAAAGGGGGTACTGATTATTTAACCCGTGCAATGAATATTGCAAACAATGCCCCGGAACATAAGGCCATCAATGGATGGAAAGCCACCGAAAATCAACGAAACAGATTCTGGCTTATTGATCAAATGATGAACAATCGTTTTGCCGGCATGCGGGATGTGGTGTATAAATATCACCGCCTTGGATTGGATATGATGACTACGGATGCCGAGGCTTCGAGGAATACGATCAATGCTTTGTTTCCTCAACTGCAGCAAATCAATAACGAAAACCCATCCAGTATTTGGATGCAGTTTTTTTTCAATGCGAAAAGCGACGAGATTATTAACTTTCTGGCGTTGACACCAATGAATGAAAAACAAAAATTAGTTCCAATTCTTTCGCAGTTGGATGTAAGCAATGCAGGAAAATATGCCAACTTACTTAAATAGAATATTCGCCATATTCCTGTATTCAGGTTGTTTTTTATTCATCGCATGTGGTACTAAGATGCCAAGCATTTCACCTGCAAAGATGAGTTCAATTTTAACCGACATGCACTTGGCTGATGCTTATGCCCAGTTTTCAACTTCAAAAGATTCTTTATCCCATGAAATTAAAAACCAGGATACTTTAAAATGGTCATATGCCCGGGTATTTCAAATACACAAGGTATCCGAAAAGGAATTTAAAGACAACCTGAATTGGTATAAAAAACATCCCGATCTTTTGGATTCTGTCTATCGAAAAGTACTTTCCAGCCTTGCGATTTATCAGTTCAAGGGGGGGGTGGTTTTTCGCAGGAGTAGGGGTAGCCCGCACGTCGGGGCCCTGGACGATGACGCGAATTTGAAGTTAGAAGAGAATCAGAAAAGCAATTATGAAGTTATGAAAATATGTGCATCTAAATGAACGAAATTCACTCCATCATGTAATGAAATCCACTATTTTCAAGTTAATCAGCAAGTCATAAGTAGAATAGATAATATTCATGGATTTATTGCGTAAAATTATTGGGCTCTGCCTTTTGTTTCCTTACTTTTGTGCACATTCAATTATTAAATAAAATACCGATATGGGAAGGCTCAAAGAACATTTTTACGAAACGGCATCAAAATATGCAGATGATATTAAAACCATGATCAAAGAACATGGTGAAACGGTCATTGATCAGGTTACTTTATCGCAGGTTTATCAGGGAATGCGCGGAATTGTTGGTTTGGTTACTGAAACTTCTCTTCTCGATTCAAACGAAGGAATCCGCTTTCGTGGATACTCCATCCCGGAACTTGTAGAAAAATTACCCCATGCCGAAGGCGGTTCTCAACCACTGCCCGAAGGTTTGTTTCACCTCATGTTGGTTGGTGAAATTCCATCCCAGGATGATGTTGAACATCTCTCCGCTGTTTTTGCCCGTCGTTCGCATGTACCGAATTATGTTTTTGATGCGATTGAAGCCTTGCCATTGCACACCCATCCTATGACTCAGTTTGGTGTTGCTATCATGGCTTTGCAAACAGAATCTTTGTTCGCAAAAGCCTATGCAGACGGAATCAATAAAAAAGAATATTGGTCTTACGTGTATGAAGATACCATGAATCTGATTGCACGTCTGCCACGTATTGCGGCATATATTTATCGCCGGAAATATCGCAATGGCGATCATATCCAACCCAATGGAATGTTGGATTGGGCGGCCAACTTTGCCCACATGTTGGGTTTTGAAGATGAAGGTTTCCGCGAATTGATGCGATTATACCTGACTATTCATGCTGACCACGAAGGTGGAAATGTGAGTGCACATACGACCCATTTGGTAGGTTCTGCATTAAGTGATCCATATTTGTCTTTTGCTGCCGGCATGAATGGATTAGCAGGTCCTTTACATGGTCTTGCCAATCAGGAAGTGATTCGCTGGATTGAAGAAATGAATCAGGAGTTAAATACAGAAAACCCGGACAAGGAGCAAATTGCTGCCTACGTTCAGAAAACGCTGACTCAGGGTAAGGTTGTTCCTGGATACGGTCATGCTGTATTACGTAAAACTGATCCGCGGTTTACCGCTCAAATGGAATTTGCTAAGAAATATTGTGCAGATAATCCTTTGGTACAAACGGTTTGGAAAGTGTATGAGGTCGTTCCTCCAATTTTACAATCAACCGGAAAAATTAAAAACCCATGGCCTAACGTGGATGCCCACAGCGGCGCATTGCTAAAACACTACGGACTGGTAGAGGAAGATTTTTATACAGTCATGTTTGGTGTATCCCGAGCATTGGGGGTATTAGCTAGTTTGTGTTGGGACCGTGTTTATGGTTTCCCGATTGAACGTCCTAAATCTGTTACCACAGATCAGGTGAAGCAATGGCTCAATAAAGAAATCAGTTCGCTTGAATAGAATAGATTAAATAAAAAAAGAGGTCCTAGGGCCTCTTTTTTTAGGCGTGTTTGAATAACGAATTATTGTTTGGCATGCTGAACCAAATATGCCGATATCATACCATATTCTGATTGATTCAATTTTGCTTTCTTGCCCATGACTTTCATGATGCCAATCCATTTGTCAGCAGTTCTGGATTCAGGTTTGTGTAGATCATGGCAGGAACTACATTTTGATTCCCACAATTCATTGCCCATCGCAACTTTTTGATCGGAATAATTTTTGTAGGCTTCTAATTGTTTGTCAACCGGCATATCGGGTGACGGATCATTGGCTCTTGGGTCGAAAGTTGCAGAAGGAATGGTGGCGTCTGCCGGTTTTGCCTGGGTGCTACCCGTTTTTTCAACTTCCTGGGTGGCCGCAGTTGTTTTCGCCCGTTTTGGCGCACAAGAGAATGTACCTATCAGGATGCCGGCTAAAATGATTAATAGTGGGGTTGTAAATTTCATGATGACGAATTTAGGTTGAATGTTCAATTATACCAAATTGGGCAAAGAAACCATGCGTGTATGAGAACCCCTAATCCAAAGATTTATGAGTGAATACGTGGATAAATAATTTACGCCCTTCGATGTATGTTTTGACTAACGGGTACTACCCATTTTATTTAAAAAAGTAATGGCCGAATGGGTTCTTTCAGCGCCTTGCCCGCGAACAATAAAGTGAGGTGTGCTTTGTGAAGAAATTAAATGTAAATACCAGGCATAAAAAAAATGGCGATCTTCCAAAGTCGGATGTTCTCTCAGAGGGTCATCTTCCCAGGCCAAATCCGGCGAGCATAATAAAAAAATATCGGTTCGTTGAATAGCAAGATGGTCTAAAAATTCTCGGGGGCAATCAGCATACTTAAATTCCATCCATACCTGAATGACATGTAAATCTGTATCGCAAAATACCCAGGGTGCATTCGTTTGTATAGCCTTATTTTCCTGTGAAACTTGTTGATGTGCAATTTCAACCACATCTTTTTTTTCATAGGGTCTTTGCAGGTCATGTAAATAATTCCTCGCTTGCTCTTCAACCAGAATACCACCGAAATGCTCTTGCAAATCCTTTGACAGTGCACTTTTGCCGGTACTTTCTCCTCCTATGATGCGAACTATTTTCATGCGGTTTGTTCCTATACAAATGTGCTTGCTAAAATGTTAAGAAAAAATAAATCACTGCTTTAAATATGGAATAATGTTGCTAAGCCCATCTCATAGTCAACTTTCACAATTAAAACGTATCACATGAAATCTCGTATCGCCATTCCTTTAACAGGATTTATCGCCATCATCGGCATTCTTTTTTTATCAGCTTTTCGCAAACAAACAGGCACCGAAAGCCCCTATCCGGATGAGAAAGTAACATACGGCTCCACTGGTAAAAAGGAATCATCAAAAGGGCCTTTATCTCTTTCCACCTCATTTGAAAACGACTTTTACACCACTAGTAACCGCATAGGACACTTTTATGCCGAAGTCAATTCCCAACAATATACCTCTAATCGAAATCAAGTCAGATTGCCATTGAATTTATCTGTAGTTATTGACCGCAGCGGATCTATGGCCGGTGACAAAATCCGAAATGCCCGGCAAGCTGCTAAACATATTGTTGATAATATGGGACCGGAAGATCATTTGTCGATTGTAATTTATGATAGTCAGATTGATGTGTTACAACCTGCTGTAAGGGTGACCAATAAACAAAGTATCAAAAATTTAATTGATCGGATTACTGACAGAGGAGGTACCAACCTCATGGGCGGTGCACTAAAAGGTTATGAAGAAGTACGTAAATTTTACAACCCAACTTATGTCAACCGGGTTCTGCTTCTGAGCGATGGTTTGGCCAATGAAGGGATAACAAGCCCTACCGAAATTGAACGTATTGTTCGAAATAAAATCAAAGAAAACGGAATTTCTATTTCTACTTTTGGCGTCGGCAATGATTACAATGAGGATTTAATGACAGCCATGGCTGAGAACGGATCCGGGAATTATTACTTTATCAGTAACCCGCAAGATGTAGCTGGGATATTTCAAAAAGAGTTAAATGGTTTGATGGAAGTGTTAGCACAAAGAACCGAACTGAAAATTACCTTGCCAGACGAAGTGAATGTTGAAAAGGTATTTGGATATCGATTCGAACAAACCGGCCGAGTCCTGACCATTCGATTCCATGATGTGATGGCTGGTGAAACCAAAGGGGTACTTGTTCGATATCGAGTGCGTAATGGTGTGAATCTACCACTACGATTTACTTCTTCATTGAGTTTTATTGAGCCTGAAACCGGCCGTCAGCAACGAATGAATCAGGAAAACCGTTGTGAATTTACAACGGATTATTATACCTATAACCGAAGTTTTAGTGAATGGGTAGCCTCACAAGTAACTTTATATGAATCGAACGAAAGATTAGAAATGGCTATGAAGGAAGTGGACAAAGGAAATTATCAGGAAGCCCGAAAAATAGTTCAGGAAAATAATGAGTACATCAAACAAAAATCTCATTTGGTTTCTAAATCTCCGGAATTGCAGAAAGTAGAATCCACCAATGCATCTTATGATAGTCAGATTAAAGATGTTGAAGCGATGCCCGCCGAGGAAATTAAGTACATGCAAAAAGCAACAAAAAGTACCAACTATCAGTTGAGAAATAAGAAGCGATAGTCCGTGTTGAGTGGTTGTGATCAGAAGCCCGAACTTATATGTTCGGGTTTCTTTTTAACCGAGAATTTGCAGCAGCAAGGCACGAAGCTACTGTAAAAAAACCTCTAAAGGATTTTCTAACTCGTTTTTGCAGTTGGCTATGCATACCCTCAACATTTGGGTTTAAGATTTACACGTAACATCCGTGGTAGTCCATACATATCTTTCCGCGATTCCAGGGTATGTCCATGTGCCACTATCCAATCACATAATGACTCATGGTAAGCGGCACTGGTTTCAAAATAAACGAATGCACAATGAGGTGATTGGTCAGCCAGATGCACGATGATTTTATAAAACTGTAGTGGATCATCTTGTTCAACAAACAGGGCCAGATGGGGTTCCCAATTGAGCACATTCGATTTCATTTCATGGGCTTCAGATGGGAGGATATAAGGAGGGTTTGAGACGATGATTCTGGCCGGTAAACCTAAATCGGTTAAACTCAAAATATCTTTTTGTGCAAAGGAAATGTTCAACTGATGTGCATTCGCATTCCTTGCTGCTACCAACAATGCTTCTGCTGATACATCCCAAGCCATTATTTCTGAAGCGGGGAGGGATTTTTTTAATGCCAAGGCGATGCATCCACTCCCGGTTCCAATATCTAAAATACATTCATGAAATCCGGGATGATGATGGATAATCCATTGAACCAATTCTTGTGTTTCGGGTCTTGGAATCAAAACATGTTCATTGATAAATATTTTTAATGAACCAAACCACTCATATCCTATACATTGTTGCACAGGTCGGGAGTGTAGTACTGTTTTTCTCCTCCTGTAAACGTTCAGGGATGACACCGATTCCGCCAGACAAACCCTGTTATATGGATAGCAGCGCTTTACAATTATTTCGTCAAACACAGGGTATAACCGCAGGCATGGACGCCAGATCCATTGTTTTAAACAACGGACAAATCTTATGGATATTTCAATCCGCTCACCTGAATGATTATAATGCAGCAGATGGGACCATTGCCTGTAGCCCGAATGTACATAATGCCGCCATGCTTCAGCAAATTTCTGGCCAGGTAAATGTGGTAAACAATTCGGGAGATTGGATTCCTTCTAATGAAACCAATACCTGGTTTGAACCATTGCATGGATACCAGTTTATGGATACCGTTTATATTTTCGCTCGAAAATCGGGATCATCCTCCACCAAAACTTTTATAGCAAAAGCACTGATGCCATCTTTGCAAATCGTTCGAATTGATTCAATGTCGCAAGCGCAACATTATTACGGCTACAGTGTCATGGCGGATACTGCCGAAGGATTTTGTTATGTATATGGATTAAAATCGCCGAATGTGAATTCGCAAAATGTGATGACTTTGGCACGTTTTCCGATGAACAATATTCATGATACCTGGTTGTATTATTCGGATGGAGCATGGCTAAATCCACCTTCCAGCGCAAGTACAATCGCAAGTATTCCTGCTGAAAATGCCTGTGTTCGTCAAGTAAAAAATAAGTATTTACTTATTACCCAGGAAAGCGGATTTGCCTGTAACAAAGGGCGTACGATTTATGGTCAGGTTGCACATGATCCATGGGGACCTTTTCAGAATTATAAAACCATTTATACGGTGGGAGACTTGACAGGCAATATAAGTCCGGCATGCCGACAAGCTATCATTCATCCACATACACTGAATGCAGCCGGAGAGATACTGATGACTTATACCATCAATGGCTATGCACCTTGTTTAAATACTTGTTTCAATGGATTTGATCAGGCTGATTATTATCGCATCAAAACAGTACGTCTGCCTATTAAAAATATTGATCCGAATTTATAGTATTCCCAAGGTCCATGATGAAAATGAATGGACTGTCGGGGTAAGATTTGATAATTACAAAGTTTGTATATCCCGAACCACCTTTTTAAATTGATCCCCTTCAAATAAGTAATACCGAAACCAGCTTAGGGTATCTTTATTGTTTTTAGGTTTTTTCCCAATAAGATCCAACATAAATGCACGCTTTGCCGCGTTGTATTTTTCTTCTTTGTAATACAGATGATCCACAACAAACACTGGTTTTTCGGTATTGTTCATCATTTCAACATCGGGAAATTCGATGTAATCAGCAAGTATGACAGGGTAATATCCTTTTTTAATACATTGGCTTACAAAAAAGCTCAAAGGCACACAATGTTCGCTCTGGCAGTGCGGCGCCCAGGTATAAACAATCGATTTTGGATGTTGTTTTAAACAGTCTTTGAGTTGGGACGCTTGTATCGCAAAAATGATTGAGTCATGCTTTTAGAGCGCAGATATTGGCTTCTCCAAAACGGACTTTCGACTGATCAGTTTTTGAGAGTTTGTCAAAACGGTGATAGCCCGGAAATCGAATACTAATACAGGAACTTATTCCTAAGGTTATGATCAGGGTTGAAAGAAGGATATTTTTCATCTTATTTATTTTACTGTTCATGTTCCAATAATTTGATGGTTTACAAATCACCCAGAAGAGGCCGAAGAACGATTTCCTCAACGACCGCCTGTGGTGAAAGTTGATAAGCATTCCAGATTACTGCGGCTACATCATCTGCCTCCATAATACGCTCCGGGCTAATGCCACTTCCTTTCCAGGAATCACTCATGGTGGCGCCCGGGTTTATGGTAGTTACCTTAATGCCATAGGGCATCATTTCAGCACGTAAATTTTTCGAAAATCCTTCCAGTGCATATTTGCTGATACTGTATGAACCACCCATGGGATATGCTTTGAGGGCTGCAACAGAACTCATGTTAAAAATATGACCTCTCTTTTGAGCGATCATAGTTGGTAAAAGATGCCGGGTTAAATGATAAGCACTGTATAAATTTGTTTCAATCAAGGATTCAAGTTGAAACTCCGGTTCATCCAATAAATTTCCGGGTAAGTATCTGCCCGTATTGTTGATTAAAATTTCAACGGCAGAAAAAGTTTCTAAAATTTTATGTGCAAAAAGGTCAACTTCTTTTTTTCGACTGAGGTCACATGCCATAGCCAGAATACAGGCCTCCGAATTGATCTGTTGTAATTGTGCCGCAGCTTCTTCAATTTCTTTTTGATTGCGAGAACAAATGGCTAAATCAAAACCCTGTTGAATAAAGGTTTTGGCAATCGCGAATCCGATACCTTTACTTGCTCCTGTAATAACTGCCAGCATACTGATTGATTTATTCAAAAATAGGTTTTGTTGACAATAACTTAAAGGGAATTTCTCTAGGAATCAGGAGTTTGCTTGAATTGATCGATGATGACTTCCAACTCGGCAATCATCATAGCTGTCGCTCCCCAAACAATTAAATCATCCGCAAGTTCATAAACAGGGGTTTCGAAAGAGGCTGAAGGATTGTAAGATGGATTTACGGTATGCGTGCTTTTGACGCTTGGGTGAAACAACAAATTGAGTGGTAAACGGATGATTTCGCTAACCTCCCTTTCGGATGCCCTGAAGCTTGGGGTGGTGGTTAAGTGACCAACAACCGGGGTGACTAAAAAATTGCTCGGTGGAATATAAACATCACTGAGGGTGCCAAGAATTTCGATATGATGATTGGGTATGCCGATTTCCTCTTCACATTCTCTTTTCGCAGTATAAATCAGGTCGGGATCGCTGTTTTCTTTTTTCCCGCCTGGGAAACTGATTTGTCCACTATGTACCTGACCATCTTTACTGCGGCGAATGAGCACTGTATTCCATTCAGCATCATTTTCGTATAATAAAATCATCACGCTACTGACACGTGCGTCTGTCGGCGCTTCGAGGTTGATTTGTCGATTTGAAGGAATCATACGCCGATGGGCTTCAGCGCCCGGGAGTGATTCTAAAAGAGCCTGACGTAAATTTTCTATCCAGGGATGAGAGCTGATCGATTCGTTCATGGTTGGCAAAAGTACGTACAATTTGATTGCGTGGAATCCGACATTGAAAGTCTGAAAATAAATTGCACGACTTTTTGTAACGGACTTTCCTCGCACACAAATCATCCATCGTTACAGGCCGGTAAATACTCCCTGCTTGATTGTTCGGACTTGACTGAAAATGAATGGATCTTTCTGACAGTGGATAATGGAATCATTCACAGAAGAGTGTAAATGCAAGTTTGTATTTCCTCATCGCTCAATCAAGCGGCTGCGATGAGATTCAGCCCCGATGGTAGCCAGGCACCGTGTGCGGCGAACAGCGGGAAGAATGATGAAAAATGAGATAACGATGTGCTGCCTGAGCAAAAAAGAAAAACAATTAAATGCGAAACGCCATTCAGAAGATCCCGGTTATTTTAATTCTAATTTAACCACATTTTCTACATGATGGGTATGCGGAAACATGTCCACTGCCTGTGATTGGGTGCAATGATACGCCTCACTCAAACGCTGAAGATCTCGGGCTTGTGTGGCAGGGTTGCAACTCACATACACGATGGTACGAGCACGGATATGCAGGAGTTTATTGAGTAAATCGTCGTGGCAACCGGCTCGGGGAGGATCAATGACAATCACATCCGGTCGCCCGTGTTTTGTAAAAAAGTGATCATCACAAACTTTGATCACGTCACCTGCAAAAAACAGCGCATCCTTGACATGATTTTTTTCGGCATTGATGCGGGCATCTTTTACAGCATCTTCAATGGTTTCAACACCAATGATACGGCCACAATGTTTAGACATAAAAATACCGATGCTTCCTGTGCCGCAGTATAAGTCGTATAAAGTATCACTTGGTTTTAGGTTGGCCATATTACGTGCTACCCGATATAAATTTTCAGCTTGCCGGGTATTGGTTTGGAAAAATGATTTTGGACTGATATCAAATACAAAGTCTTCCAGTTTTTCTTCAATCACCTGGCTACCCCGGTAGTGTATGATGTTTTGATCGTACAGGCTATCGTTGAGTTTGGTGTTGATGGTATAATGTAATGAGCTGATTTGTCCTTGATCAAAAAGGGTATCAAGAAGCGGGAAAATTTGCTCCGGTTGATTTTCGCCAAAAACCAGATTCACCAATACCTGACCGGTGGTAGCTACCCGTATCATCAGATTTCGTAAAAGCCCCTGATGCTCGCGAATATCATAAAAACTCAAATGGTTTTGAAGGGCATAAGAACGTACAAAATTTTTGATGGCATTACTGGGTTCAGGTTGTAAGTGACACGTTTCGATATCAATCACCTTATCAAAGAGCCGGGGAGCATGGAAACCCAGCACGGGTTGGTCGAAACTCAATCCACTTTCCAGGTCGCGGCGGTTTAGGAAACGTTTGGTAGAAAATGTAAACTCGAGTTTATTGCGATACAAACGATCGGATTCGGCTCCAACAATCGGTAAATATTCCTGAACTTGTACCTTACCGATACGTTGTAATTGGTCGCGTACTTGCTGATCTTTATACATCAATTGTTGAGGGTAGGGGAGCATTTGCCATTTGCATCCACCACAATCTTCGAAATGCGAACAAAAAGGGATTTGCCGATGGGAGGAAGGTTTTACTATTTTATTGCATTTTGCCTCGGCCCAGTCTTTTTTATTTTTGTGCACAAATACCTCTGCCACATCGCCGGGAACGACTCCTTCAACAAACACGATTTTGTCCTGATACCGACCAATACATTTTCCTTCAGCCGCATACGAAAGGATTTCAAGCTCCGGGATAATAAATTTTTTCTTTTTAGGCATGCGGATTTATTCAAAAGTGAGGAAAAGGGGCTATGTTAAACAGGTGCAAATGTAACAACTAGGTTTTTCAATCCTACGTCTTGATGATGTAATTTCACTCACTTTTTAAAGTAACAATATGCAAAAACAACTCTTTTCGGTTTGTTTGTTCATTCTCATTTCCTTTGGTTTACAAGCCAAGGATGGTTATAACATCAAAGTAAAATTTCAGGATGTAACAGATTCTCTGGTTTACCTCTGTCATTATTTCGGTAAAAATCAAACGGTTTTTAAGGATGATAGCGTGGTTTTAAACAAAAAAGGGGAAGGGATTTTTCAATCTGACCAAAAAATTGTTGGCGGTATTTATATGCTTTTATTGTCTGACCGCAGCGCCCCCATGGAAATATTATTGCGAAATGGAGACCAGTTTTCCGTAGATGTAAAAAAATCAGATGTATACAATACGGCAAAATTCAGTGGTCAATCAGAAAATGAGGCCTTTTACGAGTATCAGCGTTTTTTGGTGAATTATGGCAGTGAGTATCAAAAAATTGAAGCCAAACTGGCCAATTGTAAAACCAAAACAGATTCAAACACGATCTACAAACAATTAAAAGTAAAGGGCAAGGAATTGTCTGATTATCGGGCTGCTGTCATTAAAAAAAATCCTGGGGGCTTTATGGCTGCTTTGTTTAATGCAGTGGACGAACCGGAAATTCCGGAAGAACTTCCGATGAAAGCTGATGGAACGCGTGATTCTAGCTATCCACGGGTGTTTTATAAGAGCCACTATTGGGATAAATATAATTTTCAGGACGACCGATTGATCTACTCTCCCATTTACGAGCGTAAGTTGGATAACTATTTAACACGACTCGTTATTCCTGTTCCAGATTCCGTACAGGAAGAGAGTGATAAATTACTCAAAAAAGCGGAGGGGACAACCGAAACTTTTAAATACACGTTGTGGTATTTAACCCGCTGGACCGAAACGAGTAAGATCATGGGCATGGATCAGGCATTTGTATACCTGGTTGAAAACTATTACATGAAGGGCAAGGCAACCTGGGTAGATTCTGCACAACTGGAAAAATATATCAAGCGTGCTAAGGATATAGCTCCAAACATGATCGGGCAACCTGCGATGGACTTAAAAATGTTGGATACCTCTGCTACCAAACAAATCAACCTGAGTTCAGTGCAGGCCGATTATACGATTTTGATTTTCTGGTCGCCGGATTGTGGTCACTGCAAGAAGGAGATTCCCCAGTTTGATTCACTTTATAAAGCGGCGCTGAAAAAATACAATGTCAAAATATATGCAGTGGATGCAGACCTGGAAACAGACAAATGGAAGGCCTTTATTCGGGAAAAAAACCTGGGAGAAGGTTGGATTCACGTGCATGACCCGAATCGCCAGTCGAATTTCCGGGCTTTCTATGATGTTTACAGCACACCTACATTATATTTGCTCGACGATAAAAAGGTCATTCGGGGTAAACGCATTGATCACAACAATGTGTTGGGCCTGATAGAATGGCTGGAAAAAAAGAAAAAGGATAAAAAATAAAACCAGATATAGAATGATGAGAAAAAAGGTATTCATACTGATGACGGCAACCTTGATGCTGACAGGCTATCAATCGTTTGCACAAAAGAAAGCCGCAGATCCTGTGCTGTTTACCTATGGCGGAAAACCGGTAAACAAATCGGAATTTCTGAGGATGTACACCAAAAATATCAATAATCAGAAGCCTGATTTTAGCGAAAAGGCCCTAAAAGAGTATTTAACCCTGTACAGCCGGTTTAAAATGAAAGTGTCCGAAGCTGAATCTCTTCGAATGGATACTTTACCGGGTATTCAGGCAGAATTAGGTGGATACAAAAACAATTGGCGAAAACTTATCTCACCGACAAAGAAGTAACCGACAAATTGGTGAAAGAAGCCTATGATCGAATGAAGAAAGATGTGCGTGTAGCTCATATCCTGATAGGGACACCACGTGGTTCGGATGATACATTGGCGGCTTATAAAAAAGCAGATAGTTTGTATAAAGTTTTAACCGCAGGGGCCGATTTTGCAAATTTGGCAAAATCAGTCAGTGAAGACAAACAATCTTCTGTCAACGGAGGAGATATCGGTTTTATAACAGCTATGCAGGTTGTTTATCCTTTCGAAACAGAAGCCTATCAAACACCTCTGGGTAAATTTTCAAAACCGGTTCGTACCTTATATGGTTATCATATCATCAAAAAATTGGATGAACGTGCTGCGCGTGGTGAAATTCAGGTTTCGCAAATCATGGTCGGGGTACAAAAAAGCGCCGGTAAAGAAGGAGAAGCTAAAGCCAAGGCCCGCATTGATTCCGTTTTGGCCATGCTCAAAAAAAGGAGAGAAATTTGAATCACTGGTAGAAAAATACTCAGAAGATAAATTTTCGAAAAACACCCAAGGGACATTGGCTTCATTTGGGGTTGGACAAATGGTTCCTGATTTTGAAGATGCTGCTTTTGGATTGAAGAACCCCGGAGATATGACGGAGCCTGTTCGCACAGAATTTGGTTATCATATCATTCGCCTGATTAAAAAGACGCCTGTTCGTCCTTATGATAGCATCAAAACAGAATTAACGCGCAAAGTGGAAAAAGATGGTCGCATTGAAATTGCCCGTCGTTTATACACAGAGAAAATTAAGCAAAAAGTCAGTTTTAAAGAAGATGTCAGCGCCTTGGAAGAATTGATTGCTGCTATTCCGGATACCAATTTACGGAACGGATCATTTAATGCGAGCGATTATAAACGCTTCAACAAAAGAATTTTTGAAATGACCGGGGTAACTTTTAGTCAGTCGGATTTCGCAAATTATATTGAGCAGTATACCAAAGGAAAGATTTATGGACAAAAGAAAGTACGCTGCGCTCATTGTACAAAAATTATACAGACAAAGCGATTTACGATTTTCAGGAAAATAAACTGATTGATGAAAATGAAGAGTACCGCAATCTTTTGACTGAGTATCGCGATGGAATAATGTTGTTTGAATTGACCGATAAAACGGTTTGGAGCAAAGCTTCTGTTGATACTACAGGCTTGCAACAATTCTATGAAAAAAACAAAGAAAAATACATGTGGCAACCGGCCATCAAAGGAGTAGTTTATAAAACGGTTGATGAAACATATGCCAAGAAATTGGTGAAGGAATTAAATAATCCCAATAATAAAACCCCGGATGAAGTGGCTAAAGCAGTGAATGGTGATGGCTCTCAGGGTTTTGTAACCTTTGAATCCGGCAAGTATGAAAAATCTAGATTCCCGGCTGGTACCAAACTCGTAGCGGGTAAATATGCGCCATACTTTAAAAATAAAGATGAATCATATACCTTGGTAGATGTGAAAGAGGTTTTTGATACTCCAACCCAAAAACCTTGAGTGAAGCGAAAGGGTATGTTGTATCCGAATACCAGGAATATCTCGAGAAACAATGGCTGGCTGAATTAGAAAATAAATATCCGGTTGTTGTGAATCAGGAAACTCTGAAAGCCATGATTCGATAATAAAAATAATTTTATTCAAAGAGCCGCATTCATTTGAGTGCGGCTTTTTAATTCCCAATAACCTGATACTGTAGCGACTCTCGTTCAAAATGACGAGGCAAAATTTGGGTTTAACTTTCCTTTTCGTTTTTTTTAACGCATGAAATATTTTACAGTTTTAAAGGGTAGATATTTTTGAAAAAAAATCAAACATCATGAAATACCTGTTACTTATTCCTTTCGGATTGTGTGGTGTCTTATTGAGTCCACATATACATGCTCAAGATCAAATAGAAAAAAAGCGCAAAACTGAAACCATTATTATTGATGGGGATAAAAAGGATGGGAATACGACCATAGAGATTAAAGACGGCGAAGTATTTATAGATGGTAAAAAAGTGGATCAGGATGAAAATGGCGATACCAAAATTATCACCCGAAAAAAAGTGATCATCAATGGTCGTGAATTAAATGACGAAGAGGCGGAACAATTTTCTTTTCCATTTGATGGCATGGATATGCAAAGCAACAAACCGATGTTGGGCGTGAGTACTAAGCCGAGTGCGACGGAAGATGGCGCAGTAGTGGAGCAAGTTGTACCTAATTCTCCGGCGAGTAAATTGGGATTAATGGAAGGCGATGTCATTACCAAACTCAATGATCATTTGATTAAAAATCCGGTTGATTTGGTGGAGGCTGTGAGTAAATACAAGCCAGGTGATCAGGCAGACATCACCTTTGAGCGAAATAGTAAAATGCTCACCAAGGATGTGACTCTGAGTGAAAGAAAAGATGCCATGGTGATGCAAAGATCTTTTCCGATGGATGAGGACTTGTTTAAACAATTTGAAAGAATGATGCCGGGGATGATGGAACCCATGGATCGTAATTTTGAAATGAACAGCCCTTATCGAAGCCAATCACCGAAAATTGGTGTGAGTGTAGAGGACCGTGCGGATGGTGAAGGGGTTCAGGTGAATGAAGTGAATCGCGAATCAGCAGCCGAAAAAGCAGGCTTACAAAAGGATGATGTGATTATTACTTACAATAGTTCATCCATCAATAATGTCGATGACTTACTTGAAGCAATCCGCAACGCCCAAAACAAAGAACAGGTTGAAGTAGAAGTGAAAAGAAGTGGTACTAAAAAGACCCTTCGGCTTAAAGTTCCAAAACAACTTAAAAAGAGAGAGTTATAACTTCAATATTGATTCGGTAAACAAACCAAACTTTGGCAAAAAGTATACCGATTGGATAGATATCCTCGGGGTTTAAGTTTTCGTTTTCGTAGTTGGTTTTAGTGAGAGAATAGGGTGCAGGCAACTGCACCTTATTTATTAAAAGTATCCGGAGTAAATGACTTTATTTGAGGGGCTGCTGGTTATCTCACTGGCGCTTCAAATTTAAGGAAGCGTTCAAGGGATAGCCCCGTACGTACGGGGCAGCCCTTGACGGTGACGCGAAAGTTGAAGATGGTGAGAAGTGAAAATCAAGAAATGAACTACAAGCTTATTGAAGAGATATGAAAAATTGCCGTGCATTAAAATAAGCGAAATTCACATCAGAATGTAATGATATCAAATACTTTCGCGTTAAACAGCAGCCCCTAAGTTTCTTTTGTTTAAGAGAACAATCTTATCCCGATTTAGATTTTATTTCGTGGTTTGATTTTTATTTCATCGACATGAACTCTCCAAAAAATTTTGTCAATTAAGCAGCTTTCATTGTTTGCATTCCAGCCCATTCTATCCCCTTTCCATGAAAATCGTTCGAAACAAGTGCTTTGTTTGTTAGTTCAGTTTCATCTATACTATATAGGGTTCAGAATTGACTTAAACTATATCATATCGTTTCTTTCATTTTGCAGCGCGTTCAACAGACAACATCTTTGACGAAAATTATAAAAGATGAAAAAAGGAAAAATTTTATTGACCGCTGTCATGATGTCATTGGGACTTGGTTTCTTCGCTTCCTGCGACAAAGCAGATGATCCCCTGGAGTATGCTCGTTTAGCCGTTACACACGCATCCCCTGATGCACCCGGCGTTGATCTCTTAGTAGATGGTAACAAAGTAAATACCTCTGCGCTGGGATTCCCTTCTTCAACCGCATATCTCGACGTTCTGTCCGGTACTCGAAATATCAAAGTAAATGTGAGTGGTACCTCAACCACAGTAATCAATGCCGATGTGCCTTTTACGACCGGCAAAAACTATTCACTTTTCGCTGTTGATTCAGTGTCTAAATTGTCTACAGTATTAATCGAGGACGATTTAACTGCTCCTGCCAGCGGTAAAGCACACGTACGTTTCGTGCATTTATCTCCTGATGCGCCTGCTGTTGATGTGGCTGTAACTGGTGGTGGTGTTGTTTTCGCGAACAAAGCTTTCAAAACATTTACTGCTTTCACTCCATTGGATGCCGGAACGTATAACCTGGAAGTTCGTGTAGCAGGTACTTCTACAGTAGCTCTGCCTTTACCGGGAATCGTTTTGACCGCTGGTAAAATTTATACTGTTTTTGCAAAAGGTTTCTTAGGTGGTACAGGCGCACAAGCCTTGGGCGCTCAAATCATCGTAAATAACTAATCGACTTTTCAAACGAATCGATTCTTTGCTTTCCCTGGCCAAAATCTTTTCCGTTCAACTGTAAATCATACTAAGGGTTAAAAATAGGGTTTAATACGACTTGCACTGCTACGGCGGTGCTTGTTGTTTTATATCTATTGGTTTTTAAGGAACCCTATTTTTTCCATGCTATATGCGTTATCGCCAAGGGTTTCCAATCAACGGAATTACTATGCAGCCTCAGCAATGCGGATAGAGTGCTTTTCATGAAGTCCATGTAAATGATTCTTCGAATATGAAATCAACCTTGCTTACCTTACATTTGCACGAAATTGAAACGTATGCGTTATTCTGTATTGATTTTCTCTTTATGCCTATCCACTTTTTTTGTGGCTTGTGATAAATCCGACAACAAATCCGAAACCTACAGCCGGATTGCCGTTACACATGCTGCAAATGGTGCCCCCGGGCTCGATATGATATTGGATGGGGTGGTTATGAATTCAGATTCTCTGGTTTACGGACAAACAGCGCCCTATATTTTTATTTTTAGCGGTCAACGTACCTTTCGTTTAAATAAAGCAGGAACTGCGATCAATTATTCGGCTAAAGATACTTTTTTCGATTCCGAAGCTTATTATTCAGTCTTCGCTTCTGATTCTGCACAAAAAATGAAAGCACTTTTGCTGAAAGATGATTTAAGTGCTCCGGCTGCCGGAAAAGCGCATGTTCGGCTTTTACATTTGGTGCCCAATGCGCCGGCTATCGATGTGCTGCACGATACCACACATGTGCTCAATGCAATTGCATACAATACGGCCCAATCGTTTTTACCGATCACAGCTGGTACATATCAATTCAAGGCAGTGCTCACAGGTACAACCGATAGTGTTTATCAAACCGATAATATCATTCTTCAGGATGGGAAAATTTATACCTGCTTTTTGCGCAGTTCAGCAACAGGTATCTCTCATGCGCTCATTCAACACAATTAATGGTCATTTGTCCGATCGGGATTTTCGTCCAGAAAAAAATCAGCGGCTATTCCATCTGCATATAGTTTGCCCGCAGGAGTTAATATAGCACGATGATCATGCAGATAAATTTGTTCCTGTTCGATCAGTCGCTTCATTTTTATTTGCCAGTTCGTCCATTGTTGTTCACTCAATCGTTCTTGTAACCAATCCAATGCAATTCCGGTATCCATGCGTAATTGAGTCAGAATAAATTCGTTGATCTGATCTCGTTCTGAAAGATATTCAAGGTCAAATACTTGCTCTGCCTTCATGATTCCACGGATATATTGCTGATTATGACTCACATTCCACTGCCTGCTTTCTCCATTAAACGAATGTGCCGATGGCCCGAGTCCTAAGTACCAATCCCCTTTCCAATATTGGCTATTATGGACAGCCTCTCGACCCGGCAATGCAAAATTCGAAATTTCATAATGTCGATACCCTTGTTGTGTAAGTGTTTTCATCAGCATTTCATATTGAACAGCCTGCACATCCTGATCCACTCCTGCCCATTGCCCTTTCATTTGTTGATGATGAAACACCGTTTTAGGTTCTATTGTTAGTCCATAACAGGATATATGCGGCACACCGGCTTCTATCATCCAGGTCATATTTTTTTGCCATTTAGGCATGTCCAAAAGCGGATATCCAAATATCAAATCCATGCTGTAGTTGTCGAAACCGGCATCACGAATTAGGTTCATGCTTTCACGGGCTTGTTCAGCGGAGTGTGACCGATTCATCCAAATCAAATCTTCCTCAAAAAAACTTTGAACACCCACACTTAATCGGTTGATGCCCGCTGCTTTCCAAAGTTGCAGGTTGTCCGGTTTCAAATCATCCGGGTTCGCTTCAAGGGTAATTTCTGCATCTTGCTCAATGGTAAAATGTTCATACAAGGCATCCAATATCTTGCGGAGTTCATCCTGATGCAGCAGTGAAGGAGTGCCCCCACCGAAATAGATGGTGCGAATCGTTTGGCCTTGCAGATACTGCTTACGCAAATTAATTTCCTGCACCAGCGCAACAACAAAATCGTTTTGCGCGTTTAAACTGGTTGAAAAATGAAAATTGCAATAATGACATGCTTTGCGGCAAAATGGAATATGTAGGTAAATACCGGCCATTGGAGTTGGTAAAAGTAGTTTCTTTGTGCCGATATCCCATGCTGTTCATCACAGGTATTCATACTTCCGTCGGGCGTGCCCCCTCCTTGGGTCGGGGTCGGGCTGTACGCTGCAAGTCCGCTCCGCCACAGCGGATACGGGCTTTCCGCTGCCATCCCTCACGCAATCGCCTGCTTCATCAGATATTCGTTTTTTCGGGTGGAATTTTCTGTTGTTTATTTTTTTTCTTGAATGGAATTCAGGCTCAGCAGCCTCCTTTTCAAGTTCAATGGTCTGGCAATAGTATCGATTCGGTAAAAGCACTGAACGATTTACCCGAACAATTTATTTCGCCTGAGCAATGTCGGGATCATATGCAGGCCATGCAACAGAATTTATTTGCAAAAGGTTATCTGTCCTTTAATCTGCAAACAAATGTGATCAATGATAGTTTGCTCAAAGCTGAATTGTTTCTGGGCCCCCAATATCGATTTGCAAAAATTCGGAATGGCAATATTCCCAATGCCTTATTACAGCAACTTCGATTCGATGAACGGATATACACCAATCAATTCCTCAATCCGGGCATCCTACAACCCTTCATGCAAAAGGTACTCGATTATTATGAAAATCATGGTTATCCATTTGCCGCGCTTTATCTCGATAGTCTGCAAGCAAACGCTTATTCCATATCGGCCAGACTCATGTTGGATAAAGGACCGGAAACAAAAATTGATACCATTTTGGTGAATGAAGATGTAAAACTCAATCGCAATGTTTTGTTGCGACAAATCGGTTTAAAGGATGGCATGTTATATGATGAATCGCGCGTGAAAACGATTAGTACAAGAATTGCCGAAATACCTTACTTATCTGAAGCTTATCCTTGGCGTATTGATTTTAATATCGCCAAAACAAAATTGAATGTTTATCTCAAAAACAAAAATGCCAATCGGGCCGATGTACTCATTGGTCTCTTGCCCAATAATGCAGAAATCGGCGGAAAGTTTTTACTCACCGGTGATATCAAATTAGGGCTCATGAATGCCCTTGGGCAGGGCGAACAAATTCAATTGAACTGGCAAAACCTCCAGTACAAATCGCCGCGCATGAATATTGATTTTAGTGTGCCATTTATTTTTCAATCAGCTATCGGAATCAGTGGTAAGTTTGATTTTTACAAAAAGGATACCACCTTCCGAACAGTACAAGGTGAACTGGGGTTAATTTATCAATTGGGGGTACAGAGTCAACTTAAATTTTATTACGAACTATCCGGTTCCCGACTCATTAGTGTCAACGCTGCTCAAATTGTTGCAGAGCGAAAATTACCGGCCAATGCCGATGTGTCGTACCGCACCATTGGTGGTGAAATTATTTTACAGCAATTGGATTACCGCCTAAATCCGCGCAAGGGATATAAGTTTTTATTCAATGCCGCTCTTTCATTTCGCAAGTTTATTCGCAACAATAGCATCGAGGCTATTCAGGATCCGCTAAGTGGAAATACCATGGCCTATTTGTACGATTCCATTCAACTCAATAATAACAAGTATCGTTTGTTTACCCAGTTCATGATATTCCGTCCTTTGGCAAAGCGCTTGGTTTTGGCCGCAATTTATCAGGGCGGTTTAACCTTTAGCAATAATCCATTGTACAGGAATGAATTGTTTCAGATAGGAGGATATCGTTTGTTGCGTGGATTCGATGAAGGGAGTTTATTTGTCAGTCAATATCATGTGCTCACGGTGGAGCCCCGTTTTTTGTTATCCCGAAATTCCTATCTGTTTCTGTTCAGTGATTTATCCTATATCCAAACAAAATTTGCCAATAATTATATAGCAGACAAACCTTACAGTGTTGGACTTGGAATGAGTTTTGAAACCAAAGCCGGGTTATTCAATATCAGTTATGCCATAGGTGGCAGAGATTCTCAGGGATTACAAGTCAGAAATTCAAAAATTCACTTTGGGTATGTCAATTATTTTTAAGCTACTACTGTAAATTGTTTGTAATGATAGGGCATCAATTGGAGTGTGAAAAAAATACCTGTTTCTGAGGTAATTTGCTTATTCGAAAACAGACTAATCATAAGTGTAATCGGGAATCCCTGAATCCACCAAAAATGATTAACTTCGATTGATTAAAATTCGTCCATCAATATCCGGGAATGTATATCTCCCCGTAAACTTTTTGAATATGAAAAAAATTACACAAGCATGTTGGATTTTTCTTGTCATGATAATCATGATATCCAATTCAGCCATGGCACAGCTGGCCCATCAAACCGGTACTTTCCAAGGGATTTATTCAACACCATTGATGTCTGAAACAGACCGAAATTATCTGCAATTAAATCATTGGCATATATCATTGCAAAGTATTTATACAAAAAACAAAAGCAGCATTTTTAATACAGCTCAGCTCAAACATCAAAAGTGGCAGCAAAAACTAACAAGTGCTGAAGTTCCAACGAGTGCTCAAAAAACGACTGGTGCAAACCCGGTCATTGGAACAAATTTTAAAGGCAATGAATTAAAAACCTGGACACCAACCGACAACAGTATTGCTGTTTCGAATGGGGGTAAAATTGTAAGTTGTATTAATTACGGCTTGGAATACTATGATACCGCCGGAAATAATTTTTTATTAAATCATACCTGGGATGCTTTCGTGAATAATGCTGCACTCTCCGAAGGTAAATTTGATCCGAGGGTGATTTATGACCCTAAACAGGATCGATTTATAATTGTTTTGTTGCATGGATTTTCCTCTGCTAAAACAAAAATTTTGGTGGCTTTTTCTAAAACAAATGATCCGATGGATGGATGGTATTTGTACCAAATGTCAGGCAATCCGATGCAGGATACTTCCTGGTCCGATTTTCCTACCATTGGCATCAACGATGATGATTTGTTTATTAACTGCAATCGTTTTGGAGATGCCCCGAATTATAACTGGAAAGAAACGTTCATCTATCAAATAGCACTCAACGAAGGTTATAATGGTCAGGCTTTACAATATGGTATTTGGAACAATATTTCAACACCGGATGGCATGGATGGGATTACTTTATATCCTGCATCTCATGGTTTGGGGCAGAGTATGAGTGAGAAGATGTATTTCGTGCAATTGATGCCTGATTCAGGAAGCAAGGTGTATGCCTACCGCATTGATGGTAAACTCAGTTCCCCGAATAAAAGCATGCAGGCTTTTGAATATGCCATTCCGCATTATGAAGTTTGTGCCAATGCTTTTCAAAAAGACCCGACTACCGGAAATATTGACTCTCTGTCAACCGGTAGTGCCTGGACCCAAAATGCATTTTATACTGAAGGTGTTTTACATTATGCGCATACAGCTGATTTTTCGCAGGGATGGTGTGGTTTAACCTATGGCCGAATTTATCTGGATTCAGGAAAGGCGGTATCCACCATGCATGGCGAAAGCGGAACAGATTTATCCTATCCTGCTATAGCCTCTTTTGGATATTCAAATCTTGAGCAAGGTGCAGTCATGGCGTATGTGCGTTCAGATTCAAGTCGTACCCCGGAATGCGGCGTGATCAGTATCGATCATCAAATGAATTGGAGTAACAAACAACTCATCAAGTCGGGCGATACTTCGGTGAATATTTTATATCCACCATCTTATCCGATCATGCCTGAGCGTTGGGGTGATTATACCGGCATTTGCAGAAAATATAATTCAACCGTTCCTGAAGCCTGGTTGGCTGCAGCTTATGGCACCAATACACTTCCACGTTTGGCATCCTTTGGAACATGGATAGCACAGGTGAAAAGTAATGATCCACAATTGCCTTTGAATACCATTGACTGGCCAACAACAAATACGTCCAGAATTTATCCAAATCCCGTACAGGATTTGTACTACCTGGAATTTCAAAATAAAATTGCTGGTCCGGCGCAAATTCGATTGTACGATATGCAGGGGAAATTAATTAAAGTGCTTCTGGATGATCAATTGCCTGTGAGTGCGAATCGCCTAAGTTTTAATAAGGGTGTTCTTGCAACAGGGATGTATCAAATTCAAATTCAATTGTTCCGTCAAGAGGCGCAAATGATTTCTTTGATGGTTCAATAGAATGAGCTCTGGGCGTTTTATTCGTGAGAAACCTATTTAGAGAATAAACTGACTTGCTCACTAATTTGTACCGGCACTTTGAGGTACATCCCTCCTTTGCCCAATCGTGCACTTCCTTGCAATGTAACTTTGTTTGTTTTGGAAAACAGACTTTTAAATGCTGTTCCCAATACCTTGATGGGATCGAAATGGACAACTACCGGAAACTGAAAATCTGCTTGTCGGGGTATCATGGTTTTTTCCGGCTGATCGGCGATGCCGATAAATTGATCGTTCAGGTAAACACTCAAATTGGTTTCTTTAACATCAATACCAAATTTATTAGGATTATAGTACGAGAGATTGATTCGAATAGCGGCTTGATTAAAACTCAGGGTATTTAGTTCTGTTTTGGCAATGCCTTTATATTCCAACTCTTTGATATTATTACAACCTGCCGACATGAGCATACATGCTATGGTGCAGATCACAATACTCTGTATAAGTTGTTTCATCTTGTTTATTTAAAAGATTCTAAGGCGCGATGAGTCATTTGACTGGAGTCGTCCACATCGGTGTAAATAAAGGTTCTCCATTGCGGATTGATGATTTCCCGCGACAGGGTTGAGTGTAATAAAAACATTTGAGTGCCTACCATGCCCGGCTGGTAAAACAAAAATCGCACATTAGAAAAACCACCTGCACGACTATAAGACCATATTTCGTGGGGGAGCGCATTTTTTTCATTGGGTAGTCGAACCAACTCATCAGGTTCACCGTACACCAAATAAATTCGCCCGCGATCTGTTTCATAACCTTTTAATGTTCCCGTACCATAATTTTTTGCAACATGGTTCAATTTTTCGGCATAGCGTAACCATTCCGCTTCGGGGTTTCCCGGGTTGCGACTATACCAGAAGTTATAAAAGAAACGTTTTAAAACATCCGGGTTTTTCTCCCGATTCACGTCGGTGATAAAAGTGGTTTCACCTTCCACAGAAATAGGAATACATGCAGCGATATTTTTTCGGAGTGTATTCAAATCATATTTCCGGACAAATGTTTTTTCCGGATCCGTCAGGTGTTGCTCGGTGTTGATCTTCTCGTCGTAGTATTCATCTTGAATCACTTGCCCACCTGAGCGTAACAATTGGATGCCCCGTTTGTTTTTAAACATCACTTCGCCTTGTTTGTTTTTGACGAGCAGAATAAGCTCAAAATTTCCAGATGCAAATTTGTTATCCAAAAGAATGCTGTCTCTGTAAGGGTTCTCCTGATTCCAAATGACGCTTTGCTGCCAGATGGGTTTGAGTCGATCCTGATTGATGGTCTTTTTTTTAATCTCCAACTGAAAGGTAGCCTCATCTTCAATTTTCTGAGTAGGAGGTAATAGCTCGAAAAAAATGAATTGATCGCCGGTATCAAAAAATAAAAGACCTTCTGTTTGCTGATCATTCATTTCAGAAGTTCGGCTGATGTTTAACAGAGGCGTAAGACTTTGTGCAGGAGAAATATGACAAATACCCATCATCAGCCATAGGGCTAAAAGTGGAAGTGTTACATTTGCAGGCATTGCGTAAAAGTAAGCACATGGGGTCAAAATGTATTCTAATGGAAAGTGAATATTTTCCTTGTATTGCGTGGTTTGCGGATTATCTGCAAAGTGAATCGGTTATTATTGATGATCAGGAGGCTTTTGTGCGTTCGTCTTATCGCAATCGTTGTGAGGTGGCAGGTGCACAAGGTAAACTCATACTCAGTGTGCCACTGGAAGGAGGAAGAAATGCACGTCGACTAATCGCAGATGTGAAGATTTGTTACCGGGAACGTTGGCAACAGGTACACTGGAGAAGTATCGAGGCTTGTTACCGTCGAACACCATATTTCGAATTTTATGAAAGTCGATTGTGTGGTATTTTTGAACATCGTTTCGAATATTTGGTGGAACTGAATACATATGTTTTGGGCGTCTTGTTGGATTGTCTGAAACTAAAACCCCATCATCAGTCTGTAAAGGAGTCGCATCCGGGAACAATTTTTGAGGATCAGCGGCAAAAATTTTCACCGGGTTTACAGGATCAATTATCCTACAGGTCCTATTTACAGCCCTTTCAGGAACGCAATGGCTTTATACCCCATTTGAGTGTTTTAGATATGCTCTGTTGTATTGGACCGGATACCATCACTTTCTTAGGACAAAAAAATGCCTAAAAGTCGGGATTGAAAAAAGCTGTTAGAAAAATAGAGAAGATAGTACATTTGCGTGGCCTGAAATACACAAGGTATTTTTAAAGGCAGGCTAAAATATTTTAGAGCGCATGAGCAGTACTTACACCGACCTGGTCAACCAGACTTTTGATTTTCCGCAGGATGGTTTTGTGGTCAAAGACAATTATCTTCAATTCAATGGCGTTGATTTAAAAAAACTCATTGATAAATATGGCACTCCCTTTAAGTTGACCTTTTTGCCAAAAATCGGTATGCAAATTAACCGGGCCAAAAAGATGTTCAATGATGCCATTCGGAAACAGAAGTATGATGGGGAATATTTTTACTGTTATTGTACAAAAAGTTCTCATTTCTCTTTTATTGTTGAGGAGACGGTGAAACATGGTGTTCACTTAGAAACCTCTTTTGCATACGATATTGAAATTATCCGAAATCTGTATCAGCGAAAAAAAATCACCAAGGATACATTTATCGTTTGTAATGGATTTAAAACAAAGGCTTATACCCGAAATATTGCACAGTTAATTAATTCTGGGTTTACGAATGTGATTCCGGTTTTGGATAACAAGTCGGAATTTGAAGATTATAAAAAATCTATCCGTGTAAAAAATCCGGTTAAAATTGGCATTCGAATTGCTGCTGAGGAAGAACCAACATTTGATTTTTATACTTCCCGTTTGGGTATTCGTACACGTGATGTATTGGAGTTTTATGTCGATAAACTCAAAGGGAATGAACGTTTTCAACTGAAGATGCTTCATTTCTTCATGAACAAAGGGATTAAGGATGATATCTATTATTGGAGCGAATTAAACAAAGTCCTAAATTTATATTGCCAGCTTAAAAAGATTGCACCTGAGTTGGATAGCCTCAATATTGGCGGCGGCTTCCCGATTAAACATTCATTGGCTTTTGATTTTGATTACACCTATATGGTCAATGAAATTTTATCGACCATTAAAAAGGTTTGTAAAAAGAATAAAGTAGATGTGCCCAATATTTATACAGAATTTGGATCATTTACGGTTGGGGAATCCGGAGCCGTTATTTATTCGGTACTGGACGAAAAAATGCAAAACGACCGTGAAATCTGGTATATGATTGATTCCTCTTTTATCACCACTTTACCGGATACCTGGGGTATTGGAGAGAAGTTTTTGATGTTGCCAGTCAACAAATGGGATGAAGAATACCAAGAGGTACATCTCGGTGGTTTAACCTGCGATAGCCATGATTTTTATACTTCCGAAGAACATATCAACGCGGTGTTTCTCCCTAAAAGTAAAGGCACGGAATCTATTCAAAAACAAGAACCACTTTATATTGGATTCTTCCACACAGGAGCCTATCAGGATCAGTTGAGCGGATATGGCGGTATCAAACATTGTATGATTCCTTCTCCAAAACATGTGATTGTAGAGTATGACAAAAATGGCAAACTGATTGATTGGTTATACGCCAAAGAGCAGAGTTTTCAGAGTATGCTCAAAATTCTTGGATATAAATAGAGTTGGCCATAGACCAATTATTTCGCTCGGAACCCTGATAAATGGGGGTAGAGGCGAAGTGATAATGCTTTTCAATGCTTAGAATTCGCCCGAACAAATTCCTTGTTTGTCCTTTTTTCTGAATGGGCCTTGGCCGGCATGTGCAATACGTGGTACTAAATTTCCCGGAAACTTAACATCGACCTAAGCAGGAAAAATTTATTTTCAAGAAAAATTTCCTATGATCTGGCGAAAATTTAATGGCGAAATGATCCTCGAGCCAATTAAACAATCTGTTGAAGAGGCTATTATTCGAGAACATGAAGCAGGCCATCGTTTAAAAGTTTGTATCGGTACAGATTCACAAGTGAAGGCCCATGAAACAGAATTTGCAACGGTCATTGTTTTTCTGCGGGAAGGCCGGGGGGGCTTTATGTTTATTCACAACGAGAGTACTCAAATAAATTATTCCATCAAAGAACGTATGTTGATGGAAGTGGCCAAGAGTATTGAGATTGCTTACGAGTTATGTGATCTTTTTACAGCCTACCATGTAGATATGGAGGTTCATGCAGACATCAATACCAATCCACAATTCAAAAGCAATGAAGCCCTAAGAGAAGCAACAGGATACATCCTTGGCATGGGTTTTGCATTTAAAGCCAAACCAGAAGCCTTTGCCAGCAGTAGTTGTGCCAATAAAATAGTCAACTAGGTTTACTGGAAGCAAGGTATCGGTAAAGCAATCTGATTATTCATTTATAGGGCAATAAAAGTTATGAAAAAATATATATTTTATGTGATGGGCTTATTCTTAGTGTTGACTATGTTCTCCTGCAATACTTATCGTTGGCAACGAAAACGTTACTATCAAAAAGATCCTTCAAAAAACTGGAATCATTATAAAAAAACCAACAAGTCGAAAGGCAACACGAATAATTCGTAAAAAAAGGTTTTTTTGGTTAATTTTGCGCCATACAAAAGTTTTACAGATATGAAAAAAATACATATTTTACTCCTACTCGTCGCTTTAACTGGTATTTTTTCCACAGGATGCAATGAATATCGAAGTTTAAGTTCCGCTTCAAAAGTTTCTCAACTAAGTGGAAATCCTTTTATGTATCAATTATCCAAATCAGTGATGAAAACCTTGGGTAATTACATGCTTGAAAAAGGTATTAAAAGTACTGTCGGCAAAATAAATTTGATGAGCCCTCTTTCCGGATTGTTCAGTAATTCCAGTGATTTATCCGGATTAAAGGATTTATTGGTGAGCACGTATAAAATTGCGCCCAAAAAGGCGGATGCTCAATTTGGTAATTTGCAGAATGTGCGCGACCTCATCGGCTTTGTTGCCAAGAACGGGAAAAATTTTAATTTCTATAATTCCAAAATTTAATTCACGGGCACTTTAAAAATATTACCACCGATTTTTCGGTGGTTTTTTATGCATCCTATCTGTTGAACATCCAGCTGGCTTATTGTGATTCGGGGATACAAAGCATTTCGATATAATTCAATACTTCCTTTCTACCCAATCGTTTGACGGCAGAGGTGACAAAAATGGGAGGCAGGCTTTCCCATTGGTTCAGGAGTGTTTGTTTAAAAAGCTGCACATTTTTACTCACTTCCTTTTGAGTTTCCTTATCTGCTTTGGTAAAGAGCAAGGTGAATGGAACGCCTTTTTGACCCAATTTAGTGATGAAATCCAGATCGGGTTTTTGTGGCGTATGTCTTCCATCGATGAGCACAAATAAGGTGAGCAGATTTTCGCGTTTTTCAACATAGTTCCAAATCATTTTGGTCCATGCATGCCTTTTTTGTTGCGAAACTTTAGCGAATCCATACCCGGGTAAATCCACCCAATACATGTCTTTATTGATTAAAAAATGATTAATCAATTGGGTTTTTCCGGGTGTCGATGAAACCTTGGCGAGTTCTTTTTTGTTACTCAACATATTGATCAACGAAGATTTTCCAACATTACTACGTCCAATAAAAGCGATTTCGGGTTTATCGGGAGTCGGGCATTTGGCAATATCCTCGTTGCTGATGAGGTATTCAGCATGTTTCACTTCCATAGTGGCAAAGGTAATACCGAAACGGGCATCGAAGGCCTTGAATCTAGAGCATTTCTGAGTTATTTAGTAGCCCCTAAATAGCTTATAGAAATTGTCATCACTCCAGTTTATAAAAAAAACGGTTCATCCAAAAGCCCGGGTTTATCTTTGTGGCATGGGTACCACCGTTGTTCCGGATCAGAATTCTTCCTTGGCAAAAAGAAACAAGTTGAGCAAATGTTTGATGGCATTGCTTCGCGCTATGATCTGATTAACCGCGTTCTCAGTTTGAGAATTGATGTGCTTTGGCGGCGTAAAGTGATACAATTACTAAAAAGGTATCAACCAAAAATTATTTTGGATGTTGCAACCGGAACAGCCGATTTAGCCATCGCCATGCAGCGTTTAAGACCCACAAAGATCATCGGCTTGGATCTTTCCGCACAAATGTTGGCTGTTGGACAACAAAAAATTGAAACGAAGGGGCTGGATGGCCTTATCGAATTAGTAAAAGGAGATAGTGAAAATCTACCTTTTGATGCCAATCATTTTGATGCGGTAACAGTTGCTTTTGGGGTCCGCAATTTTGAAAATCTTCAAAAAGGTCTTGATGAACTTTATCGTGTTTTAAAACCCGGTGCCCCTTTGGTCATTTTGGAGTTTTCAAAAGTTAAAGTCTTTCCGATCAAACAATTTTATCACTTTTACTTTCGTTATATAACACCTTTTATCGGGAAATTGTTCAGCCGGGATCAAAAGGCATATACCTATTTGCCAAATTCCGTGGCGGTTTTTCCGGAAGGTGAGGAAATGTGTGTAATATTGCAAGGAACCGGATTTAACCATATTGAATGCAAACCATTAAGCTTCGGCATAGCAACTATTTATCTGGCGCAAAAGTCTGCTTAAGTGTCTTATTCCTGTTGATCACTTTTTGGGCAAATGCCCAGGAGGAAAAAATGAACAATCCGGAACATGATACCAAACCGTATTATTTCGGTATTTCTGTGGGATTAAATTTTTCTCAATATCATTTGGAGCAGTCTAAATATTTTATTGATTACGATACGGTTATGAATATTACCCCATATTGGAAACCCGGTTTTCATTTAGGTATTATGGGGAACCTTCGTTTAGGGAGTTTTGTTGATCTTCGGGCTATACCGTCCTTCGTACTCCGCGAACAGGCTCTGCGGTACCAATTGCGGAAAGATTCAGTGATTAATACAAGCTTCGAGAGCATTCTTTTCAGCATGCCGATAGAGTTCAAATTCAAATCTGACCGACAAACCAATTTTCGTTTTTATGTTTGTGCCGGTGGAAAAATTGATTATGATTTTAATGCGAATTCGCGTTCAAAACGTCCTGATGAACCACTTAAGGTAAAGCCATTGGATTATGGTTATAATTTGGGATTGGGCTTTGAATTTTATTATCCGAATTTCATTTTTGCACCTGAAATTAAAGTCAGTAATGGTTTGGGAAATAGTTTGTCGAATAATTCAGATGAGATTACCAACAAAGCACTGAATCGAATTACCACCAGAATGATTCTGTTATCCATTCATATACAGGGATAAAAAAACCGCATCCTTTCAGATGCGGCTCAAACATTTATTTTTTAATTAATTTTTCTTCATGTTTTTTGCTTCAATGCTCAATGTTGCGTGAGGCACTGCACGTAAACGAGCTTTGTCGATCAGTTTACCTGTTTCACGACAAATGCCGTAGGTCTTATTTTCAATTCTAACGAGAGCTTGTTCTAAATGGCCAATGAAAGTAATCTGGCGACTAGCCAACTGATTAAACTGTTCACGTTCCATAGAAGCGCTTCCGTCTTCGATATTCTGATACTTATTCTCAGTATCCTCGGTACCTCCTTCATCTTTTCGCATAATCACACCTTGTAAATACTGTAATTCTGCTTTCGCGGTTTCTAATTTGCGAAGGATGAGTTCGCGAAACTCTTGTAAATCCTCGTCGCTGTATCTGTAGCTTGGTCCTGCGTTCATGTCATTCATTTCTAATATAGATCTTGTTGCTTCTGGTTCGTATTTTTTAATATCGTCCTGGTCGTTGGTTTTTCTCTTTAATTCAGATGTTTTTCGGTGTGCAATCACTTTTCCGCTTTCATTTTTCAAGTTGGAAACGCCAAAAGTATTGGTTTTAAACACATCGGATTTCTTCGGCATATGCGCATTACTGTTGGTTGAAACAATAGTCGTTTTCGAAGATTTTCCTTTTTTCGCCGGTCTGCTAGGAGCAGGTTTATTTTCCTTTTCCGGGGCTTTCTTTACTTCCGGTTTAGCCACTGCCTTTGCAACAGGTTTTGGAGCTTCTTTCACCGGTGCTTTAGGGGCTGGTTTAGAACTCGCTTTGGCAACAGGTTTTGGGGCTTCTTTAACCGCTGCTTTAGGTGCAGGTTTTGCCGGCGCTTTGGGTGCAGGTTTAGCTACTGCTTTAGGTGCAGGTTTTGCCGGTGCTTTAGGTGCAGGTTTTACTGCAGCCTTGGCATTTGCTTTAACAGGTGCTTTCGGTTCTACTTTTTTTGCAGCTACTTTGGCAACAGGTTTTGCACTTGCCTTTGCAACAGGTTTTACCTCAACCTTTTTTGCAACCGGTTTTGCCGGCGCTTTCGGTGTTGGTTTTGCTGCAGGTTTTGCAGCTGCCTTTTTGGGTGCTGGTTTTGGTGCCGGTTTTGATTTGGCAACTGGTTTCGCAGGCGCTTTTTTAGCTACTTCTTTGGTAGCAGCTTTTTTAACAACCGGCTTAGGCGTTACTTTCTTGGTAGTACCCATAGCAATGAATTTAGTTTTTAGAAATTAGGATTTTAAGGCTTTGATCATTCACCTCAATTTCAGTCCCATGCTGTATTTCAGAGGAAAAATCCAGTTTATCGGCCAAAATTTCGGTGCAAATATAGGAATTAAAATTATTTAGCGCACTCTTTAACATTTCATGCTCTTCTATAACCACTTGTATCCGGTCGGTGAGCGCAAAATCATTGTCTTTTCGGATTTTTTGAACTTTGTTGACAAACTCACGTGCCAGGCCTTCTTCTTCCAGTTCAGGACTGATTTGTATATCCAAGGCAACGGTCAGTATTCCCTTATTTCCGACCAACATACCCGGAATATCATCCGAACTGATTTCCACATCCTGGATCTGAATGGTAACATTTTCTTGACCCAATGATAAATCAAATGAGCTGTTGATTTCCAAGAGACTGATGTCTTCCTGACTCATCAATGTAATTGCCTGAGCAACTTCCTTCATGCGAGGACCCATTTTGGCCCCTAATTCTTTGAAATTCGCTTTTATCTTTTTACGAATGAGTTGATTATTCGCAGCGATAAATTCTATTTCCTTAATATTTACCTCTGATTTAATAATCTCTTCCACCGCTTGAATTTGTTCCTGAAGTTTGGCATTCATTGCCGGAATCAAAACCTTTTGTAAGGGTTGACGAACTTTTATATTCGCTTTTTTACGCAAGGATAAAATTAAGGAAGATGCTTCCTGCGCCCATTTCATTTGCTCTTCCAAATCAGTTTGAATGTTCGATAATTCCGCCTGTGGATAATCGCACAAGTGAACGGAAATTTGTTTGCTTTGTTGGGTAACGGCATTCAGCTGTTGATACAACCAATCCGGGAAAAATGGCGAAATCGGTGCCATCAGTTTGCATAACGTAATCATACATTCGTATAATGTTTGATACGCGCTGATTTTATCCTGTTCGTATTCCCCTTTCCAAAAACGACGTCGGCAAAGACGAACATACCAGTTACTCAAATGTTCATCAACAAATTCATCGATTGCTCTACCAGCTTTCGTTGGCTCATAATCATCGAAGTATTCGTTACATTTTAAAATCAGGGAATTCAATGAAGATATAATCCATTGATCCATTTCGGGTCGATCATGTAATGGAATATTTTTTTCAGCATATCGAAAACCATCCACATTGGCATACAAGGAGAAAAAGCTATACGTATTAAACAGGGTATTAAAAAGTTTTCGCTGCGACTCTTCTATCCCTTTCATATCAAATTTAAGGCTATCCCAGGGCGACGCATTGGTTACTAAATACCAGCGGGTGGCATCAGCTCCATATTGATTGATGGTGCTAAACGGATCTACGACATTGCCCAGGCGCTTGCTCATTTTATTGCCATTTTTGTCGAGCACAAGTCCATTGGAAACCACAGTTTTATATGCTACTGAATCGAACAATAAAACACCCAAGGCATGCAGGGTATAAAACCAACCCCTGGTTTGATCTACGCCTTCGGCAATAAAATCGGCAGGGAATGCTTTCGGGTATGGTTTATCGCTACTGCCTGCAGCATCTTTTTCGAATGGGAAATGCCATTGTGCATAAGGCATGGCTCCACTATCAAACCAAACATCGATTAAATCTGGTTCGCGATACATTTTTTCGCCTGTCGATGATTTTAAAATAACCTGATCGATATAAGGTTTATGAACATCCTTTAACTCCTTTTCGGGGCTTTCGTCGTGAAGATGTTGTTTGATTTCGTCGATACTACCGCAACAAATTTCTTCGCTACCATCGGCGGTGCGCCATACCGGCAGAGGGGTTCCCCAATAACGGCTACGGCTCAAATTCCAATCTACCATATTTTCCAACCAATTGCCAAAACGGCCTTCTCCGGTTGATTTAGGTTTCCATTGAATGGTTTTATTCAATTCAACCATGCGATCCTTTACAGCAGTTGTACGTATGAACCAGGCATCCAATGGATAATAAATAATCGGTTTATCTGTTCGCCAGCAATGCGGATAATTATGTTCGTATTTTTCGACTTTAAATGCCTGGCCACGTTTTTTCAGGTCTACACAAATATCTACATTGACATCTTCATAGTCTTTTTCGTTCTTGTAATTCTTAACATATCGACCGCTATAGGGTCCTGTGCCTTCAATAAATTTACCTTCACGATCCACTAAAACTAGGATTCCCAAATTGTTTTTTTGCCCGGCCCGATAGTCATCCGCACCAAAGGCGGGAGCGGTATGAACGATTCCTGTTCCATCTTCGGTGGTCACAAAATCACCACAAATTAAGCGAAACGGATCTCCACCGGATAACTCTGCCTTGTTACTATCAAAGTTAAACAACTGCTCATAACGCAAACCTTCCAGTTCCGAACCTTTATAAAGGCCCATGACTTTGTAAGGGATTAATTTTTGTTCGGCGGTCCAACTTTCAAAATCTAAATCCTCCGCTTCTGTTTTAAAATATTTGTTTAAGAGGGCTTCTGCCAATACCACATATTGTAATTCGTGGGTATATGGATTAAAGGTCTTGACCAGGGCATAATTGATATTCGGCCCTAAGGTGAGACCCAAATTGGAAGGCAGGGTCCAAGGGGTGGTGGTCCAGGCCATCACATAAACCGGCAACTCAGGCTTTTCGGCTTGAATGACTGAATTCGGTAATAAACGAAACATGACTGTTGCGCTGGTATCCTTGACATCTTTATAGCATCCCGGTTGATTCAGTTCATGTGAACTAAGACCTGTTCCGGCCGCAGGTGAATAAGGCTGAATGGAAACACTTTTATAGAGATAACCTTTTTTGTGCAACTCTTTTAAGCACCACCACAAACTTTCAATATAGTTATTGTGATAAGTTACATAAGGATTTTCTAAATCAACCCAATAGCCCATTTTTCGGGTGATTTCATCCCATTTGTCCTTAAAACGAACCACTGCCTCCCGGCATTTTTGGTTGTATTCTTCTACCGAAATTTTGGTGCCGATGTCTTCTTTGGTAATTCCCAATTCTTTTTCCACGCCCAACTCAACCGGTAATCCATGCGTATCCCAACCGGCTTTTCTATTCACTTTAAAGCCTTTCATGGTTTTGTATCTGCAAACCATATCCTTGAGGGTGCGGGAAATAACATGGTGAATACCCGGCATTCCATTGGCACTGGGAGGACCTTCATAAAAAACAAAATCCGTTTGTCCTTCACGGATTTCAATACTTTTCTCGAATATTTTTTCATTCAGCCATTGTGCGCCGATCTCTTTTTCGAGTTCGGGCATTTGCAATGATTTTGGAACGATATAGTTTTGTTGCGACATAGCCTTAAGAGGTTCAAAATTGGAGGCGCAAAGGTAAGACAATTTGGATGACTTCAACTTTGAGCATCAGAATGTGGCCCATAAAAAAATATCCCGCTTTTCAGGGCGGGATATTCCATATTCAAAAGCGTTTGATTAATTCACACGAGGCAAACGGAAGTTACCAACCAGGGTATAGGTATTTCCACTTGGGTTACCCACGGCATTGATTGAAAATGTTCCTGTTACATCGCCCGGAAATCCCGGAAAGGTCGTAAAGGTGACCACAGACCCCGGGTCCAATGAAAATTGGGTATCGGTAAAAGTTGGAACAAAGAAACAAACCAGCGATGAAACAGCATGTGTACCAATTGTTGTATCAACCGCCTGGAAACTCAGGTAGTTGTTCTGGCTATTTACAGCAAAAGCACTGATATTCGAAGTGCCATTTCCTGCATTTACTGAAATGGATGTTGTGTCAACGGGAATAACAAAGCTTTTGGTCATTGTTACGGAAGTGACAGTATTGGTCATAGTCAGGTTGAGGAATTGCGAAATATTACCACAGGCATTTAAGGTTCCAACGTTGTTGTTGCCGGCCACCAGTGTCATAGATGATGAATTCCCATATACATTATTACTCAAATCATAAGCTACGAATGTAACAGGTTGGGTTGGAAGGCAAGGAATCGTGTAGGAAAAATTGCCCGATGCATTTGGCGTAATCAGGATATTGTAAGGAGAGACCAAAATGCTGGCATTGCTGATGGGCAAATTATTACAGTCGACCACTGAGCCTGTCATCGTTGTGCTATTTACTACAGGTACGGTTACAACCAGCGTTCCTAAATTTTGATTCACACTTCCGGTCGTGATGGTTTGAGAATAAATAGGCACGCCGAGAGAACTACAGACATTTCCACCATCAAAAACCTCGAGTAACAAAGAAGCATTCGAATAACAAAGACCTCCAACCCAGCCACTCGCATTGGTGGTGCCATGACGGGAATCATTATTGGCCGTATTTGTCAATTTAACCAAATGACCGCTCAACGGCATTCCATTTTGGTCAACAAAAGTCATTTCAATGCTGATATTGGCAGCTTGGGGTGTATCACAATTCCAGAAACTAAAATGTTTTACTTTTCCTACATATTTATTCCCGACCAACATGGCACTACCTTCTTCAACCCACATTTCTTTTTCAGCATCATAAAACCATAAAGGAATGGTAGAAGGAGCATTACCAATGATTGAATTTGGAACATCCAACGTCATAGTCACTTCTTTGCCATCGGCTACCTGAAGGGGTGTACCATCCGGCGCATACAATTCGGCGACGAACATACCAAAACTTTGCAAGGTTCTTTCCTCACCACCGGCGGCAGTCACACCTCTCAAATCTCCTGGCATGGTATTGCGGCCTAGTGCAGTGGTTGGATTAATGGTTTTAGCATATACAAAAACCTGTCCGGCATAGGCAGCACCTGTTGTTTTGTTTTTAATGGCATTCAGCGGAAATGATAGTTTTAAACCTCCGGCAAAACTGAGTTCACCTCCATTGGAAGACATAAATGATTGCGGATTTTCTTTTTTCATGAGCGACAACGAAAATTGATGACGTTGACCGGCTTTCACCATCATGGCTCTGGAACCGTTAAAAAATCCAGCTTTGCTGACATGCACGGTAGTGGCATGTTGCGGAATGGTGATGTTGTTGAAATAATAAAAACCATTCACATCAGTGGTGGTTTGATATCCTTTCACACTAATTTGGGCACCTTCGAGGGCAATACCAGCTTCATCGGTGATGACACCAAAAATAGAGGCCGAAACCATGGTGCTGTTATCATAGGGAACGATGGTGCCTTGAATGGTCGGATTGGATTTTCGACAAGCATTGAATAAAAAAAGAAGGAGCAGGGCAGTCGTGGCAAATAGACCAGTCCTGAGGGTTTGTTTAAATTGCATATTATAACATTTGAGGGTTCAAAGATAGCAGACGAAGCGAATAAAGGAAGAGTTAGTCTGAAATGTCATCAGGTTGTCATTCTTTTTCAGTAAAATCTAAAGAAACAGAACCAACAAGGGGTCTAATCAAGCAAAAGATGGACTTCGTTAAAACGAAATACCTCTCTAACATCATGGCAGGATCGACTTTTGGATGCACGAGTTATTAAAGTGCCAAATATTTCTTTTTCAGAAAATATGGAATGAATATCTTTAGCCAAACTATGAACGTATGCAGGAAACTGTTCCAATACTGATTCACCTGGGTGGACGTCAATATAAAATCAAAGTATCTGCTGAGGATGAAGCGCAGGTCAGAAAAATGCTTGCAGAAATTCATCAAAAAAACCTTCAGATCAAAGAACAGTTTCCGGGACGGGATGAACAGGATTACCTGGCTATGACGCTGATGGATTATATCAGCAGTCGAAAGGTAGAACCTAGGATATTACCTGACATTGATCAAAAAATTAAATCCATTTTTCAATTAATCAACGAATGACGAACGACGAAATTTCAGATATCCTCAATTTGACGGCGAAATTGTATGATATTCATGGAGAAAATCCATTTAAATCCAAAGGCTATAGTATTGCTGCTTTTCAGATTGATAAACTGGAAAAGCCCATCATTGACATCCCCCGAACGGAATGGTCTCAAATAAAAGGAATCGGAGACAGTGCTTCCCGGGCCATCGCTGAAATGATTGATACAGGCCGTAACAAGTCTCTTGAAACATTGTTGACCAAAACGCCTGAGGGTATTTTGGAATTAATGAAAATCAAAGGACTGGGACCCAAAAAAATTTCCACCATCTGGAAGGATTTGGAGATCGAATCGCCGGGGGAATTATGGTATGCTTGTATGGAAAACCGCTTGCTGGCTTACAAAGGTTTTGGCGAAAAAACGCAAAAGAGTATTTTGGAGTCACTCGACTTTTATTTTGCCAATCAGAAAAAATACTTGTACGCACAACTAGAGCCTTTAGTGCAGGAAATCACCGCACTTTTCAATGAAAAATTTGATGTTCCGTTTCAGGTTTGCGGCACTTTTGCGATGCAGGAAGATGTGATCGAGCATTTGTCGTTTATTGTAGCAAGCACACAATCTCAAATCCTTGAAACATTGAAGTCGGGGAGCTTTAAATTGATTGAATCCAAAGAAGATTATTTGTTGTATTCCTATTCAGATCAAATCGAAGTCAGGATTTACCCTTGTCGTCCAACGGAATTTGTACAAGAAGCCATTCGTTTAAGTAGTACGGAATCCTATTGGAGTCAATTGGCGAACAAGGGAATTGAAGAAAAAACATTCGCCAATGAGTCCGATTTTTTCACCCAAAATGGATTGCAAAGCTTGTCTGCTTGTTTGAGAAGAGAAGTGGAACTGCCAAATTATATTCAACCTTCACATCTTATTCAGCCCAATGAGGTGCGGGGTGTGATTCATAGTCATAGCCGATGGAGTGATGGCTCAAACAGCATCGAAGAAATGGCTCGTGCCTGTATGGCCAAAGGTTATGAATATTTGGTCATGAGTGACCATTCGGTGAGTTCATTTTATGCAAATGGTTTATCCGTTGAAAGAATTCAGCAACAGCATGAAGAGATAGATCGTTTAAATATGTTGTTGGCCCCTTTTCACATCTTCAAAAGCATTGAATGTGATATCTTAAACGATGGTCGATTGGATTATTCAGAAGAAGTCCTGGCAACATTTGATTTGGTGATTGCCTCAGTGCATCAGAATCTGAATATGACCGAAGAAAAGGCGATGGAGCGGATTTTAAATGCGGTTCAGAATCCATATACTACCATTCTCGGGCATCCTTCCGGGCGCTTGTTGCTCAGTCGAAAGGCTTATCCACTCAATTATCCAAGGCTTATTGAAGCTTGCAAGGCCCATCAGGTGGTCATAGAAATCAATGCACATCCCCGTAGGTTAGATTTGGACTGGAATTGGGTGGGATCTGCGATTTCGGCCGGGGTGATGTTATCGATTAATCCGGATGCCCATAGCTTAATGGGGATTGAAGATATTCGATTTGGCGTTTTATCGGCACAAAAAGCCGGATTAAGAGCTGAACATAACCTGAGTTCCTTGAATTTGGTGGATTTTAAATCATTTTTAGCCAAGCGGAAAACCTATAAAGCTTAACAAAAGCTATTCTTTTTTTTCTATACGAAAGGGGCTAAAAAAATCGACGAGCGCACTTCCATTAACAAAACTTTACACTACATTTGGGCTTAAATTTAACAAAAAAGTAATGAATATGAAGAAAATTACCTTATCCATGTCTTTGTTCCTGCTCTGTTTGCTTGGATTCAACTCCAATGCAGATGCGCAGAACAGACGTTCGAGTTTCAGGGTTGATGCGCCTGCATCCATTCAGGGATACAAAATCATCGATGAAATTGACTCTACTTCAACCACAGCGCCTTGGGGAACAAGTATCGATTCTACTTGGGAAGGAATGGATGTCATTTATGATCCCAACAATCTGGACGGTTGTGTATCTTTTGCACCAGGTTATTTTACCGGAAAATTTGCATTGATTTTTAGAGGTGGTTGTGAATTTGGTAGTAAAGCCAAAAGAGCACAAGATGCCGGAGCGCGTGGGGTGATTTTGGTAAACAACCTCTTGGGTGTTGCAGGAATGGGTGCCGGTGCCGATGGTGCATTGGTTGAAATTCCGGTAGTGATGGTAACCAATGCTGACGGTAATGCTATGAAGGCTCAAATCGATGCCAGTAATCCAGTAACCATTTCCTTAGCTGCCTGGAATTTTGATCCAATTGCTAATCCAATCGATATCGGATTTATGAACGATGGTCCGGCATTGCCTTTGGGTCGCTCTATCCCTGCTCATCAGGTTAGTACATTATATGGTATGATGGATGAAGACTTCCGCGTGTTTGGAGGTTCTGTTTTTTATAATTTCAGCACAAACTCATGGGATACTTTATTTCAAAAAGTTTGGAAAAGCTTCAATGCTCAATTATCCGGAGGTTCATTTACTTTACAGGATTCAAACTCAGTAAACTGGAGCTTGCTACACCGGTAAATACATTGGACTCATTATTGGCTGTTCGTTTGGATACCGTTGGTACAACCTTGCAAGGCTTTGATATGAATGATGCGCCTATAGGCCGTTATTTGATTGAGAACACCATGGCTACAATTCCTTTCACAGAAACTGGTTTAGCTCCATTAAATAATGATTGGGCTTATGAATTTGCAATACATGATTCAGTATATTCTAAATGCGAATATGATTTTGTAAAAGGTCGTCCGGTTGCCAACAGCTATATCAATGTAAATTCAGCGGCTGAATGGGGACCTATATTACATATTCGTAATGGCGGATTTAGTGCGAAAAAAGTACAAGTTGTATTGATGCGCCCTGTGATTGATGATTCAGTATTTACTGGTCAGGATGTATTGGTGACCCTTTCTAAATGGTCAGACAATGACGCCAATGGTGCAATTGATTATGCTACTGAATTGGATGAAATTGCAAATGCGACTTATCAATTAACTGCCACTGACGTTATTCCTATTGGTGGTTTATTATTGACGATGAATTTAGTGAATACAGTTGCTCCTGGTCAATTAATCAAATTGGAAGATATGTCTAATTATTGGTTACGTGTTAGCATTCCTGGAACTACAACAGGTTTTGCAATTGGTGCTGATTATTATTCAGATTATCGTGCCAATTTACAATTCGACAATGGTTACGGCAATCCTTTGTATTTTAATGGTACCATGTATGGTGGTGGTTTTGCTAATGCAGGATCTCCTTCCATTGCTTTACATATGAACACCAACAAAACTGAATCCGTTGATGACATTGCCAATTTTGCAGGTTCTGTAAATGTTTATCCAAACCCAACTTCTTCAGTTGTAAATGTTGCTGTTGAATTGGATCAAATGAGCGCAAGCATCCAATATGAAATCATGGATGTAACCGGAAAAGTATTGGATACGCATTCTGTAAAAAATGCACAGCAAAATACCTTTACGTATAATACCTCTAAATTGAGTGCAGGTACTTATTTTGTAAATGTGATTACAGAAAATGGTCGCACACAATCTAAATTTGTGGTGACGAAATAGTTTTTAAATTGTTTAGATAGTTCGGAAACCGCCTTTAAATGGGCGGTTTCTTTTTTTTATCCAAAACATTTCTTGAATTACCTTTGCCTTATGTCATGCGGTACCCCGGTTGATTCCAACACAGTTCAGCGCGTTAAAAAACCAGACTGGTTAAAGGTTAAACTTCCTATTGGCGAAAATTATCGCCATGTGCGTGGTTTAGTTGATACGCATAAATTACATACCATTTGCGAAAGCGGTAATTGTCCCAATATGGGTGAATGTTGGGGTGAAGGAACCGCAACTTTTATGATTTTGGGAAATACCTGCACGAGGTCATGTGGATTTTGTGCAGTGTCAACAGGCCGTCCTGATCCTGTGGATTGGGATGAACCGCAAAGGGTAGCCGAAGCAATTTATTTGATGAAAGTCAAACATGCCGTCATTACCTCTGTTGATCGGGATGAATTAAAAGATGGTGGAAGTATTATTTGGTCAAATACCATTAAGGCCGTCAGAGCATTAAATCCTGAAACAACGCTGGAAACATTGATACCTGATTTTAAAGGAGATAAAGAGAATATTCAGCGAATTATTGATGTGGCGCCTGAGGTGGTTTCACACAATATTGAAACTACCGAAACGCTTACGCGCAAAGTGCGAATTCAGGCCCGATATCATCGGAGTATGGAGGTGATACGTACCTTGAAACAAGGAGGCATGCGAACCAAAAGTGGAATCATGCTAGGCTTAGGAGAAACAAAAGAAGATGTGATTCAAACCCTACAGGATTTATTTGATAATGGTTGCGATGTAGTAACCATCGGACAATATCTTCAACCTACTCCAAAACATCTGCCGGTCGTACGTTTTGTACATCCGGATGAGTTTGCAGAATTCAAAGAAATCGGTTATCAGATTGGGTTGGATCATGTGGAAAGCGGTCCATTGGTGCGCTCATCTTACCATTCTGAAAAACATTTATACTCCGGTCGCCGACCCTAATTCATTTTTTTTAAGAGCGGGGTATTTCAATGCCTTTAATGATTTCTTGAATGATATCATCCGTACTTGCACCGTCCATTTCTTTTTCGGCGGTAAGGGCCAATCTATGGCGCATCGCTGGTTTGGCCACTTCAATGACATCTTCCGGTGTTACAAAATCTCTGCCCCGAATGGCGGCCAAAGCTTTAGACGTATTTAAGATTGTCACAGAAGCTCTGGGTGATCCACCTAGAATTAAACCACCATGCGATCGGGTTTGATTGACAATTTGAGCGATATATTCCAGTAATTTGTTTTCGACAGAAACCTTAGAGACAACTTCCCGTAAATAATTCAGTTGTTCAGCTTTTAATATTGCTTGAATTTCCTGTATCATGTGATGCAGGTTTTGCCCCTGCTGATGCCGCTGTAAAATTTCTACCTCATCTTGTAATTGAGGGTAATGGATATTGAGTTTAAATGCGAATCGGTCGAGTTGTGCTTCAGGTAGTTGATAGGTGCCTTCATGCTCCACCGGATTTTGAGTGGCGATAACCATGAAGGGATTTTCTAAAATATAACTCACGCCATCTACTGTGATGGTTCTTTCTTCCATCACTTCAAACAAAGCCGCCTGGGTTTTAGCGGGAGCCCGGTTGATTTCATCAATCAACACAATATTGCTGAAAATGGGCCCTTTCTTAAATTCAAAAGTGATTTTTTGCGGATTAAAAACATTGGTTCCCATCACATCGCTGGGCATCAGATCGGGCGTAAACTGAATTCGCGAAAAACCCACATCAATGGTCTTTGCCAGTAATTTTGCAGTCAATGTTTTGGCAACACCCGGCACACCTTCCAACAACAAATGGCCATTGGCTAAAAGGGCAACCAGCATCATTTCCACTGTTTGATGTTGCCCAACAACTACACGTCCGATTTCTCGTTTGATATCCTGTACGGCAACATGAATTTGTTCAATGTCAATGCGATTTTCAAAGAGGGGTGTTTCCATATGTACTAAACTTTTGTATTTGATGGTATAAATGTTTGATATCCGTTTCGGCGATATCACTATTTTGGCGAATATAGATCAGATAGTCTACAAATGATTTGGTTTCAACCCGCGAATGTCCGGTTTTGCGCGAAAGCATTTCCACAAATGCATCATCCGAGAGTTTGAATCGAATACCAAATTTCATACGCATATTCTCAAGGTAAAACTGAATCATTTTATCGGAAAGATTTTTGTGATTGCCGGTGTTTAAATACAAGAGGCCGACTGTTTCTGCAAATTCCAAAGATGCATTGGCATTGCTTTCGCGAGGAGGGATAATGCGTTGTTTTCTTTTAGATTGGAAGAGGGTATAAACCAGCAGTAATCCAAGCAGAATGAAGAAGGCGTATCGCAATGCCGGATATTTTAAGAGGGAAGTCCAGGTTTCTTTTTGGGTTGTTTCATTTTCTGATTTTGTAAAATAATTGAACCAGGAAACACTGTTGGGATATTCGTTCAAATAGGAGAGGAGCAACTCATAATAAGCCCTGTTCTGATTTTGTAACATAAAATAGTTACTAAATACAATGGGTGAATGATGGATGAACCAAATACCTTGATTTTTTTCGTATGCTAAAAGATTCGGATGATTTTTTTGGCCAGAGTAACCTAAGACGGCAATGGATTCCATCAAGGTATCTTTGAACTGAAAAGTATGATTTGCAGGAATACCACTGAAACGAAAAGAATGTATTGAGTCGTTGAATTGAAGATAAAGCGGTTGATTGGGTATGGTGTCTTTTAAGCTATAATTTTTAATGGTCTGTAGGGTATCCTTCACCCCAAAAAAATCAAGGATATTTTCGCTGTAATGTTCCGAAAGAATGACTACTCCATTGCCCGCCTCAACAAATTTTTTCATTCGACTGAGTTCATCATCGTCCAGTTGAAAACTTTTTGCAACAGCAATGAGGATGTTTCCACCAGTGTTTATCGTAGATTTATTGATGGCATCTACCTCAGCCATGATTTTTAAACCGGCTTTAATTTTTGCATTCGGAAATAACTCATCCAAGTGCTGATAGGCGATATGGTAACCATAAGGTTGTTTGGAATTCCGGGAATATTGTTCCGACCAATCTGTTGATTTTTTTCATTGCAAGCACTGAATAATAACAGCAGAAAGAAAAAAGAATATGTCAAGCGGTTCATCATGCCAAGTCAGTTTCAAATTGTTTAAATTGGTCATGAATACTTTTAAATTCGCCATGATTCAAAGGATACGAACCATACCAGATGTAATCAAAGTATCGCGTTAATGCGGAAAAGGGTTTCTCGGTAGGTTTGCCAATCAGTTCTTGTACATAAGCCCAATTGGATTTGTCTTCTTCATATACCACCTGATTTTTTCGATCCAGGAGATAAATGGTCTTGCGATAAAGTAGATTAACAGCCAACCGAAAATCCTGATTCTGTATGGCTTTGTTGATTTCTTCGTCGTAAGGAATGATGGTTTTGGCGCTTGATTCAAGGATGTCTTCTTCAGTGGATTTTTTCGAAGATGATCGGAAATAATTAAAACTGCTATTTTCGAATATTCTGTACAGGATAAAAAGAAGCAGGGAGATGACCAGAATATATAAGATAATTTTAAAGACCTGTCCACTTAAAAAATTAATGAATGCGGAGGGTTTATATTTTTTTTCAGGGAGGGCCTTTGGAGCTGGTTTTTCTTTTTCGTAGGCGTAAATAAAATTTTTATCTTCTTTGATTTTCTTCCATTTGTCATCTCCGATTTTTCGTTGCACGTAGCCATTGTCAGCATCCTCCTCTTCAAAGTCTTCTTCATACTCTTCTTCTGCATTGGCTTCTTCATTTGCTTCGATCAGATCTTCACTGCTTACATTGTCAACTGTTTTTTCATGCTGTTCTGAATTATTTTCAGTTTCCTCTTTTAATTGCATGAAAGCCGATGAGTCATAGCCTGATAACTTTTGTTGACGATAAGTTTGGGATTTACTTTCCAATGAAAAAAGCAAAACACAAAGCAGCCCGATACAAAATAAACGACTAATCATGCTGTTCGGGATATATAACTTCACCCTTGACAACCTGAATTCCGGATTTGCCAAGTAAGATGGGATAAACAATAAAATACCAGATAATTAAAAGTGCTGAACCAATCAGAATCAGCAGGCTGAGCCAAACAGGCATTTCCGTATGTCGGGTAATAAATCCTTCAAAGAATGCCGCAATGAGAAAGAATGGAATAAGACCAATGATGACTTTGACCGCATCTTTCGCTCCCATTTTTAAAGAGTCCGTTCGGCTATATGTTCCGGGGAATAAAAATGCATTTCCAATAATCAATCCAGCTGTTCCTGCAATGACAATAGCGGATATTTCAATGGTTCCATGAATCCATACGACCAAAATGGATTTCCAACCTAGTCCTTTGGCAAAAAACATGTGTTGAAAAGTACCCAACATCAAACCATTGCTAAAGAGGATATATAAAGTGCCAACACATGCCACTATGCCCAGCGCAAAGGCCATGAGGGCCACCCGGATATTGTTGGCGGCAATATTGACAAACATGCCAAATTCATTCCCGTTTTTATAAACACCAAAAGGATCTCCTTTTCGAATATTTTCTTCGGTCATTTCAACATATCCGTCTCCGAGTATTTGTCGCACAAATTGCCCATCAGACATCGAGGAGAGAACGCCTATGATAACAGCCGCTGTAAAAAACAAAAGTGAACAGATACGTTTTTAAGTATTTCCTGAACACCAGTGGTAATTCAAATTTCCAGAAAATAAATAATCGTTCAAAGCGATGTTTTTTGTGCTGGTAAATTTTTTGAAATTGCTGGGCAGCCAGTCCGTTGATGAACTGGGTAGTTTTGCTTTGCTGGTAATGGGTTTTTGAATAACTTAAATCATCCACAAGATTTACAAACCTTTCGGCCTGCACATCCGGATCATCGCTGGGTTCCATGTATTCCTTCCACCGTTCAACGTTTTTATCAATGAATTTACCCTCACGCATTCTGATGTCTAAATTAGGTGCTTTTTTATGGTTTACAAAAATATCTCTACATTTACTTCATGTCTCTTTTACAAGTCAAGACACCATTTAATATTGAACTGCAGTTTGAAACAGCTCCATTTCATTTTCGCCTCTTTGCGTGGATGATTGATATTTTTTTATTGTTGTTATTTTTATGGGGAATGACCTCCATCCTGGATAAAACGATGGGCATTTCTCTTGCGGCTGATTTTGGTTTCGTCGAGTTGTTACTCACGACTCCGTTTATCATTTATCACCTGATGTTTGAGGTCTTTAATAAAGGGCAGAGCATCGGTAAATTAGCCATGGGTATTCAGGTGATAGGTTTGAACGGAGAAATGGCCACGGTAAGTCAACTTCTGTTGCGTTGGTTGATCCGGTTTATCGACTTTGGCTTTATCTGGGGTTTTATTTTTCTGGCTGCCAGTAATACTTTTTTAGGCGTAGTGATGGTGTTAGGTGTATTGCTTCATTTATTTTGTTTGTGTCCACACCGTACAGCCAACGACTTGGGGATGTGGTTGCAGGTACCAGTGTAGTATTAAAACGACTGCCTTATAAACTCAGTGATACCATTTTTCAGGATGTACAATTTGATCAGTATGTGGTGAGTTTTCCGCAAGTGATGAAACTGAGCGACAAGGATATTAATATCGTCGACAATATTGTGAAACACCATACTAAATCCAATGTGGGAAGGTATGTGGAGAATGTGGCCAACAAAATAAAAACTGTTCTGCAAATAGAATCTGATATGCCGGATGATATGTTTCTTGAAACCTTATTGCGCGATTATAACTATCTCAGCAGAAAATAATCAATCTGTTTATGCCACAAAAATGGGTGGTCTCCAGCTTGAAGGGAGATGATTTATTTAGGGACTGCTGAATAATGCTCAAAATCAGTGGTGATGGTCATTCAAGCGAAACTATACAACTTACAGGACTCTATTTACCCCAACCTAACCAATCGTTGGCATTGGCATAAACCATGAGTAATAGTAAAAAAATCATACCCGCCATTTGAGCATATTCTAAAAATTTCTCATTGGGTTTGCGGCGCGTAATCATCTCATACAAAGTAAACATCACATGACCGCCATCCAGGGCTGGAATGGGTAATAAATTCATGAAAGCCAGAATGATTGATAACAAAGCCGTGATACTCCAAAATGATTCCCAATCCCAAACGGCAGGAAATGCATTAGCGATAGCTTTAAAACCACCCAGTCCTTTATAGGCACCGGTTTTCGGGGAAAGTATTTTTTTAAACTGATCGATGTATTCGCCCAATTTTTCGCCGGTTCGTTTAAAGCCTGCCGGGAAACTTTCTGCAAAGCCATATTTTTTCGTGATTACCTGCATCAGTCCTAATCTTACCAGTGTATCCTCACTTAAAATAGGAAGTACCCCCAATCTTTTTTCATCCGTCAAAGAAGAAGTCAGCATCATGGTGTCCATGCCCCGTAAAATTTGCACTTGCACGGTTTTGTTTTTGCTGCGGGATACGATTGGTTTTATTTCATCAAAATAGCTCAAAGCTTGTCCGTCAATCGCCAGAATGAGGTCTCCCTGCAAAGCACCTGCTTTTTTAATCGGCGAAGGATCCGATAATTCCTGAATAGGTCCAATGATAGCCGGCGTGCGGGGCAGGAGCATGCCGCTGTTTCGCTTTTTATTTTCAATCAGTTTGCCAATCAGGTCTTCAGGAAATTTTAAATTGACCTCCGTGCCATTGCGTTCAACCACGGCCGATTTACCCATAAATATTTTCAGCGCAGCTTCTTCCAGATATTCGATTTTTTTACCATCCACCGATTTGATTCGATCTCCATTTTGAAATCCAACCTGCAGTAATAGGCTGTCCTGAAAGCTCACACCGTACTTAAGCGATGACATCGGGCAAACAACACCATGGAGTAAATTAAAATGGCCACAATCACATTCATGATAATTCCACCCAGCATAATAATCAGTCGCTGCCAGGCCGGTTTACTACGAAATTCCCAGGCCTGGGGCTCCTGTTTCAGGGCCTCAGTATCCATGCTCTCGTCAATCATGCCTGAAATTTTTACATAGCCCCCCAACGGTAACCAGCCAATTCCATATTCGGTATCACCTACCTTTTTCTTAAACAAAGAAAACCAGGGATCAAAAAACAGATAAAATTTTTCCACCCGACAACCAAACCATCTAGCGGTAATATAATGACCAAATTCATGAAGAATAATCAAAATACTCAGTGAAAGTATGAACTGTGCAACCTTGATTCCTACCATGGCCCAGTCTATTGCAAGTATGTGCATCATTGGATATGCTTTGCTTTATTTGTATAATGTAAGAGCCAGTTTGCGGGTTTCTGCATCACAGGCCACGTAATCGTCCATGCTGGGGTGTTCCAAAAAGGGAATCGTTTCCAAACATTTTTCGATGATATCACTCATCTCCAGAAAGCCTATTTTATTTTTCAAAAAGGCTTCCACAACAATTTCATTGGCTGCATTCAGAACACATGGTGCGTTTCCGCCGCGGTACATGGCCTCTTTTGCCAACGTAAGATTACGGAAAGTTTTAGTATCTGCCATTTCAAATGTGAGAGACGGAAAATTCTTGAGTTCATAGCGCTTATGGTTATTTGGAAGGTGTTCCGGAAAAGCCAGCGCGTATTGGATGGGCAATTTCATGTCCGGCAAACCCATTTGGGCTTTCACACTACCATCCTAAAAATAAACCAATGAATGAACAATCGATTGCGGATGAACAATCACTTCTATCTGTTCGTTTTTTAAGCCAAACAACCATTTGGCCTCAATCATTTCAAGCCCTTTATTCATGAGGCTGGCTGAGTCAATCGTGATTTTAGCCCCCATCGTCCAGTTCGGATGCTGTAAGGCATGGTCTTTTTTGACATTAATCAAAAAATTAGGCTTTTTACCTAAAAAAGGTCCCCCCGATGCAGTCAGGGTAATTTTTTCGATATGATCTGGATTTTCACCAACCAGACACTGAAACAATGCAGAGTGTTCACTATCCACAGGTATAATCCTGGCTTTATTCGCAATCACCGCTTGGGATACCAAATCACCGGCTACAACCAAAGTCTCTTTATTCGCGAGGGCAATGGTTTTTCCTTGTTGAATAGCGGCCCAGGTAGATGCCAGTCCTGCATAACCGACAATGGCTGCGAGCATAATATCATAATGGTCCATCGCTGCCACTTCCGTAAGCGCCTTCTCTCCCGAAAATACTTTAATGTCTAAACCCGACAAGGCTTCATTGACTTTTTGATAGTGTTTGTCGTCCACAATCACCACCATATTCGGTCGAAAATTTTTTGATTGTTCTATCAATAAATCCGCATTGCTATGTGCAGTCAATACTTCAATGGTAAAAAGTTCAGGATAACTTTTAACCACTTCCAATGCCTGTTGACCGATGGATCCGGTACTTCCAAATAGGGCGATTCTTTTTTGCATGTTTTTGTAACTTGATCCCTTTGTCAAGGGATGTCATCCATGAATGCCGTATTTGAACGGGCATTTTTAAGGCCTACGAAGGTAATGTAAACCACTTCAACTTAGAAATAATTAACCATCCGTTAAACCTTTTTGTTAAGCCTTTGTCAGAAGGTCTCAAAATTAAATAACAATGAAAATGAATTTCAGAATCAGCCTCTTCATGCTCGCCCTTTTCAGTATGGCCATCATGGTTTCATGTAAAAGAAACAACAACAACGACAAAGACCAGGACACTGAACTGGCCCGCGACAACGCACTCAGCGAATCTACCTATCAGGACGTACTGAATATGGCCGATGAAGCAGCCGACCTCAAAACAGGCGATGCACTCGGTCAGTACAAAACAGCCAGTAACTGCGCCACCATTACCCACGACACCACCACCAGCCCGCGAACAATCACCATCGATTTCGGTCCGACCAATTGTTTATGTAACGATGGGCGTTATCGCCGAGGTCAGGTATTGGTTCAATACACAGGCAAATACCGCGACTCAGGTCATGTGCATAACATCTCTTTCAATAATTATTTCGTAAACGATCATCAGGTTTTGGGTACAAAATCAGTCACCAATATGGGCACCAATGGCAGCGGACAATCATATTTCAACGTCACAGTGAATGGACTCATCATTAAGGCCGTTACAGGCGACAGCGTTATTTGGACATCCAATCGCACCCGCACCTGGCTTCAGGGTGAATCTACCCAAACACGCTCTGATGATGTTTATTCTGTAACAGGCAGTGGCAGCGGAAGTCGACCCAATGGCGTTTCCTATACCATGAATATTATTCAACCCCTCATGCGTGAAGTAGGTTGTAAATGGTTCACATCCGGCGTGGTAGAAATCCAACCGAGCAATAAACCCTTACGTACCCTCGATTATGGCTCAAGCGGTTGCGATAATGCAGCCACCGTGCTCATAAACGGCAATACATATAATATTACCCTGAATTAAATCTGGGCGTTCCCCCGCTTTTTGGCGGGGTCGGGCTGTCTCGTTACAAGTCCGCTTCCGCTTAGGCGGAATGCGGGCTTTTCTCTGCCATCCCTAACGCGGGTGCCCTGCACATTTCGATGTGGCCGACCTTAATGGCCTTCCGGGAGATATGGCTTTTGACACATGGTTTGTATCAAAAATGCACTCCGAAAAGGAATTCCAAACAGGGAGTGTAAATAATTCGACCTTTTATATTACTTTTAGACGTTTAAAATAACTGCTTGCATGATGGGATCAATCAGAAAAAATGTATTGTATTTCGGGGTATTCATGATTGGAATGCTATTTGTGAATAGCTGTGTGCGCGAAAGAGACACGAATACCGATCAGGCCCTCGATGAAATTCTGGGAGAATTTGCCTTTTATGATGCTGTAAGTATTGCCGATGATGCGGCCACCAAAAAACCGGGGAACTGCTGAGTAATTACAAAACCTCCGGGTATTGCGCCACAATCACCCATGATGAAGTAAGCATGCCGCGAACCCTGGTGATTGATTTTGGTGCGGTAAATTGTATGTGTAATGATGGCCGCAACCGTCGTGGTAAAATCGTAGTTTCATATACCGGAAATAAATACAGCGATTCCAATAGTATTGCCCAATTCAGTTTTGATAAATATTTCATCGATAATAATCAAATCATGGGTTCCACATCCGTAACCAATATGGGGCGCAATGTGAACGACAAGTATTATTTTGAAATCAAAACAGAAGGTAAAATCTTGAGAGAGTTTATTTTGGATACGGTATACTGGAATGCAAACCGGGTGCGTACTTGGATACAAGGACAGGATACTCCTATCTGGACCGACGACTATTACGAAATCAATGGAACCGGCAATGGGCGTAGCAATCAATTGGGATATTATTCCTGTAACATTGTTTCTCCATTGTTGAAAGGTTATGATTGTCGATTCTTTACCAAAGGCCGTGTTGAAATGCAACCTCAAGGCAAAACACTCCGCACCATTGATATGGGCGAGGGTAGTTGCGATTGGGAGTCGTGGGTTGAAATAGATCGCAAACGTTATTATATCCGACAGTATTAATTTAAAAAATATTTACTTGGAGCCGATAGATTTTCTGTCGGCTTTTTTCATGCGGGAATTTGCAGTAACAAGGCACAAATCTGGTGTAAACAAAGCCTTTAATACCAATTGGAATTGGCAGAAAGACCATTTACTCTCCCGTCTCGTCTGCTCTGACGAAACGGGAGTTTATACCTGCCACCACCGAAGAATTCTTTGTTTGCAAGGTGCCAGCATTACAAAGCGTATTTCGGGAATAGGAGAGTTGTCTTTAGCCAATTTTTATTGGTTTAACCCGTTCCGATGATGCCGATGTTCTTGAAGAATGAAATTTACAACAGTACAATTGGTATTCCATTGGTTTATCCTGATTTGATAGAGGTTTAGTCAAATATATTTTGGCTATTACAGATATCACAACGGTATTCATGCAGCTTGACCGGAATCTTCGCGTCCCAAGGGTGAATTTTCAGGTCGGGGAGCCTATCTTTGTTGCCATTTTAAAGCATGGATATACAACGACTATTAAGGGCATACCGAAGTATGATGACCGCCAAAGCTATGGCAGATATCTACGAGGAGAACAGAGCCATTTGTAAATATGTACATAGTACTTCCCGAGGGCATGAAGCGATTCAGTTGGCAACAGGATTTCAATTGAAACCTTGTGATTTTGTGAGTCCTTATTATCGAGATGAGAGTTTAATGCTCGGTATGGGTTGGCGCCCTTATGAGATGATGTTACAGTTGTTGGCCAAAAAGGACGATCCATTCACAGGAGGTAGAGAATATTATAATCACCCCAATTCAAATCGACCGCATTTTCCAAAAATTATTCATCAAAGTAGCGCAACGGGTATGCAGGCCATCCCAACGACTGGTATTGCACAAGGCATTCAATATATCGAACAAATGGCCAAAACGGCTATGGACGAGCGCAATGTGAGCGCCGATGTGGATTTGAATATGAATATGGAAAACGCCTTTGGTGCAGCCATGCACGAATTTATCCGGCAAGGTGAAAAACCGGTGGTGGTTTGTTGTTTTGGAGATGGTAGTGTCACTGAAGGCGAAGTGAGTGAGGCTTTCCAGTTTGCTGCTTTGCGCCAATTACCGATCATCTATCTGGTAGAGGACAATGACTGGGGCATTAGCGTGAGTAGCGATGAAGCCAGAACCATGGATGCCTACGAATTTATTGGTGGGTTTAAAGGGATTGAACGATTAAAAGTAGATGGTTCAGATTTTGAAGCGAGCTATGAAATCATGGAAAATGCGATTCATTATGTTCGTGAACACCGTAAGCCTATTTTAGTCCATGCAAAAGTTCCTTTATTGGGCCATCATACCAGCGGCGTTCGTAAAGAGTGGTATCGTACAGAAGAAGATCTTGCTAACCATGAAAAAAATAATCCGGCCATTAAGTTGCGCAATCGACTCATGGAATTGGGGATTTCTGAAGAAAAACTAGATGAAATAGAAGCGGAGGAAAAGGCATTTATCGCACGTGAGTTTCAACTTGCTGCTGACTCGCCTGAACCCGATGCTTCAAGTGTGGCCGATCATGTATTTGCACCTACACCGATTTTGATAGAAAGTGGAACCCGTCAACCACAAGAAGGCGAAAAAGTTGTAATGGTTGATGCTGCTATGCACGCTGTTGAAGAATTGATGCGTAAACATCCTGAATGTTTATTTTATGGTCAGGATGTTGGCCGGCGCCTAGGAGGTGTATTTCGCGAAGCAGCTACCCTCGCTGATAAATTTGGCGATAACCGTGTTTTTAATACCGCTATTCAGGAGGCTTATATTATAGGAAGCACCATTGGTATGAGTGCTTTGGGATTAAAACCATTTGTAGAAGTTCAATTTGCAGATTATATCTATCCGGGTATCAATCAACTGGTGACGGAGATTTCTAAATCCTGTTACTTGAGCTGTGGAAAATTTCCGGTGAGTATGGTCCTTCGGGTACCCATTGGTGCATATGGCGGCGGCGGACCTTATCATAGTGGAAGCGTCGAAAGTTTGCTCGCCAATATTAAAGGGATTAAAGTGGCTTATCCAAGCAATGCAGCAGATATGAAAGGATTGATTAAAGCGGCCTATTATGATCCGAATCCGGTAGTAATGCTCGAGCATAAAGGATTGTATTGGAGTAAAGTACCCGGTACCGAAGATGCGAAAATGATTGAACCGGCTGAGGACTATATATTGCCATTCGGAAAAGGACTAAGTGTATTGCAGGCCGATGCGTCCATGATAGAAGATGGAAGTAGTATGTGTATCATAACGTACGGAATGGGAGTGCATTGGGCTAAAAATGCGGCTAAAGCTTATCCCGGACAAATTGAAGTGATCGACCTGCGCACATTGTATCCATTGGATGAAGCGCTGGTATTTGATACAGTGAGACGCCACGGCAAATGCATGGTTTTGACCGAAGAGCAATTACGAAATTCTTTTGCAGAAGCATTGGCCTGTCGTATTCATCAACATTGTTTTTACCAATTAGATGCGCCTGTTAAAACCATGGGTGCACTTGACCTGCCGGCTGTGCCGATGAATGTGATACTTGAACAAGCCATGTTGCCGAATGCCGATAAAGTACGGGATGCAATTGCTGAACTTTTATCTTACTAAGGGTGATCAGTTCCTTCAGGTATACAAACCAAAATTCTGCTTTCATTGCCTGGTCAACGTATGAGAAGTTGCTGCTAACTTGTTTGGGTTTGTTCTTTTGGTGTGTTGTTATGTATCGTGCCTATCATCTTTCTATGACTCACGACGAAGCAGGAACAACCGATCATTTATTACAGAGTTACTATCAGATTTTAAATAGTCGGGAAGCCTTTCATTCAGCCAATAATCATATCCTGAATTCATGGTTGATGAAATGGAGTGCTTCTTTGTTTGGTGTTTATGAATGGTCATTGCGACTGCCAAATGTGCTGGCATTTGTTTTGTATTATGTGGCAGGTATGGGAGTAATTCGTCAATTAATACTACCTCAAAAATGGCGATTCATCAGTTTCGTTTTCTTCATCTTTAATCCATTTGTACTTGATTTTTTTTCTTTGTGTCGTGGATATGGATTGGCTATGGCCTTTGAGATGATGTCATTGTTTTTCACCCTGAAATACATTGAAGGCAAAAAAAGTTTAAATCTCTATGCATCCGTTTTGGCATGTGGCTTGGCCGTTCTCAGCAATATGACTTGGGTCTATTTTCTTTTGGCACAAATGGCCTGGATCATTTTCGATGAAGGGATAGCCTACTACAAAAATCAAAAGATAATCTGGTGGAAGAGCTTGGTTTCATGGTTAATTTTTGCCGGTATAATGGGTCTGGTGTATCGGCCCTATCAATGGATACAAGCCAGGGGCGAGTTAAAATGGGGAGCCAATGGATGGTTTGATTTGCAACACACCTTTGCGAAAGATTATTTGTATAACGATACATTTTTAACGGCTGTTATTTTCCAAATTCTTTGTTTAATTATTTTTGTACTTTTTTTCCATCAATGCTATGTATACATTCGGAACAAGGAAAATAGTATTCAAGCAGAGCAGTCATTTTTGATATTGATTTACTACTTGGGTTGACTACCTTGGCTATCCTGAACCGCAATTTAAACAACACCACTTATGCATCAGGACGAAGGGCTTTGATGTACTTTCCGCTTGTCGTGCTGATGTTTATTTTGTTGGTAAACTTCTTTCCATTGAAACGTATTCAAACATGGATGATAGGTTTGTTCATGGGGATATGGATTTTTTCGTGGTCCGGATTTCGTTTGAATGCGGTTCGGGAATGGAGATATGATTCGGCAACAAAAAATACGTTTGATCTGATTCGGAATAACCCGAAGGAAGTAATCAAGATTGGCGTTGACTGGCATTTTTTACCTGTGATGAAATTTTACGCCCGGTACCGTGACTCCAGGGTTCAGGTGGCGTCCATAGAAGAAAATAATTCCTACGAAAAATTTGATTGGTTGTATTTTTACGACAGAGAGGTTATACCAAATTCTAACTGGCAATTGGTACAGGAAGATGAAAGGGGGCAAAAATTATTTCGAAGGAAGTAAACTGACTCTTTCCCGGAATTCTAATTGAATTTTGAAAGGTGCCATGCTTTAAAGTTCCGGAAAAGGTAAATGCGGATCGTTACAATTGGGTATAAATTTTTTGAGGAAGGCGAAGGATATCATACAAATTTCTAATCGATATTATATTTTAATGCCCTTCTCTCGTGTCTGGGTTTGCGCGGAATCTTTATTATGTTTACAGGACCAAACTCAATTCTATGAAACATTTTATCGCATTGCTATGTGTAGTCATGTCCATCGGACAATGTGCCTACACACAATTACCACTCAGCCATTCAAGCGTTTTGAAAGAAAAAATCAAACCGAAAGAGCAAAATAAACAAGGCCCTGCATGGCAAAGGAAGTTTTTTGAAGATTTATATTATCCGGGAAATGGACCAACACCCGCACAACGAGTTGCTATGAAACAAGCCTGGGAGACAATACCAAAAGATCCGGGTCATAAAAAAAGAGCCGGTGGATGGACATTCATTGGTCCGGATTTTATCCGTAATTGGGGACAACCTGGTCCACAACAAGATACCATCAATAGAAAATGGACAGGTCGCATTACAGGCGTAGAGTTTACCGATGTGCTTCGTGTATCTGCAGCCAATGGTGGATTATTCGAATCGAAATTAATTGGGTTAATTCCAATATGGGTTCCGATCGGCGATTCGATTCCCAGTTTATCAATCGGAGCATTTGCAAGTAATCCGGTCAATCCAAAAACCATTCTGGTCGGAACCGGAGAATATGCAACCCAATTATACAACACCCCATCCAATTCGAACACAGCGGCTTACGGAACGGAAGGGATTTGGATTACCAATGATGGTGGACAGTCGTGGAGAAAACCCATTGTCAATCCGTCGGCAGATAATATTCCATTTGAGGAAATATATTTTTATCCGGGTGATACCAATTGGGTATTTGCCGTTTCTACTTCTGGCGTGTATTGGTCCAATAATGGAGGCAACGATTTTCAGGCTATCCCCCTTCCCTCAGTCGCCAGTATTCCTACAGATATGGCACTTAGTTCAGATGGTCAGCATGCTGTGATTGCCTATGTTGGCGGTAGTACAACAGCTTGTGCTTATTATCCCAACACTATTTTATCCAGCCCGCAATTGTTAACCAACGATTTTTTGGTATTGGGTAAATCGCCGAATGGAATTAAAATGTCGTATGCCCCTTCGAGCCCACAAACAATTTGCCAACTGCACCTACGCCGCCTTACCTGGCAGTCCGACCGTGGATACGTTTGCATTGGTGTTTAAATCAACCCAGTACGGTGCACCTGGCACTTGGATTCGATGCAATGCTTTTTACCCTAATCAGCAACCAGCCTTAAATTATAATTTTGGGAATCAGGGCTTTCGTGATAATGTGATTAAAGTTTCACCCTTAGATCCAAATGTGGTTGTCATGGGTGCCGGCACATTATTTTATTGCAATGATGGCATCAACTTTTATGAAACCGATGGATGGCATGCCGATCAAGCCTCTTTGAATTGGAAGCCTGATGGGACTCGAGTATTTTTAGGCAATGATGGGGGATTTTTGTTTTCTGAAAATAATGGTCAGAATTGGAAAGACGATTTGAATTATTTGCCAGTAACTCAAGTTTACACTTTGGATGTTGCGCCGGATAATCCGAATAAAATGATCTGTGGAACCCAGGACAATGGCATTTTACGCTACAATGGTTCAGGGCAATATTGGGAATACGTGAACGGGGGAGATGGTGGTGATGCCTTCTTTCACCCATTCAATTATGATACCATGTATGCAACCATTGGAGGAATGGATTATGTACGAAGCAGAAGCTTCACAGGAGGTGCCGAAAATACATGGAGTGATTGCGAAAACGGAATCAGTCACATGAGAGGACAATTTGGTTCGCCGCTGGCTACGGACCGATTTTTATCGAATTACCTGTACACCGCTCACGACACTTTTGCTTATTATAGCACGAATCAGGGAAACAATTGGATCCCCTTGGTCGGTGCCGGTCTTACGTCTCCCATTCGGGATATTGCCGTCGGAAGTGGTGGAAATCAGCATGTCTATGTTGTATATGCGGCATCCAATACATTTCAATCATTAAGAATGGATGTGGATGGTTCGCCATATACGTTAAATTTTATTCCTGATCCCGGAACCTCGGGTAGACTACGATCTTTCTGGGCAGAGGTTCCATATCCGGATGTGGTTTATGCTGCTTCAACCGGACCGAGTACATTTAATAATCGGGTCTTTCGATCTATCAATGCAGGGGATACCTGGACCAATATATCCGGCGATTTACCCACTTCGCTTCCTCCTATCACTGATTTATGGGTGAACCCGGCAGATACTCAGAATATTGTTATATCCACCGAGTTTGGATGTTTGCGTTCATTGAATGGAGGCAACACCTGGACAAGATGGGATATGGGGATGCCGAATCGTTCCATGATTACAGATATGGATTATTGTGTGGATAATGGAAAAATGTTTGTGTATGCTTCCAAGTTTTGGAAGAGGAATTTGGCGTCGAGAAGCTTCGGATGTGGATTGGCCGGTAGATGTGCCACATGTTACAGAACAGCCGAATTTTAGTATGACTTGTTTTCCAAATCCTGTTGAAAATGAACTGACTGTTTCAATTGCAGGAGATATTGAATCTGGATCCACTTTATTCATTCGGGATTTGATGGGAACCGTTTTGCGAAAAATAACACCAAGGCAATCCAATGTTTCAAGGCAGAATTTACAGGTGAATGTATCTGATTTACCATCCGGTGTTTATTTCTGTGAATGGCGAGGACAACGAAATCATCAGATGGTGAAAGTATTGAAGATAAAGTAATTTGTATTTTTCAATCTCATTGAGCCTGAACGGATTATTTCGATGAAGAAATTTGTGATCGAAGACTACGTTCTGCGAAACATATTTATTTCGCAGATTTGTTCTTTGCTTTTAGCAAATGAACTTAACCTTTAAATTTTCAGAACAATCTTTTTATGAAGCATTTGTAGATGAGGCGAAGGAATTTTTGGTTGGTAGTAAAATAGAATATCTAATTCATCGTTTCGGATTGGATGAATAGGACTAAAATTCTCTTTTTAGTGCAATAATTTGGCGTTCGAAACTCAAGAGGTGGAGGACGGAAAGAAATTTGATTTTCATAGAGTTCAATATTCATTTAATCTATAAATCAAAAGCCACCCGTTTAGGATGGCTTTTGATTTTCAAATGGATATTTTTTCGCATTATTCCTTGACGAAATGTTTATGGTAGTTCTTACCACCCTGATCCATCATTTGAAGAATATAAACACCCGCAGGTAAGGCTTGAACATCAATTTTTAACAAACGATTCTGGCAGTCAATTTCTTGCACCTTCATACCTGTTGCATTGAACAGACTCATGCTTTTGGGTTTAGCATCCTGGTTGAATGCAACTTGAAGGAATTCTGATGCAGGATTCGGGAAAATATAAAATGGCATGCTTGTTTCGATTTCGTTGATGCCGGATGGCCCTTTAATGGTATTTACCGTTGTATTGGTAATAATAGGGGCATTGAAGTCGAAATAGATTCCTGCTTTGTTGTTGATGACTGTTCCTGGCGTGATGCCATTGACATGTTTAACTTTAAATTTCACGAAGCCCATGCTGCCCTCAGGGTCTGAAACGCTATCGGGTAACATAATATTCGGGAATTCAAATTTTAAAGATGATCCGTTTTGAGTAAATACCATACGATGGCTTGAACTGAGCACCTCAACACTGGAAGCATTCAAATCACTTTCGAGGGTGTCAAGAATATATACTTGTTGAGCAGGGAAGGTACCCGTGTTTTGGAAGCGAATGGTATATTGCAAATCCGTGCCTGGTTGAATTTCTCCACTCACGCCATCTCCTTTCGGGAAGGGGTGTTTATCATTTGGATCATAACTTGTTCCGATATAAAAACATTCGGTGAGTGTATTGTTCGACGGATTAACATCCGTGCCACCTGATGTTGAAGTGATGGTTGACGTTAAACAAATTGCATCGCCAATGACATAAGGTACATTAGAAGGATTTAGAAACGGCACATATGCTGTGAAATCAATAGAATTTCCCCAGCTGGTATTTGTCAGGTTGTTAAAATTCCAGGTGATCACATTTCCTACAACACTTGCCGGAGCGGGGTTTGAGCTGATGAAATTAAAATTGCCCGGTAGTGTGACACTAACCGTTCCATTATTGGAACCACACAAATAATTGTGATAATAAAGTTTGAAATTACGATTTGCTCCGGCTTGTAATATGCCGCAACACCAGGCCAGAATTCCTGTAATGGCATTGTCGTAATTGGTGTTATTGTGTATATCCAAAATCGAGATTGGTTGTATTCTGTGTGGTGACCAAATAGTTTGCTGCAACCGGACAACCTACCGTGTAACAACTATTACCACTTCCTGAAGGGTTGCTTTCTACGACATATGTATTGCCGATAACGAATGGGTATTGAATACTATAATAACCATTAAAGTCGGAATAGCCGCTTGCTATGTAGCTCCCATTGAGACTCAAGTTGATACTTTGATAAGGGATCTGTTCACCCGGGTCCATCATACAATTGTTGTTCGCATCCTGATAAGTGTAGCCGGACACGTTACCACAACTCCCTACCACAACGGTATCATACAATACAACGGAATAGCTACCACTGCTGATTGTGGCAGTGCGGTAATATATTCCGCTATTGGCATAAGTATGTGATAAAGCAGCATTTAAGTTCACACAACCATTACCGCTTGAAAACTGTGTTGCAGTTGTACTTGCACTATTGCCATCTCCGAAATCCATATTGACAGAATAAGTCGCATTGGTTAAAAAACCACATGCATTTACATATATCATATTTAAGGTTAACAAGTTCGTGCAGGAGAGTGAATCAAGTATGTAGCCAGTGATATTTGGCGCCGATGGTGTATAGGCAAAGTCAACATTGCTTTGTGTGATTGAATTAGAGATAAACGGAACCTGCGAAGGGCAGGCCCAGGTATTGGTGGATGAGCTTGTAGGTGTGACTGTATAATTTCCTACAGAGAATGGAACAGAGAAAGAATATGCACCATTCATGTCGCTCCATACACTATAAGATGCTCCCGATGTTTGTAATACGACCATATTGTAGGCATAAGGTTGTTCGAAAGGATCGAGCGAACAGTTGGCATTGGCATCGAAAAATAAATTACCGGAAACGTTGATACAACTTGCGACATTAACGCTGGTGGAATTCGATGCACTCAATGTTCCCAAAGCACTGGCTGTCACTGTAACGGTATAATTACCCTGAGATGCGTAGGTATGCGGCGCAACAGGTAAGGGAATAGTTTGGCAGGGTAAGCCGTTGCTCGAAAAAGGAATACTTAAGTTACTCACATTTCCGTCACCGTAATCGATACTATAATTAATGCTTGAACCGTTGGGAATATTGCAGGTGCTCAAGTCGGCATTAAAATAGTGAGAATAGGAACAATTGTTGCCACCGGTGGAGTCCACCAGATTTAGAATGCCGAATGAAGGGACACTCGAATAACCAAAATTCAGGTTACTACCTGTCGGCGTGGTCATCGTATAAGTTTGCACGGCAGGGCACATAATTCCCGCAGGAGCTAAGAGTGAAATGGTATAGTTGCCGGGAATATGCGGGAATCCGGATACTTGGTAAAATCCGTTACTATTGGTAAAAACTACATAGGATATACCACTAGGCGCAGTGATACTGACTGCTGTATTGACACTCACGCTCTCTCCGGGATCGTAAGTGCAATTCCCATTGGCATCAGTATATACATAACCACTATAGTCGATACATTGGACGGCGTTGTTGATCACAAGATTTTGCGTATTGCTTGCCGCGCCGGGCCCACTTTGAATCACTGAAACCGTATAAGTACCTGTTGTACTATAGGTATGATTGAGTATTAAACCGGAAGAGTCGCAAGGAAGCTGGGAGCCGGTTGTAAAAGGATTTAAGGAAACGACTGTGCCATCACCCCAGTCAATTGTGCCGGTAATGAGGCTGGAGGGTGAAAAATAACAGTAGCTGCTGTAAAGTTCTACAGTCTGCGTGAGGTTGCAGGCATTGGGTGAAGTGTTGTATAAATTGGCATAGATGATTGCCGTTTGTGCCTGACTCAATTTGTTGATTGAAGTGAACAAGAAGAGCAGTGCAAGTAATTTAAGTCTCATAATGGAAAGGATTTAAAGTGAAAGAAATATTTTAGTACGTACACCATTAAAGACTTGTTATTCGGTATAGATGTTAGTGAACAAGGAAATTATTTTGAATTTGGCGGGAATCTGTTCGACAAAATCATGGGCTGACTAATATTTTGGCAGGGTGCATTGCGGCAGGGATTGTAGTGGAAAGCCCGCATACGCCTTGGCGGAGCGGACTTGCAACGAAAAGCCCGCCCGGCCGCCCAAATCAACGATGAATTCAGGTTAAACGATTGTACTAAGTGGAATTGTTTTAATTTTCCGCGAGATTCCGTGCCTCCTATGTTTGCTATCCTTCAACATCTTCGATTGCCTTTTTCCTTACTGCTGTTGCCGGTGTTTTTATTCGCTGTGTTTGATGCAGGACTCAGGCAGTCCATTTCGTCGGAACAGTTGTGGATATTGGGGCTGGTTTTACATTTGCTGGTCTATCCTTCGAGCAATGCCTATAACAGTTTAGAAGATCAGGATGTAGGGAGTATTGGCCTGGTGAAAGTTCCAATGAAAGTGCCGCAAAGTATAGAGTGGATGAGTGCTGTGATGGACGTTCTGGCCATTGCGATTGCCGGAGTTTTTCTGCCCGCATTCAGTACGCTGGGGCTGACTTTATACATTCTATTTTCGAGGCTATATAGTTGGCGGCGAGTGAGGTTGAAAAAATGGCCGATTATTGGTTTTATGGTTGTCTTTATTTTTCAGGGGGCTTGTATTTTTTTAATCACCCAACGATGTGCAGGTGTGTCTGTGAACTGGGCCATGGCGATGGTGAGCAGTTGTTTGATAGGCGCAATTTATCCTTTGTCGCAGATTTATCAGCATGAGCAGGATCGTGCGGATGGGGTTGAAACCATGAGTATGAAATTGGGTTATCGGGGAACTTTTGTATTGAGTGGAACCTTATTTGCCATGGGCGCAGTAGGATTTACTTTATTTTATTGGCAACTTTTTCCGATGGCTGTTTATGTGTTTCATGCGTGTTTATTGGCATCTGTCGTTTACTTCCTCTTTTGGGCTTACAAAGTTTGGCACAATACCTTGGAGGCCAATTATCGGCAAACGATGATGATGAATTTGGTGGCATCGGCTGGCATGAATATCTGCTTCATCGCATTAAACCTCATACCACATCAATGATGCCTATCCGGACACTCAAATAAATGCCTTATTATTACACTTCAGATTATGGCATTTATACAGGCAATTGGAATAGGAGAGGCAGATTATTTTCATCAACAATCTGCCATATTAGATTTCATGCAAAAAAGGTATGATATCCCAACGCAGGATTTAGATAAGGTGAAGAGGTTGTATACACGTTCAGAAATCGATAGCCGGTATGCGGCGCTGCAGGATTTTTCCTTGCCGCATGAGGAGTGGACATTTTTTTCGAAACAATCTGTGGTATCCATCGATGACCGAATGGAAAAATATTTTGAGCTGGCACCGGCCTTATGTATGAAAGCCATTGGAAATCTGGACCCTCAATTTTTGGATGGCATCACACATTTATTGACGGTCAGTTGTACGGGTATGGCCGCTCCCGGATTGGATATCCAATTGATTCGATTGCTTGGTTTGCCCTCCAATACGGTAAGAAGTTCGATTAATTTTATGGGTTGTTATGCGGCTATTCATGCATTGAAACAGGCCAATGATATTTGCGCAGCAGGGCCAAATGCAAGGGTACTGATTGTGGATGTGGAATTATGCACTTTGCATTTTCAGGAAGCCTATTCGTTTGAAAATATTACGACCTCTTTATTGTTTGGCGATGGAGCAGCTGCAGTCGTGGTTGGAAACAAAAAGGGCATTTATGAAATCAATGGGTTTTACGCTGAAATAATTTGGAAAGGCTATGCGGACATGGCCTGGCAAATTTCGGCCAATGGATTTTTGATGTCCTTAACGGGTTTGGTTCCGGATTTGATTGCGTCTGAAATAAAGCCCCTGATGCAGGCCGCTTTTGAACATGCGCAGGTGAGTAGCTCAGATATTCGTTATTGGGCCATACATCCGGGCGGTAAAAAAATATTGCAGGAAATATCTAAAGCATTGAACCTAGGTGCGGAAGATTTACATGACTCCAGGGAGATTTTACGGCAATACGGAAATATGTCTTCGGCTACCATTTTATTTTTATTACATCGTATGAAGGAATTGCATCCGGAACCCGGACATGTCTTCGGCGCTGCATTTGGTCCGGGATTGACCATGGAAACCATGAACTTATACAAATGTTGAGATTGACCCATCGATCAAACTTAAAGGAACTACTCGACGCAGAAAATATACCCGCCGATGATTTGGTATTAAACATGCAGGAATTAGATACCATCAACACTTACTTGGGTGGGCATCAAATTACACTTGCCGGATTTAAAAAATTTGCAGTTAAAAAGAAGTCCATCCGTATTCTCGAAATTGGTTGCGGTGGCGGAGATAATTTAAGGGTGATCCAATCGTATTGTCGTAAAAAAGGAATAGAAGTACACTGTATAGGTGTAGATTTGAATCCGCATATTGTGGCATATGCCCGTATCAATCATCCGGATATTCATTTCGAAATCAGCGACTACCGGAAAATGAATTTGACTACAAAACCGGATATTATTTTTAGTTCATTATTTTGTCATCATTTTGAGGATAATGATTTAATGGAACAGCTTCAATGGATGAGTTTGAATAGCGGATGGGGATTTTTTATCAATGATTTACACCGGCATTTTTTGGCGTATTATTCTATCCAAATACTGACCCGTTTGTTTTCAAAATCGTATCTGGTAAAAAATGATGCGCCACTATCTGTGGCGAGGGGTTTCAAAAAAAGTGAATGGCAAAAACTTTTAAAAGAAGTGGGAATGAATAAGGCCTGGATAGCCTGGAGATGGGCCTTCAGGCATTTAATCATATATCAACATAAAAAGTAATTCGATGAAATATGATTGTATGATTGTGGGTGGGGGATTATCGGGTTTGGCATTATCGATATTGATGGCCAGGGCTCAAAAAAAAGTGTTGCTCATCGAAAAAAAGAAGTACCCTGCTCATAAAGTTTGTGGAGAATATATTTCGAATGAAAGTAGAGCGTTTTTAATCAAATTAGGTATTGTGCCGGAACAATGGCATTTGCCGGAAATTAATCAATTGGTTTTTAGTGATCAGCGCGGCAGGCTTATTCGCGAACAATTGGATTCTGGTGGATTTGGTATACGGCGTTACGCTTTAGATGAAGCTTTATTTCAAATTGCTCGGAAAGAAGGGGTAGATATTCGAACAAGTACGACTTGCTTGGGATATGAAAAAAATATGCAAGGATTTAAAGTGTTAACCAATGCCGGTGAATTTGAGGGGCGGATTTTGTGCGGGGCTTTTGGGCGATATGCATTTGGGAATTTTAATAAAGGCCAAACCGGTGGTGAAAATTGGGTAGGTGTAAAACATCATCTTCGTGGTGCATTTGCGGCAGATACCATTGGTTTGCATTTGTTTGAAGGAGGGTACTGTGGCATGAGTAAAGTGGATGATGAACAATATTGTTTGTGCTATTTGGTGAAAGCCGAAATGTTGAAAAAGTACAAGGGGCAGATATCCTTGCTCGAAAGCGAAGTGTTGCAAAAAAATCCACGACTCGCAGAAATTTGGAAAGAAGGGCAAAAGGTATATGAAGATCCACTAACGATTTCGAATGTGACCTTTTATGCGAAACAAGCTGTTGCCGATGATGTTTTTTATTTGGGAGATAGTGCCGGAAGCATTGCACCGCTTACAGGAAACGGGATGAGTAATGCGCTGAGGAGTGCCGCCATGTTGGAGCCTTTATTAAACAAAGTATTGAATGAAGAGTATTCGCTGGCAAAAGCGGCAAAAGTTTATGCGCAAGAATGGAATCAACAAATGGGGCAGCGGATTCGGGCCGGCCGTTGGATCCAATATTTTTTTTGTCAAGCAGCCCTAACACCCTTTTTTTTCTTTTTTGTAAGGAATTTTGCTTTTGTACGTCGAATGATTATACGGATGACGCATGGAAAGTCATTTTGAGCATTTAGTTCAAGATCGCCAAACATTCGTTAAAAGAAACGCAAATAAAATGGAATACCTAAAATGATCGTTTGAAGTGGGTTAATGCTTTCGTGAATCAATCAAGATGAGCGTAACAATGATTGCTTCTTTGAAATCGGATAATACCAACGTGAATGGGTAGATAATCCAATTCATTTTGTGGTTTATACCGATGTGATAATATTGATAAGATAAATGAAAAATTAGGATGAACTTTGAAATCCATAGCGGCAACAGAAAAACAAACTAAAACATTTAAATATGTATTTGAAACAAATGAAAAATCGAACTATCAAAAAAGTCAATTCGATGCGCTGGCCGCTCAGCCTTGGATTGTTTTGTTTATTTAGCATCTTTGTGCAATGCAGCACCGCTCAAAATCCACAAAAAATGTCAGAAAATAAAAATACAATTTACTCCACCAATGATACCACAAAAGTAAAGGTGAGTGAAGATGAATGGAAAAAGAATCTTGACCCGGAGGTGTTTCATATCGCCCGGCAGAAAGGAACAGAATATGCTTTTTCGGGTAAATTCTGGAATCATTACGATGCAGGTTTGTATCGATGTAAAGCTTGCGGCAATGCCTTGTTCAGGTCTGACGGAAAATTTGAAAGCAGTTGTGGATGGCCAAGTTTTTTTGAGCCCGTGAACGATAAAAGCGTTAAATACGCCGAAGATCATTCACATGGTATGCATCGTGTTGAGGTGATGTGTGCCCGTTGCGATGCGCATTTGGGTCATATCTTTGATGATGGTCCGCCACCAACTTATAAACGATATTGTATTAATTCGGTGATTTTGGATTTTGAGGCAAAAGACGAAAAAAAATAATCAATGATCATGCGTAACAATTTAATCATGGCTTTTTGTGTCTTGTTGTTGGCAATGAGTTGTCAAAGCGAGGCGAGTATTCAACATCAAACAGTTTTTAAAGAAATGGAAGCAAAACAAAATGAAACAGAAAAAGGATTGGATACCATCGTAGTGGGTGGAGGTTGCTTTTGGTGTGTTGAAGCACAATTCCTGTTGTTGGATGGGGTGCTCTCGGTGCGATCAGGGTATGCCGGTGGAAAAGTAAAAAATCCGACTTATAAAGAAGTATGTACGGGAATGACCGGGCATGCAGAAGTGATTGAAGTGGTTTACAATAAGGAACGAATCAGTACCGACGAAATTTTGGCGGCCTTTTGGCAATCGCATGATCCAACGCAATTAAACCGTCAGGGGAATGATGTAGGTACTCAATATCGTTCTGTTATTTTTATAAAGATGATGCCCAGAAAAAACTGGCTGAGGAGTACAAACAAAAACTCAATCAGGAGAAAGTATATGACCGGGATGTGGTGACCGAGATTTCTCCCCTCACTGAGTTTTATGTAGCAGAAAATTATCACCAGAACTATTACAATGAAAATACGAATCAGGGGTATTGTCAGTATGTGATTGCCCCTAAGGTTGAAAAATTTAAAAAAGTATTTAAAACTAAACTCAAATAAACTTTTATGCGTACATCCATATCTCTTCTATTATTCGGACTTATTTTGTTCATAGTCTCTTGTAAAAAGAAGGCTGAATTTACAGACCCCTCAAGCTATCAAGTAGTGGTGATCAACGAAAATTGGTCACAGGCTGTTCAGCAAGCCAAAGATAAAAATCAACATATCTTTTTATTGTTACATGCCGATTGGTGTGGTATTTGTAAAGGTTTTATTGCGGATGTGATGCCTGATCAGGATGTGGCGCTCAGTATCAACAATAAAATCATCGTTGCCATGGTAGATGGTGACATGCCAGGCGGTGCCGATTTGAAAACTAAATATGCGGTGAGTGCATATCCGACGATGGTTATTGTCGACAAGGATGAAAATACCCTCCTTAAAAGGCAAGGCCAAATAGAGAAGCAAGAATTTGTGGATTGGATTACACCGTATTTGAAGTAACTTTCATGCAATTCTATGAGATGGTCCGGAAATTTGGTAAAGAAGGCTGGGCATTTCATATTGTAGGATAAAATCACATCATCTGGCCATGCAAAAAATAACTGTTTTTCTTCTTGTAATCATCATTTCGTTTCTTTCATCCGTTCCCCTTTTTGCACAGTGGATGAAATTTGAGCAAGTTATCGTAAGCTTCAAAATCAAGAATGCCGGTATCAATGTGGATGGGCGATTTGGCAATGCCAAAGGGAGTGGTAAATTTGATGAAAAGGATCTTTCAAAGTCCTATTTTTTGGGCGTAGTTGAGCCTCATTCGGTTCAAACGGGCATTAAAATGCGCGACAAACATTTAAAAGAAAAATCCGAATTTTTTGATGTACAGAAATTTCCATCCATCGAAATGAAGTCGGTAAAAATTGAGTTGGAAAGTGCCCAACAGTATCGGGTAACCTGGGATTTGACCATGAAGGGAATTACCCTGCGCTTTAAATCAAGCATGACGGCTGTTCAGGAAAATGGGAAATTGATTCTGCAAACTACTTTTAAACTGAACCGAAAAGAATGGAAAGTTGGCGGCAACAGCATAACCATGAGTGATGTTGTGAGCGTTCAATTACGGGCTGTGATGACGAAGTAGTGTATCTGTCAAACCTTGCCCCAACAGTCTTATGGTTATTGGATATCTTTGAATCGCTACAACAAAATTTGGTTTACCTTCGCCATCCTTTATGAATTTGCAGTATCTGCAAGGATTATACGAACAACATCCCTGTCTGAAAAATTTGACAGATGATATTGTATTGCCTGCACCCCGCCTTATTCGCTTAAAAAATATACGCCATGCGGCGTTTTCATTTTTTGCGACCACGGTATTTAAGTCTTTAGACTACAATCATATTTTTATACTAGACGATAAAGAAGCCGCAGCTTATTTTCAAAACGACTTTGAAACACTCAGCGGAGCATTGGACGTGTGTTTGTTTCCGGGCTCATTTAAAAAGACCGGTCAAATCGGGGCGTTAAATAGCAGCCATGTGATGTTGCGTGCCGAAGCGCTCATGAAATGGAACGCCGAACAGGTGCGCAAAAAGGTGTTGATTACTTATCGGGAAGCCATTACCGAAAAGGTGGTGAATCCGAATACCTTCACCAAAAACACCGTATTCATCAAACAAAACCAAAAACTGGATACAGCATTTTTACTGGAGTTTTGTTGGACATGGGTTTTGTAAAAGAAGATTTTGTATACGAACCCGGACAATTTGCAATTCGTGGAGGTATAATTGATATCTATTCTTTTGGGAATGAATATCCGTATCGGGTAGAATTGTTTGATGATGAGGTGGAAAGTATCCGTTTGTTTAATCCCGAAAACCAACTTTCGGAACGCCGCCTTCTGCAGGTGAGTATCATTCCAAATATTGAAACCCATTTTGATCGGAGCGAAAAAATATCCTTATTTGAATACATTCCGGAAAATACCATTGTCTGGATTCATGATGCCGCACACTGCCTCGAAAGGATCCGGAAAATGACCCGGTTTTTGGAGGACAAACAAGAGGTGGTTTATGTGAATGATAAAGATGAAGAAACAAAAATTTTACCGGAAGATTTTTTGAATCCGGAGGAGCTCATTCGTCAGATATCACAAAAACGATTGGTGGAATTTGGTAAGGGATTTGCAGATGAAGAATTTCAAGTTCCCGTCTTCAAAGAGTTTTCTTTTCAGGTGAATGAACAACCCGCCTTTAATCGAAATTTTGAATTGCTCATTCAGGATCTCAACGATAAAGCAGCCGCTCATTTTACCTTGTTTATTTTTTCGGAGAATGTGAAACAATTGGAAAGATTGCGGAGCATCTTTACCGAACTGAAAGCCAATATCTTGTTCACGCCTATTCCGCATTCGATTTCGGCCGGGTTTATTGATCATGATTTAAAAGTGGTGGCTTATACCGATCACCAGATTTTTCAACGATACCACAAATACAAAATGAAACAGGCCTACTCGCAAGGGAAGGCGCTGAATTTGCGGGCATTGAAGGAGTTACAGCCGGGTGACTTTGTAGCCCATATTGATCATGGTATCGGTCGATATTCGGGGTTGCAAAAAATAGATGTGAATGGTGTCATGCAGGAAGCCGTGCGCATTTTGTACAAGGACAATGATGTGCTTTATGTGAACATCAATTCATTGCATAAAATTACCCGCTACACCGGTAAGGATGGCACTGAGCCAAAGATGCATAAAATTGGTAGCGGTGCATGGGAAAAACTTAAGGCGAAAACCAAGAAACAAGTTAAGGATATTGCCAGCGATTTGATTCGTTTATATGCTGCCCGAAGAGCCAGTCAGGGATATGCATTTGCTCCTGATTCCTATATGCAAACCGAACTGGAGGCTTCCTTTATGTATGAAGATACTCCCGATCAGGGCAAGGCTGTGCAGGATGTTAAAAAAGATATGGAATCAACGTCTCCCATGGATCGATTGGTTTGTGGCGATGTGGGTTTTGGTAAAACAGAAGTGGCCATCCGTGCGGCTTTTAAAGCAGTGGCCGATGGTAAACAAGCTGCTGTATTAGTGCCTACTACCATTTTGGCTTATCAGCACTATCAAAATTTTAAAGAGCGATTAAAGGATTTTCCATGTACAGTGGATTATTTAAACCGCTTTAAATCGAGTAAGGAAAAAAATTAACCTTCGAAAAACTGGCAGACGGCAAAATTGATATTGTTATCGGAACCCATGCGCTTCTGGGGAAGGATGTGAAGTTTAAAGAATTGGGTTTGCTCGTGATCGATGAAGAACAAAAATTTGGCGTTGCTGCAAAGGAGAAAATTAAGAATTTGAAAGTGAACGTGGATACCCTCACCCTGACAGCCACGCCCATTCCCCGGACCTTACAGTTTTCACTCATGGGCGCTCGTGATTTATCGGTGATCAATACACCGCCACCAAACAGACAACCTGTTCATACCGAGGTGGCGATGTTTAATGACGAGCTCATCCGCGATGCCATTTATTATGAAACTGAGCGGGGGGGACAAGTATTTTTTATCCATAATCGGGTTCATGGTTTGGCAGAAATGCGCGCCCATATTCAAACACTTTGTCCGGATATTAGCATTGGAATGGCTCATGGGCAATTGGAAGGTGATGAACTAGAAGAAACCATTCTTGATTTTATGGCACAGAAATATGATGTATTGGTAAGTACCAATATTGTAGAAAGTGGGGTGGATATTCCGAATGCCAATACCATTATCGTGAATAATGCTCATCAATTCGGGCTGAGTGATTTACATCAATTGCGCGGACGGGTAGGGCGTAGCAATAAAAAGGCGTTTTGTTATTTGCTCGCACCTTCATTAAGTTTGTTGCCGAGCGATTCCAAAAAACGTTTACAAACCATTGAGCAATTCAGTGAATTAGGAAGTGGTTTTCAAATTGCCATGAAGGATTTAGATATCCGGGGTGCAGGGAATATGTTAGGCGGTGAACAAAGTGGATTTATTACGGATATTGGTTTTGAGATGTATCAGAAAATTTTAAATGAAGCCATTCGTGAGTTAAAACACACCGACTTTAAAGATGTCTTCAAGGAACAGATATTAGATAAAGAAGATTTTGTTTCAGATTGCACCATTGATACAGATCTTGAAATACTGATACCGGATTCCTATGTGGAAAGTATTGCGGAACGATTGTCGCTTTATACCCAATTGGATCAATGTGAACATGAATCGGAGTTGCAGTTGTTCCGGGCGTCCCTGATAGATCGTTTTGGACCTATTCCTAAACAAGTGGAGGACTTATTCACAGCATTGCGTTTACGTTGGTTAGGTAAGGAACTGGGTTTCGAAAAGGTGATGCTTAAAAACCGTCAGTTAAAATTATACTTTGTAGGTAATCCTGAATCACCCTATTTCCAAAGTCCAATATTTGATTACATTCTGGAGGCTACTCAAACCACCATTAAAAATGTTCGATTAAAACATATCGGAACCAATATGATGATGATTGTAGATTTGGTCAAAACGATTGACGAAATTGAAAAGCTTTTTTTACGTTTAAAACGACCTGCAGAAATCCAGCCTTCAAACCAGTTATCAGAAACGGACAGCAGCCTTGAATAGGAAATATCTGCGCACGCCGGTATTATATTCCTCGGTCGTATAATTCACAAAATTTCTGAAATCATAGTTTCGGTAGGAATTAAAAATATCATGGGCAAGAAGTGTGAGCGTGAGCGGTGTTTTGTTGAAAAAACTACGTGATACACTTAAGTCCAAAATATGAAATCGGCTTTTTTGAGATTTACCTGTTCCGGATAATTGATTGTTATTTGATTCAATTTTAAAAAAAGTATTCTTAAGAAGTTCAATATTCAAAAACGCATTCAGGATAATTTCCTGTGCAGAAAACGGAAGGTCCTGCTGAATCCGTTCATATCGGTATTTCGCAAAAATGATAAAATCGATATGAGATGAAAGATTGCTGCTCAGCGTGAGTGATGGAGATATACTCCGGCTGAAGGCTTTGTTTTGAACGAAGTTAATTTGTGAATAACGTTGATATTGATTGTAATCGATGCGGGGTTTTAAAATAGAACGCAAGTATTTAAAAGGGAAATCATAACTTAGTTGGGCATTCAAAGAATAGTAGTTTTTATTGTTTTCATAATAACGTAATTGAGCACCGGGTTCAATCGTAATTTGCTGATAAAACAAGGTGTCAGAGCTTGCAATCAGGGTGTTCTGACGGATAGGATGGATAAAGTAATTTCCATTCAGTGACGCATGAAAAAAAGATCCTGTGCTGGCGTTTTTCCATTTGTAACGGATACTTGAACGAAGTACTTGAGTTGGGATCAAATCGGGATTCCCAATTTGCATCGAAAGCCTGTTTATATTATTCAAAGTTGGATTCAGTTCCGAAAAGGATGGTGTTTCATTTCTTTGAGACAGTTGGATATTGAGGTTCTCATTTTTATTGATAGGGATGAAAATGGATAGATTCAAAGATGGCAGCACAAATGATTGATCGATCCTGTTGAGATTGAAGTCGCCGGATTGTAATGTAAACTTGCTAAGAGAACTGTAAAGATTGATGTTCAGTTTTTCGTGATTGTAATAGTAGTTCAGGTTCCATTTGAGTTCCTGGCTTTCTTGTTGAATGCGAATCAACAAACTACTATCGACTAAATTAAATGCTTGTTCAGAGGAATTAAAATTGTTCACGTCCTGTGAGGTTTGTGCTTGTCGCAACCAGAAGTTTATTCCGCTTTCGAGACTATGTTTTTTATTGAAATCATATTTAATGCTGAAATCAGGTTCAATATAATTTTGAGCACTGAGATATTGGTTTTGATAATTTTGTATGAGTGTATCTGTACGAATATTTTCGGTATAAGTTTCCGAAACCTGATCATTGTTATTATTGTTGAATCGAAGAGAAGCAGAGCCGGACAATTTTTCTTTTCGATCCCTTAAGGAATAAGTCAGGTAGGTACTGATGCTTTGTGAACTGGAAAGGCTGGTGCTTTTCAAAAGACTTTTTAGATCGATACTGCCTAAAGTGTTTAATGCATGCTGATCAATGTTTCTTTCGTTGCGATTGCGTCGGTAATCCACTCTCCAGGTTAATTTTTTGAATGAATCCGGTTCGAATTCAATTTTAATATTTCCACCCGGGCCGCCATTCACATTCTGTTGTTGATTGTTTGATTGAATAACGCCACCACTATTTTCTCCATCCGTGTAACGCGAAATACTTTCATTCTCGATGGTGTTTCCATAACGGCCCCAATATAGATTGGTTTGAATATTGAGTTTGGAGTTGATTTTTTTCTGAAGTGAAAATGAGATGTCCTGATCCAGAGGAAGACCACTTGATTGGAATTGTGAAGAAGCATCAAAATAATCGCCGGTTTTGATTCGACCTTTGTTGATGGTGCCATTCAGCGTAATCATTTCCTCTTTTCGTTGCGAAACGATATTCACATCTGCAAAGAATAAATCATCTGTGGCATACCCACCCGATAGTTTGGTGCGAGGTTTGGAAAAATAATCTTGACTTGTCACAATATTCATGACTTTGGGTTGATTATTTTTTTTCGTCGAATCGCGAAGTTTACCTTCCGGAATATCATCAAATACCTGAATTTTTTCGATGATGGAAGCGGGCAAACTTTGAAGTAAGAGTCGTGGATTGTCTCCATAGCAAAGCATACCATTGATTTGTACTTTACTCACTGAATCGCCCTGAACGGTGATATTGCCATCCATTTGTATGCCGGGAATTTTATTCAAAAAATAAATGGCATCCATATCCGGGGTTGTGCGGTATTGTTTGGCATTCATTTCAAGGGTGTCGCCTTTTTGGATGAGTGCATTTTTTTTATTTTTAATGGTGGTTTCTTTGAGGAGATAGGTGCTATCTACCATACGGATAGGATCTAACTTTTGATACCTATCCTGAATAAGAATCGTTTTGGCAAATCGGGCATAACCCACCTGACTCACAACCAATAAATATTTGCCAGGATTTTGGATGCCATAAAACTGAAAATTTCCGTATAAAGTTGTTTGGGTATTCAAATAGGTCGTATCTACTAAGCTCATGAGTTCTACCCGGCATTGTGATAACTTAAATCCGGTACGTGCATCCACCACTTTACCTTCAATGCTATAACTCTGTGCTTGCATCAAAGAGCTGCAACAAATGATCAGGATAAATAGGTTGAAAAATCGCATGAATTTCAAAGATATGGAATTGACGGTCTGAAATCTAAATGTCGCGCTTTCTAATAGCAATTGTGATGATAAAATGGTCCAGACATTTTCCATTTGTTGCGATGATTTTTTTATATCAAGTACGGGTGTTTTGATGGGGGCTATTTTTAATATGATTCTAATGAGGCGAATTCATCACTACCTATTACTTTTGTTCCTATGAAATGGTATGCCTATTTGTTGCCACTGAGTTTTTATTTGTGTTCCTTATTGGCATTTCATACGTCCGGTATATGGTCATATAGCACCCTCTTATTCGCCTTTGGAGTCATTGCCAGTTTGGAACTAATTTTAAAACCAAATACCGCTAACAGAGTGGATGAAGAAATTGCTGCGAAAAATCCGGTCTATCGGTTCTTGATGATATTTTTTGTCGGGCTCAATTGGTTGACCTTGTTGTATTTTTTCTACATCATGCGTTTCGAAGAAATGGATGGCGTCACCTATTTTGGTCGCATTATATGCATGGGATTATTGTGTGGAGTTTTTGGAATCAATATCGGACATGAGCTGGGGCATCATACAAGTGGGTTTGATCGTGCAGTGGCAAATATTTCTTTGTTGAGTTCTTTATATATGCATTTTTATGTTGAGCACAATAAGGGACATCATAAACATGTAGCAACCGAACACGACCCAGCCAGTGCCCGCATCAATGAGCCTATTTATTTGTTTTATCTGAGAAGTATTTATGGTTCTTTTGTATCAGCCTGGCAGATCGAAAATAAAGACTGCTCCAAAAAGTATGGGAACTGGCTGACCCCAAAGAATGAAATGATACAACTCATGCTGATTCAGGGCATTTTTGTTTATTTGATTTATTTATGGGGAGGAATGCTGGTATTGATTCCTTTTCTGCTTTCAGCTCTTATCGGAATTTTATTGCTGGAGAGTGTGAATTATATTCAGCATTATGGTTTGTCGCGGGAATTAAAAGCGAGTGGACAATACGAACGCACACAGGTATACCATAGTTGGGATTGCCATTATCCATTAGGTAGGATGATACTATTTGAATTGACCCGTCACAGCGATCATCATTACCTGGCCAGCCGACCATACCAAATTATGCGTTTCCATGCAGAGGCTCCTTGTCTGCCATTTGGTTATCCGTCAAGTATTCTGTTGGCCCTCATTCCGCCTCTTTGGTTTCGGGTGATGAATAAAAGAATTCCGATTCAACCCTTGAAGCAACCAAGCACTTAAAATCCTATGGCAAAAAAAATCAGCATTCTTGAATGTTTATTTCAATTGAATGCTGATTGTGCGGAGACGGCGAGATTCGAACTCGCGATACAGTTTCCCATATACACACTTTCCAGGCGTGCTCCTTCAACCACTCGGACACGTCTCCGGTTGAAGCCCATTTTCTGATTGCTCTAATGGGTGGATTTTTTGAATCGACGCGAAATTAAGGCATTTTATGAGCCAAATAGCTTTGAGCTATTATTATTTGTAATGGCGACCAATTCATCCATCTGCATCTCACGAATATCTGCTAATAATTGAGCAATATAGGGAATGTAAGCAGGTTCATTTCGTTTTCCACGAAATGGAACCGGCGTCAAATAGGGAGCATCCGTTTCTAAAATGATCCATTCAAGAGGAAGTTCTTTCGCCAGTTCCTTCAACCCGGCTTTGGGATAAGTCAATACGCCACCTATACCCAAATAAAATCCCATTTGGGTAATTTCGCGGGCTATTTCACGACTACCGCTAAAACAATGAAATACACCTTGCAGTCCTTTTTGAGCGAATGGCTTTACCAAATCGATCGTATCTCTCATCGCATCTCGTGTATGAATGACTACCGGGAGGTTTTGTTCCAGGGCCCAACTCATTTGTCTGCTTAAAGCCATCTTTTGCTCCTGAACAAAAGTTTTATCCCAATAATAATCCAATCCAATTTCGCCCACTGCAGCAAATGATCTTTTAGCCAGCCATTCTTTGGCGATGTTTAATTCTTCCTCAAAATTTTCTTTGATATAACAAGGATGAACCCCCATCATTGGAATACAATAATCCGGATGAGTGTCTGCCATTTCTAACATAGAGGCAATCGTGCCCGAATCGCAATTGGGCATATAAATTTTCTGAATACCAGCTGCCTTAGCCCGGTCAATCATCTCTGAACGGTCTGCATCAAATTGCGGGTCATAAATATGGGCATGTGTATCTATCATAGTCGGTCTATCAAAGGTTGAGTTTTTTAAGATTCCAACCTTGTTCTTTGCAATGGTTTAAAAATCGGGGTAAGGTATATTCCAAACGCTTGAACGCTTTTTCGCTATCATGAAAAACAACAATGGAACCCGCTCTTGATTCACGTGTGACATTGGTCAGGCAATCCTGCGGACTTAATTGTGTATCAAAATCTCCACTCAAAACATCCCACATGATAATTTTTGTATGCGGAAACATTTTTTGAATACCTGCAGCTTGTGCGTATGTAATTCGACCATAAGGGGGGCGAAACATATTGCTGGGAATCAGACTGGAAGCTTTGCGGATATTTTTAAAATATTGAAAATTATTGGTCTTCCAACCATTGAGATGATTGAAGGTATGATTGCCAATGGCATGTCCTTCATCCAGGATACGTTGAAAAATTTCGGGATAACTTTCTACATTTTTGCCGATACAGAAAAATGTCCCTTTCGCCTGATGTGTTTTTAACTGGTCTAATACAAAAGGGGTTACCTGTGGATGAGGTCCATCATCAAAGGTGAGATAGATACTATTGGCGTGTTCTTTGATGTGCCAGATACCTTGATTATACAAGGCTTTGAGCAATCGTGGGGTTCGGACCAAATAGGGTTTCATGGACGGTAGCGCATTAAGGATCTGAATAATAAATCAGTTACTTTGGCCATTCGAAAGTAATCTAAAGTTTCATAAGTGTCTGTTTCATAATAAAAATATTTGTTTCGAAATGACTGTGTATTACTCAGCATCATCGCCGGAATTTGAGCATTTACATAATGAAGATAGTCGCCATCGTTAAAACCTTCAAACGGAACAATTGGTTTGAAGTTGATGATTCGTAGTCCCGGCGAATATTGTTTAAATAATCCTTTCATCAGTCGAGGCCATAATCCTGTTCCGGGTGTTTGAATGATGGCTAAAAAATTTCCTCTGCGGCCATACATCCATCTATAGTGGTACATGGGATAATTTTGTGTTCGTGGGAGATCGGTAAAAAAACCAAGTCCGTGCAGTACAATAGCGCCAATGAGGTGAATGCTGTCTTGCTGAAGTTGTTGAATATGAAACAAACTGCCGCACATCTCTTTTTTTGAAAGAGAAGAGGTGCTTTTTCCATAAGCCACCAATTCTATTCGAAAAGGAAGAGTTATTTTTTGTTTAGCTATCAAACGGGCTAATTCCGTCAGGCAGGCAATTCCAGAGGCATTGTTGTCAGCACCCGGGGTACCATCAGGGCATTCGACAGAGGCGCCTAAAACAATAGTTGGCAAAGTATCCGCGCCAAATGAAGCGATAATATTTTTAAATCTTTCCCCCTTGACTTCAAACCACTGTTCTCTGGTATTTGGGGTGTATTGCGTCCATTGCTTGAGAATATAGTCGCCGGCTTTATGTAAATACTCGAGATGCACACTGCTTCGGGAAAATGGAAATGCTCCAAGTTTGACAATATGTTTTCTTAAGCTATCCGGATGACTCTGCGATAGCACCGGAACGCTCATGAAACAACATAGCATAAGCCTAAGAAAATACATCGTGTAAAGATAATCAAGCACATGAAGTATTTTTAGTCATCCTAGGGCTGAGGATTCAGTTGACCGATTAGAATCAAGCCTTCCTCTGAAAGATGTGGGATGATTTTTGCTCATTGGCTTGAAGAACTACCACAGTCGACGATGTATACTGATTAGGCATATTTGCTTTTCCTTCGATGTCCTTTACGCATTACCTTTGCAGCCTTAACAACCATTCATGCGTAGAGTTAGAACAAGATTTGCTCCCAGTCCGACCGGGGGATTGCATCTCGGCGGGGTGAGAACCGCTTTATACAGTTATTTATTTGCCAAACACCATGGTGGTGATTTTGTTTTACGGATTGAAGATACCGACCGAAACCGTTTTGTAGAAGGGGCCGAGCAATACATTGTTGATTGTTTAAATTGGTGCGGCATACAGGCCGATGAAGGTCCGCATCAACCGGGCCCCTACGCGCCATATCGTCAAAGTGAACGTAAGGATCAGTATCGCCAATATGCTGAAGAATTGGTGAAAAAAGGATATGCGTATTATGCCTTTGATACGGCAGAGGATCTGGAACAAATGCGAGAGCAATATAAATCACCCGGAAATCCTTCGCCACAATACGACAGGCATACACGTAAGCATATGAAAAATTCCCTGAGTGCTACCGAAACCCAGGTTAAAACTTGGATGGATGAAGGACTACCTTATGTGATTCGGATAAAGATGCCGGAAAATGAAACCATCATTTTTGAAGATATGATTCGCGGTGAAATTCATAATGAATCCGCTTTGGTCGATGATAAAGTATTATTAAAAGCAGATGGCATGCCTACCTATCATCTTGCGGTGGTGGTGGATGACTATTTAATGAAAATTACCCATGCGTTTCGGGGTGAGGAGTGGTTGCCGAGTGCCCCTGTGCATATCAAATTATGGGAATATTTAGGTTGGGCCGATCACATGCCGGAATGGGCACATTTGCCATTAATTCTGAAACCCGAAGGGAATGGCAAACTCAGTAAACGCGATGGTGACCGTTTGGGTTTTCCGGTGTTTGCAATGGATTGGAAAGATCCACAGAGTGGTGAATTGATGACTGGTTTCAAAGAAATGGGATTTTTGCCTGAGGCGTTTATCAACATGCTTGCCATGTTAGGATGGCATTCCGGAGAGGAGCAGGAAATTTTCACTAAGGAAGAATTGATCCGAAAATTCAGTATGGAGCGCGTGCATAAAGGAGGTGCGCGTTTCGATTTTGAAAAGGCCAAATGGTTCAACCACGAATGGATTAAACATACCGATTCAAGTACTTTATTGCCTTTGGTTCAGCCTATTCTGGAAGAGAAGGAGATCAAGGAAATGAATGTGGATTATTTGGTGCAGGTCATCTCTTTGGTGAAAGACCGTTGCACCTTACTGAATGATTTTTATACCCAATCGGTTTTTTTCTTTCAATCTCCGACATCATTGGATTTGGAAGCAGTACAATCGAAATGGAATAATGAGAAAGCAAACTTTTTTCAAGTTTGGAGCGATGAACTTGGTCAAATTCAGGAATGGAATGCACCCGCCATTGAGAACCGATTTAAGGAATTAGCAACAATCCATCAAATCAAAGCCGGCGAACTTCAAATGCCTTACAGGATTATGTTGGTTGGTGGTAAATATGGACCTGCCGTATTTCTCATTTCCGAATTCATTGGGGTAAAAAATTGTCAGGAACGAATCAAACACTTTTTGAATGTGATTGGGAATTAAGCTTTTGAAAAAGATGTTTTTGGGATGTGTGTACTGCTAGTATTTCGAAATGTTTGCGTACCAGCATATCCTTTCTTTCAATTTGAATCAGATGTTCAAATACTTCAAAGTTGTTCAGCAGAAATAAGGTATAACCCAATTCACTTACGATATCGAACAATTCGAAACGCTCCGCTTCATTGAGGTTTTTATAACATTCTATCATCAGGTGAGGATGATATTGATGGATGATCTCAAGTAAAGTTTTAAGTATTTCTTTATCGTAACCCTCTGCATCAATTTTAATTAATTTTAAATTCGGAAGTAAATCGCCATGGTTTTTTTCAAGAAATCGCTGCAAATTTTTTCCGGTGATTTCCAAGCTATAAGCGTGGCCATGATTTTTTTTGTTGATTTGGGAAAGAAAACCACCATTACAAAACGAGGCATCTGAATAATGAAAGGTAAAGGTTCCATCTTCCTGTGTGGCCGCTAAGCAATACGGGATGATATTTGTTTGCTGCGTATTTCGTTGGGCATTTTGTTGCAAAATTTTAAATACATAAGGATTCGGTTCAAATGCAAGAACAGTCCCGTTTTTCCCGGTTGCCAATGCCATGGGTACGGTGGTGTCGCCGGTGTGGGCACCAATATCCAAAATAAGCCCACCTGCCGGAACCAGTTTCTGATAAAACTGAATATTGGAGAGTTGGATTTGTTTTGTGCCTTCTAATGGATGTAACCATTGTGCATATTCAACCTGGCCGAATTCAGGAATATCAAACTGTCGGATTTCATATCCATATTCATTGAAGCGTCTTTTATTTTGCCACTTGCGAATTTTTCCTTGAATATATTTCAGCATGTTGTTGAGTTGCAATTGATGGTTATGATGATTCTATGAAAAAAGAACTTCCCATTTCATCATTCTTCTGGCTTATTTCAAACGGCCTAAAAGTTCTTGGGACATGAAGTGCTTGCCTTAGGAAATTCATTCACTTATTGTTTCATAAAGCGGGCTGAGTATGCTTCACGATTGCTAATCACTTTTATAAAATATTCTCCGGTGGGCAGGGTACTGATGTCTGCAACATAGTCATTCCCCTGGCGTACAAAACGACAAGCAACAAATTGGCCGGTGATATTAAAAAGGGTGAAACGAGCCTCGTCACCTTCTAATCCCTGAACCGAAATTTGATGGGTGGCCGGATTGGGGTAAGTGCTAAAGTACATAAGGATTGATGTCCTGAACATCAGTAGCAAACATTCCTTCTATCATTTCCTGGGTCAAATCCCAATGGTCCTGCGCATCGGCTAAGTTGTCGCCATTCACCGCATTTCCCGCGCCTTTAAATGTAACAATATCAGGTGTATTCGGAGCCTTCCATTGAAAAGCAAAAGTGGCCTGATTTCCACTTAAAGCAACAGGTGCAGTGTGGGTGATTTCATTTTGGCTGGCATTGAGTTGGGTGCCCGCACCGGCAATAAATGTACCTGCATCGCAATGCAAATTGATGCCCGCTTTTTGAGCCAATGGATGAACAACACTGAGGGTGAGATTATAAGTCTGCCCGCAAATAAAGGTATCCGGAAGTCCAAATAATGCTACCGAAACGCTGTCGTTAGAATTGCCATGACAGCTTCCACATTGGGTACCGGCCATGAAAGCGCCCGTACTATTCGAACTCAGGGTGAACTGGAAAATACCCAGAACAACCAATAAAAAAAGGCTAAGTAGTAATTTTGATTGCATACGCTTATTGAAATGATGATTCAACAAATATAATGATTCTGATTTTAAGTAAGTACCTTAAAAATTATCTACTAATTGGCTTCATGCTTATAGTGTAGCGCAATTTCACAGAACATTCTCACACCAATGGCGATAGCAGGTTGGTAAATATCGAATCTTGCATTGTGAACCGGAAATTGAAATTCATTTCCCTTTGACGTACCTATTCTGAAAAAACATCCCGGAACCTGATGGGTGTAAAAACTAAAATCTTCAGCAGCCATTCTTAAATCTAATTCTTTCACTTGCTCTATACCCAATGCCTTTTCAGCAATGTCCTGAAATTGTCTGGTCACCAACGGATCATTGAATAAGGAGGGGTAGCCCATAGGAATTTCAACTTCGGCATCTCCTCCCAAAGCACGGCATAATTCAATGGTATGTTTACGAATTAAGTCATGGGCTTTTGCGCGCCATTTTTCGTCCATACATCGCAGGGTGCCCTCAATACGAACTTCATCCGGAATCACATTGCCCGCTTGTCCACCTGCGATTTTGCCAAAAGATAAAACAGAAGGTTGTAAGGGGTTACAATTTCTTGAAATGATTTGTTGCAGACTCGTCAACAATTGTGCAGATATGATAATGGGGTCAACCGTTTGATGGGGTAAAGCAGCATGTCCTCCTTTTCCGATAACGCGAATATAAATTTCATCAGCACTAGCCATGTATTGTCCTGCGCGGTATCCAATACTGCCATATGGCAAATGAGGATAAACATGCAAGGCAAAAATCGCGGCTGGCTTAGGGTTCTCAAGAATACCTTCTTTGATGAGCAGGCTGGCTCCTCCCGGATGTTTTTCTTCGCCCGGTTGAAAAATACATTGTATGGTTCCTTCCCAGTCATTTTTGATTTCATTCAAAATCCGGATTGCACCGAGCAGACAGGTACTATGCACATCATGTCCGCAGGCATGCATCACACCTTTGTTTTTGGAGGCATAAGCCACTTCGTTCATTTCCACAATAGGAAGGGCATCCATATCTGCCCGAAATGCAATGACCTGTTTATCCGGATTTCGCCCCTGGATACTGGCCAGAATACCGGTGCCTGCATACCCCTTTTGATAGGAAATACCCCATTCATCTAGTTTGGAACAAATGAATGCACTGGTTTCGAATTCCTGAAATGACAATTCCGGATGTTGATGGATATGTTCCCTGATTTGAATAAATGCAGGTAGGTGTTGATCAATCAGGTTTTGAAGCGGGCTATTGGACGACATTGATATTTTTTACGGTGACCACATCAGGAACGATAAATGCAGCCGGAAAAGCTTTATTTACTTTTCGTAAAAAACTACTTGCATCCTTTTTATCTTCGAAATTCCCTACTTTAATTTTATAAGAAGGCACATTATAACTCAAATACGAAGCCACTCCGGGAAAAGCCCGCGAAAAATTATTTTTTGCCGCCAGCGCCTGGGTACGGTCTGGGCCATTGTAAATGATAATACGAAATCCTTTGGCGGTATAGATACTCCCGGTTACTTTTTTCTTCCCATCCGATGAAACGATGGGTTTATATAAAGGGATTTCTTTTTCCTTTTTTTCTTCTTCGGCTTTGGCCATTAATGCCGGTCTTTTGTCGAGCAAATCCAATCGGGCATCTTTAAAAATGGAAACATTTTCCGGAATAAAAATGTTTGTAGTATCTGTTCCGTCCTGAGCCTTTAAATTCATACTCATGAAACAACAGAAAAACAACAATAGGTAGGGGAGGGTGCGCATGACTCTTGAAACTGAGCCCAAAAATACTATTTCAGGGCTGTGAACTCAGCAATTTCTTCCTCTAATTAGGAATATTTTATCAAGAATTTTAAAAAATGTGGATCGGAAAGTCCATACTGTCAATGGAAATCAATATTTTTAGGTTATGATCAGAGCAATACTTTTCTTTTTGGCCATGAGTTTTGCTTTTCTGAGCAGGGCTCAAGTTCCCGGAATTTTATGGCAACGTTCTCTTGGAGGTGATAAACCTGAATTTGCGGAGGTGATTAAAATAACCAGTGATGGTGGAAGTATAGTAGCCGGTTATTCCTACTCGGATATCACCGGCGATAAATCTGAAATGAATAATGGCGTTTATGATTGCTGGATTCTGAAAATGGATGCCTTTGGCAATAAACAATGGGACCGAACCCTAGGTGGAGATGCCTTTGATGGTGTATTTGATATCAATGAAATGTCCGATGGAACTTATTGGGTAGCCGCTCAGTCAAATTCAGGGATTTCGGGAGATAAAACAGATACTTGTCGTGGAGGCATGGATTATTGGATACTCCATTTGGACAATGGTGGGGGGATTATTTCGCAACGAACTTTTGGAAGTGCAGAACACGACTATCTACTAACCGTTATTCCTTCTGCAACCGGCGGTTACTTTGCCAGCGGTCATACCATGGAGTGGTATGTTTCTGCCGAAAAAACGGATACCGGTTGTTATGCGTTGACGAGTTTTCCACTACAAAAAGTAGACCCTTCCGACACGTTCAAAACCCGTGATTTATTGGTTGTCCGATTTAATCCGGATGGCAGCATTCGATGGCAACGAACTTTAGGCGGATATGAAAATGAAACAGTGGGAAAATGGTGGAAAGGCCAATGGCAATTTGGTGATTGCCGGCACTTCCGGGTCGAGTGTATCGTATTTCCGATATCCCAATTGTGAACGCTTCGATCTACATCGGGGTTATACCGATTATTGGATTTTGGAATTGGATAAATTAGGCAATTTAGTCAATGAGAAAACCTTCGGCGGTTTTTTTGAAGATGATCTCGAAAATATTTGTGCAACCAAGGATGGTGGATTTGTGCTCACCGGAAGTTCTGTGTCGCAGGCCTCTGGCAATAAATCAGAATCACCCTATGCGAATTACGACTATTGGATCATCAAACTGGATTCCAATCTCAATAAAAAGTGGGAAAAGGTTTATGGTAGTAACGGCCGCGAATGGGGTAAACACCTCGTTGAAACCCAGGACGGTGGCTTTTTATTAGGAGGCACCAGCGAAGGAGGGATTTCCGGCAATAAATTGGTTCCCAATTATGGTGATAAAGATTACTGGATTCTCAAACTCAATGCAAATGGTAATGCCCTATGGCAATATAGTATCGGCGGTGGTTCCTTTGACCGTTTTGCATATTTACAGGAAACAGCAGATCAAAAGATTCTATTAGCAGGGACATCCATTTCAAATCCGTCTGCCTGGAAAACGGTTCCATTAAAGGGTAATTTTGATTATTGGGTTTTAAAAATTGATCAAAATCCTTATCAGGCGCCCAATCATATTCGGGATATTTTAGATGGAACTACTTTTTCTGTTTTCCCAAATCCAGCTGCACAATGGGTTCAATTGAATCTGAACAGGCAACCCCGGCAAGCCATGGTCAAATTGATCGATATGATGGGAAGAACGGTATTACAAAGTGAAATGGCCCAATCTAATCTGCAAATGGATATTTCGGCTTTATCCAATGGTCAGTATTTGTTGGTGATGCACGAAGACGGGAATCTCACCTTAGCAGACGTAGATACCATAACGCTTTATTTGGGCCCACAAAATCAAGCGCCTTATTATGATTATTGCTTGGGTTTAAAACCTCGTAGAATCATTTTTAACCCCGGAACAGAAAATCCCGAATTTCAGGATATGGCCACACAACAAGGTATAGTATGCCTGGAAGCATGTACGCTTGTTTTACTCAGCACAGGTCAATATTAATTTATAAATCAACATATTTTAATCTCCTTGAATATTTATCTGGATCATATCAGCAAACGTTTCGGCAGAGAATGGATATTTAAAGATGTATGTCTGCAATTCGAGGGTGCAAAAACATATGCGCTGACCGGATCAAATGGCAGCGGAAAATCGACACTGCTTCAGGTGATTGCCGGATTTATGCATCCTGGAAAGGGACCATGAAATATCAAAATGAGCTGGGAAAAATGTATCAGGAACATGAAATTGCATCAGCCATTTCTTGTTGTACGCCTACATGGAATTAATTGAAGAGTTGAGCCTGGATGAATTTTTTCAGTACCATTTTCGATTAAAAAACCCATCATGCCTATAAACGATATAGTGGATCAAATTGGGTTAGGTGAACATCGCAATAAATACATCGTGCATTTTTCCAGCGGAATGAAACAACGGGTTAAACTTGCTCAGGCCATTTTTGCAGATACTGAAGTGCTTTTGCTCGACGAGCCTTGCTCAAATTTAGATGCTGCCGGTATCGAACAATATCATCAGTTCATGCAACAGTGGTTGGGAAATCGTTTACTGATTGTGGCCAGCAATGATGCCGATGAATATAGCATGTGTAGCGAACATATTTCGATGCATCAGTTAAAACCAGTCTCCCATGATTCAAACAAATAAACGCCAACAAATTAAAGCATGGACTTTTTATGATTGGGCCAATTCAGCGTATTCCCTCATCATCACATCCGCTATTTTTCCGGCCTACTATACCCAAATCGTAGATCAGGTAGAAATATTTGGTTATTTATTTTAAAAAAGCGTAGTCGCCTCGTTTTCTATTTCCTTTTCTTTTTTACTCATTGCTTTTTTATCGCCTATTTTATCTTCCATTGCCGACTATCAGGGGAATAAAAAAGGATTCATGAAATTTTTCTGCTACCTGGGTGCATTGTCTTGCATGGGTATGTTTTTTTTCGTAAAAAATGCCGATGGTGCAAATGTATTTTACGGATTGGCTTGTTCTATTTTGGCATCCATTGGATACTGTGGTAGTATCGTATTTTATAATGCTTTTTTACCTGAAATTGCGGATAAAAACGAACAGGATACCGTGAGCGCCAAAGGTTTTGCCATGGGTTATATCGGAAGTGTGATTTTGATGATTGTATGTCTGGCTTTGATGTTTTTAAATGCAAGCTATGCCTGGTTTGAAGCTGATTTGCACATACCTGAACGGGTTTCTTTTTTATTGGTGGGTGTGTGGTGGATTGGATTTTCGCAAATTCCTTTCAGGGTCTTAAAAGAGGAGCCGAGGCATCGGAATGACTATGAGGGTCATATACTCATGAAAGGTTTTAAGGAACTAAAAAAGGTTTGGCATGAACTTCAATCATTACCCGTACTCAGATTATACCTCGCGGCATTTTTTTTCTTTAATATGGGTGTGCAAACTGTTATGTATATGGCTACCTATTTTGCAGGAGATGAATTGAAGATGGAACCGGTGCAATTATTGCTGGTTGTATTGATTATTCAACTGGTTGCTATTGCCGGAGCAAGATTGTTTGCGAAAATTTCAGATAAAAAAGGGAACTTATTTTCCTTGTCCTTACTGGTGATTATTTGGATTGGCATTTGTATATCGGCATATGTTGTAAATACGGTCAATCAATTTTATATGCTGGCATTTGCCGTGGGTATGGTGATGGGAGGTATTCAATCTTTATCCCGATCTACTTATTCCAAATTTCTGCCCGATACTCCTGATACTGCTTCTTACTTTAGTTTTTATGATGTGTGCGAAAAATTAGGCATCGTGATTGGTACCGCCAGTTTTGGAGTGATCGCTGATGCATTAGGGAGTATGCGCCTCTCTGCATTGGCCTTGAGTGTTTATTTTGCACTTGGTTTGCTCATCCTGTTTTTGATGCGCAAAAGGCATACTCAGGTTTTGCACCATTGACAACCTTAAAAAATTAAAGATTTCACACAACGAAATCTTCTTTGGGCTTTTTTTCATTGGAATTGTTATATAATCAATCTGCAGATTTTGTAACAGATTGGTGAAACGATTATTTTCGGTTTATTTTTGTCCATATTTACGACAATGAAATTATATACGATACACAGCGGAATGTTTAAATTAGATGGCGGTGCTATGCATGGTGTAGTGCCAAAATCGATGTGGAATAAAGTGAATCCGGCTGATGAAAATAATATGTGCTCCTGGGCCATGCGATGTTTGTTGATTGAAGAAGGAAATCGCTTGATTTTGATTGATACCGGAATGGGGAATAAACAGGACGAAAAATTCTTCGGATTCTTTCAACCCCATGGGCCATATTCTTTGCAAACTTCATTAGAACAAAATGGGTTTACTAGCGATGATATTACCGATGTTTTTCTAACCCATCTGCATTTTGATCACTGTGGAGGTGCTATTCAACGTTCGGGTGAGCAACTTGTTCCAACGTTTAAAAATGCCACATATTGGAGTCATGAAGCACATTGGGCCGCTGCTATTCAGCCAAATGCCCGTGAAAAAGCATCCTTCCTGAAAGAGAATATTTTACCCATTCAGGAAAGCGGACAACTCAAATTATTATATGCGCAAAGCGGAGATATTTTTATGCCCGGTTTCGAAATTCAACTGGTACAGGGGCATACCGAATCCATGATGTTACCTTTAATCACCCTGGAAAAACATAAACTGCTGTTTTGCGCAGATTTAATTCCATCTGTCGCTCATATTTCCATGCCCTGGGTGATGGCCTACGACATGAAACCATTGGAAACGTTGAAGGAAAAAGAAATTTTATTGAACAAGGCGGTACAGGAAAATTGGGCACTCTTTTTCGAACATGATCCTCAAACGGAATGTGCCACTTTAATTCAAACCGAAAGAGGGATTAAACAGGAACACCTCATGGCATTAAAGGATTTGGGTTAAAACGAGAATTAAATATTCTGAATTCGAAAATTTTTCACTCTCCGAATAGGGTGTAAATCCGTTTATCGTTTACTGCCTGTCAGCTCCACGTCGCTTTCAATTTCCATAGGAATATCCATATTACTGGCTTTCAGGCGACCACTCATTTTTTGTTTCATTTTGAGTGTTCGCACCATACCGGTGGCTAACTCCATTTGCATGGTTCCATTTTGGGTGCCCGATAATTCCATTTCCATTTGCTGGGTATTGCCTTTCTCAGAGCTGATGTTTGACTGGCATTTAATTTCTGCCAATTCTTTTTCAACCCGAATCAATTCATAAGTATTGTTGAGTTTCATTTTCATTACACCTCCTAAGTCGTTGGTCATTTCAATGTTCCACTGATCGCCCGGTTTTACCGGATGATCGGGGTATAATTTAAAACTCATTTCCAGCATACTTTTGAGCGAACTATCCGACATGGAATTCCCACCCAAAAATTCCATTCCACTCAATTTCGTGATCTCGCCTGTTGAATTTACAGTGATTTGAAAAGATTTTCCTTTCAACTTCAACAGGTCTTTATAAACCGGATTTCTTAATTCAGCTGAATCGGTATCTAATTCAACCGTTCCGGCATCTGATTTTTGTTTCATTCGAATGCGATGATAAGTAACCTGCATATCGGTGGATTGTCCATTAGACTGTAACACATCATAATCAAACACAAACAACATTTCCTGATCGATATTCATTTTTTTACCCATGAGCGTTTGATTCATTCGCTGAATCGTACTCATTTCATATCGAAAATGATCGCCTGTTTTTAACTGAAGTTTTAAGTCGTATGGTGTGTTGCCACTACCTCCGGGTTTGCCATCATTCTGACAGGCTACTATACATATCGTGATCAAACTTAAAATCAGATACCGGAACATATAGGTTGATTTAAGCATTGATTTCTACCAATTCAATTTCAAACGTGAGGTCTTTACCGGCTAAAGGATGATTGCCATCCAAAACAATCGTTGATTCTCTCACCTCAGTAATCACAACCGGCAAATGATTTCCGTCCTGATCCATCATGTTTAATTCCATACCAGCTTGCGGTTCGCCCATTTCTTCCGGAAGTTGTGCTTTTTCAAACTCAAAAAACATTTGTTCATTCACCGGGCCATAAGCTTGTAAAGCCGGAATTTCCACAATCTTTTTTTCTCCGACACTCATATTCATCACTCCATGATCGAAACCATGAATGACCATACCTTCTCCAACGGTGAATTCCAGAGGAGGACGTCCTTCAGAACTATCAAACATACTGCCATCTGCAGTGAGGGTGCCTTTGTAATGTACCTTGATGGTATCGCCGGCTTTTACTTGTTGCATTTTTTAAAATTTTGGCAAATGTAAAGGCAATTCTGCTTTTGGGCTTAAATTTAGATGGGCTTAACGTTTCGGCAATGGCCAGGGATTTATGAAATGGCTTGTCCGTAATATTCCAGGATTTCATCAAAAATCATCAAAACCTCTTCGGCATCCAGAGCATGTACCAGTTTGTGCCGAAATTCTTTGATATGAGATAAACCCTTCAGGTAATTGGCATAATGAGGGCGCATCTCCAGAATACCTAATTTGGGGCCTTTCCATTGGAGCGAAAATTCCAAATGTTGTCGGCAAACACGAATCCGTTCTTCGATCTCCGGAGGCGGTAATGTGATGCCGGTTTCGATATAATGTTTGATTTCGCGAAAGATCCAGGGATACCCAATTGCGGCTCTGCCAATCATGACACCATCCACCCCATATCGGTTTTTATAGGCTACAGCTTTGGAAGGACTATCAATATCGCCATTGCCAAAAATCGGAATGTGAATGCGGGGATTGTTTTTAACCGCTGCAATTAATGACCAATCTGCTTCGCCTTTGTACATCTGTGCCCTGGTGCGACCATGAATGCTCAATGCCTGTATGCCCACATCCTGTAAGCGTTCGGCGACTTCCTCAATATTTTTACTTTGCTCATCCCAACCAAGGCGGGTTTTAACGGTCACCGGTATCTTCACAGCATTCACCACGGCTTTGGTCAATGCAATCATTTTGGCAAATCTTTTAGAATGCCGGCGCCTGCACCTTTGCAGACTACTTTTTTAACCGGACAACCAAAATTGATATCGATTAAATCCGGACCCGTTGCCTCTACGATTTTGGCAGATAAGGTGAGGGCTTCTTCATCTCCCCCAAAAACCTGTATGCCGATAGGTCGCTCTGTCTCAAAAATATCGAGCTTTTGACGGCTTTTAATGGCATCCCGAATGAGGCCCTCAGAACTGATAAATTCGGTATACATCAAATCAGCGCCATTTTGTTTGCACACCGATCGAAAGGGAGGATCGCTCACATCTTCCATAGGTGCTAACAAAAGCGGGAAATCAGGTAGTTGTATATCACCTATTTTGATCATGTGTGCAAAGATAACGAGGGTTGCGGTTTTGATTTGATAAGAAGTTTATATATAAAAAATCTGCATTAACGAAAAATAACATAGAGGACATTTTAACAATCTCGAAAAACGAACATATTTGCACTACATTACACCAAAACAACTACACATGAACACATTTCTTCATCAAATGCAGGCGATGATTACCCCTGATATCACGGCCTCTGCATCGCGTATATTAAGCGAAGATGAAAATAAGATCAGAAAATCGTTCGAAGGCATTTTTCCCGCTTTATTATTTTCTTTAACTCAAGTAGATGAAAGTAAATTTTATGCGCTCAACGAATTAATCGGTAAAGCCGGCACCCAACAATTAGAAGCTCATGATATCATCAATAACCTGAATATCGTTCGTTCCGATAAACCTGTTTCCACCGGCGACCATGTCATTCAATCCGTTTTAGGAGAAAAAGCACCAGGACTGGTCAATATGATCTCCAATTTTAGTGGACTGAAACCAAGTAATTGTAATTCCTTGCTAAGTATTGGCGGTACTATTTTGTCGGCTATTGTGGGGCGTAAAATGCTTTCGGAAGGCTTAAACTTTGCAGGTCTGGTTCAAAAACTCAGCACCCAAAGTGAGGGCATCGAAACCATGATGCCCGAGGGAATGGCTTCATTTTTAAGGGCTCCTAACTTGCCCAAGAATGAATCAAATATGAAAAATCAGGCAAAAACATCTGATAGTTTGAAATGGGTATTGCCCCTGATCTTAATCGCTTTACTGGGTATTGGACTTTGGTGGTGGATGAATGGCAGCCAATCCAATAAGGAAGAAAATAAACAAGATGAAGCAGTGATTGATTCTGCTGGTGCATCCATCTCCTCAGCTTTCGATAGTGCCGCCGCCACTCAAGTTGCAGTGAGTCCGGATACTTCAGAGGGCAAACTCGATGCCTCCGGAAATTGGTTGAAACGGAAAGGGGAAGCGATTAAGATTAAGTTGCCCAATGGGAGTATTTTAGATGGCCATAAAGGCGGATTTGAAGATCATCTCTTTAACTTCATCAATGACCCGACGGCAGTCGCAGGCAAGGAAGTTTGGTTTGATTTTGAAGATGTCCTCTTTGAATCAGGGAAGTCAAATTTAAAAGGTGGTTACGAAAAACAACTACAAAATCTGGTTGATGTTTTAAAAGCATATCCAAAGGTGTTGGTAAAATTGGGCGGTTTTACAGATAATGTAGGAGATACCACTAAGAATATTAAATTGTCCGAAGCCAGAGCAAGAACGGTTTATAATAAGTTGATTTCGATGGGTGCAGATAAAGCCATGTTTGAAGATCCAAAGCCCTATGAGGGTTTTGGTCCTTTTCATCCGAAAGAAGATAATTCTACCGATCTTGGCCGCGCGCAAAATAGAAGAATCGCGGTGAGTGTGAGAACGAAATAGATTCTGAATATCAGAATTCTGTTTATTGATATCCAACAAATGTTTTTAGCCTTAAACGGTAGTGCCTATATTAGCGCTATGAAAAACAGGTCTATTATCCAAGCTGTAATGGCTTTTGCTATTCTTTTGACATCTTTTGTTCAGATTTCTGCTCAATCGAACAAATGGGTACAACAAACTTCAAAGGGTTATACCTATCGTATGGTAAAAGGTGATGCGACCCAATCACGATTTTATGTTCTCAAAAATGGCTTAACGGTTATTCTGAGTGTGAATCAGGAAATGCCGCGCATTCAAACCATCATCGCAACCAAAGCTGGCAGTAAAACGGATCCTGCAACACATACAGGTCTCGCTCATTATCTGGAACATATGTTGTTTAAAGGAACTGACAAATACGGTAGTTTGGATTGGGGTAAGGAAAAAGCGATTCTCGACGAAATTGAAAAGACTTACGGAATATACAATTCCGAAACGCTGGAAGCACGTAGGATGCGTATTTATAATAAAATCGATTCATTGTCTGGTGAAGCGGCCAAATATGCCATTGCCAACGAATATGATAAAATGATGGCCATGATTGGTGCACAAGGAACGAATGCATTTACCTCCTTCGAAAAAACAGCTTACATCAATGATATTCCATCTAATCAAATTGATAATTGGTTGAGTATTGAAGCAGAGCGTTTCAGAAATCCTGTACTCCGCATTTTTCACACCGAATTAGAGGCCGTTTACGAGGAAAAAAATCGCTCTCTGGATGATGATGATGACAAAGCCTCCGAGTTGCTTTTCGCCCAATTATTTCAAAAACATAACTACGGATTACAGACTACCATTGGTACCGTTGAACATCTTAAAAATCCATCTCTCGTCGAAATCAAAAAATATTTTTACAAGAACTATGTGCCCAATAATATGGTGGTCATTATGGCCGGCGATTTTGATCCTGATGAAGTGATTGCTAAAGTAAACAATGCTTTTTCTTACATGCAGCCTAAAGAAGTGCCTCCATATACTTTTGAACCGGAGGTGCCTATCGAAAAGCCCATTGTGGGTTCAGTGTACGGGCCCGATGCGGAGTATGTGGATATCGCCTTTCGTTTTCCGGGCGCAAGTACCCGCGAAGCGATGATGCTGGATTTGATGAGTAGCATTTTATCGAACGGAAATGCCGGTTTAATGGACCTCAATCTGGTGAAAAAACAATTGGTACTTTCTGCCAGCGCCGGTTCTTATGCCTTAAGGATTATAGTTTATTGTACATGGAAGGGAAGGCCAAAGAAGGTCAAACATTGGAGGAAGTACGCAAACATTTACTGGAACAAATTGAGTTATTAAAAGATGGAAAATTTGACGAAGAGATGTTGAAAGCAGTCATCAATAACTATCAAAAAAATCGTATGCAACAGCATGAAAGTAATGCTGGTAGAGCATATGCCTTACTGGATGCATTTTCGGCCGAAATTCCCTGGGATATGCAAGTGAGTATGATTGATGAAATGAGTAAACTGACCAAAAAAGATATTCAGCAATTCTCTCAAAAATGGTTGGGTCAAAATTATGTATGTGTTTACAAACGCCTGGGCAAAGATTCCAATATCCAGAAAATCCAAAAACCCATCATTACACCGGTGCAGGTAAATCGGGATGCACAAAGCGATTTTGTTAAAAATATTGCCAGTCAGATACCCAAGCCCATCGAACCGGTATTTGTCAACTATCAGCAAGATATCCGTAAGTCCAGCATAGGAACAAAAAGTATGCAGTCGGAAGTTTGGAGTTTAAACAATGCAAACAACCGTTTATTTACCCAATATTATTTTATTGAAACCGGGTCGCGTCACAATCCGCTGTTGCCTATTGCGCTGGATTATCTGCAATATCTCGGTACTTCAAAATATACAGCCGATCAGATTAGTAAAAAGTTCTATACCCTGGCCTGCGATTTTGGCGTGAATGCTTCTGATGAAGAAAGCTTCGTATATCTTAATGCCTTGCAAGATAACTACGATGAGAGTGTGGGTCTTTTCGAACATCTCCTGGCCAATTGTCAACCCAATCCGGAAGCCCTGAAAGAAATGATTGAAGGCATTAAAAAGAAACGCGCTGATGCCAAACGAAATAAAAACCTCATTCGCTCAGGCCTTCGTTATTATGCACAGTATGGGCCTAAAAATCCATTTAACGATGAACTCAACAATGCACAATTGGATGCCCTGAAAGCGGAGGAATTGGTCGCCATCTTGCACAGCCTCACCAGTTATAAACACCATGTCATGTATTATGGTCCGGAATCTGCCGAGCAAATTGTTTCGAAATTAGAAAAATTACATCCGCTTCCCGCAGCATATAAACGAAATCCGGAGATAGCGCCTTTGACATTCACTAAGCAAGTTTCGAACGAAATATTGTTTACCAATTTTGATATGGTTCAAGCCGAAATTCAATGGTTCCGCAACGACCAGGATTTTAAATCGGAGGAAATGCCACGCATTCATTTGTTTAATGAATATTTTGGCGGCAATATGAGTGGTATTGTATTCCAGGAAATCCGCGAGTCCAAAGCTTTGGCTTATTCAACGTATGCCTCTTTTGTCACGCCACAAAAAAAGGAATATCCTTTCTCTATGATCGCATACGTAGGTTGCCAGGCTGATAAAATGCAAGATGCCGTTCAGGGTATGCAGCAATTATTAAATACCTTGCCGGTATCAGAAAAATTGTTCAATCAGTCACAACAAAGTATACGCAACACCATTTCAACGACACGAACAACAAAAACGAGTATCTTCTTTAGTTATATCAATGCGAAAAAGAAAGGACTTCAAACAGATGCCAATCAGATGATTTACGAAACAGTTCCCAAATTGAGCATGAATGATGTTTCTCGTTTTCATCAGCAACGCATCGCTTCCAAGCCCTATACTTTAGCAATTTTGGCGAACAACGATAAAATTGATTGGGATTTTGTAAAAAGTCTTGGACCGGTTAAAAAATTAAGTCTGGAAGAAATTTTCGGATATTAGATTTTGCATCTCTTAACGGAGGATCATTTTTTAGCACGAAAAGAGTACATTTGGTCAAGGAAACAACCAAACAGCTCTTTCGTATGTGTCATGCTTTATCCAATTATTTGTCATCACCCATTTTGAAATTATCAAAATTGCGCCGAAGAATCGGACGGGCTTTCCGATTTTCCATGTTGACGGTTTCGCCAAAAAAAACCATGCAGAATAGGATCAATCATCTTACTAGGAATTATATTGGAATTGGAAATCTGTTCATCCATTCATTCGCTAAGTCCTGCGTTATACTCCTCTTATTTTGTTTTCATTTTTTCAATCATTCTGCCCTTCAGGCTCAATCGCTGGGCCCTTATCCTATTTTTGACTATTGGGTAACTGCCACGCATCCCAATGGTTGTAGTTCAAATTATGTTACAGGGGCACCCGACGATTCAACCTGGGTGAATTTTCAAGCGGGGGATGTGAGTGTCGGCTATTTCGGAAATGCCTGGTTAGACCAGCCCGGGGATGAACTATTGCTGGAAACCAGTTATCACCCCGATAATTACGATGTTCAGTTAGTGTATACCAATGGATCATTATCTGCCATCCACAATGTAAGTATTTCATCCTGGACGCAACTACCCGATACTCCTTGGAAACATTTATTCACCAATTGTTTTTCTTCAACATTTGGCATGTCGCGATATATGGTTGCACTCGATTTTGATACCGATTTTGGAGCCACACTCAATGACACAGTTGCCGGCCTTAAAATCACCTTCCTGCAAACCGCTGGTGCACCTGATTTAGCCGGGGTGTATATCATTCAGGAACCACCCTGCGACTCAGTCATTTTTTTAGGAAATGATACGCTCATCTGTTTGAATGAATCTACCGTGTTATATGCCAATTCTCCACAGAGTACTTTTCTCTGGTCCGATAACAGTACAGCCGATAGTCTCATTGTTTCACAGGCCGGTACTTATTGGGTGCAGGTTCAAAATATTTGCGGCACCTGGTACGATACTATTCAGGTGGGTATTAAGCCCAATCCGGTTGTCAATCTTGGTCCGGATATTATTTTATGTAGCGGCGACTCTGTTTTGTTGCAGGCCGCTTATCCGGGTGCAACTTATCTCTGGTCGAATGGAAGTAGCGATTCGGTCTTAACCCTGAGCGCAGGCGGGCAATATTGGGTGCAGGTTGCAAATGAGTGCGGTGTGAGCAGTGATACGCTGATGGTAAACCTACTAACTCTTCCTGTGGTAAATTTGGGACCTGATACAACCATATGTCCCGGTAACTTTATCACATTTTATGCGGGCTATCCCGGCTCAACTTATAATTGGCAAAATGGCTCTTTTTCTTCTTCATTCACAACCAATCAGGTAGGTACATATTGGGTACAGGTAAGTAATTTTTGTGGTTCGGCGAGCGATACCGTTCAGGTGAATATGCCCCTTTTGCCGCCATTGAATCTTGGTGCAGATACCAACATTTGTTCCGGTGATAGCATGCAACTTAGCGTCGGATCATGGGTAGGTTCCGTGTTGTGGTCCAATAATTCCACAAATTCTTCCATTTGGATAAATTCGCCGGGTACCTATTGGGCGCAGGTAACAACATCTTGCGGGGTGGTTAGAGATACCATCGTGATTGGCTTAAAATCCTTACCACAAGTGAACCTCGGAAAAGATACCTTCCTTTGCCCGGGACAAAATTTGGTGCTCAATGCATTCTATCCTGCTGCCAATTACCTGTGGCAGGATGCGTCCACGCAATCCACATTTACTGTCAACAACGCCGGGTTGTTTTGGGTCCAGTTAAACAATGTATGCGGTTCAGTTTCTGACACGATTTCAATACAATCCTTTTTGGCTCCGCTCATTTCTTTAGGGGAAGATACTAGCCTATGCCCGAATGATGCTTTTACCGTTAGCGCCTATTCGCCCAACGCCGTATATCTCTGGCAGGATCTGTCATCAGCGCCATTGTATACCATTACATCTTCCGGAACCTATTGGGTGTTTGTCACAAACGCTTGTGGAACTGATTCGGATACGCTGATTGTTACTGCTAAGGAATTACCCAATCCCGATTTAGGTAATGATACAACGCTTTGTAAGGGCGACAAAATCCAGTTAACTGCGTCTTCTCCGGCCTCTACTTATCTCTGGCAAAATGGATATGCCGGCCCCTCATTTACGGCCACTGAAACGGGCATCTATTGGGTTCGTGTCAGTAATATTTGTGGTCAGGTAACTGATAGTATTCTGATCACGATGAACCAATGCGATTGCGATATTTTTATGCCCAATGCATTTTCACCAAATAATGATGCCCTCAACGATGAAATTGGTCCGCTCACACAATGCGATTTTAAATCCTTTCATCTTCGTATGTTCAATCGCTGGGGCAATATGGTTTTTGATAGTCGATATTCCGCTCATCGCTGGAATGGAAATTATCAGGGTGTTCCTGCCGATCAGGGGACCTCTTTCTGGGTTGTCGAATATGAAACCGATACACAGAAAAAAATCCTGAAGGGTGATTTTATGCTTATGCGATAATCCTAAACAACATGGTCTTTCTGCACTTCTACCTTGGTACAAATCAACAATCGTTTTTCGTCTTGTTGAAGGGTGCAGGCAAATAAATAATGATGTCCTCCATCTTTGATGCCCAACTTTTTTCTCAAATCTTCTGTTCTTCCCGGAAAATTACGCATACTCAAATTGCCCTTCATTTCGGGTAGAAATTCTTTAAGGGCTTTCGACTCAATTTTACAGATTTGTAAACAACGAAAAATCCTGCCCTGAAAATGGGATACGAATGTTTCAGATGTATATAAGTGGGTATGGGGATGTAATTTTTTTAGCCCAAAATGTGCTGCGGTCCATTTAAATGCGCCGGCTTTTAAAAGCGAAGCATTCGGTTCGTAAATAAATGTGAGTGGTATGCTGTATTCAAGTTCCGCATTTTCTTCCGCTGTCGGAGTAAAGGCCGAACGCGTCCATTGTCCCTGATGATGGTGGGCAGCAATAAATTGCGTTTCACTTTCAAGTCCTCGTTCATGTACAAATACCAATTCTCTGCATTCATTTTCCACGCTGATGATATGTACTTCATGGATGGGTTTTAGCATTTGCAGGCATCGATGTATGTCCAGCAATGGAGAAGTTTTAAACATGATTCTCTTGCCATATTTTAGCAACATCGGCCATATCTCGTTCAGTCGGGGTTCATAATCTTCAATAAAAAATGTTTTGGCTCCTTGTTGATTTCTACGCGAAGGATCCAGGTAAATCAGGTCCATTTCTTCAGCAGCATCCTGCAACCATTCTTCGGCATGCCATTCCGCAAAAAGGCGGGCTTGTTCGAGTCCCAAAACAGCCATATTATGACTCGTGATGGCAGCTAGTTCAGCATTCGGCTCGCAAAGTACTACCTCCTTAAAATTTCTGCCAATCCAGTAAGCATCCATACCCATGCCGGTCGTCAAATCGCAAAATCGTTGTCCATTAAAAAGCGCTGCTTTATAGCGTGCAGTTAACTCCGAGGAGGATTGCTCCTGATTCAAACCGGGCGGTAAAATAATTTCCGGATATTGAAGAAGGAAGGGCCATTTTTTTGCATTTTTTTTCAGCGATTTGAGTTGATGTATATGGGTTTTAAACACTTCGTTTTTTTGATTCATCAACATCGTAGTCAAGTCATCCTCACTCGCATTTCTATATTGCACCATCCAGGCAAGTACTTCCGCCTCCGGTTTCCAGGAAGCATTTTTTTGTACAGGTTGCCCGTCTTGTTTCATAGGGCGAAATTAGACTAAATTGAGAGATCATTCTAAGCCATCGAGAAAGGAAGAAATTGGAAGTCAAATAACGCTTTCATTCACTTCAAGGGATCAGGCAATCGTTTTAATTTTTTTTGGAGCAGGATGCCAAATCTTTCTTTGTATGTCTTGCTCCGGCTTTCCGCACTGCACGGCAGTTTGCTGCAATCCGGGCTAAATGATGTGCTGTAGTCTTTATCAACGAATAAAAACTTCAGGCTTTGAAAAAAGGATCGCTCAATTTTTGTAGAATCCGTCGCTTTCGAAGCGGGGCGCATTATGCTTACCCGGATCGAAGAATTGTTGGAGGAGCGCGCAGATTTTGCCATCGAAACCACATTATCTACCCGCAGTTACCATACTTTGGTGCGCAAGGCCCAGCAAATCGGGTACAAGGTTACGCTGTTGTTTGTTTGGTTGCAGGATGTGAATATGGCCAAGGAGCGGGTGGCCAAAAGGGTGTCATTAGGCGGTCATGATATTCCCCCTCATCTCATCGAAAGGCGCTATCACAGGGGCTTGTATAATTTGTTCCATACCTTTATTCCATTGGTGGATGCCTGGTTGCTGGTGAATAATTCAAATGGGACGCTTGAGCATATTGCCGATGGTGAAAAAAATCTTGTACCCAATATTGAAAACAACTATCTTTGGCAACGTATTCATGGTAACGCCATTCAAAAATACCAGTAAAGAACACCAGGAGTTTGTCGAAAAGGTGACCCTTGGTTTTCGTATCGCGTATGAAAAACTCGTCCGCGAAAGTGCGCTGAAAAACCAAACTTTGGTGGTTAGTGTGAAAGGAAAACCTGTTCATGTTCCGGCCAAAAAACTTCTCCGTCAATTACAACGTAATCCAAAGTCAGCCCAATAATTGTCTGTCTTTGCGCTGTTTAAGCGCTCAAACCCGCTACAATTTTTTTTAAACTGCAAAATCTGGGTTAAATCTTTTAAAAAGCCCGCCAACCCTGTTTCATTTATGTGTAAATTGCGCACTTTATGAAATATCTGAAGATTCTTCTTCTTTCAGGTTTGATGGGTTTCATGAATTAGCAAACATTTGCACAGAAAGAACAACTTGATAAAATTGTTGCTATTGTTGGCGACAAGGTAATACTCCAATCCGAAATCAATGCCTCTATGGAGGATTATCGTCGTGACAACCCCAATTTGAGTGATACCGTTCGATGCAATGTGCTGGAACAATATATCGGTCAAAAAATTCTCGCTGAGCAAGCCGACCGCGATAGTGTGATTGTCACCGATGAAGAAGTTGAAGGGGCACTCGAAAACCGGATTCGTTATTTTATCAATATGTCAGGTTCCGAAGAAAAACTGGAGGAGACATCCGGTAAAACAGTCTATCAACTAAAGGATGAATACCGACCTATTTTTCGTGAACAAATGATTGCACAGCGTATGCAAATGCAGGTGATGCAAAATGTAAAAATTACCCCGCAGGAAGTGGCGGTATTTTACAACAAAGTTCCACAGGACAGTTTACCTTTTATCCTTCCATGGTGGAGGTCGGACAAATTGTGTTCAGGCCAAAAATCAATAAAGAAGTCGAACAATATGCAATCGATAAGCTCGAAGGGATTCGTAAGGATATCCTGAGCGGAAAATCTGCCTTCGATATCATGGCCGGAATTTACAGCGAAGATCCGGGTACCCGCGACAATGGGGGCGATTTGGGCGTGAATAGTCGGGATGAATTCGTTCCGGAGTTTTCGGCCGCGGCATTCCGTTTGCAGTATGTTTACCGATCCACAATCCGGTGGTTCATTGGTGATTCCTGCTGATTTAGATCCTGTTGTTGTTTTGGCCATTGATGCCATGAAGCCGGGTGAATTTAGTCAACCGCAGGAATTTACTGATCCGCAAACCGGCGATAAATTGGTGCGTATTTTATATTTACGAAATCGTACAGAACCACATCGGGCTAACTTAAAAGATGACTATGCCCGGATTCAACAGGTGGCATATGCCGAAAAACAAAACGAGTATCTCATGAAATGGATTGAAGGTAAGGTGAGTACTTTTTACCTGAAAGTGGATGAAGAATACCAGGATTGCCGAAATATTCAACGATGGCTCCGAGCGACTGCTCAGGCCAATGGAAAAAAATAATTGCCTCAACCCACCCAAATAAAATTTATGTATCAATCAGATGTGGAAGCGGCCAATGCCCTCCAACAAAAATACAAGGCCCTCAAAAATGAAATCGCCCGAATCATTGTCGGGCAGCAGGAAGTCGTCGAAGGTTCTCTGATTTCCATTTTGTGTAACGGACATAGTTTGCTGGTCGGCGTACCCGGACTGGCAAAAACCTTATTGGTGAATACCATTGCTCAAGTGCTGGATTTGGGTTTTAAACGAATTCAGTTTACACCGGATTTAATGCCTTCCGATATCACGGGGGCGGAAATACTGGATGAGCATCGCAACTTTAAGTTTATCAAGGGGCCGCTCTTCTCCAATATCATTTTGGCCGATGAAATTAATCGTACTCCACCCAAAACCCAGGCTGCTTTGCTGGAGGCTATGCAGGAGCGTCAGGTTACGATTGGGGGACAAGTACATCTTTTACCCGCACCGTTTTTTGTTTTGGCTACACAAAACCCCATTGAACAGGAAGGAACTTATCCTTTGCCTGAGGCACAATTAGATCGTTTTATGTTCAATATCTGGCTTGATTATCCCAGTTTTGAAGAAGAACTCAATGTGGTTAAAAACACCACCACCGATCAAAAGGTTCAATTAAATAAAATCATGAGCGGTGAGGAAATCATGTATTTCCAGCATTTGGTTCGTCGGGTTCCCGTTCCGGATAATGTGATGGAATATGCAGTTGGTTTGGTACATCGTACCCGACCCAATCAGCAAGGGAGTGATTTGGCCCGCAATTATATTTCATGGGGTGCAGGTCCAAGAGCGTCTCAGAATCTCATCATGGCTTCCAAATGTTATGCTTTGCTGCATGGCAAATACAGTCCGGATATTGAAGATGTAAAAGCGGTGGCTTTGCCTATTTTACGACATCGTGTGGTGCGTAATTACAAAGCGGAAGCGGAAGGTCTCAATATCGAAGAAATCATTAGTCGTTTGTTGTAATTGGCTAATCAGGGGCTTTCCATCTAAATTAAAACTTGGCGTCAACGCTCTATGGGTTTAAAACTTCGGTAATGATCCCTTGTATAATAGGCTTTTTGATCATCGCCGGTTACCAGACGTTCCGGACCTCGATTCCTGCCTGGTCGTTTCGGGTATACATCCCACTCTCGATATCGGATTCTTTGTCCGCGTGCATTTTTGATAGGCAGTCGACGTTCTCTGTTTTCAAATACACGTCCGCCAACATATCCATCAGGGGCTCGATTATTTTGACGAATATAATCCAAAGTTGAACGTACGTGTGGCGGAAGATCTCCTTTGGGGCCATTTCGGCCATCGCGTGTGGCCCTTTCTTCAGTCACCGGGCTTTGCCGGGTCGAAACCACTTCAGCACTTGGCTCGGCGCCAGGTGGTGGTGCCGGTGTTGTTTGCTGTACAGGTGCTTTGGGGGATTCCCTGCTTATAGGCGTTTTAGAATTTGTAGCAGTGTCCGACTCATTGCAAGCGAATAGGATAAAGCTGGCAATGAGCGGTAACAAGTTGAATAGAAAATACCTCAAATATTTATTCATGACGCTTTGGATTCATTAATCATTTCGATATCATCCAGTTTGTTTAATTCCAACACCGTGGTTTTCCGATCATCGCTCTGCCTGAACATTTGTTTAAACTTAGCACTGTGTAAAATTTCATCGGCGGTGTAAGAGGTTCGTTGTTGAACGGTATTGGAAAAATGTTCGTCGAAAGCTTTGATAAACACCATGATTTCTGTTTGATTGATACTATAATCTTCTTTACACATGCCGTAAAATGGACTATGCTCATTGATGGGGTGAACAACAGTCCAGTTGAGAGAAAGGGCACTGATTTTGGATATCTCGGCAGGTAAAGGAAAAAATTTATTCACCACTTTGCCATTTTCGTGCATACGGAATGAAACATTCAGCAGCACCTCTGCTTCTGTCAAGGTATTGTTTTTATAGGGCGCCAGACGAAACATCAAAGCCTGTCCATCTTTGTAAGGAGCTACAACCGCATTTTTACTGAATAACAAGTAAGCGGTTGGTTTAGAAAATCGTCCGTATAATAAACCGGTAAGCACGGCAAAAGCCATCCATCCGAATAATGCTTCCAGAGAGGCTAAAAAATTGGTCAAATATGAAGTAGGATGTAAAACACCGTAGCCCACCGTAGTGACCGTTTGTACACTAAAAAAAGAAGCAATCCATAAAATCGTGAATGGCATTCGAGTCTGAGTCTTTGCCAATTTGTTCTATCCCAAAATAAAAATACAATAGCGCGAAAATGAGATTAGTAACCACAAACCCCAATAAAGCCAATATGATGAATTGAGTCCAGGACATATTGATGAGGGTATGAAATAAACTCATTCGACGATGCCAGGGGATTCCGGCTTTAATCACATTGCTGCTTCCATCCTTGTTGAGAATACGCCCGGACATGTTACCGGTGGTATTGTCGAAACCCGTATTATTAATAGATCGCCGGTGAAGAATGTCTTCAAAGTTCATATTGTCCTTGTTTGAGAATCAGGACAAAGATAGAATGCAGAACCATGAGTCCGTCTGCATAGAATAAATAAAATAATGCAGGGTGTTGTTTGCGAATGGCCCTGCGATGAAGAACAAAACACAGCAGGGTGCTAAGCAAGCAGGCCAGGGCATAAAGGGCATCCATTCGCAACCATATGAGGTAAATACTGAGCAACATCATCAAGAGAGGCAGAATAGGAAGTAAAATCCATTGAAGGGTAGTCGGAAATTCGCGGCCTTCGAGATTAAAAATGAGAATCAAAAAAATAAAAATGCTACCCGGTAGGTGAGGATCATTTCACCTCCTGCCGACAGGTGCATGTTTTCGGCTGGAAAATTAAAACTTGCTAGGGTCCAAATGATCGTGAGTAAAACCATTTTAAACCCCGGTTTGCGTAAAAATCGAATGCTTTTGAAAAATACAGGTAAGGTATAGATGATAGATAAAAAGCTGATCAATAGGCCCATTCGCTGACTATGCGCCGGCAATTGAATTCCGATGATGATGCTCAGAATCAGTGCTGGAAAAAGGATGAATTTAGCGAGTGGATGCCTGACTGAATCGAAATAATAAATTTGATAGGCTGTGAGTGTTGCGAAAAACAGGAAGAAAATTTCACCGCTTAATACGGGATTGAGTTTCAATAAAATGCGCGTTTCAATTCCTAACATGGCCGCAGCCAAACTCACCAAAAAATTATAATGTAATAAAAATCGGAAGGGGCTGAAGAGTTTCATGATCGAAAGGGAAATATTCGTTCATTGGGTAAATACTGCCCCTTATAACATATCAGGATGGATCTGCTTTACTCTTTTTCTTAAATAAAGGAACCTTGTTTTCATTGCCGGCCAGCAACCGATTGATGTTTTTGTGATGGGTTAAAACCACCATAATAGCCGTGGCAAGTGCAAAAACCCGATACATCACTTCCGGTTCTTTAAATACGAAAAAGATCATAATAGGGAAAGCAATGCTTGCTGATATGGAACTCAGCGAAACATAACGCGTCAGAAATAACATAAATACAAAAACCACGATCAGGCTCACTGCAACCAATGGCTGAATAGCGAGTATCATTCCAAACAATGTGGCAATTCCTTTACCGCCTTTAAATTCGGCCCAAATTGGAAAAATATGACCAACAACAGCGGCTATACCCAAGAGGACCTGAAAATTGGTTAAAGCGATATTGTCCATTTGGTATTTGGCAATAAAATATGCCAAGTCAACCGCGAGATAACCTTTGAGCATATCTACCGCAAAAACAAAACTACCCGCCTTTGAACCCAATACCCTGAAGGTGTTGGTGGCACCGGCATTACCGCTACCAAAATTTCGGATATCAATATCAAAAAAGTACTTGCTTACCCAAACAGCAGTCGGAATAGATCCGATGAGGTAAGCCAGTATCAATAAAATGAATTCGTACATGAATAATTGCTTTGATGATTCAAAACTGAAAACACAAATATAATGGAAGCAAGTCTGAAATACAAGTTTATATTATAATTTTATTGCATATATGCTCAGCCATTGTCCCCGGCTTTTTTGGTCGCGAATGCTGAAACCATGGGCTTTTAGGGCTTCCTGCATGGAGGATTCGTCGCTGAGGAGTATACCGCTTAAAATGAGGCCGGCGCCCGATTTTAACAGATGATATAGGTCTTTCATGTGGGCGAGAAGCACATTGAGGTTAATATTTGCCAGGATCAAATCAAAAGGTCCGGAAATTTGGGTAATATCCTCTGCGTCAATTTGGACTTGCGGTACCTCATTTCGCAACACATTTTCGCGGGCGTTTTCGATCGACCAAAAATCATTATCAATACCGATGACGTTAGTTGCTCCTTTTTTAGCTGCCAAAATAGCCAGCACACCGGTTCCGCAACCAAAATCAAAAACGGATTGATTCTGCAGATCCATTTCATCCAACCAGGTTACCATCATATGAGTGGTTTCATGATGGCCGGTTCCAAAACTCATTTTAGGGGTAATCACTAAATCGTACAAACAATCTTGAAAAGGAGGATGAAAATCGGCGCGAATACCCACCTGTTCGGTGATACGAATGGGTTGGAAATTCGACTCCCAGGTAGCATTCCAGTTTTGGGCTTCAAGGAGCTCTGCGCTGTATGGGTAATCCTTCAGAACATCGAGGAGCATTTCATGGTCGGCCTGATCGGCATCCCAATAAATCAGCATTTGTTCAGCTTGTTGCTCAACCCCTTGTAATCCATCCGATTGAATTTTTGCCAATAATAAGTCGGCATCTTCGCCTTCAGGTACGGACACGATGTATTGCATGGTCTTCATGCCACGAAAGTAAACCAACTTGAATCGAATCCGGCTTGGAAATCAAGATTCAGCAGCAATTTTTCATACATTTGCGGGCATCTCCATGTTTAAACAATACTTGCTTTATTCCCGACCACCATTTCAGTTGTTGGTATTTAGTGCCCTTTTTTTTATGGGTTTGTTACTAGGAACCTACCTCACCGAATGGCTCAACCAGCAGGTGATTGGCCTGAGTTCATCGGAAATGGCTGAATTTAAAAGCATTCCCGAACAATATATCGGTGCCGTTAAATGGGTGAATGCCATTGCGCTTGTGGTTGTGATTCTTTTACCAGCGGCGTTGTATGCTTACCTCTCACATCCTCAACCTCTTCAATATTTGAAACTCCATCGTTTACCGGGTACCCTGTTTATCCTGATCGGGGTGCTCTTATTTTTGGTTTCGATGCCGGCGGTGGGATGGATGGAAGCCTGGGGAGCCCGTTTGCCGATGGGTGATGAAATCAAAAAAATGGATGAACATTATTCCATGGTTTCCCGATCCATTTTGTCGACCAAATTATGGAGTCAGTTTTGGATATCTACCATGACCATCTGTTTGTTACCGGCAATTGTAGAAGAGATTTTTTTCAGGGCATGTGTGCAAACAACCTTGCTGCGAATGATGAAATCAAGCCCGGTGATGGCTATCGTCATTACGGCCGTCGTTTTCAGCGCCTTGCATGGACAACTAAGCGGTTTGGTTCCACGGGTTTATTTGGGCCTGATACTCGGATTGGTATTTTATTTTTCCGGAAGTTTGTGGCTCTCGATTTTATTACATTTTATCAATAATTTTTTATCTGTACTACTCATGTTTATGTATCACCGCGGGGTGATTTCGTGGGATGTTTCTTCTATCGGGAATATACCTTTGTGGATGGCCTTGCTGAGTTTTGGGTTAACTGCAGGAGGACTCTATTTTTTATATACCCGCCGACAAACATTTGAAGTAGAAGACTGGTCAGAAATTTCCTCAAAGCCGCAATAATTTTATGTCAGAAAAACAAAGCAAGTGGGTTTGTATTTATAAAACAACCAGCCGGTTTGATGCACAAGCCGCTCAGGGCAATCTCGAAAGTTCAGATATTCCCTGTGTGATGCTCAATAAACAAGATAGTTCATACATGGCATTTGGATATGTGGAATTACATGTACCTGAAGAGTATAAAGTGATTGCCGAAAACCTCCTGAACAATAATCTTCAACAAAATTGATGAGGCCATGGCATTAAACGTTCAAACTTTTCTCACGCGTTTAGGCAGCGCTGCATTATTCAGTGCGGTGATGTTGGGTTGTATGCTTTGGCATGAAGCTGCTTTTGTTTTGCTATTTGCTCTGGTTTGTTTTTTGTGTTTACGAGAATTTATTCCCATCGTTGAAAAAATTGTGGGCATTCGCTTTCAAGGAAAAGAGAAATTTAGTTTTACGGGTTTGGGCATGGCTTTGTATTTGCTGACCATATCTCTGCCTATTCAGACATGCCCCAATGTCCTTGCTCAGTTGTTGAGCGAATGGATGTTGTTTTATGGGTTAGGTATGGGCATCGGATTTTTAATATTTTTCTTCAGCGGAAAACGTACACCCGGTTCGGTGGTGCTATTGAGTGGACTGGGTTATATTCCGCTGGCGCTTGGGCTTTTGGTGCAAATGCGATTTCAAAGTTTGTTGCTTCCGCTCATCCTGGTGCTGTTTATTTGGATGAATGATACCATGGCCTATTTGAGTGGATCCTTTGTTGGTAAAACCCCATTCTTTCCAACGATATCACCCAAGAAAACGGTAGAAGGTACTATAGGTGGTATTTTATTCACCATGGTATTTGCGGCAATATGGGGGTATTTTGTACATTGGTTTCCGATGTGGCAATGGATAGGATTGGCCCTCATTGCTTCTTTGGTAGGAACCCTGGGTGATTTGGCAGAATCAAAATTAAAACGGATGGCCGGGATTAAAGATTCCGGACAAATCATGCCGGGCCATGGTGGAGCATTGGATCGTTTTGATTCTTTGTTGTTGGCAGCCCCGGTGGCTTTTCTATTTGCATTGTTTTTTATACAATGTTTGCCTTATCGGGTATTTTAAAGAAGTGCAGCCGTTTATTTTATCGATGCAATTGTTGGATGTAAACCTGCAGTTACATAGTTAAATCACCTTATTCAAGAAGAGCCATTAACTTCAAAGTATGAAAAAAATAATCATAGGGTCAATCATGCTGGGGAGTATGCTGAACCTGTTTGCAGGGAATATACTGAATGCACAAACCGCCAATTGGCAATGGGTTGCGCAGGGCAAAGGTGCCGGCCATGATAATGGACATGAAATTGCAACAGACGCCTCTGGAAACGCTTATATATGTGGAAGATTTCAAACACCTTCCTGTATGTTTGGAGCAGTGAATTTGCTGGCATCCACAATGTATAACGGGGCGTTTTTTATTGCTAAATTAGACTCCAACGGTCAACATATTTGGGCGAAAACAGCCCAGAGTAATAGTGGATCCGAAGCGACTGGTATAGCCACCGATGCGAATGGAAATAGTATGGTTGTGGGGACCTATGCCACCACTGACACATTTTCGTTTGGAACCGTAAAATTATCACCCAACATGAATGACGCTACATTTATTGCTGGTTATGATGCACAGGGTAATGTTAAATGGGCAAAAAATTTGGGCAAAACCAATATGTTTGGTGGAATGCACACCCTGGATGTCGTGATGGATCAAAGTGGTCAAGGGCGGGTAACGAGTTATTTTGAAGACAGTACTTATCTCATTAAAACCGATCAAATGGGGAATGAAATATGGCGTAAAAAATTTGCAGCTTCATCTGCATTCACCAATACATCCTTTAGAAAGTTAGCGATAGATCCATCGGGGAATACATTTGTGGTTGGTACAAGTTTTGCAACTTCCCTTACATTCGATAATATCACCATCACCAATAATAGCAATGGAGGTTTGTTAGTGATGGTAAAAGTAGATCCGAATGGCAATGTTTTATGGGCCAAATTTGATGGGGCTATCCCTTCAATTTACGAACCATCCATATGTACAGATGCCTCTGGGAATTGTTTTGTAGCCGGATCCTTTTTAGGAACCATTGCCCAATTTGGAGGCGTCACCTTGAACAATGCATCGGGTGTTGAGGATATGTTTATTTGCAAGTATGATTCTTTAGGAACTTTGCAATGGGCCAAACGAGCAGGTGGTCTTGCTGCAGATATGGCTAAGAACTTACATGCCGATGCAAGCGGAAATGTATATATGACCGGCTTCTTTAGGGGCGTGGTTACATTTGATCCGGTATTGGTGAATGGCAGCAGTACTCCGGAATTATTTGTCGCAAAATACGATAACAACACAAGCTCCTGTTTATGGGTAAAAAAAGCAGGCAAAGATGAAGTTGAAATAGGGCATGGTGTATGTGCAAATGCGTTTGGAGGAATTTGGTCGGTTGGAGAATTTTCCAGTGATACTTGTGTATTTGACAATTTAAAGTTGCCCAATAGTAGTCTGCCGCCTTACACTTCAGAAGTAAGTGTCGCACGCATTAAAACCTCACAAACAAGCACTGGATTATTGGGAGTGAACGAAGCAAGCCAATGGGTAAACATATACCCCAATCCTGGAAATGGACTTTATACAATAGATGGCTCTAAATTACAATCACCTATTCGAAACTGGAAACTGATGGATGCATTAGGAGCTCGTGTGATGGAAGCACAAGTAGAAAACCAAATGGATGTTTTTCAATTAGATTTAAAAGATTTACCAGCCGGTATTTATTTTCTGCAACTGAACGATGACAATGGGAGAACGTATCGTCATCGCATCGAAAAGCGCTGATAAACAAAAGCTCATAGAAGCGAACCCGATGAACAGCCCCACGATTGCAGCGATAGCTCCCTGAAGCTTCAGCGAAAGGGACTACAAGCGGAAAGCGTGTGCTCAGATGATTAAATGGTAGAATGATGATGGGCCCTGAAATAGATCACTTCGATAAAGCTTTACGCGCTTTGTGTATATACTGCATGTGAAATTGCCTATTTTGTTTGGGGATGAGATCGCGCTGATCCATCACTACGGTCCAAATTTTTTGAGCTTCCTGAGTACGGCCCTGCTTTTGATAGACCATACCGAGGTAATACATGGCATCAACCGTTTTGTGAAAACGCACATGGTTTTGCAGGGTTTGCTCGGCGTTCGAATAATCGCCAGATTCGAGATATGCGATACCGAGCCACAATTCATCGTCGGGGCGAATGAGGCCCTGGGGGCTTAACAAACGGGCTTTTTGCAGATACTGAATGGTTTGAGGGAATTGGTCTTGCAGAAAATACAAACGACCCAATTGAAGAATCACTTCCAAATCTTCGGCATACATGCCCTGCAAGGCCGACTGATACAACTCGATGGCTTTGGCATAATTTTTACGGGATGCATATGCGCGGGCAAGTTCGGTGCGATTTACAAAGGTATCGCTGATGCGTAAGTTCTTTTCAAGTTCCTGTATACTCTGGCGACTTTCGAAGAGGTGCTGGGTGAGAAAACCAAGTTTGCCGGATTGGAGTCCGGGCAGCACTTCCACGATAAAATAGGCGAGCGCTCCTACGAGGGGAAGAAAAATGAGGATAAAGATCCAATTCGTTTTGCCGGATTTATAAGCATGAATGATACCGATGAGTTGGATGATGCCGACTACCCAATAATGTTGAAAAAACCATTGAATCATAAAACGCTGCAAAGTAATGAATTTTTGGGAGGGATTCAAGGGGGCATGGGATAGGCGGCGAGTATGCCTGGTTGGGTTTTGGCTGAGGAATCTTTGGGGTTCTATCAAATCGACTCTTGTAAATTTCAGAAATCGAAAGCTTTATCTTAGTTTTGCCGACTTTAAGATTCCAGAGAATCTTTGGTCCTATAGCTCAGTTGGTTAGAGCACCTGACTCATAATCAGGTGGTCCTAGGTTCAAGTCCTAGTGGGACCACAAGCCTTTCAAGAAATTGGGAGGCTTTTTTTGTGTGGATACTTTGGTAAGAATCATCAAATTTGCAAAAACAAATGGGCAGGATACCGGCAGTATCAAATTTAGAACTGAAGAAGTTGGACGATACGATTTGTTATGAATTTGATTTGGCTGAAGGCATCACAAGAATCAGGGTCAAAATTGAGCGAGGTGTATGACTCAAAACCCCTTTTTCGCTTTACGATATAATTCGGCAATGGGTGTTGTTGTGGCGCCATGTTTTAAATGATAAGCTGCAATCTGATACGATTTTTTACAATTATTCCATTGAATTTTTAGGGCATCTCTTAATCGTGCATTGGGATCAAAAATATGCGCCGGATCTGAAGTAAGGCCGTTGAGTTCCATTATTTGAATGTGCTGGCCTTTGAGAAAATCCTCAATAAAATTTACCCTCAAATCAAATCGACCATAGTAAAAACCATCTATCTGCAAACAAATTTCATCGAATACAGATGTTAACTCAGGTGTAATCAGATGTCCATGATCTCTGAAAATGGTACCCCGGCAATGATTTCCAATGGGCTCTAAAATTCGTGCTTCATGGTTCGGAAGAATTTCGTCTAAATCAATGATTTCCTGTAATCGTTTGATTTGCAAAGAAGCTCTGTAATCCTTGCGCATCAGTTGCTTGATTGAACTTTTACCATCGCCAATCACTTCCAGAAATTCTTTTTTAGAGACCGACACAATTTCTCCGTTTGTTTGCCAGGGCATTCGAATATAAAAAATACCGAGTTCTAATTCGTAAGGAATGATTTCCTGAATCATATAATCTTCCTCAACATTTTGATGATAGGCCAAGAGTTCTTCGTAGGTGTGGATGGTTTTGATTTTACGACCTCTGCCACCGATATCGGGTTTTGCAATGAATGGGAAGGCCAACAAATTTGGGAAAGCATCAAGTTGTTGGGTATGATGAATAAAAATAGTTTTTGGTTTATACTTGGCAGGAATCGAATCGAGTATCTTCATTTTACTTTCGCCCAAAAAGCCACTGTCTTCCATGCCCGGATTAACGGCGGTAAACCAGGTCAGATTTCGGGTGCGAAGCATATACCAAACCCATAAAGGCCAAATTGGAGCCACCAATACCCACCAGGGCCAAAATTCATGATGCTTAAGACCGAGGTGTTGTAAAATTCCTTTTCGAGGTTTTTTATAGTACAAGCTTTAATTGTTTAGATTGAATAAAATCGAAGTAAGTCATGGAAATAGATGCTGATTTTTCAATGGATGTCAGACTAACGGTTTTAAGTATATCATTTCGATTAATCAAAATATCTTCCTGATCAGTTGATGGATGTTTGTTGGTATGAAAAGCGATGATATCCTCCTGGGTATAATTTTCTTGTTGCAGAAAAACTTCGAATTGTTTTTTTCGCCGCAGGATAGAATCTTCATCATACAAAGTGGTCGAGCTCCAAATGTAGGCTTGGTTTTTTGTCAAGTTTTTAAGATGCAATTGATGGCCGTCAAAAGTGCATTGTTTGATATGATCTGAATCATGTTCAACAATAATCAAAGTGAATGGTTCTAATTGGTGTGTGTTATAGGATTGTAGAAAATCATCTACAGAAACGTAATTAAAAAAGTCGACAATGATTTTTCCACGACTATGCCGATAGGGAGCTTGTGAAACATGTTTTTCGAAACCGCCGTTTAACAAACACAAGGTATAATTTTGACTACTCGTTATCCAGGTGCCTCCGGCATTGCGATCGATTGGGCTTAGAACCATTTGATTTGAAAAGCTTAATAAAGCAGGCCATTGAGCGATACCTCTGGTGAAATGTTCGTCACGGTTATGGGTCAATATAAATCCATTATTTGGCCGGGGTAAATAAGTGACTGTGCACATGGTTTCTATATTTAATCGTCGAATAGGCCACACCGAAATCGGCATCCAGTTGAATGGAAGGCAGGTAGGCTATGCAAGCCATTTTTATGATGGCAAAATGATGAATGGTATGTTCGATGACATAAGATAACTCGCGAAATAAACTGGATTCAATGATGAGCGATGAGGTATCAACATTTTGTGAAGTATATAAAGCGAGCGATTTATTTTCATGGAGCATATCCAAATCATGTTGTAAATTTTCGATACAACTTTGTGCGTAAGCTATGTTGGATTCCTGCAAGAGGCTTCGTTCTCTGGCGTCATAATTGATTTGTCCGTCCAAATGGCCTTTTATCAAACATTGATAAAATTCTATGACATGTCTGACATGCATTCCGATTGTACTATCTGAAAGCAATGGGAAGGTCTGTTGGTATTCTGATGACTGGATTTGCTCCAAAAAACCACTTAACTGGGTTAAGGTATGCTTGGCAGATTCAACTAATTGTTTCATTCTGTTTATTTTTGAACTGTTGTGCTCAGGGTTATCGTAACATAATCGCTCATTGTGAAACTGCTTCCGCCAATATTCCAATCGTTTCGATTGAGGGTAAAAGTAGTATAAAATTTCAAGGTATTTCCTTCTTGTATGGTTTGCACATCTGAGCTGAACAGCTTGGTAATTCCTTTCATAGTTAATGACCATTTCACGGTATAGATTCCCGGGCTTTTCCTACTGATGAGCACGGATTTCATGGTTAAAGAAGGATAATTTTTTACATTAAAAAATTCTTCTTTATCGCGTAAGTGATTGTCGCGAAGTTTGATGCCGGTTTGAATGGAATTCGATTCAATCTGTCCAATAAAACTAGATTGAGCAGGGTTTGCTTCATCGAAACTAACTTGAATACTAGATTTGGTGAAGGAGCCTTTCACCGAAATTCCGGCATTTTTGATTTTAAAGGTGATGGAGCTATTTAGAATTTTATTCCATTGTGCATAGATTTGAATATGACATAGAATTGCAAAAAGTAGGAAGCATATTGATTTCATTCCGGATCCGAATTAGTCGTTGTGAAGATGAAGTAATTGATGTTCTATTGATGTTTGAATAGATAATTGATGCCAAACCCAAACATCAATTGTTTTGTTCGATATCGTTCTGCATTCACTGTGGTTCCGATGGAGTTTGTGTATGTTACCGGACTGTCTAAGGTATATTCATTGAACAAAAATGCCGCTCCGGCCAATACTTTCAGTTTCGGTTTTATGAGGTAAGAAAGCATAAATGCGGAATTGAGGCTTCCTAAATCATTGTCGCTAATCAGGAGTGCGTTAAAGGAAGTCGGTTTGGCTTTTGAGTTTTGAATGAGTTGATTACCATCGCCATAAGTTAGTTTGGCATCTTTAGAACTGCCAAAAGAAAATCCAACTAAATCAATATTAAATTCTACACCCCATTTTTTTGCAAAATCATATCGCAAAGCCAAATAGATATTCAGTGCATTCACCTGAGTGGCATTTAATGAAAGGGTGTCTATATTTTGGGTGATTTGTTCTGCAAAAAATACAGAAGGACCTGTTTTGCCACTGGTTAAAAGGGCTGGAGCGGTGATGTATTCCAATTTGCCTGATCCAAAAGAAGACGTTAAACGGCCTCCTAATCCAAATTTAAAGTTCTTTTTGTTTTTGCCAATTCCCCAATATTGGGTCCCGGTAAATGCCAATGCTGACAGGCTTCCGTTGGAGGTGAGGGAAACACCGGCTTCGGATGAGGTGCGAGAGATGAATGGCTTACGTTTCTGAGCGAACAATAAAGTAGGAAACAATAACAATCCTAAGAAAAATAGATTTTTCATGTGTTTTTTTACTTGGACGAGATTAAGCACGATTCCTTACAAATAATCCGGGTAAATTTTTATCGATTAAAATTCAGGTGTTCTATTTCGTTTGAGGGATCATTTATGGAAAGGTGAGAATTTATAATTTTTGATTGAATGTATACTATCAGTCTGATTAAAATGAAGGCTTATAAAACGCTGAAAGGATTTTTGCCTTTCAAAATTAACCTGAACATGGCCAATAATTTTTGAGCGTTGAAAGCAATGAGTATGAGTGCAGCAATGAAAGTGATTAAAGCATAAATGAATAATACAGAATCTCCATCAACTTCAATGCCCAGTGTGGTGAGATGAAAAAAGAGCGCACCACTCATCAGTCCTGCCGCCAAAATTGCGCCAATGCTAGTAGTGCGAGGAATTAGAATCAGCAAGGATGCAATCAACTCCATGACACCTATTCCGATTCGTCCGTAAGGTTCAAGTCCAATGGTTGTAAATAAAGCGACGGATTGAGGATGTGCGGTGAATTTGAAATAGAGTGTTTGCAGCATGATACCCGCAGCTATAAGCCGCAAAGCCCAGATTAGAATATTTTTTAAAGTCATTTTTAATTGGATTATTTATTTGAAAAGTTGTTTCCAGTTTAAGTTTGCTTTTGCCAATAATACACGTTCATTTTTGTTCCAGCTTTCCAGGGTATTATTGAATAAGGTGTGGTAAAATAAATAGAGCTTACCGCCAATGATTTTAAATGTTTTTGGATCTATCTCTACTTTTTCACCGGTATTTCCCATGGCATAAGCACACCAACCACCAAATTGGGGTTCGTATTTAGATGGTAATGCTTTGAATAAATCCAGATTGTTTTGAGAGTTGAAATAATAGATCACATTCCCATAATTGAAGGCAAATTGTTTATTGCCTTTTTTGGCCTTACCCTCTGTAAAGTAGCATACAGGATCATACCCTTGAATGGCGATAGACTTTTCGGTATTAAAATGTGATTTTCTGAGCTGGTTGATGTCCTGGGCCTGTGTTGAAAGAGAAAGAATTCCAAGTGATAGGCTGAGAAAGAATACAATTGATTTAAGCATATGATTATTTTAGAATTTGAAATTTTGTGTTGAGCATATGTGGGTTTGAAATGAATTTTAGGACATAGGTGCCATTAGCAAGTTCGGCCACCTGAATACGATTGTTGACGACCTTTCCGGTTTTCAGGATTTTGCCCTGAAGTGAAACGATTTGATAAGTGGCATACTCAAGATTGGTTTTGACGGTGATGAATTCACTCACCGGGTTCGGATAAACCTGGAGTTCTTCCGGATAATTTTCATTCACCGCAGTTGGTATTGAAGTAATCTTGTTTGATTCGGCAGCATTGATGACTTGTTTATTCAAATGCTGCAGTATCGCAATCGTCTGCATACGATTCGCAGGCCAATTGGATGCAAGTTGATAGCTGAAAGTATATGTGGTACTATCATTCACATTGGCAGGTAAATTAATGGTATTACCGGTCATACTGGTAAGTCCTTTTCGAAAAACATCCTGATGAATACTTTCTCCATTGCCGGTGCTTTGATTGACGGTATCTTGTTTAGCCCCTGCAAAAAGTAATGCTTGTGTCATTGTGTCGGCAGCAACTTTTTTTACAATAATTCTTACCCATACAGAATCCGAAGTGATTAAATCCTGGGTTGCTTGTATTTCGAAATTGCTCATATTGGAAGCAGAAGTATTTAATGAGGCACTGAGATTTGCCGTGGTGCTCAACACGCCATTTACAATAAGTCGGGGCGTGCTGCCATAAATATTATAGTAATTGGTTCTTGCATCATTTTCGCTGGGATTGGCCATCGAAAATACACAGGAGGCGTAGGGTGCACTTGGGTGAAAAGTGATATGTAATACATTGGGGTTGCTGCTCAAGGTATTGTAAATACCTGGGTTTTGGCTGGCGCATATACTACAATTGGAATTGGTGAAATGCTCGACAATATTTGTTTGGGCTATTTGCGCCTGTGAGAAGATCGCAATGAAAAGCGTAAAGAAGGCGCTGATGATTTTTTTCATGATTCGAATTTTCATCATAGACGCCATGAAATCCGAATCCTTACAAATCTTACTTCGAAGAATTAATTTTTTCTTGCATTGCTTGTTTTTTCTCAGCGGAAACTTGGATGCCTCGATCGTTTTGAACGGATTTTAGTGTAGTGTGAATCATACGGATTTGATCGGAGAAAAATTTACAAGGTTTACAAAGCATTAAATGTATGCGCTGTTTAAATTTTTCAGAAAGGCTTAAAGGCTCTTCAACCGCCTTGGAGCTGAGCAGGGTAGATTCCTGACAATTGATCATGATGGATTTAAGTAGCTTCATATTATTTTTTAAACCAATGATGTTCCAGGCAATTTCTGAGGGTTAAATTGATGCGATGCATGGTTACCCAATAGTTAGACTTAGAAAGGTTAAAAATCCTTACAAATTTTTTCGGAGGACGAATCTTCAAAATATTTTTCTTGTAGAATGGCACAATATTTTTCGTTTAAACGTCGAATACACTGATGTAAAATTTTATGGTATTCATTTTTATGAATATTATCTAAAGTGCTGTTGTCCCAGAGTTGAGGAATGGTATCGGCTTTCCAATGTGCATGTTCTTCATCGGCCTGGTCGAAGAAACGGCTATATATTGATTCCTCGTTCACATCTTCCGGTTTTTTGCTTCTTTTTCGGTATTCGTCAATGATTTTGTTTTTCAGAATCGAGGTTAACCAGGTTTTTTCGCTGCTGTTTCCTTTAAAATTGGCTTTGGCTTTTAGGGCAGAAAAAAACGTTTCCTGAACCAAATCTTCACATAAGGCTTCGTCATTGAGCCTGAACATCGCATATCGAAGTAAATAGTCAGCATAAAGAGATACCCAGTTTTCAGGATGGAGTGTGTGCATGTGGAATGGTCAAATATATGAAAAATTTGAAATGAAAGGGGTTCGGTCATTTTTCTATTAAAAATTAATAAAATGTTCATTTGTCCGTGAAGTCATATTTTTTACAAGGGATTTTGTTTTCACTCGGTTGTTTGGAAAAGAGCAATAACTGAAGATTTATCGACTTTCAACGGTGGCATTTGTAGAGGATCTTTGCTGGAGGACTTAAACATCTAAACTGTATTGGGTTATGATATTTGGCAGATATGAAAAGGTTTCAAAATGTATCTTTGACTTAGGTCTTACACAACATGCAGACTTTTTAATAAAAGCAGGTTTATGTTGTGAAAAGGTTTCAAAATGTATCTTTGACTTAGGTCTTACACAACGATACCACCTATGCAGGTGAAGCTGCTGCTGTTGTGAAAAGGTTTCAAAATGTATCTTTGACTTAGGTCTTACACAACTCGTGCAAATGCAGCCCAACGTCTATCTCTGTTGTGAAAAGGTTTCAAAATGTATCTTTGACTTAGGTCTTACACAACTTGAGTTCATCCTTAAACACCCCAACTGATGTTGTGTGAAAAGGTTTCAAAATGTATCTTTGACTTAGGTCTTACACAACGTTGCATTGTGGTTCGCTTTGGCTACTTGTGTTGTGAAAAGGTTTCAAAATGTATCTTTGACTTAGGTCTTACACAACCAATATTTGCAATGTGCTTGTATATAATCAGTTGTGAAAAGGTTTCAAAATGTATCTTTGACTTAGGTCTTACACAACAGCTACGCCAACAGCACCAATTGCATCTTTGTTGTGAAAAGGTTTCAAAATGTATCTTTGACTTAGGTCTTACACAACTTTTCTATCGAGTACCTTGATAACAACTTAGTTGTGAAAAGGTTTCAAAATGTATCTTTGACTTAGGTCTTACACAACAATAGATAGCGTCTATACAAAGAGGGGTAAGTTGTGAAAAGGTTTCAAAATGTATCTTTGACTTAGGTCTTACACAACATAACCTTACATTTGCCGGAACAAACCTTAAGTTGTGAAAAGGTTTCAAAATGTATCTTTGACTTAGGTCTTACACAACCTGACATTTTTTGTGATGCCCTTCCGGGCCGTTGTGAAAAGGTTTCAAAATGTATCTTTGACTTAGGTCTTACACAACAATCAGTCCTCCGCAGGCCATTGGTCATCTGTTGTGAAAAGGTTTCAAAATGTATCTTTGACTTAGGTCTTACACAACCTTATCAATTTTTTTGATTTGTTTTTTCTGTTGTGAAAAGGTTTCAAAATGTATCTTTGACTTAGGTCTTACACAACACACACTTGCATCTACATCTGCATCAACAGTTGTGAAAAGGTTTCAAAATGTATCTTTGACTTAGGTCTTACACAACTCGTCCTAGATGAATGATTCTATTGCAGTCTCAGCTGTTGTGAAAAGGTTTCAAAATGTATCTTTGACTTAGGTCTTACACAACTGGATGTTTTTTCGAAAATATATTTTGATAGTTGTGAAAAGGTTTCAAAATGTATCTTTGACTTAGGTCTTACACAACACTTTGTAAACGAAACTATGACGATGCGATGTTGTGAAAAGGTTTCAAAATGTATCTTTGACTTAGGTCTTACACAACCAAAGCATTTGTACTTGCCTCAACATTATGTTGTGAAAAGGTTTCAAAATGTATCTTTGACTTAGGTCTTACACAACGAACTGCGGAAATACAACAAAGTTAATATGGTTGTGAAAAGGTTTCAAAATGTATCTTTGACTTAGGTCTTACACAACCAATTCATCCAAAACCTTATCCTGATCGCGGTTGTGAAAAGGTTTCAAAATGTATCTTTGACTTAGGTCTTACACAACTATTCCAGTTGTGCGAAAATTCAAGGATATGTTGTGAAGGTTGTGAAAAGGTTTCAAAATGTATCTTTGACTTAGGTCTTACACAACAACTAAATTATTCTAACCAATGCAACTATTGTTGTGAAAAGGTTTCAAAATGTATCTTTGACTTAGGTCTTACACAACCGCACCTTTCTGCCAGGCTCTCAGGCGTGCAGTTGTGAAAAGGTTTCAAAATGTATCTTTGACTTAGGTCTTACACACTGCCTTTACATGGATCAACGAAGGTTGAAGTTGTGAAAAGGTTTCAAAATGTATCTTTGACTTAGGTCTTACACAACTTCAAATTTTAAAACTAAAGAACACTGGCAGTTGTGAAAAGGTTTCAAAATGTATCTTTGACTTAGGTCTTACACAACGTATATGTCTTGTATTAAAAATGTTGTCGGGTTGTGAAAAGGTTTCAAAATGTATCTTTGACTTAGGTCTTACACAACAGATTGTAAATCTCGTGCAATCATTGTTGCATAGTTGTGAAAAGGTTTCAAAATGTATCTTTGACTTAGGTCTTACACAACTGTAAGTCCTCCGCAGGCCATTGGTCATCTGTTGTGAAAAGGTTTCAAAATGTATCTTTGACTTAGGTCTTACACACGCTACGTTACAGAGGTAATCGGTGAACCAGTTGTGAAAAGGTTTCAAAATGTATCTTTGACTTAGGTCTTACACAACATATGAAAATTGAATTAATCACACAGGCGGTTGTGAAAAGGTTTCAAAATGTATCTTTGACTTAGGTCTTACACAACTACTCCCATTCAACATCACCAAGTCCACTAGTTGTGAAAAGGTTTCAAAATGTATCTTTGACTTAGGTCTTACACAACAGATTGAAAATCAATCAAATGAAATTTTGCGTTGTGAAAAGGTTTCAAAATGTATCTTTGACTTAGGTCTTACACAACGCATGTTGATAGTGTAATTGGGCAAAGGATGTTGTGAAAAGGTTTCAAAATGTATCTTTGACTTAGGTCTTACACAACATCCCAACTATGCGGGCTATAGCGTCAAAGTTGTGAAAAGGTTTCAAAATGTATCTTTGACTTAGGTCTTACACAACAATTAAAGTAAGTTGGGGTGTTGTGCAAAATGTATCTTTGACTTAGGTCTTCACAGCGGCGTTGAAAAGGTTTCAAAATGTATCTTTGACTTAGGTCTTACACAA
>JADJZY010000007.1 GCA_016715505.1 Bacteroidota bacterium
CTTTATTTGGTATGAGGGTTATGGATTTAAAGAACCTTTGAGTTTATTAGTGATATATGATAGTTTCATTCATTCTGGAGGAATTAAGAACTTTCTGCGGCAGCGATTTCCAGAAAGACCCCCAAAATATGGAGGTAATGAAAATTTATGGATAGAACAGTACGTTCATACAAGACATGAATGGCTAAAAAATCATAATAAAAGATACTCCGAAATACTATCTATAGAACACAGATTTTTATTCAGTTAATAAAGCAGATGAACTGGACATTATCTGGTGAGCTAAATATAAGGGGCCATAAAATTAAGTCGTAATGAATTATTAAATTATAAAAACTAAATATTTATGTCAACATCTAAAAATTTTGAAGTCTTTAGCTTCAACACAGCCAAAAGCCCTCAGGCTAATACTGAAAGGCAGCATTATCTGAACTCGATAAAGATTGTAGACTTCAAATCAGGAAGTAGCACGACTTTCATTGATTCTTTACTTAATTCAATCCAAACAGGGACGCTGGAATCACTTGAGGAAGTAATGAGTTTGGTAGCCAATTTTAAGGAGTCTGGAGATTACATTTCTGACTTAAACACAATGAACACAGATAATAATAACATTCTGGATGTGTTTGAGTATTTGAATAGTTTAACAGAATTTCCTGATGACTTAATAGATCGAATATGTGAAACGATGGGTTTAGCAATGTTATCAGATATCAACAGAACTGAATATGTTCAAAAATGGGACAGCCTTTGGAATAATCTGATTGTAAATATTTTCTCTCCAACTTCTTTCAAATTCCGCATGGGATTATTACATGCAATCCAAGCTTTTAAAATTGTCATGTCCTTGTTTCAAGAAAAGGTGCAAACCATAAATGAAATTCAAAAACTTTTAAAATCCGTTGTTATAGTTCCAAATGGATTGTTGCCAATTCATGTAGATAGGCTTGACCCCGGGGATAATTCTGGACAGAACTTAAATGAAATTCACATTGGATGGAAGACTAAGATTGATTTAATCCAGAGTGCGATAATAGAAATAAAAACTAATCAGAAAAAATATCGAAATCTAGCACATGAAGTAAATACAAATTTGGATTGGGAAATTGATTCAGAAGGTCGTCCGATAATCAATCCAGAAGATTTACCGAGTGTCATTGATTTCCTTTATTTATCTCCAGAAAGATTTACAGAATTAAATGATATTACAAAGGACTTTTTGGTCGATATGGGAATTGATTCAAGTATTTCAAATAAATACGATGATTTAATCTTCACTTTATCTGAAGAATCAAATAATCTTTACCAAAAAGTGTTTAATCCTTCATATGCATCAAAAAAGGGTGTCTTAGAAGGAGGTGCCTTTTTTTCATTGGATGATATTTATTCACAGACAAGTGATCCAGCTGAAATAGGAGGTCCAATCATAAATCCTTACAAACCATGCAAAGTAGCACCTTTAGGAATTTCTGATTACCGAAGAGTGGAAGCAATTTGGAGCAGATATGAACCTGGAGAAATAGCTCACATTGAAAACCTACTAGACGGAGAATATAAAGATCGGGAAACGAGGCATCTTAGAAGCATGGAGGAGACCTATACTGTTGAAACTATCAAGGAAAAAGGAAGTTATCCGCGATTTGCAAACTACCGAAAGATTTGCTTTACAAAAGAAGCAAGTAAAATTGTACAGAATGATTTTGAGGCTAAATTGGATACATATGTTAAAGGCAATTATGGTACAGTGAATTTCGGAGTAAGTGGTGGTCTTTCCTTTTCTCAAAGTTCAAGTAACTCAGAAATGGAAGCTTCACAATATGCTCGAGAAGTAATAGATAGAAGTGTTAACCGTCTAATTGAAAGAACAGGGAAGAGAACAATTCGTATTGTTGAAGAATTTGAGGAGAAAAACACTCATAAACTTGATAATATTAACGGAGGACAACATAAGGTAGGAGTTTTAGGTGGGTTGATAAAATAATGAAGTGTACATTGGCTAATTATGGGAAGCGGTTTATTATTTGAATTTATGGTTCCAGAACCTGCAGCATTTCACATCTTTGCAAAAGCACGAAAATCAATTAAAGGAGTTTTTGTGGAAAAACCAATACATCCAAGAATTGGGATTACTAACCCTTTTGGAGCGGGTACAATAACTCTTAGTCATGCACATGAGTTAGATATGTCCAATTACAAAGTATGGGCTTCAGCATATGGAGCAACTGTTGAACCCTATCCTGAAGATTTGGTTATTGGTAAAGCATATAATACAAATGGGGGTGCAAATACTGTATCTTCTAGTGATAACGGGTTAAAAATTCCAGAAGGATATTATGCCAATACCGCTATCGTGATAATTGGACGTGAAGGGAGCCTATTATCTTCAAATTCATATATTCAAGTAGGAAATCAATGGTTCGGAAAAGGTGGATGGGGTAGTTGGATCATAACACAGTCTATGAACCAAATGACTGATGTTCTACCTGTATCTTGGAATATTTATTATGAAAACATGTTATCTTTCAATGTTGAGGTTAATTGCAAGGCTACTAATTCTAAAATTTCAGAATGGCAATTGAAAACCTTTAAATCTATAATGGATGCGTATCAAAGGAAATTAGACGAATTTAACAATGCAGTTTCTGAAGCTCAGGTTTCTCAAGGTGTCTTTATTGACGGGAATAATCCATTACTAAATCGAGAAATTGAAAGGACTGAATTGAGAAAATGGTGTATACAATTGATGACTGAAAATGAATTTTTCTTTCAGTTTGATGCAATGAAGCACGAAAAAGAACAGTATCCAGATTACGACAATTATCCATACTTTGATAATTGCGAGGCAATCAAAGAGGGGCATGTTGTAAAGTTTATAGAAAGCATTCTTGATTGGCATTTGATGAGCTACTTCCTTTACCCATATTTCTATGGAAATAGAAACAGATGGGTGGAAATTTACAATACAAGTAGTAACGACCCCTTACATACTAGCTTTTTACAAGCAGGCTTTGCGAGGGTTGTTGTTCCTGTAAGACTGGGATTCGAGAAAGTCGCGATGCAATTTGTTGAAACTGGGATAATCAATTATGAAACAGCAACATGGGTCGCAAACTCCGATGAAGCAATTGATGCAAGTATTGAGCTTGAGCAGAACGCCTTGGCACAAGATCCACCTCAACCCGGAGCAGCAGGCTATGCTGATTGAGGCTAGTGATTTGAATCCAGCTAATTGGCCAAATTGGGAAGTGAGATTGCCAACTAATTTAGTTATTCTTCAAGAAGGAACTGGTGGCGCAATTCCTAGCGGAACCGTTTTACCAATTAATCCTAACGCATAGTATATCTTTCGAATAGGAAAAACCCACAATGAGTTTCTCCTATTTTCAACTTAATTACAATAACATGGTAGCAAAGGGGCACGAAGTAATTGAAACAATAGTCTCAAAATATTTACTAAATTTTCTAGACCACTACTACCCAAAACAGAGTGCGTCCATCAAAACATTCCTGCCGAAAGAAGAAGACTTTACTCGAGTATTTTATTTTGGCAATTGGATGACGGATATGTCTCAGTTTTTCGTTCGTGATGGGTTTAATAAAATTCGGGGAAACATTGATAATTTGGTTAGTGACTATAATAAATACATTCAGACATTTAAAGTCAAACTATCAATAATTATCAAAGATGAAATTATTGAAACCTTTAAAAACAAAATTATCGAGGCATTACCATCCTACTCGGGTGGTCCGACTATTATTTTACCAGAACCAGCAAAATCGATTGCTCAATTCATAACCCCATTAATTGTTCAAAATCAAGATAAAATCAAACTAGAAATTGAAAAATTATGTGAAAGCATTAAAAATGGGACAGATGAAGAGTTAAACAAAATATTTACAAATTTAACAGTAGACGAAGCAAAATTTGGTAGGTTCTTCAAGAAATATTTAGGTGAAAACCCAAAGGAATTCAAGTATGTGGATTATAATGATCCCATGTGGCACTTGGCTAATGTATTTGTTAAAATAATGGGTTTCAAGAAATTCTGTTTGGCTGACAATCCAATTTCATTTACCCAGTTTGAAGAACTGTATGATATAGTTCTTGATTCTACTTCTGGGTCTCTATTTAACTTAATGCAATATTATCCTTCTGATCATTTGGATAGGCCATATACCATAAACCCAGGACAAGTTACTTCCAGTAAACCTCAGAGGGATTTTATTGACAAAAGCTTCAAAAAATCTGATTCAGAGGGGATGTATGATTACATGAAAGATTATCGAACGATTCTGTCCGGAAAATTTAGTAGCATTCAACAAGATTTTATCATGCCTTATTTTATTAATAATAAAATTTTGAATCGACGAACTGTCTTGTCGCTACTAAGCAAACTAGGAATTGGACTTCATATGTTGGAGGATTTTTATGCACATAGTAATTTCTATGAATTGAGTTTAAGATTTATGCAAGGAAAGAAACTTAATGAACAGAAATACTATTCTTACAATGAATATTTTAAACTAGATGAAAGAAATATTTATAAAGAGTTCGCAAGAATTCATAACACAACTAATTTACCAACAGAAGACCTTAAAAATACGATAATTGAAGATAAGTTGTATACAGGATTTTACACTTTTGAGGATACCCTTGTATCTATTTTTCATTTGATAACTGATGGAATTGTACGAAAAATAGAAACAATTGATATAGGGCCATATATTGAGAAGCGTCTTGACCTTGAGAGTGATAAAAGTGATAAATTAATTGAGAACGAACCTGAAGGTGAATTTTCAATTGATGTACTCGAAGCATTGGCTGGTTTGGCATCTGGCATCAATAGTGTTACATCATTTGAACAAATTGAATTTTTAAAAGACAAAGGGATTGATACAGAAAGTTTCAATGAAAAGGCTTTTGATTTTTTTATGAAAGGCTATCTCTCAAGGGCAAAAATAAAAATTTCAACTGAGGATAAATCAAAAGTTATTTATGTCGTCAATCTGATATTTTCAACAATTAATATAATTAGAAAAGGAAAAAAGCTGAAAGATGAATTACAGGATTTGTTGGAGTTTTACGAATTCTTCAAATTATTATTAACTATACTAACTTTGGAAATACAAGTAATTAGAATCTTCAAAATTATTGCATTCAAACTGGCTAAAGCAATTTTTAGAATCATCCCTGGAATAATTCGTAAACCTTTTTATGAACTTTTAAATGATTGGTTAAAAAAATCAATATTGTATGTAGAAATGGCTGAAAACCAAGTAAATTCTCTATTGAAAAGCTATCCTGGATCACATTCATATGTGGCAAAGGATGAGGCTTTACATAAACGTCTTACACATTTCCAAGTAACGAAGATGGCAGGTTTTGCAGACATGTTTGTCTTGGATAATCTGTTTCTTAATAATACCTCACAGACCGTTTGTAGTATGAACGACACAATCAAGTATGTTTTTCACAATCCAAATGACGGTATGAATAGATTATCCGCCATGCCGGATGAGAGAAATCATACGAGCATTGTTGAGTTTTACTCAATAAATGTTCTTCAGAATACACCAATGAATAAAGTGTATCAAGACTTCATGAAGGGTTTAAACAAGAATAGAAATGGGCTTTTTCTTACCCAAATTTAATTGATGAATTGAATAGGTTTTGAATATCATGTTGAAAGATGAGAAAACTTTGATTTATCTTGAGATTTTTCTGAAGAAGTACACCAAATAATTAATGCGTTAGTGTGAAAATGCCCCGCAGTGAGGCTTTGAGCAAAACCTGTGAAGGAGTTTGAAATTTTGTTCTGTTTACTTCGTTCTTGTACAAGTTTGATTTTTAATGGATTAGCTCGCCATTTATCAACTCGACAGTGGCTTTGGTTGAAACTCGTTGCTCGAAAATGGCCTTATCCTTTGCTGCTGGCGTTTTTAATCTGATGGGCGAAAGCTGACTATTTTCGTCTTCAACAGAACACCAAAACAAACTCCTTCTTGCCTTTGCTAGCCAACCAGGCTCTTTACCGCCTACACTGGATTCACCACACACCAAATTTAAACACCTTGATGCATGGCTTTCGATTTTATGTTTAACAGAACGTTTTAGCTCGAATCCTGTTCTTCTATGAAGTTCCAAACTACAACCCCTTTCTTATCAAACCACTAAAAACACCATCAGAAAGGCCACAATATCAAACTTCAATGATGAAACAAGGTAGAGAACCGAATGTTTATTCTGCACTTATTGCATTCCAATTCGAATGCCTTATGACCGCATCGAACACACTTGAATCCCCTTCCCATTTAAGATCGAACAAATATTTTTTGCACTTTCAATGCGTTACAAACTCCTGTAAATTGTAACCTGTAGAACATATTCTTTGATTCTAACAAAGATTCTACTACAAAACCAATTTACGTATCAAACATTTATTTGGGTAATCTTACAGCCCATTTCTAAAAACAAGAATTCAATCAATACTAAATCCGATGAACCCTTGCGGAGATTTTTATCCGAAAATCCTAATGTCTTTAAAGAGGACATGATTTCCCTGTATAGTCGTGACTTGCGAAAGTCGTCTTTTTATACACAATCATCGACTAGAATAATTAAATCCTTTCCAATGCCTAATTTATTCCCAGGGTCGGTATGGGATTTTTTAAATGATCCAATTAAAAGGACAATCTTTCATGCTGATAAATCCAAGGCTAAACCTGAGGTAATTTTTCGACTAAATTATCCTGCACAATCCGTTTGGCAAATTCTTAAATATTTTGAAGGTCTCAAAGAACCATATCGTGAACTTATTTTCAAGAAATATAGTGTCAATAATATTGAAATACTAGATAACGTCAATATACTAAGTGGGAGATCGTGGTCTAATTATTTTTTACAGAAAAGATTTTTTACAGTTTGGGGATTCATATTGGAGGAAATTATTAAGTGATGAGCAATTGAAAAAGGTGGAAGGTATATTAGATGTGGATGTTACTACGAATTACGAAGAATTCGATAATGAAAGCTTTTATGATTTCATGCATTACGTTTTCCAAAAGGAAAGAGATAATATCTTACAACAAGACAGTACATCGTTAAAGAAAATTGTTTCTCAAGCGCAAAGACTTGATGATTTGGTAAAGAACAAGTATATTGGGTTTATATCAAAATTCGTTTCAGAATGAGGCTAATATATTTAGGGATTTTGGCGTTTTTCTTCATTTATTTGGCTTGCGGTTCGAATTCCAGTAATCAATCCTTTCGAATACCGAATACTATTCGTGACTCTGAATGCGGCGCTTGTATGCTTAATTACCTGGATAGTTTTCCTAAAATGGGTGATGATAGTGTTCTGGCCATGTTTGTGAAAACTAATGATTTGCCAGATGATTATCAACCTGATCGAATGGGTATTCCACACAACCGGGAAAAAGTTACTTTATTAATCTTTGTAAAAAGAGAGGATACATTAATTAAATACTTTTATGACATTGAAAGACGACGTTTTGGAATATATAATTTCCGCAAACCAGGAGTCGTAATTTATCCACGGAAAAAGATAAAGAAAAAAGATGGTTGGTTAATATTAAATTCATTTGACGACTGGAATACCATTAGCGAAGATTCTCATTATTATTCCGCTCTTGATACAAGCAAACTACGATTAGGGTCTTCAAATCGACATTTGGTTATCGATGCCGATGATACTAGCATGGTTAGGATTAATGATAAGCTTACCGTAACTCATAAGACAAAAACCATTCGACATATCAAAGATATTTTTCTTCCTCTTTGGCAATACAGTCATCGATGTGCCCGAAATGACACGAATACCATTGCACGCTGGTATGGTCCTGGGATGTGTGGTATACGCATTTTTAAACAAGGAGACAAGTATTATGAATTATGGTATTGGGCGGATGGAACCGGCCAATACCATGAGGTTAAATTGGAAAAGGTTGACAGAGGAATTAAAGTTATTCCTGTATACCACAGTTCGGAATATGAGAATAAAGTACTTCAGAACTATAAACTAATAGATTTTAATCAAGATTATATCCTCAAATATTTCATCGGGAAGAAAGAATATCTGGATGATTCATTCTTTCATGAAAAATGCTATAAATATTGTGAGGCTGAAACTGATAGTATGTTTTATTATGGTTATGATACCCTTTCACCGAAATATCGAAAAGATTCCATCATCATGCTACTTCCCAAGGAGTTTGAAAAATATATTCCTGATAAATAGGAGTTTTCTAGTTATTATTTAGGTGCTATAACTATATCGATAAATCAGCACTTGTTAACGTATTAATACGTAACTCATCAATTTGAATTTTTTGTTCCTTTGATTGAATGGAGCAGAACCTTACAGGCGTAATAATAACCTTTCAAATCCCTATTGTTTTCTTTCTTACAATGGTGAATTACTATGCCTTCAGGAATTTACAAAAAGTTTCCTTTAAGATTATGTCACTTGCATGGGGGGCAAATATGGCTTACTTATTGTATAAATTATTATTCTCTTCAAACAACTATGCGTATCCTAATCTTGTAATTCCTTTTTTTGACACACTTTCTGGTATTTTATTTCTTGGAGCCGTATTCTTGCCTCCCAAAGGAGAATTCTCTTTTCGTAATAATCAAAAAAATTTTTTTTTATTTTTTTTAATTTTTATCCTTTGTTATCTTTTGGAATTATCATTTAGATCAATTGGCGATCTGGCTTTTATCAAATTGAGTGCAATGCCAGCGTTTGTTTTTGATAGTCTAGTTCTGTACCTAGTGGCAAAATACTTTAAAGGACTTGAAAGAAGTATTTATAAAGTTTACTGGTTAACCAATTCCTTTTACGCTTATGCTTTAATTCAAATACTAGCAATTTTTTCGTATGAGAAAGTATTCGAATTGTTTGGTTGGTCAATTACTGTAGAAACAATTGGATTCTCCATCGGGTTGTTAGTAAAGGCGGTTATTCTGTTTTCATTTGTAAAAGTCTTATTGTTGATGATTAAGGATATTCAGAAACTTAATCATAAACTAGAGTATCAAAGTGTTTTAACCATAAAACTTAATCAGATTATAGGAAGAACCTTTCACGAAATAACGCCAGTTATTGGATATATGGAAAATCAAATTGATGGTCTGTTAAACAAGAATGACGAATTTCAGTTAAACCGTCGTACAATCAGTTATATTCAAGAAATCGAATACAATACCTACCGACTAAAAACTATTCTTTCAGCAGCGACTAAAATGTATCATAAGGATATGAAAGATGAACCGGCATCCGATAAATTTTCTTACCCCATACAAATTGTTGAACAGGAAGAGGTGGTCAATATCAACACACTGCTAGAAATTGCAATAACAAATTTCAAAGCATATATTTCAATTCTTAGGAATCCGAACGTGTCATATTCGGAGTTGGAAAAGAATTTTATGACAACTAATGATGTCAATTTTAAAACACAATACGGAAGAAATTGTTTGGTCTTTGGGAACTCGGCGGAGTTTGTTCAAATATTCTATAACGCTTTTAAAAATAGCTATGAATCAATGCTGGAACAAACTGATAGAAGTCAAATTTTTGTGAGGACAAAAACGAGTCGATAAATGCTGCTAACAGAGATAATTTAGAAAAATGCGTAATAGTAGAAATAGAAGACAACGGCCCAGGTATCCCAAGTGATATTTCAGAAAGAGTTTTTCGAACCAGGATTTTCCACTAAGAATGATGATACTGGTCGAGGAAGAGGATTTGGAATGGATATAATTAAACACGTTACGGAGAAATATCAAGGTAAAGTGATTATAGAATCTCCAATACTTAATTCAAGGGTTTCTAATCTGAATGGTAGAAGTGGCACAAAACTCGTTTTTGTATTTCCTAAAGAAAAATAAGTTAATATGATTGATCAAATAATAGGGTCTAAAACAATAAACTTCTTGTATGTCGACAATGAGGCGGCAGATCTCAAGAATCTTGAACAACGATTGCAACGATTAAAATTCAATGGAGAATTTAGTTTTGAATATCATATTGAAACTTGTGAGTGTTATTCCCAAGCAGAGAAATTGCTTGCTTCAAACAGTATTGACGTATTACTGGCTGACTATAATATGCCAGAAAATAAGAATGGGTTAGGATTTCTAGACTACATAAATACGGATCATCCTGAAATTATTAAGTACTGTACACGGGAAATTTCACAGATTCGGTAATTCTTAGTTGTCGCCAAAAGGGATATATCTATCATTTTAAGAATGAAGAGTTGGCCATTCTTTTAACAAAAATTCAGGTAAGATTAGCTGATGGTGCCTACAATATTGCTAATACTAACAGTTCATCAAATTCTCCCAATGATTCAATTTATCTACAATTTTCCGAAATAGTGATTTCGGATATCGAGAAGTCTATCGATGAATACCCTGATTTGACTCTTTATGTTGGTACTGAAAAAATTACACCGAAACAGCTTATCTCAGATATAAGAAAGCGTAACAACCGTGGGAATAGCTATATCCAAAATTACATTACCGGGTTAAATATGCTTGGTTGGTTAAAAAAACAATAAAATATGAAATGGTTTAGATTTCTTTTATCTAGGTTTCTTAGGACATCCAAGCATTATGTGGTTGTATTTTCCAATAGCAAGAATTGTATTTGCGACTACTTAAGAGTTATTTCATCCGAAATCCCCAAAACTGAAGTTATTCATATCACAGAGTTGAATATGCATTCGAAATTGGAAGAATTAAGAGATATGAATGGTGAAAATGTCACATTCTTTTTACATGGAATGGACCCTGGAATATTGTTCTTCAACATCGCAAATGGAGTTGGCGAACAGGAGCCAAGGAGTGTGAACTGTACATGGTGGCAGGAATTGAAAGAGTGCTCCTTTAAAAAGGTCTTCTTTCATGTTTGTTTCGGAAAACAATCAATTGTAAATTGCAGTGCCTTATCTAATATGTTTTTAGATTGGGTGTCTTTCAAAGGAGATGTTATAATTCCTCATTCTAATCATAACCGCATTCGAGATATAAATAAATGGCTCTTTCAACAACTATTTCAAGAATTGAATCAGCGTGCAGATTCAAGAACTTTGAAAGAAGCGATTGAGATGAAATACATTGAAATGGCAAAAAGAATGACTAAATCAGTTTCAGGAGGTAAACATATAGGGTTTAATTACTTTGTTACTATGGTAGGGTTGAATTCACAAAATTTATATTCAAAATATTAATAAAGTTTTTATGAATTGGAAAATCATTCTACTCATTCTAGCTACTTTAGCAATATCTTATTTCTATTTATCAAAACAAATTGAATCCATAGTTCTTTTTCAGTGGAGAAAATTTGGCAAATCTCAAAGGCGTGAAAAATTGCTTGATAACCTTCTAGAGCAAAAGGTTCTGTTTCGTAAGATTTCATTTTGGTTTTATCTTTTCTCTCTCACTATTGCTTTCATTGGTGCAATTTACCTCATCTACCAGTTGATAAACACTGATGGTTTAAATACTAAAAAAATTTCTGCCATCATCACATTGGGTTCAGGTACAATTTTTACAATAGGTTTTAGATCGCTTTATTATAAATGTGAAAAGGATATTAATGACTATCTAAATGATCTTGACTAATATACTATCATAGAATAAAATAACGTTAAGAGTTTGAATGATGATTTTACATGGTGAATCTATTCATCGTGCTAAATCATCAAATTTCAAACTATGAATATAATTTCTTTTAAATCTCAAAGAGTAATAAATGCAATGCATTTTTTTATTGGAGTTACAATTGCAATTACCATCTATTTCTTAAATTTAATCGGACCTATTGGTTTATTTATTACAATTGTTTTGTCATTACCATTTCGTGTAGGTAATAATATATTTTCCTTTTGGGGTGGAGTAAACCACTCAGGCACCTTAATTACGGTTATAGGATTATATGCGCGGGCTCGAGCTCACATATACGTAGTTTTTGGTTGTTCATTTTTCAGGAAGCGGGTTTGGAATTTTGCAATTAGGGGGTATTTCATTTTATTCCAAAGCCGAGGAGAATATTATTAAATTTCTTTCTATTACCATTTATTGTAAAACTAGACACTCAATAATAAATATATTATCATTGAATTTTTGCTCTGTATTCTGCAATAGATTAATTGGGATAGTAATTCCAAATTTTAATTGGTACGTAAAATGTCGCTTTAAATAGCGGCATTTTTTATAAATGATTCATGGTTCCTACTCTACTGCTTTGAATACTTGCCGTATACTTTTTGATTAACTGAATTACTGAATTCAAAGTAGTAGTTTATTGTTTTACCGCTATAGTTACCTGTAAATTAAATATTGTTGGCCCCGTAGCTCCAAAAATTGAAATGGCACCACTGGCAAAATTGGATTGCACTGAATCATTTCCCTGGAAATTAAGTAAAAAGCTATTCTTTTCCTGTAAGACTACTTTCAACAACTACAAAGGAATTTGCTATAACGTTTGTCGAAAGAAGAGTTGACCCATTATACGTTTCAATGCTATCCGTGCCTGTGTATGTTCCAACGTAAGAAGGAGTAATACTTGTATTGGTATTTGTGTTGGGTGTATCTTTACGACAAGAACTAAGAAGAATTATTGCTGTAAAGAAAACGGGAATTAGGTTTCTCATAATATTATGATTTGGGTTAAAGTTGATGAATGTAAATCTATCACCTTATGAATTAAAAGACTTGTTGGTAATATTTAAATTGTAATCTTACTGAGTATTGAACTTATTTCCGATTTGGGGTCAGTCATTTCATTAGGTAAAAGGAACCAAGTTGGATAACCTCTTGATACAGGCATGCCCAAACAAGGAACTTCCTCATTTATTTTCTTTGGATCATCCCATTCTCTCATGGCAATGTTCCAGCGAATACCAATAACAAATTGGTCATTCCATTTAATCTTCGCTATCGAAACATCTTCTTCATTCTCATAAAGTACCTCAACTTCTTTTATTGCATCTTGTGGGCTTAAAATCGTACTTGGGTCAATGTATCTCATTTTTCTGTTATTTTTTTTGCATTATGTGAGTTTATTTAAGTCTATGTTATAGATGTCTTGAAATCCTTCTTCTTGCACAATTTGGATTAATTTGCACACGTCAAATTTCATCTGATTAAGTAGTAGGTAGAAAATTCATAGATTGATTTAATTAGAATTCAGAATACAATTTACAAGAATTGGCTTTTCATCAGAATAGTTACGTAAAACTATAAAGGCTCATAAGAAAAAATTACGTAGAAATACGCAACGGCTCTAGAATTTGAATTTCCGATTTTGCATTGTATTAGATCGTGCTAAATTGAAATATGTAACAAAGCAAATGCAATTAATTTGGACAACAAGATTTTTAAATAAAATGGCTAGTACATTAATTCGTAACACCTTGAATTAGTATCAAATTGTATTGGCATTAAAGTAGTAAAATAGCATTAACGAATTTATACGAGACCTCTCCAATGTTTAAAACTCAAATCACCTGTTTGCGCTTAAAAAAGAATGCCACGCTATATTTCCTAATCCAAGGATTCGTTTCATACTACTATTTAGAAAGTAAAAAACTCTCAATCCTAAGTTGATATTTTTTCATGGGTTTTGACCTTCCATTTTCCCAATAAGTAATGCAATCTTCTGTAACCCCTATAATTTTTGCAACTTCCTTTTGAAGGAGACCTTTTTTCAATCTATGGTTTCGAATATGATGGCCGATATGGATAGGGTTCTCTATTGAATTGACATTCAATGGTTTATGGGTGGTCAATCTCATTCTGGAAAAAGGTAACACAGGGATGCCCTTGCGGTTTTTTTAATCATCCAGACAAAGAATGTGTATGCACCAGGTGTGGTACAAAAATACCTCAACAAAATTTCAGGTCCCTTGCTTGATCGCATAGACTTGCATGTAGAAGTGACACCCGTGCATTTTAATGAGTTGACCGGACTTCCCAAACGAACCCAGGAAAAAAGTAAACAAATTCGGGAGCGGGTCATACAGGCACGTGCCATACAAGCCCAAAGATATGCCGGTATGGAGGGCATTTTTTCAAACGCTCAAATGGGTACAAAAATGATGCAGGAACTTTGTGTGGTTCCGCCTGCAGGACAGCAACTACTAAAGACGGCCATGGAGCGATTAAACCTATCGGCCCGGGCTTATGATCGTATTTTAAAAGTATCGCGCACGATTGCAGATTTAAATGCTTCAGAACAAATTGGGATTGAGCATATTGCAGAAGCGATACAATATCGTAGTTTGGATCGGGAAAATTGGGGACAGGGATAAAGAAATGAATTTGCATTTAGAAGAATGAACTCAGCAGCGAAAGGAATTTACTTAGCATTCAAATTTTCAATGAAGATGTTTTTATACAAAAGCTATTGTATATTCATCAAAATCCTGTGAGAGCAAAATTATGTTTATTAGCTGAAGACTATTATTTTTCTAGTGCATCGTTTTATAAAATAGGAAATAGTAACTTTAATTTTATGGAACATTACAAAGGATGAACAAATGTTAAAAATTGGACGTCAAAGAAGGTGTGTTGTTGGTGAAGAACACCAACAACGGCGGAGGCTTATAATTCACTCATTAAATCAAACAAAACCCTACCCTGGGGCAATGCCAATACCGATGAGGTGGTGAGTACACGTTTACTGGGGCAAAAGAGTTATGAACTTACCAACCATTTAGGCAATGTGATGGCTGTGGTGAGTGATAAAGTGGTGGAAATAGAAAACCCATCTGCTACTTATACTTCTGCTACCTCTGCGAGCTTAACTGTACCAACTGATGCCACACAGGATGCCAGCATCAAAGCGGCGTATGATTACTATCCGTTTGGGATGTTGATGCCTGAGCGTTATTATGAGGATGTAGAAAAACAATGCTCACCGGTAACCCGCTCCTTATATGCCACCAACTGGGTAAATGAAGAAGACGTTATCATGGCTTATCCGGGCGTGTTAGCTACTTTTACGATTTCTCAAGATGCGAATGCTGTGATTGCAGAAGATGGCAGTTTACATGTAACAGCCGAGAATCCGAATAATCGTACCACAGAAATCAGTAAAGTATTGGATATTATTCCGGCAAATAAACAATTATACCAATGTGATTTGTGTCGTAGACAAAATCTTACAGTGGTATATACCGATAGAACAGCTGTTAAAATCAAGTTGTTTGATTTTTTACAGATGTCGCATCGGTATTAGTGTAAAAACCCATATTACAAATTCCGGACAATCACCTATCTTTATGCAAGTGTTACAATTGGGTGAAAATAATCAGTGGAATACCTTGGCTTCACGAACCATTAGTGTAGAAGCCGATGTGGATTTAGTATCGTTCAGTAAGAGCAATACCAATCCGCTCAAGGTATTATTTTCTACTACCGGAGCTACAAATTTTAGTGTTTACGATATACAATTAACACGAAGGGATGTATTAGAAATGGAAATCACCGAGAACCTCTGCAGTTATGATGAAGATTTTGGGGATGATTATAGGTTCGGGTTTAATGGACAAGAAAAGGATAATGAAATAAAAGGGGAAGGGAATAGCTTAGATTTTGAGCGAGGATTTATGATAGTAGGTTGGGAAGATGGTTGAGTGTTGATCCCTCTTGGCAGCAGAAGCACCTGAGAAACGCTTTCAGTTTTGGGTTTAATAATCCATACAGTAGTTTTTAAAGATAATGGGATGGAAATTTGAGGTAACCGAGGATTTTGCAAAGAGATATCCGAAAGTTACATTAGTACTATGAATGCCGGATAAACTTATCATAATCGACCTTGCCACCGGATATACAAAAAGCCCTAGGGGAAGGCGTTGATGTTAAAAATTATTTAATGAAACGATGAGGGCAGCCTTGCTGAATTTTCGAAAATGAAACCAGAGGAAATCGATAACATGCTTACTCCTCACCAAGGACCGACTATACAGGCCTTAGATTTGATGAACGTAATCCCGAAACACTAGAAACGGTAAGGAGAAAAAATGGGAGAAATAAGGTATGAAGAGACCCAAACGGCCCAAAAATAGAATTCAAAATGATAAATCTGACGGCCTTATATGGATAGATGAGGAAGTAGTCGAAGTATTGGAATTTGAATTGAATGGCGGAAATACAGATGAATTACAAGGAGGTTTTGAAGGAAAGACACCTTCTAAGTCAGATAAAAACAGAGCTTTTAAAACATTTGTGCATACGGTTTTTCATGAAGGTGTTCACTATGGGCTATTTAAGCAACCGGATGGACAAGGGAATAAAGCAGAACATAATGCAACAGGTGGAGATAAAGGATTCGAATTTCAAGATAAAGCATATAAGGAACGGGCTCCAAGGACAACAAAAAGCAGTTTAAACAATGGTAATAATCTATGAAAATCTACTTAATTTTATTTTTAAGCCTGATTCTCTATGGGGATGCGGGCAGCCAATGTTTACCTATTAACTTTGTTAAGAGAAATAAAGATTTTATATTACATCAAAGCCGTTCTGTATCTATATTCTTATAGAATTAAATTCAAACTTATTAAAGAAGTTAAGGATTCAATTCGTCATAAAAAATTATATCAGAGATACATTCCAAAGGGTAGAGAAATGGAGACATTCAGAGGTACATCTTTGAATGCATTAACCTTTTTGTCCCAACTAGATTCCCGTATGCTGAAACAAAGGGACTATCTTTTATTAATAGGATATTTTCAAAGAAAAGTGTCATAAATTGCTTGGTTCATCCTATTTATCAAGACGGGGACTTTCGTTATCAATTTTTTTACTTTACAAGAGGGAGTTACGGATTAGATTTTTTAGTTTGTTGTTATAAAGAAAAATTCATTCCGCTCGCGCTAGTGTATTTTAAGAAGTTTGGTAAGCGGGTTTCAAAAACGTGTTAACATAAGATGAAAGTATTATTTTTAAATCATGAGTACAAAGTATAAATTTAAGAATACAGTAGGTTGTTATCTTTATAAGTTTTGCTGTGGTTGAATGGGTTGATGTTTTTACAAGAAAGGAGTATAAAGATTTGCAAAAAATACCAACTGTTCGAGATGTTCTACAATAGCTCTGTTCGATATTTGTAATGTCGTACTACTATCGGCGGTTTTGTAAACCGCATAGGCATATCTCCCCATTCGCGCTGGTATTCGGTAAGCAGTTCGGCTGGCCCCTGCTAGTCCGAGTTTATCTTAAGCAGTTCGGCTGGCGCGGCGTTCGTGACCCCTGCCCAATCTGACAAAAAGATGATTATCATTGTAAAAATTGTGGACGCTCTGAAATTAAATTTATTACAGAATGATGCTGAAAGAATACAGGCACGGGTTACAAACCCCCATCTGTTCGGGATGTTCCACAATAGCTCTGTTCGACATTTGTAATGTCGTACTGCTATCGGCGGTTTTGTAAACCGCATTGGTATATTTCATATTTAAACGGGATAAAGCAAAATTCTAAAAGCATGCTGTAAAGTGATTTGTTTACACTTAATGAGGGGTCAAAATTGAGAACCCTTATATTTGGTTTATGGAATTTACGTATTCGATAAAAGATCAAAATTCGACAATGCCCGACAGGGGGCATTGTCGGAATTCTAAGCTCTGGATTTTAAAATCTAAGTAGTACTATGACCACCATCAAGGAGCAGGGAGGGAACTTTCACCCTTGTTTAATGGAATTGTATTTTGTGGATGTCTAACACAATAATATATACTCCACTTACTTGACAAATTTGGCCAGTAGTTCCTCGTTCTTCGGATGAACTCATTCTAGTCGAATTTAATTGCCTACTGAAATACGGTTTCGGCACTCCGTTTTAGCAAAGGAAATTCTAAATAAAGGGATAAAATTAGTAGAATCACGTAACACATTACGTACATATACATTTATTGGCTAAGCAATTTGTCTATCAATTCTTCAAAAAACCTTCAATTTTATGATGATATTTTTTCATGGGTTTTGACCTTCCATTTTCCCAATAAGTAATGCAATCTTCTGTAACCCCTATATTTTGCAACCTCCTTTTGAAGGAGGCCTTTCTTTAATCTATAGTTTCGAATAAGATGTCCGATATGGCAAGGATTTTCTATTAAATTGACATTCAGCGGTTTAGGACTTGATAATCTCATTCTGGAAAAAGGTAACACAGGGATGCCCTTGCGGTTTTTTTAATCATCCAGACAAAGAATGTGTATGCGCACCAGGTGTGGTACAAAAATACCTTAACAAAATTTCGGGTCCCTTGCTTGATCGCATAGACTTGCATGTAGAAGTGACACCCGTGCATTTTAATGAGTTGACCGGACTTCCCAAACGAACCCAGGAAAAAAAGTAAAAATCGGGAGCGGGTCATACAGGCACGTGCGATACAAGCCCAAAGATATGCCGGTATGAAGGGCATTTTTTCAAACGCTCAAATGGGTACAAAATGATGCAGGAACTTTGTGTGGTTCCGCCTGCAGGACAGCAACTACTGAAGACGGCCATGGAGCGATTAAACCTATCGGCCCGTGCTTATGATCGTATTTTAAAAGTATCGCGCACGATTGCTGATTTAAATGCTTCAGAACAAATTGGGATTGAGCATATTGCAGAAGCGATACAATATCGTAGTTTGGATCGGGAAAATTGGGGACAGGGATAAAGAAATGAATTTGCATTTAGAAGAATGAACTCAGCAGCGAAAGGAATTCACTTACCATTCAAATTTTCAATGAAGATGTTTTTATACAAAAGCTATTTTATATTCATCAAAATCCTGTGAGAGCAAAATTATGTTTATTAGCTGAAGACTATTATTTTTCTAGTGCATCGTTTTATCAAATAGGAAATAGTAACTTTAATTTTGTGGAACATTACAAAGGATGAACAAATGTTAAAAAATTGGACATCAAAAAAGGTGTGATGTTGGTGAAGAAGAGGCCGACCGGAGAACAATTTTATAGTTTTCAACAAGAATACTTTCCTGCTAGTTCGTTCTAATATGAATCTTATCTACATTGTTTTTAAGTGAGTTTTATCTCATCTTAAATTGATGTATCTTTTTTAAATTGTGACTATCTGTCCGAGATGTTCCACAATAACACTGTTCGATATTTGTAATGTCGTACTGCTATCGGCGGTTTTGTAAACCGCATAGGCATATCTCATATTTAAACGGGATAAAGCAAAATTTAAAAGCATGCTGTAAAGTGGTTTGTTTACACTTCATGAGAGGTCAAAATTGAGTAACTTTACATTTGGTTTATGGTATTTACCTATTCGATAAAAGATCAAAATTCGACAATGCCCGACGGGGGGCATTGTCGGAATTCTAAGCTCTGGATTTTAAAATCCAAGTAGTACTATGACCACCATCAAGTGAGCAGGGAGGGAACTTTTCACCTTTGCTTAATGGAATTGTATTTTGTGGATGTCTAACACAATAATATACTCCACTTACTTGACAAATTTGGCCAGTAGTTCCTCGTTGTTCGGATGAACTCATTCTAGTCGAATTTAATTGCCTACTGAAATACGGTTTCGGCACTCCGTTGTAGCAAAGGAAATTCTAAATAAAGGGATAAAAATAAGTAGTATCACGTAACACATTACGTACATATACATTTATTGGCTAAGCAATTTGTCTATCAATTCTTCAAAAAACCTTCAATCATATTATGATATTTTTTCATTGGTTTTGACCTTCCATTCTCCCAATAAGTAATGCAATCTTCTGTTACCCCTATAATTTTTGCAACCTCCTTTTGGAGGAGGCCTTTCATTAATCTTTGGTTTCGAATATGATGTCCGATATGGATAGGGTTCTCTATTAAATTGACATTCAGCGGTTTAGGTGTGGTCAATCTCATTCTGGAAAAAGGTAACACAGGGATGCCCTTGCGGTTTTTTTAATCATCCAGACAAAGAATGTGTATGCGCACCAGGTGTGGTACAAAAATACCTTAACAAAATTTCGGGTCCCTTACTTGATCGCATAGACTTGCATGTAGAAGTGACCCCCGTGCATTTTAATGAGTTGACCGGACTTCCCAAACGAACCCAGGAAAAAAGTAAACAAATTCGGGAGCGGGTCATACAGGCACGTGCCATACAAGCCCAAAGATATGCCGGTATGGAGGGCATTTTTTCAAACGCTCAAATGGGTACAAAAATGATGCAGGAACTTTGTGTGGTTCCAACTGCAGGACAGCAACTACTAAAGACGGCCATGGAGCGATTAAACCTATCGGCCCGTGCTTATGATCGTATTTTAAAAGTATCGCGCACGATTGCAGATTTAAATGCTTCAGAACAAATTGGGATTGAGCATATTGCAGAAGCGATACAATATCGTAGTTTGATCGGAAAATTGGGGACAGGGATAAAGAAATGAATTTGCATTTAGAAGAATGAACTCAGCAGCGAAAGGAATTCACTGAGCATTCAAATTTTCAATGAAGATGTTTTTTACAAAAGCTATTGCATATTCATCAAAATCCTGTGAGAGCAAAATTATGTTTATTAGCTGAAGACTATTATTTTTCTAGTACATCGTTTTATAAAATAGGAAATAGTAACTTTAATTTTATGGAACATTACATAGGATGAACAAATGTTAAAAATTGGACGTTAAAGAAGGTGTGTTGTTGGTGAAGAAGAGGCCGACCGAGAATAATTTTATAGTTTTTCAACAAGAATACTTTCCTGCTAGTTCGTTCTAATATGAATCTTATCTACATTGTTTTTAAGTGAGTTTTATCTCATCTTAAATTGATGTATCTTTTAAATTGTGACTATCTGTCCGAGATTTTTCCGAGGTAACACTGGGTTCGACATTTGTAATGTCGTACTGCTATCGGCGGTTTTGTAAACCAAGCATAGACATATCTCATATTTAAACGGTTTAAGGGAAAATTTCGTCCCCTCAAGTCTCGACCCGGCCAGTCCGAGTTTATCTTAAGCAGTTCGGCTGGCGCGGCGTCTGTGACCCGTGCCCAATCTGACAAGAGATGATTATCTTTATAAAAATTGTGGACGTTCTGAAATTAAATTTATTCCTGAATGATGTTGAAAAAATAAAGGCACGGGTTACAAACCCGCGCCAACTTAGAGAGCAGCATTCGTAAAATGCATACTACTCACAACAACTTCCCATGTTCAACAAACTATTGATTTCCTGTTGGGTGAGCGATTTATTGAACAGAATAATATCATCTATTTTTCCTGTAAAGTCTTTGCCAACATACAAATCACCAATGTCCTGATAAGTGGGAATACCACTGGCACAAGTCGTATTTCCTGTTGAAGTATTTTGTAATATGCCATTGCGATAAATCTTCATTTCAAGATTTTGCAGATTGAATGTCGCGACTAAATGTGCCCATGTTCCGGTTCTAAGTTGTATTTCGTCGACACATCCTGATAATGATATCTGCTGGTCCCAAACAGAATTAGTACGTCCAAACACGGCTCTGCGACAATCATAAAGGCCAACCGCCCACTGACCCATACGATCAGGACAGCTCATACCGGTTCCTCGATGAATTAAACTTTCATATTGATGAACAGTTCTGTTTGTGTCCAGTGGTTGATACCACAATGAAATGGAGAATTCGTTTAAGGCATTTAAAAAACTGGTGTTCGTATTATGAAGATATTCATTGGACAAGGGCAAATTTGTAAATTCAAATGCACAATCCAAATTACCATTTCTGTCGGTCGTTGAATGTGCGTTTGTTGTATTAGTGAGATGGTGATTACCGCCAGATAGATCATTTAATGAACCGTTGGCAAATGAATAAAATGCAATCACGTGGTTGTCAAGACCGGATGGAATGCAGGGCACATCTTTAGCAAGTTGAGGTTCTTTTCGACATGAAGAGAATATTGCGATTAAAGCGAAGCAATAAAAAATGAGGAAGCGTTTCATACTGATGAAATTTAAATTTTTAAATAATAAGGGTGAAATTCTAAAATGACTAATAAGCGCTAAAAATGTTTCATGCAATGCTTTCTATATCCATGACGAAAGCTGTTGTTCCTTTGTGAGTAGTTCGTTCACATGTAGATAAAATTTCTATCTCCGCTCTTCTTAGTATATGCTCTCCGAAGTTTTTAACTTCGGAGTTTCTCAAAAATTATTCTGCACTTATTCATAGAATCAACTAATGTTTTTTGTGTTTGCGCCTCAAGAGTCTTAACTTTCAAATGGTTTATAAAATTGAGGTGATGGGCAGAGAAGATGGTTACAAAATTCGTAACAAAGAGGGTATTCATTTTATAACATTTGCAGTGGTAGAATGGATAGATGTGTTTACAAGGAAAGCGTATCGGGATATTGTATTGGAAAGTATTCGATACTGTCAAAAAGAAAAAGGCTTGGAGTTATATTGTTGGTGCTTAATGAGTAACCATATTCATATGATTGTTTCGGCCAAAGAAAATAACATCAGCGATGTATTAAGAGATTTTAAAAAGTATACAAGCAAAAAGCTCCTATCTGATATCGAAGCAAACGAAAAGGAAAGTCGACGAATCTGGATGCTGGAACTATTTGCTAAGGCAGGTGAAGCCAATAGCCGAAACAAGCGCTATCAATTTTGGCGTCAGGATAACCAACCCAAGGAATTGATTACTGAAAATTTTACCAGGCAAAAGCTCGACTATATACATCATAATCCGGTAGAAGCTGGGATAGTGGAAAAGGCTGAGGAATATTTATATAGCAGTGCCAAAGATTATCTGACGAATCGAAAGGGTTTGTTAGAAATAAAATTCTTATTTTAGTGATAAGAAGAGAAAGAAATCTTGAGTTACAAACACTCTTGAGTTACAAACAGCTGGTAAGTTTAAACACTCAAAAAGGCGGGGTTGAGAAATAAAAATAGAATGATTTGCATTTATTGCACCACTATTTTTTCTATATGGTTCTCGCATTTCAAATAGTAAATGCCTTTAGAAAAACACAGAGATCTAATACATTTTGTGTCGTTCGTGAGTAATTGACCAAAAGAATTATAAAATTCTTTAATCGTAGGCTCTGAAGGAACGACGATTGAATGATTAATTGACCTGAAACCGGATTTGGATTTACCGAAAATGAGGACCTCCTTTTTGTTTCGGAAATACCTATGCCTGTCACCGTATAACAAGCACTTGTATCTTTGCATCCATTCAAAGTTACTTCCACAGCATAGTCTCCATTGGATGTTGCCATAAAACTTTGATTCGTTTGTCCAGCGATAGGAGTAAATCCCGGACAAGAGAGCCATTGATAACTTGTTCCGAGCGCATTGGCAACCAGGTTTGCTCCGGCTTGCGTAACTGCCGTATCAACCTGATTTATAATTAGATTCAATTTGATTAAACTATCACAACCATTGATATTGACCAATGTATCATAGTAAACACCACTGGAACTGAGTGTTTGTCCATTGAAAACAAACGTGTCGCAGTTAGAAATATTTAAAGCGGATATTTGGGTAAAACAACAAATCGAATTAGTCATAGTATCCAGGAAAATACTCCATCCTTTTGTATTCACTAAGTAGCTCCTTTCATTTTGAACGTTCAGACCGTAATGTAATTCTGTTCCACCTAAATAAATATTATTTGGTGTTGAGGGATTTGTTGCCCAATGATAGAGAAGCGAAGAATAATTTCCACAATCTAATCCACAGCCCAGTATCATATTCTCATAATTTGATACAGCGTTAAAATTCCAGTTATCGATGGGCTGGTTAAAATCATATGCAGTGAAAAACATATAACTCATGTTTGTTACATTGCTCGTATTCCAATTGCCAATGGGTTGATTAAAATTTGTTGCCCCGTAAAACATTTCTTTCATGTTGGTCACAGATCCGGTATTCCAACTATCAATGGTTTGATTAAAGCCCTCTGCCAAATAAAACATGCCAAGCATTGATGTCACATTGCTGGTATTCCAATTGCCTATGGCTTGATTGAATTTATAACTTTTAGTAAATAAATAACCCATATCAGTTACGTTACTGGTATTCCAGCTATTGATATTTTGTGGTCCGTTTAAGGAATCGCATCTGGATAACATCGCGTACATGCAGCTCACATCTGACAAATCTGGAAGATCGGTAGCGGAAATCTGTAAGTTTTTACAACCATAAAACGCTGTTTCCATACTCGTCCAGGCGATATTGCCCCATTGTTCAACGTCCACGAGTCTTAAATTATCTCCGGTAAAATTAATATTGATTCGATTAAAATTCACGCTATCGATGTTTAGTCGAATCAGCGCATTGGTAGGTAAGCCACTTATCGTAGCTGTTGTACCGCTAAATACACCGGAGCCACTTGTGCCAGCTGGAATTGTTTCCCATGTATAGCTCACTGAACCACTAGTAGCAATACCAAAGGAAATGATATTCGGAAAATCTCCAGGTTTGCTCATATCCCATCGGGTTATAAAATCGTTAGAGAATAAGATATTTGAATACAAGACGCAGCTAAAGACCAAAAGAAATTTATTCATGATGATGTGTTGGGGTAAACTAGTAAACTTACGCCTATGTCAGTAAAGAAGATTTAAAGAATTGTAAGTGAAACATTTTAGCGGGTAAATGCCAATTTGTTTCTAGTAACTGAAATCTTCCTTGCTTTATTTTGCCTGCTTTGAATACACCGGGCCTTAAAACAATTCAAACGAAATGCTTACTTTTGTCCACTTCTTTTCGGAAGTAATGAGGGATATTGAAGAGCTCCTCAGACCCTGACCTTTGTTAACGCAATGATGAACCCTATGATGTATTTGAAACGTGTTGTTTTTTCTTTTCTTTTTTTAAGCGCCATGCTAGGCCATTTTCAAAGCTTGGGCCAATTATCTTCCTCTGACAGCACCTTCTTCAACAATACCTTGTTTATAGAAAACTTATATATCGATTATCAGAATTTTCCCGGTAATTGGTATCAAAACAAAGAGGTGGAATCGATTTCGGAATTATATCAGCAAATTGATTCGATGTATCCTTTTCATAACAACCAATTGTGGAATGCTTATCAGCTGATCGGTTTTAACTCAAACTTGTATTACGATACCATCCTGAACCGAACAATTGATACATTTAATGTGCAGTATCAGGATGATTTGTTTATGTGTAAAAATCCATTTGTACGATTGGATTATATGGTGGATAGTACACAAAGAACCCTGGAAGTATTTTTGGATTCGGCAAAGGATATGACGCTCGTTGGTAAAAAAGCATTTGTTTTATTAACCGGCACCGGACAAAACGAAATGAGCCAGATGATTGTGAACCCGAATAATTACCATAATACAAATTGTTATATTAAAAACTATCTAACAAATTTCGGCGATGTATTTGTCACAACCACACCGAATGAGGATATGCGGGCAATTCGTTTTATGGGAAAAAAACTAGCTCGCTATTGGCCAGTATTTCCAAATTTTTTATTGAATTATCTCAATGGTCAACAGCATGCGATGGGGATCAATAAACTGATAGAAGTGATTGCCCTCGTAAAATATCTCAAGAATTATTATACCGAAGTAAATGTACTGGGTTTGTCAACCGGAGGTACTGAGGCCTTATGGGTATCTTTGTTGAGTAACCCTAGCGCTACATTGGTGTCTTCAGGGTATAGTATTCTTTGCGATACGGATTCAGCCTCTTTAGCTGTAAATGCACAGTTTTATGGCAATTGCTTGGATTATTTTACCAAGGACACCTTAAAAAAGTATTTTCAACAATCTCCAACCAGATATTTATTTACACAAGCCTTGAACGACTCTCCCATTTGTCAGGCTGAAATTAATGGTCAACATTCGCCTAACTTTTTTATGGGCTTGAATCATGTTAAATTTAATTATACTTACTATAACCACTCGTTTCCACCTTGCGACATCATTGATTCTTTTCTGCATTTAAGTCCTACAATTCCGCTAAGCACTCAAGAATTTTCGTTGCCACAAATACGATATGCCAATCCCATACAAAATGAATTAATGATTCAATTACCACCTTTCGCTAAGGAATGGCAATATGCACTCATCAACCTTCAGGGGATCATTGTAAAATCAGGAAAATTGAATGCGGATCAAAATCATGTCCAAGTCGCAGATTTGAGCGATGGTGTTTATGTGCTGCAATTAAAACATCAATCAGGTCAATACGAAAATCACAAAGTACTTATTAGGAACTAGTGGAAAAGGCCTTGCTGAATTTCAGAGAATTAAAAGATAAATTCGCTCTAACCCTTTTGTCCGCTTACTCTCCCAATTCTTCCGGAATATTTTCTTTAAAAAAAGTATTCCATTTCTCTTGAGCTGTTCGGTTTATGGAATGATTGGTTTCTGCATCATACTGTGTATGCATTTGTTGGTATTTGTCTGAGACTACCTGAAAGATTTGTTTTAAGCGAGCGGAATATTGCGCTTTGATAAATTTGGTGGACTTTATGATAGACAAAAACTCCCGGACACACATGAGCCCAATATTAAAATGACCTTGTTCATGTTCAAGTAAGGCATCGGTCATCATATCTTTTTTTACCCATGACTTCTGATGGTCAAAATTTAAAATGACTTCTATATTCTTAAAATAAATGGAATCACCTGATTTTTCCATTCCACTCACCCGATAGGAAAATTGATATTCAGTCATGGCACCGAACGATGAAGAGGCATTTACTTTTCCTGTATAATCTACCCAGGCTAATTTTCGCCAGCCTTCTCGTCCTTGAATGACTACCTTTTGTGCACCGACCTGCAATGCCAAACAAAGTAAGCAAATGATGCCCAGGCAATTTTGTCGAACAAATATTTTTTGCATGCAAAGCAAATTACAACTTTTAGAAACATCAATCGACAATTCAAAAACAAAAAGGACCACAAAAACAAAACTTTTTTCCCCCTCAACCACCAAAAAAACAAAAACCCCACACAACCCCCCCCCCCCCCAAAAACAAAACACGGGCCCACAACTGATGGGAACTATAGGGTTTCCTTCAGCCATTTGTAAGATTCAGTGTGCCACACTAATGCCTTTTGCGGTTTGAGAACCCAGTGATTTTCTTCAGGCAGGTATAAGAAACGACTTTTGATTCCTTTGAGTTGTGCCGCCTGAAATGCCTGCAATCCTTGTTCAATAGGAACCCGAAAATCTTTTCCTCCCTGAATCACAAGAATCGGGGTATTCCAGTCTTGAACATAATTACTAGGGCTATAAAATTTGTAACTTTTTTGTGCCTCAGTATTGTCTCTTTCCCAGTAAGGTCCGCCTACATCCCAATTGGCAAACCACAACTCTTCGGTTGTTCCATACCAACTTTTTAAATCAAACAAACCACAATGAGAGATCAATGTTTTAAAGCGGTTTTCATGGATGCCTGCCAGCATAAATACGGAATATCCACCATAACTCGCACCTACTGCGGCTCTGCGATCTTTATCAATATAGGACTCCTCCGAAATATCATCTACAGCCGCCAGATAGTCGCGCATTGGATTTCCACCCCAGTCCTTGCTGATGTCCGCATTCCATTTTACACCCCAGCCAGGCATTCCCGTACGGTTCGGTGCAATCACGATATAACCCCGACTCGCCATCAACTGAAAATTCCAGCGGTATGAATAAAATTGCGACAATGCACTTTGCGGCCCACCTGGCAATACAAGAGTAAAGGATATTTTTGCTGGGGTCAAAATTGGGCGGATAAATCACCCATGAAAAAAGTTTTTCGCCGGTTTCTAATTCCGTGTATCGTTCTTTGATTTCACATTGGGCAATATCCCGGTATGCTTCATCATTCACATGGGTGAGCTGATTCATATTACCTGTACTGATATCTACTGTATATAATTCTGCAGCATGATTCATATCGGTTCGGCTCACAATTAACGTGTTTTCATGTTGCCCGGCAATTCCTGTTACATCAAATTTTCCTTTGGTAATTTGACGGATACCATTTCCTTTTTCACCCATCAAGTCCAGTTCATACAATTGTTCAGTGCCTTTGGTTGGCGCAATAAAAAAGATCTTCTTGCCGTCTTCACTCCAGGTAAATGAGGCAACGTTTTCATCCCATTCTTCAGTCAGATTGCGTTTCACTTTACTATTCATGTCCATCACCCACAATTCATTTTTATCACTTTCAAACCCATCTGTTTTCATGCTAAGCCAGGCCATTTGTGAACCATCATTATTAAAAGCGGGATTGGTATCATATCCTTCCATACCTTCTGTGAGATTGGAGGTTTCGCCGCTGTTAATCTGATAAGCATAAATATCGGTATTGGTGCTGATGGCATAAGCCTTTCCACTCTTTTTCTTGGTCACGTAAATCACATGCGATCCATCGGGTGTAAACAACAAATCCTCTGCACCACCATGTGGTTTTTGAGGACAATCAAATGCCTGCCCGGCAAATAAATCTTTTTCACGCACTGCAAAACCTGCAACGATATCTGCGATAAACAGATGAGAATAATATCCATCTTCCCAGGTATCCCAATGACGTTGGTTCAAATCATCATAAATATATGCATTCGATTTGCTGAGGTTGGGATAACGTTCGGTGCTTTTACTCGGCGCAACTTTCACCTCTATGGTATAGATTACCTTTTGTGAAGCCGCAGAGGCTTTAATGTTTTCCGCATCCGTCTGTTCTACCGTCACCAGATTCTCTTCCGGAACTGCAGGAATTTCTATGGCTTGCCCGCCTTGTATTGGAATACTGTAAAACTTGGTGCTATTTTTATTTTCACCAATGTTTGGAACCGACACACTGTAATAAACAGTTTTGCCATCTTTGCTCATGCCTTGTGGGCTCACCCGACCAAGTGATAATAATTTTTCAGGGCTTAGTGGACTTTGTGCCTGCAACAAACAAGTGCTCAGGAGAATGCTGAAGGTGTAAATGATTCGACGCATAGGAACATTTTAAGTCCTGCAAAATACAATGCACTTTTAAATTTTGACTCCGTATTTTCGTACATGTAATGAACTACCTGATAGGAGGAATCCTGATTCTGGCACTACTGTTGTGGATACTTCCACGTTTATTGCGACAAAATAGACCGCCCATGTTTAATGTGATATTTCTGATTTCAGGTTTGCTACTTGGTTTGGCCTTGGCTTGGATTGTGCTCAAGGGTAAATGGGGCTTTGGCAAGGCCGACGAAACCACCATCCAAAGCAATACCATCGTACAAAGTATCGAACGGGTATTTAAAGTGGTAACCGCCGAAGGACATTTCTCCGAAGTTTATGAATATGAAAATACCACGCATACCCTGAGTTTTATTCCCAGTACCAAAAAAGCCCTGATCGTCGTGAATGCCAAAGTGCTGATGGGATTTGATTTTAAAAAACTGAAGGTGGAAATTGATGAATCCGATAAAAGCATCAAAATTTTGTCGTTCCCGGAACCCGAAATTCTTTCTGTTGAACCCGACCTCAGGTATTATAGTTTGGAGAATGGCCTCCTCAATAAATTCAGCAATAAGGATTTGACCATGCTTCAGGCCGATGCCAAAGCCAAGATTATCGCCAGTGTTTCAAAAAGCGATTTGCCCGCCATTGCTCAAAAACAAATGCATGCCTTAATGTTGGAACTGGCTGATTTGCGACAAATGGCATTGCAGGGAGAAGATAAAATTATTCAAGCGCCCCTTCAACTCAATTCAGCCCAACAATCACAATGATGAAAGGACCTTTTTTTATAGTACGTTTCATTTGGGGGCTTTTGCTTTGCCTCTGTGCATTCAATCATGTTCAAGGGCAACAGAAGTTTCAAAAACAATTTCATCAGCCAGACTCCGCTTCTTCCTTACAAACCTTTGATGCCAAAGCCACACCGGATGGAGGATATATCATGGCAGGCCTGGCCAGTCAGGGGAGCAGCAATGTGTATCATCCATATCTCATCAAACTCAATTGCAAAGGTGAACTTCAATGGGAACATTATTTTGGCAATACACAAACCATTGCTAATGTCAATACCCGCGTCATCGTAACAGCAGATTCAGGATATGTGATGATTTCGAACCTCGGGGTCTATACCAATTACAATGGGTTTGCCGTTAAATTGGATGCTTCCGGAAATATTGTTTGGCAAAAATTACTGAACCTGAGCAATAGCAACGACAACATCAATGATGTGTATGAAACGGCTGATGGTCATTTGATCATTGCAGCGAGCATCAAAGATTTTCCGGATGTGGGATTGGTTAAACTTCGGCAGGATGGGAGTTTGGTTTGGTGCCGAACTTTTGGAAATGCCAATCAGTATGATGATGGTTCTGTGGTGCGCGAATTAGCCGATGGTAATTACATGATAGCAGGCCGATATATTGCCATGGGAACCTTTAATGCTTTTTTGATGAAGACCGATACCAGTGGAAATATGTTGTGGTTAAAATGTTATGGAGATACGCTGCAACATATGTGGGCTATGGATTTTCGGGAAATGCAAAATGGCGATATTGTGCTCGGTGGTTCTACAACCTTGCTCAAGCCAAACTTTCAAAGTTTCAGCGATAATTTTCTGATGCGGGTAAATAATAATGGTGATACCCTGTGGACTAAAATATTTTATGGAGCCAACGATCAGTTTGAAAATGTAAGCAGCCTGATATTGGATCAGGATGAAAATATTATTGCCGGTGTGGCAACGGCTTCTTATGTAAGTCCGGGATTTGTACCCAATAAACATGCGGTCATGAAATTTAGTCCCCAGGGTCAGTTACTCAAAGCAACACTCTATAACAATGGTTCTTCGCATTATCCACGTATTAGTAAATGTTCAGATCGGGGTATTTTGCTCAGTGGTTTTAGCAATGCATATTCCGGTCCGCTTGGTTTCAGAACCTTGCTGATGAAAATGGACAGCACCTTAAGCACAGGCTGTATCGAAACGGATGTTACGAATCAAACCTTTGTGCAGTCTAAACTTTTTCGTGTCAACATGCCTGTACCTATTACTGGTAACAGCGGCACAGTGGTGAACAATAGCAGCACCTACACAACAAGTATCCTGGACTCCACATTATGTGCTTCTTTTCCGGTTGTGCAATCGGCCTTTACTTATTCCGGAGGCTGTAAAAATGAAGCGGTACAATTATTTGCAGATAGTAGCGGTATTCTTTTCTGGCGTTGGGAAATATTGAACGATACATTATTCGGGGCTCAAACTCAATATACATTTACTGATACCGGCACCTATCAAATTCGTTTATGGGTGAGTAATGGATGTGATACTGCCAGTAGCATACAGCAAATTGTGATTCGCGATAAGCCGGATATGTTTGTCATAGGAAGTGATACTACGTTATGCGAAGGCGACAGTATTCAATTGGGCAGCACAACAAATGCAGATGGCTTTTTGTGGAATACCGGCGATACTACGCGCTTCATCACGGTTACGCAGAATGGCCAATACATCGTTGAAGCAGACTTTGGTGTATGCGGTGTGCTAAAGGATACCGTTTCTATCCAGTTTGTGAATTGTGTTCCGGAACCTGAACCTCCGGCCGTCTGTACAATGTGGCTTCCCAATGCCTTCTCTCCAAATGGAGATGGCAAAAATGATTTGTTGAAACCCATCGTAGCTCCAACAGCGCTGGATTTGAAATTTACCCGAATGGAAGTGTATAATCGCTGGGGAAATCGCTTATATTTTTCGGAAGGTATTTCTTCGGGTTGGGACGGTAAACATCAGGGGCAGGAACAAAGTACCGATACCTACTTTTTTATCATTCGCTACAAATGCGGCGATGAGGACCGGGTGCTCAAAGGCGATGTGGTTTTGGTTCGATAATGAATCTGAAAAACATGAATGGTTCTTAAAACAAAACAATCATTTCCCAGTACATAAAAAATCCTAAAAGAAGACTGTAAGCGATATTATTGGCAGCGAAGAGGAATCCGGTAAATTTATTCCAACCCAAAGTTCCAAATACTTTTGACATCATAAACCACAAGGGGAATAAGATAATGAGAAGCAACACCGGTAGGTATCCACTCATGAAAATGATTATCGAGGTCTCATCATAGTGCGGAGCCGGAAAATAGAAAATGCTTTGCTGGGTGAGTAGCACACCTGTATAGAAACAAAATACCAAACTCAAAGCGGATAAAATCAATTTTAGATATTTGAAGTGGTGTGTTGCTGACCCAAAAAAACGAATCAAAAAAAAGCATGTAGAGAAAAACAGTAAAAGTGCAATTGTTATCAGGAGCCCAAAAATTGTCTTGTTATTTTGCGGGGTTTGGTAATTCAGAAATTTCTGGTATTTTTTATTCGCGGGAAATAAATCTTCCAGTTGAAATATATGTGGACCCTTTGATAATTCTTCTTTTAAATTAAATGTAATCCCCTTATCAAAATCATGAAAAAAGTACAAATGAACCAACCCTTCTTGCAAATCGTATATACTGGTATAAAGGGTACCATCACCAACTTTTACCCGTTGAACAGCCATGGTATCCGACAATCCCTTACAATAAGCCAGATTGCATTCTGTTTTTTTGTTGTTTAAAAAGAGGATTCCTTTCCGGTATCTTTCGGTTTTGATGCTTCTAAAATCTTTAGTATCTGCCACACTGAAATTGGCCAAAGCAAATTTGTCATCTTGCCCTAAAGTCATTTGATGGGCTTCAACAACCAGATATTTCCCACTTTTATCAACAAACAAAAGCATACCCCCATTAAAGATTGGGCTTCCATTGAGTACATGCAAATTCATGGCTTGCAAAAAGGTATATACTTCATCCACAGTTTTGCATTGTTGCATAATGGTTTTTATGTGCGAATAGCTAAAGTCCTTTTTATGAGGGTCCTTTTCAGGCATATTGGATCGGTGCCGCATGGTAAATGCATCAAACACCAATCCGTGTTCGTTCATGGCACCATCCGGATGGGGAAATTTACGGGCATATCCAACACATACCACGCCAAAAGCGCCCTTGGTTCCTGGCTCAAACCAAATACTTGCATCCCGCCCCCAACTGTCTTCATTGTTACCAACCATCGTTCTTCCCTGCGAGCTGACTTTATACATACTGCATGAAAATGCATAGGGAAAAATCGCTATCAACAGAATGGTGAAGACACCTTTGATGAATGGGTGTGAGCGAATCATTGTTCACTAACGTTATTTTGGACGAATGATTGTATGCTGTTCAATTTGTATACTTGGTACATGATACCGAACAACTTACTTGCCGGCATCAGGGCATTAATACTTTTTCTCATCAATCGTGTCCATAATTTTTAGATAGTTGATATAACGTTCTTCCGAAATTTCTTTTTGACGAATGGCTTCCTTGATCGCACATCCCGGTTCATTTAAATGCAAACAATTATTGTATTTGCATTCCTGTAGTCGGGATTTCATTTCAGGATAATATCCCGACAGCTCATCTTTACGAATATCAATCACGCCCAATTCTCGAATACCCGGTGTGTCAATGATATGACCTCCTTCCGGCAAATCGTACATCTCTGCAAAAGTAGTCGTATGCATGCCCTTGCCGCTCCATTCGCTCACAGCACTGGTGGCTAAATCTTTTTCCGGCAATAATAAATTGATGAGGGTTGATTTTCCTACTCCACTATGCCCTGTTATGAGAGTCTTTCTGCCTTTGAGTAAATCCCGAAAGCTGTCCATACCTATATTCTTTTCAGCGGAAAGTAAGTACACAGCATAACCCACCGATTGATAGGTTTCGGCCAAAAAATAATAGTAGGCCATATCTTCTTCGTCCAGGATGTCGGATTTATTAAACACAATAATGGCGGGAATATGATAGGCTTCACAGGTTACCAAAAACCGATCCAAAAATCCTGTCGATGTTTTAGGTTCTTTGATGGTAGCAATAATGATACTCTGATCCAGATTAGCGGCTACAATATGTTTTTGGTGCCGCCCATGTGGCGACTGCCTCACCAGGTAATTTTTTCGGTCATCAATGCCAACAATCATGGCCTGATGCGCTTCCTGTTCAGCCACTTCTAAAGTCACCCAATCGCCTACCGCAATGGGGTTGGTAGAGGTAATGAGTTTATCCAATTTGAATTTGCCTTTGATTCGACAATTCCAAAATCGACCATCTACACTTTGGGCCAGATACCAGCTACCGGTTGACTTATAAATCAGGGCTTTCAATCATCATTTTTTTCAAAGATACATGCATATTCATGCGCTGTGAAATCATACCCCGGTGATTTACAAATTATCCGATCATGCCGTTTTGCTGAAGAGCCTGAAGTTAGCGCAACATCATCGCGAAGAATGGATTGCGAAAAGCCCGCGATTCGCCGATGCCAATGCCTACATTTCAAAGGGATGACGCAATACCAGACACCAGTCATCATCAAGCGGCAGATACCCGTATTCAAAACAAAAAGTATTCCTGCCCTTTTGAATTGGTATACTGATGGGTTAAATATTGAAACTGATATCCCTTACTGACCAATATCTTTCTCGTCGTTTTTGCAGGTCTTCACCATCTACAATTTCAGCCAATATGCGCCGGTTTTTTTGAGGGCATACATCACATTACGCATATAATTATTGCGCTCAGCCTGATGTTGATTGTTAAAGTCGTTCCGGCAGCGATAGTCACAAAACTTTTTGTCATCGCGACCTTTCATCTCCCTTCCACAAGATAAACACGTTTTCACATGATTCATTTTAGTTCATGACAAAGATAATACCGAGACCGTTGCAAAAGACATTTGGCAAAAAAGTTCAAGGCGTTTGTAACAACCTCGATTTTTTAGGCGCGCCCCGGGCATGGTTTGTCGATATTCATACTTGCTGCCGGGGCCGGGCTTTTATTCCAAGTCCTCTCCAGCTGTCGCTGGATACGGGCTTTCCATGTCAATCCCTCGCGCAAGAGGCAGTCTCTTGTTCGTATGGCTTTGACCGCTTCATCGCTGGCTGATTGCTTTTAAGTCGAATTTACAATGCAGTACCGTGCCTTCACCTTCTGCCGTTTGCCAGCTGCACGTTCCGCGCATTTCTTTACAACGGCTTTCTATATTCACAATGCCATTCCCTTTATTTCGTTGATGAAAATCAAAACCAATTCCATTATCGGAAATACTTAAATGCAAGGTTTGTTGATCGATTTTCATCACCAGTTCAACCTGATTGGCTTGACTATATTTGGCAACATTGTTGAAGCATTCTTTAATGATGAGTAATATATTTTTACGAACATCCGCCTGAAGTAAGGGTCGGTTTAATTTTTCATCAATGCGGTACACACATTTGATCTCTTTGGGTGAAAGTAAATCGAAGCCAATATTTTTAATGCGTCCTTCCAGCGCTTCCTGATCCTCTTCACCCGCTTTGATGTTCGAAACCAGGTCGCTGATTTCTGTGATAGCCACATCGGTCAATGATCGCATTTTTCCTAGAATCTCTTCAGCTTGCGGCGATGGTGTTTGGTAATGTTTTTCCAATAATTCACTATAAAGTTTTACGCTACTCAGCGTACCACCCAAATTGTCGTGAAGGTCTTTACTCAGATTATTCCGGATAATAATCTCCTGTAGTTTTTTTTGTTGGCGGTAACGGTAGAGGTAAAAAAACAAAAGCACACAGACCAATATAAATAAGCTCAGCAGTAAACGTAAATTCGCAACCCGCGATTTATTCTGCGCCTCGGATAATTGCAAAGTGAATGAGCGTTGTTCAGCTCTGACATTATTGGCGATCAACATGCCCAATTGTTCATCATTGATTTGGCTCACTCTTTTGCTCAGGGCTGTTTTAAATAAAAGGATATCGGACAGCGGTTCTTTCAAACCCATTTTTTGATACAAGGACATAGCGGTGTCCAAAAACTGGTGACTAAAATTAAAATTAATTCCATCCTGTTTTTCGAGAAAAGTAAATCCTTTTTGAAGCCATTCCATGCTGCGGTTTTTATCCGATTGATTCCATGCAATCTGGGCCATCGCACCCATGGCTATCAACGCCACATCTATTTCTTTTTTTTCAAGGGCAAGTTCAATGGCACGTTCTTGAAAAAGTATTGCAGAATCGGCTTGATGGAGTTGATCAAATGCCAAACCAATCAGGTTGTTGGCAACAGCCATTCCCCGATAGGATTGTATGGCCCGGGCCAATTGAAGAGAGTGTTGGGCATTGCGAAGTGCACTATCTGCCTGCCCTGTTTTGATATACACTTCGGCTAAATTTCCATACAAATGATGGGGTTTGGAAGCCACCAGATATTGGGAAGGATATGGCGGTTGACGGGCATATTTCATGCCTTCATAGAAGTATGGGATCGCTTTTTGATATTCACGAATATTTGAAAGCGCCAGTCCCATAAAGTTATTGCCTGTGGTTAGTAAAATGCTGTCTTGCATGAGGCTAGCCAGTTTCATCACCTTTTTACTCTCATATAAATCCAACTGCAACAGATCGTTATAATAAAATGCAATACTCTGATACGCATGAAAATGAAAACGTTGTAGTGTTTGTTTGTCGGTTGGCAGTCGGAAAAAGGCTTTGTTCATCCAGTTTTGCATGCTGTCAAACATCTTCAGTTCATCATACTTTCGGGCCACCATCAAACAGGCATCACAATAAAGTGAATCATTCCCGATATTTTTTTGAGCAATTTGTTTGAGGGAATCCGTAGAAGCAATAACTTGATTCTGCGCTTGAAATGTGCACAGCAAAAAGTTGCATATCAGAAAAATAATGACGGGAGCCTTCAAGTCGTAAAAGTAGAATTAGTTTGTGACCCTTGCAAAATCTCCTTGAAAATAGGGCCGCAGCCATTTACCTTCAAATTTCTTCGTTACTTGAAGTCATTCATTTGAAGTATTCTTCAAAAAGGCTAAATCATACCGAAAAGAAAAAAAGATATTCCCTTTCGATTAAATCTCCTTGTACTACTTGTTCAGGTAGCAGTTATCGCAGAAACCGAGTCCAAAAGAGAAACACCACTGAAAAAACATAAATTTGTAACATATAGAAATAAATAATGGACAATCGTTTTACAGATATCATTCAGCTTATCAAACAATCTCGAACGAATGCAATAAAAGCCGTAAATGCTGAACTAATAAACCTGTATTGGAATATCGGAGAACATGTCAGCAAGAAAATTGAACAATCGGAATGGGGCGACTCTGTGGTAACAGAATTGGCCAATTTCATACAGACACAAGAACCAGAAATAAAAGGCTTCTCCGGCAAAAATATTTGGAGAATGATGCAGTTTTATCAGACTTACAAGGACTTTCCAAAACTCTCAACACTGTTGAGACAAATTAGCTGGTCGCACAATTTAGCAATATTTTCCAGGTGCAAATCTGTTGAAGAAAGGGAGTTCTATTTGAAACTCGCTAAACAGGAGAACTATAGTTTCAGAGAACTTGAGCGACAAATTTCTGCGAGCCTTTTCGAGCGGACAATGATTGGAAACGCTAAACTCTCGACAGCGTTGAGAGAAAGTAATCACGATCTAACAAATACGTTTAAAGACAGTTATGTATTTGAGTTTCTGAATCTACCTGTGCCATTTAGTGAGAGCGACTTGAAACGTGGACTTGTAAGGCAAATGAAAAACTTCATTCTTGAACTCGGCAAGGACTTCTTGTTCATAGGAGAGGAGTATAAACTGCAAGTTGGTAACAGTGACTTTTACATTGATTTGTTATTCTATCACCGTGGACTTCAATGCCTAGTGGCGTTTGAACTTAAAGCAGACAAGTTTAAACCCGACCACTTGGGACAGCTTAACTTTTACCTAGAAGCTTTGGACAGAGTATTAAGAAAGCCAAATGAAAATCCGAGCATTGGAATTTTACTTTGTAAGGACAAAGACAGTGAAGTAGTTGAATATGCTTTAAGTAGAAGCCTTTCCCCAACAATGGTTTCAGAATATAAAATGCAACTACCTGACAAGAAACTATTACAACAAAATTGCACGAACTATTTGACCATGAAACGCACGAGTAGTAGATACACTATTGCTAACAGGCATTTGGTAAAAGTGGAACTTTTTTGCTAGGTTGAACAGCGCTACTTTCTGTTATCTTTGGTCCCAACCTGGCACTCTAGTGCTTTTTAACCCCGACCTTCGCCAAGTGCGACCACGGTAATTGCACAATACTATTTGTAATACACCATGCGCTCACATAAATAATAAGTCGGCATGGATTGATATTATTCCATTTCTATACAAGGCTCTTGTTGATTTGCCCTAAAGCGGATACTGAATCCTTTTGTAGATTCCTGATGCTGTTGAAAAAACAATTTTACGGCTTGTAGTTTTTCGATGATGAACTCCTTGCTGAGTTTGCTCTGATAAAAGCTGGGATCAATAATGTATTCGCAGGAAATTTGACTGAGCTGAAGCATTTCTAATCCGTAATCTTTAATACGGGCAATCATCCGTTGATGCCATTCCTGTTGTTGTTCCAAATTGGCCAACCAAATCATATCGCCCATATCATCCATCAGGCGTTGCGACTCCTTGACCACCCTTTGTACCTGTTCGCTGGCAACATGTCCTTCAGGCAATTGCTGTCGTACAATATCCGCAAATACATGAATGCTACTCAACCCGGCGCCCACCTCATCCTGCACTTTACGTTGTAACTGAAGCTGATTTTTTTGTTGTTCACTTTCCCATTGTAGTAGGGCATGCTGACGATCCATCAGCAGTTTATTTTTTTGTAATTCTTCATTCAGGGCATGTTGGGTGGCTATTTTTTCTTCCTGTACTTTTTGATAGCGATAACCCAATGCCGAGGAAAAAATCAAGATATCGGCCAGGCATCCGATAAAATATAATTCATATTGATACAAACCGATAATCACGGTTTCGGTATAAACCGAAATGATGGTGAGTAAACTAAATCCGGCATACGTAAAACCGCCAAAAATGATGGTGCGTACAAAGGTGTTTTTTCGAATATTCCAGGCTCCGATTAAACCCACAAAAGCCCATAAGGATAAAGCCATTTTTGACACCATAAAAAAAGTACGGGTGATATAACAGTCATCAGTAAAAAAAACTTTGTACAAATGATACACCAATAGGGTCCAGGCCACCACATAAAACATATAAACCGCTAATTTGATGATACCGGCATTTTGATGAATGTTTAATACCCGTGAAATAAAAACCACATAACTCACAAGCATATACAAGCTGATGGGATAATCGAGTGCAAAGGCTAGCTTATTGGTGGAATATTCGAAGGAATCATAGCTAGTGATTAACCTAAAAAGTAAATAAAGGGTGAGTGAAAAAAGATAATTGGCATAAAGCAGCAACATCTTGTCTTTTTGCTGCACATACAACACAGCATGATATAAACAGGTGATGCCGGATGCACCCAACACAATCGTTTCTATATAGGAATGCCAGGGAGTCAATTTATTTAGAACGATTTTTTAATGCATATGCAACCGCTTCGCCTAAAGAGTGTACATGCAGTTTTTCATATATTTTTTTAATGTGATTATTGACGGTGCTGTAACTAATATTTAGTTCAGCCGCAATCATTTTATAGCTGAGCCCTTCGGCGAGTTTTTGTAACACTTCTGTTTCCCGGGCACTGAGGGAGTCCATTTTTTTATCTGGTTCAGGGGTTTTCTTAAAAAAGTTCATCACCCGCATCGCCACACTGGGAGTCATAAATGCACCGCCTGCATGTACTTCCTTGATGCTTTCGAGAATGGTATTAATCGATGCTTTTTTGAGAATATACCAGTCAGCGCCATTTTGTAAACAAGCAAAGATTTTTTCTTCGTTTTCGTATACTGTTTGCATAATCACTTTGATGTCAGGAAAGGTGGATTTTATGCGCCCAACCCCTTCTATCCCATCTGATTCAGGCATTTCAATATCCATTAGCACCACATCTGGTTGGCTTTTTCGCATATCGGCTTCCACTTCCAGACAATTGCCCGCATTCCCAACACAGATCATTCCTTCACTCAGATCCAGCAAGGCAAGCAGGCTATCTAAGCGCGATTGATTATCATCATACACAAATACCCGTATCATTGCCCAAAAATAAACTATTAGGGCCGTTGAGGGAATAGCTAAATCTAGCTACAAGAAGGTAGTAAGGGTAGTATTCCCTAATTGGCAAAATGCTTCCTTTAAAAAAGGGTACAAAAAAATCCGGCCAAAGCCGGACTTTTGAAAATTATCTGGATGGATTAGAAGAAATAACCCACACGGATCGCGAAGGTATTTGAACGAATATTTCCATCGCTGAATTTTTTATAAGGATCATTGGTTTTAGGCGTTGTTACATCTGTGAAACCGTTTCGATAAATCAGAGAAACATAAAATGAATTTTTATCGTTTAACTCATATTCTGCGCCAGCACCAATGAACCAACCGGCATTTACCGGAACTACGGTGGCTGTACCGCCTAATTTAGATTTTTCAAGTACCAAAGGAGTTGCCTGGGTGGTAGGTTGTAAAGTGGCATCGCCTCGTTGGCTCAGCAATACGCCTAAATCAACACCGGTAGTGGCAAACACTTTGATTTTGTCAAATTCGGCAGCTTTCATTTTTAACCCTAAAGGCACCGTTAAATATTGTAATTTATATTTCACCGCAGCCGATTTTACATATTCCACTTTGATGCTGGTGGAGTCATGAACGGTGCTGATGGATCCGCCTCTCCAATCCATGCCGATACCTGAAAACAAGGTATAACGGTCATTGATATTGTAATCGGCAGTCAACCCAAAACTGAATCCAATATTGCCTTTGGTTTTGGAAACAGAATAAGTTTCCATCGTGCTGGCAGTTGGACGCATTGAATTAAAAGTTGGTCCGATAAATAATCCCAAACGGTAGGTGCGGAAGATATCTTCTGCTTTGCTTTGGGCATTTAATTGTGTTCCGGCAAATCCCATCAGGGCGGCAAGGAAAATAATTTGTTTTTTCATGAATGTGCTTTTTTAAAGTAGTAAGTTATGGATGATGAATTTTAGCTTTTTTATATGCGCTGAATGCGCCACATTTGCGTCTCAATATGACCATTCATGCGGGTTCAAAAGTACTATGTTCAGGCGGTTGCGGTATTAATGGTTTGTTATTTGACCACGGTGTTGTTGAGTGCCTGTCAGCAAAAACCCGGCAAAAAAGTGGATCTCAAAAATGTACAGGTGCATTATCGAAGCATTCGATTCGACCGGGCGGTATTTTCACTGGATACCAATCAATTAAAAGCCACCCTTGATCAGTTAGGGAATCAGCATCCTGATTTTGCAGCGATTTATTTTCGGGAATTGACCGGATTTTCACGCACGCCCGATGAGCAGGTATTTCATGCTTCGTTGCGACATTTTTTAACGTTTAAAGATTATCGAAATCTCTACGATTCCGTCCGCATCAAATTTCCGGATTTGAAAGAACAGGATGAAGCATTGAAACAATTATTCCGGTATGTAAAATACTATTACCCAAAATCATCTTATGGCAGTGTTTACTATTTTATCAGTGGGCTGAATCAATGGAGTGCAGTGACGGTTGACAGTTTGGTGGGAGTTGGATTGGATATGTATTTAGGCAAACAATATCCTTTTTATGAATCTGTTCAATTACCTTTTTACCAAATTGAGCGTTGTGAAAAGGAATACATCCCCGTTAATGTTTGCCGGGTTATTCATGAGGATATGTTTCCACAGGATGCTGAAGGGAAAAATTTGCTGGATCTGATGGTCATGAAGGGCAAACAACTTTATTTTATGGAGCATATGCTGCCGGAAACCAACGAAGCGCTGCTGATTGGCTTTACACCCCAACAATTAAAATGGTGCGAACAAAACGAAGGGATGATCTGGAATTATTTTGCCAAGCAAAAACTATTGTATTCCACGCAATGGCAGGAAATGTTGCGTTATGTCAACGATGGACCAACTTCAACCGGTATGACAGCGGAGTCGCCCGGGAATATTGGTTCCTGGATAGGTTGGCAAATTGTGCGTCAATATGCGGAGAAATTTCCTGAAAAAACCCTGCAGGAAATTGTGGCCGATGCCGGCAATGGTCAACAACTGATGGAAAGAGCCCGGTATAAACCCAAAGCAGGGTTTTAAAGGCCCATTAAATCTGCTATAGCCCTTGCCCGAAATTCAGGATAAAGCGGTCTGAGTCGTGCCAAAAAGCCCTGATTTTGGTTGAAAATAAGCATCAAGTTTGGTGAAATATCCCATCCGGTTTAAGATTACTTTAACGCCCAGCCTTTTGAGTCGCAACGTATTTTTGAGCTCCGATTTTTCCGTCATGATGAGGACCTTGATCCTGGTGCTGTTTACTTGTGTTTGTGTCAACGTCGGTCGTTCGCAGGAAATCATTTTTACAACCGAACCTGCCGCACGACGCGTAGGGCTGGAAGATCCATTTCAGGTACGTTATCGCATTCAAAACTCAAACCGGGTCCGTTCCTTCGAATTACCTGTTCTGAGAGATTTTCAGATATTGGGTGGTCCTTCCAAGAGCAATCAAATTTCTATTGTAAATGGCGAACGTACGGTCAGCCTGGAACTCATTTATGTGATGAAGGCCAAACGCACCGGCACGCTCATACTCCCCGGCGGTATTGCAGTGGTGGATGGGCGCGAAATACGCAGCAACAATATGAGTATTGAGGCGATTCCGGGTTCCGTTATGGAAAAACAACCCCGACGCCGACAACAAAGTCCTTTCGACGATCCTTTTTTTCAGGACGATCCTTTTGCAGATGATCCTTTTGCAGCCATACAGAAACAACATCAACAAATGATGCAGGCACTTCAGCGGCAAATGCAGGGTCAGGCAGCCCCACCCACAAGGCCCCAACGCAATCCAGCCCAGTCCAACGGGCAGCAGGCGGATATGGTGAATCGCAACAACCTCAGCGATAATTTGTTTATTCGGGTAGATGTCGATAAAAAAACAGCGACTGTTGGAGAGCAAGTAACAGCTAGTTATAAGATGTATACCCGGGTGCCAATGGAAGTGAATCTCACCAAACTCCCTTCGCTCAACGGTTTCTGGAGTCAGGATTTTAAAATTCCCAAACCGCCCAAACCCCGTAAAGAAATTTTTAATGGGAAAGAGTATCAGGTTTTTGAAATCAAACGAACGGCCTTATTTCCTACCCAAAGTGGTACCCTCACCCTTGATCCGGCTGAAGCCGAAGGAATTGCTCGGGTGATAAAGCCCACCAAAGTTCGACGCGAAAATCCTTTTGGGGATATGTTCGAAGATGATCCTTTCTTTAATAGCTTTTTTGGTTCCATGCTGATGAGCGATCCGGCTTTTGATGATGGCTTCATGACCCAATATGATTTTGAAGATGTGCCCGTCAAACTCAAAAGCACACCCATTCAAATTGAGGTGAAGGATGTGCCGGCCGATCGGCCCTTGTCGTTTAAAGGAGCCGTGGGTCAATACCAAATTGAAAGCAATATCGATCGCACGGAATTGAGTACCGACGATTTGGCAACCATTACTTTACGCGTGAGCGGCACAGGAAACTTAAAGCTCATTGGTGCTCCGGAAATCAAAGTACCGCTTGATTTGGATGCACTTGACCCGACTGAGAAGGACACCATTACCAATACCAACGATATCATTGCAGGGTATAAAACATTTTCGTATGCCTTTGCACCCAGAGTAGCCGGACAATTCGTGATACCCGGAGCAGCGTTTAGTTATTACGATCCGGAAACCCAACAATTTGTAACTCGTACAACACCTTCATACACCTTAAATGTAAAACCCGGTAAAGGACAAAGTGCAGGGAGTCAATTGCCCCGTGATATTCACGACATTCATTCGAGTACGACCCTGAAAAGGAATGACCATTCAGGTACCTGGCCGGCATCACCCTGGTATTGGGGCGGTTTTGGATTACCGGTGCTGGCTTACCTGGGACTCATTTTGGTTCGACGACGTGAGGATGCCATGCGCAGCGATTTGGTTTTATTCAAAAATAAAAAGGCGAATAAAATTGCATTACAACGTTTGGCTTTGGCAGAACGATACCTGAAACAAAGCAATCAAAGTGCATTTTACGAAGAAACATCCAAGGCCGTTTGGTTGTATCTGAGCGATAAACTCAATATTCCATTATCTGCATTGAGCAAAGAGGTAGCGGCCGATAAAATGAAAACCAGATCCGTGAGTGACACATTGCAGCAGGAATTATTCAGAATCACCAATGAATGTGAAATGGCTTTGTATGCGCCGGATCGTGGGGCTATGCAAATGCATCAAACCTACAGTGATGCGTTTAAACTAATTGGTAAACTGGAAGATTTTTTGAGTGCATGAGAAAGGGAATCATTCTTTTATTGTTATTCATGAGTAGCCTGATTCAAGTCAAGGCCGAAGATCATATCATGTTTGATAAGGCCAATCAGATGTATCGCAATAAGTTATTTGACAGTGCTGCGAATTTGTATCAGCAACTCATCAATGATGGTTTTAGTTCACCTGATTTATACTACAATGCTGGTAATGCCTTTTACCGTTTAAATAAAATCGGATGGTCGGTATGGTGTTATCGCAAAGCATTGTTCATGAAAGAAGATCGGAATTATCGCGACAACCTGAAATTGGCCCAGCGTCGTATTGTTTCACCCATTGAAGCTGAACCGGATATTTTTTTTATACGTTGGTGGAAGTCCTTGTATCGTTTGTTTTCTGTAAATACCTGGGCACTTTTGGCTCTACTTAGTTTTTTGGTCGCCATGAGCACACTTTTTCTAAAAAAATTGGGCCGTTATTTTTCCGGAATCCATGGTTTGCGGAACCTGGCATTTGTCATGAGTTTTGTGGCCTTGATACTCATGGGCGTTCGATGGCTGGAAGAACAATATCATTACCGGGGAATCATTGTTAAAAGTGCAACTCTATTTCAGCCACAAGGCAAAGGGGCGGCACTCAGCTTGTCGGAAGGAGTGGAAGTAGAATTCGTGCGACAAGGTAAAGTACAAATGTTGGTGAAATTACCCGATGGACAAATCGGCCAAATAGAAGCATCGGCTTTTAGAAAGCTGTAATGCCTCTTTTTAACTCGTCCACGAATTCCAGTTGTACATGTAGCACCGCTAAGCCTTGCAAAAGTTCAGCAGCCATTTCGGGCCATTCAATAAAAATATACACGTCCTGCATTTCAAGAATATCCTGCACTCCTGCTTCAATGGCATCTTCGGTATGTTTAAGTCGATACCAATCCATGTGATAAACAGAATGACTTTGTGTGAGGGCGTATTCATTGATGATTGAAAAAGTTGGACTGGCAGGATGATCCGATACGCCGAGTTGTTTACAAAGGGCTGCAATGAAGGTGGTTTTGCCGCTTCCCATGGGCGCATGAAAGGCAAAAATGCGATTCTCCGGAAATGTATTGAGCAAAGAAGTAGCCACTTCATCTAACTCATGCAATTCAAACACACGATTCATTCGGCGAAAATAGAACAGAAATGTGGGAAGCGCATCGCAGATACCCTGATTAAAATGAATAGATGAATGGGGTTATCAAACATGATGTATAGGAGGGGCTGCTGGTTATCTCATTGGCGCTTCAAATTTAAGGAAGCGTTCAAGGGATAGTACTATTGTACAGCCCTTGTACGATGACGCCAAAGTTGAAGATGCCAGTGAGAAGTGAAATTCAAGAAATGAACTGCAAGCTTATTGAAGAGATATGAAAAATAGCCGTGCATTAAAATAAGCAAAATTCACATTAGAATGTAATGATATCAAATACTTTCACGCTAAACAGCAGCCCCTAGTTAGCCTTTTGCAATGCTCTCCTTACATGCAGCTTCAATTTCTGAAGCAATAAATTTTTTAGTACAGTTTCCGGCAGTTCATCATCCCCGCATTACATTTACAGCATGAAGGTGTTGGAACATGAAATCTGCATTGTGGGCGCAGGTCCGGGGGGAGTAATGGCTGCCTTGTTTTTGGCCAAAGCCGGAATCCCCTCTTTGATTATTGATCAGGCGAAATTTCCACGCGATAAAATTTGTGGCGATGCCCTGAGTGCTAAGTGTGCTGATATTTTACAAAAACTCAATCCCGAAATTTTACCGGATTTTAAAAAACAAGATTTTCAGATCAGTAGTGATGGGGTGAATTTTGTAGCGCCCAATTTGGAAGTTTTGCGATTAAAATTTGGCGGCTCCGGTCCCGGTAATAAAAAGGTAGGTGGCTTTATTGCCAAACGCTTCGACTTAGATCATTATTTGTTTCAATGGATGGCGCAAGAACCCCTGATTACTGTTTTGGAAGAAACACCGGCACAACAATTTATCCGAACGGCCGATGGCTGGCACATCCAAACACCGGATATACGCATCGAAACCAAACTGTTATTGGATGCCTCAGGGGCTCAAAGCGCATTTGCCCGTCATCATGCAGGAATACAAAAAGAAGAGATTCACTTTAGTGCCGGATTGAGGGTGTACTATAAAGATGTAAAGGGCATGGATCCGGATAATTTTATCGAATTACATTTTTTGAAAGAATTATTGCCCGGATATTTTTGGATATTTCCGCTGCCCAATGGGGAAGCCAATGTGGGTATTGGGGTCAGAAGTGATGTCGTGCGAAAACGACGGATGAACTTAAAGACGGAATTAAAAAAAATCATCGAGGAACATCCTGTCATCAGTAAACGTTTTGAGGGAGCAACGCCCATCGATAGCGTGAGAGGATATGGTTTACCTTTAGGTTCCAAACAACGCAAACTCTCTGGCGATCAGTATTTATTATTAGGCGACGCGGCTTCTCTGATTGATCCCTTCACCGGTGAGGGCATCGGTAACGCCATGATTAGTGGGATGAAAGCCGCTGAAATTATTTTGGCAGCAAGGACAAAAGGCAATTATCATGCGGAGTCATTGGCTGGATATGATGCGGCTATTTATCGTAGGCTGGGAAAAGAATTTGCAATCAGTACAAAATTTTTGCAACTGGTGCGATATCAATGGCTGTTTAACTTTATTGTGCGAAAAGCCAACCGGAATGCAACCTTACGCGAAACGATGGGATGTATGTTTGAGAGTGTGGACCTGAGACGTAAACTCAAGAACCCGCTGTTTTATTTAAAGTTATTATTTGGTCGGGATTAAGGTTGATTACAACACCACAAAAAACTTAAATTCATATTTGTCGCGTTTAACAATGATGGTGGTTTCCTTGCCTTTATCTGTTTTTGTCAGGGCTTCGATATAATCATTCATATCGACAATAATAAATTCTCCGATTTTAGAAATAATATCTCCATTGAGGATACCCGCTTTTTCTGCCATTTTATTCGGAAGGCAAGCGCCTACGCGAATCCCATTTTGTTCGAAGGAATTATCCGGGATGATACCGAGGTTCGTTTTGAGGCTTTCGATACGAGGGATATAGTCATTGGTTTTGGTGAAAACCGGTTTGCTGTTCAGATTCATATCTGTTAGCAAGGATGACACATACTGTATGACAGACAGCAGTCCGGAATAATTGATGCGGGTGGCCACATCGGTATTTTTCATATAGTCGTTGTGGTAGCCGGTGCTCAATCGGATAGCCGGAACATTGTTTTGATAAAACACACTGTAATCCGAATACCCGGTCCCGGAGCTGTCAATCTTCAATACATAACCTTTGTTGATTTTTTGCAAAGCCGGAATCCAATAGGGAGATGTGGCGCCTCCGCCAATAAAGAGTTCCTTGCTCACCTGATTGTAACGGCCCAGCATATCTAAATCAATCATTGCGGCAAAAGCATTGAGTTGATGTTCGTTTTGTTTGATGAATGCTTTCGATCCCTGATGATCCTGTTCTTTGCCCGAAAAGGCTGCAAATAAAAAGTTGTAGCGGTTGAGTTTGAGACTACTGATTTGTTCTGCAATTTGTAATAAGGCCGCAATTCCGCTGGCATTGTCGTCGGCACCGGGATATCCTTCTCCCAGGTGATCATAATGCGCTGCAATCACGATGGTGAGGGGCGCTTTATTGTCGATCATGGCAATCACATTGGTCCCTGTGGTGTTGGCATTTTCGTAGCCCAGTTTGGCATCTATTTCAATCCAATCTTTCTGCATATTGGCTTTCAGATGCGTGAGATAGGCTTTATGATTCATAATGGCCACCGGAATCGATAAGGCTTCATATTGATTCAGGTTGAGTGGAGAAAAATCGTAATTGGTGCCGATATCATTGTAAAAACCACGGCGCCTGATTTTCGGTTCATACAATCGCGGGCATAATCATAAATACGTTTTTGAAAATCGTTGGTTTCTATCACGCGGGCTTCTGACATGGGTACGAGCCAAACCTGATTTTCTTCATAAACTTTGGGATACACCGAACCAAAAATGGTATTTCCTTTGCTGTAGGGTAAGAACACCAGGTCGGAATTCAGGTTCAGTCGGGTATTAAATACAGAGAAATAGGCATTGGAACCGATGCGGGTGCCCACATTGGCAGTAAAAGCCCATTGGTATTTATTTTTATAGGGCTGAATGCCCATATTCCTGAAACGGCTTTCGATGTAGGTAGCGGCTTTTTGCTCTCCATCTGTTCCGGTCAGGCGACCCTGCAAATCGGCTGAGGCCAGGTATTCGACATCCTGCCGAAGCTTCAGCAAGGTTTGATTGACTTCCTTCTCATTTCCAGGCCCGGCAATGATTTCTTTGGAAAAAACAACAATAATCAATAAGCACAGGAGGGTCCGTACTGAAAACATATGTCGACAAATATAACTTACAGGCATGGACTAATTTTTGAAAATGAGAGATTAAATGCTTTTTCGTCTATTTTTGCGAAAATTTTAAGAAGTCGCGCAGCATTTATTCGGACCTCAGCCATTCGATGAAATGTAACAAGCTGAATGCCTTCAACAATCCGGATTCCGATTACAAAACCATTATTCAAAATATTTAAACTCATGAAATCAACTCCATTTACTCCCATCCATATCAATCTTGGTGCCAAAATGGCCGAGTTTGCCGGTTATAACATGCCTATTTCATATACAGGCATCAATGATGAACACGCAGCGGTTCGAAACAATGTAGGTATTTTTGATGTGAGCCATATGGGTGAATTCATCCTTAAAGGCGAAGGGGCTTTGGATTTGATTCAACGCACCACGAGCAACGATGCTTCAAAACTTACGGATGGTAAGGCCCAATATTCTTGTTTTCCCAACGAGCAAGGAGGCATTGTAGATGATTTATTGGTTTATTGCCTCGAGCAAAACAAAAGCTACATGTTGGTGGTGAATGCCTCCAATATGGAAAAAGACTGGAATTGGTTGCAACAACATAATACCGCCGGTGTGGAGATGCATAATATTTCCGATAAAACGGGTTTATTGGCTGTGCAGGGGCCTTTGGCGGTAAAAGCTATGCAAAAGCTTACCGACATGGACTTGGTGAATTTAAAATACTATACGTTCGTGAAAGGGACTTTTGCCGGCATTGACAACGTATTGGTGAGTGCGACAGGATACACCGGTTCGGGTGGTGTGGAAATTTATTATGAAGAAAAAGAAGGAGAAGGGCAACGTTTGTGGGATGCTATCATGGAAGCGGGTGCAGAATTTGGTATTAAGCCATGCGGATTAGGTTGTCGGGATACCCTGCGCCTTGAAATGGGCTTCTGTTTATATGGCAATGATTTGGATGATCAAACAAGCCCCATAGAAGCAGGACTGGGTTGGATTACCAAGTTTACAAAAGATTTTACCAATCGTGCTGCACTGGAAGCTCAGAAAAATAATGGGGTTAGTCGTAAATTAGTTGGTTTTGAAATGATCGACAAAGGCATTCCCCGTCATCATTATGTGATTAAAACAGCGGATGGCGAAACAATCGGTCAGGTGAGCAGCGGTACCCAGAGTCCGAGTTTATCCAAAGCAATTGGTATGGGATATGTGAAAACCGAACATGCTTCTATTGGTTCGGAAATTTATGTGGAGGTTCGCGAAAAATTACTCAAGGCCATCGTTGTAAAATTGCCTTTTTATCAGGCCCATGAATAGTCAGGCCGTCGGATGATTTTTTCGGATATTCAACTGAAGCACTCACTTTATTTGAATGATGTACCTTTGAATGGTATGTCTAAAGATCATTTTTCAGATCGTTCGGATGCGTATTTAACCTTTCGTCCTCATTACCCCGAAGCATTGTTTCAATGGATTCAATCGCAAAACTTTGCGAAGGTCAGGGCTTGGGATTGTGCCACAGGAAATGGTCAATTTGCGCAAGGATTAATTTCCATTTTCGAAGAAGTATTTGCCAGCGATATGAGTGACGAGCAAATCAAACACGCTTTACAAACAGATCGAATAAAATATTCAAAACAATGGGCATCCAAAACCGATTATCCGAATCAATTTTTTCAATTCGTGAGTGTAGCCCAGGCTATCCATTGGTTTGATTTCGAAGCATTTTATCAGGAAGTACGACGTATCACCACTCCGGACGCTGTTTTACTCGTATGTGGTTACGAAAAAATACGCGTGAATGAAGAGGTGGATGCCCTCATCGAAACCTTATACAATGGTATTTTATCGGACTACTGGGATCCCGAACGACAATATATCGAAGCGCATTATCGAACGATTCCATTTCCATTTACTGAAATCGAAACACCCCCATTTACCTGGAGGGCTCAATGGAGTTTAAATCAATTATTGGGTTATTTGGGTACCTGGTCGGCTTTGAAAAAATATATCCAAATCCATCACGAAGACCCACTCGAAAAAATGCAAGCATCCTTTGAAGCTGTTTGGGGAGAGGATAAAACCAAGCCCATTGAATTTCCGATTATTTTACGGGTAGGGTACGTTCACGCGTAGATGAAGTTATTCGGTCTACAAGTTCTCAATCGTAAACATTAAATTTATAGCATGAAGCGATGTTTACATTTCTGTTTTTTCTTCCTGATTGGATGTTTTTCATTAAACGCACAAGTCTGTAATTATATCGTTTACGACGGGTTTGATTATTTGCAAAATTCACCGCTGAATGGTTTGAGTGGAGGAACGGGTTGGCTCAATACCTGGTCGGTACAAAATAACAATACACAAGTGCCCGGGTTTCAATCCATACCCGTGAGTTTGAGCTTTGGCAATTTACAAACAACAGGTGGCAGTGGCTCTGGAGGCAATAGTTATCTTACTGCAGGGCGTCGTTTAAACAACACTTCAGGAGGTCCTTTTAATGCTTATCTGGTCAATGATGATATTGGAGCAGCAGGAACCACCTTGTATATGAGTGTTGTACTCCAAAAAAACCAAAACAATAACCAGCCCGTTTGGCTATCATTACACAACAACAATATTGACTGGTGTAATAATTGTGCGAGCACACAAATTCAGGTTGGATATTTTGGATCATCCAGTTTGGTGGGTGGTGTCAGGAAATGGGGTTTGTCCGTAAATGGAACTGTACTCAATACCAATGAAACGGTGGTACCGGGAGCCGCTGCATTAATGATACTTCGCTTTAATTTCGCGAACCCAACCACGATTGATTATTGGGTGAATCCACCTTCCATTGGAAATAGCAATCCTACACCCACATTAAGTTATACGGCAGCAGGTAGTTTGGCTTTTCGCAGTCTGGCACTTTATTTGGGTGATGGTACAAACCAAGGGCGAGTGGATGAAATACGCTTTGCATCCTCGCTTTCTTGTGTGGTACCCGATCAAAATGTGATCGTGAATACACCCCCGAATGCAGTCATTGGCACCAATACCCAATGGGGGGTGAGTCCTTTGAATGTACAATTTGATGGCAGTGGATCCTATGATTTGAATGGGAATATCGTTCAATATGAATGGCAGTTTAATGATGGGAGTCCTGCTGTTTCCGCTATGAATACCAATCATACCTTCAGTGCATTGGGCGAGCATATTGTTACACTTACCGTGACTGATGATCAGGGGATTGCCCATACTGCGACGCAATTAATCACGGTCACCAAACCGGATGGCACCATCAGTTGTTTAAGTCAGGTGCAGGTTGTTCAACTTCCGAATTGTTCGTCATCGAATGGTGCGATACAGGTGAATCTCAATTCCGGACAAAATATCCAACTCTGGAATATGTCTCAGAATACCATAACGCCAAACGGAAATCAATTTCAGAATCTTGCAGCGGGCACGTATACTTTGTTGGTTAGTGGAAGCAATAATTGTCGGGATACTTTTCAGTTACAACTTCCAATCGACAGCACAACCTGTGCCGCTTGGGTACCCAATCCCTGTGAACTACAAATCGGTGCCGGATTAGAAGGGATTAGTTATTATGCCAATACCCGAACCTTTCGCGATTATTTTAAAAGTGCGGGAGAGTGGATTCCTTACGATCCGCAAGCCGGAGGATGGAGCACCAATGATTTGGCTTTTATGCCATCTGACAGCAACGGGTATCCCTTACAAATTCCGTATCAGGTGGGAGCTGCGCAACGTCAGGTGAGAGGCATACTCAGCGCCAATGGATTTATGCAAGTGGGTGTACCCATGCGACTGATGTATGATGGTACCGGGAATATTCAAATGCAGGGCACTGTTCAGCAAACCGGCAGTGGGAATAAGTATATTGATTTTACGCCAACACAAAATGGCAATATCTGGTTTAACCTCACCAATTCCGATGTTCAGGACCCGGTAAGAAATATTCGGGTGGTGGAATTGAGTGATACTTTGTTGTATTTGAGTCAGCCGTTCAGGCAAAATTTTCTGGATAAATGTGCCATGCTCAAAGCATTGCGGTTTATGGACTGGCAGCATACCAACAACAATGGACTGGTGCAATGGAGTGAACGTACTTCATCTTCCTATTATACCCAGGCGCGTGACAATGGCGTTTCCTATGAATATATTGTCGCATTGGCGAACACGATCAAAAGAGATATTTGGATTTGCATACCTCATCAGGCCGATGATAACTACATCACCCAAATGGCACAATTTTTTAAAGCCCATTTACATCCCGGAATACATGTTTACCTCGAATACAGCAATGAAGTTTGGAACTGGTTGTTTCAACAAACGCATTGGGTCAATAATCAGGGCCCTCAAAATTTAAGCCTGGCCCGACGATATACCGAACGGGCGCTACATGCGTTTCGGGTCTGGAACAATGCATGGGGCAGTGATGTGAAAAGGGTGAAGCGGGTATTAGGAACCCAATTGTTGAATGATGCTGTACACCGTGAAATATTGGCACATGCCCCCGCATCGGATTACGACTACCTATCGCCTTCATTTTATTTTGGGGTGAATCATTATAATGGAGGAACTCCCGATTTGAGTTTACTCGGGATAAATGCAACGGTGAATGATATTTTAAATAATGCCACCAATAGCTTTTTAAGTGCATATCCAAATTGGCGCAGTGTTTATCAGGACTGCAAATTATTTGGAAAGGAAATTGTCAATTATGAGGGTGGGCAACATTTTACTGATTTTAGTGTACCACCCTATATCAACGCCATGTATGCGGCTCAGTTGAGTAGTGGTATGTATCAATTGTATAATAGGGTATTGGATAGTTTGAGGCGTTTGGACAGTAAGTTGGCGATGGCTTTTGTGCTTTGTGGTCCGAATGAAAGTATTTATGGAAGTTGGGGTCATTTAACGAATATCGATGATCCTGCCCCTTGGAATGATGTTCCTAAATTTCAGGTTTTGGTGGACAATCTGCACGACAAACCTTCGCCCTATATTTTGGGTGCAGAGCAAGCCAGTCTTTGTCACAATCAATCCTATGTGATTGCTCTTCCGCAAATGGGGCATTCGTATCAATGGCAAATTGTAGGCGGTGATATATTATTTGGTCAGGGTACGGATAGCATCGTGGTAGCCTGGCGTCAGGCGGGCATACAAAGCATAGCATGTAATGAACAAGGTTTAAGTTGTGCTGAACATGTGGTAAAAAATGTGCAGGTTGATACTTGTAGTAGTTATCTGACTGTAAGAACTTTTTTGGAATCCTATTTTGATCAGGGACAGAATATGCAATCCGCACTGATGAATCAGTTGGTAGCAGGTGCGGTTTCAACGGATTGTGATACTGTGGTTTTACAATTACATCCGCTCAATAATGTGCAACAAGTTATTTTGAACGACACGAGTATATTACAAACCAATGGATGGGCGGGTTTTCGATTTCCCAATATCAATGATTGGTATTATATCAGTTTGAAACACCGCAATCATATTCAAACATATTCGCAAGGGCCGGTAAGAATACATGCAGACAACGAGATGTATGATTTTAGTTTGCAAGCATCACAAGCATACGGCTCCAATCAAACACAAATCGCCCCCGGCCTATTTGCTTTTTACTCCGGCGACATCAATCAAGACGGGGTGATAGACGGCCTGGATTATAACGACTGGGAAACGGACAGCAATAATTTTGCCGGGGGCTATTTTAATACCGACCTCAATGGCGATGGCGTAGTAGATGGATTGGATTTTATTTATTGGGAGCAGAATAGCAATAATTTTGTAGGGGTGGTGGCGCCATGATTTCTATCATTAAATGATTACTGTGTGAATGACATCTGAGCGGCTTTATCCCGCTTTCCGCTGTAGTCCTGTCTCGTCTCGTCATCAATAACGAGACGAGACAGGAGCTACCACTCCAATCGCCGCTTCACCTAACGCAATGTGCTTGAAACCGTTTGGGTATTTATAAAGTCGTATCTGGGTTCAATACCACTATCTGATCTCAATCTCTTTTCTGCCCGTATTTCCATACACAAAAGGATAGTACATCAATGAAATCTTAGCCGGAGCAACCACATATCGTCCGGCAAAAACCGGTGTTAAGGATATATCGAGTTGATGGGTTCCCATGGACAGGTTTTCGAAATAGTAAACCACTTTGTGTTTGAAGTATTGTACATAATAGCCCTTGCTATAATGGGTCTCCTTGTTTTTAATCTTCATGCCCGATGGTATCGGAATTTCTATCATCACGTGTTCCGCTTTTTTATAGGCTTGTATATCTATCTTGAATGCACAAGCCTCACCCATTTTTAATGCATCCTTTCCACTCGTGTTGTTGTTCGTGCCTTGCAGGAAATAGGTTCGGATAGAAAACACAGAATCTGAAATGTCCGGCGTTTCACTGCGCTGTTCTTCGGATGTATTCACAAACACATCTCCTCCCTGATGTTTTATTTTATATCGGCTGCCACTGATTGGAATCCTTGTCGGATATTGTTGAATCACCAGGGTGTCATTAATGGTCAGGGTCGACTGTATCGGTTTGGAGCCATCACTTAAAGCAGCCATGGTCAAGGCTTCAATCATGGACACTTTAGCGTAAGTGTTCATGTTTTTTTCTAACTGACCGTTCATCAATTTGGCTTTAAACAATTTTATAAATGATGACTCATAAGCAGAGCCCTTAAATAAACGATAGGCTTTGTAAACATCAGCCCGATGATCATAAAAGAAGTTGTCGGTATAGGGTTGCGACAAATTTTTATTCAGTTCCAAAAAAACGGCATATACATCCGATTCCACCACCGACTGCCCCAAGATGCGTTTGTTTTGATAAAAATAAATTTTATCGGTCCTTGTTAACTGATCAACTTGAATATTTGCATAAAGCTGATCTGTTTCCGGCGTATTGGTTCTTGCATTTAAAAGCACATGGTAGGCATAAATTTTATCGGAGATGGACATGTTTTTAAAGTGGGTAAGTACATAGGTATTGGCCGAGTTAAAAATATTATTCATATAACCTGCCTGCAACGCTTTGTGAGCAACTTCCATCGCATAAATGGTCATCCGGTCGTTGTTGCCATTGCGTTTCCACCATCCAAAACTCCCATCCGTATTTTGCATATCGGCCAATTGTCCTAACAAGGCATTGATTCTTTTGTTCGGTAAAGCCGTCTGCTTCATGGATATCAGGATATAGTTTTTCGACAACATGGCGTTTAACTTGGAAGCGGTTTGTTCAACGCAACCATATTCATAATTATTCAACTCATCTACCACAGCCATGATTTTTTCCATCAGGTTATTATTAAAGATGATATGACCTTTTGTATTCGGTTTGATGTTGAGTTCATAGGTGGAATCCTGTTCCATCAACATGGATTGGTTGGTATGAAAAATGAGTGCCGGAGAAAATACCGGAATCTGATATCGTTCATAATCTTTGTAATGTTCCTGATAACGAAGACCGGCTAAATAGGTGATGCTGTCTAAGCTTGATGCATTTACTTCCATACTATCGAGGTAAGTATGCTGCACCCGAACATTTCGACTAAAGGATTCTTTTCCATTGATGCTTCCGCTCACCAGCAGGTCCAGTGGATCTTTGGTCAGATTCATGTATTTTATTTTCGAACGCAACTGATCGCCTTTGTATAGATAATTCGATACTGTTACAATCGTTTGTATGGGTTTATATACTTTTATTTCGGCGGAGTCAATCCCATGCATCCAACCTTTGCCCATGCCCAGCATAAACGTTTTCCAGGTGGTGATATTATCCGGTAGTTGAAGGGTAAAACCAACCTTGCCTTGTTTATTGCTGACCAGATTCGGTTTCCAGAAACCCACATCGCTGAAGTTTTTACGGGTTGTATATACATTTTTATTTTGGGCGACGCGGTCAATCATATCGGCATCGGCATAGGTAGGTGAAGCATTTCCGTATTTTTCAGAAATTCCGGAATTGATAGAATTGTAGGACACGGATGACAATTGTACATCTCTTCCACCCCTGACCATCATACCATCAATCATATAAACAGTTGATGAACTACGATCTCCTCCTATACTCAGACTTTCATTACTTACATAGGAAGAAGTATACGAGGGAGAGGTTGCTGCAAAATCCGCTGAAGATAGGGTAGGCATATTTTTGACGGATTCTTTCGTAATCATTCTATTACCTGGACTACTGGCATCAACCAACTTGGTTTTATAAGCAGTTACCACCACTTCTTTCTGTTGCGCAGACTTCCTTTCCATCCTCACATCAATATTCACTCGCTTATCCACGCCAAGCACAATGTTCTGAATCTCCTGGGTGATATATCCAATAAAAGTCACTTTAAGGTTGTATTTCCCCGGAGGAAGTGGTTTGATTTTATAATTTCCGAATCGGTCGGTTTTTATGCCACCGCGTACTATGGCACCTTCGAGAACCTGCACTGTCGCAAAATCTAATGGGTTCCCGCCCTCATCCATAATTCGTCCAAAAAACTCTCCGGCACTGCCATTCCCTCTATCGTATATGTGTACTTGTTCCGAATTGGTAACTACCTCTTTCTCAACACTAGGTATCATACCCAGATTTAAATTGTATTCTTTCGATTTCAGGATTTCCTTTTTCTCCTGTCCCAAAAATCCCTCTATCAACAGATAATAATGTGCTTTAAAATAGAGGTAGTTTAAACGGAGAGAAGTATATCCTGATTTGCGAATTTCCAAACTGTATACATCACCATCTTCGGGTAAAAATGGAATATCTGTATACATTCCGGTGGATGCAATCGTACGGATGAGTTCCCCTTTTCGATACAGAAGAATTTGATAGTTCTCCAGCAGGCTTCTGCTTTCTTTTTCGTGCATCACAATGCGCAGCATATTTGCCTGTTCATGTTCCCGAAAGGCCATCAATCGAAAATCATTATGAATGGTTTCAAACACGGGATGACTGATTTCTTTAGCCACCATACTGGCGTTGAGCAGATAAGCGCTTTTTGCTTCAAAGAGCATGGATTTGTAATGTGAAACTTTGTAGGAGGGATGATAAAGTTTTACTTGATAGCTACCCGGAATGGCGTTCAGAATTTCGAATAAACCATTCGCATTAGTGATGGCTCCATATTTAAATACGCCATTCATTTCCAGATACACCAGCGTGCCCTCAAGGGGTTGCTGATCTTCGGCGGTAATCATTCCGTGGATGTATAAATTGTTCCGGCTACTTTCTTCTTTCTTTATTTTTTCTGGGGCATCATAGGGTGCATCATAAAAGGGAAGCAAGGGTACCGCATTGAGTTCAGAAAATATTTTTAAGGGCACTTCAATCTTCTCTTTGTCAAAAGCCTCTGTTTGCATATAACGTGGATTCAGGTATAAGTGCCCCAGGGAATTATAATGTTGGTTACGTAAAACTTTCATTCTGTTTTTATTCAGAAAAAGGTAAATGTCATAGGTTTCCTCCGCAGCCATTTTGTTGAATGTGTAAACTTGTTTTGGTACGTTCTGCACGAAATCGGCCACTTCAAATCGGGTTTTGCTCACAATCCACATCGACTTGATAAACTGGGTATCACAAGTGTTTTCGATCCAGATATAAAATAAATTTCCCTGTCGGGGGGATTGGTAACTTTGATAAAAATATTCTTCATCTTCGTTTTTATCGCGCAGGGCTTCTTCGGTTTTTGGTTTAAAAGTTAATTCAGCTTTTTGCGGCTCAGGCACCAGGGTATCCGGTTGAAGCATTTGGTTGACCTGGGCAATAGTCAGATTACGTTCCATAAAGGGCAAAAAGGCACCTTTGATTTTACCCATGTTTTTTGCCTTGAATTCTTTCAGTACTTCGTCGAAATGATAAACGGTTTCTACACCGGTTTTTAGTGGAAAGGATTTATTGTTACGCGTTAAAGTAATCATTGCATGTTTGTCAAAAGGACCTTGTACAAAATAATTGTCGCCGTCAATATTCATCACATTCATGCGGTATCCATTGTAGTATTTTTTGCGGTGATTCAGGTTTTCTGATTGAATAAATACACTATCACTGGGGAAAGTATTGGTCAATAACAAAGTGGGATAAAGCAGTTCTTTTTCTTGAAGATTGGGTTCTAAAGGTGGTAAGGAATCGGTGATTTTAAACCAGGAATTCATTTTCCGAATACTATCCATATTGATTCCAAACAGGTATTTGGTGTTTGCCGAAAATTGTTGTTCGGGCATTTCATACAATTTGTTGAAATAACGAAATGCGATCCGATGTTTTCCTGTCGGTATGGCAAATGAATATATTTCGTCCTTATTGACATCGGAAATATAAACAGGCTGCCCGTCCACTAAAATGTATTTGGGCGACATCAAATTAGATTGGTGGGTCAGGAATAGTGAAAATTCCGGATTCGAAAATTGTTTTTTTACAGGTATTGTGCTGATTTCATTTTCCGGATGACGTAACTGATAGTATTCATTCTTGCGCAAATTGAATCGGGTAAAATGAACGTTTTTTAAAAGATGATTGGCATTAAAACTCTGGGAGAACAAATTGGCAATGCCTTTACTTTCGAGCGGTTTTATTTCTACCCGGTTTTGATACCGTTCCGGAACTTGGATAAATGGCGCCTGGATATTTTCGGCAAAAGCTTTGTTGACGGCATACACGGTCATATTCACGCCTTTACGTGCCCGGTTTTTAAAATCCTTCACAGTCATTTCTACAGCCATTGAATCGCCGGGCAGGGCTTGTTTGGGTAAATTGGTTTCGAAATGAAGTTTGTTTTTCAGGCACAAACAGGAACTCGTAAAAATTATTTTCGATGCCCGACTGAAGATGACTCGTAATGAGCAGACGGTACTGATCCAATGATTGATCGGCTATGGTATAGTTCAGCCGGGAAGTTTCGCCTGATTTTACCAATTTATCTTTTTTGTATATACGGTAATGAACAGGTTCGGTAAAAGGATACTGAAAAGAGATTTGTACACTATCGCCATTTCGTTTTCCTTTTACATGCAGCATTTCCAGTTTATTGTAAATGATATTGACTGATTTCAGGTTGGAATCTTTGTCGATAATAAACGCTGAAGTGGTCATTGGATCTAACTGACAAGCATAAGGAGAACTGACCTTCATTTTGGTTAAAGTATCTTTGTCGCGCAGGGTAATCAACATAAATTTCCGCATCGTGTCTTTTCCGTTGTACAAAACATGAAGTCTCAGACTATCTGCATCCTGATAAAACAATACTTTTTCTGTTTGAGCCTGTTTGGTAAATGTTTTGGAGAAAGATTTTTTTTCAAAACTAATGGGGTCTGTAATCGTAACATTTAAATTGTATTGCCCATTTACGTTTGGAAAAATATCAGAGGGTATGCGGTACGCTGCAAAGTTTTCATACTCAATGAGCGTATCCATCTGATACCATTTATTTCTTTTTTCCGGCGAAATGCTCAGGCTATCCTGAAAGAGGTTCATGACTTGTAGTAGTTGAATTTCGCAATGAACCTGAGCACCTTGTACAGGAAATCCGTTCATGTCTTTTGCTGTCACATAAAAGAGGACATCATCACCGGCATAGAAATTGGGTGAATGAATATCTACATCAAAAACATTTTTTGCTAACTCATACTCCGAAAGTCTGAACGAAGATTGTTTCACCAAACGCCTTCCCAGCTTTTCATAACGCAATCTGACGGTGTAAGAACGATCGATTTTTAGCGTATCCGGAATTTTCCATTGATAGAGGTATGCGCCACGTGTTTTTTTCTTAATCGTTTTGCTGAACCTGAAATCACTATCTGCTTCTGTGATGGAGAGAATGACCTTTTGTCGCAAGGGTTTTCCATTTTTAAAATTCACCAAAAAGGCTTTTAAATTTAAGGTATCTAATGGTCGGTAGAGGGGCTTGTCCAAAATCAGGTAGCCGGGTGAATTTAATTCCGCCTGCGTATTGTTATAATAATCCGGGCTGGGTTTAGCTTCTGGTTGATTGCTCAGCGAAAATTGGAAGGCATACACTTCTGCATCATAACTGACTTTTAAAAAAACATTTCCCCGGTCAATTTTTTGCTGATCAAAATCTTTTTTAATCAATGAATATCCACCACATCCCGGATCATAAGGGATGGGCTTACCGTCTAATTCGATTTTTGCATTTTTAATGAGGGCTTTGCTTTTTTTGTCAAAAAGAAAAATAAATACCTCCTCCTTCAATACTTTGGTCGACATCACAAAAGGCGTAACAACGGTATAAGTATAATTTACCCGATGATCTGTGATGGTGGCACTGATGTAATTTCCATTGGGCAGGGTATCGGTTTTGAATTTGTTTTGGGGGTATTCTCTGAATTTGCGGGTAAACAGAAATGAGGTGTCGTGTATGGTTCTGTGTTTTAGTACATACTTTGATTGCGCATCATCCAGTTTATATACATAGGTGATGGTGTCCTGCGTAATGAGCTGTGATATTTTTTGCGATACAGCACGGATCCCGCTAAAGAGCAGTATGAGTAAGATGAGATGTTTTTTCATATGCTTCAAATTTTTATACAGATGCAGAATAAGGGTATATTCACTATCCTGCTTCAAAATTATTTGAATGTGCAAAGGTCTGTGAAAGATTGCGTTTGGTCAGTGCTTAATTTGGGTGAATCACTCATCTTTTTCAAAACCTTGATTTTTACAGGTAGAATACACCTTTTCAGCGCAGGGAGCAAGCTTGATTTATTTTGTGATGCCTTCTTCCCAAGGCGTCTGCCGGATACTGGGCAAGGTTAAACAAACGCTGGTGCCCTCATTTAAAATACTCTGTATATCGAGTGTGCCATGAATGCTATGTAATATATCCTGCACCAATTGAAGGCCTAGTCCATGTCCTTTTTCACCGCCCGTGCCTGTTGCGCTGGACGATTTACCGGATAGTATGGCCTGTATGCTTGCCGCGTCCATTCCTTTGCCTCGGTCCTTCACTTCCAAATAATAGGCACAACTATCTTGTCGACCATTGAGTAGAATGTTTTGCCCCGGGTTAGAAAATTTAATGGCGTTTACCAGCAGATTGCGTAAGATGATGACCATACTTTGTTCATCACAATGCAAAACACCGGGTTCAATATTCACTTCCAACTTGAGGTTTTTTTGTTCCATTTGAAGAGAGATATCGTAACGAACCTGAGCAACGATGTCTTCAACGGAAGCATGACTTTGAAATACTTGTGTTTGACCTAATTGTATACGTGCCCATGCCAAGAGATTGTCTAACAGTTGTTTGGTTTGTTGTAATACATGTGAAGTACGTTGCAGAAATGTTTGTCTTTCTTCTTCACTGAGTTCGGTTTGTGCACTGAGTTGTAAGTACGATTGCAGGGTTACCATGGGGTTGCGTAAATCATGACTAATCACGCCAAACAAACGGTCCTTGATTGTATTCAAGGATTCGAGTTCGGATTTCTGTTGAGCAATGACTTGATTTTTTTCTTCTAGTTTTTTTCGGCGCGACTGCAAACGGCGGTAGGCCAGCAAAGCTAAACTCAATACCAATAAACTCGACAGGCTGATGAGGATAAATAAATTCCGTTGATTTCTTTCCTTTTGAAGCCTTACATCCTGTTTTAATATTTCAACATCTTTTTTCTCCAGCAAGTATTCAGATTCCAATTCGGTGAGCCGGATGCGTGAATCGGCTGATAAAATACTATCTTTTAAGGCATGGAATTTTTTCAGGTAGTATGATTCTTCTTTGTAATTTCCCATGGCGCCATACATATCGGCCAGATTCCGATAATTTTCGTATTCCAGTGAGCGGGCTCCAAGACGAAGCGCATAATGAATGCTTGAGTCAAACATTTTTTTTGCATCCGGATATTTACCGGTGGCGGCATAAGCGGCTCCCAGATTATTATAGATATAACTATAACTTTCGGCATCTGCCGGACCATCATGAACCGCTTGTAAGGCCTCTTTGAGGTAACGTAAGGCCTTATCCGGATTGCCCAATTGTTTATGCATTAAACCAATATTCGCCAGGCACGTGAGAATGCCATAGTCATCGTTGTTGCTTTGAGCCACCTCCAGGCCTTTGGATAACTCGCTAAGGGCCAGTTCCGGTTTTTGTTCGGCGAAGTAGATGTTTCCCGATTGAGAATACAATTCAGATAGTTGCGAACTATCCTGCCTACGCGCAATGAGTTCACGGGCTTTGCTTACACAATCATGGGCTTGTTTATACTTTTTGGTTTCGGCATACACGGAAATCATACTCAGCCAGGTATTCACCAAACGGCGGTCATCGTTGAGGGCATCATATAAACGTACGGCTTCCAGGTAGGCTTGTAAGGCTTTGTCATATTCGCCCTGTAAACGAAAACTATAGCCCAAACTGTAATGCGTATTTGCTTCTTCGAGTGGTCGTTTGAGTTGTTTGGCCAGCTTTAAGGCTTTTTCATAATAAAATAAGGCCCGCGATCCATTTTGATACTGGTAGAAATTACCAATCTCTTTATTCACAAAAAACTGCTGTGTATCTATAATCCCTTCACGCAATAAACGAAACAAACTATCGGGTTTTTCGGATTGTCCGCGAACAACACTCGTTGCGAAAAGATAAAGACTGATTAAAAAAAGAAAATGCTTCATGCTTTGCGCCGGAGTAATTGAGGTTGTAAAAATTCCTGTTGCACGCTTTCCACATATGTTTTGCCAATAGGCAGATGTATTTGGTTTAAATAAACTGAGTGAGGTGTTAGAGAACTGATAGCACTTCGATTGACAAGATGACTGCGTGATATACGTAAAAATCGTTGAACAGGTATTTGTGTTTCTAGGTTTTTGAGATTCACCAAAGCCAAACGTTTTTCGCCATTGCGCAAATAAATTTGAATAAAATCACCCATCGATTCAAAGTAGAGCACATCCTGAAATAGTAATCTGATATACTGATCCCGGTCGCGAATAAAAAAAGCATCTTCATCACCCGCCATGGTTTGAGCGGTATTTTTATCCAATCCTCGCCTCAATTCAATCAGCTCGCGGGCTTTTTCCAATGCCCGAAAAAGTCGCTCCGGTGCTACGGGTTTCACTAAAAAATCGATGGCATCAACCTCAAAAGCGTCCAGGGCAAATTGCGCATGGGCACTGATAAAAATGTAAACCGGATTTTCTTTCAGGCTCTTGGCCAATTGGATGCCGGTTAATTCAGGCATTTCCACATCCAGAATCAGCAAGTCGGGACTTTGTTGCTGAATGGCATTCATGACCTCAAATGCATCTTTACAAAATGCCAAACAATGAAATCCCTGAATGGCGTCAACCTGTTTCCGGATCATTTTCAAATAAACCGGATCATCATCTGCTAAAATGTAATGGATTGGCATCATAAGGGTTCGTAAAATTAGTTGAAACAGACGGGGAATAAAAGGACAAGTTCCTGATTTTCAGTTGAAAGGGGCAAATATAGATTGGAGAAGAATCGCTCCGGCCTCAAACTTCCACCGACCCATTTATGCCATCGAAATACCCAAAGATGACATCCGGCGATTAAGGCTTGAACAAACAAATTAGCTGTTACAACTTTAGGTCGAATTCACTGAACCCATCATTGTTAGGAGGAATGAATATCAAAACAAACAACCATTCGAAACCATGAAAATGTCTATGAAGATGAAAAAATATCTGATCATTTTGCTGCTTGGAATCACTTGTTTACCCACTCAGAGTCTGGCGGTTAATACCCTGGATCGTATCTATTTATCTGCATCTTCCACCCCATTTGCCGTTTATTCGTTACGAAGGCTCAGTTCGGAGTATCAGGGTCCGGCCATTCGGGTGCGACGTTCGGCCGACAATCAGGAGAAAGATATTTATTTTAATCCATTGGGCGATTTGGATGAATCCACCTTAAAACATTTTGTAATTTCTGGTAGTGCTTTTGTCACGAAATGGTATGATCAGAGTGGAAACAACTACCATGCCACCCAAAGCATTCAAAGTCGGCAACCGCTAATTGTTTTTTTAGGAGTACTTCAAACAATCAATTCAAGGCCAACCATTTTTTTTGATGGGAGTAATACCTTTCTGCAAGCAAGTACTGCACCCATTCCGGCTACGATGCCGCATACTTTAAATGCCATCGCTGCAGCCACTACCGGAAATATTGTGGCCTTGTCCAGTACACAAACAGCCCATCAGAATTCCTGCCTTGGAGCCGGGGTTTCCTCTAATGGGGCAGCATGGTTCGGGGGCTATGGACAGGATAATTCCTATACAGCCGGTACAACTACCAGTTCGCCTACCGTACGAACAAAAACCTATGCCAGCGGGCAAATTAACGGATACATTGGAGGCATTCCTTTATTTAATACTTCCGCGTCTTACACTTTAATGAATGACGATATTTTACTCGGGGTACAGGACCTTGCTTTTCATCAATTTTTAAGCGGCAAATTATCGGAAGTCATTGTATTAAATACTTCCTTGCAAACCAATACCCCAGAGCGTCTGAAAATGGAATGTAGCCAGGCCAATTATTACGGTTTAAGTTTGGTTGGTTCAAGTGCTATTGTTACCCAGCCATCTACAACCCATCAATCCCTTTGTACGACCAATGCATTTCCTGCACTATCCGTTAGCGTAGGGGGAGGCACTTCATTTACGTATCAGTGGTATCGGAATCGATATCCGGTGAATACAGGCGGTCAGATAATAAGCGGTGCGAATGCGTCTACTTACACCCCTTCATTGGATTCAATGGGAGAATGGTATTACTATGTTACTGCATTTAACCAGAATGGCTATATGGCTATTTCAAATCCAAGTGGTCGTCATTGGATGAAGAAGCCTTGGACGGAAATCTCGGCTTATCCGAATGCGCCTTGCCAAAATAAACACTGTACATTAACGGCTCTTTCTACTTCGAATGGAAATTGGGAGCACACAGATGATGCCGCAGCTGATTTTCGGATGAAAGCCACCGGTTTCTCCATCGGATCCAAGGCATTTATCATGATGGGTGAGGATTATTATGGTGGATATTTCAAAGATGTATGGGAATTGGAACCGGTGTCCAATACCTGGATTCGACGGGCCGATTTTCCGGGAGCAGCACGTAAAGATGCTGTCAGTGTGGTAATTGGCGATAAAGCCTATGTGGGATTGGGCAGCAATGGAACTTACCTGAACGATTGGTGGGAATACAATCCACAAACTGATTCCTGGACCCAGAAAGCCAATTTTTTTGGAGGAGGAAGAGCGATGGCTTCTGCCATTAGTGTGGGTGGAAGTGCTTACGTTGGATTCGGTTTTGATGGAGCTTATAAATCAGATATGTGGCAATACAATCCGGTAACCAATACCTGGATTCAAAAGGCATCTTGTCCGGGAGGAAATCGTCAATCTGCTGCATCTATGATGCTCAACAACAAAGGCTATTTTGGTTGTGGTAAAAATGCAAGTTCATTTTTGCAGGATTGGTGGGAATACCATCCCGCCAATAATGTGTGGACCGTGAAAGCGACTTTTCCTCAAAATGGTCGACAAGGCACTACCACTTTTAGTTTTAATCAAAAAGGATATTTAGTGGGTGGTGAAGATGCGTCGAATTCCTTCAATGATTGTTGGGAATATCAAGTCAATAATAACCAATGGGTGTTACGGGATGGACTCAACACTTATCTCATTGGAATTTCTTACGCGGTAGGATTCTCTATAGGTTCAAAAGGCTATTGTGCGGTAGGAAAATTGGAAGGACAATTTGTTTCACAGGATGTCTTTAAGTACCATACCTTGTTGGACTCTTATGCCTGGTCGCCGGGCGGGGGTACGGGTGATACGTATACATTCATTACTGGCACAAACGCCGAAACACATACCCTTACCGTTACCGATGTTCAAGGTTGTGAAGCACAGGCCACCAAAGTGATTCAGCCGACTTTAAATCCGGTACTCAATATCACTTCAAACACCCCAAAGGTTTGTTTTGCTTGTCCGCTTTCCATTTCTGCAAGTGGCGCAAATTCCTATAATTGGTTTCCGGGAAATCTTTCAGGTTCAAGCATCTCTCCCAGTCTGAATACACATACGACATACTACGTTGTAGGAACAAGTAGTGCAGGTTGTACATCCACCGCCTCATTTACCCAATACGTGGTGCCTCCTGGCGATTTTAATCAGTTGTATGTAGAGCGACGTGGCAAAGGCTGTTATCCAAATGTCGATACCCTGATGGCCTACTCGGGTAGCATGGGAATCAATACGCTACCCACAACTTTGACCTCAAATGGGAATAATGACTACATCCAATATGTAGAATTTTTGGGTTATAGCCAAAGTTCAGGAGCCCCAAATACCACAGGTTTGACCAGCTATATGGCGACTACAAAAATGATCAGAACCATGGCTTTTAAGGACACGTTTACACTTAAAATACAAGTGGCGAATGGAGGCACAGAGTTTGCCGCAGCGTGGGTTGATTGGGATAGAAATGGACAAGAAGACAGCAATGAATATTATGTCATTCCCTTGACCTTAAATACCGTGAATAATACCTGGACCGGCCAGGTACTCATTACCCGACCCTTGGGTTATCATATTGGGCGAACAACTATTCGTATTCGTGCTTGTAGAAATACACAACCTTTATATGGTCAAATGGTCAGCTCCTTTCCTTTCGGCGAAACAGAAGACCATCCTTTGCATTTAAATGTTCCGACGTATTATAATTTTCAAATTAATAACCCAGCAAATGTACTCATCACCTCCATAGAAGGGGGTATTAGGATACCGGTGCCATATCAAAATTCTTATAACGGCTTCCTTGATTTGGATTACCAGTGTTGTTCCACTATCCAATACTTTACGCATACTAAATACCCTGTACAAATTTCCTTAGATGCCGCACCGTATAGTACGATGTATTGTCCGGGCGATACAATAACTCTGTCAGCCAGTTTTGGTTCTAACCCGCCTACCAGTGCCACCTGGAATGGTCAGCCGGGAGGATTGAGCCATACCGTGTCTCCCAATGTTACAAGTTATTATTTCATGGAGGCTGTAGATGGTAACGGTTGTTATCGTATGGGAACAACCACATTGAATGTTGCTCCTCAACATACGTATACGATTACCAGTAATCAAAATCCGATGTGTAACCAGGATACCAGTAATCTGGTGATTTCAAGTTCTTCTCTGAGTAATTATGTGTGGCAACCCGGGAATATCAATAGTCATGCCATCAATGTGTCACCCACGGTCAACACAGTGTATACGGTGACTGCTACGGATGCCAACAATTGTTCTACAGTATTGACTTATTTACTGGAGGTCATTCCTTGCCCGACCACCTTGAATTTGAAGATGTATTTGCAGGGTTATTTTAATGCAATCGATACGAGCTTGTTGCCGGTATTAATGAATCAGGGTATCAATGCAGGCCCACAGGATTGTGATACGCTTGAGCTCGGATTATATGATGTGTCACAAGGGCAAATCACCCATACGGCCAAAGGTATATTACAAACAAATGGTATGCTTAATGTGAGTTTTCCGGCTGGCACCTACAAGAAATTATACTACCTCGTCATTCAGCAGCGCAATCACATACTTACCTGGAGTTCAGTACCTCTTTTGCTGATACAAAATACAAACTACGATTTTACCAATATGGCTTCCAAAGCTTATGCCTCCAACCAAATCGAAGTAGCACCCGGCGTTTTTGCCATCTTTACCGGCGATATTAATCAGGACGGCGTTGTGGACGGCCTTGATTATAACGAGTGGGAAAACGATAGCAATAACTTTGCCGGGGGCTACTTTTCTACCGACCTCAATGGCGATGGCATTGTAGATGGTTTGGATTTTATTTATTGGGAAATCAATAGCAATAATTTTGTAGGAGCAGTGGTGCCATAATATTTTTTGTTGAGGTCGATGATTCGTTCAGGTATGCGCGATTCTTTGAAGGAGTCATGTATCTTCGATGATTGTTTACAAGAAGCATGCATCCCTCCATCCTTCATATTCAGGAGCCGATATCCTTATCCAAGTTTATCTATTTTCCGACAGGTATTCTGGGGCAGTATGTCAAACTCATTTGGACTTCACAAGGCATCCCCGATTTTCAATACGAACGGATTATTCCGGATGGCTGCAATACTTTATTGTTTAATTTGAGCGATGATCCTATTTTTTCAATTTCCGAAAATACCCGCAAAGCACATCGTGATATCGCCGCTATAGGTGTGATGACCCGCTTTGCCAAAATTTTATACGAAAAGCCTGCTCAGGAACATCAACAATTAGGGGTCATATTTCAAACCGGTGCTGCTGGACTCCTTTTTAATCCCTTTATCGGTGATTTAAAAAGCACTGCATTGAATAATGATGAAATTCAAATTCCGCACTTTAATGAATGGTACGAAAAACTGCGTGAATTGAAGCAACCCCAACAACGGATTGTTTTTATGGCCAATCAATTTCTGCAATTCATACAACAGAAATCGTCATCGGCAACAGGGACTTATTTTTTGGACTATCTCAGAAAAAATATTCATCTTTCCGTGAAGGATCTGGCTACAAAATCCGGGTACACCGAACAACATCTGAACCGCATGGTTAAAAAACATGCCGGAGTGAATGTCAAATCTTTACAGAAAGTTTTACGAATTAACCGCGCCATGAACCAACTCACCAATAGCCAAGGGCCATTGCGTTTAACCGATTTGGCATACGATTTACAATATTTTGATCAAGCGCATTTTATTCATGATTTAAAGTCGATTACAGGAATGACACCCGGGCAAATTCATCATGCCTTGCAAGTCGGACCACTTCAAACGGAAAGAGTCCTTTATCATTAGTTCATTTTTTACAATTTAATAAGAGAGGGGTTTGGTTGTTTTGCAACCTAATCCTGATGAATGTTATGAACAAATGGAAACGAATATCGAAACTTTTAGGCCTTCTGTTCGCCTTGTATTTGTTGGTTCCGGGTTTAATTTTTAACCATATACGGCCTTATCCTCTCTCGGAAAAATGCGAAACCCATTTGCAAAGTCAGGCGCTCATTCAAAGTAGTGCCGAAGGAATCAGCATTTTGCCTGAACAATGTGAGGACAATCGCTTAACAGCTACGGTGATTTTTAAACCTCATGCCGCCGGTCCGCCACGCCATTTTCATGAGCATTTTGATGAGGTATTTGAAGTAAAACAAGGGGTATTAACCCTGGAAGTGAATGGTGAAACGAAAAACATCCTTCCCGGTCAAAAAATCATTGTACCCAAAGGCACACCCCACAAACCATCCAACAAAACGAATCAGGAAGTAATTCTTCAAAGTCAGGATGCCATGATGCCCTGCACATTTGCTTACGGTTTGGCAGAACTTTACCCCATCATGGATGCACATGGTATAGAATCCAAACAAGTTCTTTTTCAATTGGCAAAAATGGGGAATGGCATGGATACCTGGCTGGCCGATAAACCCCTCATCATACAAAAAAGTCTTCGTTGGATACTCGGGCCAAGCATACGAATTTTTAACCCCTAACCAGATACCTTAAAAATGAAAAAAAAATTAATCTTATTGTTTTGCTTATTCGTAATGAGCTTGCATTCGGCGTGGGCCCTGAGCCTCAGTGTCACCACCGAAGATTCTTACCCGGGGTGCTCAAATGGTAAAATTCACATTCTGATCTCCTCGCCTTGTGGAGGGGCCTATAAAGTAGGCGGTGGTTTTTTCCCGAATGGCGTGCTCACATACGAGGTTGGCCCCGGAACTTATTCCTATACATTTTTTGATGATTGTTGCCTCCTCACAGATGCATCAGGAAATTGCCTGAGTGTGCAAAACGATGTTCAAACCATTACAGCCACCATTTCTGAAATTCCTTGTGAGGTGGTATCCGGAGTAGAAGTGCTGCAGCAGGCCGGCCCATTTTTATGTAATCAGGGGCAGGTCAGGGTCACAACCGAATCGAATAGCTGCGGAATCATTTGGACCCATCTCCTCCGCAATGGCATCTCATACGATGTTCACCTGAACACATCGCCGGGAACGGATACGTTTTTATTTTCTAATCTTTATGCCGGTTCATATGCCATGGTTTCCTATACCAATTTTTGCCAGGATGATACCCTTTATTTTACCATTACCGAAGATGAATGCGATATCGATGTCAATATCCTCAACACCTTTACTATTACCGGAAGTCCACTTTGTAACAATGGTTCCATCACCTTCGAAAGTGTGAGTCCAAGCTGCCAGGTAACCTACCACAATTCTTTATTGTTTCAAAACAATATTCAAATGCCTTTTACCGAATATTACTATCCCGGATCCAGTCCTATCACCTATTCCAGCTTGGCACCGGGCGAATACCGCGTGGTGGTTTCACTTGGAGGCTTTTGTACGGATACGAGCTCAAGTATAACCGTTGTGTCGGGGCCTTGCGATTTTGAAATTAGCATGGATAGTTTATATCAACTAAACACCGTTTGTAATTCGGGAAAGGTATTTTTTCATCTCAACACCAATGCACGTAATTTGTTTGTGACAAATTTGTACAGAGATGGGATTCATGTGGGTGGTTTAAATACCATACAAGGTGTGAATTACTCTTTTGAAAATCTATACGATGGCAATTACGTGCTTATTTCCACTGATGGGTTTTGTAGCGATACAGCATATTTTTCGATGAACCCTTGCACCAATTCGAATTATAGCATTCGTGCCTTTTTACAAAGTTATTATGGCTATGCCGGATATATGTGGCCGGTGATTTTTCAACAAGGGCAGGCCAACTATCCGGTATTTACTGATTCCATTGAGGTGCAATTTCGCGAAGCTGCTTCACCTGCAAGCACAGCTTTTCAAACCAAAGCATTGTTACAATTGAATGGAAATATTTCTTTGGAGCTTCCTGCTTTCTTAATGAATCAATCTTACTACATTGTATTAAAAAATCGTCAGGCCATCGAAACATGGAGTGCCAATCCGGTTACCATTTCGGTCAATGGATTTTACGATTTTTCCATTCATCCCAATCAGGCTTTTGGTGCCAACCAAACCCAGATAGAACCAGGCCTTTGGGCCCTGTACTCAGGCGATATCAATCAGGACGGCGTTGTGGATGGCCTTGACTACAACGAGTGGGAAAACGATAGCAATAATTTTGTGGGCGGCTATTTTAGTACCGACCTCAATGGCGATGGCATTGTAGATGGTTTGGATTTTATTTATTGGGAAATCAATAGCAATAATTTTGTAGGGGCCGCGGTGCCATAATTGTTTTTAAGTTTTGGCGGCACATGTCCCTGTTCTTCGAGGCGTGTAAGATAATTAAGTTAGCGTTCTGCGAAGCGTCTTTCGCTTCGTAGTTTTATTCTATTGCTTTCAGCAATAAACGTAAACATGTTATGGAAACATTCCGTCCCTTTAAATATACCAATGCGGTTTACAAAACCGCGGATAGCAGTTCGACATTACAAATGTCGAACAGAGTTAGTATTAAACCAATCCCGGATTGTGTCTCAGCTTTTTGGATGAGAGGCTGCAAAATCTAACATAAGGTTCAGACGAAAAGGATTACCCATGGATAAATCCCCGGTAAATTGGGCATTTATTGAAATCGGTATTATATTTAGACATGAAAAAAGGCTTTCTTTTTCTTCTATTGTTGGGCAATGGTCTATTGGGTTTAAATGCACAGTCTTGTCCTGAAATCATTGGCTATTTCCCCAACTGGCAATGGTACGACCGCGCTCAGTTGCTCAACCCCATGACCATTCAATACGAAAAGTACAGCATCATTAATTATGCTTTTTTTAAACCCGAAACCAATGGTTCAATCAGCAGCACGGATGCATGGGCCGACCAAAATTTACTCCTCGGTCAAATCAACTGGAGTACTTCACCAATTACGTATTATCCGAATACCTCCATCATCGAGCGCGCTCATAATGCCAATACCAAAGTGCTCCCTTCTATTGGTGGATGGACATTGTCTGACAATTTTCCCGGCATTGCTGCAAGTGCCCTAAAGCGCACCCAGTTTGCACATAGTTGTTGCGACCTGATTCGGACTTACAATTTTGATGGAATTGATATCGATTGGGAATACCCAGGCTATGCCACCCATAGCGGCACTTTAGCCGATAAACAAAACTTTACAATTTTTCTGCAACAAATCAAAGACTCACTCACAGCATTGGGTGCTCAACAAGGTAAAACGTATTTACTCACCGCTTGTTTTGGCGCCTCCAAAAGCAATATGGAGAATATAGAATGGAGCAGTGTACAAAATTTGGTCGATATCATCAATCTCATGAGTTACGATTATTTTGGATCATGGGATGCTGTAGCCAATCATAACTCACCTTTGTTTCAACCACTTCAGGGTGACCCATCCTTCAACATCGATTCCTCAGTCACACATCTCATGACCCATTATCAGGTACCCGCCAATAAAATTGCAGCAGGAGTGGCCTTTTATGGACGTTCTGCCAAAACCCTTGGTGCGCCTGCTCTTTTCGCACCTATTACCGGCGTAGATTTGCTTACCTTTGGAGATGATGATGGCACTCCGCTCTATTATAACATCCTCAAAAAACAAAACCTTTTTTCACGTCTCTGGGATGCCAATGCCCAGGTGCCTTATTTCGTTGGTAATGGTAGTTTAAATACATTTGTTTCGTACGATGATGAAGAAAGTATTGGCCTCAAGGCACAGTATATCAAAAACAAAAACTTACGGGGGGCTATCATTTGGGAAATCACCGGTGATTATCTCGAAACATTTCCAGGGTCGGGTGTCATTGGCAGCACCCCTTTAATTGATACTTTAAAATCTGTGTTATGTGCCACCTCGGTTTCACCCAATCCGGTTCTGACCATTACTCCGGGTGGTACAATAAACATTTGTTCGGGAAATACACAAACCCTGACAGCAAGCTCCGGCTTTAGCGCCTACCTCTGGAATACAGGCGATACTACCCAAAGTATTCAAGTGAGTTTGGCCGGGACTTACTCCGCATCAGCAACGACCAATAATAATGTAACGGTATCAAGCAATATCGTCACCATCAATGTATCGAATTGTAATAACAATGCTGCTCCTCTGGTATCGATTCTGTCACCGGCAAATAATTCAAGTTTTGCATTGGGATCAACAACATCCGTGCAGGTCGATGCACAGGATACCGACGGCAGTATCACCCTGGTGGAATTGTACCGCAATAATGTGTTAGTGGGTAGCCTGCTAAATCCGCCTTTTATATTCAGCGTCAACAATCCTATTTCCGGCAACTATACGCTAGTGGCCAAGGCTTATGATAATGCCAATGCCAATACCAACTCTGCATTGGTCAACGTATTGGTAACATCTGCTAACAATGGAGTGTGTGGATATCCACTCTGGGATGCAGGCACGATATACAGTACCAATGATACCGTTTCGTACAATAATATCATTTACCGGGCCAAGTATTGGACCCAGGGCAATGCCCCAAACAATCATTATGGAAATTGTTGTGTGTGGGATATCCTCATGCCTTGCGGAGGATACACGGCTGCAACATGTTTCCGACCGGTCTATGATTCGCTCATCGCATACAATGCCAATCAGGAGGTGTTCCTGAATGGAAATATTTATAAAGCCAAATGGTGGACACTGAATCAAAACCCCCTCAGTAACAGTGGCAGTGGAGATGTATGGCTGCCACTCACTACGCCCTGCGTTCTACAACTCACTTTAAAATTATTCATGCAAGGCTATTATGCAGGTGCAGGCAATATGTTACCCGTTCTGCAAAATCAAAATCAGATATCCTCATCCAATCAATGTGATACGGTTCAGGTCAATTTTTATCAGGCAGTTTATCCGTATGATCAGCTACATACCTGCAAAGGGATTGTGCAAACCAATGGATTGCTCAGTTGTGAACTACCCACAAGCCTTCAGGGAAATTCTTATTATCTGTCTGTAAAACATCGAAATAGTATTGAAACATGGAGTGCAGATCCTTTCCTGCTCACATTCACAAATTCCAGCTACGATTTTTCTGTACAAGCAACAAAAGCATTTGGCGCCAATCAAATCGAAATGGCAGCGGGCATTTTTGCCATCTATAGCGGCGACATCAATCAGGATGGGGTGATTGATGGCCTTGACTTTAACGATTGGGAAAATGATAATAATAGTTTTGCCGCTGGTTATTTAAGCACCGACCTCAATGGTGACGGTGTTGTGGATGGACTGGATTTTATGTTCTGGGAAATGAACAGTAATCTATTTGTAGGCATGATAGCCCCATAAATGCTCCCCTGAAAGCACCTGAACGCATTATGAAAATTTTTGCATACCCTTAAGGGGTTTGAAATTATATTTGTGCACCTCGCTTCCTGAGAATATGAAGTGGGTGCAATATTTCCCGGATTGAAAAAAATTGGCACATACCTTTTATTGATTTTCCTCTTCGCAGGTGTTGCAGCCAATGCGCAGAAAAATAAAAACCAAAGCCGGGAACAACTTGAAAATCAGCGACTTCTCATTCTTGAAGAAATCAAACGCACCCAAGAACAACTCACCTTGCTCCGAAAAGATAAAAAGGCATCGCTCAGCGAATTACAAGCCCTGCAAACCAAACTCGGTGCCCGTCAACAGTTAATCCAGAATATCAACAAGGAAATCAGCATCATCGAAGAAAACATCAATCTGACCAACCGGGATGTGATGGTGCTTAAAACTCAACTGGATACCTTAAAAAGCAATACGCCGAAATGGTCCGGTACACGTATAAAAACCGCACATCTTCGGATATGATTGTGTTTTTATTTTCGGCGGCTTCCTTCAATGATGCCATCCGACGTTTACAATACGTAAAACAATACCGGAATTATCGCGCTGATCAGGCCATCAAAATCACCTCGGCCAGCAAACAACTCAGTAATAAAATCACGGTTCTCAATATTCAAAAACAGAAAAAGGATTTTGTGCTGACTGCACAACAACAACAAACGAAGATTCTGGAAGCGGAAACCGCCGAAAAAGATAAAATCGTCACCCAACTGAAAGGAAAGGAAAAAGAACTCATTGCCGGTCTTGCCCAAAAAAAGAAGGCAGCCGATGATTTAAACCGTGCTATCTCAGCCGCCATCCGTAAGGAAATTGAACTGGCCCGAAAACGTGCCCTCGAAGAGAAGATGCGCGAACAAAGAGCTTTGAAGGCCAAACAGGAACAAGAGAAAAAACTGGCTGCCCAAAAGAAGGCGGAGCAGTATGCATTGAGCTTGAAATTAAAACAGGATGAAGAAGCTCGCAAACTGGAAGAAGCCCGGAAGAAACAAGCTGAAAAGAAAAACAGGCTCTCCTTGAAAAACAAAAACGCGAGGAAAATGAACGTAAACTCGCTCAGGAAAAAAAGGAACGCGAACAACGAGAACGTCAATTAGAGGCTGATCGTAAAGCCCGTCTTGAAAATGAACGTAAAGCTTCAAAACTGGCAGAGGCACAGCGGATAGAAAAAGAAAAACAATTGGCTGTAGAAAAACAAAAACAGGAAGAACGCGAAAAGCAATTAGCCCAGGAAAAACAAAAACAAGAAGAACGCCAACGACAATTGCTTGCACAAAAGCAACGTCAGGAAGAGGAACAACGAAATCTGGTAGAGGAGAAAAAACGACAGGATCGTGAGCAAGCCCGACTGGCAAGTAAAACACCTTTTAATAATCCCCGTTATGTGCCCACCCTTGCTGAAAAACAAAAACAGGAAGAGGAAGCTAAAGCCCTTGCATTGCGCATCGCTGAAGAGGAAAAAGCACCTCCGACAAAATCATTCACCAGCGATGATTATAAATACTCTTTAACACCCGAAGAGCGACAACTCACCAATAGTTTTGAAGCGAACAAAGGTCGTTTGCCATGGCCCGTTGAAAAGGGATATATCATTGAACATTTTGGAAAAAATAAACATCCGCTGTTTAATATCACCACCGAAAATTATGGCATTGATATCAAAACAAGTCGGGGTGCTGGAGCCAGAACCATCTTTGCCGGCGAGGTTAATTCTGTGATTAATATTCCGGGTATGGGACAAACAGTGCTCATTAATCATGGAACTTTTTATACGGTGTATGCGAAATTGGCCAAGGTAAATGTGGCTAAAGGAAGCAAAGTAAGCATGAAACAATCCATCGGAACGGTATCAACCGATGATGAAGGCAATACGCAAATTCATTTTGAAATATGGAAGGTCGGTGCTAACGGGCAGCCATTTAAAGTGAATCCTGAACAATGGGTGGCCCAATAATTCAAATAACGCCTAAAGCCTTCATTCCTGCACTGGAAAATGATAAGATCGTTCGATCTTACAAATCTGAATTCGATACCATTGGTACCATTCTCGTTGGCCCCTGGTTTGGGCTTCAATATGGTCTGACTGCTTTTTCCATTCCTGTATGGATGCCAAATCTTCCCAGTAGGAAATAGAGATGCCGATATCGCTGCGAGCACTCTCAAAACCCAGGAAGCCCTTCTGCGTGCGGGCTAAGTCCAATATTTCTTTAGCCATGGAATGATATCCGGGATCATCGCCTTTGAGTTGGGAAACAAAAATTACTGCATAAGTTCCGATATTCATACGGGTCGGTTTATTGTTTTTGGAAACTGCTTATTCCTTGTTGTTTCTTTTCAGGATCTGTTACACGAAGCATATAAAGGCCTTGTGGAAGCGTTTCTACATCGATTGTAAAGTTATTTGCCAAGCCGCTCCATTGGGTTTGTCTCTGTAATATTCGGCCATTGAAATCCAAAACTTCCATGTGAATTTGGCGGCTATTTAAATGCCGGAGACGAATGTTTAACTGATTTTGAGTGGGCATCGGATATAATTCAAAAGAGAGCCTATTCATTATCACATCATTTAAGCCAACTGTAAATGATTGATAATAGTAAAAGTCGCGGCTGACTGGTTCAAAGGAGGCTCCATTATGGATTTCTTTTTGCATGAAGCTGAGTGAATCCAAGGCGTTATAGGCCATTTGTTTTTTTCCACTCAGGGTCCAGGCAGATCCATTTCCACTATATTCCAGTACTTCTGTGAGTTGTGTTCCATTATAGCTATAGGTATTCCTGGAATCATTGCTCCACGAACCGGAAAAATTTTCACGATAATCTTCTGCTAATTCATCGGAAGCATTGTATACATATTTGTGTCTGCTCAAATCTTGCCAGGCACCACTCCATAATTCGGTTTTAATCAGGTCGATTTGATCGGTAGGCGTATACACATAAGAAACACGACTATTATTCTGCCAGGCCGAAGAGGCGGTATCCCAGGTTTGATAGAGGCTTTCGTTTTTTAAAAAAGGGTTGGTGCTATAATAGTGTATGGCGCGATTGTTGGCGGTCCATACATCCATCCAGTTTGGCAGCGAAACGGTTAGCGAAGCCAGGGAATCCTGATTATAAGCATACGAAAGCCGTTCAAATTTTTTCCAACTCTGACTCAGGGTATTCCAGTTAAACTTATCGGATGATTGTACTTTTCCGTTGGTGATGATACGCTGGTTTTTACTCATATTCGTCCATCCACTTCCCGACCAATTGCTCACCAGCTCATCCGTAAACAATCCACTAGAATATCCGGAATAGATAATTTTTCCGGTTGGTGCCCAGGTTGTTCCATTCCAAACATCATACAGGATTTGCGTTACATTTCCGGATCCATCGTAACTATAGCTGTAACGGGTATTATTGGTCCAATTGCCGGATATCCAGTTTTCCCGAAGTTGAACAGTCACCCGGTCTGAGGCATCCAGCGTAAAGGTGTATCGAAAAAAGGGATCCCAATTGGAGCCATTCGCTTTGAGTTGATTGCGTATGGTCATTGCCGCCTGGGCATTATAGGCGAATTCAATAGAATCAACGCCCTGCCAGGCATTTCCACTGAAATCGTCGCGTCGTTGTGCGATTCTTCGTTGTACTTGTGTTTGTGAAAGGGCTGTAAAATCAAACAAGCACTGCAACAAAAAGAAGGCCATTAAAAATGAACGATTACCCATAGAGTTCATAATGAATTTGCGTTTTATCATACCCCATTTCATGTAACCTTGTTTTGGCTTCATCAATCATCATTCTCCAACCGCATAACAAAAAGTGGGCATGGGGTTTGTCTGCCGCTAGCTCCTGGTAAACAGCATGTACATACCCTTGTCGGCCTGCCCATTCTTCGCGCGATAATACCGGAATGAATTGAAACGGGGTCATCTTTTCCTCCAGTTGTTTGAATTCCTCATAATAGAGTAAATCCTTTTGCGATCGGGTTCCAAAAATGAGATAAATATTCTGTGTTTGAATTTGATGGTTGTACAAATAATGAATCATACTCCGAAAAGGGGCAATACCCGTGCCGGTACAAATCATAAAATAGTCGTGAGTAATGGGTTCCGGCAAAACAAATACCCCTGCAGGGCCCCGAAACAACAAGTTATCTCCAACAACCACATTCCTAAACAAATGATTGGTACCCAGACCATCATCCACCAATACAATCAATAACTCAAAGATGTTTGTTCCATCCGGCGTCGATGCGATGGAATAGCTGCGCCATCTTTTATTTTTCTTTTCATGGATAGGAAGATCCAGGGTGACGAATTGCCCCGGTTTATAATCAAATACCGGTTCGGGGCTTTGTATAAAAAACCGACGGGTATTATAGGTCTCATCAATGATGGACACCACCTTGCCTTCGAGCCAGTTGAGATTCATGGAGTATTAAAGTTAGGCTAAGTTAACGACAGATTTTGCAATTGAACTACAAAATCTACTATAGGTTCATGTGAAAGTTAATTTGCATGAGATAAACAGCGGCACTTTAATTGAAACAAGAGCATCCATTTTTTACTAGAGTGGCTATTTATTTAAATGAATTCGAATTATTCTTTTACTCTTCAATACAGGAGAAATTCAACCAAGATTTTTTTCCACCCGCTACAAATCATTTCACTGAAGTATATTAGCTCCACGAAAATTTTGATATGTCTAAGAAAATGCCTCAGTCTAAAACGAGTCAACAGGCTCCGGTAACGATGCCGCTAACTCAAACTACCTCTGAGCAGGATGATGTGAGCGCTTCAATTTGGAATCGGCTTTGTTCGTCATATTGGCCCTATGTGATGATTACATTGCTTGGTTTTGTATTATATGCCAATACTTTAAACCACGAACATGCTTTGGATGATGATATGCTGGTTGTTTCCAATACTTATGTATTACAAGGAACTGCTGGCATTGCGGATATCATGAAGACCGATGTGTACGATAGTTATAACAAGGCTAATCAGGCCGAAGCCAATCTGGCGGGAGGTCGATTCCGGCCTTTGTCGCTGGTTACGTTTGCAATAGAGCAACAATTTATTGGTACCTATCCGGATGGGATGAAAGACAATGCCTGGGATCTCAATCAAAATGGCAAGGGGGATGCTTTTGAAGATTTGAATAAAGATGGACGTTTTACCATCTATGATGCCAAAATCAAAGGCATGGGTTTGAGGCATTTTAATAATATTTTGTTGTATGTATTGAGTATGTGTATTCTTTATTTATTCCTGAGTTCATATCTTTTTAAAGAACAAAAAATAGGGGCATTGCTTTGTACACTGCTGTTTCTGGTCCATCCATTGCATACCGAAGTGGTGGCTAACGTTAAAAGCCGGGATGAAATTCTTTCCTTGTTGTTTATAATCACCACTTTATATGTTGGATTTCGATATGCCGAATCCAGGAGTCTTAAAAACATGGTGTGGACGTTGGTTTGTTTTTTTCTTGCTATGCTGAGTAAAGAATATGGGGTCATCTTATTGGTGCTTTTTCCGGCGGCCATTTATGTGCTGTTGAAAGATAAAAAAGTGATTGACCAATTGCCATTGATGTTGGGGATGTTGGTTGTTTTTGGAATCTATTTTGCCATGCGCAGTCAAACAACCTTAGGATTGGATGAGGCCAAAGAAACCGGCGAATTACTGAACAATCCTTATCTCAAAGCCACAGCAGCCGAAGCCTGGGCCACGAAAATATATATCAACCTCAAGTACTTTTTATTGATGTTGTTTCCATTGAATCTCAGTTGCGACTATAGTTACAATTCCATTCCATACCGCTCATTCGCAAGCATGGAAGTATGGATGAGTATTGCGTTATTGTTGGTTTTAGCATTGGCCACATTATGGGCTTTCCGTCAGCGTAGTTGGTTTTTGTTTCCGCTACTCATGTTGATGATGCCACTGATGATGATCAATAACTTCTTCTTTAATATCGGTGCTACCATGGGGGAGCGTTTGGTTTATCATTCTTCATTGGGTATTTGTTTGTTACTCGTAGGCGGACTGATCTATCTCCATCAACGAATGAAGCAAATACAAAAGAATCCGGCATTACTTGTGGTAATACTATTACCGATCATTCTATTATTTGGTGCAGGTACTTTTGCCAGAAACCCGGATTGGAAAAATAACCATACCCTGTATCTCTCCGATATTACCAAGTATCCCAATAGTACGTTTTTGAATGGTAATTTACTGGCCATTTATGGCGAGATGGCCGAGATACCTGCAAATGCAACTCGTAAGCAAGCCCTTCTGGATTCTGCATCCGTATTCGGCTACAAGGCATTGGAAATGCATCCACGTTATATTTTGGCTTTGCTGAATATGGCGCAAGTCAAATCGGTGCAGCAAAAAATCGATAGTATGGTTTATTTTAATCAACGCTTATTGGAAATTTCGCCCAATGATCAAAGAGTGGTGAACCAAATCAATAATGCGGCGGGTATTTATTACAACAAAGGCATGGAATTGTTACAGGCGAATCAACAGGATAAAGCGCTTGATGCATTTTTAATGGCGCATCAGATCAAACCAAATGATCATCGCCCTTTATTATTTATTGGGAATATTTACTTATCGAAAAATGATTTAAGCCAGGCACGCAGTATGTGGCAAAAAGGACTTTCACTCGCACCCAACGATCCGGTTTTGCGCAAAGCATTGATGGATCACGTTGGGTTGTAAAAGCTCGAAATTTCGCCTAAGGTTGTTGTTCTAAAATCACTGATTCCTTGTACGCCAGATTGAGTTGCTTAATAAATTGATTCCACTGTGGAAATTCAGTGGGTGATAAAATCAAATCCGGAAAATCGCTGTACAAATATTGGGTACAAATTAACTGCCCGTTTTCCTGTTTGTAGTCGACCGTGAAACCAAAATGCGCTTGTGAAAAAGAAGCATTGGGCGGTGTGTAACTGACCTTATAACCTTTGGGTATTTCCAGTGCAACCTCCGAACGACTCGCGAGATTCAGTTTGAAACCATAAGGAACATCACGATCCGGTTCTTTGATGGCATCATTCATGAACATTTTATCTAAAAAAAGATTCACATATTTTTCTTTTCCTACTTCGCGTGCATAGGAAGGAACATGATACTCCAGATAAAAATCATCGGTGGTTACTTGCGATACTTTTGGCATGCGGTAAGTTTTGAGCACCGCATTATTTCCTACTCGCTTGATGGTTCCCTTGGCGTAATCTTCTTTTTCTTTTTCGGTGAGATAGTGCATGGCATTCGCCAAATTGCCTGCTACCAAACCATTGTAGCGGGTTGTGTTTTTCACATACAAATCATTACCCTGAAGTTGGAGATTGGCTTTTTCGGTAATTAAATTATCAGAGGCTTTTACGACCGGTACCATGACCAATTCAAACTCAGTTGGGCTGATTCCAATCATGGCTTCTTTGCCTTGTATATGATCTGCCGGCATACCAAACATACAATTGGGATCTGTGGCATCTAAAAATATCCATTCCTTCCCATTGCGGATAGCAGCAATCATATGGTTGTCGGTATTTTTGAGCGGCACCTCCGTATAGGTATAAGGAATTCGTCGGCTGCCAATCCATACCAAATAGGCTTTTACACCAGCGGCTTTCAGTAAATTGTACTGAAGGTTACTCATGTCCTTACAATCGCCATATCGTTTGGAGCAAATAGCATCTGCTTCACGGGGAACCAAACCTTCCATACCTGCTTCGAAGGCCACATAGCGGATATTTTCCTGAACCCATTGGTAAATACGTTTTGCTTTACCCATGTCATCGTTCATTCCATGACAAATAGAATCTGCCAATTGTTGAATACGAGTGCTCGGTGTTTTGTTGATATCACGAATATTGTAAGCATACCATCGATACAAATCTGCAGGTGTTTTAGTCAGGCTGCGAGTGACTCCCTTGATGGTATAATCATCAATTTTGTACAGAATGTGTGGGGTATAAAATAAACGCCCGGGTGCACTTTCAAAACTTTTTTCTTCCGGCACTTTTTCTGCGATCCAGGTATATACTGTTTCATTCTTCTTTTGCTCTTTGGTCATTTTGGCAAGAGCTGAAGGATTGTTTTTTTCAATGAACTGCACATTCACTTTATCCGGAATAATGAGTTCAAAAAAGACTTTCTCTACAGGCAGGTAATGCTTCAATAACATGGCATCTGTAAAATGCGCTTCAGGCGTTGTCACTGTATAAGTGATATGAGCTTCTGAGCCAACGGTAAGGCCTAAAAAATTGATTTTGTATTCCTGCATATCATCATAGAACACATTCTCACTACCGGCATTATTCGATTTAAATTCTTTTTGTTTGATGGTTTTTATTTTTCCATCGGGCTGAGGGTTTTTGGTTACCACTTCAAGGTCTTCCAGTTTTTCGAAATGCGACATATAAATGGAATAATCATGATAAAGGGTAATGGCTTTTTCATCATTAAATTTAAAAATGATCTCGTATTTCGTGGTGGTAAAAGGCAGTGCGTCCTTGAGGGTAATTTCGGTTTTTTGAGAATATAGCACCATGTAAGCACTATTGGTGCTAAAAGGAGCAGCGAAAGAAATAGCGTGCAACAACAAAGAGGCCACACTCAGCAGCAATGATTTCATAGTGGAATATAATAAATGTTCAGATTATCAAAGATGGGCTTTTTTTTACTCCACCGTCATTTCTTCCCCCCAATAATTTGTTATAGTATATTGTAGTTTTCCTGTGGAGTCATAGTACATCGATTTCCCATGTTCATATCCTTCTACATAGTTTTCTACCATCAATAATTTTCCGGCTTCATTGTATTTTTTGTGTGCACCATGCAGACGATCGTTCTTATAGGTTTTTTCATAATTGATCTGACCATTCGGGAAATATTCTTTTTCTTCTCCATCCTGGTTACCGTTCACATAGTTTACGGTAAACTGCACCTTACCATTGGGGTAATAAATATTTCGTTTTCCATGATAATCGCCATTCTGATATACAAACTCCGTAGAGACCTGTCCGGATTTATAGTAGGCTTTAATCGTAACCGGATTTCCACTATTTTCTACAGGAATTTCCTTGATGAATGTTCCGTCCGCTTGTTCATACGTGTATCCCACCAGGTATCCATAACGATAATGCAATTTGTACATCAATTCGCCACCCGGGGCATATTTACATAACCAACCATGTCTGTCGTCCGACACATAAGGAACCGTAATTTCCAGGGCACCATTTTCGTAGAATACAGAATCAATCCCTTCACTTTCGTCGTTCAGATAGTAGTTCACGGAATTGAGCTTTCCTTCGGGTGAATAATACTTCCATGCACCCTGACGAGAACCTTGGTTATACCGGCCTTCTACACGTACTTTTCCATTGGGGTAATAAACGGTATAAACACTGTCATAATTGCCGTTGACAAAATAGCTGCGGGCGAATATTTGTTGATTTGGTAAATAGTTTAATTGCTCGCCTTGTAAATAATTTCTCGTCAGATGAAAAGTTCTTGATTTTTTGTTCAGTGGATTGACCTCCGTGATAAAATTATCTTTGCCCACTTGAATTTTGTATTCGAAAACCACCTTGCCTAAGGTGTCGAATTTTTGAATTTTGGTTTCCTCACCTTTGTCAAACCAAATCACCTTACTCGGCTTACCATTGCCAAAATAGTAACGTTGTGGTCCGTGAAATTCACCATCCAAATAGTATTCTCGTTCAACGAGTTTGCCTAAAACATTATAACTGTACCAATATCCTTGTTTTTGTCCGGCTACATAATATCCTTCCGATTGCAGTTGTCCGTCGTCGAAGTAAGATTTATAAATGCCATCCAATTGATCATCTTTATTGATGTATTCGGCACGAACTTTTCCATTTTTATAATACGAGGTGCCTTTGCCCTGCTCCTTGGCTTGTTCGTAATTGCTGATTTGCGAAGGTTTACCATCTAGGTACAAACGTTTAAATTCACCATTGTAATATCCATCTCGATCGGTGACCACCTCCGTAGTGACATTCCCAATCACGTTACATAATTTGAGTAGGTTCTTTTGTTTGTCGTCAATAACACTTTCACTGGCTACCGCTCCCGTTAAAACATTGTAGTAAGTAATTTTTTGATATGCCCTTTTTTGTATTCCGTGATGGACTCCAGTTTTCCTTCTTCATCCAAATCTTTGGTGATGCCTTCACGATCACCATTGTTATAGGATGAAATACGTTGTTCCTTTCCATTGGGATAATAATTCATGGCCGGCCCGTCGAGTTTGCCAGCCCGGTAATTCATTTTTGAGCTCAATTTACCATTGATATCGTAGGTTTCAAAAGGACCATTTTTTTCACCATTCAGCATTTCCCCTTTACTTTCAATTTGTCCGTTAAACCAGTAGCTGATATAAGAGCCATTTGCTTTTCCACCTCTCGTTTGAATCACATTCAGCAACTTCCCATTCCGATAATATTCCTTGAGCGGTCCTTCCAATTTGTCATTTACATGGTTGCCTTCATATTGCAAACCTCCTGACTGGTAATAAATTTTTACCGGACCATCCTTTACGCCATTGCGATAATTTTCTTCAGATGATTTACTCCCATTGCGATAGTATTGGGTATGCATCCCATTTTTTTTGCCATTCACAAAAGTCGCTTCTGATTTCAGGTTGCCATTATCGTAGTACTCTTTACCGACTCCATTGAGTTGTTCGTTTTGAATGTTGATTTCTTCTTTAGGTAATCCGGTATAATAAAAGGTTTTGTATACACCATTTACCTTCCCATTTCTGAATTCGGTGGTGCGGGCAACATTACCCAATACATTGTAAAATTCCCAAACGCCTTGTAAATTTTTGCCCTTGGGGTCGGTGGATAATCCTTTACCTGCCGGTTGATTATCTTCGAAAAAGTAACCTGCTTCCTGACGATTCACTTTGCCTGTCAAGTCACGTTGGTAGCCAATATTGTCGAGATACTCAGAAATAAATTGGCCGGTTTTTTCAATATCTTTTTTACCAGATTTCACCAGTTTTTGGGCTTCTGCTGAATTCACCCCTTCAATCATCCGAATGGTGAGTCCTTCAAACATACCTTTTTTGAATATGTCTTTGTACAAGGTGCCATACAAAGTGCCCCAAAATTCTTCGCTATTGCTGCTGGGGTTTACTTTTTCAAAAATTAAATTGAGCTGTCGGAAAAGGGTTTCATCCAAACGGGTTTCAATTTTATATTTTTTTTCCAGTGCAATTTTTGATTTAAAATACGTTTCGAGTTCACTATAATCTTCTTTGAGATATGATTCTTCTTTCCGATCATTCATGGCATTCACGATATCATCCGATATATTGGCCATGGTATATAATTTATTGAGGGAGGCCGATGAGCGGCTTCCATCCGGCGACAAAATCAAGGCCATGGTGAAACTCATCATTGCCTGAATGGGATAACCGGCATCATGGGCCAACATACCCAGGAAGTAATGCGGACTTACGCCATATGGGTTCATGAGCACAGCCTTTTTAAAATAATGGAAGGCGGAATCTCTTTTTTTCTGCACATAAAAATTGATACCTATGGCATTCACCGTGCGAAAAGAATTCGGATACAATTGATGGGTTTGCCGGAAAACGTTCAGGGCTGAATCATGTTTTTTTTCATCATCGTAAATACTTCCCAGCATGAGCCAGAGGTCATGATCATAGGGAGAGGGTCCAAGCTCAATCGCTTGCCGTGTAACTGATTTCGCAAAATTATATTGGCTGTCGGCACGGGCTGATAAGCCGGTTTCATACAAAGCTAAAATGTAGTTGGTGTCATTTTCGGGTACTTTCTGAAACTCCCGAATGGCATCTTTATATTTTTCATCATCATGGGCTTTGATACCAAGGTTGATGATTTCGCCGGAGTTGACCGGCATTTTGGATTCCTGAGCATGGCACACATGCATAGAGGCTGCAAATAATATTGCGGCAATGTATTTCATCATAAAATGTTTTGTTTACAAAGTAGGTTCACTCATCTTTTAAAGGCTAAATTTACGCGGATTTTTGATTTATCTAAATTCTGATATGTATTATCTACTTTTTGGCAGTCTGTATCCTTTGTCTCTACTGCCCATGCCGTTGTTGTATCTTCTGTCAGATTTTTTACGACTGATCCTATACAAGATGCTGCGATACCGGGTTGGGGTGGTAGAGGAAAACCTGCGTCTGGCTTTTCCGGAAAAGTCGGTAGAAGAGCGCCAGCATGTGATGGATAAATATTATTTGCACTTGTGTGATAGTATTGTAGAAACCATCAAATTGATTTCTATCTCAAGGGCTGAGTTAAACCGAAGGGTAAAATGTAACTGGGATATGTTTGAAAGTATGACCCTGCAAAACAGAAACGGACAGGGTTATATGTCGCATCAATTTAATTGGGAATGGGGTACCGTTGTTTGTAATTGGAATGCACCCCGGCGTTTTCATGGATTGTATCTCCGCATCAGCAACCCGGCTATGGACCGCCTGATGTATTATATCCGAAGCCGAAGCGGTACAGGCCTCACCGAAATTGATGATATGCAGCAACAAATGTCCACCATTCAATCACAGGAAACCTTGTGGGGATTTATTGCGGATCAAAACCCGGCAGTGGTGCGTAGGGCATCCTGGCATACTTTTTTAAATCGCAAAACGGCTTTTTTTAAGGCTCCGGAATTACTAGCCAGGCGATATAATAATTTGGTTTATTTTGGAGAAATCATTCGCCTGCGCAGAGGCTACTATGAAATAAAACTAAAACTGGCGTTTGAAAATCCCAAGGACACAAAGGACGGAGAAATTACCGAAGCCTATGTGCGTCATCTTGAAGAAAGTATCAAACGCCAGCCTGAGAATTGGGTTTGGTCACATCGAAGGTGGAAACACGTTTTTTCGGAACAGCGGCCTGAATAGGTTTTACACTTTCCCGAAAGTAGCCCGAAATGACTACGAATCATTTCCAACTGCGCGGACCAAATATCTTATACCATATTTTCAAAAAGCATCTACCGGGTTAGGACATGATACCAATCGTCCACATGGATTTTAATTTCTATTTCAAAGATTGCAACATTAAACGAAGTTGTCAAGACATTTATTGTTAATGCAAATGTGCGGATTAAATTTTAACAAATCATGTGCCAATGAAAAGCGCTAGTCAAATTGTCGTGCAAATGATGAATCGGTGTAATAACCTTGTTGGGTTTCGTCTCCGTCAACCAATTCTTTAACGCCACCCTTTTTCTTTTTTTCTTCCTTGTAAAACACTTCTTCATAGTCCTTTACATACAATGCATCCGGAACCACGTGCACATCAAAAACAAGGGTATGCATACTTTCGGGCTCCGTATTGGCAATAACAGTGGTATAAATTTCAGTGAATCCCAAATTTTTATTGCTATTGTATTCTACCACAATGGTACCTTCCCCTTCAGGTTGAATCAGTCGATCGGAAAACTCGGCCAGGGCACAACCGCAAGAGGTTTGCACATCGATGATGGACAAGGGATGCTGACCGGTATTTACAAAACGATAGGAGGCAGTGAGCTTCTTGCCTTGCGGTATCGGGAAATAATGCCGGAAAGAATCAATGAATTTTATCTTGGTTTTTGCCAGCTTGGTTTTATCAACATTCCAGTTACAAGCCTGTAAGAACAGGAGTAAAAGTATCATGCCGCCGAAAAAGCGCATATTCAGGAAAGGATGGTCTTTTAGTACAGGCATATTTCGTCGCAAGCAATACTTGATTTAGGAAGAATCTCGCCCGATTCTCCAACGAGGGTACGCACCACATGGATTCGCACCGCCCCTTGAACCGGATTCGGTAAATTTAAGACAATTTCACGCTTCGTCACCTCACCAGACCAATCGGCGCTTAAGGTTTGACGGGCAATAATTTTTTCATCGGCAGCATTAGACACAATCACTTCTTCGGGGAAATGAATGCCATGTCGGGGATCGTTGAGGAACGAACAACTAATTTTACTGGCTGCTGCTTTGCCCTGCAAATTGGCCTCCACAATGAGATCTTCGGTTGATTGTAACAACCAGTGCATGGTGTATTCCCGAAATCCTAAGGCGCCATCCGTGAGCATGGTTGGGGCTCTTTTTACAAAGTCTTCATCCGATTCAGACAGAATTTTTAGCGGACTGGCATACAAACGATTCTGATAGGGGTACTTAAAAATATACTCTTCCCATTGCTTTAAATAATTTTGCAACAATTCGCCCTGCTCATTATACATGCTCACCTGATACTTGCTCATGAGCTGTTGGAGGGTTTCTACCAACTTAGGACCTTCTGCCTGAATCTTCCAGGGACCCTGACTCTGGACTTGGGCATATCCTTTTTCGGAACATCCATGATAACGGAGGGCTTCCAATTGATCATAACAGAGGGCCGTAAGTAATTTTCCAACACGGGCTGCGGCTGGTCCTTTCAATGTTTTTTCTTTTTCACTTAAATCATAAAAAAAGATAGACAGCGCTTCTTCGTTGAGATAGGCCTTGATGGCTTCTGAAATATTGCCATAAATATCCAATTTCTTCTGCTCCCGGTAAACCTTATCTTCCAATAAAACATAAAAATCATTGATCAAATCAAACTGCTCCGGATACGCAGCTTCCAAATAACTATACCTCAATGAATCAATATTTTGAGCAGGGTTCCAGAGGAGTGAAGCAGTGACATAGGACTTTAAATCGTCCAAAGCAGCATATTTGTCTTCACTGCCATGGGCAAAAACACCTGTTACGCCTAATTCACGATACCATTTTAAATTATCCTGAAACGACTTGAGTACGGGAAATAAATCGAGGTAATTGCTATACTGTACCACATAATCCCAAATGAATACATGATTCACTTTTTGTTTCCATGTGCTCACCAGACCTTTGAACAACTCAGCCTGTTCGGCCTGACGTAATGCCTGTCCTTTGGGATAATCAATGGTACTGATAATAACGCCTGAATTGGCTGGCATACTACGGGCAGGTGGATTTTTGGTACATCCGTAAGACGACATCATAAATACCAAATCCGGGAATCGGCCAGCCAGTTGTGCCACTAATTGGGCAACAGCAGGTGCAGCATCGGTATTGGAGTTGCCTGCTTTTTGGCAGGCGCTGCATTGGCAAACAATGAGATTGTCGTTTGGAATGATGGAAAAATACCGTGCATCCGGTTGTTCCATTTGTTTTGCTTTGATACCCTGAAAAAGGAGTTCAAATAATTTTGGACTGCTAAAACAATACTGCGACGATTTTCGTTCCCCATTGCGGAGGGCATAAATTTCGGCAGGACCGCCAGCTGAACCACTTGCTTTTTCAATCAGGCGATGCAAATTGTGTCCCCAACAACCCCAATATTCTTCGAGTTTATGGGTTTTGTTCCATAAACAATAATCATAATCATCGGCTTGCGGGAAATAAGATTCACGATATGCAAAAGCAGGCTCAGAGACTAATTCGAAGCCGGAAGGAATTTGTAAACTTGCTTTTGCCGGAAGCAATAAATCCTGGCGATCGATATACATCGCCTGTGCAGTTTGTTTAAAAAATTGAGTAACCCCGTACAACAAACCTACATCGCCTTTGCTGTAAATGCAGGTTGTATTTTTTTTATTCAGAATGCCATAGCTTTCTGCTGATTTTAAAGGGGTAGGTTTGAGTGATTGCAGAATTTTTGTTTGACCAATACTGATCACGTGTAAGAACGTGTCTTTAAATTGTTGCTCCCGGATAACAGGGATATCTTTTTGGGTAATTTTTTTAAAACTACTGACAAATAAATCCTTTGCCTTGATTTCGATTGATTTTGGTTGATCGGGCATGAGCAACACGGGCAGTCCTGCATTGGATTCATAAACCATATGATCGGCCGGTTTACCTCCGCAGGCCATGATAAGCAGCAGATAAAGCATCGGTATCCTGCATGTAAAACCTTTGTTCATAGCATTAAAAAAGCGTCATGAGCGTAATAAAAATATTGTATTGATTCACGTTGTAGTTTTCTGCAACCCTGAAATTAAACCAATTGCCTTGTAATCCAATGGTGGTGCGATGTTTTATTTTATGCTGATACCCGGCACCTACCATGCGGGTTACGTAAGTTAAAAAAGTATTCAACTGAAAATCCAGTGTTTTTTCTTCTGGAGGAGTTCCCAGCGATCCGATAATCATAAAATAATCGTTGCGGTAATTGAGGTAATACCGCGATTGTAAGGTAACTGCCGAGTACATTTTCGAAAAATCTGTCATGATGAATCCTCTTAAATTCACCCAAACATCGTTCCATTCTCTCGAAATGCCTCCTATTCCGCTCAAAAGGCCAATATTGTTTCGTTGTAATACATACCGAAATCCGGCTTCCAATTCATATTCACTCGGAATGGTTTTGAACACAGAACCGCTAATTCGAAATTTCGGGAAGGCAAATTGATTGGCTACAGCAATATTGGCCTGTGTATAGAGTTTTGGATTGATTTTATGAAACCATTCCAATTCATTTTGTACACCGGTGCCCACCGGACGTGCAGCATAATAAAAGCGATAAGTATAGGTATTCCGTTTTTCAAATCGAGTATATTCCAAAGCAGCAATGGCCGATTTAAATTGAGTGGAATCAAAAAATGAACGTGTAAACTGTATGCCAATTTGGTTCTTGTAACGTTTGGCATAGAGGTAATCGAGGTAGTTTAAATATTCCTTATTGCCACCTCCGGCAGGTTCAGCCAATTTGACAAAGTGATATGCAGAATCGTAATTTTGCAGCAACTCATGAAGGATACCTTTTTTATACAACAAGGGCTGATTATCGGGGTATTGACTCAAACCCGCTTCGGTGTAAAATTTGGCGATTTCATAGGCTTTACTTTCTATTTCGATGTTCACAATCCGGTACAAGGCAAAGGTATCTTTCGGATCATTCTCCAGAGATTTTACATAGTGCTGAAAGGCTGAATCTGGTTGGTTTCTTTTTTCAAGCACTTTTCCTTGCATGAAGTATGATTCGGCGAGTGAGCCTTTGATTTTTTGATTGTAAGGATATCGTTGTTTGAGGATTTCCAATTCCTGAATAGCATTAAAATGATCCTTTTTTTCGGAGAGCAGTCCTGCTTTTTTAATGCTGAGTTCCTTGTGTTCCGGAAATGCACTTAATCCTCTTTCGCAATAACTCAGAGCGCCATCCAAATTGCCTTTGGCACTATTGGCGTTGATGCCGTATTCATAAGCTTGCATGCTTTTAGGATCTTGCGAAAGCACATCTTCAACAATTACCAGCGCACTATCATATTTTTCGTTTTCCAGTAATTGTTTGATAAAGGGAACAGATTGAGAGACATAAATATTTTTGAAACGCTCGTTTCCCGGATTACGTTGGCTAAGGGTATTACTGATTTCCATCGCTTCATCAAAGCGACCCATTTCTTCGAGGATGGATGATTTCTTCACCACATATTCCTCATTGGAGGGATAGCGCGAAATCATGCTGTTAATTTGGTTCAGGGCCTGCGGATAATTTTTTGTGCAGCATAAATCGAAAAATATAATCGTTGGCTAATTCTGAATAACCAGGTGTTCGGGCTAATTAAAAAAACTTTTGCCTTGCTGAAGTAATAAGGTTGCATACTTTTCGCGGATATCGCCATCACCGGGAAATTTGGTGGCCAGTTTCTCAAGTGTTTTGTTGGCTTCGGTGGTTTTATTTAGTTTTTCGTACAAGGACATTTGTTTGAGCAACAAATCTTTATTGCCCGGATTTCGTTTTAAAGCTGAACTTAAATATTCCTGAGCATCATCATAATAACCTTTCGACAAAGCATTGTTGAGTAAAAAAGTAAAGGCTTCCTGATTGCCGGGGCTGGAGGCATATACTTTCTGGTACAACACGTAAGGGTCGGTATTGTTATAGTATCTGGCTGATTCCAGTTTAAGTTCATTGAGCGTATTTCGAAGGGTAGCACTGGGATATTTTTTTAATAAACCTTCGATATACATGATGGCTTCCGGGAACATGCGCAACTCCTGCAACAAACCGATTTTTTTCATGATGAGAATCGGGTCGTAGGGATAATTTGATAAGCCGATTTCGGTGAGTTCCAAAGCGGTATTTTTTTTGCCGGCTTTTAATTCCAGGTTCACCTGTTTCTGAATGGTTTTTAAATCGGTGGGCTCAACAGTTAATACGCGGTCGTACAAATCTTTGGTCATTTTGTAATCACCGGTTTTGGCATATTTGTCGGCTTCATCCGAAATCATATCCCGGTAATATCTTTTCACCATCGAGTCTTCAGGGAAAATACTGTACAAGCGGGTGAGGGCTCTTTTGGACTCAACTTTATTGCCCATTTCATTATAGATCGCAATTTTTTTCAACCACAGTCCTTTCCAGTAAGGGGTTACTTCCAATAATTCATTGATATAACAGATAGCGCTCGAATAGCGACCGGTTTGATATTCCACATTGATGAGATAATGTCGGGCATCTACATTGCGGGGAAATTTATCGACTACTTTTTTGAGCTCATAGCGGGAGCTGTCATACATTTTTAATTCGAGATAACATTTGCCCAAATATTGGCGCAGGTCCATATCGCCCGGTTCAATTTCCAATCCTTTGCGGCACAGATTGGCGGCTTTCCGGTAATTTCCTTTTTGATTGCCTTCGATACGAGCCAGTTTATAATACTCATCGGATGAAAGCTCTTGTTGTGCAAAGGCATGCAAGGCGAATACCTGCAAAACACCCAGCAAACACAAGAATTTGAAATAGTTATTTCGACTCATTTTTTCAAAAGGTTGAATACATGATTAAGAAGTTTTTTGTTTGGGTTGGTCAAATCCTTGTCGGGTCATAGAGCCCCACTCAAATTCTTTAGAGGTCAGATAATCATAGTATCCTCTAATGGCAAAGAACATGATGAGGGGGTGATAAATAAAAGACTCAAGAAAAACCATCAACACAAGTGATAAGACTTCCCGGAAGGTTTTATAATATTTAAATGTGATTTGATCCCAAAGAATGACCATGGTAGATATCATTACAGAAAAGGTATACGAATATAACAAGATGATAAAGGCATTATACCAGTTCACCTGATTGGTGAGAATGAGGTAAATGAAAAAAATCCAACCAAGTGCTTCGATAACCGGGGCGAGTAACTCATACAAAAAGGCGAATGGGTAAACAATCAAACCCATGTTTTTGTATTTGCGGTTAAAAAGAATTTTTCGGTGTTCATAAAATAACTGAATCAGCCCTCGTCCCCATCGTGTGCGTTGCCGGTTCAGAATTCGCATATTGGGCGGCCCTTCGGTCCAACAACACGAAAGTGGAATATAATCAACCTTATAATTTTGTTTATTGTTAATCATATAGGAAACCATCCTGGTCACCAAGTCCATGTCTTCGGCATGTGATAAGGGATCGTAACCACCGGCACGCACAGCTACTTCTTTATCGAATAGTCCTAAACCACCGGAAATGTTTGGCACACAGTTCACCACAGACCAACCCATTTTACTTAACAGATAGGCGCGGATATATTCCATTTCCTGGAATCGGGGAATGATGCCTTTTGGAGGCCTTACCCGCGTAATGATTCCCTCTTCGATATCGCAGCTATTGGACATGCGCAATACGGCACCCACGGCAATTACATTTTTTTTACTGTTCAAAATGGGTTTAATCATTTTGAGCAGGGTATTCCGGTCGAGGATACAGTCTACATCTGTACAGAGATAATACGGAAAGGATGAAGCATTGATACCTGCATTTGATGCATCGGCTTTTGTTCCACCATTTTCCTTATCAACCACAGTGAGGATGGAATAGGCCGGATTGCGTGATTTAAAAATACGTTTTACTGGTTTGGTTTTGATTTTGGCCACATAAGCAAAAGGTGTTTCCTCCAGTTCAAACTCTTCGATGAGCTTTTCAAGGGTATCATCCTTACTACCATCGTTGATGATAATTACCTCAAACAGCGGATAGTTGAGGGTAAGCAGTGAACGAACATTGGTGATGATGGTGAGTCCTTCATTAAAGGCTGGTGCAACCACTGAAATGCCGGGTGTAAGGGGGGATGACATGAGGGTATTATCATCCAGTTCGGAGTTATATCCTTTATAACGTGAAATACCGATGAAAGATAAGATAGCCAGAATGATATAGCTGATAAACAACGAGGTTGCATAAAAGAAGATGAAGTATTCGTATATCGTCCTGATTTGTTCAATCATCTTTATTTGAATTTAATCAGGGGGTTTGCAATATGTTGTAAAATCAAATGAGGGAAACCGGTTTCCGTGTTCAGTAGTTCTTCAAAGAGTGCTTTACCATCGGGGCCATAGTTGTTAATGGCTTCGGCAATTACCTTTTTGGTATCGGTTTGAATACTTTCATCAAAGGTTTGTTTGAGAAAGTCCAGTGATTTGCCGGTATGAAACTTTCCGATGGCACGAATAATTTCAACCTGACAATTATCGGGCTGATTGGCGTACATATCGCGGAGTATATCTTCATAATCAGTAGCCTGCAATTCGCCGAGGGCTTTAATGGTTTCAGCACGAAGAATGTGATTGTCGTGTTTCAGCGTTTCAATCAAAGTAGGAATGCTTTCTTTTTGTTTGAAATAGGCACACATTTTAATGGAAAATGAAACGATGGATTCGTTTTTGGAATAGGCCACCCATTTACTGAAATTTGGGATGATGGTATTTTCGATGCTCAGAAGTTGTTTCAGCAGGTTGATCTGATCCCATTCATTCAAGGTTTCTGTGGCTTCGTCGAAAAATTTAAAAGGATCATTTTTACTCAATCGCAAGTAAGAAGAGCGCGCTTCTTTCCGCACATTTTTGTTGACGCTATAGGTAAACGGGAAAATTTTGGATTCAGAGGTGGTGATGGACAAGGCCGATAATTCCTGAATGCCTTTCATCTTATCGTAGGCATTTGAAAAGTCCAACTTCTTTTCAATAAAAGCTTCAATACCGAGTGCCCGAATGAGTCGGTTAAAGGGTTCATTGACTTTAAAATTGAAATTGATTTTGGCGAGGATGAGACGTTTGGTGATGAGGTCGAGGTTCGTTTTGCTGAGTTTGCCCACCCGTTTGGTAAAATCCTCATAAATATCCTGTTCGGTATAGGTATTACTATCATCGAAGATGTATTGAATCAGGAGTTCATCGATAACAGGTACCAATTCTTCTTCTTTTCGTTTCCTCCGATTGTAAATATATCGGATATACGACATGGAGGCCATAAAAAAGGAGAAGAGTAAAATACAGCCCAGGATGAATACAATACAAACTTGAATAATGACCGGAAAGGATGTGATCCGGGCATAAAACGAGAATAAATAATCGACAATGGTTAGTAGTATCACCTCTTGAAAAGATGCGCTAAACTAAGCCTCAAAAGCCGTATTAAGAAATTTAGGATTGTCGGCTGAGATTCGGTTCATTCACTTTTAAAGGCCGATTCAACTGTAAATTGGAAATGGTCGTGAGTAGGTCCTGTAAATCAACTGGTTTGTGGAAAATGGCATCCGGTTCGAGGTCGAGATAGGACGCATTCATTTCGGGGTTATTGGTGGGGGTGATCAGGATGAATGGAATGTTTTTTTCCATGGATTTAATCTTGAGCCAGGACACCAATTCGAGTCCGCTTTTGTGATTTAACTGGGTACTGGAAACGATGAAATCAAATTCATTGTTCATCATTAAATCCTTGGCCTGTAGGGCATCTGAGCAAATAATTGCCTCAATGTTTTTACGACCAAAGAACATCTGGAGCGTTTTAATAAAATACAAATCGCTATCCAGGATAAGCGCTTTATTCATTTGTGTTAGTGGTTATTTATGGGGTAAATTTCCGTCCTTGCCACGGGAAAAAAAAATAATCGGACAAGGGAAGTGAAACTCATATGTATATTTTTATATATTATATTTATATTATTTTGGTGCAACAAGTTAGACAATTGAATATATACATATTATTAAATTATTAATTCGATAATTCTATTCTTGTTTAAACATCAAACGATAAAATCCCTCATTTATTGAAGAAATCTTGCCGTTATTTTCCGCCTTTTCCAATTTTGTCATTGATTTTTGTGAGAACGATGTCATCTTTCGGACCGGCAAAATTGTTAATCATTATCTTTCAATCTCATTTTCATCTTATTTTTATATATCAAAACGAATCCCTTATGAAAACATTTTTCCGTTTGATGTTGGTATGCTTATCATTTTTTGTGGCTACCCAACAGGGCCAATCACAAGTAAGATATATTGAATTCAGTGTTCAGAATGTCAACCAAATTTCTCCATCAGAGATAGAATATGAGATATGGTTGAAGAATAACACGCCGGCTGATGTGGCCACACTAGCCTTTGTACAATACGGGATGGATTTACCCCCAATCTTATCCGGAGGAGGTACCCTCAGTATATCCAAAGTGGCCTGGGATCCCGCATTTAATGGAACAACTTGGGGCGTTTCAGGGAACCCACAAATAACAGGGCAGCCCAATGCACCTACTATTCGGGTACCCTCGCAAACCGGAAATTCTACTATAGCTGTAACGATTCCAACAACAGGTAATGGAATTATGTATGGTCGGTATAAAATCACCAATTCCATTCCTTTTCCGACCAATTCATATTTGTTTTTTGATATTATCAAAGACAACATACCCAATAAAACCAGAACCATGGTGAGTGCTTATTTAAATGGCGCAACAAGCCCATCCGCCTATACTTATGTAGGTAGTTTACCTTATATGGATTCTTTATTTGTTTTGGACTTACCTGCTTTGCCAACATACACGATTAGCCCAACCACCAATATTTGTCCAACGTATTTAACCCAAACCGTCAACAACAGTACCTGTACAACACCCCTGGGCTCGGTAGATATTGGTTTGTTTCCCGCTCCAACCCTGACATCCGGTACTTATACCATAAATGGCAATCCGGGTGGTTCATATAACACAAATCCATTCACCGTTTCCGGTCTTGCACCCGGGGCGTATACCATTTCTGTCAGTAATGATCCCGGATGTTTGGCGCAGGATATTTTTGTAACCATTCAGGCACCTAATGCACCCCAAACGCTGATTACCAATTATTCTTTACCAACCTGTACACCGGGATGCGATGGACTAGCACATATTGGCAGTGTTCAGGGGCTTCCACCTTTTACCTTCAACATTACCGGTCCGGTTACTGTTACCAATAATGTGTATTTGTCTAATCTTTGCGCCAACACGACCTATACGGTTTTGACGACAGATGCCGCGGGTTGTACCGAAAGTTTAGTGGTTACTGTACCTTCTTCACCTTCGTTGTACTCAACGACCGTGGATACCTGTAACAGCTATACCTGGAATATCAATAACCAAACATATTCGCAAAGTGGTACGTATACGGCCAATGTTATTCATCCGCTTACTTTATGTCCGGTTACAGAAGAGTTGATACTCAATCTCAATTACGGTACCTCATCCAATACGAGTGTCATGGCGAATGGGGCGTATGTTTGGCCCTGTAATGGTTCGGTTTTTAATCAAAGTGGTACTTATACTTGCTATACCACGAATGCCGCCGGTTGTCCGGATACCCAAACGATCCAATTAACGATTTGTAATGTGCAGGCGCTTACTTCAAACTATATCAGCTGCCCGAATACACCCATCACTTTGGTGGGGACTCCGCCCGGAGGCGTGTTTAGTATTCCGAATCCTTATGTTGGTCCAACAACGAGTTTCACGTATGTATATACGGAGCCACTCACGGGTTGTTCAGATACAGCGACCGGCCTGGTAGAAATTTTAGCGCCGGTGCAAGTGAATAATGTTTATGTCAATAGCATCACAGCAACAAGTGCTGTGATCAGTTGGCAGATGGTGCCGGGTGCAGTGGGTTATGATATTGAATATCGGTTGATGCCCGGTGGTGCCTGGATGCAGGCTGGGTCTGTCTTAGCACCCGTTAATACCTATACTTTAACCGGCCTGAGTTCAACAAGTAATTATCAGGTTCGGGTGAGAAGTTATTGTGATATCAACAACCCGGACCCTTGGGGCACTGCAGTCAGTTTCACTACACTCACGCTTTCGGGATTAGCACCCGATTTGAAAGGGGATTTTGAAGTCTTCCCGAATCCGGCTCAAAATCAATTAACGATCAGGCATTCCAATCAGCGCCAAATAACGCAAATCAGGATTTTAGATTTAAGTGGACGAATGATGTTGGAAAGTTATCCGGCATCCAACTCTTCCAATCATTTATCCCTCGATCTTCGAGGCCTGAGCCCGGGCATGTATCAGGTTCAGTGCATGGACTCCGGCCAGGTCATTGCTACACGGCGATTTACCAAAGAGTAGCTTCGATAGAAGCACTGAAATTTTATCCCCAATTTTCGTTAATCTCAGCTTTCAAAAGTGAGTGGAAATAGGATTGTCGTAAATTCATTCAGGGTTAGTAATAGACAAGGAATGGATGATTGCCGTGATAAACAGGAAAGCGACTTGTTTTTCACCTTGTAGCGTAATATCCAATTCGTGTCACTCAAATTTTGAGATCTTGCCAAAGTTATACCAATGTGAATGGGTAGATAGTCCAATTCACATTGGTGAATGCCGATATGATAGCTGTTTAGAACAATAACATTGGTCTATTACAGATATCACTTCGGTATCATTTTGCAAGGGTCTCATTTTTCTGTCATTCTGCTGCGTAAACAGGTTACGTTGCTCTATTTGAATTTTGTAGGGCGTGTAAAACAGTCGGAATCAGAGGATGTCATGGCATCTGCATATGCAGGGCGATGTGGCTGTTTATTGCGCACCCTTCACCCCATTCAAAACGATTTAAACATGCAGCGCACCATCCTTCATCTCGACCTCGACACTTTTTTTGTTTCCGTAGAACGCTTACTCGATAGCCGATTAAACAATAAACCGATTTTGGTAGGCGGTACCGGCGATCGGGGTGTTGTATCTGCTGCCAGTTATGAGGCCCGGTATTTTGGCGCTCATTCCGGCATGCCGATGAAAATGGCCCGGCAACTTTGCCCCGAAGCCATTGTGATTAAAGGGGATGGGGGCACTTATTCTAAATATTCTGATCAGGTAACTGATATCATCCGCGATCGGGTACCGGTATTGGAAAAGGCCAGTGTGGATGAGTTTTATGCCGACCTCACCGGTATGGATCGTTTTTTCGGATGTTATAAATACGCCGGTGAATTGAGGCAAAGAGTCATCAAAGAAACGGGCCTCCCCATTTCATTCGGTCTCTCAGTGAATAAAACAGTATCAAAAGTGGCTACCAACGAAGCCAAACCCAATAACCAACTCAAAATTGATTTCGGACATGAGAAAGAATTTTTGGCCCCTCTGTCGGTCAAAAAAATTCCAATGGTGGGCACCAAAATGTTTCAAACCTTAAGCAATATGGGCATCAAAAAAGTGAAAACACTCCAGGAGATGCCCGTCGAAATGCTCGAAGCCGCTTTTGGCAAGACAGGCATACAGATATGGGAAAAAGCAAATGGTATCGACAACCGCGAAGTGCAACCTTTTCACGATCGTAAATCCATCTCCAATGAACGCACCTTTGGGCAGGATACCATTGACGTCGAAAAAATGCTCGGGCTTATTAAAGCCATGGCCGAAAACCTGGCCTATCAATTACGCAAAGGCGATAAACTCACTTCCTGCGTGAGCGTTAAAATCCGGTACTCCGATTTTAATACCCTGAGTAAACAGGTTAAAATACCCTATACCGCAGCCGATCATGTCCTGATTCCCATCGTAACGGCTCTTTTTGATAAACTCTATAACCGCCGTTTACTGGTGCGCCTCATTGGAGTTCGTTACAGCGATCTCACGCAGGGGCATTACCAAATCAGTTTGTTTGACGATTGGGATAAAACCGTCGGATTGTATCAGGCCATGGATTCGGTACGCGACCGTTTTGGAGCCCTTAAACTCAGCAGTGCAGGTACCATGAATAATATTAAAGGCATTACCACCGGCCATAATCCATTTAATGGACAACCCAATTATATTCCGGCACACCGCAATCAGTAGATTCGTAGGAGGGCCTGCTGATTATCTCACAGGCGCTTCAAATTCAAGGAAGCGTTCGGAGCCCCGTACGTACGGGGCAGCCCTGGACGGACGCAGAGTTGATGCCGGTGAAGTAAGAAAATACAAGCATATTGAAGATAAATGAATAGTTACCGTGCATCTAAATAAGCGTAATTAGCTTCTCCATGTAAAGATATCAACTACTTTCACGTTAATCAGCAAGCCCTCCTATGTATCTCAACTGCCATAGCTGTTATAGTTACCGTTACGGAACACTCTCCGAAGAGGAGTTGCTGCAATTGGGCGCTTCATTTGGCGTGAGAACCATGGCACTCACGGATATCAATCATACTTCAGCCATACTTAATTTTATTCGACTGGCTCCGAAATACCATATCGACCCCGTAGCAGGTATCGACTTTCGGAACGGTGTTCAGGCTTGTTATATCGGCCTTGCTTTAAACAATGAGGGATTTCGGGAACTCAATGATTTTTTATCTGAACACAAACACACCGCTAAACCCTTCCCGAATCAGGCCCCCCTGTTTGAACATGCCCTGATCATTTATCCGTTTACCGCATTACAACAATTGAATAAAACAAACTGGCTGCCCAATGAGTATATCGGACTCAGTCCACAGGATTTGCTGCGATTTTCGTTCAGTGCCTATAAACATGAAATCAAACGATGTGTGGCTTTGCTCAGCGTGAGTTTTGGCCATAACCAACATTTTAATACCCATCGGCTTCTGCGTGCCATCGATAACAATACCTTGCTTAGTAAACTCCCATTGAGTGAACAGGCCGGCGAACAGGAAATGTTTTTACCCCTCGATGAAATGAAACGCCTGTATCATCAATGCCCCGAATTGTTACAACGCAGCGAACAAATATTGAATCGTTGTAAAATCACTTTTGATTTTTCACCGAACAAACCTTCACTCAATTTGCGCAACTATTGCGGTAACATGAACGAGGACTTGCAACTACTCAAGTCGCTATGCCGCGAAGGATTAAAAAAACGCTATCCTCAGGTGAACGAAACCATCCAAAACCGGCTTCAGAAAGAACTCGACATGATTGAAAAAATGCATTTCGTGTCCTTCTTTCTGGTGAACTGGGACATCATCCGCTATGCCGCCCACAAAGGATATTACCACGTTGGCCGGGGAAGCGGGGCAAATAGTATTGTCGCCTATCTTTTAGGGATTACCGATGTCGACCCTATTGAATTGGATCTCTACTTCGAACGCTTCATGAATTTATACCGCGTGAGTCCACCTGATTTTGATATTGATTTTTCAACGCGCGACCGCCCGGATATGACCCGGTATATTTTTGAACGCTTTGGACAGCAAAAACAAGTGGCCCTGCTTGCCGCCTACAGTACCTTTCAGTATAGTGCTGCGGTACGCGAACTCGGTAAGGTGTTTGGATTACCCAAGCAGGAAATTGATTTGCTGAGTGATGGCCGATACGATGCGACCAAACTCGATCATATTGCACAACTCATTTTGTTATACGCCAAACGGCTTGAAAATAAACCCAACTATTTGACTGTACATGCTGCCGGTATTTTGATTGCCGATCAGTCGATCCATCACTATACTGCTACAGATTTACCGCCTAAAGGTTTTCCAACTACGCATTTTGATATGTATACGGCCGAGGATGTGGGCTTGCATAAATTCGATATTTTAGGACAACGTGGTTTGGGGAAAATAAAAGATACCCTGACGATTATTCGCGAGAATCATCCGGAGGCAGCACCCATCGATATTCATGATACCCGGCCAATGATGCAGGATGCCCGCGTAAATGCCCTGGTGCGATCTTCGCAATGTATAGGATGTTTTTATGTTGAATCGCCGGCCATGCGCACACTCATTAAAAAACTGGAAGTTGATAATTACCTCGCACTTGTTGCAGCAAGTTCCATCATTCGGCCGGGTGTTTCGCAAAGTGGCATGATGCGCGAATATATTTTACGGCATAAAGATCCGGAACGTCGTAAAACGGCTCATCCCGTCATGATGGATTTGATGCCGGAAACATATGGTGTGATGGTGTATCAGGAAGATGTGATTAAAGTGGCCCATCATTTTGCCGGACTCTCCCTGGGTGAAGCGGATGTATTGCGCCGGGGCATGAGCGGTAAATTTCGATCACGTGAAGAATTTCAAAAAGTACAGGAAACCTTTCTTCGTAATTGTCGCTCAAAAGGTTATCCCGATAGCTTGACGCATGAGGTTTGGTCGCAAATTGAAAGTTTTGCCGGATACGCTTTTGCAAAAGGACACTCTGCCTCCTATGCAGTGGAAAGTTATCAAAGCCTGTATTTAAAAACCTATTATCCGCGCGAATACATGGTGGCTGTACTCAACAATGGTGGCGGATTTTATCATACCGAATTGTATGTTCATGAAGCCCGGATGTGCGGTGCAAATATTGTCACCTGTTGTGTCAACGAAGGCTTATGGGAGAGCAGGATTTGCGGAAAAACCATACGGCTCGGCTTTCAACATGTACTCAATATCGAACATCAGCTGGTGCAGGATTTGATTGCTGAACGCGAAGCCCATGGGCCCTACACCTCCCTGCACGATTTTTTGCAACGTCTTCAGGTGGGTATCGAACAAGTACAACTGCTCCTCCGGATTGGCGCTTTTTCGTTTACCGGTAAAAATAAAAGGGCTTTGCTTTGGGAAGCACTGTTTGCGCAGCGACATGAACCTAAAGCCATTCATCAATATTTGCTATTTGAACGAAAGCCTGTTCAATTTACATTGCCCGATCTTCAGGTGAGTGATCTGGAAAATGCCTTCGACGAAATGGAATTGTTTGGATTCCCTTTGTGTGATCCTTTTTTGCTAGGTAAAAATATACAAGTGTTCCCCCAAACGCGGGTGGCCGATTTGCCGCAGTTGATCGGAAAGACGATACAGATATGTGGATACCTCATCACGATAAAAAATACCCGAACCATCAAGGGTGAGTATATGCAATTTGGTACCTTCATCGATCGCGACGGTCATTGGATAGATAGTGTTCATTTTCCACAAATCGCCAAACAATTTCCCTTTCGGGGTAAGGGTCTTTATCTGATTCAGGGCGTGGTAAAAGATGATTTTTGTGCATTCATCATAGAAACCACCTCGCTGCAAAAGATACCGATGCTGGATGATCCGCGGTATGTAGATGAACCCATCGTACCGCAGGGAAATAGGCATGCATCTCAACTTTCACCAAGCATCTTGAACCCCTAAAAAAAAAGCTGCCACCCGAAAGTGACAGCTTTTGAAAAAAGAAGTGCTATTATTTAGTTCGTAAAAATAATACGAATCATACCATTACCAGCCTGAACACCTTGTGTTGTGCTTGCGTTGAGCAATGTACCTGTACTTGAGGTTCCACCTGCACCACCACCACCGGCGCCTTTATCATTAAAACTACATCCTACGGTTCCGGCAGAGCCACCTCCGCCTCCACCACCGCCAATGAGACCACCGCCTCCACCGCCACCACTTGGTATATCGGTGCAGCAGCAACCTTGTCCATTACCACCCACGCCACCTTGTGCGGCTATTCCTGCAGTTCCGTCTAAACCCAAAAAGGCACTACATCCAATGCCTTTTAGGCCACCTGCTGCACCTATTGCACCTTTACCGCCACCGGCCGGTCCGGAAGATGTAACAGCATCTGTTCCATCGCCTCCATTACCGCCGCCACCTATACCGCCTGTACCGCCTGCGTTAGCAGCAAAACAACCTGTGCCGCCGCCGCCGCCGCCGCCGCCAGCAATGATCAAAATATTAGAAGAGTTATCCATGACATAGGAAGCTCCGCCTCCACCGCCACCTGCAGTAATTCCGCCGTTACCGCCTCCGCCAAAACCACCAGTAAGACTGCTCGGATTTTGTCCAACTACTGCAGTCAGGGTTTGTCCGCCTACAACGCTTAATTCACCTATGGCAGAGCCACCTAATCCACCAACACCACCGGCAGAACCCCCACCGGTTCCACCTTGCGCGCCATAACACTCAATGGCGGCCTTGGTGTAACCAAGTGGTACAGTTACAGTTTGATTTGCTCCGGTATAGGCTAGATTTACCACCATAGGAGGAAATAAACACATGGATTTCCATGTAGTACCTGTATAAGAAAACAAACATTCCGATGTGGAGTTATACACAGTCAAACCGGCAACTGGTGCAGCAATTGCGAGCATTTGACTTTCAGTCATAACAGGTGGTAGGAAACCCTGTGTAGTTGATTTCACTTCCAACAAGGCACTTGAAGGAACTGCACTGGAATTAATACCTACATTACCATTCGATTGAATTTTTACGCGGGTTGTATTATTCGTTCCCAAATTTAAATCTGCACTTTCACGATTAATGATACCTGCAGCATTTCCGGTTGTACGAATTTCCAATCCATCCGTAGCAGTATGACCTGTGGTGTTATTGGTTAATTTTAAATCCATCGAAGTGCCATCCGTATTGTTCATATGTACGTTTGAAACCGGTGTACTACTTCCACCAATACCTACATTTTCACTGGTAAAATCAGCATGGAATTTTAATTTACTCGTACCACCTTTAAATAGGCTGATACCGATGTTTCCACCTGAGCTGATTAAGAATCGACCTAATCCATCACCGGGATTGACGCCATTGTTTCCGAAGGCCAATAAATTAGCATAAGGATATAAAGTTGTGATACCGGCATAACCGCCTCCATAGGCACTACCATATTTGGTAAAGGTGGCATAAGAATTGGTACCATTGTTATACATCGTAAAGCGGCCGGCACCTGTTGTACTGCGGTTTTGCATACGTAAATGTTCTTGCACCACTGCGGCGTTATGATCAATATGAACCTTGGCTGACGGGTTGGTGGTGGCAATACCAATACTGGTTCCATTGTCGTATATCTGGGAGTTGATTTCAGCGGTGCTACTTCCGCTTGCATCGAATTTTGACAAATAATGTTGGTTACCTGCCCGACTGCCACCGGTATTTTTTGCCATGCCTGCTTTTTCTGCGTAAATCGCGTAAGGGACGCTGAGCAGTTGAGTTGTACCGGCATCTGTGAATTGTGAACCGCCCTGTGGGTCAATGGATACGCGGATATACTTATTGCCTGTTTCCCACTTTACGGTGTTCATTTCGCCAACCGTAGCCTCCCCATCGCCAATTTTAAAGTATACAAACCAAATTCATTGGTTGTTACCAGCTGTGTTTCTTCGTACTCTGGTAGGGTCGCGTCCTGGGTAGGTAATACGCTCAATTTGAGCCTCATGGTTTTGCCGCTCATGGGATTGCCTTTGGCATCGCGGGCAATGCCCTGGTAATTAAATTTCTGGGGAACCTGTGCCCACAGTAATTGGGTGCATAGCAATAAAGCCATGACCATTTTGAAAGTCAATAGTCGTTTCATTTAGGTATAGGGTGTTTAATTAAAAAAAAGATGTAGTTGTTTGTAAGTGCCTAGCGCATTTTTTGCACTTTAAATGAAAATTTTTGCGCACCTGCAATGTCCAGGGATAAATAATAATTACCCGCAGCCAAGGTACTGAGATCCAGTGTAATCAATAACTGGCCAGCAGCATATTGACGTTGGTCGCGCAGAATCACTTTGCCACTGGCATCAAACAATTCATATCCCACTGCACTTTCTTTTTCAAGTAGGGTGGAAATATTTAGTTCGCGATCGGTAGGATTGGGGTAAACTTTTATATCATCCAGTTTAATGCCGGAAATGCCGTCGCCGGTGTTACCGGATGCAGAAACCGTGGTGGGTTGCAATAAACCCTGTGTAACAATAATATTGGCGTTGCGTTCGGTGCTCACTAAAGTCATTTCTCCAATGGAGTAATCGAAGGTCATACCGTTAATCTTTGCAGAATTGCCGGCCACATTTAAAGTGGATTGTGCTTCTGCTGAGGCCGCACCCATTATCAGGAGCGCCATCAAAGCGTTTCGGAAAGTGAAGAGAATTTTTTTCATGGTTTGGTAATTTCAAGCCAAGATAATGGTCAATTTTCAGATTTCAAAGTCGAAACTCATTATATTTTAAACTTGAATACATCTTTGACGCTTACAAAACAATATTTTGAAGGATATGATCTTTGCCCGGGTAGTCAATGGTGTAATGCAATCCCCGACTTTCTTTCCTGAATTGAGCACTTTTAACGACCAAATACCCGACAGTTATCAGGTTACGCAACTCGCATAATTGGGGTGAAAGAATGGTTGTTTTGTACAATTGTTCCGTTTCTTCATGCAAAAGATCCAATCGACGTAAAGCTCTTTGTAAGCGGACATCGCTCCGCACAATTCCCACATAGTCACTCATGGCCATTTGAATCTCTTTAATGCTTTGGGTAATCAGAATCATTTCGTTGGGTGCAGAAGTGCCTTCAGCATTCCAGTCAGGAATCCCATGTTCAAACGAAATTTGGTCTATCAGATCAACACAATTCTGGGCGGCGCGATGCCCAAACACCAAAGCTTCCAGTAAGCTGTTACTCGCCAGGCGATTCGCACCGTGCAATCCGGTACTGGCAGCTTCCCCACAGGCATATAAATGATGAATCGAAGAGCGGCCCATCGCATCCGTTTTAATTCCTCCACAACTATAATGGGCAGCTGGTGCAACGGGAATCATCTGTTGTGAAACATCAATACCAATACTCAAACATTTTTCATAGATATTGGGAAAATGGCTTTTGAAATTTTCAATCGACATATGCCGGCAATCCAGATAAACATGCTCGTCTCCCAAAATCTTCATTTCGTTATCAATGGCGCGCGCCACAATATCACGAGGTGCCAATGATGCACGTTCATCATAACGGTGCATAAAATCTTCACCCTGACTATTTCGTAAAATGGCCCCATCCCCACGAACAGCTTCGGTAATCAGAAATGCCTGCCCAAATCGTTTGCCGGGTTCAAAAAGAGCAGTGGGATGAAATTGAATAAACTCCATATTTTCAATCCGGCCTTTGGCGCGATAAACCATGGCAACCCCATCGCCAGTGGCTATTTTAGGATTGGTGGTTGTGCGATAAACCTGTCCGCACCCCCACTAGCCAACATCGTTACTTTAGCTAAAATTTTTTCGGTTTGCAGGGTCTCCAGATTTAAAACATATACGCCATAACAAGTAATATCCGGAGTTGATTTCGTCACCAATAAACCTTTATGATGCTGGGTGATTAAATCGACCACAAAACAATGATCGATGATTTCGATATTGGGTACTGCATGTGCTTTTTCTAATAATGCCCGTTCAATTTCTTTGCCGGTGACATCTTTGTGGTGAAGGATACGATTTTCGGAGTGGCCACCTTCTTTCCCCAGTTTATAACTGCCATCAGCGGCCTTGTCGAACTCAGTGCCCCATTCGATGATTTCTTTTAATCGTTCTGCACCTTCACGAACTACAATATCCACAATCTCTTCGAATGTTTTGGTTAAAACTACCACTTTCGATCCAGGTTTTGCCAGCGCTGTTTTCAAGGCAAAAGTTAATCCTGCAATGCCTGAACCAATCACCAATACGTCTGTTTGCATATCTTCAATTAAGAATTCAAAGATACAAGTCAACAGCCATCTGCACGCAAGCATATCCGAAAAGGTAAACAAGCACAATATCACTTATATTTGCCCTGCATCCGATGCTGTTGGTCGCTGACTAAAAGAGATTCGAATGTTCTAACGTAGACACTTTATGAAAAAATTTCTGTTCGTTTTGTTTTGCACTGTCTGTTGTATGATTGGTCAGGAATCTATCTTCGCACAAACCAAAAAAGGCAAATACATTCCCACCAAATTTGATACCATTAAAAAAGTTGTGCCACAACAGGTATATGGTAATCCAAAAGCACAACGCAGAGCCGACTCCTTAGCCAGAATCAAGGATTCGCTGGATCGCTTGGCCGTAGAATCACAAAAACAAGAAGAGGCCCGATTGGCTGAAATTCGCCGAAAGGAAGAAGCACAGCGTCAGCAAAATAATGCCGACATAAAAAAATCTGAAACAACAAAATCAGGAAAATCAAACAAAAAGGAGAACACCAAAAAGCAGGTCAATGAGGCCGAAAACCGAAAGGCTTTGGAAGAAAAAGCCCGACTCAATCAAATGGCCGAAGATGCTGCGGCTGAAGCACGGAAACGGAAACCTTTGCGCAGCCAGTGGACCCTGGAAGACTGTGTGCTTTATGCCAAGGAAAATAATTTAAGTGTGGCAGAAAATGCCCTGAATGAACGCTTAGCTAAATTGGTTCTCGAACAAAACAAGGTCAGTCGTTTACCCAATGTCAACGGCGATTTTTCACTGGGTGAAAGTTATGGACGTTCGATTGATCCTACTTCGAACCAGTTTGTCACCAAAGGATTTTTGTACAATACCACGGGGCTCTCATCTCAGGTTTTAGTGTTTGGTTGGTTTCAGAAAAAATATCAAATCGAACAAAGTCAATTGGATTTGTATGCATCCGAATACGCCTTTAAACAACTCAAAGAAGATATTGCCTTAAATGTGGCGACCGGATTTTTAAGGGTCCTCCTTGCCCGTGAACAAGTACGTATCAATGAGGTGCAATTAAAAGCCGACCAGGAGCAATACGAACAAACCCAAAAATTTGTACAAAGTGGCAAGTTGCCCGAATTAAACGCAGCCCAAATGCTGGCGCAGGTTTCAAGTGATAGTGCCGCATTGTTGGGTGCTGTCACCAACGAAAAAATCGCATTGCTGCAACTAAAAGCACTGATGAATTTAAGCTTTGAACAACCCTTCGAAATCATCCTTCCGGATTTAAACATGGCCGGTTTAACAGGCCCCGGAGGCTTACCGAATCCCGATGAGGTTTATGCCACCGCTTTGCAACAGCAATATCGCACCAAGGTGAATCAACTCAAATTATTGTCGGCAAAAAAAATGCTGGACATCGCCAAAGCACAGCAATATCCGCAACTATCCCTTTTTGCAAATCTTGGAACCAATTTTTCTTCCAATGTGAAGGATATCACCGGTCAGCAATATCTGGGAGAGGTGTCCCTCGGAAATATCAATATTGCGGGAAGTAGTTATGCGATTACTCGTCCTGACTATTCCTACGAAACCCGCACGAGGCCATTTTTTACGCAGTATGGCGATAATATCCGGGCGAATGCTGGGCTGAGTTTGAGTATTCCCATTTTTAATGCGTATGCTGCCCGAACCAATATTCAAAAAGCTAAAATCGGATTGGTGAGCCAGCAAATTGCTGCAGATAATGATAAACTGAAATTGCGTCAGGATATCCTTACCGCTTACGAAGAAGCCAAAGCCGCTGCCCAAAAATATGTGGCCACCCGCCGCAGTGAAGAGGCTTCGAAACGGGCATTTAATTTTGCCGTAAAACGTTTTGAAATAGGGATGATCAATACTTACGAATACACGGCTACACAATCTGCATTGTACAATGCCAGTTCCTCGGTTCTCTCAGCGAAATATGACCTCATCTTTAAACTGAAAGTGTTGGATTATTACATGGGAAATCCTTTAAAACTTTAAATCCAAGAAAGCCTGAAGGCGATTAAAAAACAAGAATGAAAAAAACCTTAATCTGGATATTTGTTGCACTCATTGCATTGAGTCTCTTATTATTTGGCCTGATCAAATCCGGGGTCATGGGCAAAAATAAAGGCACTAAGGTGGCCGTCGAAAAGGTGGCATTGCATGATATCATTGAAACCGTTTCGGCCAGTGGAAAAATTTACCCGGTGGCGGAAGTGAAAATCAGTCCGGATGTTTCAGGTGAAATTACTGATTTGTTTATCGAAGAAGGGGATAGTGTGAAGAAAGGTCAGATACTGGCCACAATCAACTCTACAACCTATAAAAGCATGGTTAACCGGGCCAATGCGCAGTTGAATCAAACCCGTTCCAGTGTGAGCAATGCCAATGCCGTGACCCAGCAAGCTAAGGCTCAATTGGATCAAGCCACTGCAACTTATAATCGCAATAAACAACTATTCGACGATCAGGTAATCAGTGCAGCAGAATTTGAAACAGCGTTGGCTGCTTTTAAAACAGCACAGGCGAATTATAAAGCATCTATTGAAAGCATACGTGGAAATCAGTTTGGCGTTGCCAGTGCCCAGGCCAATGTGAGTGAGGCTGTCCAAAACCTTCGTAAAACCACCATTTATGCACCGATGACCGGGATTGTTTCAAAATTGTTCGTCAAAAAAGGTGAGCGGGTTGTAGGAACCATGCAAATGGCCGGAACAGAAATCATGCGTGTAGCCGATATGAGTAAGATGAAAGTGGATGTGGAAGTGGGTGAAAATGATATTCAAAAAGTGAAATACGGCGATACGGCGCAAATTGAAGTGGAGGCCTACCCCAACCGTAAATTCAAAGGATTGGTGGTACAAATTTCTCAATCAAGCACTGCAACAGGACTTCAACAAAATATTTCCTCTCTCACCGATCAGGTGACTAATTATACCGTCAGTATCGAAATCATTCCGGAGAGTTATGCCGATTTGTTATTAAAAGATACCCGCCATTTTCCATTTCGGCCGGGTATGTCGGCAACGGTAGAAATCCGAACCAGATATAATTTACAAGTTGTAGGTGTTCCCATCAACGCTGTAACCACGCGCGAAGAAGAAGATAGCATCAGCAAATCGGATGACATTAAAGAATATGTTTTTGTGATTCAGGATGGGAAGGCATTGTTGAGAGTGGTAAAAACAGGTACCCAGGACAATGAATACATTGAAATTTTGAGTGGTTTAAAGAATGGCGAAGAAGTCATCATCGCCCCATTCAGTGCAGTAGCTCGAGTGCTGAAGGATAAGGACAAAGTACAAATTGTGCCGAAGAAGGAATTGTACGATAAAAAGAAAGAAGAATTACCGGAAGAAGAATAGCACGCAAAGCAGCTATCGAATACGAAGGCTGTTGGATTTTTTACTGGCCTTCATAGCCGGGATGAATGAGGCCAACATAGCCAGGAAAAGAACGGTACTATAAATGAGTACAAAATCCTGGGCTTGAATATCAACCGGATAAGCTTCTATCAGGAAAGCACCATCCTGACCTAATTTGATCCAACCGAACGCTTGTTGGCCCCATAATAAAACCAATGCCAAAATACTTCCGATTCCCGCGCCGATTATAGCCATCAACATACCGGTGAGCAGGAAGATATTACGGATTTGACGTTTATTCATTCCCATAGCCTGAAAGATGGCGATGTCTTTTTCTTTCTCTATCACCAGCATCGACAAGGATCCGATAATATTAAACGAGGCAATGATCAACATGAGGGTTAAAATCGCAAATACGGCCCATCTTTCACTTTGCATAATAAAATAGAGGGTTCTGTTTTGCTCATATCTGGTTTCAATTTTAAAATCAGTTGCACCGGGGAGTTGTTGTAATTCTTTTTTAGTTTCGTCGGCTAAAGTATTATCATGGAGTTTTAACTCGATGGCACTTAGTTGACCGTTTTGTCCGGTAAGTGCTTGTACCTCATCTAAATGGGTAAAGGCATATTGCTGATCAATTTCTTCCTGAAGCATGTAGATACCACTCACCATAAAAAGTTGGGTATTGTAAACCGAAGTTGGATCAATTTGCATACCAATGGCTTCCTTGCGAAATGAATAACAGAGTAACGGCAGCCCGGATTCTTCGTTGGCTGCCAAACGATTGGAAAGTCCCAAACCCAGTACCAAGGGTGGATGGTGTTGGGAATCTGCTTCGGGCAAACTGCCATACTTGATTTTTCGACTAAAATGGGAGGTTAAATCATAAGTCCGGTCAATGCCTTTTAAGGTGGCAATCACCTGATTTTCATCAAAATTTAATAATACCTTTTCTTCGAGGGTATGACTGCAAGCGTCCACATTGGGGAGTGCTTGAATTTGTGCTTCAAAAGAAGGACTCAAAGAAAATGTTTTACCAACCTTTGCGGTCATGCGGATATCCGGATAAAAATCGGAATACAACTCTTTGATAAACGATTCAAAACCATTGAATACAGAAAGCACAACCAACAAAGCCGCAGTGCCAACAGCCATTGCCAACATACTGACCCAGGCAATTAACTGGATCGCCTGAGTAGATTTTTTACCCCATAAATAACGCCAGGCGATTTGAAATATCATGGGCGGTGAAATTACATCATTTTGTCGTTGATGAAAGTGTTGGGTTCGAAGCACATCTGCCAGAACCTTCCAAAATCTTTTTGTGCACCCTGACAAAGCAGGCTATATTTGTCCTTATTCATTATACAAAAATTCGTAACCATGGGATTATTTTCATTTATTAAAGAAGCAGGAAAAAAGATTTTTAAAAGTAAAGAAGAAGAGGAAAAAGATCAGCCCGGTGTTCAGGCAGATGTGATTGCGGCTAACCAAAAGGCAGCAGTAAGGGCTTATATCGAAAAGGTAGGGCTCAATATCAGCAACTTCGATTTTACCTTGGATGGCAATGGCAAACTCACCCTGACCGGTGAATGTGCAACTCGTGCCGATTTTGAAAAGGTAGCACTTACGGCAGGAAATATTGCCGGTGTAGCAGAGGTTGATAACCAAATGAGCATCGCTTCAGAAACCGCTCACGAAGAAAAAGAAAGCAGCTATTACACCGTTGTGGAAGGTGATAGTTTATGGAAAATTGCTGCTGCAAATTATAACGATGGTAACAAGTACCCGGTTATTTTTGAAGCCAATAAACCGATGATCAAGGATGCTGACGAAATCTATCCCGGACAGGTATTGCGCATTCCGGCATTGGATGAGGCCCAGGCATAATCCTTGTTCAAATATTTTTTTTATGAATCCCGGTGTATAAAACATCGGGATTCTTGCTAATACACAATCAACCCGCTTGCAGGCATTTTTCAGGAAAGCCTTTCTTTTATATTCAACAAAAAATAATCCGGGTATCTTTAAATCATGAAACAATTTACGTCCATTCTGTTCAGTATGTTTTTATTGGTCCAAACCATTCAGGCCCAAACCTATTTGCCCTTACCCAAAAATACCGGGCGATGGCTTGAAACAATCTATAGTCCTATGGGTCCGGCCTACAATAAGTCGTACACCATTTTTCAAAAGGATACAACAACTTATTCCTTGGCAGCGCATCCGTATCGAAAATATGAGCTGATTGCAGATACCTTTTACAATACGGCACAATTACAAAGTGCAGCCTATTTGTTTGATGATAGTAGCAACCAAAAAATTTATGCGTATACCCTGGGCAATGAAATTCTGTTGTACGATTTTTCAAAAAATGTGGGAGATACCATCCGGAATTTATATTGTGCACCGGGAATCACAACAGCCGCTGTCGTAGATTCGATCAATATTCAAAATTTTCATGGAATCAATCGTCAGGTATTTTATTTGAGCGATACCGGTTCTTCGCCCCAGCAATCTGTTTGGATAGAAGGCATTGGATCGGTGGATGGGCTCTTAAGAAATGTCAGATGGTGCCAGCCGCCTGACCCAGTTCATCAATTGACTTGTGTGCATCAACAGCAAACACAACTTTATGGTAGCACTTGCGATTTTATTTTTCTTTCGTTGGATGACCTGGATTCATACTGGCAGCAATGGCAAGTGAAACAGAATCCGGTGATAGATGGTGAAATACATTTGTCGTATCCAGACCATGCCGAATTTGAATTTTCACTCACAGATACACAAGGCAAAATTTTACTTCGCGGCAAACAAGGGCCTATTTCTGTGCATCATCTACCCAAGGGGTTATATTTTCTGCAAGTTAAACAAACGGTTCGCCGACATACATTTAAAGTGATTCTGCAACATTGATTCGGCTTTGCAACAAAAGGATTTAGGGGATACTGAATATCGCTCAAAGTGAGCGTTAATGGTCACTTAAGTGAAATTTTAGACGCCTTCGTGCCTACTTTTTGAAGGCTTATTTCCAAACAGTGTGCACTTGAAATACATCATTCTCGCTTCCCAGAAATACGGCATCTTCTGCGTTGCGGGCAAATCGCAGTGTATTTCCGGGGCCCCCTTCTTTTTGTTCCCCTCCCTCTGTGCCCCCTTTGTACTTTTTTCTTGGCGCCGCCCCGGCGGTGGGGTGGCTTTTTTTCTCCCCCCCCCCCCCCCCCCCCGGGGGGGGGGGGGGGTGTACCTCTTCCCCCCCCCACCACTCTTTGTCCTTTTTTTCTTTGGAGTTGGTATAACAATACAGCTTCATTACCCGCGCCTTGAATCTACCGCATTTCTGAGTTATTCAGTAGCCCCTATTTAGGGCTTGCTGATTAACTTGAAAATAGTTGATTTCATTACATTATGGAGTGAATTTCCTTCATATAGATGCACAAGAATTTTTTATTGCTCTTCAATAAGCTTGCAGTTTTTTTCTGATTTTCACTTCTCATATGCATCTTCAAATTCCGCGTCATCGTCCAAGGGCTGCCCCGTACGTACGGGGCTACCCCTCGAACGCTTCCTTGAATTTGAAGCGCCTATGAGATAATCAGCAAGCCCTATTTATTCTCGTGAATTCCCTATTTTTGGAGCGTTTAAAGGTTCGTGAAAAAAGTCAAATACTACTACAGCACCAAGACCCAGCAGTTTGAACCTCTTCAATTGCCCTGGTGGAAATGGGCTCTCCGAATTTTCGGTTTCTTGTCGGCAATACTTGTAAGTGCAGCGATTATTGTCGCCCTTGCCTTTCGTTATCTTCAATCGCCCAACGAAAAACGAATGAGTATGCAATTGAATCAGTTGCAGGAACGATATGATGTATTGCGTAAAGATTTAAGGGAAGCCCAGGATGAATTAAAACAATTAGAAAAAAGAGACAACGAGGTTTATCGTGTCATCTTTGAAGCAGATCCTTTGCCTGATCAGGTGAGAGCGGGAAATATAAAAATTGATGAAAAGGAATTGGATAAAAAACTCTCTCCCCTGAACAATGAAGAACTTCTGAAGCAGTTGCAACAAAGCATGGCTCGTTTTCATCAACGACTAAAAATTCAACAAGGTTCTTACGACACTTTGCAAAAATTTATTGAAAAGAAACAAGAAATGTTGGCCAGCATTCCTTCTATACAACCAGTTTCAAACCGACAATTGGAAAGAATCGCATCCGGATTTGGTGTCCGCATTGATCCGATTTATAAAATATTGAAATTTCATGCCGGACTCGATTTTACGGCACCCACTGGAACACCCGTTTATGCCACCGGTGATGGAGTGGTTGAATCGGCCGATTATCAGGCGGGAGGATATGGCAATAATATCTGGCTCCGACATGGTTATGGTTATCGAACACATTATGCGCATATGGTTAAATTGAAATCGGTTGTGGGTCAAAAAGTGCAACGTGGGGAGGTGATAGGCTGGGTTGGCAGCACCGGTAAAAGCACAGGACCACATCTGCATTATGAAGTAGAGCGGAATGGTGAAAAAATTGACCCGGTCCATTTTTTCTATAATGATCTGAAAGCAGAGGATTTTGACCGGATGGTGAAAATGGCGGAGGCGGGAAATCAGAGCTTTGATTAATCAACAGCCTGCAAATCACCTCATGGAGCATCTAAAGGCTATTTTTTCCTGTATTTTCTATGAATGTCAAGATTCTGTCATTAAATTTGCCCAACTTCAGGCTCAAACACCCGAGGTTGACCAAAAATGAGTACCATCAGCGCACAAAGACAAAAAATCCATCCGCACAAATTACTGATGTGGATAGCGATTGCCAGTATTTGTATGATGTTTGCCGGCTGGACCAGCGCCTTTATGGTGCGGAAAGCACAGGGTAATTGGCTGATATTCACCATGCCAGTTTCTTTCTGGATTTCAACGGCTGTCATTATTCTGAGCAGTTTTACCATGCATCTTTCGGTGAAAGCCTTTAAGGCCCGGGAGATGACCAAGTACAAATCCTTGTTTGGCCTGACTGCGATGTTGGGTCTTGCATTTATGATATTACAGTTCAGTGGGTTTTATGAAATGCATAGTGCCGGCATCACCCTGAAAAGCGTGGCCGAAGGTGTTTCGGGCAGTTTTATTTATGTCATTTCAGGCGTTCACTTACTGCATATGTTGGGTGGAGTCATTGCCCTGCTTTTGGTTTTTTTACGAAATCATTTCCGTACCCGAACAAAAGTGTACAGTTCCAATGGGTTGGAAATTCTGGCCACTTACTGGCATTTTGTAGATGTCCTTTGGATTTATTTATTCTTATTCTTTTTTATCAATCAAAAATAACAGCGATCTAGCATGAGTTCAGTAGCAATAGACAAAAAGAAGTCCTGGGGAGGCGGCCAAAGTCCGTTTAACCTGAGTTATGGTAAAATCATGATGTGGTATTTCCTCATGAGTGATGCCTTTACTTTTGGGGCTTTCCTGATTTCATACGGTACCACCCGTTTTTTTAGTAGCATTTGGCCAAATCCCAATGAAGTTTTCGCTTCTTTCCCTTGGTTTGCCCCGAATGGTGGTGCACCAATGGCCTTTGTGAGTTTGATGACTTTTATCCTCATCATTAGTTCGGTGACGATGGTATTGGCTGTACATGCCGGACATTGCCGCGATAAAGCCGGCGTGATCAAATGGATGGTTTGGACAATTATTGGTGGACTGGCATTCCTTTCTTGTCAGGCCTGGGAGTGGTGGCATTTGAACCATCATGGAGCCTGGTGGGGATCATTTGTGCCTGATGCAAACGGTGTTATACCTCATGTAGAAAATGTGACCCATTTTTATGGATCAGAAGTAACACCAGCATTGGTTGCTTCGGATGGCGCATTTGCTGCACATAAATTCTTTAATTTCTTTTTCAGTATTACTGGTTTCCATGGTGCTCACGTAGCTTCAGGGGTGGTGCTGAACATCATTATTTTATTAAACACCATCAATGGAACCTACGAAAAACGTGGGCATTACGAAATGGTTGAAAAGGTTGGTTTATACTGGCACTTTGTAGACCTCGTTTGGGTGTTTGTATTCACATGCTTTTATTTACTTTAAAAAATATTTACAAGGATCATATGTCACATTTCAGCGATTACGAAGCCGATCAGTCCAGGTTATATAATATCAACCATCATGAAGATAAAAATTCGGCACACAGCAAAGCCAAAGTAAAAAAGATATGGCAGGTTACTGGTATCCTGACGATTGTTACCATCGTTGAGGTGGTTCTGGGTTTATATGGAACCAATATGGGGATGCCAAAATGGTTGATCAATACATTTTTCATTTTACTCACCCTGTTTAAAGCAGGATATATCGTGAAAGTGTTTATGCATTTGGGTGATGAACTCAAAAATATGATTCTTACCATCATGATTCCGTTGACACTCTTCATTTGGTTTATTCTTGCCTTCTTGTGGGATGGAAGTTTCTGGTTGTGGATCAATCATCATTTCGGCATCCGATAAGCCTTATCTGATTCAATAATTTGTTCAAAGCCCTCCCGTTTCGGAGGGTTTTGTCGTGAAAAGAATGGATTTCGTCCGTTTTTAATTGGTACGAATTTTGTATAAACATCTGCTTAACATTATATTTAAATTCTAAAATGAAAGAGTATGAAGAAAATTATCTTAACCTTCCTGGCGGCTTCAGCGATGTTGCCGGCCAGTATGCAGGCACAAAGGGTCTGCGGAACTGATGAACATCATCAGCATTTAATGCAAACAGATCCCGAATACGTTAAACAGCGGGAACAAATTGAACAACATACGCAGCAGTATGTGCAAAATCCCACGCAAACGCGGGCGGTAGTTACTATTCCTGTGGTTGTTCATGTGGTTTACAACACGGCAGCACAAAACATTTCCGACGCCCAAATTCAGTCGCAAATGACGGTACTCAATAATGATTTCCGTAAATTGAATGCAGACTGGACACTGACGCCTTCAGCTTTTCAGGGATTGGTGGCAGATTGTGAAGTCAATTTTTGTTTGGCTCAGCAAGATCCAAATGGTAACCCCACCACAGGTATTGTTCGCAAAAGCACATCAGTTACTTCTTTTTCATCCAACAATGCTGTAAAATATGATGCTCAGGGTGGTAGTAATGCCTGGGATCGCAGCAGATATCTGAATATCTGGGTTTGTAACTTGGGTGGCGGATTATTGGGGTATGCACAATTTCCTGGTGGCGCAGCTGCGACTGATGGCGTAGTATGTACACATACAGGGTTCGGAACTACCGGAACCGCTGCCGCACCATTTAATAAAGGCCGTACTGCAACCCATGAAGTGGGTCACTGGTTAAATTTATACCATATCTGGGGAGATGATGGAACCGGATGTACAGGTTCTGATTTGGTGGGAGATACCCCGAATGCCGGAGGTCCGAATTATGGTTGCCCTACCTATCCAAAAGTATCCTGCAGCAATGGCCCGAATGGAGACATGTTCATGAACTACATGGATTATTCGGATGATGCTTGTATGTATATGTTTACTGCCGGACAAAAAACAAGATTAAGTGCCTTATTTGCGGTGGGTGGAGCGAGAGCGTCTCTCACAACTTCTAATGGATGTACACCTCCTTCTGGTACAACTTGCGGAACACCTAGCGGTGTGAATGCCACTGGTATCACGACAAGTGGAGCAACAATCGGGTGGACAGCCGTTGCCGGAGCAAGCAGTTATAATATACAATACAAACTATCAACAGCCACAACTTGGACTACCACCACTTCCAGTACGAACTCCAAAGCCTTGACCGGATTAACTGCTGCTACAGCCTATAATGTGCAAGTGCAAGCCGTTTGTACAGGAGGAAGCAGTACTTACAGTTCGCCAATTACTTTCACAACAATCACAGCAGGTGGCGGTGGTACATGTACCAACAACTACGAACCGAACAATACAAGAACTGCTGATGCATCTGTTGCCGTTAATACAGATATTGTTTCAATGATTGGAACCAGCACGGATAAGGATTATTACAAAATCGTTACAACTACGGCAGCACCTAAATTAAAAGTAACGCTTACCAATTTGCCTTTCGACTATGATTTAAAATTGTATCGATCGAACGGTACTTTATTGGCAACAGCCCAAAACGGCGGAACAAGCAGCGAAACCATCACTTACAATACCGGAACCACCGGCGCTACCTATTACTTGCATGTATATGGTTATAATGGTGCATTCAGTGCTTCGCAGTGTTATACTTTACGAGCCAATACCAGTGCCACTAATTTCCGTTTAGATGGATCTGAGGAGCAAATGGAAAAAGCGGCGCTCAATATATTCCCGAATCCGGCCAATGACAAAGCGGGTATTCAATTCTTTGCAGTAGGAAATCAGGAAGTGGTTGTGAACCTTTACAATGCGATGGGCCAAAAACTCCAAAGCATTCAGGCCATAACGGTTGAAGGAGAAAACAATTTGTATGTAGATTTAAGCACATTCAGTTCGGGCATGTATATGTTAGAATTGATTGAAGGTGAAGAAAGAAAGATACAGAAGTTTACTATTCAGAAATAACTGAGTCTTTCAGTAAAAATTGATAGGTGGTTCATTGGAGCCACCTATCTTTTTTATGTATCAGCATATTCGCAGGAAGTGGTTTTTGCGGCAACGATAGAAATGGAAAGCCCGCAATCCGCTTTAGCGGTGAGGACTTGAAATGGATAGCGTGCCCGGCCGCCCCTGAAAAGCGCACAATAAAAGGGATACTATATTTTGCGGATAGCGATCGATTGTTATGAGGTTCCACCACGAACCAGTTTAGGAATTTACTCAGGAATTATCAGCATTGACTCAAAATTCAGGGAGATTGCTCATTCATACATTTCCCGTTTGATGAGCGCATCTACTTTTGGGCCATGAAAACACAACAATTATCGGGCCTACAGATACTCCATCCATTGCTCATACTTGTGGCCTGTATTTTTTGTTCCAATACATCCACAGCACAAAGCGACTATCGACATAGTTTGTTAGATCATGCTGCGGCGCCAAATACAATTGTTTATACTTCGGATCTTGAAGTGAAGAATAGTCAGGTTGCTGTCACTGGACTTTACGCCCCTTTAAGCAATGACATACCCGGTATACAAAATGCATTGGGTGTAAACAGAATCTTTTTATCGCTGATTCATAATAATGGGACAATGATTCATAAAGCCTATTTGCTGAATGCGATAGATGCCTTTCAGATTCAGGCAAATTTTAGGTATGTGGTGCATGAAGTAAAAGAAGACGGATTTGGGTACGTGATTTGTGGAATGATGAACAGCACCTTGCCCGGCAATAGTTATTCGAGAGCCTTTGTATTAAAGGTTGATCAATGGGGGGATTATCAGTGGTTTAGAACTTATCAGATACCAGCTTCCGTATCCTGTTGTTGGAATAGTATTGAACAGATCAAGAATACAAACAATGTTACTATTGGATATTTGGCGGCAGGCTATCGGATGGATAATCAATATTTAAAACGAGCTGTGATGATACGGATTGATACAGTTGGCAATGTAGCGAACACCCTTTATCAATTGCAGGAAGCTCCGATATTGGGCTATGCGATGCAAAGTGAGTATAAGAAAGTCATTCGTTATGATCAGCAACATTTATCAGCGATTGGATATTGCGGATTAATTGGAGATAATTGTGGTAAGTTGTTGCAGCAAGATATACTGTTGACGATGTATTCCCTGAATCATAGTGTGGCGAGTAAACGTTTGGGAACTGCAGGTTTTGGCGCTTTTAACAGACGTATTGATGAAGGGGTTTCTCTGGTAAAAATACCCACGGGTCTTGTGCTTTTAAGTCGATATTATAATGGAAATGGGTTGCCTTGTGCCACACAACCCGATCATTTAGGGTGTTTATCCCAGGTGTTGATTGGTACGCCCATGAATCCGGCAAGCTGGTTTGTGACCAAGTCGTTGAAGTATAATGCCTACAGCGGATTTGGGTTCAGAGATTACCCGAGAGATTTATTGTATGAAACAGCTTCCGGGAATAGTCCAAATATTTGGGCATACGGTCAGTATTTCGGAAACCGGAGTTATTTATTCAGAATGAATATGACGAGCGGCAACTTTTTGCAGACACCCCGACTGATGAATAATCATATGGGCGCTGCGAATGTTGATTCCCGAACGATTGCCTGGAATAGTTCAAATCGGGTGATTGGTATGACCAATTTGATGACCAATAAATATTCTGTTTTTGAAATAATCAACAATGGCAATCAGGGTTGTAAAAGCGATTCAACATGGTTTGGTTTTTTGGGAGATAGTGTTTATACCGATTTAAGAAACCATGATTCATTGACTTGTTTATCGTATATCGTTCAACATTTTAGTCCGGATGTGACGGTAAACCGAACAAATTTATGCGGAACATTGGTTGCACGGCCGGTGCAGGGAGAAGGGGAAGAGAATGGGGGTAGTGATTTGAAACTTTTTCCCAATCCGGCCGACAACCAAATAACGCTACGATTTACTTTGGAAAATAAGAGCGATTGTACGGTACGAATATATCATTTGTTGGGAAGAGGGGTGTTTGAGCGGCGTTATGTTGGATTGGAAGCGGGCGTTCAGGATTTAACCATGGATGTGTCGGGTTTAAGTGCAGGCGTATATATGCTGATGTTGGATCATGGTCAAGGCGTGCAAGCGCTGCGATTCGTGAAGCATTGATGGGAGAATGTGGTTGGCGCCATTTATACATCAAAAGCTAAGAGTGCGTATAGAAGTCTGGTTGGGAAGAGGTTAAACGGGATGCAGGCGGTAAAAGAGTTGGGAAGTCTGGTTTACCGGAAGGAAGAATCAACGATAAAAAGTTGAAGAGACGATGTAGGGATTTGTGAAGAAAGGCATCTCGGATGAACGTCCAGTGAACAAACAACACCGAATGAACACCAAAAGAGCCGGCCATAGGCCGGCTCTTAACATTTTAAGCCAAATGATATTGTTGAGCTGAATCTGAATTCAATCATTCACGCGGGTGACGTTTCTGCTGAATTCATTTCACCAATCTGATAGTCTTTCGATGATTTGAAATGAACATTAATGCTCGCTCAAATATGCAGCCACGCCGGCGTGGTCAGCTTTCATACCACTTTTACCTTTATTCCAGTTAGCAGGACAAACTTCACCATTCTCTTCGTTAAATTGCAAAGCATCTAAAATCCGAATGGCCTCATCTACATTTCGACCAAGAGGTAAGTCATTGACCAATTCATGACGAACTTTTCCATCGCGATCAATCAGGAATAATGCTCTATAGGCAACCAATTCACCTTCTGCTTCCATTTGACCCATATCGTTATATCCCCATTCTCCAACCAACACATCGTAGTTGAATGAAATGGTTTTATTCGTATCTGCAACAATCGGATAGGTAACACCTTGTATTCCCCCTCTTTCTTTTGGCATTTGCAGCCATCCCCAATGTGATTGCTCTGTATCGGTTGAAACGGCAATTACTTCACAATTCCTGGATTTAAATTCATCCAATTTCTCCTGGAAGGCGTGTAATTCTGTTGGGCAGACAAATGTGAAGTCTTTGGGATAAAAAAACAGGATCACGTATTTACCTGCATATTGTTCCAAACTAAAATTGTCTACAATTTCAACTCCATTGATAACCGCTTTTGCATTGAAAGCGGGTGCTTTTTTTCCGACTAATACTGCCATATATTGTTTATTTAGGAGCGCAAAAATAAGGTAAGATTTTATTAATTGACTATATAATCAATTAAAAAGTATAGATATTATTTATATTTAAATATGAATTCGGGATTGATAAAATGGATGTACTTCAATCCGATTCTGTGTTTCTATCCGGAAATTCAGGAATCACCTGTTTTTCTGAATGGATTAGCTGCGAACATGTATTTTTGCTGGTGATGAACAAGATGCTATTATTCCTCGGTTTGGGGATGTTTTTTTTGGGGGCCTGTCAACAAGGCATTGAAATAGAAGGACAGTTGGATCAAAGCCCTGCTCAATCATTTCGTTTAGAAGAATTAGATATCGAAGAAAATCGGTTTGTTGATAGTGGAAGAGTAGATGAGAAAGGACATTTTAAGCTTTCGTCCAAAATAGGTGAAGAGGGCCTTTATCGGATAAAATTCGAACAAAATAAATACATCTTGTTGGCCATGAAAAAAGGTGAACAGATTCAGATTAAAGGCAATTGGAATCAGTTAGAAGATTATCAGGTGAGCGGGTCATCCGGAAGCATGGCATTGAAAAGTTTTTTGGTTAACCTGCGCGAAAATATCAAGGACATCCGTACGATGCAGTTGATTATCGATTCTATTGAAACCCGTCCGAATAACGACTCCATCCTCAGTATGGCTAAAGAGGATATGCGCATCATTAATGTCCGTTTCATGGATTACGTGAAAAAATTTGCCGATACCACACAGAGTGTGACCAGTGCATTATTTGCCGTAAATATTATCAATCCTGCATTTGAAGGCCCATATGTTCGTAAGTTCTATGAACAAGTGACGAACAGATTTCCCGAATCGAAAAAAGCAAAAGCATTTGCAGATCGTTTTTTAAAAGGCAGTGCAAGTGCAGCACCGGCAGCAACCACTAAAGCAGCAACTGGAAATCCGGCAGCAGATTTTAGTGCCCCTACTCCTGACGGCCAATCACTTTCTTTAAGTTCTCTCAAAGGGAAATGGGTGCTCATCGACTTTTGGGCTTCCTGGTGTGCACCGTGTCGGGCGGAGAATCCAAATGTTGTTCGAGCTTTTCAACAATTTTCTCAGAAAAATTTTACCATTCTTGGCGTTTCGCTCGATACCAGTAAGGAGAAATGGATGGAGGCAATTGAGAAAGATGAGCTAAAATGGAATCATGTGAGTGAACTGAAAGGATGGAGCAGTGCGATTGCCCGCAATTATGGCGTTGAAAGTATTCCACAAAACTTTTTGGTAGATCCGAATGGAAACATAGTCGCAACGAATTTAAAAGGGGATGCCCTCGTCCAAAAACTTTCGGAGCTGCTCAAATAATTCTTTATGTATAATCTTGTTAAAAAAATTCTGTTCAGGTACGATCCCGAACAAGCACATTATAAGGTCATGCGTTGGTTGGCCAAAACCTATAATGTAGGAATCGGAAAAAAGTATCTGGAAAGCAATTATAGTTTCCATCACCCCTCACTGGAAAGAACAGTATTTGGATTAAAATTTAAAAACCCGGTGGGTTTGGCAGCAGGGTTTGATAAAGATGCCATGTTTATCGATGAACTTTCCTGTCTGGGCTTTGGCTTCATTGAAATAGGCACGCTCACACCCAAACCTCAGGATGGTAACGAAAAACCCCGGTTGTTTCGATTTCCAGAAGATGCAGCCATTATCAATCGAATGGGATTTAATAATCAGGGTGTGGATGCAGCAGTGGAAAGACTCAAGAAAAGAAAAACCAATATCATCATTGGCGGCAATATTGGAAAAAACAAGCAGACGCCCAATGAAAATGCCATCGACGATTATGCCTATTGTTTTAAAAAGTTATTTGATGTGGTCGATTATTTTGTCGTGAATGTGAGTAGTCCCAACACCCCAAACTTGCGGGCTTTGCAGGAAAAGGAACCTCTTCAGGCTTTATTGATGCATCTACAAAACCTCAATTTAAGTTATCCTAAACCCAAACCAATCTTACTCAAGATCGCACCTGATTTAAATGAAAGTCAATTAGATGATGTGATAGACATTGTGCAAACAGTGCGTCTGAGCGGCATCGTAGCTACCAATACCACCATCGACCGAGAAGGCTTGACGGCAGATAAAAAAATGATTGCAGATACCGGAGCCGGAGGTGTCAGTGGAAAACCACTCAAACAAAGAAGTACAGAAATCATCAAGTATATTCACCAAAAAAGCGAAGGAAAAATACCGATGATTGCCGTTGGCGGAATTTTTAATGGAGATGATGCCCGTGAAAAATTAGAAGCAGGAGCTAGTCTGGTACAGGTTTACACAGGGTTCATTTATCAGGGCCCGGCCATTGCGAAAAATATTTGCAAAGCAATTTTAAATACATAAAAAAACATGGAACACTTACTGAATGTGGATGCGATCATAAGTTTGATCACGTTGGCGATACTTGAAATCGTGTTAGGCGTTGATAATGTGATATTCGTTTCTATCATTATGGGGCGTTTGGATAAAGCCAAACAAGCTACTGCCCGAAAAATATGGATGTTTACCGGTATTGGGGTAAGGGTTATCTTGTTGTTGAGTTTGACCTGGTTGGTAAAAAATGGGAGTGCAGAGTTGTTTTCTATTTGGGGCAAATCCTTTAATCTGAGAGGTTTGATTATGTTGGGTGGAGGGCTGTTTCTTCTCATCAAAACAGTGAGTGAAATTCATCAAAAGCTGGAAGGTTTAGAGCATCAAGGTGGAAAACAAAAAGCAGTGACTGCTACTTTGGCGCAAGTCGTGATACAAATGATGTTGGTAGATATGGTTTTTTCTTTCGACAGTATCATCACTGCGGTCGGAATGGCTCAGCATGTAGAGATTATGATTATTGCAGTGATTATCGCCATGGTGGTGATGTTTTTATTCTCATCCCGCATTGCAGCATTTATTGAAAAACATCCGACCGTAAAAATGTTAGCCCTTTCATTCCTTGTAATGATTGGTGTGGTGCTTTTGGTAGAAGGTTGGGATGCAGAAAAGGCCCATGATTTACATTTGAAAAATTACGTCTACTTTGCCATGGCATTTTCTTTTGGCGTGGAACTACTCAATATGCAATGGCGAAAACGCGCTGAGAAACCGGTTGATTTACATGAGCCGGAACTCGATGAAAGCATGAAGTCATAATCGAAATTTTTATCATTTTCAATTGGAAAAGACTTGTTGCCCCCAAAGGCAAGATTTTGGCATAAATGACCAATTATAGGTTGGAGCGTTTATGAAAATGTTATCCCTACTTAGGGGCTGCTGTTTAACGTGAAAGTAGTTGTTTTTTTTATATTAAAGGGAAAATTTTGCTTTTTTTTTTCGCCGTTTTTTTTTTTTTTCTCCTTTTTGTGGTTGCCGTTTTTTTTTTGTTTTTTCCCTGCCCCCCGGCCTCCCGGCCCCGGGGGGGGGGGGCGGGGGGGGGGGGGGGCCTGGGGGGGGGGAAAAAGGGGGGGGGGGCCCCGAACGCCCTTAAATTTGAAGCGCCAGTGAGATAACCAGCAGCCCCTACTTACTTGACTTCAATTCTCGAAGTATTGATGCTTCGTTTATTTTGAATCCGTAAAAAGTACAATCCTTTTTCGGTGTGTGGAATGAATAAGTTTCCGGGCTTATGATGGTATTGTTTGTAAATCATCTTTCCATCGGCATTAAACAGTTCCACCAGGGTTTTGTCTTGAAGGCTTCGTAAACTGATTTTCATAGCATTTGAATTAAAACATAACGTCATCCTCTTTTGAGGTTTTCAAGCATTCTTAGCTTGAATATGATTCCGATTCCACTTGAAAATCCAATTAGTTTGAAGATGATTATTCATTGAAATTGGTTTTCATTCATCCAAATATTGCTGGTCAACACAATATGAGAAATGAACCAACAAACTATTACATGAAGCGCCTTGGACTGGGATAATCAGCGCACTTAACCGTTTAAAACGTAACAGATTGTGGGAGGATGGTATAACAAAAAGCTTGCCAAAGAAGAATAGCAAGGATATTCCAAGCAGCAAGACTTTCCCGAATGTAGTCGAACAATCACAGAACAGTTCGGATTGCTTCCCGAATAACGGAACAGGCTTCTTTGATTTCTTCTTCCTGTATGCTGAGCGGTGGAGCAATTCGTAAGGCGTTGGCTGCAAACAAAAACCAATCGGTGAATACACCTGTTGCAAATTGTTTTTTGTTCAGACAAGCATCTATCACCTTCTTGTTTTGTGTGTAGTCATCAAAATGAAGTGCCATCAATAATCCACAACTATTGAGCTTCAACCCGGTTGCAGATAATTCATGATGAAACAATGCTTCCTTTTTGCTGACATCCTGAATAAGATTGCTCTCATTCAAATATTGTAATCCGGCCAATCCCGCTGCACAACAAACCGGATGACCACCAAAAGTAGTAATATGCCCCAATACCGGGTCTTTGGCCAATTGATCCATTTTATCTTTAGAGGTGATAAATGCACCCATGGGCATACCTGCACCTAAGGCTTTCCCCAGTAATAATACATCCGGTACAATTCCACAATGTTCGAAACGGAAGAGGGAACCGGTGCGCCCAAAAGCAGTTTGTATTTCATCCAAAATCAAAAGGGTACCGGTTTCATGGCAGCGGGTTTGAATCGCCTGTAGCCACTGATTGTCGGGAAGAATAACGCCGGCTTCACTTTGCACCGGCTCCAGAATGATACAGGCTGTTTCATGGCTAATGGCTTCAATGGCCTCCACACTACCATAGTTAAATTGCCGGATGCCCGGAATGAGCGGCCGAAAAGCTTGTTGCCAGTATTCACTACCCATAACGCTCAGCGCCCCTTGTGTACTTCCATGATAGGAGTTTTTGAACGAAATCATCTGTTGTCTTCCGGTAATCCTTTTCGCCAATTTCATAGCTCCTTCGGTTGCCTCGCTTCCACTGTTGGTGAAATAGATGGCATCTAATGTTTCGGGCAAATGCCGACTCAGTGCTTCAGCAAACAGGACCTGTGGACTTTGAATCACTTCACCATAAACCATGACGTGTAAATATTGATCCACTTGTGTTTTAATGGCGTCCTTCACTTGTTGATTGCCGTGTCCAACATGACAAACACTAATACCGCCGATTAAATCAATGAATGGATGTCCATCCTGATCGAATAAATAACTTCCTTCGGCGCGACTCACTTCAAAGCAAAGGGGCGTTTCGGAAGTTTGTGCATTGTGTTGTAAAAATAATTGCCTCAGATTCATGGTTTGCAAAGTTATGCCAATGTCTTTGTCCTTCATCCTACTTAAAATGTTTGAGAGCGATTCGCATGTATTATCTTCGAAGTATAAATTGAAATATGCAAAAAGCACTCATTCTTCCTGTCAAAGGGGTCTCACCCCATATTCCTGAAAGTTGTTTTCTCGCTCCAAATGCCACCGTGGTGGGAGATGTGGTGATGGGCGAAGATTGCAGTGTGTGGTTTAATGCAGTCATTCGCGGCGATGTCAACAGCATTCGCATAGGAAATAAAGTCAATATTCAAGACGGAGCTTGTATCCATTGTACCTACGAAAAAACAAAAACAGTGATCGGCGACCGGGTTTCAATCGGTCATCATGCCCTGGTGCACGGATGCACGCTGGAAGAAAATGTATTGATTGGGATGGGCGCTATTGTGATGGACAATGCCTTCGTTGGCACAAATACTATTATTGCTGCGGGTGCAGTGGTCCTTGAAAATATGCAATGTGAAAGTGGAAGTATTTATGCCGGAGTTCCTGCAAAAAAAGTGAAGGACATTTCGCAGGAATTGATTCATGGAGAAATTAACCGCATCGCCGAAAATTACGTCATGTATAGTAGTTGGTTTAAATCTTAAAAATGGTTCGAAAATTTGCACTGCTTCCGTTCTTCATCATCATGCTCTTTTCGGCTTGTAAACAAAAAGAATCTTCCAGGCCAATCATTCTGAACGGGAGTATTTGGGATGAATTGGCAGACACCGCCGTCACCGAAGTGGATTTGGAATTTTATCCCATCGAGAAAATTTCTAACAATCAAGGCTCATCGACTAAATTATCCGCGGTTCCACTCCCTTGCGATGTTATCATTCAACCGAATGGTCAGTATGAACTAACATGTGCCAACCCGGGAGAAAGTGCATATGGGTATATACTCAGCTGGAAACCGCGAAATAGTTTGTATTATGATATCCCTAATCCGGAAGGAATCATCGATGTCAATACAAGGAATCAAGTATTTTATAGTGGACTCAATCAAAAAAAGCGCCTGCAAATATGGAGGCGAACAATCATTGCCGCCCACTTTCGCGATTTAGAACCTCTTCTGCCAAATGGGGCCAACATGCAATTTATTTGTGGTGCAGTTGACATAAAATGGCTAAGGCAGTCGAATGATACCACTTTCTATATTCCGGTCAGAAGTAATATCACCACACTCAATAATTTTATAGTCAACGGCGATACCTTGCTATTTCAGTATTTCAATGTGAATCCTTCTGTCGATACGCTAGACAAGTACTACAATTATTGAGTTGCTCGCCCCTCATTTGATTTGAGGAGATGTTTCTGATCATTTAAGGCTTCATTAAACCAACAAAAGCCAGATTATTCGATTCCCAGTATAAAAAATCCAGGCCATCTACCACACCATCACCATTCAGGTCTGAAACAAAATAACCTGCCGCAAAATTTAAGTTATCTATTTCCCAGACCACAAAATCCAACCCGTCAATCACACCATCCTGATTCATATCTCCCATATAAAAACCCCAAATGCCTGCGGCAATTTCACGCTGATTATTTCCATATGCCAATGATGCCGAGGTGCTGAAATCATAGCTGACATTACTACTCATCATAACCGGATTGGCAGTCCAGGTTTCTAAAGCAGTACGATGTTTAATTGCGATGTAATAGGCATTGCCATTGAGGCTGCCAGGAAAATCAAGCAGCATGTGGCCATTGGTTTGAACGATTCCGGAAGCACTATAAACTACATTGTAAGGAGCTATGGTTTCATGCCATTCTACTAGCATCGTATCGACCGATGTTGAGGCAGGATTTGGATCAACCCCCTGGTTAAATAGTACAGGTCTTGACAGTCCGGCAGCATCATAATAACCTTCAGTATGCAGTTTGATATCCAAGGTGCTAAAACAATTATTCACCGTAACGTTCACCGTATTGGAACCAGCCTGAGATGAAGGTTTGATTGTAAAAATCGTATTTGGCCGTCGCGTCGAGACACCCGTTCCGGTATTCTGATTACAAGGATTCGAAATACCATTCACGCGGTAAAACGTACAGGCATTAAAACCGGCAGTGCTGTAATAATTTCGATATGCAGAAGTGCCGGTACTATTTCCGTTATAACAGATTTCCATGAGAATATTCGAAGTGCCATCCCAATTAAATGGAGTGCTCAAAATCATATCATTTTGGGCATTGTTGATAGGCGTGTAATTCAAAGGCCCCAATACATTTACCCATGTTGGATTCTGGAAAGTTGTTGTGGTAGCCGAAATGGTGGTATGCGCCAGTTTAATGGAATAATTGTTCAAAGTAGTCGGATTTCCTAAGGCATTGATGAGACTGAAACTCAAGGCCTGAATTTCTCCTGCACCCATTCCTAAGGTGTTCAGCTCCGAAGCCCTGAACAAATATTGAATTCGTGCATTTCCGTAAGATGTCGGAAATACTGCTCCGGCCACACTATTGGTTCCGCCGGTTGCTGAACTTGTACTGGTGCCGGTTCCCGAAATGTATTCGTTCTCACAAGGTGACAGTGAAGTGATCTCACACATCACCGATTCGCCATTGTTGAATGTTGAACTGGAATACGTTGCACTGTTCGTACCAACATTATTGCCGTTAACTTTCCATTGGTATTGAATTGGATTACCACCATTGCTCACATTGGCGGTGAATGTCAGCGGATCTCCGTCACAAATAATGGCGGACGAAGGACTAATCGTTACTGTCGGTGGAGTGCTGCCAAATATATTCATGATCACGGTATTAGAAGTTGCTACGGCCGGGCTTACACAGCTCAGGGAACTGGTCATTTCGCAACTTACCTGATCACCATTGTTTAGGGTATTCGTGGTGTAAAGAGCACTGTTGGTTCCGACATTGTTTCCGTTTAATTTCCATTGATAAATCGGACTGCCACCATTAACGGCAATAGCGTTAAAATTTACACTAACACCACTGCAAATATTGTTCGCGGAAGCAGTTATACTCACGGAAGAAGCCAGTGGAGGTGTGACCGTCATGGTTAGGGTATTGGAATTGGCTGTGCTCGTACTTGAACAAGGGTTGTTGGAAGTAATGGTACAGGATACAAGGTTCCCGTTGCTTAAAGTATTGCTGCTATATGTTGCACTATTGGTACCAACATTGTTACCATTCACTTTCCATTGGTATGTGGGATTACTACCGGCATTGTTGGCGACAGCAGTAAACGTGGCATTCACACCCGCACAAATGGTTGTTGTAGCTGTTGAAATGCTCACCGTTGGAGTACTAGAATTCCCAACGGTCATGGTGATTGCATTCGAACTCACACTATATAACTGGGCGTGCTTTAATGTCATATTGGGTCGGTTGGAAGCCGTTGTTCCTGTCGTCTGAGTACATGCGCCTGCACCTGCTGTGCCATCGGCCTGATAAAAAACAGAGGAAACAAATCCAGGGTTGCTGATTGTATTTTGGTAAGCAGAGGTACCTACTACCTGATTAGAAAAACAGATATCAACCAACACATTTGATGTGCCATTCCAGACAAATGGTGTCGAGAATGTATGGGTATTCAGGGAGGCTGTGACAGGTGAATAATTTTGTGGCCCGAAAACAGTCGTCCAAGTAGGATTTATAAAACTCGTTGTTGAAACCGTGTTGCTGACATTGGCCATTTTGATGGTATATCCATTCATAGTCGGTGGATTACCAACATTAGAGGTCGCTACGTTAAAGCCCACACTCTGAATCAAACCACTGCTGCTCAGGCCAAGCGTATTGAGTTCACTCGCACGAATGATATATTGTTGCCGACCATTGCCATAATAGGTAGGATAGGCAGCACCGGATCCACTTGTTGTCGTATTGGTTCCTGTTCCGGTACCCACGGTAACAGTAATCGGACAAGTTGAGTATGTAGAATAATCACAAGTAACGACCTGGCCATTCGTCAAACTATTGGTGGTATAAGTTGAACTATTGGTTCCAACATTTACCCCATCCACTTTCCATTGAAAAGAAGGATTCAGTCCGGCATTAACAGGGGTTGCAGTAAAGGTGACTGAATTACCCGAGCATATTGAACTTGCACTGGCAGAGATGCTAATACTTGGCGTTCCCACAGTTGTGACATTCACTGTGATTGCATTTGATGTAACCACCGGGTTGCTGACGCAGGTTGAATTTGAAGTGAGTACACAAGTCACAATTTGACCATTGGTCAGGTTATTGGATGTATAAGAAGCACTGTTGTTACCGACATTCACCCCATTTATTTTCCATTGATAAGAAGGTGCGCTGCCGCCGTTGACAGCGGTAGCCGTAAAGACAACCTGTGTACCTGCGCAAAAGGTGGTTTGGGAGGCATTGATGGTCACAATGGCTGGTGTTGGGTTGTTCACCACTACCGGAATGCTGTTTGAGGTAGCAGGATTATTTCCTACTCCTGCCAAATTGGAGGTCATCACGCAGGGCACAATCTGACCATTGCGGAGGGAGCTGCTGCTAAATGGCGGACTATTGGTACCAACATTCACGCCATTCACCTTCCACTGATAAGCCGGAGCTGTACCGCCATTTGTAGGGGACGCGGTAAAGGTGAGTGATTCTCCCAGGCAAGCCGGAGAGGATCCTGCCGTTTGGGTAATATTTACAAAGGCATTGTTGCCGCAGGGTGCAATCTGCCAGGAGAAGATCTGCGTTCGGGCAGCACTACTCCCTGATGCACCGCCCATGTATTCGCCGGTATGCCAAAAAGTAATCCCATCCGGGTCGAGTGAGGTTTGGGCATAATCACCTACACGATTCGTACCTGTTTGATAACCTGTACCGGCAATCGCAACCACTTCAGAAATAGGCAAGGTGCCAAGTGGGTCGCACTCCCTTCGACCTGTGTAACAGAGACTAGCGAAGATATTTGAGGAATTGGATTTTAAATAGGCCATTCCGATACATCCATTGTTATCCATGGCAATACTTCCCATCCAACGGGTATTCGTATCTGGTGTATAAATGCCTTGTTGATGAATGGACCAGCTTTGGTTACTTTGATTTTGCCTCAATTCGCACCACATGATACTCCGCTGGGTAGGACTAATTTTTACCCCCCAGTTTAAAACCACCGAATTGTATCCGGCCCATGATTTCCATTGTGAGCGATACATCATGGTACCTCCAATGCCGTCCAGTTTTTGCGTTGTTCCCGGTTGCGGACAATCATTCCAGTTCACATCATACGAAGCATCGAAGGCGGCTGTGTTTAATACTGCTGCCTGGGTAATCGTTGCAGTAGGTGTTGTTGGAACCCAATTCACACTCATCTGATAAATTTGTACAGCATCCGTATAGGCGGCATTCCAGGCATTATCGGAATAGGAGAATATCGGACAGGGGGTTCCTGAGGAGGTAATACCCCATCAGAAGCATCGCCTGCCAAAGGACAGAAAAACCCACCACCCTGTGGAGGAGCATAAGAAGTATATAGACTACGGCTTGCAGGGTTTCCTATCAACATTTGACTTCTTTCAAATGCAAATACTTTTTGAGGTTGATTGGAAGTCATATAATACCCATCCTGCCAAACAGAAAATTTTAAATAATCCGGAAACGAAGGAGAAACATAGGTATAGGTATAATACGATCCTGTAGGGTCACCGCTTGTAGAAATGGCGATATATATTTTTCGGTCAGCTTGTGTGCCGAACTGAGCCAATAACCAACGATTGGCAGGTTTGTCGTACAATACAATGGGGTCGCCAGAATTCCCGGTTGCAGGGCTCCATAAATTACCCAAAGTTCCGGTGAGAATGACTGTGCCAGTGGATTTATTATGCACTTTAAACGTAGTGCTGTTGATCATTTGTACGTAATGGTTCGGACCGGCAGCGCCACTTGGATCATAGGGTCTGAAACCCGATGCGGTTTGTCCGACCCAATTTGTCAGAGGTGTTTTCCCCGGCAAGCTTCCACCCTCTCTTTGAATGATGGAAGGGTCGTTTCCATATTCCGGGCCGTCGTTGATATCAAAACGAAAAAAATGACTTTTACGATTATTTTTTCGGTCGGGAGATTCTGCCTTTTTTACGAGGCTCATCTTCAATCACCGGGTTTTCGGCAAAAATTTCCCGAAGTGGTCTGGTAATATGAAAATCTGAACAAGGGATGACTTCTGTCCGCGAGGCAATATTGGTTTGTGCAGACAAGCTCCAGCTGCCAAGCATCAGAAAAGCAATAGAAAATGTTGTTTCATGACAATAAGTTTAAATGGGTTGGCATAATCAAAGCCGTCCGCACAACTGACGGTTTACGCTTCGTAATTCTTCATTTTACGCATCTCCCAGCATCAAATTTAATTGTCTGTCCACAAGATGTGGAATAATTGGCCGATTATTCGGATAAAAAAGTGTTGAAACAACAGTTGAAGCACTTCTTTTTGTGTAAATCACCGGCTGATCAGGAAAAATGTCTCAACAATCAGGCATTCTATCTGTTGTTCATTAAAAGCTGAAAGGGTTAAAAAAATCCACAATTCCGGAGTAAAAAACACTCATGTGTTCAATTTTATAGAGAATGGCTTCCTGCGATGAGTAGTAGGTCTCTTCAGAGGAATATCAATCTGCATTTGCCGGCTTCGGCTTATCAGTTATTAGAATCTTGGTTTAAAAGAGGGCCATTTGATTTTTTTTTGAAATTCGAGTAACTACATTTGACCCCCTATGCTTAAAGCGATCAAATTTTTTAAAGACTTGTTTCTGTTTGTGCCTGTCAGCCTTGTCATTCAGCCAATCGCAAGGTATCTGGCTTTTATTTATTACTATAATTTATTGGTCCGTTGGATTTATAAAAACAAAAAGGGGATCGCCTATAATGACTTCTATTCGCCTTTTCGGGATTACCACAAACGATCTACCCTCTATCAATATATTCTGGATCAGTATAATCTTTCTCAACAACAAGTGCTTTATATGGAGTTTGGAGTGGCCTCGGGTGTTTCTTTTAAATGGTGGCTGCAAAATAATCAACATTCATCGTCTGCCTTTTTTGGATTTGATACCTTCGAAGGATTGCCGGAGGATTGGGGCGTTTATCGCAAGGGAGATATGTCATCTCAGATTCCTCAAATTGATGACCAAAGGGGGCATTTCATCAAAGGACTTTTTCAGGATACCTTTTTGGGTTTTGTTGAACAAAATATTGAACAGCTTAAATCACCCACTCAAAAGGTCATCCATTTAGATGCAGATCTATATACCGCAACGGCTTTCGTTTTATCGCAACTTTATCCTTATTTACGCAAGGGAGATTTGATTCTCTTCGATGAGTTCAATGTGGCTATGCATGAGTTTAAAGCCTTTCATGAATTTACAACTAATTTTCAGGTCAATTTACAGCCTGTAGCAGCTGTCAATAATTTTTACCAAACGGCATTTGTCGTGGCATAGGTCAGCTCTGTCGATTACATTTTATCAAAAAAAAAAGCACCTTTGGGTTATTGCTTTTCCAAAGGTGCTTCGATGAGTAAGTGGCTACCCTAATTTTTTAGAATTGATAGCTAACCGACAAGCCGATATTTGTACCCAATCTTGTGCGGATGACTGAGTAGTCTTTAGATTTTTGATAAGCATTTTCATCACGAACGATTTTATACTTTTCATCAATGTTGTAATAGAATACTTGTGGATTGCTTAAGATGTCGGACAGGTTTAATTTTACTTCAATTTTTTTGAAGAACTTTTTACTCAGGCTAAAATCCAACACATTACGAGGGGCTTCATAAAGTTCAGGAATTTCACCATTCCCTACTGCAAATATTCTTTCACCAATGCGGTTAAATACCAGGGTAGCTGAAATGTTTGATTTAGGATGCGTGAAGGCTGCACCTCCATTCAAAATATAAGGAGATTGTCCCTGCATCGGACGATTATATTTCATTTCTTCACCGGATGTGCTTTTGGTAATCACTTCTACATTCGATTGAATATAAGCGAGGTTACCGAATACCACTAACTGGTTCCAGATAGAATTTTCATTGCTGCTAAGCATAGACAATGATTTTCTGAATTCCAATTCCAATCCATAACTATTGGCATGAGGAACATTCACATAACTGAAAACTTTTTGAGTAGTTGTTAGCCCAAATGGAACAGTCGTTTCAATCGGATTGCTGAAATTTTTATAGAATACTGAACCTGAAATCATTTCACCTTTACCCATAAAATACTCATAACGCAAGTCAATATTCGCGATAGTCGTTTGTTTTAAATCCGGATTACCCGTGAATGTTGCAGATAAATTATAGTCATAGAATGATGCCGGCGAAAGTTCTCGGAATTCAGGACGAGATAAAGTTTGAGAAGCACACAAACGGATATTGGTTTTTTTATTCATCAAATACGTCAAATTAACTGAGGGTAAAAAGTTTGTATTTTCTTTGGCGATTTCCAGATCTCCGGGTTTTAATACACCGGTTACGATACTTTGATCAAATTTTTCAACACGAACCCCATACACCGCTCTGAATTTTTCAGCAATCAAATTGTCACTCATGATGTAAGCCGCCTGTAAAGCCGATTGTGCCTCGTATTGATCTTGTGGCTGAGAGGCATCGCTCAGGATGAATCCATTACTTCTGATATTTTCAACCGCGAATAATTCTTCTTCAGGTTTAGTCAGGATACTTTGATCAAAGCCCGCCGATTTAGCACGTACATAAGCCAACACACGGGCTTCATATTGACGTTCCTTTTTCTGATAGTAAAATCCAACTTTAAGGGTTTGACCCGATTTGCCTAATTTATACGGAATGCTCACATCTGCATTCGAATTATATATTTCTTCCTGTGTGTTCGAAAAGAATCTTCCCATAAAAAATGGGTTCGGGAACGTGGTCACATTCGGATTAAAGTTCTCCGTTGGAGCATCATAATTACGGGTATAATAGGAACGTCGTAAATCAGGTATTGTACGAGCAATTTGATTGCGACCGACTCCTAATTGCAATTTGATATTTCTTTTCGAAATCAGGTGCTCACTGCTCAATTGATTACTTAACAATTGATTGCTCGAAAACCACAAGGCCGTTCCTTTGATATAATATTCGTTGTCCATAAAATCACCACTACGACGAACGGTCTGATCATCGCTGTTAATGGTAAAGGTGTTTTTGAACTGAATTTTATGACGTCCGTTGATTTTGGCGCCCATATTTAACATGGCACCCACTAACACATTATCGCGCGATACGGTATCCTGAAAGTCGTAGGCCTCCGTTGTACCGTTTACTTCATTTCGGTTTACAAAAGGGTTCGTTGATTGCGGCTGTATGATAAAGCATTAATCACATCGATGCTGCTGTTTTTGTTCAGGCGTTTAACATATCCACCCGATAATTGTAAATTCCGGAACGGGGTCATGCTGTTATACTTCTTGGTACCCCAGGTATTTTCAAACAATTTAGATGCTTCCACGCGTTGATCGAGGGTATATTGTGACAGCGGTTGATTTAATGTTTCCTTACTAGGGAAGGCCTCCGGAATCACACGCATGTTTTTATCAAATCCTAAAAAGTCTGTTGAACTGTTTTTGCTATCATAGTATGGTTTAAAGGTAGAGATGGTATTCATTCCGGTTCCCAATTGAATATTTAAGAAGTTCTCATTCGGAATGTCTTTGGTACTTAAATCAATAATTCCACCGGCAAATTCACCCGGACGATCCGGAGTTGCTGCTTTCAGAATCACAATATTGTCTAAGAGATTAGCCGGAAATATATCAAATGAAAAAGCTTTACGATCTGCTTCGGAGCTTGGTAAAATATCGCCGTTCAACATCGCCAGATTATATCGATCCGCTAATCCGCGAATCACCGCGAATTTATTGTCGGCCATGCTCACACCACTCACACGTTTTAACACGTCACCTGTATTACGATCCGGGGTTTTTTTAATCATTTCAGCAGAAATACCATCGGAAATGGTGGACATGTTTTTTTGTTGTAATTGTAATGCATTGATACTTTCTTTTTTGGCTTGTGTTTTTACAACCACCTCTTTCAAACCTTTACCGGTTCTTTGCATCACGATAGTCAGTAGATCGCTCACACCGTTTTTTACAACCACACCGGACACGCTTTTTTTATCGAACGATACATAGGTGACCAATAAATTGTAGGTGCCGTCTTCCAGGTTACGTAGCGTAAATTTTCCATCGAGATCGGTTTTAACGCCCTGGCTGCCGCCTTCGATCATGACCGTTGCGCCAATCAAGACATCTCCTTTTTCATCAATGACTTTTCCGTTGATGATTCCGGTGCCGGCAAAACTGTTGAAGGAGATACAAATCAACAGTAAAAGTGAAAAAAATGATTTCATTGTTATTGTCAGGTTTTTATTCATTGAATGAGGTCGGGAAAAGGTGTTTTCTTGATCATTTGAGTGTGATAAAATACCGCCTCAATTCCCTTACAACCCTTGTTGGTATTGCATTGCAAAGGTAGAAACCACAAGTGCCGACTCGTTAAAATGAATATTATCCCTATGTTGCTTTAATATTACCGGAACATTACCAAATTGAAAAAAATGCCCAAAATCGGGCTCTAATATGAACTTAATGTTAAGTCTGTCCGGAACGGGTTTTGAGTAGCCTGGTAGGGCCCCTTACTTAACAATTTATTAAAGGTGCTTTTGTATGTCACCATGCAACGAATCGTCCTTCAAGGATACCAAATCATAAGTGTCTCTGAAGATGTTTTCATCCACAACCCACATATCTCCATGCGCGCCCAACATCAACCAATCATTGGGTTTTCCCTGCATCACGCCTTCCAATGTTTCAACCATAAAGGCTTCTTTGATTTGTATACATCGAACAGGAATCGGTTTTTTAATGGCCTGAAGAAAGGGTAAGTCAGGAATCTGTTGGATGGAAAATGATAGTGACATATCGCAAATTTATGGAAAGGCTTTGGTCCCAAAAAGTGAAAGATGTCCTCTATACCCCGAACTTCCAATTCATTTTTAAAAGTCGAGAATTCTTAGTCACATAAAATCATACATACCAACACTTGCGTATCAATTTGTCTGAGGAATCGCAGATTTGTTGGCACCTGAACCATTTACCTTAAAGATGAATGGAAATGGCATTTTCGAATTTTCTTTATGCACCGAATTTCCGGTTTGTTCCCTAGCCCCTAGTTAGCAATACGAACTATTCGGCATACTCTCTTATCTTCGCTGAGCTCCTTCAACCATGGAAAAATCACTTTGTCAATCCTTGCCTTTCGGTCGCTCTTTGGCCATCCTGACGAAGAGTTATTATGCAGCACTCTCCAAACGTCTGGAACATCTGGAGATTGCACGCTATTACTCTGTATTAATTCTCATCGATAATCAACAAGGTCAGGGCTGTACCCAACAATTTCTTTGCGATCAACTAAAAATCGATAAAGTCTCCATGGTGCGCATCATTCAATATCTGATTGAAAAAAATTTTATTCTAAAGGTTGTAAATCCAGCCGACCGCAGAGCAAATTTGGTTGCACTTACGCCTAAGGCCATTCAGTCAATGCCCCAAATATATCATGCCATTGATGAAGTGAACGAAGCTGCTCTGAAAGGACTGAGCTCTTCCGGACGTCAGGCTTTAATGAATCAGCTATCCCGGATACAGGAGAACCTCGATCGTCTGCCGGCAGATTTAATTTTTATCAACTATAAAAAGTCCAGTAAAAAACCATGAAGTTAAAAACTATACTCCTGATCGTCTTTCTCATCATAGCCCTCGTTATTATCAAGATTGTGTTTTTGATGCCTAAAGAAGTAGAAGGCCCCAAAGCTGGACCGCCCCCATCTCAACCTGTAAATGTGACCGGATATGTGGTCAGCTCGCAACTGATGGAGAATCGTATTTTTTCCTCTGGAACGGTTTTGGCTAACGAAGAAGTGATTTTACATCCCGAAGTTGCCGGTAAATTGGTATCTGTTTTTTTTAAAGAAGGTCAACAGGTAGCAAAAGGAACCTTGCTCGCCAAAATCAATGATGCAGATTTGCAAGCACAATTAAGGAAACTGGGATTTCAAATCAAATTAGCACGCGAAAAAAGCGAACGGTTAAAAGGAATTTTAAGTATACAGGGAATTAGTCAACAGGAATATGATGAGGCCGCCAACCAATTGCAGGTAATAGCCGCCGATATGGATTATACACGTGCCCTGATCGCCAAAACCGAAATTCGCGCACCTTTTTCCGGGCGGATTGGTTTGCGGCAGGTAAGCGTTGGTTCTTATGTGAGTCCTACAAGCACTCTCGCAAGTATTCAGCAAACCAGTGTATTAAAATTAGATTTTACAATTCCTGAAAAATATGCGCATGTCGTGAAGCTAGGCGATCGGATTCAATTTATGGTCGACAATGCCACAGAGAAATCTTTTGCTACAGTGATGGCCCTGGAACCTAAAATTGACGCCTCTACCCGTAATCTGCTAGTACGGGCCATTTGTAATGAAGTCGCACCCGGTGTTTTGCCCGGTGCTTTTGCGCGTATTGAAATGGTCACCGAACAAAAAAATGCGACCTTAATGATACCCACCGAAGCCGTGATTCCTGAGTTAAAAGGGAAAAAGGTGTTTGTCTCTCAGGGTGGATTGGCAATACCTAAGTCCATCGAAACAGGTACCCGTAACGACCAAAAGATTGAGGTGTTGAGCGGACTCACTGATGGGGATACTGTAATCGTAACTGGCATTATGTCTCTCAAACCCAAGGCCCCCGTAAAAATTATCGACATCAAACAGTAAGCCCATCGCCCATTATGAATATATCTTCCATCAGTATAAATCGACCTGTTCTGGCTATTGTCATGAATGTGGTCATTATTTTGTTTGGGGCCATCGGCTTTACTTTTCTCGGTGTTCGTGAATATCCTTCCATCGATCCGCCCATTATCACCGTCCGTACAAGTTATGCAGGTGCCAATGCCGATGTAATTCAAGCCCAGATTACCGAACCACTCGAAAAAGCCATCAATGGAATCGATGGTGTCCGAACCATCTCGTCCGCCAGTAATCAGGGCTCCAGTATTATTACCGTTGAGTTTAATTTAAGCGCCAACCTCGAAGCTGCCGCCAATGATGTCCGGGATAAGGTTTCACAAACGGTCAGACAACTCCCCCAGGATATTGATGGTTTGCCAACGGTTACAAAATCGGATGCCAATTCCGACGCCATTTTATCGCTCACCATTCAATCCGATACTCGATCTCAACTGGAGGTAAGTGACTTCGCCGAAAACGTGCTTGCGGAGCGTCTGCAAACAATTCCGGGCATCAGCACTATCCAGATTTGGGGCCAAAAAAGATATGCCATGCGGCTTTGGCTCGATCCGGTAAAACTATCTTCTTATGGCATCACTTTACAAGATGTCAAGGCAGCCTTAGACAAAGAGAATGTGGAACTACCTACAGGTAAAATCGCCGGAAATTCTACTGAATTGACCTTAAAAACCGTAGGACGTCTGAAAACAGAAGAAGAATTCGAAAACCTCATCATTCGTTCCCAGGGCGATCAGGTGATTCGTTTTCGCGATATCGGTGAAGTAAATCTCGGGCCGGAGAATGAAGAAACCATGCTGCGACAAAGCGGTACACCTATGATTGGCCTTGCCCTCGTACCTCAACCTGGTGCCAATTATCTAGATATTTCCAAAGAGTTTTACAAACGATTCGAGGAGATCAAAAAAGATTTGCCTAAAGATTTTTATGTCAATCTCGCCCTCGACAATACCTTGTTTATCAAGAAATCCATCACCGAAGTGATTGAAACCTTGGGGATTGCTATTCTTTTGTTGGTGCTGATTATTTACTTGTTCTTCCGCGATTGGATGATTGCCATTCGCCCCCTCATTGATATTCCGGTTTCACTCATTGGTGCTTTCTTTATTATGTACTTGATGGGTTATTCCGTGAATGTATTAACCCTGCTCGCAATTGTATTGGCCACAGGTCTGGTGGTGGATGATGGTATTGTGGTAACCGAAAATATTTACAAAAAAATGGAAGAGGGATTAAATCCCATGGAGGCAGCGCATAAAGGAGCGAAGGAAATTTACTTTGCCGTAATCTCCACTTCCATTACCCTTGCGGCGGTTTTTATGCCGGTTATTTTTCTCGAAGGATTTGTAGGTCGTCTGTTTCGCGAGTTTGGTGTTGTATTGGCCGGGGCTGTACTGATTTCGGCTTTTGTATCGCTCACGCTCACCCCTATGCTCAATGCGCGACTCATTCGTAAAACCCAGCGTAAAACCCGTTTCTACGAAATGACGGAGCCTTTCTTTTTACGGATGACCTCCAATTATGGCCATTCGCTCAAGGGTTTTATGAAGCGGCGTTGGTTGGCTCTTTTAATTTTAGTAGCGTCTATCGGAATCATCTTTCTGGCCGGTAGCCAACTCCAAAGCGAATTATCGCCGCTCGAAGATCGCAATTGGATGCGCGTTTCTCTGGTGGCCCCCAGAAGGTTCTTCCTATGAGTATACCGATGATTTTGTAAAAGCGTTTACGAATTTTGTGGTTGATTCCATTCCCGAAAAACGTGTTTGTCTCACCGTTACGGCACCCGGGTTTACAGGTTCAGGAGCGGTGAATACGGCATTTGTTCGATTGGCCTTAACCGATGCTGGCAAACGTACACGCAGTCAGCAGGAAATAGCCGATTATGTGGCTATGCAGTCCAAGAAATTTCCACAGGGTAAGGCATTTGTTATCCAGGAACAAACCATTTCAGCCGGTGGTGGCGGTCGTGGAGGTCTCCCGGTACAGTTCGTTTTGCAAGCACCCAATTTTGAAAAACTGAAGGAAAAATTACCCCTGTTTTTGGAAGAGGCCAATAAGAGTCCCGTTTTTCAAGGGGTCGATAATAACCTCAAGTTTAATAAGCCGGAAATCAATATCAGCATCGATCGTGAGAAAGCCCGAAACCTCGGCATTTCAGTGGCCGATATTGCACAAACTTTGCAGCTTGCTTTAAGTGGCCAACGATTCAATTATTTTACCATGAACGGAAAGCAGTATCAGGTTATCGGTCAGTTTAACAGAATCAATCGCGATGAAGTTCTGGATATTCGATCTTTGTATTTGCGCAACGCAGCCGGTCAACTAATTCAGTTAGATAATATCGTTCACTTTCAGGAAGAAAGCTCACCGCCGCAATTATATCATTTTAACCGTTATCAATCTGCTACGGTTTCGGCAGGTTTAGCACCAGGTAAAACCGTTGGAGATGGGATTGCCGAAATGCGTCGTATTTCGGCCAAGGTGTTGGATAGCCAGTTTACCACTGCACTTACCGGTCCTTCGCGCGATTTCGAAGAGAGTTCCTCCAATATTTTATTTGCCTTCATGCTTGCCCTTGTACTGATTTATCTGGTACTTTCTGCCCAGTTTGAAAGTTTTATCGACCCATTTATCATCATGCTCACCGTACCTCTTGCGCTGGCCGGTGCAGTTTTATCGTTATGGTATTTTAACCAAACCCTGAATATCTTCAGCGAAATCGGAATCATCATGTTAATCGGATTGGTCACCAAAAATGGAATCCTAATCGTAGAATTTGCCAATCAGTTAAAAGAAAAAGGGATGTCTGTCGCAGAGGCCATTCAAGCTGCTGCCGAGGCCCGACTCCGACCCATCCTCATGACCAGTATTGCAACCGCCCTCGGCGCTATGCCTATTGCCTTAGCATTGGGTGCCGGTGCCAAAAGCAGAATGGGTATGGGGATTGTTATTGTAGGCGGTATTTTATTTTCACTCATGCTCACCCTGTATGTGATTCCGGCCATTTATAGCTATTTATCCAAAGCAAAGAAACAACATGCGTAAATCTATTTTTCTTTTCCTGCTTTTTCTACCGGGGTTTGTCATAGCCCAAAACAATGGTTTGCTGAGCTATCAACAGGCCGTAGCCATTGCCTTAAAAAATAATTTTGATATCCTCATTGCGGCGAATCAGGCCGAAATTCTAAACAAAGAGAATCAATTGGGCAATGCCGGATTTTTTCCCACCCTCGATTTCAATGCCAGTGGAAATGCAGCCAGCAATACCACGCGACAGGAATTTGCCAATGGTCAAACCGTAAATCGACCCGGTGTAATTTCAACCAATATCAGTGCAGGTGCTTTTTTGTCGTACACTGTATTTGATGGTTGGAAAATGTTTGCCACCAAGGAACGTCTTCGGTTACTGGCCGAACAGGGTGAACTCAGTTTTAAACTACAAATTGAAACGGTGATCGAAAATCTCACTTTGGCCTATTACCAGATCGTACGACAGGAACAACTCATACGTGGAATCCGTTCTGCCATGGAGGTCTCCGAAGAAAGAATACAACTGGCAGAAAAAAAATTACAAATCGGCTCAGGGTCCAAAGTTGAAGTGCTTCAAGGGAAATTGGATTTAAACGCACAAAAGGCTAACCTCATTCAACAACAAAACCTCTTGCGCGAATTTCGCCAAAATCTACTTTTGCTCATGCAATCCGATTCTAAAGGTCCGTTCAGCGTCGATAGTAATTTTGTGTTTGATCCACTCGAAGCCATGGATGATATTCAATCAAGGGTGGAAAGGAATAATCGAAATTTGTTGTCGTTACAAAAGGGAATCTCCATCATCCGTCAACAACAACGCGATATTAAATCACAACAATATCCTCGTTTGGTGATCAACAATGGTTATGCCTTCGGACGTAATCAGAGCACCGCAGGTTTTGCACTGTTTAACCAGAATATCGGGAATAACCTGGGCTTTGTGTTTACCTGGAATATTTTTAATGGATGGAATACGCGCCGACAATTATTGGTGGCTGATTTGCAACTCAAACAAAAAAATTTAGAAGTTGATCAAATGAAGGCCTCTTTGTTCACGGCCGTAGATATTGCCTATATGCGCTGGCTCGGCGATCGGGAGGCTCTCAGCCTGGAAGAAGCCAATATTTTATTGGCAGAGCAAAGTTTGTTCATCATGAGAGAGCGTATGAAACTCGGACTGGGAAACTACCTGGAGCTCAAAGAAAGCCAAAGCAGTTATGAAGCGGCCATCTCCCGATTAGTTACTGCACGTTATAACCTCAAGGAGTCAGAAACAAAACTCAAACGAATCACCGGCAAGTTTGTCGATTGATTGAACAGCTAAAAAAATCTGGGACCAACATTCAGGGCGGCCGGGCACGCTATCCACTTCAAGTCCTCTCCCGCTGACGCAGGATGCGGGCTTTCCGTTACTATCGTTGCCGCAATGCACCTGCTGATTGTTTTATACCAATTTAACGTTGGGTCGTGTCTCAAGAAAACTCCATCCAATATTAGTCATTAGCATAGACTAATATTATAGCTGTACCATTTTCGGCCTTTGCTCTTCGGGCGTTAAGAAAAATTTGAAATCGGGCGTAGCCTGCTTCCGGCTGTTCGAAGCCGAAGCCAAAGCGAAGGCAAGTTTCGGAAGTAGGCCGCTCGATGAGAATTTTTTAGCCCAAAGAGCAACAGCCTTGAATTTTTGGCTCCACCTTTTGTTTTAAGACAAAAGGTGGAAAACAAGAACGTTTCGAATGTCCGACTTAGGAAAGAACTGTTTGATTTTACTTTGTTAGAATTACAAGCGAGCGTCAAAAAAATAATACAACATCGGTATTACAAATATCAAATCCGGAATTATCATCGAAACATCATCGTATATTTTCAATAATAGCCCAGAAAAATTTTGCTATATCGCGTAAATTCAATCATCACCTCATCGCCTTCTTGATATTGGTCGAAGTAGTTCTGATCGACTTCAATACTGTATTTTAAACCACCACTGATAAAAAAATGATGGGTGTTGTTTTGGGCAACATATCTTTTTCGCAAAATCTCAACCGGAAAGGCCAGCTTTATCCGATGATGAAGGTCTTTCTTGATTTGATAAAGTCCGCGATAATAATTGGCTCCCATAATGAGAATAAATGCAATGGCTGTTATGAGTTGTCCATATCCATATATCACCGGCAAAGGAATATAAACAGTATCGTTTAATAAACTCAATAAGGCGCTAACAACAGGCAATAAAACACAAATCCACATCAACAATTTCATGCCATACATATATTCTTTGCGCACTCGCTCGAACCTGCGTTCAAGGAATAATATTTCATCCTCCTCAAGAGGAAGTGCAGTGGCTTGTGGAGTGGACCTCATTTGGATGCCCTAAATTAGCAAAACGCGCACATCCAAACGAAAATTGTGTGCAATGAATTTTAGCAATATCCTTTATCGAATATCAAGAACCCTTAATTGTATTCGGGTCAATCCATTCCATTCATTTTCATCGATATGATAAATGATGTCAAAGCTTTCTTTGTTTTTTACGAGGTGAATCTTATCAGCCATATTAAATCCAATACCCGTAAACACCACACTGCCATGTTGTTGAATTTGAAATCGGATATGTTTATCCTTCACAACGGTTGTTCTGAGTTGGAAGTCTTTCACTTGTCTGGTCACAAAAACAGGGGTCATGTTTTCAGGGCCATGAGGCGCAAATTGTTTCAGGATGTTCACAAAGGCGGGATTGATTTCGCTCAGTTGTAATTCGGCATCGATTTCAATTTCGGGTTCAAAAAATTCAGGAGCCAGTGTTTCACGTACTACCGCATCAAATCGACTACGAAATCCTTCTAGGTGTTCTTCTGAAAGGGTGAGACCGGCCGCAAAATAATGACCGCCAAAAGTATCCAGATAAGAGGCGCAAGCTGTAAGCCCTTCAAACAAATTAAATCCTTTGATGGAACGGGCCGAGCCACTTATTTTTCCATTTGAATGGGTCAATACAATGGTTGGCCGATAATGATGCTCAATGAGTCGGGAAGCCACGATGCCAATGACGCCTTTGTGCCAATGCGGTTGATAAACCACCGTAGTGACTAAATCACGATGTAAAGTATCATGGTCAATGATGTTTAATGCTTCCTCTGTTGTTTGTTTATCAATATCGCGTCGTTCGTTGTTGTCTTCCTGTAATCCCATCGTCATCTGTTTGGTAATGGTCTGGTTTTTTTTGATAAATAAAGTCATAGTTTGTTTGGCATCATGCATGCGGCCTGCAGCATTCACTCGGGGCGCGATAATAAATACCAAATCCGATATGGTGAAGGCCTTATCCATCCCACTGATTTTTTTCAAAGCCTGAAGAGCTATTGAAGGATTGGAATTGGCTTGTTGTAATCCAAGTACACAGAGTGCACGATTTTCACCCTGAATGGGTACGATATCCGCAGCAATGGCAGTAGCCAGCAAATCCAGATAAGCATTCACCATTTCGGGTGCACTTTGATACATCAGATCATATGCAGAAATCAATTTATAGCCAACCCCACAACCACAGAGTTCTTTAAAAGGGTAGGGGCAATCTTTTTGTTTAGGATTTAAAATGGCGGAGGCTCTGGGTAATTCTTCATCCGGCATATGATGATCGCAAACAATCACATCAATGCCCTGCTCACGCGCAACATCAATCAAATGTGTTGACTTAATACCACAATCCAGCGTGATGATTAGCGACACATTTTGTTCAACCGCATAGTCAATGCCTTGTTCGGAAACCCCATACCCTTCGGAAAAACGATGAGGGATATAAAATTCAATATGCTCGTAAAACGATTTAAAATAACTGTATACCAAGGCAACGGCTGTTGTGCCATCCACATCATAATCGCCGTAAATCAGAATTTTTTCTTGTTGTTCAATCACGGCATGTATGAGGGCAACAGCCTTATCCATGTCTTTCATTAAAAACGGATCATGCAATAATCCGGCATCTGTGCGAAAGAAAGAACGGGCTTCCTGATAGGTTTCAATACCTCGTTGAACCAATAATCGACAAAAGGCCGGATGTATTTTCAGGGCTGATTGTAAAGTGCTGACTTGCTGCTCGTCTGTATTTTTAAGGGTCCATTTTTTTTCCATGCGTTCAAATCAGGGTTGTTCTGCCCCGGCAGTATTCATCTAAATTAACGTAATGCGCACCCAGCCGGGCAAACATTTGAGCCAATGAGGCATATTTTGTTTAAAAAGGGGCTCTTTCTCCCTTAGCGAAACAGTTCAAGCATGATGGCAAACCGGATATCAATGGTCTGAAAGTAGCGGGCATTTGGATTTTGTATCACATCATATCCGGCAATGATGGCGGTATAACCATACTGTCCCAGACGTTGCGCATAACCGGCACCAATTAACAAGGAGGGTACAAAAATGCGGGTCGAATTTTCGACAATTTTTCCGGTATTGAGATCGTACTCGTAGTCTTTGATAAACTTGGTATTATTCAATTCCGGTTCTACATTGATAATAAAGGAATTGGCAATGATATACCGTCCAAATACACTCCATGAATAACTGGGGATACGGAATTTATAAGTTTCTCTTTGTCCGTTCAGGATATTGGTATAATCTTCAGCAGCCTGAAAGTAACTAAATCCGAGGGTTGTACCCAAATGAAATTGTTCTGAAAAACAATAAGCTACAGAAGGGGAAAGATTTAAGGAGAAAGATCGGTTGCCTGCTCCGAATCCAATACCCGGTCCGATCAGGAGGCGGCTTTTGTCAAAACTTCCTGATTTTTTCCGTTGTGGAGTGGCCATGCTCAGGGGGCCTGCCAACCCTTGTAAGGAAAAGAGGCCTATGGTTAAAATGAACAAGAAGGTTCTCATGGATGTGTTTTTTGTAAAAGTACTATCACTTAAGGCCTCAAGGATTTAAAATCTTGTAAAAAATGCCCCAATATGAGGCATTTTTTACAAAAGGTTTTTATTTCTGAAAAGTGGTATTCACAACCCGACCATCCAATTCAAGGGTCAGGATATAATATCCGGGCGATAGCGATCGGACGTCCAATACACATTGATCCGCACCCTTTAATTGATAAGTAATAACTGCCTGTTGACCGCTTACTGATTGTACCACTAACTTCATGCTTTGATGAGCGGGCAATCCATTTAAGGTCAAATAATCCCGGCTGGGGTTGGGAAACAATACGATGCCTGCTTGGGCAAAGTCATTCACCGAACTCGGCTTAGTAATAAATGTAGCATCCGGTGAATAGATGGTTCCGCCAGCGCTCACTGCTTTAAAACGATAATGATAAGTGGTATTTGGGGTGAGGCTACCCAGAGTAGCGCTTACTGCCTGAAAAGTGCTGCTACTGCTGCTGGCCGGACTTGTATTTTGCGTACTTCCGTAGCTGGTGGTTAATCCATATTCAACACTGATATTGGTCAGGGCACCATTGGCATTTACATTGGCATTGGTGGTGGCACTATTGATGGTGATGGCGCTCACTGCTAAAGGATTAATCACCGGTGCGAGGGGAAGCGTAGTGAAACTGGTATCATTGGAATAGGCTGTGCCGGCGGTATTAATGCCTTTAAATCGCGCATAGTAAAGGGTATTGGGAGATAATCCACTCAAGGTGCCGCTCAAGCTTGTTGACAGATTGCCATTGGCCGTAGCCGGTGTCGTAGAAGCGCTTGACCCAAAAGATGTACTCAGCCCATACTCAATACTCAAATTGGTCAGGGCATTATTGGCGTTGACATTTCCGCCAAAAGTGGCTCCGGTTGTACTAATACCTGAAATGGCATTCAGGTTGAGGGTGGGTAAATTTGAAGGTGGCGGCGCTGTTGTAAATAGGGTATCCAGACTATAAGTCGTACCTGATGCATTCGTTGCTTTATAACGAACAAAATAGGTGGTTGAAGGACTCAGTCCGCTTAAGGTCGTACTGACAGAAGTGGCGCTACTTCCGCTGATGACCGGAGGTGTGGCCGCGGTATTGGAACCGAAAGAGGCGGTAAGACCATAATCGACGGATACGTTGGTTGATGCACCATTTGCATTTCCGCTACCCGCTATCGTTGCCGAGTTTGAGGTGATTGCACTAATTCCTGTCAGACTGATAGAAGGAGGGGTTCCGCTTGGAGCTGCAATAGAAGTGAAATTGGTTGTACTCCAGTGATCTCCATTTTGGTTACCAGTATTATTCACGGCATTACCCGCTACATGAAAAATTACCAAGGTAGAAGCGGAAGCACTTGGTGCTGTCCAATCGAAGGTAAAAGAAACACTTCCTCCACTCATGAGGGCCGGAGTGGTATGCCGCAATTCACCACCAGATGCGGTTGTGGATGCCTGCGTACCGGCGGGTGCAGTGCTGAATGTTCCCTGTGTACAGGTTAAATCAAAGCCGGCAGCCACTTTGGTGCTGTTCAGAATTGTTAAGGTGAGGGAGTAAGTATTTCCGGCCACCCAACCGCCTGAAGGCAATCCGCTAAGTGTCATACTAGTGGCTGAATTACTGGCGCCGTGGCAACTGCAACCTACTGTGCTAACTCCGGTAATGCCGCCGCTCGAAGAACTGGTACTAAAATAAATGATGGCCAGAACGATAGCCAAGAAAGTTGATTGAAGGAAAGTTGATCGCATGAATTGATGTTTAAACACTAAAATAGTAATAAGACGTCACATCGACTGATTAGGATGGGTGAATTAACAAAATAAGGAAAAGATTATTGAAAAAAACGGACTTGTTGAAGACAATCATAAATATCCTCTTGTAGAATCAATATATTCATCCAAGTTTTAGCAGTTGACTTATGAAGCGTCAACCAATTTAGCTCAAATAAATAAAAAAAGGAGTCACCAAAACTCCTTTCATTTCATTTATCCGAAGATTATTTTTTTAAGCGCTTAAAATATCACGGGCGATCACCAATTTTTGAATTTCACTGGTTCCTTCTCCGATGGTACATAATTTAGAGTCGCGATAATATTTTTCAACCGGAAAATCCTTGGTATAACCATATCCACCAAATATTTGCACAGCTTCTGTGGCCACTCGTACCGAAACTTCTGAGGCATAATATTTGGCAATGGCACTTTGTCGGGTTACTTTTTCACCACGCATAATTAAATCGGCAGCCTGCATAATCAATAATTCCGCAGCTTCAATCTGAGTAGCCATATCAGCTAATTTCCATTGTATTGCCTGGAAATTTGCAATAGGTTGATCAAATTGCTCACGTTCTTTGGCATATTTAACTGAAGCTTCGAAGGCACCTTTAGCAATTCCTAAGGCCAAGGCCGCGATGGAAATACGTCCGCCGTCCAAAATTTTCATGGATTGTTTGAATCCTTCTCCTACTTCACCCAAACGCTGATCATCGGAAATCCGGCAATTGTCAAAAACCAATTCGCAGGTCTCAGAGGCACGCATGCCCAGCTTATTTTCTTTTTTACCCGCACTGAAACCAGGCGTTCCTTTTTCAATAGCAAAGGCCGTAATATTGTTTTTTGACCGAGGTTCGCCCGTGCGACAAAGCACAACAGCCACATCTCCAGTTTTGCCATGGGTTATCCAGTTTTTGGTGCCGTTAATGACCCATTCGTTCCCTTCTTTAACGGCCACACAGCGCATATTTCCGGCATCAGAACCCGTGTTGGCTTCAGTTAAACCCCATGCGCCTATCCATTCACCACTAGCCAGTTTAGGAATATATTTTTGTTTGATGGCTTCACTGCCAAATTTATAAATATGATTGGTGCACAAAGAATTGTGAGCTGCTACCGAAAGGCCAATGGATCCGCATACTTTGGCAATTTCACTCACTACAGTTACGTATTCGAAATAACCCATTCCTGAGCCACCTAATTCGGTGGGTATTAATACACCCATCAAACCCAATTCACCCAATTTGCGAAATACTTCCACCGGGAACTCCTGCGACTCATCCCATTCCATCATTTTAGGACGTATGTTTTTATCCGCGAAATCACGTACCATGTCCGCAATCTGTCCTTGTAGTTCCGTTTGTGCAAAATTCATAGTGAAAGCTTTTTATTGAAGCATTAAGTAAGGTGCAATTTTACGAAAAATTTCTTCATTCATCAATTCAATTTCCTTAAGCTCATTCAGGTTATTCAATTGATACTGTTTCGTTTTCCGAAGCGCACAAATTGCATCTGCCAAAGCGCCCTTTAGGTATGGATGGGCATTCATTTCCTGAAAGGTGGCTTCGTTCAGATTTATTTTGCGAACCAAGCGGGGATTTATGCGAATCCATTTTTTAAATTGATCAAATTGCTCGGGCTTGATACTTTTTATTTCTAGTAGTTGATCGGGTCTGACAAATCCACCCAATTGTTTCTTGTATTGTACAATTTGTCGCGCCGTATAGGCTCCAATCATGGGCAGGGCAATCAGTTCTGTCGTATCGGCTGTATTTAGTTCCACCATCTGCGGTTCAGGCTTTTTATAAGCAGGGGTTTCATCCGGAATTTGAACAAAATCTTTGAGTTGTTCATATTCTTCGGGCCTTAAACCATATAGTTTTTCGAATGAAGCGGCCCGGTAAAAATGCCCACCTTTGCGCCGGTAGTTCATCAGGGTAGCGATGAGTTTATGGCGCATCCCCATTCCTACAAACCCGGCCGAATCCAGGGTGTTGGGATTAAATACGAAGGGTTTAAGGACCGAGATTTGCCCGCTACTGCGCGCATGTTCAAAGGAATCTGCTTTCATTTGATTCAGTAAAACCTGACAATCATTGAAGCTGAGTGCAGATTTAGTATTTGCCCAAACAGGCAATAAAAAGCGGAGCAGTAAAACAAGGGAAATTGCCAGGAGGAGTATTGCATAGGCACGTCTCATCCATTTGCCCATCGCAAAATACTCCTTAAGGAGTTGTTTCATCATAAAATTTCGTTCAGTTCAGAAACGAAATTAAGAAATTCCCTCGGTTTCGGCTTCTTTATAAATTTTTTTAATCAATCCTTGTAGTACACTGCCCGGACCAATTTCCGTAAAATGGGTAGCACCATCTTCTACCATTTGAAGCACGCTTTGGGTCCAACGCACGGGTGATGTCAATTGCTGAATGAGATTTTGTTGGATTTCGGCTGGATCAGATATCGCACGAGCCGTTACATTTTGGTAAACCGGGCAAATTGGTGTGAGAAAAGGTGTTTCCAAAATGGCCTGGGCCAATTCTGCTTTTGCCGGTTCCATCAAAGGTGAATGGAAAGCCCCACCAACCGGTAAAACCAAGGCACGTTTTGCGCCGGCTTCCTTCATTTTCTCGCAGGCTATTTCAATACCTTTTATACTGCCCGAAATAACGAGTTGCCCCGGACAATTATAATTAGCTGCTACGACGACTTCATCAGTGATGCTTGCACAAACTTCTTCAACCTTCGCATCATCCAGATTAAGCACTGCGGCCATGGTACTCGGATTGATTTCGCAGGCTTTTTGCATGGCATTTGCCCGAATGGAAACCAGCTTCAGGGCTTCTTCAAACTGCAGGGTGCCATTGGCTACCAAGGCCGAAAACTCACCCAAAGAATGGCCTGCAACCATATCCGGCTTTAAACCTTCGGTGGTTAGGAATAAGATCACGGAATGTAAAAAAACAGCAGGCTGAGTCACTTTGGTTTGTTTAAGGTCTTCGGCGCTACCTTCAAATAAAATATCTGAAATATTGAATCCGAGGATTTCGTTGGCCCGATGAAACAATTCACGTGCCTGTTCATTATTCTGATATAAATCACTTACCCATACCCGGAAACTGCGAACCTTGTCCGGGAAATACCATTGCTCTTTTCATACTAAACCGCTTTTTTGAGGCGCTAAAATAATACTGAATGAACAAAATTTCTGTTTCATTTACCATCAACCATCCTTTTCAGTAGCCCGTTTCGTGCTTAAAACTGATTTGACTTTCGCCTAAATGGGGGTTAAAACCTTGGAAATTTTGAATAAAGTCATAGAAATTATGCCAAAAGGTCAAAAAGTGACATCATTTCCTGAAAAAACGGGTGGCATGAAACTTGTCAGAAGACACCCACAAGCATTTAAACAATTTAATATGGGAAAAATAATAGGTATCGATCTGGGCACAACCAACTCTTGTGTCAGCGTGATGGAAGGAAACGAACCGGTAGTCATTGCAAATGATGAAGGAAAAAGAACCACCCCCTCAGTGGTTGGTTTTTTGAAAAATGGTGAGCGCAAAATTGGCGATCCGGCAAAGCGTCAGGCCATTACCAACCCGGTTAACACCATCATGAGTATCAAACGCTTCATGGGGCGCCGATTTGATGAAGTCGCTGAAGAAATCAAACAAAGTTCTTATAAAATCGTGAAGGGTGACAACAACACCCCTCGCGTGGATATTGATGGTCGATTGTACACACCGCAGGAAATATCGGCGATGGTGTTGCAGAAAATGAAAAAAACTGCCGAAGATTTTCTGGGTCAGGAAGTGACTGAAGCAGTTATTACTGTGCCGGCTTATTTTAATGATGCACAACGTCAGGCCACAAAAGAAGCTGGTGAAATTGCCGGTTTAACGGTAAAACGTATCATCAATGAGCCAACTGCTGCGGCATTAGCTTATGGGATGGATAAAAAAAATACTGATTCTAAGATTGTGGTCTTTGATTTAGGAGGCGGTACGTTTGACGTTTCTGTTTTGGAATTGGGTGATGGTGTTTTCGAGGTAAAATCTACCAATGGAGATACCCATCTCGGTGGGGATGATTTTGACAAAGCAGTGATGGATTGGTTAGCAGATGAATTTAAGGCGGAAGAAAATGTAGATTTAAGAAAGGATCCAATGAGCTGGCAACGATTGAAAGAAGCTGCCGAAAAAGCAAAAATTGAATTGTCCTCTTCTACCGAAACAGAAATCAACCTCCCATATATTACGGCTATTGATAATGTGCCGAAACACTTGGTGAAGAAGTTGACCCGCGCCAAATTCGAACAATTGGTCGATTCTTTGGTAGAACGTACATTGGAGCCTTGTCGCAAAGCCTTAAAGGATGCAGGCATTTCTGCTGCAGAATTGGATGAAGTGATTCTGGTTGGAGGAAGTACCCGTATTCCAAAGATTCAGGAAGTGGTTGAAAAATTCTTTGGCAAAAAACCCAATAAAGGTGTTAATCCGGATGAGGTTGTTGCCATTGGCGCATCCATTCAAGGGGGCGTTTTGACCGGAGAAGTGAAAGATGTTTTGTTATTGGATGTGACTCCACTTTCTCTGGGTATTGAAACCCTGGGTGGCGTATTTACCAAGCTGATTGAAAGCAATACAACCATCCCTACGAAAAAATCGGAGACCTTCTCTACTGCCGCTGAAAATCAACCAAGTGTAGAGATCAATGTATTGCAGGGAGAAAGACCTATGGCTAAGGATAATAAAAATCTGGGCCGGTTTATTCTCGACGGTATTCCACCGGCACCTCGTGGTGTTCCGCAAATTGAAGTGACTTTTGATATTGACGCAAATGGAATTCTTCAGGTAAGTGCATTGGATAAAGGAACAGGTAAAAAACAAAATATCCGCATCGAAGCAGGTTCAGGATTGAGCAAAGAAGAAATCGAAAAAATGAAGAATGATGCCAGAATGAATGAAGATGCCGATAAGAAGTTGCGCGAAGAAATTGAAAAGGTAAATATGGCCGATAGTCAGATTTTTAATAGCGAAAAGCAGTTGAAAGACTATGGCGATAAACTACCGGAAGATAAAAAAGCCAATATTGAACAAGCCTTGAGTAATTTAAAAACAGCTCATGGGGCCAAAGATCTTGCTGGAATCGACGCAGGTTTAGAAGCCTTAAATCAGGCATGGCAAGCGGCTAGTGAGGAACTTTACAAAGCAATGAACGAGCAACAGGGTCAACCGGGAGGAGCTCCTGGCGCTGAGTCGACAGCTAACAATGCCGCATCGGATGAAGTGCAGGATGCGGAGATTGTAGAGGAAAAATAGTTTACGACAATTCAATCAAGTCGTAATCGGTTTGAGCTGAATGGCGACAGAATTAGACGACGAATGTAGATAGGCAAAAAGTATAAAAATAACCGTTCATCAGGGCGGTTATTTTTATTTGTATAAAGGTATGTTTACAGGAAATACGTTCTTAAATCTATTCAGCCTTGATTAATTTAATCATAAAATTTTCATTTTCCTTGCTCAATTGCAGGAAGTACATACCCGGTAGCAATTTGTCCGTTTGCAGATTTAAATGATTGTCCTGGATGATTTGTTTTTCACTATAGATTAGTTGTCCGCTAATGGAACGCCATTCGATATTGACCACCTGATCATTCCAATATTCCGGCATGGAAATATTGACTTCGTTCTGAAATGGATTCGGAGAAACCAAAATTTCCTGATTGCTTGAATGATATAACCATTGCACCGGACTATAGGTTACTTCTCCCTGAATTCCTGTCAGCTTTAAACGATAAGCATTTGGGCCATTTTGAAGAGGAAGTGAGAGACACTGATAGTTATTTTTTTCATCTGCCTGCAGGAAACATATTGCTTCGAAATCACTACTGCGACTGTATTCCACCTGAAACAAGTCGTAATCGCCTGGCCGATCAATGAGCCATTCTGCCCTGGCCGCATTTTGATGTTTGCTCACGATGAAATGTTTTAAACCATTTGAAAGTGCCAGATTATAATTGTTTAGTCCGGGGGTGATTTGACTATTTCGACTCACAAACCAATGATTGCCATCTTCGTTGTTCAAATTCGTTTGGATCAACGATAAAGAACAGGCCGTATCCGGAGGAATCGGCGGCCAGGGAGCCTGGTTGGAATAGCGCACACTATCCATCACACAACCAGCAGCATTTAACACACTGATGAGGTGGCCCGATGCTTGAAGGTTAAATGAACCGATGCTGGGCAATGTTCCACTAAAGGCGGGAAAAGAAGCCGGTAATTGACTGCTTTGAGAAGCAATACAGGCAAAGATACCTGGTTGTAATGTGTAGTCAGGTAAATGAACCTGCTGACTATCAATCACCAAAATAACTTCATTTAACCGGATTGAATCACTGGCTGTAGAAAACAATTCTATAAAATCCCCGCTCGCATTTTGCTGACCATCAAATCCCAATTCATTCAACACAATTTTTCCGGTATCGGCTGTGCAAGCGTTGGCGCTTTTTTGAGCGGTCAATTGAAGGTCGAAACTGATATCTGAACTGCTCAGGTCGCTTTGATGTATTTCCACCGCAATGATATTTTTTCCTTTTTGTAAGGGGGTGATTGTTGGAAAAAATGGGTTAAAGGTACTTTCGTCAACTCCGGCAATGGCGGTGAGTGCAAAGGTGTTATAAGTGATATTCCCGTTGGGCAAATTGCTTCGTAAAAGTTCTACCCCATTTAAATAAACCACGGCGCCATCATCACATTTCAGATTGACCTGCAAGCCCTGATACAAGGCAGGCGTATCAATGTTAAAATACTTCCTGAAATAGGTGGTGGTGTATTTGTTGGAGGCATTGCTACCGTAACTTACAACAGTAGTTTCATCGCCGTCGCCATATCCTAATTCCGCGACACCATTTGGCCAAACAATATTTTGGCTGGTATCGGTTTTCCAGCTTGGATATTGAATATTCTGGTCCTGTCCATTATCCCGAAACTGCCAAAAACTATTGGTAGGAACCAGGGTCGTGGTTTGACTATTATTGATAAAAACGGTAAGCATCGCTGAATCAGTCAGGCCGGCATTGTCGGAGACGATTAATAGGACCGGATGAGGACCGGGCGTGGTGAAGGAACGGCTTACCTGGGTTGTGCTGTCGTTGGCAAGGCCATTGCCCCAAACCCAGGTGGTTTTTATGATTTGTCGGCCATCAAAAGCCATACTGCCCGAAGCATTAAAATGAATGGCCGTGTTGACGTTTGCAGACCACTGATTAGCCTGAATTTTTGCCAAAGGATTTTTGCCGATGTGCCATGTTCTTTGGTCGGTGTCAATAAAACCGTCGGCATCGGTCACCTTCAGCGTGAGGGTGTAAATGCCGGAACTATCGGCTGTAAAAATATAGTCCTGACTGTTACTCAACACCGAATCCGGATTCAGATACCATTGAAAACTCAAGCCGGATTGATTGTCGGAGCTGTTGATACCACTCACTGAAATTTGAACAGGCAAACTTTCTAGTGGTCCCATCAGGCTGTCTTTGATTACTGCTTGTGGGGGTAAATATGGGGAGTCCGTTTCCCGGGTTTCCACCAATATTCGGACTCAAGCTCCAGGAACCACCTAAATTGTTATCGAGGTTGAGGTCGCTGAGTTGAAGCGATTTGCCGGTAGAATCGAGGATGGATGGCCAGGGACTTGAAGCTTGAAATTGCACCAAATCAATGAGGCAACCTTGGGGATTTTCCAAGGCAATCACATCTCCCGAAGCAGAGAATCCAAAAGGAAATTGAGTTTGGGCCAAATTGGAAATATTGGAATAGGTTTGTTTAAATCCATTGGTATCATTGCTGATGACCAAATAGGACTGAGCGGCAATTTGTACATTCGGCAGCACAAAAGCATTGGATGCATCGCGAATGACCCAATTTTGGAGAGCAACAGACTGAGATTGAGGGTTGTAAATTTCTATCCAATCGCCGGGGTCTATGCCTGCGCCTGCAATTGGGAAAATCTCTGAAATGACTAATGGGGCGGCCAGAGCGCAGGAGTCTACAAAATTATTCTCTAAGCCCGGGCTTCCATTTGCACTACTTCGTGTAAACCAGCTGCCAGCCAGATTATTGTTCATGGCTGCTGATTTGAGTTCGAGCGATCGGCCAAAACCATCGGCCAGATAGGGCCAGGGGAAACTATCGGCGTATTGCACGGTATCAATGGGTGTGCCACGAGCAGAACTGAGTGTAATCCTAGATGATTTATTGCTCAGATTCCGGAAATATTGTCCGAAAGGCGCGAAGCCGTATCTGGTCTGAAAGGCCAGGCTGTCGGATGCAAGAACGATTAATTCACCCGGATTGAGCAGATGATTCGGAAATACATAAGAAATCCCATTCGAGAAAAAATAGCCTTGCATTTGAATCGGGTTTCCGCCGGCATTTTTTAGTTCAATGAATTCAAATTTTCGGTCACCGTTGGTGCTTCCGTCACTGATGGGGTTATACATGATTTCATTAATGAGGAGTGGGCTTACGGGGTCGGTATTACAGGCGCCGGAATAGGGCAGATTGGCATCGAGCCAAAGCAAGCGGGCTGCCAGCCAGGTTTTTAAATAATCAATTTCCGATTGATAAGTGGTACGCGATTGCCATCCTGCCGGAGAACTAAAATAATTACTTCCTAAAGTGGCATATTTGGCTTGTTCCCGCACATTGGATTCAAGCATGGGGGCGGCGAGTGAGTCAATGAGCGCGAATAAAACGGTTTGATCCAAGGGGCCGCCAGCTTGTCTAAGGGCCTGCCATCGTTGCCCCAATAAACAACGATAATTCATGTCCTGGAACATCCATTTCTGATAATAAAAGGGCCCATCTGCCAGGGATTGACCACGATTGGTAAAAAATACGTCGGTGCGCCAGGCATCAAAACCTGAATGATTCCCATAACCCAAATCGTGATCCCAAATAGGGCCTGACTGAATTTTACCGCCACGGTCTTTAAAATAGTACATACTGGAAGCTAACATGTCCAGATTTCCTGCTAGTTCATGTAAAAGATGTTGATCTGTGAAGCTCAATACATCAATGTATTTGGCATAGCCGTTTAAGGGATCTTGCCATACTGCGGGGGCCGCGTTCATTAAAATTTCCAGAGAATCCAGGGTATTTTTCAGATAAGCCTTCTGAGCCTGGGTGATATTGGTTTCATTGGGATAATGATATTGGTAGCGGCTATAACCATTTACAGAAGTCCATGATGTATTGTTGGTGCCAGAATTTTTATCAATCTTATAAATATAGCCGCCACTGAGTGCTGAGCCAGTGCTATCTGAGGGAGTCATTTCCTGCAAATCGACCCTGTTTTCATCCTGTTTGATTTTTTCCATGAGGTGGTAAACACCGATGTATTGTCCGTTGAGGATTACTTCGCAGGGAAAGGACTTGGCAGAGGGCCGTCCAATTCGTTTGGATATTTCGGCACTGAGTGCATTTCGAATGAGTGTTTTATCATACACATAGGCATTTAAAATCCAATCGTTTTCTTTAGGCATGCCCAAAAGCGATACATTATTGTTAGCCCCTGCTGCGGTAATCGTTTCGAAGCCGAATGAGAATTTTCCGAGGTTTGAACTCCACTGGGAGGAAGAGCCTCTACGTTCAATACCAATTCTGCCGTTATAGTTCAAATACAGCGCAACAGAAGTATCTGCGAGATAGTTTCGTTGACCTGCCCCGCGAAAGATGAGTTTCATATTGCCGAAACGTTTGGGGTCGTCCACTACGGCTTGATTTCCATCCATTTGAATGACGACCAAAGGTAAATTGGAAGAAGCGGGTAATTGGGCCCAGGAGGGTTTACAAAACAGGGATAAAAAAGTGAGGAGGAAGCCGAAAGAATATCCTTTATTCATAACAAAATGGAGTGTATTGGGTTTTTTGCAATTGACAAATGTGTCATTCTTTGTCTTTTACAAGAATCTCAATTCCTCAAGCAGCAAACCTTATGCCGCAGATGGGGAAGAAGAAGAATTTCTCCAAAAATAAATAAATATATTTATAATATGAATATAGTATATATGTAATTACTTCTTTTCGTATTAAATAGCAAATACACTTTAAAAATGAGCAAATATTGCTTTTGTTACAACAATAGTTGGTACAGTTTTTGGAACTCTGCCTAGATTCTTTTGAAAGTGCGATTTTCCCACTTCAAAAATTTGTTGACTTGCACAAATATGCGATTTAGGAAGAGAACATCATCAGTAAAAAAACATTAATATATACAACATGAAACAGTTTCTAACCACGTTACTAGTTATTCTTGCGATTCAGCAAACCCGGGCACAGGTCTCGGGAACAGTTTTTCGGGATTTGAATGCCAACGGCAGCAAAGAAAACAATGCCAGCTTTAATGAAGTAGGCATGAAAGATGTGACCGTGAAAGCTTATGATGCCTCTGGGGCAGAAGTCGGTTCTACTACCTCCTCCTCTACCGGTGCTTATTCATTTACCGGACTGACTTTACCCTTAAGAATTGAATTTACCAATTTTGGAAGCGCGAGCTTGCACCCTGCTGCAAACGGATCCAACAATACCAGTAGTGTACAGTTTTATACTGCGGCTACTTCAAGCGCTGATTTTGCCGTGAATAATCCGGCACATTACAGCCAGACCACCCGGATTTGGTTACACCGAAACATTTAACCGGTGATCCTTTTGCCGGTGGTTCAAATATGTCAACCGAGGCAGCCCTCTTTCGATTTCCGAATACAGCCTCTGGTAATGCTCAATCAGGTGGAACTCCAACAACAACACTCGCTACACAAGCGGATATTGGTTCAACCTGGGGTGTCGCATACGATCGGGCACGTAAAAAATTATTCTTGGCATCTGTATACCGACGCCATGCGCCATTGGGTCCTGGTGAAACAGGCGGACGAATCTATTTTATCGACAATCCAAGCAGCGCTACACCCGGTGCACCTGCTAAATTTATTGATTTAGTGAGTGATTTAGGTATTAGTGTGGGAAGCATACAAACAAATTCCGCGCGCGGATTACCAGGCAATAAATTTACTGCAACTGAAGATGCAGGAGCCTTCTCTGCAGCAGGAAAAGTAGGATTGGGTGATATTGATATCAGTGATGACGGTCAGTTTTTATTTGTCGTGAATTTGTTCGATAAAAAAGTATACAAAATCGATATTGCTCAGGTGATTGCCGGCACACCAAATGCTGTGGCTTTACCAGATTTTACGGTTCCTTGTTCCAATGGAAACTCTCGTCCATGGGGTTTGGGTATGTGGGATGGTGAATTGTATCTTGGGGTTGTTTGTGATGCACTTACCGGTGCGAATTCAGACCTCAGAATGACCGTTCAGAAATTTAATTTTAATTCCAATACCTGGACGGAAGTGATGAATGTTACTCCGGACTGGAATAAAGGAGACATCATATTTGGAGGAAATAAACATAAATGGCAAAAGTGGGTAGATGATTGGAATAGTTTTATCAGCCCGTCATGGCCTACCCATCCGCAACCTATCATTGGTGATATTGAATTTGACGAAGAAGGATCGATGCATTTAGCCGTGTTGGATAGAATTGGATTTCAAACCGGTCACCGACAAATGCGTGTACCGGACAATGGTAGTTTATTCACCGGTATTACTGGGGGTGAATTATTACGTACCTATAAAGATCCAAATACCGGTAATTTTTCACTGGAGAATAATGGAACTTGTGGCCCTTATACGACGGCGGGTACCGGAAATAACTCTCAAACCGGACAAGGTGGACCCAATACACTTCAAGGGCCGGGAGATGGTGAATTCTATTGCGATGATCATACCACAAACGCACATAGTGAAACAACCAATGGTGGACTGGCCATGGTGAAAGGAAGTAGAAGAATTGCCTCTGTGCAAATGGACCCGATTGATGGACAAGTAGATGCTTCTGGGGTTTTATGGTTAAATACCACCAATGGTTTGGAAACTCAGGAATATCAAATATTTTATAACGCTGGTACACCATCTCCTGACTTTAGTAAACAAAATGGTTTAGGGGATTTGGAATTTATCGCAGATTCTGCCCCGATCGAAATCGGTAACCGAGTTTGGGCTGATACAGATGGTAATGGTATTCAGGATGCTGATGAAATCGGAATCAGTGGTGTAACCGTTGAACTATACTTGGCAGGTAATCTGGTTGGTACAACTTCAACAGACGGGAACGGACATTATTATTTTAACAGCACCAATGTGAATCAGAATGGTGCCACTCAGGTGGAAGCGAATACAGCCTACGAAATTCGTATCAATACTTTACAAGGTAATTTGAGTGTCTATCCAACCTTGACTACAGCCAATGCCGATGCTTCCGCGAATGGAGATGAAAGAGATAGTGATGGAACAGGAACTTCAATGGCCGTGATTGCATTGACCACAGGACGTGCCGGTGAAAATAATCATAGTTATGATTTCGGATTTAAAATGAATAACAGTTGCGCAGGAGCATCATTTACCTATCCAAACTATCAAACCTTGGGATGGCAATCTAGCCCTCTTGCTTGTGGAGCAAATAATACTAACACATCTCAAACCTTTACGAACTGGTTAGGAACCGGTGTCAATGCAACGTTTACGTACAGTACGAATATGTGGGATGGTGATGCTCCAAATGTTTATCTGGGGGCAACCAATACAGGTGGATGTAATAGCCAAACAGCAGGTACGGATGATTTACACTGTGCTTCGAATTATCATGGTTCCTTACGTATGACTAACAATGAGCTAGCTTCAGGAGAAACTTTTATGGAAGTTGAATTTAATTCTCCAGTCTATTTAGATTTAGCCCGTGTTGGAAGTATCAGTCGTTTGTCTGGTGGGAATTATGAGTGGGTACATGTTATTGCTTATGATAACTCGAACGCCATAGTACCGATTTCGACCGGTGATGCAATCGGAGGATATATGGATTGTACAAATGCAATTACTAGCGGCAGTATGAATTTTATTGCCGATGGTTCAGGTGGACTATATGTAAATTCTGCATCCAATGTGTTGCAGAGTAATTCTCTTTATGGTCATGCGGATATCTCTTTGCCAAATACGGCGATTAAGAAAATACGATTTGAACATTGGTTAGGTGGTTCAAATACAGATGCTTCGCTTCGTGCTGCAAATAAGTCATCAATTATCATCAACGTTTTATGCGTTACACCGGCCTGTACAAAACCAGATGCAGGTGCTGATATGTCTGCATGTGCAGGAACTTGTATGAATCTGACAGGTACAAATCCTGGAACAGGTACTTGGGTGGCTATGTCGGGGAATCCTGCTGGCGCAACCTTAGATCCGACTACAAATGGTGTTGCACAAGTTTGTTTTTCATCATCCGCTTCAGGTACATTTAATTTTATTTACAATATCAGTTCGGGCTGTGAGGATACCATGAGCGTAACTGTTTATCAACCTGGTTCTGTTGGTAACTATGTATGGTCTGATTTAAATAATAACGGCACCAACGACGAAGCTCAGAGTGCCGGTATCAATGGTGTAACCGTTGAACTTTGGAATGCAACTACGAACACATTGGTAAGTAGTACAACGACAGCCAACGATGGTGGTGGTAATCCGGGGTATTATAATTTCACGGTTTGTAACAGTGGTGACTATAAAGTGAAATTCCCAACAACAAACGGAGGTAAGAATTTAACCACTCAAACAACTACTGCAGCAACTGATAATAATAGTGATGCAAGTGCTGTGGATGGATTCAGTCCAACATTTACCATCAATACTTCAGGTAGTGGAATAGATAAAGATAATCCTACCATAGATGCAGGTTATCAGGCCCCTAAAGCTTGCTTGGGCAATTATGTTTGGAACGACCTGAACCAGAATGGTATTCAGGATGGTTCCGAAGTAGGTGTTTCAGGAGTAACAACAACGTTATACAATTCAAATACCAATACAATCCTGGCTATCGTTACAACGGATGCTTATGGTTTTTATCAATTCTGTGAATTAAATCCAGGTGATTACAAAGTTGGTTTTACACTACCAGCAAATTATGTATACACTACAGCCAATAATGGAAATGATGAAGCAGATAGCGATGCCAATCCAATCAGCGGATTAACCGGAACGTATACACTGGCTTCAGGTGATAGCAATATGACTGTGGATGCAGGTATTTATCAACCACAACCAACAACAGCCAGTGTAGGCGATCGGGTATGGTTTGATGCAAATAACAATGGACTTCAGGATCCGGGAGAACAAGGCGTGAGTGGTGTAACGGTGATGTTATACAATTGCGGAAACTTAAATGCACCATTAGCTGCAACGGTTACCGATGCCAATGGTTTGTACATTTTTGAAAATCTTCAGGCAGGTTCTTATCAGGTGATTTTTTCAGCACCTCTTGGAACTGTATTTACCAACACAGGTGCTACTATAAGTGGTGCGAATAATAGTGATGCAGATGGAAGTGGTGTTACCGGGTGTTTCACAGTGGCTGCAGGTGATGCAATTACTTACTGTAGATGCGGGAATTGTACTACAGAATACTGCAAATTCCAGTTTGGGTGACCGGGTATGGAATGATGCCAATCAGAATGGTATTCAGGATCCGAATGAAACAGGTGTTGGAGGTGTAAACGTAGATTTATATGACGCAAGCGGTACAACCATCATCGGTTCTACCACAACGGATGCCTTGGGTAATTATCAATTCTCAGATCTTGCACCGGGTTGTTATGTCGTAGGATTTGCTTTACCGGCAGGTTATACACGCACTACAGCAGGCGCCGGTACAGACAGCAGTAAAAACAGTGATGCTAACGTGGGAACAGGAATGACCGGACAGATTTGTTTATCTGCAGGTCAAAACAATCCAACGATTGATGCCGGTATTTACAATGCGAGCAATACAAATAGTATAGGCGATCGGGTATGGTATGATGCCAATCAGAATGGCTTACAGGATGGACCAGAGTATGGTTATCCGGGCGTTGTGGTGACCTTGTATGATTGTACCACAAATACCATTGTGGCAACTACAACCACCAATTCGAACGGAAACTACTTGTTTGATGGTTTGGCTAACGGCGACTATTATGTAGGCTTTGGCTTTATTCCTGGTTATCAGTTTACATCAGCAAATAGTGATGCAGCCGGGGTATTGGGCGCTAACAACAGCGATGCCAACCCAAGTAGTGGATTAACAGCTTGTGTAACACTGAGCGGTAATACCAATATCACAACGGTGGATGCCGGTATTTATGAAGGCAATGGCCGAACAGCGACGTCTAGTTTAGGAGATTTAGTATGGGTAGATGCCAACAATAACGGCTTACAGGATGCAGGTGAACCGGGCGTTTCAGGTGTAACAGCTACCTTGGTAGATGCCAATACCAATGCCACATTGGCCAGCACAATTACCGATGGTTTGGGTAATTATATCTTCACGAATTTGACAGGTGGTTTGTATCGGGTAGAGTTTAGCAATATCCCTGCGGGTTATACCTTTACAACACAAAGCGGTAGCATTGAAGATGAACTGAATAGTGATGCCAATGCAGGCACAGGAATTACCTCCAATATTCCATTAGGGTTGGGCGAAGATAAGATGAGTGTGGACGCTGGTATCGTACCTCCTGCTTCAACCGTTTGTCTGGGTGATTATGTTTGGTTTGATTTAAACAACAACGGAGTACAGGATGGAAACGAACCGCAAGTACCTGGCGTTACCGTTAAATTATATGATAACAATACCAATACCGTATTGCAGGTAACCACAACCAACCGTCAGGGTAAATATTTATTCTGTGGTTTAAGCAATGGTAGTACTTATAGCGTAGGATTTGAGAACTTACCGGCAGGTTATGAGTTTACGGTATCCAATGGTGCTTTAAGTGTAAGCGATAATAGTGATGCCAACCCAACAACAGGACGTACCACTACAGTGACACTGGGAAGTACAGATGATTTAACCTTAGATGCAGGTATTTATTCAACCACTACAGCTGTAGTCGGAAACTATGTTTGGTACGACGAAGATGCTGATGGCATTCAGGATGCTACGGAAGCTCCAATTCCTGGTGTGTTGGTGACTTTGTATGACAATACCAATACGCCTGTATCGAGTGCAGTAACCGATGCGAATGGTGGATACTTGTTTACGAATGTAACACCGGGCAATTATGTGATTGGCTTTAGCGGTTATCCGGGTAGCCTTGTTCCAACGAGCAAAGGCAGCAATGCCTCAGCGGATGACGACAGCAATATTGATCCAAATACCGGATTAACAGATGTATTTACCGTAACGCCCGGCAGTAGTAATCTGACGCTGGATGCAGGTTATAAAGCAAACCCTGTGGCCGGTTTGGGTAATTATGTATGGCATGACTTAAATGAAAATGGTTTGCAAGATCCTACAGAAGCACCCATATCTGGTGTGGTAGTTACCTTGTATGCATCGGATGGCACAACGCCATTAGGTACAGCCATTACAGATGGTAATGGTGCATACAGCTTCCCGAATCTGACAGCAGGTAGTTATATCGTAGGGTTTAGTAATCTGCCAAATGGTTATACCCGTACACGCATCATAGGTGTTTTAAATGATGCTTTAAACAGCGATATCAATGCAAACAATCAAACTGCTTTGATTACGCTGTCTGCAGGAACTTATAATCCAAACATCGATGCAGGCTTCTACATGGGTGTACCATTGGGCGCCCGTGAGTTGGTAGCCACTTTGGTTAAACAACAGGGTGCGAACCAAGCGATTGTAAACTGGTATACCAAAGATGAAGAGAATACTGCTACGTTTGAAATTCAGAGAAGTACGAATGGTAGTGATTATACCCAGGTTGGAACAAAAGCAGCAGGTGGTAATACCCAGGGTCAGACGAATTATTCGGCGATAGATGATATCAGTGGATTGGAGAAAGAAGCGGTGATTTATTATCGAATCAAGTTAATCGATATAGATGCACAGCAGAAATATTCGAACACGATATCCCTGAAATTGGGAACGACAACAAACGGTGGTGTATTGGTTCATCCGATACCATTCACCAATCGTCTGACGGTTACTTATGTGGCAGAGATGGATGAAAACATCACGCTGGAGTTATTGGATATGAGCGGACGAGTGATTGCACGCAGTGAGAAACTTGTGACCAAAGGATTAAACAATGCAGTATTGGAAAATCTGGAAAGTTTAAGCTCATCACAATACTTGTTACGAATAGTTCCATCAGGTGATGGCGAAACACAGGTTATTCGAGTGAATAAATAATAGAGATTGATTGAAATTGAATCAACGAGCCACCAAAATTTGGTGGCTCGTTTTTTTGGCAACCCTTCAAAATTTTTATAATTGCGAAAATATTTTTCTGCTTTACCTCAAATAAATTTTAATCAATCGAAATGACCATTTTTTGACGGAAAATTTTGAAAATTAATTTTCTGAACTACAATGTAGGTAAAATGACTTGCTGTTCTTACCATCTGATAACAGAGATTTTTTTCGAAGCTGCATTTTCGAAGGCACAATTAAAATAACTTCGCGCCTTTAAATTGGTATATTTTAAATTGATTCTTCGAGTTTTTTTTGTCGAATTCTAAATGCAATTAACATTGTCGATTACTACCTTATCATGATATGGTCTTTTAAAATAAGCATCTCATGGTAACTCTGTATTCTTAAGGAAGACGACGTTAATCACTTTAATTCTTAGAGTCAAAATTCGCTGCGGTTTAATTGGGATCGATTTCTGTAAAAAGAAAAGTAGGTAAAATCGAAAAATAAGGTTAAGGGTGGCGGATAATCTTACCTTTGCTTTTAATTTAAGAAATGGACTAGATATAGCAGTTCCACTTATCAGAAGGTACACAGATGTGTTTTAAAATAATGATAAGCTCCGCTTTCGCTCATAGAGGTAGTTGTAATATAAATTCTAATTTTTGATCGGTATAAGAAACATGCACAGTACCTCCCATTTGTTCAGAAAATTCTTTAATGAGCAATAAGCCTAAACCCATACCAACTTCTCCCGGATGTTGAAGATGTTTAGTTCTAAAATATTGCTTAATGGCAAGTATTCGATTTTCGTTTATCATAGCCTGATTACGTATTCGAAAATTATACTGTTGATTTTGTCTTGCAGATTCTATATCAATTGCCTGATTCGCAGCAGAATTTTTAACAGCATTGTCTATTAAGTTTCGAATAATTAAAGAGAGGTAATTCGGATCATGATGAATGGTGAAAGTTTCGTTCGAGATAAGGTTTAGAACTAAATTCTTTTCCTGTATCAAATTTTCGTAAACAGGAATAAGTTTTGTTATAAGTGTGTGTGGTTTAATCGTTTCAGGTTTGGGTTGTATACTATTTTGCTGAAATAAACTCCAGTTTACTAAGTTCTGAAACATACCCTCTAAATGAACTCCGGTTTTATCTATTTTTCTGGATAATTCTTCTATTTCATCTATCTTGCCTTTTTTAAGAAGAAAACTAATTTTTGCAGCCATGCCTTGATAACTTTTCATAGGGCTACGAATGTCGTGAGCCAGAATGGTGTAAAATTTTTCACGGGTTATTAGTAAATTTTGAATTTGTTTGTTTCTTTTCTTTAAAGTATTTCTATTAACATGTATGAGAATTAGTAAAACAGAAACTATTACTAGAAAGAACAGGACGGTTATTAATATATTTTTTTGTTGATTTATTTTCGTTTTTACTAAATCGTTTTCGTGTTTTTGGGTTAAGAGACTTTTTTGATAAAGACCCAAGGAATATTGTGTACTATTGTCATTTAGAATAATAGTTTCTCTTAGTGAGCATATTTTTTCCAAATACGTTGTATAATTTTTCAGGTCATTAAATCTTTTATAGGCAATCATTTTATTGTTGTAGGGAATAAGATATTGATAATCTGTTTCTACTTTAAAGCTATCCATGATTGACTCACTCAAGTTGGCATATATGAAGGAATTCTTGTAGTCCTCCTTTAAAATATAGTAATTGGATAAAGCTCCATAAAAGCTATAACTATAGGTTGATCCGTAATGCCGTTTTAATTGTAGTCCTTTTAGAAGGTAGAATTGAGCGGAATCGCTAATCTGTTTATTAACTTTTTTGATTAAGTAATTATAGACATTCCCAAGTAGTAGATAGGATGTACATAGGGCAGGGATTAAATAAATACTATCTCCAGCAAAGTTTTCAATAGCTTTATTGATGGTTAACAAAATTCTCTTTAGGTGATCGGCGTTTTTTGTTGTACCAAAGTACACTTTTTGAATTGTGCCAAGATATATGATGTATTTTTGATCTTTCAGGTTGGCGGAAAGTAAATAACTTGCGCTGTCTAAAAGTTTTAAAGAGTTAAGGATATCGTGTTTATTGTAATTTCCTTTATTTACATTGTTTTTGGCAATGGATTGTTGCAAAAACATTTCAAGAAAAGCTTTTTGGCAATATGCATTTAAAAGACCTGTACTGTCTCGAAGTAAATAGATTGGACTGACTAAAAACACTTTCGGTGAAAAACAGGCAAAGTAATAATTTTAGATACCTAAGATTCATCTTCTTGATTTTTATCAGAATTTTGTGCTGTTAACATAATCTAGAACATTAGTTCTGTATAATCTTCCAATTGGAATGTCCGTATTAACAACCTTAATGATTTTCTTTCGAATGTCTACTTTTTGAATAAAATTTTTGTTGATAATGTACGAGCGATGAGGCCTCAAAAATAGGGATTAAAATCGACGTAAAGCTTCTCTAGGGCATACTTTAATGCAAATTGAGATTTTTCCGTTTTTATGATACAATAGGCTAGTTCAGATCTGACATATATAATATTTTCAATTGGGATTGCTATTTTTTCTCTGTATTGCCCTCTCACTATTATACTTTGGTTGCTTGTCTGCTTGTTTGATGGATTTACGGAATCGGATTTTAGCAATAATAAATTCTCAATGCAAGCTTTTAAACTTATTTTGTGAAAAGGTTTTATAAGATATAATGATTTTGGAAATTTCTTAGACAATCTAAAGAACTGTTCGTCTTCAGAAACAGTCATAAACAATATGGGTATTTGTCTTATATCATCTTTATTCAAAATATCGAATATGGGAGAATCGCCAATCAAAACATCTGCAATAATCAGATCAGGTAGATTTAAATCTAAAAAGTGTTTGCATGTCGTCAATTCCTTGCAAATATGTAAGTCATCATAGGCTAACTCTTCAAGTAACATAATTAATTCCGTTCGCCAAAATATGTCATCTTCAATTAATAAAATTCTCATTTTACAATAAAGTGTTTTTTTAACTTAAATTCTATATTTTGATTCACTAAAGTATAAAAAAGGGAATAAAGTGCAGTTATAAACTTAGCATCTATACTAAGTGGTTGTTGGTTATCGATTTTTGCATTTGGTGTTTGGTGTCATGCATCCTCCAGGCAGCCTATTACCTTTAACTCATTTTGGTCTAATTTTTTAATGACAACACGTGTTGAGAAGTTCATCTTTGCAATAATAGAAGAAAGTTTTACTTTATTAAAGTGTTAACCCTGAATGAAGATGTTTCTTATATGAATGACAAATTTATAAGGTTATTGTCAAATATGAATGAGTATGATGTTAATGACTACTATAGAATATTCTTATAACCTACATTGATTGTACAGAACGTTTTAAATTAAACGGTTTCTGTTGATAATGTTAGTTGCCATAAATATTTTTAGCATAATATGTGTTTGGCAACTAAGCCCGGTCATAAGACCGGGTTTTTCATTCATTTTTTGGATTTAGGAGCGCTTTTCTACAGATTTTTTTGGTCTTACGGTAAACAAAAGCTGATCGCTCATTAGTAAGGGATTTCAATTTACATGAATTTAGAAGGAATGTGAAATCGTAGACTTAAATCTCCAATAGAGGATCTAGGAATCGAGAAATACATAGTTCGAACTTTGGCTTTGGTTCAACTGCATACATTCATGAACAAATTGAGCGTTTTATGACTTTTTATTTGATTTGTTTTGCGCTTTATAGCCTTTAAAATGCATTTAATGACCCTTTTTATCTATTTGGGGATCATTCAAGCCAATTTTGTGCGGTTTAAAAAAAGAGTCCCAAATCTACCTTTTTGAAAGTAGGTAAAAATCAAAATTATTGAATTGCAAATACTTAAGAAATATGAAGAAGTTATTTTTATTGGTTTCGATGTTTGCTGGTCTTTTGGCTGGTACACAAAACTTGACTGCCCAGATCTCAGGATTTGTGTTTCGAGATTACAATGGCAATGTTATAAAGGATAATTCAACTACTCTCAAGGAAGTTTTTGTTGAAGGTGTTACCGTCAATGCATACAATTCTACAAATCAACTAGTTGGAACAACACTTACTGATTTGTCCGGAGCTTATTCTTTTAACGGATTAAACTTACCTATTCGGATTGAATTTACAGGTATACAATCAGGAGACTTTTCCTCATTTGCGAATATTGGAAATGGAACATCTATTCAATTCTACACTACAGCAAATAGTAATGCAAATTATGCCATCAATACCCCTGATGACTACAATACAATAGATCCAGCATTAGCTTCTACTTTGTTTGTTAATGGTGATCCATTGGCAGGTGGAAACGCTGGTGCTGTAGGAGTGTTGAAGATGTTCAACAACAGTAGTACTGGTAATGGTACTTCGTCAGGTGCAAATCCTGCAACTGATTTAGTGACTGCTTCTCAAGTAGGTTCTGTATATGGAATTGCCTGGGACAAGAAAATAAGAAGATGTTACTTAGTGCCTTTGCAAAACGTCACTGTGGTTTTGGCCCTTTAGGTGAAGGTGGTATATATCAAGTTGACTTATCTACAGGCTCACCTGTTGTAAGCAATTGGTTAGATATAAAAACATTAGGAATACCTGTTAATGATATAGGAACGGGCGCAACAATTATAGATAGAAATATAAACAGAGGGTTATTGGCAGATAAAGTTTCGAAATCTATGGATCCTGATGCATTTGATGCTGTGGGGAAAACAAGTATTGGCGCAATAGAATTTAGCAAAAATGCGGATACATTATTTATTGTTAATTTAACCAATAGAACAGTATATGCTATTGATGTAGCAACCAAAACATTAGTCGGAACCTATAATCCACCTGCTGCAGTCTGCCCAAGTGGTACATTCAGAACTTTTGCACTTAAATATTATAATGGCAAATTGTATATGGGCGGTGTTTGTGATGGTAGTACTCCTTCTGATATGAGTTCAATTGTTTACAGATTAGATGGAAACAGTTGGACACAAGTATTTTCTATGCCAATGAATTATACGAAAGGATATTCTTGGAGTGCTGCAAGTGCTAGCTTAGCATGTGAGAATAATAAAGGTTGGTTCCCGTGGACAGCCTCTCTAATAGCACCTTGTTATGGAAGTATCAATTCGGGGGCTTTTACTTATCCGACTCCTATTTTTTCGGACATTGAATTCGATGAAGATGGGTCAATGATTTTAGCTTTTATGGACAGAACTTCACATCAAATAGGTTGGAGCAATGCGAGTCCTACCAGTTTAAGTGATACATGGAGTTCGGTTGTAGGAGGAGACATACTTAGGGTACACAATAATAACGGGGTTTTTGTATTAGAGAACAATGGAACTTCTGGTGGTAATACGAGCGCCGGAGCAAACAATGCCAGTGGTCCTGGAGGCGGTGAGTTTTATTATCAAGATAATTTGTCTACACCACATACAGAAACTACTTCGGGTGGGTTAACTCGCATTAAAGGTGGAACAGAAGTAGCATTGACTGCCATGGATCCCTTTGAAACAGGTTTTGAAACAGGTGGGATAAATTGGTTTAATAACACAACTGGTGCAGCTAGAAACTCTGGATATTTTTTATATTCTGGGGGGCAGGTTTTTTTGGTAAGTCAGGTGGTATGGGAGATGTAGAATATGTTACTGATTTGGCTCCAATAGAAATTGGTAATAGAGTTTGGAACGATGTAAATGGAAATGGTATTCAAGATGCTGGTGAGACTGGAATTGCAGGTGTTATTGTCGAATTATATCAAGGAGTTACTTTAGTAGGTACTACAACCACTGATGCTAATGGAGATTACTATTTTAACAACTCAAACGTAAACCAAACTGGTGCCATAAAAGTTGAAGCGAATACCACATATGAAATAAGGATAAACGTTGCTCAAGGTAGTTTGTCTTCAACCCCAATACTAACATCTGCGAATACAGATGGTTCACCCAATGGAGATGCTAGAGATAGTGATGGAACAGGAGGTGGAGCTGTGGCTACAATTTCATTAACCACAGGTAATTCTGGGGAGAATAATCACACTTATGATTTTGGGTTTAAATCATCAGCCTCTTTGTGCGATTGGGATCCTTTAAATGGTCCATCATCGGTTTTTACCATTAATGGTACTACACCACCAGCCAATCCAGTTTATGGGTTAGTAACTGACCCGAGTGTAAACCCAGGCGGAGAAGTAGATATTTATGTTGAGCGCACTGTAACTGGTGGGACAGTTTCTGGAGCATACAACGATTTTCCTACAGGAACATATACAATTTCTTTCTCAAATGGAGTTTATGGATACACAAGTTTGGTTTACGATGGACCTGATGGCAATGCATCATCATTGAATCCTACAGGATTAGGTGGACTTGACATGTCAGCCAATACTGATGGATTTCAATTTCAATATAATATTGATGGTACTGGAGGCTCACAAATAGTTATTGCCACGATGAGAGTTTATACAGATGCTACAAATTATTCAACACAACAATTTACAATAAATGTTTCAACAGGAAGTGGTAATTATTTACCAATTGATTTTCCAAGAGCAAGTTTCACCACAGCAGGTGGAACAGGAGTGAATTGGGCGAGTGTAGGCGCGATAGAGTTACACTTAGACTGTACAACAACACCAGGTGTTGATTTAATTATCAAAGATATGAAAATGCCATGTTACGAGCTACCTAAAGCTTGCCTTGGCAATTACGTTTTCAATGATCTTAACCAAGATGGTATACAAAACAATGGCGAAGTAGGCGTTTCGGGTGTAACAACAACGTTATACAATGCAACTACGAATGTTATATTAGCTACAGTCACAACAGATGCTTATGGTTTCTATCAATTCTGCGGATTAAATCCAGGTGATTATAAAGTAGGCTTTACATTACCATCAAATTATGTATACACGACAGCCGATAATGGAAATGATGAAGCAGATAGCGATGCCAATCCAATCAGCGGATTAACCGGAACTTATACACTGGCTTCAGGTGATAGCAATATGACTGTGGACGCTGGTATTTATCAACCACAACCAACAACAGCCAGTGTAGGAGATCGGGTGTGGTTTGATGCCAATGCCAATGGAACACAAGATGTAGGCGAATCTGGCGTTAGCGGAATTACGATTTCGTTATTTAATTGCTCAAACCCTGGCGTTCCTGTCATGACAACGGTAAGCGATGCAGGCGGAAATTATTTATACGAAAATGTGGCGCCCGGTTCCTATCAGGTTAGCTTTAGTGTACCATTGGGTATGTTGTTAACGCAACAATCTGGTCTGGTAACTGACGTCATAAACAGTGACGTAAATCCATCAACTGAGCGAACGGCATGTTTTGTCGTTAATTCGGGAGATAATATTACTTATGTTGATGCAGGGTTAATGATTAAGCCTGTAGCCACTTCGAGCATTGGTGATAAGGTATGGAATGATGCGAATCAGGATGGTATTCAGGATCCGAATGAAACAGGTGTTCAAGGCGTATTGGTAACCTTATATCAACAGGATGGTACCACAGTAGTTTCTACGACAACTACCGATGGTTTAGGAAACTATGCGTTTAATGGAATCAATCCGGGATGCTATGTTATTGGTTTTAGCAACTTGCCATTGGGATACACTTTTAGTATGCCGAATGCAGGAACGGATTCAAGTAAGAACAGCGATGCGGATATCGTGAGCGGAAAAACGAATCAGGTCTGCATTACAGCAGGTCAAAACAATCCAACGATTGATGCCGGTATTTACAATGCGAGCAATACAAATAGTATAGGCGATCGGGTATGGTATGATGCCAATCAGAATGGTTTAAAGGATGGACCAGAGTATGGTTATCCGGGCGTTGTGGTGACCTTGTATGATTGTACCACAAATACCATTGTGGCAACTACAACCACCAATTCGAACGGAAACTACTTGTTTGATGGTTTGGCTAACGGCGACTATTATGTAGGCTTTGGCTTTATTCCTGGATATCAGTTTACATCAGCAAATAGTGATGCAGCCGGCGTATTAGGCGCTAACAACAGCGATGCCAACCCAAGTAGTGGATTAACAGCTTGTGTAACACTGAGTGGTAATACCAATATCACAACGGTGGATGCCGGTATTTATGAAGGCAATGGCCGTACAGCAACGTCTAGTTTAGGAGATTTAGTATGGGTAGATGCCAACAATAACGGCTTACAGGATGCAGGTGAACCAGGCGTTTCAGGTGTAACAGCTACCTTGGTAGATGCCAATACCAATACCACATTGGCCAGCACAATTACCGATGGTTTGGGTAATTATATCTTCACGAATTTGACGGGTGGTTTGTATCGTGTAGGGTTTAGCAATATCCTGCGGGTTATACCTTTACAACACAAAGCGGTAGCATTGAAGATGAACTGAATAGTGATGCCAATGCAGGCACAGGAATTACCTCCAATATTCCATTAGGATTGGGCGAAGATAAGATGAGTGTGGACGCTGGTATCGTACCTCCTGCTTCAACCGTTTGTCTGGGTGATTATGTTTGGTTTGATTTAAATAACAACGGAGTACAGGATGGAAACGAACCGCAAGTACCTGGCGTTACCGTTAAATTATATGATAACAATACCAATACTGTATTACAGGTAACCACAACCAACCGTCAGGGTAAATATTTATTCTGTGGTTTAAGCAATGGTAATACTTATAGCGTAGGATTTGAGAACTTACCGGCAGGTTATGAGTTTACGGTATCCAATGGTGCTTTAAGTGTAAGCGATAATAGTGATGCCAACCCAACAACAGGACGTACCACTACGGTGACACTGGGAAGTACAGATGATTTAACCTTAGATGCAGGTATTTATTCAACCACTACAGCTGTAGTCGGAAACTATGTATGGTACGACGAAGATGCTGATGGCATTCAGGATCCAACGGAAGCTCCAATTCCTGGTGTGTTGGTGACTTTGTATGACAATACCAATACGCCTGTATCGAGTGCAGTAACCGATGCGAATGGTGGATACTTGTTTACGAATGTAACACCGGGCAATTATGTGATTGGCTTTAGCGGTTATCCGGGTAGCTTTGTTCCAACGAGCAAAGGCAGCAATGCCTCAGCGGATGACGACAGCAATATTGATCCAAATACCGGATTAACAGATGTATTTACCGTAACGCCCGGCAGCAGTAATCTGACGCTGGATGCAGGTTACAAAGCAAACCCTGTGGCCGGTTTGGGGTAATTATGTATGGCATGACTTAAATGAAAATGGTTTGCAAGATCCTACAGAAGCACCCATATCTGGTGTGGTAGTTACCTTATATGCATCGGATGGCACAACGCCATTAGGTACAGCCATTACAGATGGTAATGGTGCATACAGCTTCCCGAATCTGACAGCAGGCAGTTATATCGTAGGGTTTAGTAATCTGCCAAATGCTTATACCCGCACACGCATCATAGGTGTTTTAAATGATGCATTAAACAGCGATATCAATGCAAACAATCAAACTGCTTTGATTACGCTGTCTGCAGGAACTTATAATCCAAACATCGATGCAGGCTTCTACATGGGTGTACCATTGGGCGCCCGTGAGTTGGTAGCCACTTTGGTGAAACAACAGGGTGCGAACCAAGCGATTGTAAACTGGTATACCAAAGATGAAGAGAATACTGCTACGTTTGAAATACAAAGAAGTACGAATGGTAGTGATTATACCCAGGTTGGAACAAAAGCAGCAGGTGGTAATACCCAGGGTCAGACGAATTATTCGGCGATAGATGATATCAGTGGATTGGAGGAAAGAAGCGGTGATTTATTATCGAATCAAATTGATCGATATAGATGCACAGCAGAAATATTCGAACACGATATCTCTGAAATTGGGAACGACAACAAACGGTGGTGTATTGGTTCATCCGATACCATTCACCAATCGTCTGACGGTTACTTATGTGGCAGAGATGGATGAAAACATCACGCTGGAGTTATTGGATATGAGCGGACGAGTGATTGCACGCAGCGAGAAGCCTGTGACCAAAGGATTAAACAATGCAGTATTGGAAAATCTGGAAAGTTTAAGTTCATCACAATACTTGTTACGAATTGTTCCATCAGGTGATGGCGAAACACAGGTTATTCGTGTGAATAAATAATAAGATATGCGAATGCTAATCAATAAATTGATAAGCAGCATTTGCTGAATCACATTAGAAACAGTTGTCAGAAGTATTTTTAGCATAATATGTGTTTGACAACTTCACCCGGTCCAAAAGGCCGGGTGTTTCTTTGTATAGGAGAATATAGGTATCATCTGTTTTCCATATTGATTAGACCTTAATTTAATCTTTAGACATTTTTGCCCCACTAATTTTACCTTCAACTCAAATTTTGCAGTTGGACACAGCCAAGGGCAAAAACGAATAAGAACATCAAATACATCGGATAAGTGGCCGCAGTATAATTTTCTCATTCGGGGTTACCGAGCAAATCCTTTACAGTCTTCGTTTGCAGTAGCTTTGTGCCTTGCTACTGCAAATTCATGAGATAGAAAATGGTCATTCTTATTAATCAACATTCTTAATACCTAACAAAGTAAAGATTTTGTCTTTCATCTGAAGCGAAAGTGGAATTTCTGTACCCGAATTGAGAATGACTTTGGGTTTTAAGCCTCGGTATACTTCTTTTACTTTCTGTAAGTTTACAATGTAACTTTTATGAACCCTGAAAAATCAGTATGTTGTGTAAGCATGTCTTCAAAACTATTTTAAAGGTTTACTCACCATGAGTTCTGAATTTTCTACAATCACCAGACAATAGCTGGCTTTGGCTTCTATATAGGAAATATTGACAATATCAATTGATTTCCATACATTGTTGGTGGGGAGAAATAATTTTGTAGATGTTTGATGCTGAGTTAGAATCGTACGCATTTCTTCCAATTGTTTGATAATATCATTGAGTTGGTGATTGCGTTTTTGAGCTTTCGAAACGGCATGCTTTAAATCATCAAGACTTATTGGTTTCAGCAAATAATGAAGTGTGGAGTAATTATATGATTCCAGCGCATAGTTTTCGTAGGCGCTAATAAAAATTACTTGTTGATAACTACCCTCACAGGCATCTAAAGGTCAAAACCGCTTTTATTACCTAGCTGGATATCAGTAGCAATAGTTCGGGTTTTAGTTCATTCACTTTCAGTATTCCTTCTTCAACCGAATTCGCCGTTTCAATGATGTCTATTTCGGGTATCTCTTTTACAGAATTCAACAATGGTTTGTACGGATGATTTTATATCGTCTATGATAATGCTTCTTATTTTCATGATGTTAGTAGGATAGGTAATGTGATTCTTTGAATAAATACAGACTCATTTTTTATAAATTCAAGATTGGTTTGAGCGTGAATTTTTTTTTGGAGTTTTATCCGCTCTTGAATGATATTTAGCGCATTGGTTTTGTTCGGATCTAGTTGATGGTAGTCAAACCCAACACCATTATCCATTATCCTGGTAACTAAATAGCTATGATTAGAATTTAAATCAAAGTGAAGGGTTAATTGACCATCCGAGCGGTTACTGCATCCATGTAATATTGAATTTTCAACAAGTGGTTGTAGCATCAACGATGGAATATTTAATTGCCTGAGTATTGACTTGTCGATGGTAGATTCAATGCTATATGTGAATTGATGCGACTTTTCTATTTGTTGAGTATGTAGATAAAGGTCTAAAAATTTTAATTCATCTGCAACTGAGTTTATATCTTTTCGGGTAAGATTCATTACTTGCCTTAACATAACTGACAATTTCTTTAAATAGTCTAAACCATTTGTTTTGTCTGAAGTGACAATATAATGTTGCAAGGGCATGAGGGCATTGAAGATAAAATGAGGTTTTAATTGATTCAATTTAGATTGCGTTTCAAGTTGTAGCATATGATTTTGCTGCAGAATAGCATTCAGTTTCTTATCGTTACGTCGATTGAGAACAGATACGATGATATAATATAAAATAGTTATGATGCTTAGTGCTAAGATCGTGATCGCCCAAATACTATAGTACCAGGGGGATGATATTGAAATGACAAGGGTTTTAAGTTTAGTATGGTCAATATACAGATTTAGTAAATAATTTCCCGGATTTAAATTATCCAGCAAAAGAGTGTTGTTGCTTATAGGAAGTAGACGATTTGATTGTGACGATTCATCAATCATTTCAGCTTCTATTTGAGTGTTTGAGGTATAGAATAAATCGAATTTAATCTCAAGGGCAGAATTATTGAGGTGGGTTAGTTGGATTCGATTTTCGGGAAAAAGTAAGGTGTCTTTTCCGTAGTTTACACTTCTGACGACGAGTGTGTGAGCTGAGAACTTGTTGTTATATACATCAAGGGGTATACTGTAGATGGAATTGTTATTGTAAAGATTTATAGTATTTTCCATCAGATATGCACCAATACATCGGTTGTCAATATTACAATTCGGTATTTCAAACCTGTCCAGAGTAATACCCTTTTTATCATATCTAATAAATCCGCTTTCATGGATATATAGTATTGAATTTTGATATGGAATACAGCAAATAGCATGGGTGCTGTTTAGATGGTCTATTTTATGTAATTCTTTCGTTTTTCTATTTTCAATGAAAATACTTTTTGGGGTGGTGTAGTAATAAGTTTCTTTTTCCTTTGAAAGGTGTAGAATTGTTTCATTATCTAAGGTAGAATCTGATGAGTAGTGGTTTATTTGTCGGTTTACGTAATATAATAGCCCTTTGTCTGTCGCAAAAAGTATTGTATCATTCTCAGACATGAGGGCAGAATTTATATACTTATCAGCCCGTATAAGTTCGAATTTGTTGGTGAAAGAAGGTTCATGAATTTTCCACATGTAATTGTTTCCAATATTGTAGAATGTATCCTTGTGTTTTAGTAGATGGATAACTTTTAATCCTTCATGAGGATGTGATATTACTTTGGTCTTACGGAGATTATATAAAAAACGCCCATCACAAAAATGATCGGGATCATTAGGTAGAAAGAGCGTATTTCTAACTTTATTTTGTTTATTTATTACAAGTTGCGATAGAGAATTTTGTTGAAAGTTCAGATCAAATATGTTGCCTGTTTTGTCTGCGAGAAGTGTTTGTTTGGTGTCCGGATAATATTGAATTTTTTGTATGGAAATATTCTCTGGAATTCGAATTTGTTTTGCATATTGATTATTCAGGTTGATGCGAAACAATCCATTATGTATTGTTGAAAAGTATAGGATATTGTTTTCGTTTATCTGAATGCCGGTTACATCATCCTGGTCATACAAACATTCCAATTTCTGATTCTGCCACTTATACACGCCATGATTTTTTCCATCCACAGAGAAGTAGTATAGTGAATCACTTTTTTTAACTAAACTCAGAATTCTTCCTTCTATATGATAACTTTTGAAGTTTTGGATGAGTATAGGGTCTGTTTTTGTTTTTTGGTATATTGCTGAGTTTACCGCTAAATATTCATTACTGATGATGCCAATATTTTTTTCACTACCTATTTCAAATTCTTTTTTTAAGATGTGATAAAGGTTATTATGTTGTTTTATTTTTTCTGAAGGAAAAAGAAAATCAAGAAAGTATTGTTTGTAATGATAATCTTTTTTACTTAACGTTAATTTGTTCGAATGAACATTATAAGTAAGCAGACTACCACTATTGAAGTAATCTGTACACAAGAGATACACGATTGAATCATTGTGAAGATAGGCGCTGGTAATTTTGTAGTTCAATTGACATATTCAGGTTGTTGGATGTCACAAAATTTATAATCATTTGAAATTTGCAGGAGCTTTCCCAATAGGGAAGCCTAGTAGACAATTTTTTGAAACGCGTATGAGACCAATAATATCCTTGTTCTTTCCGAAATGATTGGGATGTGCAGGTTTTATGGATGTGCCATCATAATAGAAGAGACCTCGGTTAGTACCTATAAATAGGTAACCTTTATCCATAAGTTTAATAGTGTAAATTTCATATTCAATATTTTCGTTTTTAATTTGCTCAAGAACATAGTCTTGTTGAACATTCACTAAATTGTGTGAATACAATTCTGAATTGAAGCACGAAAAAAGTAGAATAATTAGCAGAAAAAATTTAGACATGACTCACAGGCAAAGATATTCTTTTGCATGTTGTACTTCCAAGTGTATTGTAATGTTACAAAGCGCTCATACTAACTGATGGACTCCTTTGAATTTTAAACGAGCGTATCATCATCTTTTTCCAACAGATGATTAAGCGGTCACTTTAGCAAGTTTGCTCAGCTAACTTATTGTGATGCAATCTGATGAATCGAATGCTGCTTTATCTTTTGGTCTTGGAAATTAAAACCACCTCACAAATAAAGATTATTTTCTAAAAATGACAACTGCTTCCTGTTGCTTTAACAGAATATCATTTTCATGTAGAGAAATAGCAAAATGAAAAGATATAATATCAAATATGGTAGAAAAATGAATATGTAATTCGTATAAGCATACTCTGTTAGTTAATTTTGTGGCCAATCTACTACAATAGTGATACGAACACTAAGTTTCATATTGTGCCTACTATTTCTGAGTTCTACATTTTCAGAAGCACACCAGAAGTCCGAGGAACGAAATACCCCGGATAGTTTGGCTTATTCATCTATGGTACCAAATGCCTGGATACAGCATTTTGCACTTATTGAACGTTGGGTAGCAGGAATGAGACCAACGGTTACATCCAGGGCCTTAGCTTACATCAGTATCGGCGCGTACGAAGTAGCCTTGCCTTCGATGAAAGGTTACAGATCAAATCAGGAATTAATACCAGGACTAAAGATACCGGCATTGCCACTCGATGTAAGTCAGTATGATTGGAATATTGCCTTGAATGCTTGTTACGCAAAGTTAGACTCTGTCTTTCTTCTCGGGGCTTTGCCAAAATACAAAGCGAGCATCACACATCTTAAGGATTCCATTGATTCGATCTTTAAACCAAGGGTTTCAGGAAAAGTGTATCAAAATTCAGTATCGTGGGGATTAGCGGTAGCGAATGAAATTTGGCGGTTTTCATCAACAGATCGTGCAGCTGAAGCTGAGCGGAGCATTCCCTATCCCAACCTATATCCTTCACCTGATAGCATAGGGCAGTGGCTCGGCGAGGTGCACGGCGGCTACAAACCCTTTACCCCTAATTGGGGAAACGTACGAAGGTTCACCAAAGATGATGAAACTTTGGTTTCGCCACCGCCTCCAAATTTTAGTATATCTCCCTCGAGTCAATATTATAAAGAAATGTATGAAATATATACAGATTGGAAAAATATGAATCATGACAAGCGATGGGTTGCTGAGTTTTGGAGTGATGATATTGTGAACTCACTTTGGACCATCTACACGAATTTTTGTTATAGCTGCTCAATTAAGTAAGCGTTCGAATATGCCTCTCGATGAAACCTTACACATGTATTGTAAACTTGGAATTGGACTGAATGATGCCACCTCTGCTTGTTGGAAGTCAAAGTATAAGTACCATACTGAGCGACCATGGCAGTATATTCAAAAGCACATAGACTCAAGTTTTAGATCCATAATGGGTGAGTCAGTTGCACAAGCAGGTAAAAATCCGCCATTCCCTTCATATCCATCAGGTCATTCAGCCTGTGCAGGTGTGGCTGAAGTCATATTTTCTGATTTTTTTGGTTCAAAATACCTCTTCATCGATTCATCTCATGCAGATCGAACTGATTTCCTGGGTACCCCAAGAACATTTTATTCGTTTAGGCAAATGGCCGAAGAAAATGCCTATTCCAGAATTCCCATGGGAGTTCATATCAGATCTGATTGTGATGAAGGCCTGCGATTAGGGCGTGTGGTTGGACTAAATGTAAATGAATATCAACTTAAAATAATTCAATAGAATAACCTACAAATAAAAATTGGGATGAGAAAAATTAAACTCTATGGAAGTGTATTCTTCCTCATGTTACTTACTTCCATAAGTGACATCATTTATGCCAATGCCCGTCAGGTATTTTGGCGGACCCTCAGGTTTTGGGAATGTCATTTGCAGTCCTTCCCCTACTTATAATTTCACAGGAGGGGAGCCAAATTCTACCTGGACGATCAAACAAAACGGATCGGTAGTGGCAACATCTACAGGTACTTCTTATACCTTAGGGAGTATTTCCGGTAATAATATTAATGTTGAGGTTGAGTTAACCACGCCAGGATGTTCTCAACAAACAGTTAGCTTTAATGTCAAATCTGCATCATTCACTGTCCTTTACGGAACTGGATGGTATGATGTTGAATTTACTGAAAATAATGCTTCGGTTACTTGGGGTGGGCCTGGAATTGATTGGAATGATGCAGGCAATAGTAACGTGTTTTACGGAATTTGTAATTCAGGAACCGGAACAGTAACAATGACGACTTCTGATGGTTGTACGGCTTCTCAAACGATCAATTACACAGGAGTTGATGCCGCTATAAGCGGACCCTCCAGCGTCTTGTGTGGAACCTCCGCAACTTATACAGGTTCTCAAAACGGAGGGACCGGAACTTTCAGTGTAAGTCCGGCGAATGCAGGAAGTTTTTCTGGAAGTACTTTTACTGCTGATGCTAACTACAGTGGCTCAGCTACGATTACTTATACAGTTGAGTATAATTATTCGACTCCAAAGTCAGGTACAAATAATATGACTTGTACAGCTACTCAAAATATTGATATTACGTGTTGTACTCCTTCAAGCAATACGACTACAGCCACTGCATGCGATAGTTATACATGGAGCGTAAATGGAATGACTTATGCATCAAGTGGAGTTTATACTTACAACACAACAAATGGTAGCGGATGTCCTCATACAGAGACTTTGAATTTGACGATTAACAATAGTACAAGTAATACAACAACTGAGACTGCATGTGATAGTTATACATGGAGCGTAAATGGAATGACCTATGCATCAAGTGGAGTTTATACTTACAACACAACGAATGGCAGCGGATGTCCTCATACAGAGACCTTGAATTTGACGATAAATAATAGTACAAGTAATACAACTACAGAAACTGCATGTGATAGTTATACATGGAGCGTAAATGGAATACCTATGCATCAAGTGGGTTTATACTTACAACACAACAAATGGCAGCGGATGTCCTCATACAGAGACTTTGAATTTGACGATAAACAATAGTACAAATAATACAACTACAGAAACTGCATGTGATAGTTATATCTGGAGCGTAAATGGGATGACCTATGCATCAAGTGGGTTTATACTTACAACACAACAAATGGCAGCGGATGTCCTCATACAGAGACTTTGAATTTGACGATTAACAATAGTACAAGTAATACAACAACTGAGACTGCATGTGATAGTTATACATGGAGCGTAAATGGAATGACCTATGCATCAAGTGGAGTTTATACTTACAACACAACGAATGGTAGCGGATGTCCTCATACAGAGACTTTGAATTTGACGATAAATAATAGTACAAGTAATACAACTACAGAAACTGCATGTGATAGTTATACATGGAGCGTAAATGGAATGACCTATGCATCAAGTGGAGTTTATACTTACAACACAACAAATGGTAGCGGATGTCCTCATACAGAGACTTTGAATTTGACGATTAACAATAGTACAAGTAATACAACTACAGCTACAGCATGTGATAGTTATACCTGGAGCGTAAATGGAATGACCTATGCATCAAGTGGAGTTTATACTTACAACACAACGAATGGCAGCGGATGTCCTCATACAGAGACCTTGAATTTGACGATAAATAATAGTACAAGTAATACAACTACAGAAACTGCATGTGATAGTTATACATGGAGCGTAAATGGAATGACCTATGCATCAAGTGGAGTTTATACTTACAACACAACAAATGGTAGCGGATGTCCTCATACAGAGACTTTGAATTTGACGATAAACAATAGTACAAGTAATACAACTACAGCTACCGCATGTGATAGTTATACATGGAGCGTAAATGGAATGACCTATGCATCAAGTGGCGTTTATACGTACAACACAACGAATGGTAGCGGATGCCCTCATACAGAGACCTTGAATTTGACGATTAATAATTCAAGTTCGACTACAACAAATTTGGCATTATGTCCATCATCATTGCCATATAATTGGAATGGTCAGAGCATTAATTCTGCAGGAACATATACTTATACTACAACCAATTCCAATGGATGTGATAGTGTGGCAACCTTGATACTATCTATCAATGCAACCAGCACATCTACAACTAATTTAACCTTATGTGTTAACCAGTTGCCATATAGCTGGAATGGCCAAACTTTAACGAGTTCAGGTACTTATACTCACACAACCACAAGTTCAACTGGATGTGATAGCATAGCAGTATTAAATTTAACTTTAACCAAAAGTGATTTAGGAAATTATGTGTGGAACGATATGAATCAGGATGGAATTCAAAATAGTAATGAAGTGGGTGTATCAGGAGTAACAGTATCTTTATTAAACGCTTCAACGCTTGATATCATTTCAACAGTGGTAACTGATGCATATGGCCAATATAGATTTTCTCCCATTTGTGCAGGTAGCTATAAGAGTCAGATTCAAGCTTACCGGCAAATTATGTATTCACAGGTCAAAATGCACCGAATGATGCCATAGATAGCGATCCAAATGTATTTACCGGAATAACCGATACCTATGTCATTGTTAGTGGTGATAGTAATATGACAGTCGATGCGGGAATTTATCAGCCCTTGCCTTTAACAGCTACCGTGGGCGACCGCGTATGGTTCGATGCGAACAGCAATGGGATACAAGATATTGGCGAATCCGGAGTAAGTGGTATAACTGTTACCCTTTATAATTGTAGTAACCCTGGTGTTCCAGTTAAAACGACCATTACAGATGCCGGAGGCAACTATCTATTTGAGAATGTGCTACCGGGTGATTATCAGGTGGGCTTTAGTGTGCCTTTGGGCATGTTGTTAACGCAACAATCCGGTGTTGTGAGCGATGTGGTGAATAGTGACGTAAATCCATCCACTGAGCGCACTGCATGCTTTGTAGTTAATTCGGGCGATAATATTACTTATGTTGACGCAGGTTTAATACCAAAGTTGGTGACCACTGCAAGTCTTGGAGACAAGGTATGGAACGATGCGAATCAAGATGGAATCCAGAATCCAAATGAAACCGGAGTGCAAGGTGTAACAGTAACCTTATATGAGCCTAATGGAACAACAATATTGTCGACCACAACTACGGATGGTTTAGGTAATTATGCCTTCAATGGGATCAATGCAGGTTGTTATATCATTGGCTTTAGCAATTTACCATCCGGTTATACATTCAGTCCCTCAAATGCTGGATCAGACACCAGCAAGAACAGTGATGCGAATCCTGCTACTGGGAAAACGAGTACAATTTGTATAGCGGCTGGTCAGAATAATCCAACAATAGATGCAGGTATTTACAATGCTACAAATACCAATAGTATCGGCGATAAAGTATGGTACGATGAAGACAAGGATGGACTACAGGATGCTGGCGAATATGGATATCCAGGCGTAGTAGTAACCTTACATGATTGTACGTCGCTAGCTGTAATGGCGACTACAACAACGAATGCTAACGGGGAATATTCATTCTCAGGATTAGCGAATGGGAACTACTTGGTTGGTTTTGGTTTCGTACCAGGCTACCAGTTTACTGCTGCTAATGCAGATTTGTCCGGTATCCTTGGAGCCAATAACAGTGATGCGAATCCAAGTTCAGGGCTCACTCAATGTGTAAGTCTAACAGGTAATACGAATATCACAACTGTCGATGCAGGTATCTATCCCGGAAATACCAGAAATGCCACAAGTAGCCTCGGAGATATTGTATGGGTAGATGTAAACAATAATGGACTTCAAGATGCCGGAGAGCCAGGTGTTTCAAATGTAAAGGTGACACTATACGAGTCTGATGGAATTACCATTATCGATACCACAAGCACAGATGGTTCCGGGGAGTATATCTTTACGAATTTAACGGAAGGTGATTACGTAGTAGGCTTTACGCCATCTACCTTGCCTGCGGGTTATACCTTCACCACACAAGGTAGCAACATAGAAGATGAAAACAACAGCGATGCGAATACAACCACGGGTAAAACCAACGTAATCACGCTTGGTTTGGGTGAAGATAAAATGAATGTGGATGCTGGTATTGTACCTCCTGCTTCAACAGTTTGTCTGGGTAACTATGTTTGGATCGATATTGATCAAGATGGAACTCAGGATGCCAATGAACCCGGAATGCCTGGAGTATCTGTAAATCTTTACGACAATAACACGAACACGATTCTTCAAGAGCGACTACCAATGTAGATGGAAGCTATTTATTCTGTGGTTTAAACAATGGTAGCACTTATAGTGTGGGCTTCGAGAATTTACCTGCCGGTTTTGTATTCACTACTCAAACAGGTGCATTAAATGTCCCTGACAATAGCGATGCGAATCCTATAACCGGAAGAACCACTACAGTAACCCTGGGTTCAACGAATGATTTAACCTTAGATGCAGGTATTTATTCAACCACTACGGCTGTGGTCCGGAAACTATGTTTGGTACGACGAAGATGCTGATGGCATTCAGGACCCTACGGGAGGCTCAATTCCTGGCGTGTTGGTGACTTTGTATGACAATACCAATACACCTGTATCGGTGCAGTAACCGATGCGAATGGTGGTTACTTGTTTACGAATG
>JADJZY010000008.1 GCA_016715505.1 Bacteroidota bacterium
CCAATTACCTGTTTCTAATTGAATTTTATCTAACTGCGGGTTGGCCTTGAAGATACATTGACCGGTAACTATACACTTCCAATTTTGATATCGTTTCTTCCGGAATGGAGATAAAGTTGATTATTATTGGCCGGTGAAGGGAACAGGTGATGGAAAAAGGGGTCAATAAATCATTTAGTTGGGTGGCGGTTTGCATTACCGGGGCGCATCACAAAGCTGTTAAAAGTTGTTGTTGTTGCTAATGGTATGACTGCTTGTGGCATCCCGGATCCGACATCCGAATTCCAAATATTTTCACTGGCTATATAAATATTGCCCGCAGGATCCCAAGTAGAACAACTGTAGTTAAACCCCAATACCGCCATTTGAGGTATTGACCTGTACATCGGAGATTCCTCCAAAAAACAAATGAACCGTTATCGGACAAACAAATGAGTGCTCCATTGGTGGCATAGGGGGGGACATTAAAATCGTTGGTATAGCTTGTCGGATTCAAACTTGTTGCTACAATGAACCAATCGCTGAGTAAAATTTGATTATTCGGTGCTACAGAAATGCCCTGGAAAATATTCTGCGTAGGTACCGCCTATTCGTATGGCTTAAACCATTATTGATTTCCGTTCAGTCGATTTTAATGCAAATAAATCCTCAGAAGCGGCATTACTGAAGCAAGAACCGATAGTTATCATTTCATTGCGTGAATAAGCCAGTGAGTCCTTAAAATTTCCAGCCAACAGCAAGTGATTATTATTATTATCCATGGTAATGTCGAACAAAACCGCCACCATAGGCATATTGGTTGACCCATTGAAAAACACCATTCGCATTGTATTTGGCGATGAAATAATCAAAATGGCTCGTATCAAAACTAGCGATGAGATATGAAGCCGGCGAAAAAATCGATATCCATACTGCCATTAAACTTACGCAGTATACATGTTATTATTCGCATCAACGAGCAACTTTTGTCCGTATAAATTATACACGTTGCTTGAGCATTCCTCCACTCAAAGCCATGGTGTTGAGCTGATATCGTGAGAGTGACCAGATTCATGCGCGAATAAATTTGATGATCGTAAATTTTGTTCCGGATGAAAAATCAAAATCTCCGGTACCATAGAAATCAGTCAGGGTATATAATTTTTTGGTTGCTACTTACGCGAATGGAAGTGCCCGAAAAATAAGTAGGACATTACATGCCAGTAACGTGGTTGACACAATACCATCCTACAGGATTCACCTTAGCGACAAGGTGCGGAAACACCACAAGGACATTTTAATCCTTTCCCAAAGCCTCCAAAATCAGGCGCACACTATCCATCGTAATAACCGGTGATATAGGCATTGTGATTGTCATCAAAATCCAATATCTAAAATTTCGTTGTAAGGCGGGCAATGCAATTAGGATTCCCGGTTTTGACGCAGTGTAAACTTACCTCCCCAAAGGAAGATTCCTGTAGATCGTATTTGGCAATCTTCCCGATAGCACTGTACCAATTATAGGATTTCACGAAGCGGATACCGCTGCTCATATCAAATTGATAGAGTCCTTGAAATTTCAAAAACATAAATAGCACCATTGTGGTATTTAATCCCCTTCAGGCTTAGATTGTCCATTCACATTCGATGGTTGCAACATACCTGCCCAAGAGAAAGGTAGCGCAAAATTTTCCAGAGAGCATGCGAGCAATAAAAACAACAACATCGAAATTTTCGATTCAACATATATTTTGGTTTACGGATATGAAGACGCGAAGGCTGATTGAAGTTGGAATTGATATAAATGATCCTCCTGTTGCCAGAATATTTCGTGAGTGGGCAGTTCCTTCGCTGAAAATATTTTTGTCCCCAGAAAATTAAATCCTGAATAACCGAATTGCCTGTCATTTAATATCGCGAAACAACAAAATTCATATTATACACCCCTGAGTAAAAAAGTATCATTTTTAGCCTTAATTGCCTTGAAGGCCTTGCCATAACGAAAAACAGGAAGGACGATTAGGAGAAATAGAAACCTTAGGCTCCCATTATTGGATGAAACTTTATTTTACAGGAACCAATTTCTGAATTTGTTTGGGAATATTCAGCCAAGAGCGAGCCCCTCCTTTAAAAAATAGCTATGAAAACATGGCCTACCAGGTGCGGAGATACAAATGTTCGGTATTATTTTGGCAACTACAAACAAATACAATGAGAATCGTACAGGGAAAATATTGGTGATTGGAGCCTGCGGGCAAATTGGTGTGGAACTGACAACGGAATTGCGCCGACTTTATGGCGCCAATAATATCATCGCCAGCTTGCGGGATGAGCACGAGCTTTAAAAGGAACCGGGCCGTATAAGTGTGATGTCATGAATAAAGAGATGCTTCATGTATTGATTATTCGTCACAATATCACTCCAGGTATATTTATTGGCGCTATCCTTTCGGCAACCGGTGAAAAAAACCCGGGTTTGGCCTGGCATATCAATATGCAAAGTTTGCTGAATGTACTGGAGATTGCCAAAGAGGAGAAATTATCCAAAGTTTATTGGCCCAGTTCAATCGCTGTATTTGGTCCGACATCGCCGAGGGTTATGACGCCGCAAAATACTGTGATAGAACCTACGACCATATATGGTATCAGTAAATTTGCAGGCGAAAGATGGTGCGAATATTATTTTAATCACTATGGAGTGGATGTTCGCAGTTTGCGATACCCCGGACTCATCAGTTATAAATCAGCATCGGGCGGTGGTACTATAGATTATGCCGTAGAAATTTATCATGAGGCCTTACGCGATGGAGATTACGAATGCTTTTTAAGCGAAGACACTTACTTGCCGATGATGTATATGCCAGATGCTATTCGGGCGACAATTGAATTGATGGAAGCACCCGCCGATCGTTTGAGTATCAGAAGCTCTTATAATTTGAGTGCCATGAGTTTTTCTCGAAAGAAATCAGTGCAAGTATTCAAAAAACATATTCCGGATTTCAGCATTACCTATGCACCTGATTTTCGACAACAGATTGCCAATAGCTGGCCCAAAGTATTGATGATAGTCGGGCTCAAAATGATTGGAACTGGAAACCGAAATATGACTTGGACAGCATGACCGCCGATATGTTTCAGAATTTGAAATAAGCATTCTGTAATAATGAGTACTCCAAACTGGCAAACTTGCCAAGGAAAATAAAAAAAGTATAGTCGTTTTTACAACGCTGCGATCATCGGAAAGTGATTAAGCAATTGCCGGAATTACATGAGGATGTGTTTAGTCGTATCGATTGTTTGAGTTGTGCGAATTGTTGTAAAAATCATTCCCCTCGGTTTAAAATTCCGGATATCAAACGCATTGCAAAATTTTTGGGCATGAAGGAGGGCGTGTTGATTGAAAAATACTTACGATTGGATGAGGACAATGACTATGTACTGCAACATCAACCTTGTACCTTTTTGGGTTCAGATAATACTATACCGATGAAGATGTTATTAAAACGCCCCGCATTAACCCCGAAAAACGCTGAAGTTTGTCCGGCCGTGTTTGAAGTGATGGAAAAGTTGAGTGAAGGAATGGGTGGATAAATGTATGCGCCAATTAAGAGTGTGCATTATTTCTGTTATCTTGTATTAGATAAACATTAGCCCCTTTTTACTCTTTGGTGCATTTAAGTACATGTATACGGCCATCGGTCTGAATCAGTTGAAGGACATAGACTCCTTTGGGAAGATATTTTGTTTCTATTTCGGTATTTTCTCCTTTCAAAACAAGTCGACCTTGCAGATCAATGAGGGACCATTGTTTGATCGGTTGGGCGCTTTGAATATGGATAGATTCATGAAATGGATTCGGAAAAATGGTTAAGGAGTGAACAGACCAATCCAGCGTTTGAACGGGGGAACAAGAGCCCGTCCCGAGTAATGTATTCAGGGTATCGCACAAACTGAGGTAATGGCTGATGTCTGCTACGCTCATTGATGCTGTGAGCAGATTCGTCATTTGTTGAGGATCGGATAGTACATGATAAAATTCTTCATTTCCATTATCGAAGCGCAAGAGTTGATATTCGGAATCACGAATAGTTTTCCATCCTTAACGTTGGCTGTGTCCTGAAATTGCTCGGTAAAAATCCAGGTACGAACAAGTTGGTTTTGGTTTTTGATAATGGGTAATAAACTTCGACCATCTACTTTGTTTGAAACAGGAATAAAACTACTCCAATTGGACATTCCTGCCAGCTCAGCTATTGTCGCAAATAGATCGGGAGTATTGACAAGGTCGGTACAATTTCGATTCGGATTTACAACAGCAGGTCCGGAAATGATTACCGGAACTTGCACGCCATATTGATAAATTGTTCCTTTACAACGGGATGCCAAAACATTTTGAGCCACCTCTGCAGCATTGCCGTTATCACCTATAAAAATAATATGGGTACTATCGAGCATCCCATTGGTTTCGAGGTAAGCAAATAAGCGCCCTATTTCGGAATCCAAAGCTTGCAAAGCTGCTTTAAAGTATTTGCTTTTGTTGTTGTTGATGTGAGCAGCTGTTCCGCTTAAACCAATCGTGTCACATAAATGAGCAGGCGGTAAATGATAAGGCGAGTGTGGTGCATTGAACCCAAGCCACAAAAAAATGGTTTGGTATTACTGATTGTATCCAACCATGAAATGGCATCGTTGATGGTTGCGTAGTGGCATATTCATTGGCTGTATCAACTATTCCATTGACAATGATGGGATAAGAATAATAGTCGCTAATGGCGCCATTAAAATTTCCGGAATAAAAATCGTATCCCATTCGATTTGGATTCAGGCGTTTGGCAGGCGCATTGGCATGCAAGTGCCATTTCCCCACACAAGCCGTTTGATAGGTCAGAGGGGCATAAGACTTCAATAAACGCGCGATGCTTACTTCGGCCGTATCTAATTGAGGACTCATGTTATTTGTAATCACCTGCCCTACCCCTGTGCGGAAAGGATAGCGACCTGTAAAAATCCCTGCTCTTGTGGGTGAGCAAACCGGCGATGCCCAGGCTTGTGTAAAGCGGATACCTCGATCGGCCAGAGATCTTATATGAGGCATAACAGCTGTATCGCCGTTTGGAACAAAACTTCCGAAATAATCCGGCCCGACATCATCGGCAATAATGAGTAATACATTTTGTTGCGCCTTGAGCTGTTGTAACGAAAGCAGAAAGAAGGAACATAAAAAAATCGGAAAATGTGCATGGGTATCATAGATTGAAATTAGAACTACCTATGGTAAGATGTTTATTTTTCTGTCCATTGTTGTTCCTGATCATCGATCTCCAACAAATACATTCCGGGATAAATAGCTTCTGTTTCGAGATAGGCGATTGTGCTGCCTGCCTTAATTTCTGTGGATTGAATGATTCGTCCATTGAGATCGCGCAAACGCACAAAGCAGGTTTTCTGTAACAAGCCATTTACCTGTATCGCTAATAAATTTGATGCCGGATTTGGAAAATATTGAAGTCGTTTTTTAGTCCATCTGGCATTGAAACTGCATTGGGTGCGTAAACGGTAGTTGGCTCCGTTACACTTGACACTTTAACACCTACTTTGTTGCCGTAAAAATTTGGGCCGACAACGTAAGGATAGGCAGAATTGTAGTTGGCATCAACGGTAGCAAAATAACAATAAATTCCATTTGGGTATTCCGGTGTTTTGCAGAATCGTCCATTGTGTTCATCTAGATAAGACTCATCGCCGGGGTGTGCAATAAATTCGTAATCTTCTCTAAAATAACCCAAAGGATAAGTGGTACTTACTGCCGGTCCATCGTCTACATTGGTACCATCGGCATGGTGAGTACGCTGTGTAATCGAGCGCAACTGGTAGGAAGATTTGATACGAACAATACCACCTGTTCCATCTACATTGGCATACGCATAAGCCCCATAAATTGGGAAGCCGTCGGAAGCAAAACCGATGAGTGGTGAATGTTGCGCGGTATTGATGGCATATAAACCATCTGCGTCGTATAAATTACAAATGGTAGAAACAACGTTCAGGTCTAGTTTAAACGCACTGGGATTTTGGTGATGATGGTAATTGCCCATAGCAGGATGTCCTTTGGAGCAATCAAAACCAGGTTTTTCTGCAAGCACGGCATCTCTGTTCCAGGGCATGGTTGCACCCATACCACCCGGACAAGGGGGATTGCCCGGCCCGCCGCATAAACTATTTGTACTGGTGTTCCAAGCCACTCCATCCCGATAATCGAACAAAGCCACTCCGTTGATAAAGATGCCGATATTACCTGGCGTAGTGCCTGTGAGCGTACCGGTATTTTGTGTTGGATTCAGAGGTAGTTTAAAAATTGCAGATTGGTCTTGCGCCAATGATGGATTACCATCTAAAAAAGGACCGGTTGGGTAAGCCGGTATGCCTTTGGTATGAATATATACCCAATTATTAGAATACTCTACTTTCTGGCAGTTTACCAATATATTATTGGCAATAGGTGTAGAATTTCCGCTGGCGTAATACGAACCGGTCAGGGAATTGTTCTGCAACCAGGAAGTGATTGCAGGATTGATTTGTGATTTTGAGCTTGTACTCAAAAGAATCAGACCGAATAAAAAAATGTGCTTTCTCATAGGAATAATAATGAATGGTTTAAAAGTTTAGAAAATCAGTTTGAAAAAAAAATCTTTGGGGTAATGATATTGGGTATTTCGAATAAAGTTGGAATCACTGAGCGTATGCAAAAAGGCAATCAATTCAACCTGATCGGAATCATTGAGCACAGGTGGCGTTTGCAAAATAGGATCTAACGTAGCTGAATGCGCTATCCCCTGCCGATAATGTTTCATCACATCTTTAAGTCGTTTGAAACGGCCATCATGCATATAAGGATAACTCCAGGCAATATTTCGCAAAGTAGGCACTTTAAATAAAAAGGCATCCAATGGCTGATGCGTGATTTTATATCGCCCGGAATCCTGCAGTAAGACATCTGGGGGAAGTCCATTGTTGGCAAATGAGTGATTGGTGAAAAGTGGTTCCGTATGACAAGAAGCACAATGTTGTTTGAACTTATGATAACCCTTTTTTTCCGGATCGGAGAAATTGACTTCCCCTCTGAGCATTTGATCATATTTGGAATCAGAACTGATGAGGGTGAGCATAAATGCAGACAAAGATTTTAAGATCCGTTCTCCACTTATATCTGATGAACCATAAACGGATTCAAACAGAGATGGATATTTGGGATGATGACGCAATTTAAAAATGAGCGAATCGAGATGACTATCCATTTCCGCATGATGGGTTAAGGGTGCCAAGGCCTGCAGATCTAAATGATGAATCGCCCCATCCCACATAAATTTATTTTGCCAAGCTAAGTTCAACAAAACGGGCGCGTTGCGGGTCCCTATCCGATCGTCGACGCCATGGCTCAAGGCATGATCGACATGGGTAAAAAGCGGAATAAGGAGAATGACAACTCGCGCATGATACCTGATGATTCCGCGATAATAAAGGATCGTAAAATAAAACCCTTCCTAAAAAAATCTTTTGTTCACTCAGGCGGTTTTGGGAGGTATCATATACCATAGCAGGCCATTGAGCCGGAATACGCCATGTAATTGCTTCATGATGCGCTGAGAGTGCGCAACATATCATCCATCCCAATGCTAGTAATAAAGTTCTCATTGTTGACGAATAAAAAAACTGTGTGCAATAATTTTAGACAATTGAACGGCTTCCTGACCTGGCGACATGACTTTATGAATACCCTGGGATTGGCAATAATCAATGAGTGGTTTGATATCGAAACAAAGTTGATTATTGTCGGTTGACAAATTTTTGCAGAGGACTTGTTGAATCGTTGACTGATCCCCTCGATATCCTCCAATGTGCAAAACGATTTCACGATCCGGGCCGCTGGAAATGGTATCCTTTAATTCTAGTTTAAAATGAATATAGCCGCTATTCCAGGTCCAGTACATCCCTCTCATTGGATCCAAAACCCCGGATTGCACGCCCGCTTCCTGAATTACAGGATCTACTCCGAGTTGAAAGGACAAATTTGTAGACGGAGAAATTTTACAAGGATTATGAATTTTCACAGGGGCTGTGTCTTCGAAAAAATCGATCAGCGAATAATCATCTACCTTGGAGGAAGGGTCATCGCATTCGCCAGATACTGTCATATGGGCGATATAAAATTTAAGCACTTCAATTTTGAGACTCGTTCCGGGTATGTGATAAACATCATCCTGTATTTGAAGTTGCTCATGGCCGAAGCTGAGAGAAGGCTTGAGATAAAAGCTGTTCTGCGCCCCGGAAAAAGTGGTTCCCATACCCGTCATGAGTGACAGAGAAAATAATAAAAATGGGATGCACTTCATGAAGTTGTAATCGAGGAATTTGAATTTAAAGACAAAATATTAAAAATTGGTTAAGCTTAGACTTGTGAATCGGTGAAAGGTTAAACCGATCGGTAAAGATGAAAAACAATACCCCTCATTCAAACTATTTTCATCGCGCCCTGATGGAGGCGATATCCTTTGTTTGCGGCGCGGGCAGAAAAGATGCCATGGAAAAGAAAGGCCGCTCCCGCGACGCAACCAAAGATACAAGCCGAGAGCAGGTGGGGCCATAAAAAAAAGAGCGCAACATGTGCGCCCCAAAAAAATTAATAATCTCCCCGCATACGGTCCCATAATTCGGGAATCCTTTTGACCCATACCAATTCCTCCATTTTATCTTTGGCATCCTGTACCGGAATACCGAACCAGACTTTACCGCCCGGCAAAGATTTTCCAACTCCGCTCTTGGCCAATACGACCGTGTTACTTTCGATAACCAGATCCTTACTCACACCAACTTGTCCGTAAAGCAGCACATTATCGCCGATGGTGACTTTGCCGGCCACCCCAACCTGAGCCGCAAACAAACAATTTTGGCCGATGATGGTTCCATGCCCGATATGAATGAAGTTGTCGAATTTAGTTCCTCGCCCGATAATGGTATCGCCGCTTACACCTTTATCAATGGTGCAACAGGCGCCAATTTCTACGTGGTCCTCGATGAAAGTACGTCCGCAACTTTCTAGTTTCATGTAAAGCAGATCTTCGTTGCTGCGTTTATTGAAGTAAAAAGCATCGCCACCAATGACAGAATTCGATTGAATGATGACGTTATCGCCGATATAGGTGCGATCGTAGATGACGACTCCCGGATGAATGATACAATTTTTACCAATTTTACAATGGTTACCGATAAACACATTGGGCATGATAATGGTGCCTTCGCCAATTTCGGCAGTATCGCTGATCATTTTATGGGAAGGCTCAAATGGGCAAAAATGTTTCACCAATTTTACATAAGACCCGGCAGGATCTTTGGTAATGAGAAGGGCTTTTCCCTTGGGGCATTCAACTTCTTTGTTGATCAATATGACCGATGCCTCGCTTTCGAGGGTTCGGGCATAATATTTTTCAATGTCCACAAACGAAATATCACCAGGTGTAATTTTGTGTACTTCGTTGATGCCGTCAGCCTGAATGCTGTCGTCTCCGACCAAACGGGCCCCAACAAAGTCGGCAATCCATTTTACGTCTACAGGTGCTTTGAGTTTCATGTTGTGTTTAATAGGTGTCAATAAAAAGTCATGATGAAGACGCCCTCAGACTAAATATTGTTTGCAAAGATTAACTATGCAGTCCATAAAAACAAAATTCGCTGCCGGCAGAGGCCTTTTTTGGGAAATTTTTAGCCTTCAGGGAGCCATTTATTGAGTCCGTGAGGTGTTGCGGAAGCAGACAGGGGGCTGACCGTTTCGTTGCCGGTTGTCTGCTTTTGGAGGGCGCTAAACTTTTAGGTTTGACCCAAAAATTTGCAGTTGGACACAGTCAACAGCAAAAACGAATCAGAAAGTCAAATACTTCGGCGAATTGGTCTCAGTATGATTTTTTAATTTGAGGTTACCGAGCAAATCCTTTACAGGCTTTATTTACAGTAGATTCGCGCCTTGCTGCTACAAATCTTGTTTTCCCGGGTAGTTGTGCGCCCCAAAATTAGAATTCCCCTACCAAAACCCACAAAATATCCACGATGAGCAGGAACTATTTTAAGCCTTGCTTTTTTCGATTACCTTTGTGCGACCTTTAGGAATTTCCACAACAATTTTATTGAAAAACACTGACGGGTCAAAGCAAAAAGCATGACTATGGCGAAATACGTATTTGTAACGGGAGGAGTAACCTCTTCATTGGGTAAGGGGATTATTGCAGCATCATTGGCCAAATTACTTCAGGCCAGAGGCTTTAAAGTGACCATTCAAAAACTGGATCCTTATATCAATGTTGATCCGGGTACTTTGAATCCATATGAGCATGGCGAATGTTATGTGACCGATGATGGTGCTGAAACGGATTTGGACCTTGGTCACTATGAGCGATTTTTGAGTACGCCTACCTCTCAGGCAAACAATGTTACCACAGGACGTATTTATCAATATGTGATTAATAAAGAGCGTGAAGGTGCTTATCTAGGGAAAACGGTTCAGGTGATTCCGCATATTACCGATGAGATCAAGCGCAGGATAACTCTCTTGGCTCAAAATAATGAATACGATATTATCATTACTGAAATTGGAGGAACTGTAGGTGATATTGAAAGTCTGCCTTATATTGAATCTATCCGACCGCTGCAATGGGAGTTAGGCGATGAAAATTGTATCATCGTGCATCTCACCCTGATCCCTTACTTAAAAGCAGCAAAAGAACTAAAAACCAAACCTACGCAGCACTCAGTAAAATTGATGAGTGAAAATGGTTTATCGCCCGATATTATCGTTTGCCGTACAGAAGAACCCTTGAATGCAGATATTAAACGAAAAATTGCTTTGTTCTGTAATGTTAAACAAGATGCCGTGATAGAAGCAGCTGATGCAGAAACTATTTACGATGTGCCCTTGCATATGATGCGTGAAAATTTAGATGCCATCTGTTTGGAGAAACTTGAACTCCCCTTGCGCAATGAACCGGATTTAAAAAACTGGAAATCATTTTTGAACAAATTGAAACATCCTAAAACCAAAGTGGTTGTTGGATTGGTTGGGAAGTATGTAGAATTACAAGATGCCTACAAATCCATCTTGGAAGCCTTTGTTCATGCCGGCGCTGTGAATGAATGTAAGGTTGAGGTGCGTAATATTCATTCGGAAGAAATAGAAAAAGGCAATATCCGTTCCCTGTTGAGTGGTCTCGATGGCATACTGGTAGCACCTGGTTTTGGCAATCGGGGCATTGAAGGAAAAATTGCAGCTATTCAATATGCCCGTGAACAAAAAATTCCGTTTTTTGGAATTTGTCTGGGTATGCAATGCAGTGTGATTGAGTTTGCCAGAAATGTGCTGGGTTATTCCACCGCCAATTCCACCGAAATGGACAAGCATACACCTTATCCGGTGATTGATATCATGGAGGACCAAAAAAATATCATTCAGATGGGTGGCACGATGCGATTAGGAGCTTATGAATGTGAGTTAAGCCTGGACTCAAAAGCCTATGAGGTTTATGGCAAACAATATATCAGCGAGCGTCATCGTCATCGTTGGGAGTTTAACAATAACTTTTTAGAGGCCTTTGAAAAAGCCGGTATGAAAGCCACAGGCCGTAACCCTAAAACCGGATTGGTGGAAGTGGTTGAAATTCCTGAACATCCTTATTTTATAGGCACCCAATATCACCCCGAACTGAAGTCGACCGTAGAAAATCCACACCCTTTATTTGTCGGTTTTATTCAGGCTGCGATGCGTTATGCGGCTTCCAAAAAATCACCTGTCACTGCACAAACGGCTGAATCATTGTAATAATTGTAGCCACTCCTTTTGTTGATCCATCCATTCAAAAGGATGAAAGCGCAATGCAAAGGACATATTCTGCAACATACGATTTTTAGCATACACGCTTTTGCTGTAGTCCTTAAAATCTTTGCTCATGAGGAGTGGTAAATAAACGACGAGGCGTTCCTTAAACATATTTAACTGAATACCGCCGTCAAATAAGACTTTATTGCCGGAAGGATTTAACTGAGCGGCATTGGCGAAAGTGACGGCATCAAAAAATAATTGCAATTTGAGTGGAAAAGAAAAAGGCAAATCTGAACGAAGATTCACGGAAGCCAGCCAATTATCGGAACGACCAAGCGGAGAGGCATACATTAAGGTGCGGATTTTTAGACCGCCTTCCTGCATCGCTATTTGTTGTGTTTTCCATCCACTTTGCGCGTTACGATCTAAGTAAACGCCATCATATATCCAATCATTGTTACCGGTATAGGTTGCGGTGAGATACTGATTTTGGATACCAAAAGAAGATTGATTGGGATCGAACTCAAAAAATTTACCGCCGAAAGCTCTCACATAAAATGCGCGTTCGGGCATATGATAATCAATCCGCAACTCAGCAGTGAGTCCAATTTTCAAAAATTGTTGGTTGGCTTGTATGTCTAAATTGTAGGAATATGGATTGAGGGTTCTTTTATTTTGATGCAAAAAAACCAATCGTCCGAGATGCTGTTCGTCACCTGAAATAATCTCCGGACGAATGAGGCTATCTGTCAAATCACGCTGATACCGAAGAGCTTCCTCGCCGATATAATAATACTTCAGAATCAAACTATTTTGAACAGTTGATCGAGCAGAAGATGGTTTAAAAACGAACTGCACCGAAGGGGCCAATTTTTGATGACGTAAATACAAAGGCTTCGACAAATTGAGATCACTTTGATCGTGATGAAAACTATTTCCGTGCAAAGCCAAACTGATACGCTGAAAATATTGACGGGGAAAAATATGATAAGCCAACATACCGGTACCGACTGCTGATTGTGTTTTAAAACTATACATCGGTGCCAATACAAACTGAAATGGTCGGGCTGGCAAACGAAGGTTATGAATCAGCCCACCGGCCATGAACCGATCATAGGCATTGTATCCAAAAGCCGGCAAAAGAAACATTTCGTTTTTCGTTGACAGATTAATTCCTAAACCAGTTTTTAATTGAAAAGGATTTTTATGTCGTAAAGATTTATTGCGCCATACATTGTTATTCAACCTCCGCTCGGGTATATCCTGATTGACATCAATGCGATATTCATCGGCATCGGCAGGTAATTGTGCAGGCATTTGATAAGGGTAAGAAACCCATGCCCTATCCACCACTTTTCCATTTTTAATGGCATCTACCGGAATAGGTCCTTGAAAATTCGTTCGTCCTTTTACAAATATGTCTTTCGAAGAAGCACCACGACCTCCTTTCACCCTTTTCAGGCAAAAGTCGATTTGTTCATCACTGCGCAAGAGTCCATCAAAAAACCATGACAAATCTTTGCCGGAATTTTGTGTAATAATCATTTCAAGATCTTCGGGATATGGATGCTTATATCTCCATTTCGTATAATACGACTGAATACAGCGGTCAAAAGAAGAATCACCTAAATAGGCCTGAAGATATTTCCAGGAAGCCGGTAATTTTTCGTACAAAATGCCTCCATAATTGAGGTGAGAATATGCTTCGGAATGTAAATGCCCGGCTTGTGATTCGTTCCAACCTGCTGTGGTTAAGTAGATGAGTTTATCGGTTCTTTCACTCAGGAGATTATAAATCTGATGACTTGTATCGCTTATTTTTGAAAGGATTTCCTGCTCATAAAAAGTAGTCAGGCTTTCATCCATCCAGGGATAAGCGCGTTCATCGGAAGCGAGAATTCCATAAAACCAATTGTGGGCAACTTCATGAGCAAGCGCCCGGTATAATTGTTCCTTATTGAGCACATCTCCCAAAACGGCCACCATAGGATATTCCATCCCTGCTCCTGCAGCAAGTCGGCCATCTACAATAGATATTTGACCATATGGATATTCCCCCACTTTTTCAGAAAGATATTTGACACAGGATGCCAACACTTTTTCAGAGCCCTTATAAAAAGTACGCTTCCAGGGGGAAATAAAAACTCATACAGTCGATAGTGCGACCATTATTCAGGGGCAGTTTTGTTTGTTGAACGCAATAATCCCGTGATGCAAACCAAGCAAAATCGTGCATTTGATCTTGTTTAAATCGAATGGTTTTTCTATCAGAGGAAAATTCACGCTTTGACCTCAAGTATTCCAATTTGGAATTACTGACAAATTGAGAATCGGGCAAATTGGTTTTTGAAAGCATCCACTCCTTTTCAGATTCCGTTTGAAGGATCCCTGTAGATGCCACTACGTAATCTTTAGGCAGGTTGATTTCTACATCATATCGCGCAAATTCACTATAAAATTCTCCCTGATCCAAATAGGTATAGGGATGCCAACCTTTATGATCATATACGGCAGGTTTGGGATACCATTGCGTAATACAATAATGATTTTTGTCGTGCCCCATTCGGGAAAAAATTTCCGGTAATACAACACGAAACGGGGTTGAAATAATCATCTGTGCGCCAGGTGCTAAAGGGGCATTTAATTCCAGTACCACCACATCGGCGTAGTTATTATATTCACTCACCCCAACATCCAAATCATCTACTTTAAATTGCAGACTGTCGATAAATCCACGTTGAGCTTTTTTGCTATAATAAAAATCTGTTTCCCCGTTCTCCACTTGTTGCCGGGTAAATTCATTGCGATCGTTGCGATATGCATTCGGCCAGATATGCATAAAAATAAACTTCAAACTATCCGGCGAACGATTGATGTATGTTATTTTTTCATAGCCGCGGAGAATGTGACTGCGATCATCTAATTGCACCTGAATATCGTAAGATAATTCCTGTTGAAAATAACTGCGTTGGGCGATTAAAGCATTTGCGATCATCAACAAACTGCACGTCATTATAAAACTGATCCATTTCAATCCGGGTGTCTTTTTCAATGCCTGATTATTTTAGATTGAGGTTTTCAAAATAGAACCAAATTTCGGTCAATACCATACTGATTCATTTGTTTCGCTTTAAGTTGTGCAACTTCAATCCTGCAATAAATACATGGACATCAATTAGAAATATTTAATGCACTACCGAAGCGGCCTGCAAATCAGAAAGGCCTATTTTCCTCTGCCCTGCAAGATAACCAAAATTGTATAAATCATGATTTTGAAATCCAATACCAGCGAACAGTTTTTGATATACAACAAATCGTATTTCATCCGTTCGATCATTTCCTGGGTATTTTGAGCATATCCAAATTTCACCATGCCCCAGGATGATAAACCCGGTTTAACTTTATGCAGAAATTTATAATGGGGATTGGTTTGAGAAATAATGTCGATATAATACTTTCTTTCCGGACGAGGCCCCACCAAGGACATATCCCCCCGAATGATATTAAAAAACTGTGGAATTTCATCGATGCGCCATTTCCGCATCACTTTACCCCATCGGGTAATACGTGGATCATGTTCACTGGAAAGTGCGGGTCCGTTATCTTCTGCATTTAATACCATTGAACGAAACTTATAAATCCAAAATGGTTTTCCGTATAAACCAATTCTTTGTTGTTTGTAAAACACCGGCCCGGGCGAGGACCATTTTACCTTAAGCGCGGCAATGAGATACAAGGGACTCAGCAGAACCAATACGAGTGAAGATACAAAAATATCAATCGCCCGTTTGATCACTCTTTGCCAATCAGGCATCAGTTCAGGGTAAATTTCAATCAGCACCGCACCAAATACATTACTGGTGCGCACCGAACCGGAAATGATATCATATAAATCAGGCGTAATTTTAATGATTACCTGACGGTGTGATAATTGAGCCAGAATCATTTGCAAACGATTATGTTCGGAAGTATCAATGGCGATGATAGCTTCCTCAATCTGATGCTTATCAATAATTTCCTCCAATTGATCGATACTTCCCAAACGAGGCAGATAATGACTCATCCCATTGTTGGCTGAATCATCGGCATACACAAAACCTTTAAATGTATAGCCTAACTTGACCTCATTGTCTAAAATATCCTGATAAATATTGACGGCTTGTTGATTCCCACCGATCATCAGGGTATTGTATCCGAAACGTCCTTTATTGATTTCGTTTTTAATGCCTCTCATGACAATAATTCGCCCCAAAGAAGTGCACAGGAACTGGATCAGCAGATAAACAAAAAACGACTTATAGTAATAAGCATTATTCGCTGAATTGTCGTTCAGGAAAAAGATAAAATAAAGGAAAATAGTCCCAATGATACTACTAATGAGGGTTCGGTAAATTTCTATAAACCGCGATTTACGATAGGGATTAAAATATGCTCCTGAAAACAAATGAATGACCAACCAAAAACACGGAATCAGTAAAAGAATCAACCACAAATCCTTTAAGGATAGCCCTTGAAAGAATGCCGTGAATTCTATTGGCTCTCCTGCATTTTTACGATAATATAAAAACAACAGCCATCCCAGGGACGAACTTAAAAAGTCGGCCAGGGCGTATGCAAAAATTCCGAATTTAATTTCCCTCTTCACTAATTATAATAAATCACTTTAAAATTGTCAATCAGTATCTTCGGTCGGCTTTGGTCGCTGGGTTTAGTGGCTTTCAGGATAATTTTAAATTTACCATATTGAAAAGAAGAGGCAAAGCCCCCATGTTGATATAGACTTTGGTCCAGGTATCTCTGGCTTTTAAGCCAATCACATCTGAATAAATATAAGTGCCCACATGATACACTTCCATTCGCATCACCATGGAGACATCACTTTTGTAGTTCATTTCAATATAGGCATCGCGGTTAGGGGTAAGCAGATGCTCCTGAGTGGTAATAACTTCGGCATAAGTGGTGGTATCGTCGAATTGAATTTTACCACTCCAATCTCCTTCAAACACCTCAGTCGGATCGTTGGTTTTAACCATTGAAGCCAAACTCCCTGCTCTTTTTTCGAAACTATTTCCTTGTTCAAATCCTTCATTAAAATAATTCACTTTGGGCGTATCGGTGGTCCGATATTTAAAAACCGGAACATGTTTTATGGTTTCGGTAGGTTTCGCATCAAATGTAAAAGTATCCACTGTAAAAAAGGGGTATTTTGTTCGGGTTCCGCTGAGTCCATTGTCCCAAATACCTGCAATGACCTGCAATTGACCACGACCTTCCGTAATAATAGGTACACGGGCCGGAAGCTCGAATGCACCGAGCAACTGCCGTTCATAGTACACCCAAACATCGGTAATTTTATGTGATAAAGAACCATGTACAGCGCTGATGGTCGGATCTAACCGAACACTATCAATTTCAATATAGGTGGGCACCGATTCTTTGGGGTTCACCATGTTACAGGATTGGAACAGGATGATGGCCAAAAACAGGGCTAAAATGGGATGTAACATTCTCTCGCGTGTCATGAACGTGATTTTTTATCAGATTATTTTATGAAGCTCCCAAAGATTCTATTTTTTTCATGATTTTAAAAGCAATGTCCATGGCGGCATAGGCATCCTGGGGACTGGTAGGACAAGGTTCATTGTGTTTAATACAACGCACAAAGCACTCAAATTGTGCCTTTAACGTATTTATTTTTTTGATGTCCATCTTTTCTGAAATTACTTTAGCGCTTTGTTGACTTTGTCTGTTTTGCCCTAAACTCATCCGGTGCAATTCGGCATTGAGCAAATTCAGCCGATAATAAGAATCAGCCTGAAAGAGCCTTAAACTTCGTTTTTCCCGATCGGCTAAGCGGCTTGCAGTGAGATTGGCCACACAGCCATTGTTAAACTCCAAGCGAACATTGGCAATATCGGGTGTATCGCTGAGCACTTTCACGCCCGTGGCCGAAATTTGCTTAATATCGCTACGAACGATTTTGAGGATCAGGTCAATATCATGAATCATCAAATCTAAAACCACACTGATATTACTGGTTCGGGGGGTAAAAGGTGTTACCCGTTGACTTTCAATAAAGAGCCAGGGGCCGGAAATGTCCTGCATGGCTTCAAAAGCCGGGTTAAAACGTTCATTATAACCAATCATACATTTTAAATCTGCTTCCAGACTCATATTCACCAATTCGGCAGCCTGATCTAAGGTGGCACACATCGGTTTTTCGATGAAAACATGTTTCCCGCTTCGAAGGGCAAGTAAGGCCATTTCATGATGGGCCGAAGTAGAACAAACGACATCCATGGCGTCTGATTCCGACAATAGTTGATCAATATCGTTGAAATGAGGGATTAAAAACTCCTGCGACAGGGCCGAGGCGCGTTCGGGCTGAATATCATAAACGCCTGTGATTTGCACATGTTCTAAGCCCTGGATTTGTTCTACATGTTGTCGTCCGTATTGTCCTGCGCCTATGATTCCGATTCTGAGCATACTTGTTTCGCGCTGCAAAATAAATGAAAAAAAGAGGGTAAGCCTAAAATTCTTATGAACGGGCTGATTTACAAGGTAATTCCTTCCAAAGAATAAATTGGAGGAACCGGTTTTACCGGATTTTAAATGTAAAAAAGATGTAACCCGAATTTTGCCGTTGCACACAACCAACTGCAAATACGAATAAGAGAATCAAATACGCTTGAACATAAAAAGACCAATCATTTCATTATTTTTTCTGAAGCAAAGCATTTACATCTCTCACTATTAAATCAATGTTCTGATCTTGCATACAGCGAAAATGTTTTTTCGGGCATGATTTGAACCCAATTTTAGAGCAAGGTCTGCAGGATAATTCTTTCACCTCGTGCATAATGCTCAATGGAGAAGGATGTTGATGAATATTATTCTGTCCATAATAAGGGAACATGCCAAAGGCAGGAATGGTATTCCCCCAGATGGATACGATTGGTTTTTTAAAAGCAGCCGCCATATGCATCACGCCCGTGTCGTGGGTAATCACCAGGCGAGATCTTCGCACGATGTCAGCACTTTCCATCAATCGAAACTTTCCACAGGCGTTATAAATCTTCACCGGATCAATAGCCGCCAATTTTTCTGCCATGGGGGTATCTTCCGGCCCTCCCAGCAACACGACAGGTAAGGGTAATTGGCTGATTAATTCGCGCCATTTCTCAACAGGCATTTTTTTTGTTTCGTGCTGACCGCCAATCCCACATGCTATAAATCCCATCACATGCCCCAGCGGTAGATCATCTTTCTGGATTTCGCAATCTGATGGTATAAAACAATCCAGACCTTCACCATCATTCCGGATTTCCAGGGTTTGAACAGCCTCAAAATAACGATCCACAATGCTTTTATCCGGCAAGGCCCTACGATACTTAAGTTGCACAGCCAGCCATTTTCGAATGTTGATTTTGGAAAATCGAAACAACTGAACCTGGCTATTAAAGGCTTGTTTTAAAAGCGCTGTTACATAGCGGCTTCGAAAATTTTTATGTAAGTCGAACACCAAATCAAAACGCAAAGGAACCAGTTCTAATACCACCTTCTGCAAATCATTTTCGTAATAGTGAAATACATCAATGTAAGGGTTTGAGGAGAGAACCTCTTTCATACCCAGCTTGGTCAAAAAGTGAATTTCAGCATGCGGATATTTTTTCCGAATCGTACGAATCAGCGGTGTCGTTAGCAGGATGTCCCCAATGGATGAATACCGGATGATTAAAATTCTCATGGCATTTTATAAATGGGTGCTTAGAAGAAAATTTGAACGTTAAAAACACTATTTTTTTGCCCCAATGGCAATTTAGCGTTATCACTAATTTTCAAAATCAGTCCTTTGGTTAAATCATTTCCCGGGAGCGTACCAATAACCTCCGCGATTACATATTTCCCATTGGCAGTATTCACCACTTTAACCAGTTCGCCTTTTGCCACCAAATTGGTGACCACATAAAATTTACCACCGATTGGACCACTGAAAAAATAAGCCGCCTTGCCATTTTTTTGAGCATTAAATTTTAATTGTTTGACCTCACTGCTCAAACTTTTCTCTTTCTTGATTTCAGCAGCAGCTTCGGCAAAAGGATCATCCACAATTTCCTCTTGTTTGTTTTCGGTTGCTTCAGTTGGAACATTTTCCTGCTGCTTATTTTCCGAAACGGCTTCTTTTTGTTTTTCTACCCTTTGTTCACTCAACTTTTCCTTTTTGGCGACTATGGGCTTGGAAGCAGAATTGTTTTTCTTTTTTTCTGGAGATGGCGTTTTTGTTTCACCGTTCACCAATTGATTCCATCGCTCTTTAAGACTCTTTTTTTGTTTCGCTTGTGCAGGAGTCTTCTCTTCTTTTTCTAACTTGGGTTCAGATTGCGCTGGTTTATTTTTTGCCTCAACAAATTGATTGTTATTTGAAGCTTGTTGCTTGGTGGATACAGGAGGTGTTTGGGCTCTTTTAGGAGTACTTACCGAATTTTTGGGTTTGCCATTCACCAACTCATCCCATATTTGGGAAAAGGACTTTTTCTTTTTTGCACTCACTTGAATGGTATCTGAGTTCGGTTTATTCTTAACTGCCGGATTGTTTGTCGCTTTCTTTTCCGCGGCCCGGTTACTGATAGTAGGATTGTTTGGTTTGGGTGGACTTTGGCGTTGAGCACTCGTTGTGTTTTTAGGTTTGCCATTCACCAACTCATCCCAAATTTGCTTAAACGATTTCTTGGGTTTCTTTGTTTCGCTTGCTACCACAGATTCCTTTTTTTCTGTTTGTTCTGTGTTACGATTGGATGGCGCTTTAGGGCCTCGATCATCTGAAGCCTCTTTACGCGGGAACCATTCATCCCATTTTTCACGCAAGGATTTACGTTGTTTACCAGCGGTTCGATTGGGATCATTTTTTACCACACGCGGTTGAGCCATTTTGGTTTCTGCCGGCTTATTGGTCTTTTGGCCATTTTGTCCTTTTGAAGGTACTGCCTTTTTAATCGGAGTTACCTGTCCATTCACCTCATTCGGTTTGTTGATGTTTACCGGTTGCTTCATCCCCACAATCTTAATCCAACCTACAGTGATCAAATCACCCCGACGAAATCCACTTTGGGGATTCCAATTTTTTAAAAAGCGTTCTTCCAGAAAAAGGTGCTGGGCAATACGTTGTAAATTTTCGGATGAACCGATAAAATATTTTAGTGCTTCATACTCAGGTCTGTTTTTACCTTCAAATCCTTTGTAATAATTCGTTTCAGTTAAAGGAATTTTTATCTCCTGCCCGATCTTCAATGGTTTATCTGCAGAGATTCCATTCATTTTTTCGAGCGCTGATTGTCGCAATGAGTAATATGTGGCAATATCGGTCAGTGTTTCCTGATCCATCACCCGATGGTTGATATACAAAGTCCCTTCTTCTTCCGCCACAATAAAGTCGGATTGAGCCTTGGAAAGGACTTGAAACAAAACGAAAGTCAACAGCAGGTATATTTTTTTCATCATCCTAAAATTTTTTTGTTCTTCGCGTCAATTTATGTTCAGAATAAGTTTAGTCATACCGATAAAATGAACGAAGCTTCAAACGCTAAATCACCCCTGGGGGCGAGCGTGCACAAAAGTCATCAATTTTATTCTCAGGTCAAAATGTTTTGTTTTAAAATCCTGTAAGTAGAAGGGTAATAATTATTCATTCTATTTCCCAGATTTTTTACCCAACCAAGGGGCAATCCTTGAAAAGAGGCCAAATGCCATCCTTTGGGAGTTTCGGGCAAAACGAATGTATCCTTTTTCAAATACATAAGTGCCTGTTTTAGGTCGAGTTCGACCCTTTCTTGAAATTCTACAGCCTGATACATGGCTAATTCATGATCGGGAATAATATCCTTACGAATCATTTTTCCCAGTGCAATCCCGCGTTTAATCCATTTATAAGCGCGTTGGGTTTGTTGATAAAAGGCTTGATGGGCGGCGGAAATCGCATAAAAATCATCTTCCTTTTGAATAAGTTGCAAGGCTTCTGTTTTTAGAAAAGAATTCCACGCGCTTTCCTGTGTATGCCTGATTTTAGATTTTGAAGGTCGGAACGTGGCTTGTCCGTCATTTTTTCTAAAACAAGCCAAAAAGAACCCCTCGCCCTGAATCAAGTGAGGCATCAACCGATATCCGTAAGCACCTGTTGCGGAACTGGTTTCAACGATGCCTTCAAAAAGATGATTTATTTTTAATGGGCTTAAATCGAAGGACTCCATCAGGAAATCGAGCATATCTTCATTTTCGGCCTGGCTGAGAGAGCAAGTCATATATATCAGCAAGCCGTTATTTGACAATGAAGGCAAACTATCGTGTAAAATTCTTTTTGTCGTTCGGCACACAGATGAACCAATTGATTTGACCATTCCTGCTGATACTCGGGGAGTTTACGAAACAAACCTGAACCGGAACAAGGGGCATCCACCAATACGACATTGAACATATCCGGAGTGCGCCCAAATTGAGCAGGATCATTTTGGCAAACCCAATGATTTATACTCCCCCATTTTACTGCATTTTCATTCAGTACACCCACCCTACTTTGAATCACTTCATTGGAGACTAACAAATCATCCTCTCCTAGTATGGAAGACATTAAAGTACTTTTTCCACCTGGTGCAGCGCACAAATCAAGTACAAATTTAGGCTCATTAAAATCCGCATGTTGTAAAATGGCCTGCTCCAAAAACATCGATGATGCTTCCTGTACATAATAAGCGCCCGCATGCCATAAAGGATCCGCGACATACGAGGGCCTTTCGGGTAAATAATAACCGTATTGACACCAAGGCACCTGTGCAAGGCCATCTGTTGAACGGAAAGGTTTTTTAGGATTGATGCGAAATGAGTTTACCGCTTCTTCCTGATGAGCCTGGCATAGGTCATCCCATTGGGATTGCAGTGAAACAGGAAGACCATTTCGTAATTCAGGAGGTAATAAACAGGATATGCTGGCCACGATACAAAAAGCTTGATTTAAATTGCACTCGGAAAGTAGTTTACAAAGATGCGATTTTATCTGTTGGGAATGCCGGGTTCCGGTAAAAGTTTCTTGGGGCAAGAGGTGGCCAATCAGCTTCAGATGACTTTTGTTGATACCGATGAGTGGATTGAATCAAAACACCAATGTCAGATTCCGGAACTTTTTGTGAAGTATGGCGAAGAGTGGTTCCGAAAAGAAGAGAAAAAGTGTATTCAGGAAATTTGCCAAAATGATGAACGAGCATTGATTGCCACTGGAGGCGGGCTTCCTTGTTATCATCAAATGATGCAACAACTTTTACAAACCGGTATTTGTATTTATTTGAAAGGGCGTATTGAAAAACTAGAATCGCAAATCAAAACGGATTTAAAAATAAGGCCCTTGCTTGCCAACAAAGCGCTTCCGGATATTTTAACTAAATTGCTTCAACAACGAGAAGCGATTTATCTTCAATCGCAACATGTAGTAGACATCGAAAAAATTCAACCACTGGACATTATCAAAATCATTCATAGCTATGCATAAAACATCCATGATCTGGGGCAGTTTATTTTGTATGACCTCTATTCTGTTAGGGGCTTTTGGGGCACATTATCTCAAGCAAGTTTTTACACCCGAACTATTAGTGAGTTTTGAAACAGGGGTTCGTTATCAGTTTTACCACAGAATGGCCTTACTTTTTGTAGGACTTTCCGGGGCTCATCTGAGTCGATTTAAACAAACAATGGCCTATTTATTCATCACCGGCACACTCCTATTTTCAGGATCGATATATGCACTCTGTATTTTGAAATCGCAGCAACAAATCGGACTTTCAGGATTAGGTATCTTAACACCTATTGGTGGAATTTTATTTATACTCGGATGGGGAATATTGTGTTGGTCATTGATTCTTTCGAAACCCAAACAAGAGCCATTGTAATCATTGGATTGTTATTGCTATACAGTAAAACCAACATGCGAAGCGATCAAATTCCTTGTCATTCACGAATATATCTTGGCGTAGATTCGGGGTTATGGATTGAAACGTTTAAATTCCTTTCCATCCCATTTAAATGCGCCATGATCTTTTGTGCCTAACCACAAAACCCCTTGATGGTCTTTATGCATGGATACCAGATTGACGGTCTTAGAACCATTTTGTACTAAATACCGGGTGATTTTTGTTCCATCAAATTTAAACACGCCTTGCTCCCAGGTTGTCAACCAGATATTGCCATCATTGTCCTCAAGGATGTAAGAGTAAAAAACTAAATCTTCTCCTCCAAAATCATCAGCATTTCCGATGCCTTGCATTTTGGTATACTGTAACAACCCATTTTGTGTGCCTGGAGACTTCACAAATTGAAAACGTTGTTGGGTATTACAAATCCAAAAAAGCCCTTCACGATCTTCAAAGATTGAACGAATACCGAAGGTCCCCCCATTGGGTGCGATGCTTAAATCCTTCTCATATATCCATTGAAGGGAATGGCCATCATATCGACAAGCGCCAAATACGGAAGTCCCAAACCACATTGCACCGCTTCGATCCTTGTAAATACAATAAACTTCATAAGGGCTAAAAAATGAATTAATTCCCTCAGGATATAAATCATCATGGGTTTTATGCTTTGGCAAACGGAGATGATGAAGCGTTTTACCATCATATCGGTAAGGACCATATTCATCACTTTTACCAATCATATAAAACCACAAATCACCCTTTTGCAATTTCCATTCATTGCTTTCAACAGGCATCAATTTGCTGATTATGTTGCCATCGTATTTATTTATTCCTTCCAAGGTGGAGAAATAAATATTTCCTGATTCATCTTCCAGAATTTGGCGAATTCTATTGCTGCAAAGCCCGTCTTGTTTTGTAAACTGCGTGATTTGTATGCCATCATAATAAAACACCCCTTCACCATCGCTGCCAAACCAAAGATGATTTTTTGTATCCTGAAAAACATACCACAAACTATCACCTAAAACTTCAACCGTTTTACCAATCTTTCTTTTACCGGAAATTAATTCGCCCCCGCTGGATTGAGTCGTTTGCCCCTGACAGCCTAACATGACTAGCATTAAAATAATCGAGCAATACACATGCATTCTAAAAAAAATCCTTTTCATAAAGATGGCATTTAAATAACAAGTTTTATCCGAGTACCTATTTGAAGTCTATCCTCATTTTGGAATGACAAGGTAGTCTAATTTTCAATCAATCTGCGCATTCCAATTCCAATTAAGCTGACGATTCGAGTTGATTTCAATATGTTTCTTTTGTGAATATAAACCGACAAATTCTTTCATATAGAAATACTTCCATTGAGCAAAGTGTAAAATCAAATTGCAAAAGCACTTTTCTTCAAGTTGCCAATAAAATCATAAAACCATCAATAATAGTTGTAAAATTAAATTTATCTATTTTACTTTGCTTTTCAAAGTACTTTTATGAATATCATGAAAATCTGGCTGAGGGCACAACTCTTTAATTTGCTTTTGGGTTTGTTGGTCGCAATAGGCCTACTTGTCATAAGCATTCAAAACGACAGACAATTAGAAGACAGCATCGCTCTGATGTCTGTGATTTATTTTGTTTATGTCATCATCTGCTTTGCAGGGGGATTGCCTCTGCTACTTTTCATGCAATTAGGAGAAACGCTTTTTGAAAAAATCTCCCCTCATGTGTTTCGATGGACCTATTACTATGTGGTATTTGGTGCTGAAACCTTTTTCTACGCCTCCATCCTCTTATGGCTACTCTTCGTTCGCGAGAAAGGGACCATTTCCATACAAAACCTTGAAATATTTTTGGTGGCGATTCCATCTGTAGTAGCCATGCTGCTCAGTGTGTCCTACGAACAATTTTATTCCAATAAACAAATTCAAGATGACCCCAGCGACTCCATTGCCAACTAAAGCCTTTGTTGCACCGGGCCATATTGTGCGGTATATCTGGAGCCAACCGGAACACATCTTTTTTCTTTTCGCTGCTTCTGCTGCCGAATTTGCTTACCACCCGAGTGTTGATTGGTTGTATTTTACCGGTAAACTACCTGCTGATCCCATTGGAAGAATGTTCTCAACCTTAAGTTATGCCAGAGGTATTGTATTTGCGAACGAAGAAAAAGCCATCCAAACGATTTTACATATCCGACAAATTCATCAGAATGTTGAAACAAAAAGAGGTGATTTGATTCCTGATTGGGCCTATCGGGATGTTCTATTCATGCTCATCGACTACTCCATTCGGTCTTATAAATCTCTGCGACATCCTTTAAGTCATCTCGACAAACAAGAAGTGTATGAGGTATTTTTTTCGAATCGGGAAATCGATGCAAATCACCAACCTACCCATTGATTACACCGCTTTTGTAAATGAACGGGATTCAAGTCTTCAAAATCATTTAAGTCCTAGTGCTTATACCTTCGACTTATTTCGACAATACCGAAAACACCTGGGTTGGTTTCGATACTTTTGTATGTTGATTGTTCAACAATTGGTTTGTCATCCGATCCTTCGACAAAAATTCAAACAAGGCCCCATTCTTGTGCCTTATCTTTTTTTATTTATTTACAAATTTTCAAGGTTATTGGGGTTGAAAAATTTCTTGCTTCAATGGCTGATTCCCAAATCATACCGATCACATTTTCATCAAATCAAATCCTCCTGATCAGGCTTGCGCAATACCGCTATAAACATCCCATCGCCTCCATAAGGCTGATAAAACAAGACTTTCTGTTGTTCCAATTCACATTCATATTCTTTTTGAAATTGGGCAATCTGCATTTCATTTTCTGCACGCAGTACACTACAAGTGAGGTAAATCAATTTTCCACCCGGCTTTAAAGCTTTCCATACATTGCGTATAATCAGCGCTTGACGTTGTACATAATTGTTCAAATGTTTCTCATCGAAAAAATAAAATTGTTCCGGAGAATGTGACCAGGTGCCGGAACCGCTGCAAGGAACATCACAAATGATCTGATCAAATTGTTCATTCATTTTTGCGGGAATTTCCTCAGTAAGATCCAATTCAATGCTCTCCTGAATCTGAAAGCCATAACGTTTAAGTCGTAACCGCAAATTGCCCAATATCTGAGGACGAATATCACTTACCGTTAAATGCACCGGAACTTTTTGATCGAGTAGTAATAAACTTTTTCCCCCACTAGCCGCGCAGCAATCCCACCATTTTTCGGCAGGCTTTGGATTTAAAAACGCCTGAACTTGTTGAGAGCTGATGTCCTGTACCACATAATCTTCGGGTGGCATACCCAATTCTTCCAAGTCCATATGCTTCGCAAAAGAGATACAGTTTTTCGTTTCTTCTTTGAATTCAATTTCTGCCCTTATCAGCAATTCCTTGATGCGGGGATTTCGAATCCGAATAAATATTTTCTTGGGCGAAAACAAATAAGTCAGATAATGCGCATTGGTTATTTTTTCACTGTATGGAAACGATAAATTCCACGACATTTTTTGTTGTGTTTGAATCCATTTCCATTTCTCCAACAAATCCAATTCACTCAATTCGAAACCATTAAACCCGCATTTTATAAAAAACAATTGAGGTAATCGCCCACTCAAAAATGCACCTGTTAAACATGCATCGCGTACACTCATTTCAGGTTGTGGTCCTAGTCGGTAAAAACCATAAACCAATTCACGAACATATCTTCTGTCGCGGGAACCTAATTGTCGATTATTCTTTAAAAATGTTTTTAAAAAAAGATGCAGTGGTTGAGGCAAGGAATAAGCCTGAATGACACTTTCTGCCATTTGCAGATAAGCCTGAACGAACATGATTATAATTCTAACAACAACTTAGCAGGATCTTGTGCCGCTAATAATTGTAATGGATTTTCAAGCAGTTCTTTCACACGAACCAAAAACCCAACACTTTCACGTCCATCTATAATTCGGTGATCATAACTCAAAGCCAGATACATCATTGGGCGAATTACAACCTGTCCGTTGATGGCCATCGGTCGTTCCTGAATTTTGTGCATTCCTAAAATAGCCGACTGTGGAATATTGATAATCGGTGTACTCATCAGGGAACCAAATACCCCACCATTCGTGATCGTAAAGGTTCCTCCGGTCATTTCTTCTATGCTTAATTTATTGTCACGGGCTTTGGCCGCCAATTCGCCAACCTTGGCTTCGATTTCAGCCATGGATAAACTTTCGGCATTACGTATAACAGGCACAACTAAACCTTTGGGTGCACTCACTGCAATGGAGATATCACAATAGTCGTGGTAAAGAATTTCTTCGCCATCGATATAAGCATTTACTGCTTTCCATTCCTGCAATGCTATACAACAAGCTTTGGTAAAGAAACTCATAAAGCCCAATCCAACTCCATGTTTTTCTTTAAATGCATCTTTGTATTTACTACGCAACTCCATGATGGCTGACATATCCACTTCATTAAAAGTGGTTAGCATGGCCGTTGAATTTTTAGCTTCCACCAATCGACGACTCACCGTTTTGCGCAGATTGCTCATTTTTTCACGACGTTGTTCCCGGCTAAACAATGTTTTACCAGGTTGCGTTCCGGGTTTTTCCAAAGCAGCCAAAACGTCGTTGCGGGTAATTTTTCCCATGGGCCCACTGCCTTGAATATTTGCAGGATTTACCTTTTTATCTTCCAAAATGGCTTTAGCGAGCGGAGTTGCATTCGTTTCAACCGGCGTAGTATTAGGTTGAGGCGCAGGAGCCGGTGCAGCTGCAGGAGCGGATACCGGCGCCGGAACTGTTTCCTTTTTTTCAGGAGCAGGAGCGGTTTCATCAATACTGCATGCCAAATCACCAATCAGCAAAGTAGCGCCTTCCTGGGCCTGATGTTTAAGCAAACCTGCCTGCTCCGCATTCAATTCGAAGGTGGCTTTTTCGCTCTCCAATTCACAGAGAACCTCGTCGCGTTCTACCCACGCACCATCTGGTTTGAGCCATTTCACAAGGGTCACTTCATTGATACTTTCTCCAACGGGCGGTACTTTGATATCGATCATACGTCATTCAACTATTAAGGTGGGCAAATTTCGTTAAAAAACTCAATAAAAGAACATAGTTATAAAAACTTAGAAATTCGTTTATATCAATACCGATTCAAATCATTCTTGTAAATCATGAAATCGTGAAAGGTTCCTGCATTATTCTGAATTGACACGACTACGCAAAAAGTGAATACAGTGCTGAATCGCTTCCTTTGTCGAATGCGGTAAGTGGCTGTCCAACCAAGGGTGTTTACGACCGAAAACATGGTCGGTTGGTAATTCTATCCATTCAACTTCAGGCTGCCAAATGGCCAAATTTCGGGCATCTTCAATCTGAACTGCATGATCCAAAGTACCATGAATCATTAAAATGGGCTGATGGATGGATGAAATGGCTTTTTTAATATCCAAAGCCTCTGCATTTTTTTGGTAATCCTCAAATAACTGATATGCCAGGGGCATTTCCTGCTGGGTGCGGGCGTTCCAATAATGGGCGATTCCACTTCTTTCCCATTCCTTCATTTGCTCCTCCGGCCACTTTGCCCAAGGGGTTTTACATTGATGTACCGAAGCCCAGGTAATTAATGCGTTTACCCGATTATCACGACTGCATTGGAGGATTGATATGCCGCCCCCTCTGCTATGTCCGAACAAAACCATGGTTTGAAAGTTTCCAAAATGGGTTCTGTGTTCATACAAATGATTTAAACAAGCATTCAAATCATACAATTCAATGGAGTAATTGTTTTGCGAGAATGCTTCCAAATCCGCAAATGATTCGGGAAATTCGGGTGTCGTTCCATTGTGAGATCCGTTGTATTTAAAAAAATGGAAGCCTTCCCGAACGAAGGCTTCCGCAATTAAATCAAACTGCCCCCAGTCCTTAAACCCGTTAAATCCATGGGTATAAACCAAGATAGGCGCCTGAGGAATTTCAGTTTCAAAAAAATCATACAAAATAGGTTTGTTATTAAACCCATTGAGCAATTGATTTTTCCTGACCAACATGTCTATTCGATCACCAGTTTACGCGTCAATACCTGATCGTTTTGTTCAATACGAATCAAATAAATCCCTTCGGTAAATGCACGCGTATCCAATTGAGCACGAGGGCCACTGAACATCGATTTGTATAAACTTCTTCCTCTTAAATCAAGTACTTCAAGTTGCCAAGGTTTTGCATTCCCGAAATCGCCCTGAATGGTCAGCCAATCGCTGGCTGGATTCGGGAAAAGTTCCACCTGCATATTTTTTTCTGTTTCGTTCAAAGCAACCGGCCACAAACACAAACCTGCTACCCATTTGTTATCCAACCAGCTTAAACGTTTACGAATAAATTGTTTTAATGCATCAACTTCTTCATTAAAATTAGTCGCCATAGGTGTGGGTTCATTATTCAGCGGAACGCCCCAAATTGGCCATTGAGTGAAATTTCTACTCACCGCATTATTGGCCGTTAAACGGGTTTTCATAGAATCGATGATGGTAAAAATTTTATTGGTGTCTAAAATTTGATTCGGCAAACGATAATCGCGATACATACATTTTAAATCTTGCATGAAGGAGACATCTGTGGTTAATTTGGACCACCAAAAAGGAGGTAATTTACCTAAACTTGGGCAAGAAGCACCAATCTGATAACACCAGCCGGTATCGGATGCGCTTGAACAATCTGCAGTATTCCGCCAGGCCAAATCAAAACCCCAAACCGGACCCGGTCGCATTTTTTTCTCTTTATCTTTATACATATATACATTACTTCGGTAAGCATCGTAGTTACGGCTAACCTCATTCATGATCATATAATCGATAAATGCGTTCACGGCACCATAACGACGCCATCCCAAAGCTGTATCCTGAAAATTGGAAGCATTCATCGCTGTTTCAAAACTATCCACATATGCTTTGATGTAACTTGTTTGAGCAGGCGTGATGTCTCCGGCATCCGGATAATCTATCACAAATTTTATTTGCTGGGTAGTTGCATATGGCGGGGCAAATGCGCTGGTCCCCAAAGCGGTACCATCATCAATTTTCCAGATGTAGCCCCCGGTCAATTCGATGCCCGAATTATCGGTGGTATTCAGGGTAGCGAGGTCAAGACGGCCAGCTGTTTTTTTGATTTTTTCTCCAAAAAGATAAACGCCCTGGTATGATCCATTGACGATGAGTTCACAATGTTCCATTTTCGGAGCGTATCTGCCCATGGCTTCGTGCAATCGGTTTGTGAGAGCGGTTCGCATTAAAGAACGATCGTTGTATGACGACAAAAGTACCCAATCATTATCGGAGGGCATCCCCAGTAATGAAGTATCTACATTTACGTTCGGGGCACTCCATGTTTCAACATTATAAGAAGGTTTTGGACTGGATACATTTCCACGAATTCTAACCCCAACCATTCCTACAAATGTTGCTGGATCGGTTTGATTATTGATTCCGCTGGTATTGTCGATGATGGACATACTCCCCTGTTGTTCGGTTGCCGTAATTGCTGCGGGTGTTGTAATCAGAACGATGGGCAAATTGGTGGTAATTTGAGCTTGAACCCCTGAATGGATGAGCATCAGCGCCAGCATAAAGGAAAAGATGTTGATTTTTTGCATATTTATTTTTTGTCTAAAGGTTTATCGAAAGGAATCGTGATTTTTCTCTATTGAGCCATCAATAAAATCAATGATTTTTTTTCACCTTGCAATTTAGGGCATAAACCGACAAAAGCGCCCCTCAAAAGAGATAAAATTGGTATTTCCACAGACAAAACCTAACTTTATTGGCTGTTAAAACGTCATGCCTCGGGGATTGTTATGCAAGCTCTGAAATGGCTTAAATATCATTATAAAACCAAATAACAAACGTATAAAATTAAACAGATGAGAAAAATTTCCTTGTTTTTAATTTCTGTTCTTTGCTTCAACTTCTCGGATGCACAGATACTAATCAATGAGTATTCTTGCTCCAATACCAACACCATCCTCAATTCTTTCAATGAATATGATGATTGGGTTGAAATTTACAATGCAGGTGGTGCCGCAGTAAATCTGACCGGCTATTACCTGAGTGATGACCCGGCCGAACCCATGAAATGGCAGATCCCGACTGTGGTACCTGTGAATGCCGGTGCTCGTAAAATGATCTACTGCAGCGACAGAGGTGTGGTAGCCGCCAATGGTGACATTCACCCCTCTTTCAAACTGACCCAGGCCCGATATACCGGTGAATGGTTTTTGATTTCTGATGCTTCCGGCGTATTGGTTGATTCGGTTCACTTGAACTTAACCCAACGCGCACATTCACGTGGACGGACGACGGATGGTGCTGCTACTTTTTCTTTGTTCCAAACACCTACACCAAATGCTTCCAATGCAGGATCTACAGCTTATTTGTTATATGCAACCAAACCCAGCATGAATGTTGCAGCAGGATTTTATACGACCGCGCAAAATGTGGTTTTAACTTCACCGGATCCCGGCGTTACGATTCGTTATACCACAGACGGTTCAACGCCTACAGCAGCCTCCACCGCTTACACCGCACCAATTGCCATTACACAAACTACTGTTGTGCGTGCGAAGGCATTTAGCAGTAACGCTCAGGTGGCACCTAGTTTCACTGAAACAAATACCTATTTTATCAACGAAAACACCACTTATAATATCATTTCGGTTAGTGGCCCGTTTACAACAACCTTGTTTACCTGGAACTCCCAACCTATTTTTTGCCACTATGAATACTTCGATAAAAACAAAAATTTTGTAGAAGAGTTTGAAGGACGTGCAAAACGTCATGGACATGATTCCTGGGCCTATCCTCAAAAAGGCTTTAAAGTTTATTCCCATGATGAATCGGGTTATCAGGCTAAAATGGAACACAAATATTTCTCTACCAGCTTAAGAGACACTTTTGATATGGTCATCTTAAAAGCAGGAGCATCTGACAACTATCCGGGCGGTCCTACAGTGAGTGCGCACATGCGGGATGCTTTTGCCCATACTCTGGCTGAACGTTATGAATTAAATATGGACTATCGTCGATTTACACCAACCATTGTTTTTGTAAACGGACAATATTGGGGTGTTTATGAAATTCGTGAAAGAGTCGATAAAGATTTCTTTGAATACTACTATGGTAAAAAAGAAAGCAAAGTGGATAATTTACGTTATTGGGGTGGTATGATTGTTGGCCCGGGTACGACAACCGGTTGGAACTGGCTGACCAATTATATTGACAACAATAATATGGCTGTTCAGGCAAATTACAATGTCGTGAAAGATAGCTTGGACGTCGAGAGTTTTGCCCAATATTTTATTTTCAACCAATATCTCGTAAATACCGACTGGTTGAACTGGAACACGCAATGGTGGAGAGGACGTGGAAATAACAATTACGTTAAATGGCGCTATGTTTTGTGGGATGAAGACAATATCCTTGACCTTGGCCAAAACTATACCGGTGTTGGTAACACTACTTACCAAAACGATCCGTGTGACCCATTCAGTTTATTCCAAAATAGTAGTAGCATTAAACACACCCAAATGCTGACAAAACTCTTACAAAATACAGAGTTTAAACAAATGTATGATCAGCAATGGTTGGATCTTTTAAATGGTCCGTTTGAGTGCACCAATATCCTTTTTCACTTTGATTCAATTCGCGCGATCTTAACACCTGAAATGCAGGCTCAAATTAATCGTTGGGGAGGCACCATCACCGACTGGAACAATAACTGCGATTATATGCGCAGCCAAATTTCAAATCGTTGTGCCATTATCGGAACCAAATTGGACTCATGTATGGATTTAAATCCTCAGCAATTAAAACTGAACGTCATGCCTCCAAATTCAGGAACTATTGCTATTGATGGTAGTGTGAAAGCTCCTTATATCTGGGAAAAAACCATAAAGGGAGATTCGATATATACCTTAAAAGCAACTCCTACCGGTGGGCAATACTGGGCATTTGACCATTGGGAATATCAGGCTCCGCAAAATACAATGTCGCCTAATACAACCACCGATCAGGTGCAGTATGACTTTAAGAAAAAAGATTCGGTTATCGCCTATTTCAAATATTTCAACTATGACTCAGTAGAAGTGACATTTGATGTTACCCCTCCTGGAACAGGTACCATCACTTTAGATGGTAATACATTCAGTACGTATCCCACAACTTTAACCCTCGATCGACGCTTTACGTATAATTTGACTGCTACACCAGCACCTAGTCATAAGTTCATTGATTGGAATAAAAATAATCTAACAACCACATTTACTCCTTCTGCTTTGGAAAAACAAGTTACTTTTGGTTATCAGGAAAAAGAAACGGTTGTAGCGGAATTTGAGTTTATTCCACCACCACCTCCTCCTCCTCCACTGCCAAACTTAAGTGGATTAGATCGCTCTGTATTTATTCCTAATGCATTTTCGCCGAATAGCGATAATAACAATGATTTGTTCAGCATCCGATTAGGAAAAGATGCCATTGGTATGGATATGACCATTTTTGATCGCTGGGGTAAACAAATTTACAGTAGCACTTCAATCAACGCAGGTTGGGATGGACGTGTCAAAGGAAGAGATGCAGATATTGGCGTTTACCAATACATCATTAAAGTAAAATTCAGAGACAATAAAGTCGAAACCTTTACGGGAGATTTCACCCTCATTCGTTAATAGTAATTTCATTTAAAAAAATCCCGGACAATGAGCCGGGATTTTTTTATTTTTGGAAAGCATGAAAAGTTTTCTTTTTTTATTCCTGTACTTACTCTCTTCCAAAGAGTATTACAAAATTCAGGAATCCAACGTGCGATTTACTTCATCGCAAACACAAGAAACGATTCGTGCTTTTAGTAAATCCTTAAAGGGGGTAATCGATAAAAATACCGGACAATTCCGGTTCAGTATTGCAATGAATACTTTTGATGGATTCAATAGCCCTCTGCAAAAAGAACATTATAATGAAAACTATATCGAAAGCAATCGATACCCTGAAGCTCAGTTTATAGGCAGGGTTATTGAACAAATAGATTGGTCCAAACCCGGGACTTATACAATTCGCGCCAAAGGCGATTTTATATTACATGGACAAACGAAAAACCTCATCATTCCTTCACAAATACAAGTGATCTCTGAGCAAGAAATTCGGATTAAAAGCCAATTCAAAATCAGCCTAAGTGAATTCGGCATTAAAATACCCCGTATGGTCCATAAAAAACTTGCTGAAATGATTGATGTCAGCTTAGATTGCCGCCTGATTAAAACTGATTCGTGAATATTCTCTATAAATGGTCATTGCTGCTTTTGACACTATGCGCTCAATGGGGAAATATTCAGGCCCGTTTACTGGACAACAAATTTGATTATCACGCTATTGCCGTTGATCCGAATAACCGAATATGGTTGGGAAGTTCAAATGGCCTATACGTATATGAAAACAGACAGCTGAATGGATTCGCTAAAACAGCCAATCTGCAAATAAGCAGCCTGTGCTTCGTAGGACAAACCCTGTTAATTGGCACCCAACAAGGCTCCATTTACCTGTTAACTCCCGGAGAGCGAATCCCTCAAAAGCTGGTTCAATTCGGGCATCCAATTTCCGACATTGAATGGAAACCCAATCATCCCTTGCTGATTGCAACAAAAGGAGAAGGTTATTATACCATCGATCCATATCAAATAAAACACTGGTCGACCAAAAATGGCTTACACGATGATTTTATTTATCAGGTTGACTTCGACTCGATGAATAAAATTTGGTCGGCTAGTGATCAGGGCTTACAAATTCAGGATAAAAATTCTTTTCAATTCCTGGATTCAAAAGACGGTATTCCCGATCCTATAGTCACCTCATTTCAAATAAAAGATGAGGCCATTTATTTTATCACTCAATCTGGACATATCTGTAAACGCAGCATCCATAAGAGTGATACGTCAAACTCATTTACAACCCTTTCCATTCAGCCATCGCTCAATCATATTTTGGTACTGGACAAAAGCCTGTATATTACATCCGACTCCGGCTTGCTGAAATACTCACTTATCGGTCAGGAAATAGGGCAAACATTTCGCAAACAATCATTACAAAAAAGCATCGTTGACCTCGAAGGAAATCACCTCATAGCCGGAAAAAAAATACTCGAATTATTGCCAGGCGAACAACTTCAATGGATTACCGAAAGCGAACAACAACCCATCAGAAATGTACACAGCATTCTCGCCTTGCCCGATCAATTATGGTTGACGCCTGACCAGGGACTGTTATATATTCATCTGAAGAATGGGACAGAGGAGTTTACCCGAATGAACCCGGCTGAATCCATGATCGACATCACCGATATTCAGTCCAAATCTCTAAACGAACTTTACATTGCAACATCCGGTGCTGGTTGTTTTATTTACAATACCCAAAACAAAATATTCAGCAAAGTCCCTTTGAACGCCACCCAAAGCGGAAACACCATTCTTGCATTAAGTGCCGACAGTAATCGTTTATGGATGGCTACCCTGAATGGAATTTGGTATCGACAAAATCTCACTGACACTTTCCTCTCCCTGGAAACCCAATGGAATCATAAAAAAATTATTGCCAACGATCTTCTCTTGCGCAAAACAAACCATACGTTATTTGCGAGTGATGGAATTGGTTTAATTGCTCTTGGCCAATCAGGTCTTTATGATTTCGGAATTCCATTGGGAATCTCTGCCCGGGATTTTTATCACCTTGAAGAAGATTCTAAAGGACGGATTTGGACCAATGCCCGCCATCAGGGTATTTATTGTATTGATGGACAAAAAGTTTATCATTTTACAGAGGAGGAAGGCCTGAGCGATAATGAAATCGTCTCATTCTCGATTCTCAACAATCAATATGTCGTTTGTGTGAGCAAAAAAGGTATTGACCTGATTCATTTGAATAATCATTTTATTACCTCCTATCCTGCTGAAGAAATGAGTTTGGATTTTGAGCCCGAGTATCAATCCATTAGCCAGTCCGGACATGAAGTATTTATCGGCACCTCCCAAGGGATTTTATGTTTTGGGATTCCCACTTACAAAAAAATCATCATACCGGAAGTGTACATCAGTCAGTTAAAGGTGATGAATCAAAATCAGGCCATCAAGGAACAGCAATTTGAATACGATCAAAATTATTTTTCATTTACAGTATCGAACCGGAGTAATCATCAAAACCATGTTTTTTATCGATATCGTTTATTGGGCTTATCTGATATATGGAGTGTCACCTCCAATCATGAAATCATTTTCCCCCGACTCGAGCCAGGGGATTATCAACTCGAAATATCCAATTCGAACAATCGGAATTTCCACAATGCCCACGTTTGTCAATATACATTTAGTATTAAACCTCCCTATTGGCAAAGCATTTGGTTTATCATTTTTGTTTTTCTGTGTTTTGCATCCTTGATTATTCTGTATATCCGATTTCGTGAAAAAAATCTAAACAAAATTCAGCTGCTTGAAAAAGAAAAGGCGATAGCTGAACTCGAGGCGCTGAAAACACAGGTCAGTCCACATTTTTTGTTCAATAGTTTTAATACCCTCCTGCAAGTTATAGAAGAAGATCAAGAGAAAGCTTTGGAATACACATCCAAACTGAGCGACTTTTATCGTTCTTTGATTTCGTATCGGAATAAGAACCTGGTTAGCCTGGAAGAAGAATGGCAATTGCTGGAAAACTACTTTTTTCTACAAAAAATGCGCTTTGAAGATGCCCTTCACCTGCACATCTCTGGTCGATCAGAGAACGATGTACAGTATTGGATTCCACCACTCATTCTTCAGTTGTTGGCCGAAAATGCGATTAAACATAATACAGTAAGTTTGAGTCATCCATTAAACATAGAAGTCAGCCTGAAAGACCATCAGATTATCTTCCGGAATAACATCAATGTAAAAAAAGACAAGGAAAAGGGAGAAGGGATTGGCATCGAAAATATCCGCAATCGTTATAAAAGTTTAATCTCCAGACCTGTAGTGATTCAAAATACCGGCACTCATTTTACGGTCATGATTCCGGTCATTCATCGAGATGAATTGCAAAATCTGCAATTTTCATCCTCCTAAAATCATTGTTCATCGGAGGGATTTCCGTTTTGAGCAGGTGGATCAATAAATTTACCAAACAACAATAATCAGATCCCCCAAAATCGACTATGACCACAATCATTTTTGAAGACGAAATACCAGCAGTAAAACGCCTGACTAAATTGATACAGGAATACGATGCAAATATTCAAATATTAAAAGTCATCGATAGCATTGAAGATGGTTTAAAATGGCTTAGAGAAAATGAAGCCCCCGATTTCCTGTTTATGGACATTCACCTTTCCGATGGCAATAGCATGGGTATCTTTAAACTACATCCCATTCAAGCCCCGGTTATTTTTACGACGGCCTATGATGAATATGCCATTGATGCCTTTAAAGTAAACAGTGTTGACTATTTGCTCAAACCCATCAAGAAGGAAGCCTTTTCGGCGGCCATGGATAAACTCAAAAACATCCATCTCAAATCAGGTAAAAATAGCCATGAGATTCTCCCTTTGGAAGAACCTAAAGAGTTTAAGGAACGTTTTGTTGTAAAACTTGGCAACAAATTAATTCCGATTGAAACTTCCAATATCGCTTATTTCTATTCGAAGGATAAAATCAGTTTTATCTGTGATCAGGACGGAAAATCTTTTCCCATTGATTATTCATTGGATAAAATTGAACAAATGATAGACCCCAGGATATTTTTCAGGGTGAATCGGCAAATACTTTCTTCGCACGACGCCATTCGTGACATTCAAATGGGTTTTAAGGCACGTATCAATTTAACCCTTTTTCCTGAAACAAATATTGAAGCATCCGTCAGCAGTGAGCGTTCGTCTTTATTTAAAAAATGGATTAAAAAAGAATTTTCTTAAAGCCTTTTATTCATCCACCTTGTTTACCGTTTTATCACATCAAAAAATGCATCACTTAAAATTCGTCGTTCATTTGCCAATGCGATTAATATACATCTCTTCATTAGCAACTATTCTTTTGTTCTAAGTTGCACCCATACTCCTGTAAAAAAAGCCAATCCAACAATTAATCCAAGCACAAATCCCGGAACATCAAATCCATGCGACCCGGATAGTGTGTATTTTCAGAACAGCATTTTGCCTGCACTTGTTTCCAATTGCGCCATGAGTGGCTGCCACAGCAGTGCTTCCCATGCCGATGGAATTGTATTGGACAATTATACCTCTATTATTCAAACCGGAGAAATTGAGGCCGGCAAACCCAATAAAAGTGAGTTATTCGAAGTAATTACCGAATCAGATCCGGATAAAAGAATGCCCCCGCCTCCTGCAGCTGCACTTTCCCCTGAGCTGATCGAACAATTTAGGGTTTGGATTTTGCAAGGTGCAAAAAATAATGCTTGCCAATCCTGTGACACCAATAAAATCATTTCATTTTCACAAGATGTCCAACCAATTATTCAAACAGCCTGTCTTGGATGTCATCAGGGCAGCGGTGCTTCTGCGGGTATTGATTTAAGTTCTTATGCTGGCGTTAAAGCGGTGGCAGATAATGGCAAACTGAATGGAAGTATTTTACATTTGAACGGATTTAGCCCGATGCCGAAAAATGGGAATCAATTAGACATTTGCGACAGGACAAAAATCATCCATTGGATACAGGCCGGATCACTCAATAACTAAAAACCAAATATGCGAAATTCTCTTTTATCCATTTTTCTGATTATCGGCATGATGAGTTGGAATAGTTGTTATTACGACAGCAAAGAAGCCTTATTGGAAGATGCCGGTGGATGCGATACATCTGCAGTCAGTTTCAGCAATGAAATTAATCCTGTTATTGTATCTAAGTGTAATAGTTGCCATGGTGGCGCTTCACCTTCCGCAGGCATCTCCACAGAAGGATATACCAATATTCAAACGCTCGTGAACAATGGTAAGTTATGGGGCAGTGTCAATCATTTATCCGGATATAGTGCCATGCCTCAGGGCGGTTCTAAATTAGAATCCTGCTACCTGCAAAAACTCAACGCCTGGATTACAGCCGGAGCCCCAAACAATTAAACCCACAGTCATGTCTAAAAAAACAAAACTCATTCTCTTCGCTTTGATGCTCATCATCGTGGGTGGAGTAATCACCTGGATGTTTGTCAATCAGGGCAATACGGACCATGCAGATAAAAAAGCCAGTGCAACATTTGCGTTGACTGAAATCATGTCGAAATCGGAATCAGATACAGCCAGTTTAAATAAACTGAAAGATCAGTTGATCTCTATAAATGGCCCCATTAAGAATATCAAAAGGGAAAATAATGATGTTACCATTGAACTGGGAGACAGTAATACTTTATCGAGTATGATTTGCCAAATGGATCAACGTCATCTGGCTGAAACAAACGAAATGGAAGCCGGTCAACAAATTCGTATCAAAGGAAAATTTACAGGTTATACCCTCGATGAGTTAGGACTGGGCAATACTCTCGAAATGAATTTTTGCTCTATCGAAAAATAAAAACTACTTAAAAAAAATAAACATGAAACAAATCGTTCTCTTTTGCATGATGACCCTGAGTATGTCATTACATGCGCAAAAATATATGACCAAAACCGGCACAGTAGATTTCACTTCTAAAGCTCCTTTGGAAACGATTGAAGGTAAAAATAAGGCCGTGGGTTGTTTACTCGATAGTAAAACCGGAACTATAGATTTTATCGTTCAAATCAAAAGTTTTGTGTTTGACAAAAAGCTGATGCAAGAACATTTTAATGAAAATTATATGGAAAGTGATAAATTTCCAAAAGCCAGTTTCAAGGGACAAATCACCAACTTATCTGCGATTCAATTCAGTAAAGATGGAGAATACAAAGCAGATGTGAAAGGTAAATTGACTATACATGGTGTTACCAAAGATGTTTCTTATTCCGGCAAAATCATTGTTCGTTCAGGCAAGTTGATTTTAGCTTCAAGTTTTAGTGTTTTACTGGCTGATTATAATATTGCTATTCCGGGAGCTGTAAAGGACAAAGTAGCCAAGGAAGTTAAAATCAATGTGCAGGTTTCTCTTGATCAAATGAACTAAATAAAAATATGCTGACACGCTTTCGCATCACCTCGTTTTTTTTGTTGCTATTTATTTCTACAGGAACTTTCGCACAACCGGATTCAAGCACCAACGAATTGGAAAATTTGTTGGAAGATGATTTGAGTAAAACACCCAAACGTGAATTCATTAATAATGCGTTCAAATCTTCCAGAGTCATTAATGGCCACTCCATGGAAATGATTGGGAAAGGCGTTTTGGATTTCCGGATTCTACATCGCTTTGGTCAAATCAATGGCGGATTCCGTGAACTCTTTGGTTTAGATCAAGCCTCGATGCGGTTTGGATTTGACCTTGGCTTGACGAAGAATATGACCATCGGCATTGGCCGAAGTACATTCAACAAGGAAGTAGATGGATTTGTCAAATACAGACTCATTCATCAACATAAAAAATACAAACCCATACCTTTCTCTTTGGTTTGGGTTTCCGGTATGACGATGAATACCACTAAAATTACTGACCCGGCATTAAATCTATTCACCAATCGATTGGGTTATTATCATCAAATGATCTTAGGTCGAAAATTTGGCGAAGCCTTTACCTTACAACTCTCCCCTACTTTTGTACATCGTAATCTGGTAGATTTAAAATCGGACAAGAATGACCTCCTCGCCGTTGGTGTAGGTGCCCGTGTCAAATTAACCAATCGAAGTGCCATCATTTTAGATGCATTTCCGATTGCCTATGGAGCCAGATCCAATTATAATCAATGGCCTATCTCCATTGGCTTTGATATTGAAACGGGTGGTCACGTTTTTCAATTGCATGTTTCAAATACCCGCGGAATGAACGAAAAAGCCTTTATTGGCGAAACGACTCAGCGATGGGATAAAGGTGAAATACAAATCGGGTTTAACCTCTCTCGGGTTTTTACAGTGATGCGCAATGACGATACCAGTTGGTAGTTGATTGATTCAGACAAATTATTGTGATAGAAAACCAACTGCATCCCTTAATTTTCTCTACTCATCAAGTCCACACAAAATTGTCATACTCAGACAAACTACCTTTGGGTTAGAAAAATTAAAATCATGAAAAAAATAGTTATCGGGCTTTTAGCAATCACCTTTTCATTGGGGTCCTGCACAACTTCAAGCCGATCATCCAATAACAATACGACCACTCCCGCACAGGTCATCCAAACTGTTCAAAGTGGTGCCTGGAAAATCAGTTACTTTTTTGATTCAGGGAAAAATGAAACGAATAATTACAACAATTATCTGTTTACTTTTCAATCAAACGGAACTCTTACTGCGTCCAATGGCTCCAATACTGTAAACGGAACCTGGAGTAGTGGCAATGATGATAGTCAAACCAAACTGGATATTTCACTAGGAAATACAAATCCTTGGGATGATATCTCCGATGATTGGCATGTAATTGCGCAGTCAAGCACACAAATTCAATTACAAGATGTAAGCGGCGGCAGTGGAGATATTGATTATCTCACTTTTACGAAAAACTAAACTCTTTATTGATAAAATTTGAAGATCCCCCTGATCAATCCACCTGGAGATCAAAGAATTTTTTAGCCAAAATATTCCCATTCACTTGTATGGACAGTTGATGTTTTCCGGCAAAGTGTTTACGCGTTGAAAAGTCTTTCATGGTCTGCTTTTTTTGTATCATCACCTTTTCTCCTGGGTGAATATCAAATGTCTTTAATTTAAAGACTTTGGAAGATGACCTATTCTCAGGGCGGCAATAGTCAATGACATAGTCGACAATGAGTCGCTCTTTCCTTTTTGAAGCTGAATTCAGTTCGAAAGAAAATGCCAGATCCTCTCCTAATTGAATTGGGGTATTTAAAATTTTAAAATTGGATAATTTTACCTCGACTCCGGTTTTAACGCCCATCACTTTCAGCAAATCCGGATCACCTTTCTTAATGAGAGTCCTGCAGGCATGCTGAATAATCCAATCAGTGTGCGAATGCTGTCCCTTCCATTCTTTGACTAAATCAATCACATATTTTGGATGGTCTTTCGAAAAATCGTTGATATGATTGGCCACCGATTTCCGTACATATAAAGATTCATCTTTTTTCAGATGATCCAATACAGGACGGGTTAGTTGAGGGGCACGAACCACAGCATCCAATTTAAATGACCAGGGTAAGCGTGGACGACACGACTCTGATGACAACCTGCGCACATGGTGATTGTCGTGTTTAGCCCATTGTTTTAGATGAATCAAAGCCCGCTCAAAATCGGCTTTCAAAAAATGTCTGACCGCAAATTCACTCGAACCCAATGAAGTCAATTCTGCCAAATACTGCATACTCAAATCAAATTCGTTCATCCCAAACTGAGATACAAAATCCGGATAAACCAAACTGGTATATCCCGTAGGCATTTGAAATGCAATTTTTTTGATCAGTTGAAAGTCTTTCTTTGGTTTACCCGAGAGATGCTCAAATAATACCTGAGAAGTATGTCGCAACCTCTCATTCAATGACCTAGTATCTAATTGATGCAGGCACTTTTTGAGGAAATGTTTGCGATCGAAATCAGGAATAACCTGCTCACACACTTTTGATAGTTGTTCATAATAAGATTGATTAAACATCTCCTTGAGTGGTTCCATTCATGCAAGATATTGCCTTCAACAGAGAAGTCAAAACATAAATTCATCAAAGGCCAAGTTCACTCGCTTATAATTTTTTTCAGATTCCCGGAATACGTACCTTCCCGATTCAATACTTGATAAGATGTTTGCAGATGCGATAGATCAGATACATGAATTCACAAAACCCATTCATTCCATTGTTCGTTATTATGATGGCAGAATGGTACCCGGTACAGCAACTTTATTTTTCGTCAATGAAAATGGAGTTGCCATCACTTGCAAACACGTTGTGGAATTTATTATCCAGTCGGAAAAATGCAATGCTGCTTACCAAAATTTCAAACAGGAAAAACAACAATTACCACGTGATCAATACTATGCCTCTGCATTACAGAATTTGGAAAAAAAATATCAGTATCATCCGAATGCGATTGTGCAAATTCAGAACCAATTTCTAAACTCCGTGGATGGCTTCAAAAATTTAAAAATTCACATGCATCCTTTTCTGGATTTAGCGATTATTCAATTTCAACAGTTTGAGATAAAACGATATCAGTCATGTGCTCAATTTGTTCAGGACGAATATCCCATCCGACAGGGTGAGTACTTATGCCGATTAGGTTACCCTTTTCCTGAGTTCAATAATTATGCATACAACGATACAACAGACGATGTTCAGTTTACCCAAACCGGACAAACTGTATCTCCGCGTTTCCCCATTGATGGAATCATTACCCGATTCGGTATTCAACAAGGACTGAAAGCGACCATTGAAATGAGCACGCCGGGTTTACGAGGTCAAAGCGGCGGCCCGCTATTTGATCGGTACGGACGTATTTTTGGTATGCAAAGTATGACCAGTCATCTCCATTTAGGTTTTGATATGATGAATCGTGAAGTATTGATTGATGGTGTTCCTACCAAAGTTTCGAACAGTCCCTTTTTACATGTAGGGCATTGTATTCATGCCGATCGGATCAAGGATTTCCTCAAAGAACATCAAATCCCCTTTTACATTTCTACGCAACAAACCGAATCATTGTAGCAATTCTATTTGTTCACAAACATAGTTGGTCATCTGATCATCCACGCCTAAATGAAAGACCATACGAATTTGATGGGCAGCAATGGGCATTGAATCGATACCGATTGTCTTGAGTTTTTCCACGAGAGAATGTGCAGTATAAGGCGATAAAATTTCGGCGATCACAATATTGGTTTCAACTGGTAATATTTCGCCAACAAAAGATTTACGTTCCAGCACCGACACCAATTGTCGGGCATGTACATGATCACGTTCTAAAAGAGGCAAATGATGTTTCAAGGCATATCGGCAAGCCTCAGCGAGATATCCGGCCTGACGCATTCCTCCTCCAAAAATTTTTCGGATTCGACGAGCTTGTTGAATCATTGAATGTGAACCGACAAGAAGACTCCCAACAGGAGCACCCATCCCTTTCGACATACAAACCGATAAAGTATCGAAATGTTTTGCATACCATTGAGGGGATTGCCCGCCGGCAATAATGGCATTCCAAATGCGCGCGCCATCGAGGTGCAATGCAATTCCTCTGGAACGACAAAGTGCGCTGATATCAGCAATGGCTTCTTCGGTGTAACAACTTCCTCCTCCCCGATTAGCTGTATTTTCTAAACTCACCAATCGTGTTCGAGGTTTATGTACATCATCCGGATTAATATACGGTTCAATCATTTCTCGACACAATCGCCCGCGATCACCTTTCAATATTCGGGTTTGACAACCACTATTAAATGCAATTCCTCCTCCTTCGTATAAAAAAACATGGCTATTTTCATCACAAATGATTTCATCTCCAGGTTGTGTGTGACACTTAATGGCAATTTGATTGCTCATTGTTCCGCTTGCACAAAACAAGGCGCTTTCCATGCCGAAGAACTCCGCTATTTCTTCTTCGAGAAGATTTACGGTGGGGTCTTCTCTAAAAACATCATCACCTACTTCAGCACGAAACATGGTTTCAAGCATCTCCGGTGTCGGTTTGGTAAAAGTGTCTGATCGTAATTCTATTCGCATCGGACAAATATAATAGCGACTTACGACTATTGAATTTGAATTTTTTTATTCAGTTCCTTGCCATCATAATTTAATTTCAAAACGTATGTCCCTGCTTGCAGATGATTTAATGGCAATAATTCACTCAAAATCCCATTGACTTGAAAACGAAAATGAGCAGCCTGTTTTCCAGACAAATCCAGGATCCTTATTTCGAGAGGCCCATTGACGACTTCTTCAAATTTGAGTTCGAACAAACCGTTTGAAGGGTTGGGGAAAATATTCAAGTCAGGAATCGAGGTACCACTGTAGGATAATGGATTCCATCCCCAGTAATTCATTTGATTCCAGCTTGGGCCACTGCCTGAATTCAGACCAATCATTTCTAGCACCGGAATCTTCTTTTCCTGACCAAGCCATCGAATTTCAATTGGATTTGAATTAAATGGCAAAGCCCCAAATGTCGTAATCAACGAATCCGTTCTTTGAATTTCACTTTTTATTCTGAGCACCTCAAAAGTACCTGTTGGAATACTCAATTCTCCCCAGGCATCAACATGGTTGACTCGTTGCTGACTTCTTTTAATTTGAATATTTCCTAAACCGCCCAAAGGCACACTCACATCAAAACCGGAAACGGAAGAGTCCTTGTTATCATACATCAGAGGAAAGCGATATAAAACATCAGGAGAAGAATAAACAGCAGGGACTGGTATTGCAATAGTTTGGCCCGGTATTAATAGATTTCCTCCAAAACCTTTCACTTCCAAACGATCATTATTGTTTGAATAATTATAATATTCGTAAGCATCGGTGAGTGTTCCATTTCCAAGAGCTTGTCCACCCAATAAGGGTTTCGCAAAATCACAGGATAAAAACACGAGTTGAAAAACCAATGGAGTCGCACTCATTGGAACAAATTTCGACCAGGATGCAGAACCTTGAAGTTGGGTTTCATACCAGTTCTGATTGGGACCATTCATTGCCGAAGCGTTATTGTTGAATCCATTCACAGCCGTAAATGCTATACTGTCAGGCAAAGTACTCACGGAAGTAGGTTTGGGAAAATCCAATCGACTCAAAGTAATCTGAGAAAGGCACTGAGAATAAAGTCCCAAACAAACTAAAAAACAGGTGATATTTTTCATGGAATCAAACTAAGAGCAACAAAATACAATGCAATGTTTAAGAATGAAACTTTTGCCTCTATCATTCGGTAAACTTTTTCTGATAGCCTATTCTTTTTCGGCGTTTCCGGCGAATAGGCTATCATTAGAATCTATTTATCACCACATTGATATTTTCTTGCTGCTATCACTATTTAAAAAAAACGAGCCGGGATTCTTCCCTTATGTTTGTTAAGATGAAAGCAGGTAAAAAATCGGCTCTTGTAATCGGGTCAGGCTTCTCTGGTTTATCTGCCGCATGCTATCTGGCCAAGGATGGTTATCAGGTAACCGTGATTGAAAAAAACGAACAAATTGGAGGTCGTGCCCGGGAATGGGAACAAGACGGTTTTAAATTTGATATGGGCCCGAGTTGGTATTGGATGCCGGATGTATTCGATGACTTCTTTAAAGACTTTGGTAAAAAACATCAGATTATTATGAACTAATCCGATTGAATCCTTCCTATCGCGTTTTTTTTTCCCGAAGGAATTTGTCATGATATCCCTGCAAACATGTCGGAGCTGGAATCATTATTTGAACAACTTGAAACTGGCGGCGCAAAAAACTTCGGGAATTTTTAAAGGATGCCGAACAAAAATATGAAGCCGGCATGCGGGATCTCGTTCAAAAACCCGGACTAAGTATTTTGGAATTCGCCAACCTTAAAGTACTCAAAGGTTTATTTCAATTAGACTTACTTACTCCCTTCTCAAAATTCGTTCGCAAATATTTTTCCCATCCACATCTCATACAGCTTCTTGAATTTCCGGTACTTTTTTTGGGTGCCCGCCCATCTGAAATTCCTGCCTTATACAGTTTGATGAATTATGCTGATATGCAATTGGGTACATGGTATCCAAATGGTGGAATGCATCAAATTATCTTAGCCATGAAAAAATTGGCCATTGAACTGGGGGTTGAAATCAGAACCGGTGAAGAAATCAAACGATTTGAAATGCATGATCACTCCATTCAAACTGCATTTACGCAAAGCAGAAGATACGAATATGATGAAATCGTTGCCGCCTGTGATTATCAGCATTTGGAGCAAAATTTACTGGATAAAAAGTATCGGAAATATTCGAGCCAATATTGGGATAAAAGAACACTGGCCCCATCCTGTTTAATCTTTTATGTCGGATTGAATAAAAAAATCCAGGGCCTTTTGCATCATAATCTATTTTTCGATACTGATTTTGGCATTCATGCTGAAGAAATTTACACCAGTCCGAAATGGCCTGAAAATCCACTGTTTTATGTTTCAGCACCCGGTAAAACAGATTCCTCCTGCGCACCTCAAGGTTGTGAAAATTTGTTTATCCTGATTCCAGTCGCTCCCGGATTGAAGGAGAACCCTGAAATTCAGGAACACTATTTCAATATGGTGATAAAGCGCATTGAAGAACGAACCGGCGAAGCAATTCGTCAACATATTATACTGCGAAGAGATTATGCTTACAGCAATTTCGTTTCAGACTATCATTCCTTTAAAGGAAATGCTTACGGTCTGGCAAATACCCTCAACCAAACCGCAATACTCAAACCCAAAATGCAGAGTAACAAGGTAAAAAACCTCACCTATACAGGGCAATTAACCGTTCCGGGACCGGGTGTGCCCCCATCACTCATTTCCGGAAAAATTGCTGCCGGACTTATTCATAAAAAAAATCAAAGCCATGCCTGATAAAAAACTATTCGATCAGATCTCTTTCGAAACGAGTAAGAATACAACACGCAAATACAGCACTTCCTTTTCACTGGCCATTCGATTCCTGAACAAAAGGTTTCATGAACCTATTTACAATATATACGGATTTGTTAGACTTGCTGACGAGATTGTCGACTCCTTTCATGATTATGACAAGGCCACATTGCTCACTCAATTTAAAACAGAAACTTTTCAGGCTATCCGCATGAAACTAAGTTTAAATCCGATTCTGAACAGCTTTCAAAAAACGGTGCATCAATATGGGATTGCCGAAGAACTCATCGAAACCTTCCTGCAAAGTATGGAGATGGATTTGTATCGGCAGACTTATAATCAGCAAAGCTACGAAACCTATATTTTGGGTTCAGCAGAGGTTGTGGGTCTGATGTGTTTGAAAGTATTTTGCAATGGCGATCAAACTCTTTATGATTCTTTGACGCCATATGCGATGAAACTGGGAGCCGCATTTCAGAAAATCAATTTTCTGAGAGATATGAAACAGGATGCGCTTGAACTGAATAGGATGTACTTTCCGGGATTAAACTTATCGGAATTTGATACCCATGCGAAAAAACAGATAGAAAAAGATATATCCGAAGATTTTAAAAAAGGTTTAGAAGGCATTCAACAACTCCCCAAAGATGCGCGAATGGGCGTTTATCTGGCCTATGTCTACTACAAATCATTATATAAAAAAATTCAGGCGACCTGTGCAGAACGCATTTTGCATGAACGCATACGAATACCTGATTCCAGAAAAATGATGCTCTTGATGCAGTCATACGTTCGACATAATCTAAATTTGCTGTAATGAAGGAAGAGGTTATTTTGATCAATGAAGCCAATGAAGTGATTGGACAAATGGAGAAGATGGAGGCTCATCAAAAGGGCCTGTTGCATCGGGCATTCTCTGTTTTTTTATTCAATGAAAAAGGTGAATGGCTGTTACAAAAACGTGCAAGCAGCAAGTATCATTCCCCCGGTTTGTGGACAAATTCCTGTTGCGGACACCCTCGTCCGGGAGAAGACATTGTTAGCGCTGCACAGCGAAGATTAAACGAAGAACTTGGCATTCATACAACCCTTCAAGTACAATTCGAATTTCAATACCAAACCAACTTTGATAATTTGCTGGTTGAAAACGAATGGGATTATGTTCTGATTGGAACAACCGAACTCTTACCCTTGGCAAACCCGGATGAAGTGGATGACTGGAAATGGATAAGACCGGAAGCGGTTCAGGAACAGATTCAACTGAACCCGGATCAATTCACATATTGGTTTAAACATATCGTGAATCATCATTTGAAACAATTAATCATTACATCATGAACATATTCATTAATCTTATTGTATTTCTCGGATGCTTTGTTGGCATGGAAGCCGTTGCCTGGTTAGCCCATAAATACTTGATGCATGGCTTCCTGTGGAATTTACATGAAGACCATCACTATAAAGGCGAAGATCGCTTTTTTGAAAAAAATGATTACTTCTTCCTCATTTTTGCCACGCCCGGCATTCTGTTGCTGGGGATTGGCACCTGGTATGGGTTTCATTTACCATGGTTTTGGGCTGGTTTAGGCATTGCGGTATATGGATTTAGCTATTTTATCATCCATGATGTTTTTATTCATCGACGTTTTAATTGGTTGCGGGATGCCGACTCTGTATACTTCAGGGCCATTCGTAAAGCCCATAAAGTGCATCACAAACATTTGGGTAAAGATGATGGCGAATGCTTTGGCATGTTATGGGTGCCGATGAAATATTTCCGTGAAGCACGACAGAGCCTGAAAAACAAATCAGCCGCTTGATGAAATCCTTCACCTATTTATTGGTTGATCTGGGAAGTTTTTTGGTCCCTTTTATCTTTAGCTTTCATCCCAAGTTAAAATTCTACAAAGAATGGAAACATCTGGGCAAAGCCCTGCTTGTTTGTTTACTGATATTTTTACCCTGGGATATGTATTTCACCCAAAAGGGTATTTGGGGATTTAACCCCGATTATTTGTGTGGCGTTTATATTTACAACCTGCCTCTGGAAGAGGTTTTATTTTTTATTTGTATTCCTTATGCCTCTTTATACACCTATCATTGTTTTGATGTTTTTGGATGGCGTCAAAAATGGAGACAATCGATTGATTGGCCGATGTTAATTACTGGAATTCTGTTTGTCTTATTTGCAATTTGGAATTATCAAAATGGTATACATTTTCTGCCTTTATAACATCAGGTATCTGGTTGATAATAAGCCGAAAAAACGTGCTAGCCTTTTTCCTCATCAGTTTCATCATTTTACTGATTCCTTTCTTTATAGTAAATGGCATTTTAACCGGAACAGGTTTAGACAAGCCGATTGTTTGGTACAATAACGAACACAATTTAGGAATCCGAATGCTCACCATTCCGCTGGAAGATACCTTTTATGGTTTGTTTATGTTAGGATTAGGCGCATCAGTCATGGAATACAGTAAACGATAAGATTTATATTTTTTTGTAAGTTTGAGCAAGATTTACATCATGAAACAATACTTCTTACTCTTTCTTTTATTCTTCAATATCAGCGTAATAGCTCAAAACAACATAGTTACGTATGCCGGTAACTCTGGGAAAGAAACCTTTTATGACGTGTTAGAAATATCCAATGGCACATTTTTAGTTTGTGGATATGCTGATAATTTAAATTGGATTAATCCAAATGTTCCTAAAACTCAATTGAGCTATACGGGTAGTATCCCAAATGCATTAGGCAAAAATAAGTATGGATTTATTTTGCAATTATCCAGCGATTTAAAAAATATTTTACAGGTCGTTCATTTTCCTCAAGGCGCTGTGGAAGATATCCGATTCATCAAAACAAATACTTTGCCCTACAAAACCACTGGCGAATTGTTTATTAGTTGTAACACGGCTGATTCTGACCCGAATAATGGTGGATATATCATTGCCAAACTCAACAATAATTTTATCAATGGTATCCCGAATGCATTGTTATGGTTCAATGTGGTTTGGGCTAAATCGTATGCCAAATCATCCCACCCCTGGGATGTAACAAGCCAGGGAAACATTTATTATGTGAGTGGTGAAGCACATGGTTATGACTGGAGTGCAATGTATTGTTTGAATCATCTTGGAAAACGAAAAATTGTTACCAATTGGAGAACGCATTGGTTAAAAAACGGATCAGAATGGAAAGGAACACCAGCCTCTTTAAATCCATTGGGAGGACTAGATTCTGTAAACTATAGTGGAATTGCCTTTAAATCATGGGGGCGATGTGAACTTCGATCATGGAATACGACAGATTTTAACGCGATTTACCCGGATGGTAATGGAGGTACAAAAAAAGGAAAATGGCCTGCAGACTTTCTATTTAATACGCCTTGCGACCCCCAAAACCCAAGTGCTACATCCCCGGGATACAATGCCTATTCTCCGGAATCCTGTTGTCCGGTATGGGGCGCAAGTAGTATTTGTGTAGATAAAAGAAATGACCATGTGTACTTAGGCATGAATTTCAAAAGTTATTACAATCCTTTCAACACTCCCGATTTTGAACCCGCCGTTATTGCATTTGATAGCACAGGAAATATGCTTTGGTGGAATCGACTGTATCACGAAATAACGCCAAATGGAGATACGGTAGGTTCGATTCCAGATCAATATGTAGATGCACTAGCCATCGACTATACCAATAACAAACTTGTTGTTGCTGCAAGAGCACATGGGAATAACACAGAGAATTTGTGGGAAGGCAATACAATAAATGTTGATCCAAATGCATTTGGATTTCAAAATCAATTTACAGGATCGAATGGAAATATTCATGAATCCTGGCTGGGTAAATTACGTTTGAGTGATGGCGTCATTACAAATGCGACTTATGTGGCGGAAATGGCAGAAGGAATAGGAAACTTAGGAACCGCGCATCCGGATGCTAATTTAGATGGATGGCCAAATCCGAATACCGGTTGGCCAAATGTCAACACAACCTACATCACAAAAAATAATATGAAAATTTCCAGCAACGGGGATGTCTGTATATTGGGCGTTGGAAGAAGAACAATTACCACAAAAAATGCCTATCAAAAAATGGTCAAACCGTTTTGGGGAGGCAAAAGTTGTTGGAATAGTTTTGTAAGAATGTATGACAGTAAATTTCATGTTCCCAAATATTCATCATTGGTAGTAGGACAATGGGATACGCTCACAGAATTAGGTGGAGCAATACTGAAATGTATGGTTTATACAAAACAAGTAAAGGCATCGTTGCTGTTGGAAGACATATTGCCGATACGCTCAATAATTCTATAGGAAATTCTATTCCTACAACAAATGCGCCAACATGGGGAGTCAGTACACCTTCAATGAATCCGCTATTTTAGTGTATTATGTTGCAGATAGTTTAAATAATGCAGATGATCATATTGCTACAAGTATTCAAAATATCCATGATCATGAACTGGAGATTACCATTTTCCCGAACCCCGCAAAAGATATCATCCATATTGAGTTTGCCAACCAACAAAATAGGCATGAACCCTTAAACTATTTACTCTACAATATTGTTGGACAACATATAAAAATGGGTCAAGTCGAGGAAAAGTCCATTCCAATAAATGAAACTTCAAAGGGCATCTACTTTTTGGAATTGTACGATTCTCAAGTTCGGGTGCTGAAAAAAATAATCATTGAATAATTCCACCACATCTATTTGCTGAACCCCGGATTACACAGTTGAGTTGCAAAAGAATTAAATTTACAAAATATAGTCGAGCGACATCAGTACACCCAACAACATCAATTTATATAGTTTCAAATCCATTGAAACGAGTAAGAATCATCGCAGTAGACGCAGTTATAAAAGCCAGCTAAATGATTGACAAATAAATTAGCAACGAATCCCGAAGAGTTCTGAAAGAAAGTGAATCTACTTCATGGTCATTGTTTTAATATGGTATGATTTTCTACCCCATTTTTAGTTTGAATGCTGATCCAATAAATGCCACGTCCAGTTGCAGCAGGTAATGAAACTTTTATTTTTTGATCGATATTTTCAGTTACTTTCTTTTGAAGAATCGTTTGTCCCTGACTATTCCTTAACTCATATCCTTCAATAAAATGTTCCTCAGGTTGGATAATTTCGAAATCACCAAAAGTCGGATTCGGAAAAATGCTGCATTTTTTCTCTTCATCTTTTATCAGGTTTAAAATACGCTCCTCTCGGATTGCACCAAAGGCATCCAGTAAACGAAGTCGGGCATAACGCCATTGTGGAGCCGCATCGTTTTTCGATTGATGAAACACCATACATTCCTTATTCTTTTCTATCTGATAAGTTTCTGCATCATAAAAATCCAAACCATTCTTACTAAAATCTAACTGATACCTTTCCCCCTTTTTTTCTTCACGTACAGTCCAGCGCGTGTCTAATTGACCATTTGAATCAATCATTGATTTGAATTCATTAATCACAGTTGTTCCGGTGCTGCCAATCAAATCATCCATACGGGTATACCAAATGGGAGCTGTAATGATTCTGCGTCCATCGGTTAAGGTAATATCTACATAATAATAACGACTATCTCCATCTGCTAATCCGGTATGTGTATAGTTTAAAGTAGAACCTGCAGTGCTCGTCAAAACATTTGCCACAACACCATTGCCCGGAATTCCTGATTGAATTCTCATTTGACTAATAGGTACTGAAGTTGATGCCGTTATCGTAATTTGAGGTGGTCCGGGATGATTAAAAATACTACCCAACAACGCGCCGTTGATTTTAAAATCTATTACAGCTCCACAATCTTGTGTGGCAATAATTCTTCTTGACCGTAAAGCTTCCATAAAATGATGCTCTGCCAAGGAAGCCGAAAGTACCGCCGTTCGCGAAAAGGCGGTGCGACCATGGGTAAGATTGTGATTGTCGTGATCAATACTCGGTGCAACATGATATCCCAGTGCCAGTAAATTTCTGAAATAACTCAGATACGCCATGCTTGAGGGATAATCAGCGTACATCGTATCCGTGGAGGTGGATGGTCCATTTTCAACGGCGCAGGCGAAAACGACCTGGTCGGTGGTTAAATCATAGGCTGATTGTAAATTATTAAAATCCGAATTATCCGGATGCGCTAAGGCAGCATATACAGGTACTGTACTCTGACTCAAATATTGAAATAATCCGCCACTTCCCTGATATTGACTTTGAGGTATGTAACTTTGATAATATCCGGGCTCCCAACCCAATAAGGAATCCGAACCATAAATAAGCACATGACCTCCAGTTGAAATAGTCCCCCATTCCATGCCATACATCGATAAAAAATCCTGACGTGCAAAGGAATCTGCTTCACTTTTACCCAATTCCCAATTCCCTAAACTCATTCCGGTTGTAGCATGATTATGGTCGCTGATTCCCAAAAAATCCATACACAAAGCGGCTTCGGAATAATTGAATACCGCAGTTGCAGGCCCCGTACCATCACTCAGTGCACTATGAGAATGTAAGTTCCCATAATACCATTGCAAAGTTGTTGGATCAGTCATTTTCATTCCACGTAAAGGAGCCGACTTCCTGTAAACCGGCCCTCCAATACAACTATTTAAACGAACGGAATAAATGCGATAATAAATATGGGGTATTACCATCTAGCCCCCAGTCTAGGAAGGTGGTATCCGTACCGAAGTATGCCACCGTTGCAGATCCTATTTGATGTCCACGTTTGTAAGTCACGCCATCTGTCGGTAAATAAATCGTGGTGTTATTATAACGCACAACCAGATAGGCATCCGCATCAACACTTTTATGAAAATTTAATTGCATTTGCGAAGAACCCACCGAGCTAAATGTCAAATTATTCGGCTGAAACAAAGGAGCCTGGCAGTTTGGTAAACTTAAAATACTACCCGTTAAAGGACTAAGGGTTTGATAGGTCGGTCCGCCAATACAGGAATTATTTCGCAAGGAAAAAATGCTGAAATAATAATTGGTCGATGGCTGGACAATAGATGAAAAAAATGTATTCGGCCCCTGATAAACGACTGTTCCATTTCCAATGAATTGACCTATTGAATATTGAACCCCGTTTTGTGGCAAAGCATTCAACTGTGCTTGAGTCGTTCGCACAACTAAATATTCATCCGCATTGTTTGAAGGATTAAACGTTCCTTGTATTGTGTTTGTTAGGGGCTGTGTAAGTTGTAGGTTACCGGGCTGATCTGGTGCCGGACATATCACCTGATGAACGCCAAGATATGCTGCCGAAGTATTGAAAGCGGTTTGCACGGCATTGAGAGAAAGCACCGTCCATTCATTGATTTGAAAATTCGGATTCGGTGTACTTACATTTAAATTTCGTTGATAACTGACATTCGTTGCGTTAATTCCAGTTCCAAAACGGTCAATCACATTATCATTCCCATCCAATAAAGCCAGACCATCATTTCCATTAAAATTGATGACTGAATTATTGATTTGATGTGCACTGGAGGAATTTAAATAAGGAATTTCTGAACCATTACTGGTATTCCCGAGAAGGATTGAACTTTGTGCCGGTATACTAACATTGATCGTAAAAGTACTGATGGTTCCGGTAAATGAAATGGGTCCGGCACTGCCACTTTGCGACCATAAACGCAATTTAAGAGTTGTATTTTGTGGGGTTACCGGTGAATTGCCCAGATTACTTAATTCGATCCATTTGTTGGTTGCATTCCCCTCATAATATTGAGAAATGATAACCTGAGCGGAAATTTTGGTCATGCCAAGTATGCTGGCACACAAGATGAAATAAATAGTCCGGAGCCTCCGGATTTTCTACAAAAAATAAGGCTTCATAGAAACGACTTTTAACGACACTCCACATCAAAAATACCACAATTCTGAATGCACTTAGGTTATATCGTAAATCTTTAATACTTTCGGAACGTTGTCGAGATGTTTTTTACGGCCTTTTCAACATATCAAACCATTTTATTTCTCTTTTCCGTCATCTGCTTTCTGATTGCGGTGAGGTATCGCCTACAAGAAAAAGAAATTCATTCCCTTATTTTTCTTTTTCTGGGTGCAGTTGTTTTATTCACTTATGCAGCGATGTTGGATCCGTTTCTCAATTTGTGGGATGAACGATTTCACGCTTTGGTGGCTAAAAATATGCGGAATCACAGTTGGATGCCCACTTTGTATGATGATGATTTTATGCCCATGGCCTATAATGATTGGGATCGACATCACATCTGGTTGCATAAACAACCTTTGTTCCTTTGGCAAATGATGCTATCCTTCAAAATGTTTGGTGTTTCTGAATTTAGCCTTCGATTGCCATCCATCATTTTAGGACTCGCTACTGCAGGAGCCATTTACCGAAGCAGTCGACTTTTGATTGATGGCAAAACTGCTTTTTACACAACCTTCCTATTCATCACGGGCTACTATTTGTTGAATCTGATTGCCGGCCGAGAATGTACCGATCACAGCGACTTTGTTCTGATGGCCTATGTGAGTTTGAGTATCTGGAGCTTTATTGAGTATACCTTTAAACGTAAAAAATATTGGGCATTACTGGCAGGGCTTTTTGCCGGTTTGGCATTCCTCACGAAATGGATGCCCGGATTCTTGGTATTCGCTTTGTGGGGGCTATATTTTTTTCAGCGCAAATGGAACAAACATGCATTACTCGATTTTGCGATGGCCTTAGGCATTGCAATACTCATCGCCCTACCCTGGCAAATTTATACTTTTGTGGTTTATCCCGTAGATGCACTACGTGAATGGAAATACAATTCCGCTCACCTGACTCATGCCCTGGAAGGTCATAATGGTCCATGGTGGTTTCATTTCAAAAACTTCCCACTCATTTTTGGTTGGGCTAGTGCTATCCTTTTTATTCCGGGTTGTTACCTGTTTATCAAAAAAGTTAAAAAAGAATATATCGCAGCCTACTTTCTCATTCTCATTGTTTGCACCTTATTATTTTATTCGTTTGCGGCAACCAAGATGAGTTCTTATCCAATCATCCTTTGTTTACCCATTGTTTTAATTGCAGGAACAACATTGGTTCAACTGATTGAATGGACCGAAACGTACAAAAATTATATTGCCCATTCACTGGTGCTCATCATGTTGTTTCTTGTGTTTATGTTGAATTTCCGACCATCCAAATTGGTGATGATTCATAGTACAAAAGGATCAACTAATGAGTATGCGGATATGTTGATTCATAACAAAAAAGTTTTCCGGTCACTACATTTTCATGATCCTACCATCTTATTCAATGTCAAAGGTCGTCACTACATCGAAGCTATGTTTTATTCGCCCTATTTCGCTTATGGTTTCATTCCTGATTCGGCTCAATATGCAACCTGCAAGATTCGTGGATTTAAAATGGCCCTCTTTCCCGGTAAAGAAAAACTACCAGCACATCTTCTCAATGATCCGGATGTTCGAATTTTGAAGGATACGCTCAAGGGTTATGATTAAATCATTGGGCACACATTACCTCCGGCAACAATCAAATTATTTGATTAAATGAATCACTTTATGGAGAGCAATTTATCTTTATTGAGACATTTTAGGGTTGTTCATTAGTAACTTGATGACATTTGGCGGCAGACAATCCATTACCTTTGCAACTCACCATTGTTCTTTTATTTCAATATTAAGCCGGTCATTAGCGGATAATCATGGGTCATGCTCTTTTAAAGGAAAGAGAATTCATTATCACTGTTCATTTATTCTTATACGCTAGCATGGGTTTATTAAAGCGGGAAAAGAATAATATAAAACAATGTAACATGACATTTGAACAATTGGGATTAGATGAATCCCTGGTAAAAGCTGTAAGCGAATTAGGCTTTACAACACCTACCGAAATTCAACAAAAAGCCATTCCGGTATTTCTGAAACGAGAAAAAGACCTCATTGCCCTTGCGCAAACAGGTACAGGTAAAACCGCTGCATTTGGGTTACCCATTTTGCACAATCTCGACATTTTCAACAAAGCCACGCAAGCATTGATCATCTCCCCAACCCGGGAGTTGTGTATGCAGATCACCAATGATTTAAAAAACTACAGTAAACACCAAAGAGGTTTGCGGGTAACTGCTGTTTATGGCGGAAGTAGTATCATGGCACAAATCAAAGAAATCCGTCAAGGGGCACATATTATTGTAGCCACTCCAGGTCGATTAATTGATTTGTTAGATCGCAAAGCTGTCAAATTAGATCAGGTACAAACTGTTGTATTGGATGAAGCCGACGAAATGTTGAATATGGGTTTTCAAGAAGATATGGAAACCATTTTGGCTCAAACACCAGAAGATAAAATCACCGGACTTTTCAGTGCAACCATGCCGAAAGAAATCCGGAATATTGCCAGCACCTATTTGCGTGAATATGAAGAAGTGAGTTCCGGTAAAAAGAATTCTGCTTCTACGTCTATTTCACATCAATACGCTGTTGTTCAGGCCAAAGATAAATTGGCTGCCTTAAAACGCATTATCGATTTCCATCCTGATTTTTTTGGTATCATTTTTTGTACAACCAGAATTGAAACCCAGGAAATTTCAGACGCAATCGTAAAAGCCGGTTACAATGCCGATTGTTTACATGGCGATTTATCGCAACAACAACGCGATAAGGTTATGGGCAAATTCAGAAAACGCACGATCAAAATTCTTTGTGCAACCGATGTTGCCGCCAGAGGTATTGATGTAAATGATATCACCCATGTCATTCATTATCATCTGCCAGATGATATTGAAAACTATACGCATCGAAGCGGCAGAACTGCCCGAGCTGGCAAAACAGGTACTTCTATTGCCTTGTTACATATCCGTGAAGCATATAAATTACATCAAATTGAAAAGATCGCCGGAATCAAGTTTGAAAAATATATGATTCCTAATGGCGAAGAAATCATTGCGAATAAAGTTCAACAGTTTGTAAAAGATTTCCTAGAAATGGATATGTCTCAAACCGACCAGGATTGGCAAAATGAGTTAATTTCTCCTTTACTTCAAATGGATAAAGCGGAATTGGTTCAACGTATGCTCGCCAAAGAATTCCGAAAAGTTGATCCAAGCTATACGAGCAATACCGATTTAAATGTCAACGAACAAAACAAATCGGATCGAAAAGGCAAAAGATCTGAACAAGGTAATGATCGTTTCGAAAGACGTGATCGCAGCGAAGGCAAAAGCCGACGTGATAAATTTGCACCCGATGAAAATACTTCCCGTCTCTTTATCAACTTAGGTAAAAAAGATAACCTTCGTTATGATGAAATGAGGGAATTAATTTTCCGTGAAACCAAGGTTAGTGGACATCATATCAAAGATATCGAAATGGCTGGAGTTTTCTCGTTCTTTGAAACGGATGCTAAAAGTGCAGAACGTATCATGGAGAATTTCAAAAATGTGGAAATCAATGGACGGGAAGTTCGCATCGACCGCGCTGATGGACAAAATAATATAACAGGTGGACAAGGCAATTCCCGCAAAAGCTTTGGACAAAAATCTAAAGCCCCCAGCGAAAAATTCCGAGGAACGACAACACCATTTGCAGAAAGAAAGAAAAAAATATTTTCTTCCGCCAAGAGTGGTGACCAAAAACCACGCTATAAAAAGAAAGATGAATTGAGCTGGTAATTCCAGACTAATGAAATACTAAAAAACCGCAACTCATCGCTGCGGTTTTTTTATTTTTAGGTATAATCAATTTCCATTCCTAATTCCGACAAATCGGAAAACATATTTTGTCTTGACACTTCCCGTTTCTAAACTCAAATAGTCCTAGGGCTATTTTTCATGGGAATGGGTATAAAAGGATTATGCCTCGTTGAGTAGTTGTTTAATGAAGGTGTTCACCTCATCCAGACGAGTCAGGTTCAGGGTATAATGAATATTTTTTCCTTCCCTTGAAGTTTTGACAAATTCCGCCCGACGTAAAATGGCTAAATGTTGTGAAGCAACTGATTGCTCAACACGAAGTTTCACATAAATTTCGGTAACCGTTAAATTGTCTTTTTCTTCCAATAATTTAATGATCGACTGTCGCAGCTTGTGATTGATCGCTCTTAAAATAGCCGCAGCTTTTTTAACATCTAAATAGTTGATTTTGGAGACCTGCCCCTGGCCCCCTTCGTTAAAACTGATAATGTTTGAGTGAGAGTTAGCGTGTTCCATAGTTCCCTTTTAGTTTATTTGAAATTAACTTAATAATTATGTGTACGTACCACGAAATCAGATGATAGTATTTTATCTTTTTCCGTTCTGTAAAAATACAAATATTATTAAAAAAACAAATGTTTATAACTTGTTTATTTTGTTAATATGCACTTTTTTCAAATAAAAGGGTTCTGACTGCCCCAAATCGGCAAATTCTTTTTGGTCAAAAGCCAGCAAAACAAGATGCTGTATCGTTTCCGGCTTTTCTTCTATCTTTTGAATCTGATGAGGACCAACCTGAAATTCTTCCTGATTGGTAAAGCAAGGGTACGAATGTTGTTCCAGACGATCCAACAATTCTGACTCATGCATTAAAACTGGTTTTAATATATGTTGATGTTGCTCATCATAAATACCCACAAAATATTCCTGTGTCCTTGCCTTTAGCACCACCATATGCTCGGCGTTCATTGTTACGGCATGTGAGATTAAATCCAAATTCGACAGTAAGATGAGCGGGATATTGCGGTGTAAACAAATGCCTTTTGCTGCGGATAATGCAATTCGCAAACCCGTATAAGAACCGGGGCCATTTAAGACAGCTACTGCATCCAATTCCTCAGGCTTGCATTCGGCCTGTTCCATGATGGTATTCAACAAAGGAATGATTTGGCTAGCATGATTATTTCCCGAATCCTGACGAATCATGGCAAGTATCCTGTCTTCATTGAATACCATCAATTGAATTTGGCTTCCACTCGTATCAAAATAAAGTAAACGCGACATCTCCGGCAAAAGTAGCGGATTCAAAACGATCTCTTCTTATTGGAATCAGAATTCATTCATTTTTATTCCAATTCGACTTCTTCTCCTGATTTTATTTTAGTTCACTTATTTTTGAGTCATGAATAAAACCATCATTCAATCCGAACAAGCACCAGCTCCAATTGGTCCATACAGCCAGGCAGTGCAATGTGGTAATCTCCTGTTTATTTCCGGACAAATAGCCCTTATACCTGGAACCGATCAGCTGGATCAGGAAAGCCTTAGTACTGAAACTCACCGTGTCATGAAAAATCTGCAGGCAGTGCTCACTCAAGCTGGTATGACCTTTGCGCATGTTCTGAAGACATCCATCTTCCTCACCGATATGCAGTTTTTTACTGAAGTCAATCAAGTATATGCGACTTATTTCTCCGAGCAATTTCCAGCACGTGAAACAGTGGCTGTGCAAGGTCTACCCAAAGGTGTACGTGTGGAGATTTCGATGATAGCCTCATTGGGTTAATATCTGCTCAATTTGTTGTCGAAGTATTTCATTGGATTGACTCCAATCATATCGGTTTTCAATAAATTGCCGACCTGCCAAAGCCATTTTTTCACGAAGGCTTTGATGCTCGTATAAAAAGATAATTTGCTTTGCAAAAGATGTTGCATCTTCTGCTAGTAAAAGATGTTCATCCGGGATAGCACCTATTCCATTATTGACCAGGGAAGTGGTTACGCAGGGCAATTGCATGGACATGGCTTCCAGCAATTTATTTTGCATACCAGCACCACTGAATAATGGCGCCACAAAAATGGAAGCACTTTCGTAAGCCTTCCGAATATCATCCATCCAACCGGTTACTTGTACATGTTTATTTGCTAAAGACGAAATAGATGGATGAGGATTGGCTCCTGCAATTTTTAATTGGATATCCGGAATTTGTGGTATCAATAAGGGTAGAATTTCTCGAACTAAATATTGTATCGCCTGAATATTAGGCTCATACGAAAGATTGCCCACGAACAATAAAGCAGGCTCTGCTACTTGAACGCGTCGGGTAAAATAATGGGTATCGACTCCATTTGGTATGACATGGATGCGTTGATCATTGCGGGCAATACAGGCTTTGTCGGCTTCAGATATAATCAAACAATTTCTAAACCAATCAAGCATTTGCCGCTCAAATTTTTGCATTCTCAAAGCCTCCCGTTTATAAAAAATCCTTTGCAACAAACCACCTTCTTTTGACAATCGAAAATAATTTGCAGAGAAGGCATCCTGAAAGTCCATCACAACCTGATAGGGTAATTCTTTGAGGTATAAAGCCGTTCTGGAAAGTTGACCAAATACCAAGTCCGGTTTAAATGAATCAATCTCCTTGATAATGCTAGATTTAAGAGTCGGCTGAAAAAAATAGGCGACTTGAGCAGGCCAGGAATTAAAAATATTTTTGAACAGTTGCCAGTATCGAGTTGAATTCCGAATTGGAAAAATTCGAATTTCCTGACAAAAAGTTTTTAATGCTTCCAAATCATTGGATGTGATATCTCCCTCGTTCAATGCAATCAAAAAGATATCGTAGTATTCAGATAAAGATCGAATTTGATGGTAAGCCCTCAATTTATCGCCCTTATCCAATGGATAGGGGAATCGGGATAACAAAAAGACCAATCGTTTTTTTTTCAAATCCGGAGTAAGTTTTTCAATTGCTGCAAAAGATGATGGTATATTCTTTGCCTGTTGAAATTCAAAAGTACGAACTCCCTTGCATTTTCGCCTAGATGGGTTGCAAATTCCTCATCTTGAAAACATCGATGAATACATGCCTGAAAGTCCTCCGGGGTATCAGCAATCATCACATGTTTTTCATGAATCGCCGCAATTCCCTCCAGGGCCATTGAAGTAGAAATAATGGTCTTGCCCATCGCCATAGCCTCCAGTATTTTGATCCGCACACCGGCTCCGGATCTGAGAGGAACAATCAAAATATTTTTCGAAAGACTAAAGTGAACAAAATCTTCCACCTCCCCTACCACTTCAATTTGCGCATCCCTTTTTGACATCAGATTAGCCGGCATATTTTTACCGGCTACATAAAAAGTAATATCCGGTAAAGTTTGTTTGATAGGTTGCCAAACTTCTTGCAAAAACCACTCTACCCCTTCTACATTTGGTGCCCAATCCATACTACCAATGTGGTAACAGGATTTTTTTTCACAACGAACTTCAGGAAGGGTCTTGTCACTTTCAACACCGAATGGCAGATAAAGGCATTTTCCCGGATTCAATTGTTCCAAAAACCCAAACTCTTTCATCGAAATAGGCAACAAGGCATCAAAGCGCTGTAAGATGTCCAATTCATATTGTTTTAAACGGGAGGTAAGCAGATGAAGATATTTTTTCTTCAGGAAAGATTTTTCATTATTAGCAAGATGCTGCCAGATTTGATGCTCGATATTATGAACCCGACAAACACATTGAACAGAACCATATTCTTTGACGATTTTCAGGTATGGAGAAGTATAAATGCTTTCAAAAAAAACAACATCGAAAACATGTTTTTGCAATAATGCCTTTAATTGTTGCGTAAACTCTTTTTGTTCAAATCGGGAAATATTATATGATTTATCTGTAAAGAGATTCAAAAATGCACTTAAAGGATTGATTGAATTATTGACAAAAACTGTTTCCAGTCCTTTTAATTGCTGGTAAACAGGAGGCAAACTTTGCGGGTCCACCCAATGTCTGGCGGTATTCATGGCTAATAAATGCACTTCACAGCCTGCCTCAATCAAACCTTCAATGGTTTGATTCATAGCAATTGCACCGCCATCCCGCAAAGGATAAGGAATACGGGGTGTGAGTAAGAGAATTTTCATCAAGTCTTCGAAAGCTCAAATTAAGACAAATAGTTGATTATTTTTGCCACATGAGCAGAAGACAGATTATTTTTTGGGTTCCAAACCCATCGGTTACCACTGTCTTCATTTTTTTGATCGAAAATCAACAATCCTTGAACATTGAGATTGTTGGATTATTAAGTAAATGACAACGCCCGTTTTGATCCTTCTCTCAGTATAAGTCGCCTTGCTCAAGATCATCACATACCCATCATTTCGCAGCTTGATGAACTTCCTGAAGTGGATTTTTTGATTTCCGTGCAATACCACCAAATATTAAACGAAAGGCATATTCAGAAAGCCAGGACTTTGGCCATTAATTTACATATGGCTCCGCTTCCCGAATACCGTGGATGCAATCAATTTAGTTTTGCCATATTGGATCAATATCCTGAATTCGGAACCACCTTGCATGTGATGGATGAACGCATTGACCACGGCGATATTTTATTCGAAAAAGATTCTCCATACCTTCCGATTGTTGGGTCGAAGATTTGTATGAACTCACCTACCAAGTCTCGCTGGAATTGTTTCGAGAAAATATTCATCGAATTCTGAATGGCGATTATACCCGAATTCCACAATCAGATTATATTGAACAAAGACCTAGTTCATTGCATTACCGGTCGGAAGTCAACCAAATCAAACAGATTGATTTAAATTGGACCATCGAAAAAATATCTCGTCATATTCGGGCTACCTATATGCCCGGCTTTGAACCTCCATATGCCTTGTTAAACGGCGAAAAAATATTCTTCTGTAAAGAATGGAAAAGAAAAGAATAGTTTGTACGGTAACGAATGATCTGCATTTTGACCAACGAATGATTCGTATTTGCAGTTCATTACAGGCAGCAGGATATGAGGTCACTTTGGTTGGTCGTTTACGTCCTTCATCCGGAACATTAAAAAATCAGACCTTCCAACAAAAACGGCTCAAATGTTTTTTTGACAAAGGGAAGTTTTTTTATGTAGAATATAATATTCGTCTTTTCTTTTTTTTACTCTTTTATCCAACAGACCTCATTTGTAGCATTGATTTAGACACCATCTTACCCGCTTATTTTGCTTCTTTCTTAAAAAAGAAAAAAAGGGTTTTTGATGCACATGAATTATTCTGTGAGATGGATGAAATAGTTAGCAGACCTACCATTTATCGGCTATGGAAAAAAATAGAACGATTCGCGATGCCCAAATTCAAGTTTGGTTATACCATCGGTGAAGCCTATGCCAATGAATTTAATTCCATGTACGGATTAAATTACGAAATTGTCCGGAATGCAACAGTTTTAAGGCCTCTTGTCACCAAAGAATTTTCGGGTGAATATATTCTTTACCAGGGCGCTGTGAACGAAGGTCGCTGCTTTGAATTTTTGATTCCCGCCATGAAATCAGTCAATTATCCACTGCTAATTTGTGGTGAAGGTAATTTTTTTGAACAGGCAAAAGCTTTGGTAAAACAGCATGAATTAGAAGACAGAATCACATTCACTGGATATATTCCACCATCTTCTCTTTCATCAATAACCGAAAAGGCCATCATTGGCATTACACTATTCAGCAATGTCGGGCGCAGCAACTACCTTTCCATGGCCAATCGTTTTTTCGATTATATGCATGCAGGTATCCCGCAACTATGTATGAATTATCCGGAATACAAATCTTGCAATGAACGTTTTGAGTTAGCACTTTTGATTGATGAACCCAAAGTGGAAGTCATCGCACAGGCGTTAAATAGTTTATTGTCGGATCGGAATAAACTTTTGCAGATGCGAAATAATGCCTTGCTGGCCAGAGAGCAATACTGCTGGCAAAACGAAGAAAAAAAATTAATTCAGTTTTATCAAAAAATCTTTGCCAATTAAACTTCATATCGTCACATGGGATGTCCCCTTTCCTGCTGATTATGGCGGGGCAATTGATGTATACTACAAGCTCAAAGCTTTACATTCATTGGGTATTGAAATTTTCCTGCATTGTTTTGAATATGAAAATCGTACTGCCCAATCAGATTTAGAACAGTATGCGAAACAGGTATTTTATTATCCCAGAAAAACCGGTATTCGCGGCATGGACTTTCAGCTGCCCTATATTGTTAACTCCCGAAAAAATCCTCAATTACTCAAGAACCTTATTGAAATTGATGCCCCGATTTTATTCGAAGGTTTGCACACTACCGCCTACCTCAATCATTCTGAACTAAAGGAGCGATTCAAAATTGTGCGAACCCATAATATTGAACATCAATACTATACACAGCTGGCCAGTCATACCTCATCCTTTCTGAAAAAGTTGTTCTTATATCGAGAGTCGATGCTTTTGAGTCCCTATGAACGAATTTTAAACGCGGCCAATGTTGTATTGAGCATTAGTGAACCGGATCAATTGTATTTTCAAAAAAAATACAGTGGGGTTTCTGTCGAATTTATATTTGCATTTCATCCTGAAAACCAAATTAGTTCACTAAGCGGGTTTGGCAAATATTGTCTGTATCATGGCAATTTAAGCATCGCTGAAAATGAAAAAGCGGTTCTTTTTTTAATGAATGATGTATTTCGAGACAGCAAGATTCCATGCATCATTGCCGGAAAAAATCCTTCTGCCCAATTACTGAAGCGGATAAAATTGCCAATAGAAATTCGAATAAACCCAAGCGCGAGCGAGATGCAAACCTTAATTCAGGAAGCACACATCAATATTTTACCTGCCTTTCAGAATACGGGCATCAAATTAAAACTCCTCCATGCTCTTTTTATGGGTCGACATTGTTTGGTAAATCCAACCATGGTAGAAGGCAGTGTTTTAAAAGAGGCCGTGCAGCTTGCGAAAGATGGGACTGAATTTCGAAAAGCCGTTGAACAATTAATGAGCACCCCTTTTGAGGAAGCTGAAATCAATCAAAGAAAAATTCAATTGCGCCTATTTGATAATCAGATTAATGCCCGGAAAATATTTAATATACTACAGTCGCATTGTCTGTAACCATACCATGTTCCGTTCTTAATATTCGCGACCTGAATTTTTGAATGATGCTGTAATCGTGCGTAGCCATGACGATGGCAGTTCCATAATCTGCACAAATAGAATGTAATAAATGCATGATTTCATCGGAGGTATCCGGATCTAAATTACCAGTCGGTTCATCCGCCAATATAAGTTTTGGATTATTCAGTAATGCGCGCGCAATGTCGACACGTTGTTGTTCACCGCCACTCATTTCATAAGGCATTTTGTGACCTTTACCTTTTAATCCAACCTTGCCCAATACATGGTTGATCTTTTCCTTCATCAGATTTTTATCTGTCCAACCTGTTGCCTGCAGCACAAACATCAAATTATTATTGACATCCCGATCGGTAAGCAACTGAAAATCCTGAAAGACGATGCCCAAATTCCGTCGTAAAAAAGGTACATTTTTCCAGGTCAGATGACGAAGATTAAATCCACATACCTGACCTTCGCCTTGCATCAAAGGAATATTTCCATATAAGGTTTTTAGTAAGCTACTTTTTCCCGTTCCCGTTTTTCCAATCAAATACACAAATTCGCCTTTACGAATGGTCAATTGTACATCCTTGAGAATTAAATTTCCACCTTGGTAAATATTGCAGTTTTTTAATTCAACCACCACATTGTTTTCCATACGCAAACCTTTTTAAGTTGAACAAAAATAGTCGAAAGAGGTCATTGTATTCCAGCAGTTTATAAAAACTTTTGCTAAACAGGATAAAAGCAAGCATTTATCCGCTTTACAGAGATTATGTGATACGAATGGGAGCACCCTGAATTGAAAGTGAATCCAGCAGTTGGCGATCTATACTTTTAAGGAAATAGCCGCCTTATTTAAATCGCACCATCTTACGCATTCTTTGTCCATTGCGATCGATGACAATTTCAGTTTCCTGACCTTTTGAAAATTTAGACAAAACTTTCATGTAGGCTTTTACATCTGCCAGTTCCTCGTCAGCCATGGAGAGTATCACATCTCCTTTTTGCAAACCGGCTATAGCTGCTGGTTTATTCTCTCCAACCCCGTCAACACGTACCCCGGGGCCATCAAAAGTATAATCGGGCATGATGCCCAGCGTTACTTTAAACGAAACATTACTGCTCTCCGGAGATTTGGTGGTATAAAATTTCAATTTAGAAGAAGGCTCGAGTTTAAATACCAGATCTACTATCAATTCCAGAATCATCGCTTCCCCTTTATGGTTGATTTTATCTGCGTCATCTGTCGGTTTGTGATAATCACTATGCTGACCTGTAAAGAAATGAAGTACCGGAATATCTTTTAAATAAAATGAAGTTTGATCGCTGGGTCCCACAACGGCACTATCAAATTTGAAAACAAAATTTTGATTCACTTGCTCCAGAGAAGGAATAAATTCGGCGGCTGTTCCCACACCGTATACCAACAATTTTCGGCTGGTATCATTCAGGCGCCCAATCATATCCATATTTATCATGTAGCTGATTTTTTCTAAAGGAATGGTCGGCTGTTCGCACCACCCTTTTGAACCACTTACTCCCAGTTCTTCACCAGACAAGGTCATGAATAAAAAATTCACTTTTTCCTTCCCCCCATTATTGGAACAATATCTGGCCAATTCAATCCCACCGGCAACCCCGCTCGCATTGTCATCTGCACCATTGTGAATTTTATCCTGAGGTTCTATATCCAGACTGTTTTTGTCGTAGCCCAAACCCAAATGATCGAAGTGCGCACCAATCACTACGGTATATGGTGCCCCATTGTCCAGAAAACCGACTACATTTCTTGACTTTCTCGGTGTTCCTCCGCTTTGATCTATGCCATGTGCATCGCCGACTTTATGGTTATAGGCAAAATCGTAATAATAGCTTTTGTTTCCTTTGGGCAACAATTTCATGGCCTTGAATTGTCCGGCAATATAGGCTGCGGCTACTTTTTCATCCTCTGTACCGGTACCTCTGCCCTGCAATTTATCGGATGACAGAAATGAAATATGATCTACAATTTTGTCGACATTGATTCTTTGTGCATCTACTTGAGCAAACATCCAAAGACAAACTAATAACAGGGTCAATTTTTTCATGATTCAGTTTTTTCTAAAATGGAATTTAATCTTCCCATTCAGCAATAAATAAATTGGTGTCTCGTCCGCCACCATTGTTTCGGTTGGATGAAAATACTAATTTTTTCCCATCCGGCGAAAACATCGGGAAGGCATTGAATTTACTTTCAAAGGTAATCTGTTCCAAACCACTCCCATCGATATTAATCAGATAAAGATGAAAATCAAAGCCTTTATCACTTCGATGATTACTGGAGAAAATAATTTTATCCCCTGAAGGGTGGAAATAGGGTGCCCAATTTGCTTTGCCCAGGTGGGTTATTTGTTTCATCTCACTTCCATCTACCCGGCAGGTGAAAATTTCCATTTCTGTCGGTGCGACCAATCCATTCCTCAAATTTTGACGATATTCAGCAATAGCCTTGGGGGTTCGCGGCCGGGAAGCACGAAAAACAAGATGTTGTCCATCCGGCGAAAAAAAAGCACCCCCATCATAGCCTAACTGATCGGTAATTTGGACTTGTTCTGTTCCGTCAAGATTCATTGTCCACAATTCCAGATCACCACTTCGATTGGAAGTAAATACAATTTTATCGCCCAGAGGTGACACGGTAGCCTCCGCATCATAACCGATGGTATTGGTTAATTGGGCTTTGATATTCCCTTGTTGATTAGCCACATAGATGTCATAATCATCATAAATTGACCAGAAATATTTTACGCCTTTTGGAGGTTCATGCGGGCAGTTGGCAGATCCTTTATGGGTGGAAGCATAGAGGATATCTCGACCATTCGGCATGAAATAACTACAAGTGGTACGCCCATCTCCTGTGCTAATAAAATCGGGGCGGTAAGTACTATCTTGTGCAGCACTTTCAATATGCATTCGAAAAATCTGATCGCACTCCAGACCCCAGGCAGGGTTATTACTTTGAAAACTCAGGTATTTACCATTCGGACTAAAATAAGCTTCGGCATTATCGCCACCAAAAGTAAGCTGGCGAATGTTCAACAGATGCCTTTCCTGAGGATGATCGGCAAAGGAACATAGCACTACGCTGACAATAAATACCGCTAGCCTGATTTTCATGGCCGCAAATGTAAAAAAGAAATCAGGCTTTCATTCATTTCTATCCACAATATACGATAAAAAAACTCCCGAAACCGGGAGTAAGGAGGGAGGATGATGGGGTTCGAACCCACGACCCTCAGAACCACAATCTGATGCTCTAACCTACTGAGCTACACCTCCGTAAAATGGACTGCAAATATAGAAGAATTTCCTACATGTAAAAAAAATAATCAGAAAGGCTTAGAAACTATTATTGCGGCAAGGAAATATTCCAATACTGTAGAAGTGCCTCCCGTTCAACGGTATCCAAATTCGATTGGGCATAGTGCCCCGATTCTCGTTTCTGTCGCATCGCTTCATAAATGCTGACCGCACAAGCTACAGAAATATTTAATGACTGTATCATTCCCATTTGTGGGATAATAAAATTACCATCGCATCTTTTCAAAGTTTCTTCTGTAATTCCTTCACTTTCATTGCCGAACACCAATGCTACGGATTCCGTCAAATTTAATTGATACAAATCTTTGGCACTTTCGCTCAAATGGGTGGAGTAAATATTTTTATACTTCGCTCGGAGTGCTTCAAAACATTTTTCTGTTTCGGTAAACTGATGAACCATCATCCATTTAGAGGCACTTGAACTGCTTTTATCTCCATATTTTTTATGCCGTGCGATTCGATTGTTCAACACATAAATTTCTGAAATCCCGACCGCGTCACAGCTGCGCATCACAGCGGAAATATTGTGGGGGTCATGCACATTTTCAAGTACAACCGTTAAGTTATTCTGGCGGTATTTTAAAACTTCCTGGATTCTGGCTTGTCGTTCGGGTGTCATAATTGTTGCATTCAAAATTAACGGCAGGGCTTATTTTTGCAAATCTATGAACCGTTTTCTTTTGTTTGGTGTTGGGGCCATGATTTTCCTGCTGGTTTTAAATTCTTTTGAGCCCGTACAAAGCCCAAGCACTAAGGTTGAATTGGGAGAAAAATTATTTTTTGACCCGATTCTATCTTCCGACAAAACACTGAGTTGTGCTTCCTGTCATATTCCACAATTCGCCTTTGCAGATACCCTTCCATTTAGCCGTGGCGTTTCAGGCCGATTTACCGCTAGGAATACCCCATCCGTGATGAATATGAGTGCGCGCGAAACCTTCTTTTGGGATGGTCGTGCAAGTAGCCTGGAAGCTCAAGTGGTTGGGCCAGTAGAAAATCCCAATGAAATGAATTTGCCGTTTAAAGAGGCAGTCTCCCGAATTCAAAAAAGTAAAGTTTACAAGCTTTTATTTCAAAAAATATTCGGGCGTCAGGCAGACAGTGCCGCCATTGTGGAAGCAATTGCTGCTTACGAGCGAACCTTGGAAACGGATCAAACACCCAATGACCGATGGCTCAATGACGAACCCAATGGTTTGACTGAACAACAAATCAGGGGTAGAAATTTATTCACCAGCGAAAAAACCAAATGTTTCGATTGTCACTTTACACCTGACTTCACCTCAGACGAATTCAGGAATATTGGTCTCTTTGATGGTAAAGATTTGAATGACAGTGGTCGTTATCTGATCACCCGCAATCCAATGGATATTGGTAAATTCAAAACACCGGGATTGAGAAATGTTGCCCAAACAGCACCATACATGCACAATGGAAAATTTAAGACATTGCGTGAAGTCATTGACTATTACGACAATCCAACGCAATTTGTATCACACGCTTTCAATAAAGACAGCATACTGCCACTTCGAATCGGCTTAACTGAACAAGAAAAACAAGACCTTGAATCCTATTTGCACGCATTAAGTGATGATAGGTTTACCAAAGCAGGAAAGTAAAATAGCGCGTATTATTCTCCCCTCTTTTATTTTTTGACGTTCAAGATTATTCTATAGCCTCTGAATTTGCAAATCTATGTGTATGAAAACCAGCAGCCCCGAATTAAGCGCATGTGGGCACACGATAATTTTTCATATCCTTTCAATAAACTTGCAGTTCATTTTTTAATTTTCACTTCATCGATGTTTTCATCCAAAGTAGATTTTATTTGAATATACTCAACATCAAATTCTGGACACTTGTATCAAAAAAAGCCCTGCATTTCTGCAGGGATCTTGAAAGAATTAATCTTGAAAATATTTTAGAATCGCGGACAAGCAAAGTTATAGGTACGAGATTCATTACGAATGATACATCCGTTATAAATCAATGAAACTTCCAAGGCTCCATTTCCTTTTGTAGCTGGCGTAAAACCACTGAGGTTCACATCATAGCTCACACCTAATTTGGCTTTTGCCCATTCAAATCCAATATATGGTGCAATTGCATCGCCATAACGATACCAGGCACCCAGATAAAATACCGAATTCGCTACATCATCTTCGTGATTTGGGTTCATGATAAAACCAGCTGCAGCGCCTAATAATAATTCATTGGCTTTACCTTGTTGCTGATACATACCACTTGCAAACAACATCATATTTTCATTCATCTGCAAAGAACCACCTAAAGAGGCCGTTACACGTGAATTGATTTTATGATTGCCATTTAAAAATGTTTCTACGGGTTGTGTAATATGATAATATGAGAATCCGGCATACATATTTGCTCTTTCACTTACATATCCGGAATACATAATACCTGCATTAAAATCAGGATAAGTCAAATCGGCATTGCCAAAGTTTTCACCACTTGCATAAGGGGTACCGCCTGTTGCAGGGTCGTATTGACTTTCAAATTTCAACTTATTAAAGTCGATACTTTTTTGAGTTAAAAAACCTTGTACACCAATGGAAAGGTTTTGAGGTCGTTCTTCATCACTGCTTAAACGTTTGTGATAAGCGATAGACAATCCGGTTGTCATATTCTGTAAAGCCCCTGTACCAGATTTATCGTACAAACCTAAAACACCAATTCCCAAAGCGTCTCCATTCAGTTTGCCTTTTAAAGTGGCAATATCAAATGAAAGAGTTCCTGTAATGTACGGCGTTGAATTAACACTACCCCACTGTGAACGATAATTTCCCGAAACACGCCAATCACAATTTACCAATCCCGTATTTGCAGGATTTAAAGTGAGCGGTGAGGTAAAATATTGGGTAAAATGGACGTCCTGCGCATTTGCTCCCAAAGCAAGCATGGCACTAAGTGTTATGAATAATTTTCTCATATACAATATGTTTGTTTTGCTGTAGCTATAAAATTGTTGTTAAAGGTAATAGCTTTTTCTTAATTAAAAAAGACGACACTCAAAAAAGACGAAAAAATGACATATGTCGTTGGTTAGTCCACAAAACGCGGGTCTGTTTCCATCACATGCCCGCATTTTTTGCAGGTTCTGAGGTCCTCTGATTGGTAATAATGTTTAAAATGGGGCAAAAAGTCATTTTCGATATTTTTTAGTTCGAAATAAGTTTCATGCAGTTTATGATTACATGACTCACAAAACCATAATAAACCGTCCTTAAACCCTTTTCCTTCGCGAACCCTTTCCACAACCAAACCAATCGAACCTTCGCTTCGGCCCGGTGAATGGGGAATTCCGGCGGGTAAAAGAAACATATCCCCTGGCCCTAATGAAACAGGCACCTTTTGCCCGTTTTGCTGGGTGTTCACAGTAATATTTCCCTCCAATTGATAAAACCACTCTTCAGTTTCATTATAATGATAATCTTTTCGTGCATTCGGACCAGCTACGATCATCACAATAAAATCCGTTCCTTCGGGGTACAAATTTTTATTGGCTACTGGTGGCTTGAGGAGATGACGGTTTTCATCAATCCATTTTTGTAAATTAAACGGGGCTCTGATTTCCATATGGTTCGCTGTTTTATAAATCATTGCGCCGAAGCGCATTTTTTGTTTTAAGTCATATCGCTTTTAGTTTTAATAGCGTCTTAGTCTTCGTACCGACCAATTTGACTAACTACTTTTGTCTAAAGCGCCATTTACCAATTCACAACGCGAATCGTCTTTTGAACCAATTATCGTTGGAATTGGTTTAAAGGTAAGTTTGAGTCGGCAAAATTCAAAACAATTCGGGCACTTGCTAAAAAATGTATCCCGTCTTGAATAAATCCTTCAAGAGTCTTTATTCAATTCTGCATTCAAGAAAGATAAAAATCACATCGTTATAACAACGCGGATTTGATTAACCCCTACCTTTGGTAAGCAAATTAATTAACATGATTCGTTTCATATTTGGATTGGCTTTGGCATATTTTGTATTACGGATTGTTCGTTTGTTTATCGATCCAATTTTTGATAAAAAAGCGCCGCCGGTTAATCCAAATTCTTCAAAACCAAATAATTCCGAAAAGAAATCGAAACTTGGGGAATACGTAGATTATGAAGAGGTTCGATAACCTAAAAAACGTGTACCCCTGAAATATCAGGACTTAAGCCTTGGGTTTAAAAATATCTTTTTCCATGGTCATTCCATCGGTAAGATGTATGGTGCGGATACCCAATTTTTCAGCACTTTGGATATGTTGCAAACTATCGTCGAGGAATAAAGTCTCTTCGGGCTTCAGATGATTATCGTCGAGGATTTTTTGAAAAATAGCCGGATCAGGTTTGCGTAATCCTACCCGATGCGATAAATAAACCTTATCAAAGAATACTGCCAAACTGGGGTATCCGCAAGTTTGTTGTAAAATTTGATTAAAGGCCTTTTCATGAATCTCATTGGTATTGCTGCACAAATATGTATTAAAATGTAGTTGCAATTGTTGTAAAATCTGTAATCGGCGAAGTGGAAAATCTAATAATATACTGTTCCATGCTTCAATTAATTGTATTTCACTAACAGCTATTCCTGATAACTCCTTTAAGCTGGTAATAAATTCTGCTTCACCAATTTTCCCCGTTTCCAAGGCATCAAACAATTCCGTCTGTTCGGCCTGTGAGTATATTTTGGCTGCATCCCGAATACCCAATTTCTCAAAAGCATGAATAGGCTTCTGGTAATCGATATTTAATATCACACCACCCAAATCAAAAATTATATTCCGGATTCCTTCTATCATAAAAATATTTATCTGCAAAATAAAAAGCAGGACCTAATCCTGCTTTCAATTTCTAATTAAATCTTATCACCTCAAATCAACCACTTCCACATTTGGAAATTTCTTGGCATTAAACACAAACATATTATCGTTTAATGCCGGGTTTGGTGTGTAACCGCTTACTGTATAGGTGTAAACATTTCCATTTTTTTCATACATTTTTCCGCCGGCTACCACACTTTGGGCTTTATCAATCATTAATTCAACCTTGGTAAACTGTTTGGTACGGTTTGTTGGGGTAAGTACAATCACATCTACTTTTTTACCGCCAACCGTTTGCTCACCTACGTATTTATAAGAATACTCTTTGTCGTAGAAATTGGTAAACAATTTGGAAGGGGTGAACGTATTTTCGTTTGGATCAAAACTGGAAACCTGAACTTCATTACTTTCTTTCATGTAAGTCCAAACGGTTTTATTATCGCAATAAATTTCCTGGCCTGAAAGGGTTACATAATATTTATCCCCTTTCATATAAACAACCCCTTTTTTGACTTGCGTTTTGGCATTTTTAGCCCCTGTAATGGTGATCGAAAAATTGGCTTTTAATGATTTCAGGGTTTTTACTTTTTTGCTAACGTTGTCCAAAATAGATTTTGCTTTTGGATCGCCTTGAGCAAATAATAGAATACTGATAAATGTAAAAAGGATGGTTGTTGTGAATAATCGCATTTTCTTTATTTGTGGGCCATAGACCCTGATGAGGTTGCAAAGATTAAAAAGTATTTGCAAATAGCTTGTGAAGCACTCAGATTCTTTCATGGCATTTTGAAATCCATGATAAATACTTTACATCATTGATAGATTTTTGGGATTTAATCCTCTTTATTTCCCGATCGTATAATAGGCACAAGTAGTCCAGAAATTGCGAAAAAATGGAATCAATCCCAATAAATAGAACTGTTTGCGAGGTTTTAAGCCGAATTTAAATCGATAAATGGGGTTAATGAGAAACCATTGTCGCTCAATAATCCGAAAACCACTTTGTTTACAAATCCTTTCGAATCTTTCAATGCTGATTCCGGTTTGTTTAACATCAATCAGAGAATCTATGGCGTGTTGACCTTCTCCACCCCACTTTAAAATGGCCACATACCACGACATGGGCAATAAATGATACCAAGGTAATTTAGAAGTCCATTTTCCTTTGGCAATTTGCTGATGTCCTCCAAATGGCATCTACCATGGCGGAAATCCAAAAAATATTTGCCCCCCGGGCCGAAGTAAGGTCCCTAAGAAAGGAATAAAGGTCTCTTGTCCGTGAATGTGTTCGATAACATCTTTTAAAATAATCAAATCAAAATGCCCTGAATACTGATCGGTAAATGATTTTTCAAGGATATTTTGATTCAAAAAAACCATTTTGCCGGTACTAATTTCGTTGGATAGAAAATCTTCTGCCAAATCCAAACGGGGTTGATCAAGATCTACGCCTAGGGTAACAAGTCCCCGGTCAAAAAATGGTTTTAGCACCCCTCCTTCCCCACAGCCAACTTCCAGTACACGCATTCCAGACGCTAACTGCAGCTTCTGTTCTATGAATGGAATGACATAATCACGGGCGTTTTCTACCTGCTGATCAAATCTCATTCGATGGTTACTGTGGTGTTCAAAGGCCATTTTAATCTTTATTTTCTATGTGTTGCAATTGCTGTAGCTCGTCAATTTGCGTTTGAATCGACTGGTCGTGAATCAATTCAAACAACCTCAGCATAAACTTTTCTTTCAATTGGTTTTTTAGCCCCCAATGCGTACGGCTTTCTATGATTTCCTGCCATCGTTCCTTTTGGAAAATGGGCATATTGTGTTTCAATTTTACATGGGCTAATTGGCGTACCAATTCCATCCTCTTTCCAACAATATCCACAACCTCAGCATCCATGGTGTCAATCACCTGTCGGATTTGTTCGATTTCCAAAGAATCAAATTTTCCGGCTCTTCTCAAGGTCAATCCATCCAATAACTGCCCCAATTGGATAGGAGTGATTTGCTGGGCTGAGTCACTGAGCGCTTGATCCGGGTCGGGGTGAGTTTCAATCATCAAACCATCAAAATCCAAATCCATGGCTCGTTGTGCTATCTCGGCCAATAAATTTCTTTTTCCACTGATATGGCTGATATCACAAAAAATTGGTAATTCGGGATACCGTCGGTGTAATTCAATCGGCAAGGCCCACATAGGTTTATTTCGATACACCGAAGTTGGGTCATAAGCCGAAAACCCCCGGTGAATGGCTGCAATATTTGTCATACCAGCTTCGAGCATTCTTTCAACGGCCCCACTCCATAATTCAATATCCGGATTCACCGGATTTTTTACCAAAACCGCCATCTCACTGCCTTTGAGCGCATCTGCAATTTCCTGAACCATAAACGGATTCACGCTTGTTCTGGCACCGATCCAAATGGCATCTATTTGAAATTTCAGGGCGAGTTCTGCCTGTTCGCTGGAGGCCACTTCTATACAAATCGGTTTACCACTGATCTCCTTGACCTGCTTTAACCAAGGCAAAGCCATTTCGCCACGCCCTTCAAAATGACCCGGTCGGGACCTCGGCTTCCAAATGCCCGCACGAATCATATTCACCGGCATCTCTCGAAATACATGTGCGATTTCTATCATTTGAGATTCACTTTCTGCACTACAGGGTCCTGCAATCAGAAAGGGCTTATTTGCCTGAAAAATATTCATGGACCTCAAATGTACAACAGGATTTTTGATTGTACCCACCGCCCGAATTTGCCTAAATTATCCTGTTTTCTGAAAGAGTCTTTGAAGCCAAAATTTATGCTTATCATTGTATTCAAGTGCAAACCAGGGCGTCATTTCAATGCACCTCCCAACCCGGGTTTTCGCTTACATAAATATTGATACCTAAATTCCGGATTCATGAAATGGATATTCTTTGCAATCTTTTGTTTGTTTGCCGCTCCAGTAAGCGCTCAAAATGATGCGAAAAGGACAGTGGCTTTGATGAACGAATGCCTCTCTCTTTTTCCGCAGCAGAAGAAGGGCAGCTCATTCTCTTTGAGTTGACCGGCACCCTGGATTTTAAACAAAAAAGTACATCTACAAGATCATCTCTTGCTGAAATCAAATCAATCCATGTTGAAAAATCTGCCATTGGTTATCACGTCAATTATACTTGCCTGGAAGGAAACAATTGTATCAATTTTATTAAGAGCGATATGAATACAACGCCTTTGAATTCCGGCATCTTTTTCCTGAGCGATCTCAAAGCTGCTAATACACTGGCTTCAGGCTTATTTGAATTGTGCAAAAAATATCAGGGTGCAAATTTGTTATGCTCTTTGCAATTGGGAAAAGATGATAATGGACAAGAACCGCTTATGAAAATGAATCTGGATGCACCTGCTCAACCTGTTGTGGTGCAAAAAACTGTTCCATCGAACCCCGGTAATGCTAAAAAAACAGAAAAAAAGCTCGATCAGGAGGAGGACGATATAGATGATGTGACAGCCAAACCAGCAGAAGAAAAAAAACCTGCACCTAAACCCAAATCAAGATCTGCAAAAAAAGAAGAAGATATGGATGATGAGGTCGAAGAAGAAAAAAGTTCGAAACCAAAAAAATCAAATTCTCGCAAACAAAACCGGGATGATGAAGTTGAAAAAGAAGCGCCGGAGCCCCCCACTGAGCGACCTGAACCCTCGGGTACCGATAGTCGCAAAACAGGAACGGATGCCTGTAACCGTTGGATGATGGTAGCTGAATCCGGCAAGCAAAAAGACTTCAAGGACATAGAAGGGAAAGAAGTGAATGCCAGTACGAAAATCAACGAAAGCAAACTAAAAATAAAGGGAGCCAGAAAAAACTATATTTCAAATTATAAAGAATCCCGAGCTTTCATTGCAGAAATAAAAACCCATGCTGACTTTGGCCTTTTATCTGAAGAATTTGATCAACTTCAAAGTGAATTGGACGAATGTCTGGGTCCTCAGTGGGATACGCACGACCGCTCAGCCGATGAAGAATATAGTGATTATAAAGGTGAAATACGCGATGTGGAATATCGCCATGAAAGTGATAGCAGTCTGCCCGGAATACGCCTCATCATCCTGGAAGATGGTGAAAAATACACCTTCTTTATTCGAATTTGTAAACGTTAAACGACCATCGAAGTTCTAATTCGATGTCAATGGTGTTTAACCTTCGCAATTATTTTGTGGCTCGGGGAACAATCTGTGCCATCAAGTCAGCTTCGCATACCAGTTTATTGCCTACATAAGCAGTCCCTTTCATTTCGCAAATTCCTCGTCTGATAGGTTGCGTCAATTCCATTTTCATGATTAAGGTATCACCCGGCATTACTTTCTGCTTAAATCGTGCATTGTCGATTTTTAAGAAATAGGTATCAAATTGCTTTTCCGGACCACCCTGATTATTTAAGACCAATACACCTCCCGTTTGGGCCAATGCTTCTAATTGAAGCACACCCGGGAAGACCGGATTATCCGGGAAATGGCCTGTAAACATCGGTTCATTAAACGTGACATTTTTAATACCCACGATATGGTTGTCGCTCAACTCGATAATTTTATCCACCAATAAAAATGGATATCGATGAGGCAATAATTTGGAGATATAATTAATATCATAAATGGCCGGTACAGTAGGGTCGTAAACCGGCACGTCCAACATGGTTTTATTTTTGCGGATATAATCTTTAATCTTTTTCGCAAAGGCAATATTGCTCTTATGACCTGGTCGGTAGGCAATGATATTGGCTTTAATTGGATATCCTATGAGCGATAAATCACCCACAATATCCAATAGTTTATGTCGGGCGGGCTCATTGTGGTGATGTAATTTCAAATTGTTTAAAATACCTTCCTGCTTAACTTCAATATGGTCCTTTTTAAACATCTTGGCCAATTTCTCTAACTCATCTTTTTCCAACACACGATCAACAACCACGATAGCATTATCCAAATCTCCACCCTTAATGAGGTTGTTATTGTAGAGGTATTCGATTTCATGTAAAAAGCAGAATGTCCTGCAATTGGCGACTTCTTTTTTAAAGCTTTTCAAACTTTTTAAATAAGCATGTTGTGTACCTAGTACATTCGAATTAAAATCAATCATCGTTGTGATTTTATATTCGGTACTCGGCGTTGCCACCATTTCTACATTTTTCTCATCATCCGTATAGGCGATATTGGTATCAATAGAAAAATAAATCTTTTTTGCATCCTGTTCCACAATGCCAACTTCTTCTATTTTTTCAACAAAGGCCCATGCACTGCCATCCATAATCGGAATTTCCTCGTTATCCAGTGCAATCAAGGCATTATCAACCCCCATACCGGTTAATGCCGCCAATATATGTTCTACCGTTGCAACACGAGCGCCCTTTGATTCCAAAGTGGTTCCGCGAGAGGTATCCACTACCAAATCAACATCGGCTTTAATAATGGGTTGTTCGGGAAGATCAATCCGTTGAAATTTTAATCCATGACCCGCACTGGCTGGCATAACGGTCATTTTTGTTTTTAATCCCGTATGTAAGCCGACGCCTTCAATCGTAAATTCTGACTTTAAGGTTTTTTGGTTATCCTGTAACATTCGATTTTTTTAATTGATCGTTTTTGGTTGTTGTTTTTCTTCGAGGGCCCTTTCCAATACTTCTATTCGCTTCAGCAATTCTGGTAGTTTTCGCATCACTGCCTGACTTCTTAAGGATGCTTGATATTCAAATGCAGGGGATCCGGTTAAGGCACTTCCTGCTTTGCTCACTTCTTTCGAAACACCACTTTGTGCATTGATTCTTACCTGATCTGCAATTTTGATATGTCCTACAATTCCTGCCTGTCCGCCAATCATCACATATTTTCCAATTTTTGTACTCCCCGATATGCCTGCCTGAGCCGCCACCACAGTGTGTTCGCCTATTTCTACATTATGGGCTACTTGTATCAAATTATCCAGCTTGGCTCCTTTTCGTATAATGGTCGCTCCCATGGTAGCCCGATCAATGGTACAATTGGCTCCAATCTCCACATGATCTTCGATAATCACGTGCCCGATTTGAGGGATTTTTTTAAATTGACCGTTCTCCAGTGCAAAACCAAATCCATCACTCCCCACTACTGTTCCGGAATGAATGATCACCCCTTCTCCAATCACACAGTCTTTGTACACTTTAACACCCGAATATAACACACTCCCCTTTCCTACTCGTACACCTTTTCCAATATACACATGCGGATAAATAATCACACCATCCTCGAGCACCGCCTCATCATCAATATAGGCAAAGGCTCCAACATAACATTTTTCTCCAACCCGTGCTTTTTCGCTAACATGCGATCCAGCCTCCACGCCCTGATGATGTCCATTCCCCACTATATCCTGATAGGTTTGCAACAAAAGGGCAAAAGCCGCATAAGCATCTTTCACCCGAATAAGCGTAGCTTCCAAATCCTGTTTTAAGCTCACTTGTTCATTCAGTAATATGATGGACGCCTTCGTAGTATACAAATAATCTTCATACTTGGGATTTGCTAAAAAGCAAATATCCCCTTCTTGACCTTCTTCTATTTTAGCAAATGATTGCACACTCACTTGCGGATTGCCCACAATTTGTCCTTGTACAACAGCGGCTATTTGTTGTGCTGTAAATTTCATAACACCTTTCAGGGTTTCAAATCATTTTTAAGGTAGCAAATGTAATGTTTTTTCACTGGTACCAAAGCCCGGCATGGATCAGGCTATGGTCTACTTCGGAGATATCAAGTTCTGTGCCGTTTTTAAACAGAATACGAATTCGTTCATTTTCAGCATGATAGGTCTGGTTACTACTCACTTCCTGCATTAAATAGTAATGCAGGTCTTTATCGTCTAAATTTAATTGTACCTGTATCTGATTCTTTAATTGCGCAAATAAGTCCCGATCCGGCTGATCACTAAATACTACTTTAAACAATTTGCGCGACAATAACCGTTCACACAAATCCGATAAAATGACATCTCCTGACCGACTCCACACTTTGATAGCAGCATTGATATCACTATCATCCAATTCTAAAAAATATTTTAAACATTGTTCATCTTTTTCAAAAGCGAGCCGATCAGATTCATGATTCAGGAAAAAATCCAAGGCCGGTGTTGCAAATAATTTTTGTCCGGTACGGCTCAATTCCTTTGCTCGTTTCAGGATATTCACCAGCATCAACTCCGAACTTAACACCGTTTTGTGCATATACACCTGCATATACATGAGGCGACGTGCTATCAAAAAATTCTCTGCCGAATGAATCCCTTTCTCTTCGATCAGCAATTGATCATCCTTTACACATAGCATTTTAATAATCCGATCGTACCCAATCACCCCCTCAGATACACCTGTAAAAAAACTATCTCTTGCCAAATAATCCAGTCTGTCTACATCCAATTGCGAACTCACCAGTTGATGTAAAAATCTTTTTGGATAGGTCCCTTTAAAAATCGCCCTGGCCATATCGAGCTGCCCATTAAACTGCTTATTTAATCGTTCCATAATCATCAACGAAAGTTCTTCGTGATGCATATCTACCAGAGAATGTTCCAGTGCATGTGAAAATGGACCATGACCGATGTCATGGAGTAAAATGGCCAATTGCGCCGCTTGAAATTCTTCATCACTGATATCAGTGCCTTTTAGTCGCAATTCATTCAATGCAAGCGTCATCAAATGATAAGCCCCCAAACTATGATGCAAGCGGGTATGCACAGCACCCGGATAAACCAGATAGGCCAATGCCATTTGTTTAATCCGACGCAAGCGCTGATAATCGGGATGCGCAATAATTTGATAAATCAATTCATCTTTAATAGTGATAAATCCATGTACCGGGTCATTAATGATTTTATGCACGCTGTTTATTTCTGGAAACGAAAGTAGAACTTTTCAATTAAATGTCCGAGAAAGCCACTTTGGCAGGATGATCTTGGTCTTTCTGCGGCATCAGCCAACCTGCTCTCGGCTCATATGTTGCCTCAGATTCGACAAAATTAAATAAATCGCTCAAAATGAGGCAACGATACCGCCTCCATCAGGCCTGAATCATCACCTGCCTTTCTATTTACTTTTAAAGAGGTGCGATATCCAATTAACGAATCAACAGAATATCCCCTTTTCGCATGTATTTTTTTCCATCCGTCAAACAGGTATAATAGAGCATAAAATAGTAGGTGCCGGATTCTGCATCTCTTTCAGCAAATTTGCCATCCCATTCTTCTCGCTGATCGTATGCTTGCCATACCTTTTGGCCCCAACGATTAAAAATAGCAAATCGTTCAATATCCATGCCTGCTGTGGTTTTAATGCCCCATCGTTCATTCACACCATCTGAATTTGGTGTAAAAGCATTCGGTGCAAAAACATCCTCACAACAGTTGCCTGGATTGATATAAAATCGTTCGTTCTTTTGACAACCCCTTGCATCAGTTACCTGCACCGTGTAATAACCATAATAAAGATTCGTCGCTTCCGCCCCTATTTGTTCCGGTTTTCCCGACCATAAATAAGTGTATGGAGGAATGCCTCCTGTCGAAATCACTTCTGCTTTTCCTTCTATGCCGGTACCCTTACAAGTTAAATGGGTGAGTTGAAGTGTGTTTTGTAATTGATTGGGGTCAATACCCACATATACTAAACTATCTGTAACACAGCCATTGGCATTCCTAACACTCAAGGTATAATACCCATCATCTAAATTTTCAAATAAACCGGTAGCGCTGATACGAATACCCGGACTCAAAGTAAAAATAAGTCCTTCGGTAAAATTTGAACTAGCCAGTATTCGACCATTTTCCAAATCACAATAAAGCGCTTGTATGTCAATTTCAGTAAATTCAAGCTGAGGAGGATCCTCCATCGTGAAGGAAATAGTATCTCTACAGGCTTTGTCCGTGCTCACTACAATATTATAATTGCCCGGTTGAACCGCTGTAAAAGTTGCAGTACTTTGATTCATTCCAAGCGGAAGCAACGTATATGTATAGTTGATTCCGGAAGGGTTCACATACAAAGTCACTTCACCATCTGCCAATCCTCTGCAACTGATTTGTTTTAAACCAAATGAATCAATCACCGGGATGGTACTGGGCAAAATTGAAACCGGATATTGAATTTTACAACCCTTTGAATCCCGCAATGTAAGGGTATATTCTCCTGTCGACAATCCACTAAACAATGGACTCGATTGATAGTTCAAACCATCCAGTGTAAATTGTATATTGCCGTTTGTGCTATTGCCATTTACTTGTATGATACCATCATTACCCGGAAAACAGGATACGGTTTCTGTCAAGACACCCGCTGTAAAAGGATCTTCTAAAATGATGGTATAAGCGATGGTTTGTTTGGACGACAAAGGACATCCATCGTCCTGATAGGTGACATAAAATGTTTGTTGCCCGGGTGTAAATGGTTGTGGTACAATGTAATTAACCAAAATAACCGGACTTGTTGTTTGATTGCCATTAATCGTAGAACTTGCCGTAACAGGCAACCCACTGAGTGACACTTGTATAACGCCTCCATCAGGATCGGTACATTGTATGCCAAATTGAACCAGACTATCAGCATTGCAAATCCGCAAAACATTGAATGAATCGATGGTCCCTCCTGTGGTTGAAATAATACTTCCGCCCGGCGATTGATTATTACAATTACTCAATACCACAATCGTCATTTCACGCATACTTGTTCCTACCACTACCCCATTTCTTGTCTCGCTTACTATACTCACTACGACAGAATTTTGAACCATATTTGGTAAAAAAGACATTTGCCCATTGGCCGATGAAAAAGTAAAACTGCCAGGTGCGGTTTGCAATGGTTCTTGAAACGTATATCCAGATTGATAGTTTACTGCTGATCCGGTATTTCCATTTAAAGCGGGAGTAAGCGCATAACTTAATAAATCTCCATCCGGATCTATCCCGCCTTGATTGTATTGCTGTAATAAATTAATACATACAAACGGTGTGGGAATGGTACTATAAATAGCTGAATTATTTGGACCGTCCAAGTTATTCAAAGTGGCTTCCAATGACATCGTCGTGAATCCACTTCCCTGATTGATATTCGAAATGGTCTGACTTCTTCCGGCACCGGAATTCCCTCCTAAATTGCCGGTAAATATGAAGCGCCAATTTGCCGATGCGCCGTTCAGGGTATAGGTACCCTTAAAAATAAATTGCGAAACCCCGGGAATTGTACCTCCGCCTGGATTCGCACATAGGGTATTATTCTGTTCGGCCGGACAAACGGGGGTTACCTCTAAGCCTGGAGTACCCACTAAAGATAGATTTAGATTTGCAACACCCGAATTTCCATTATAAATAGCTATGCTGGGTGAAGAAGAAAAAAGATTTGGATAGGCCTGACCACTGCAATCGCCATAAAGTGTGAGGGTGATTTCATAGGTATTGCCGGTGATATGCGTATATCCAATTTCACCACCAAAAAGATGAGATGCAAAAACGAATTTAGGTATCAGGAATGCTACCAACAATAGCCCACTCATCATCAGACGCATCGAATTTCGAATCGATCTTAAAGTCTTAATGGGCTGTAAGGTCATTTTAATTATTTTTGGTTGGCTGGCATTCGAAGCGTCATATCCTCAAAGGCCTTGGTTTTTCAAAATTAGGTGAATTTGTGGGCCCATGTCCATCCCTTGTTATTATTTGCGATAAAAAAAACCTGCATTCACCGAATTTAATGAATGCAGGCCCTTTTTCTAAAAAAAATTAACAACGTTCAATCACCACAGAGGAGGCTCCACCTCCTCCATTACAAATCCCAACAACCCCATAACGGGCATTATTTTGTTGTAATACATGAATCAGGGTTACTAAAATTCGAGAACCACTACTTCCCAATGGATGTCCCAAAGAAACGGCACCACCATTGACATTCACTTTATTCGGATCTAATTTCAATTTTTGATTATTCACGATGCTCACCACACTAAAGGCTTCATTGATTTCAAAAAAATCAATATCATCCAGACTTAATCCGGCCTTTTCAACCGCCTTTGGAATGGCCAAACTTGGAGAGGTGGTAAACCATTCCGGAGCCTGTTCTGCATCGGCATAAGCCAAAATTTTTGCCAAAGGTTTTAATCCTAAGGCTTCCATTTTACTTTTCCCCATTAATACCAGCGCCGAAGCTCCATCATTCATTGTACTTGCATTCGCCGCAGTCACGGTTCCGTCTTTGATAAATACAGGTTTTAAGGTGGGTATTTTATCAAACTTAACATTGAAAGGCTCTTCGTCCTTATTAAACAGCTTTGGTTCAGCGCCACGTTGAGGAATTTCAACGGCCGCAATTTCCGCATCAAACTTTCCTGCTTCCCATGCAGCCTGACTACGCTTATAGCTTTCAATGGCATACGTATCCTGATCTTCACGACTGATTTGACATTCTTTTGCACATAATTCAGCAGCATTACCCATCGGATAATTATGATAAACATCGAGCAATCCATCTTTTACAATGCCATCTTCCAGCGTTACATTTCCGTATTTATTTCCCCAACGCATCGTATTTGCGTAAAAAGGCACTTTGCTCATACTTTCCATTCCTCCGGCAACCACAATTTCAGCATCGCCCAGTTTGATGCTCTGAGCAGCCTGCATCACAGCTTTCATTCCGCTGGCGCAAACTTTATTGACCGTGGTACAATTGACTGCATCCGGTAAGCCTGCAAATTTTGCGGCTTGTCTGGCCGGAGCCTGACCAATACCTGCCTGCATCACACAGCCCATCAATACATCCTGAACATCATTCGCTTGAATTCCCGCACGCGATACAGCTTCTTTAATAGCCACTGCGCCCAATTGCGGAGCTGAAAAATCTTTTAATGCGCCCCCAAATCCCCCAACTGCGGTTCTGACCGCTGATACGATAAATACTTCTTCCATTTCTTGAATTTGCGCGCAAAGGTAATGGTTATCATAGACTTCCATGTTATTTTTAAATTCTTTCCATCCTTCCTGATATTTCGGGACTTTGACTCAATTTTGTAGTTCTTTTATTAAAGAAGTGTTCAAGTGAAAGTCTGCAATTTTCTTTGGTCGATTTTCTTGGCGTGCAAAATACCTGGGAGCGGACACTTTAAGCTATTTATGACCTTATCTTGCAATTTAATTGAAAGAAATTCTCCCACATTCTTCCTCCGGAATGCTGAAAATATTTCCAGCCTAAACCTGATGTTCTATATTTGGAGAAATTTCAAAAAATGTCATTGATTGCTTTAGATAATTATGCAGCCGGACGATGGATCAGCAGCGGCGAAAAAGGAGAAACTTTGTTTAATGCCATTACAGGAGAAGCTGTATATCGGGCAGATAGTAGTGGCCTCGATTTTGCAGAAATGATGCACTATGCCCGTCGGGTGGGGAATCCTGCACTTCGCAAAATGACATTTCATCAAAGGGGCTTGATGCTGAAGGCACTTGCCATGCATTTGATGTCGAAAAAGGAGCAATTTTATCAAATTAGCGCGCTCACCGGAGCCACACGCGCGGACTCATGGGTCGACATTGAAGGAGGAATCGGAAATTTGTTCACTTATGCCAGCCTGCGTCGTCAATTTCCTGATTTACCCTATCATGTTGATGGGGATGCCGCCAAATTATCAAAGATGAATACTTTTATCGGACATCATATCATGGTGCCCTTAAAAGGTGTTGCGATTCACATCAATGCTTTTAATTTCCCGGTTTGGGGCATGCTCGAAAAAATAGCCGTGAATCTTTTAGCAGGTGTGCCGGCCATCGTAAAACCTGCCACATTAACTTCCTATCTAACTGAAGCTGTTTTTAAAGAAATCATCGCTTCAGGCATCTTACCGGAAGGTTCTCTGCAACTGATTTGTGGAAGCGCAAGAGGAATTTTAGATCATGTTCAAAATCAGGATTTGGTGACATTTACCGGCAGCGCTGAAACCGGAAAAAAACTCAAATCACATCCACGCCTTTTAGAAGAAGCCGTTCACTTTAATATGGAAGCTGATTCTTTAAATGCTTGTATTCTTGGACCAGATGTTGATCCAACCAAACCGGAGTTCGACTTGTTTATTAAGGAGGTTGTTCGCGAGATGACCACCAAAGCAGGTCAAAAATGTACCGCGGTAAGACGTATACTGGTTCCGGAAAATCGGATCGAAGATGTACATCTTGCCTTGGGAAAACGATTAAGCGGCACTATCATCGGTGACCCCAAAGTGGAAGGAGTTCGAATGGGACCTTTGGCCGGATTAGGTCAACGAACAGATGTGCTTGAAAAAGTTCATGCACTGATGGCAGAACAGGAATTGATTATTGGCGATATCAATCAGTTTGAAGTGAAAGGTGCTGATAAAGATAAAGGCGCATTTATGAGTCCATTGGTCTTTTTAAATAAAGATCCTTTTCAAATCAAAGCTTGCCACGAAATTGAAGCATTCGGACCTGTATCTACGCTCATCCCCTATCAAACGCTCGATGATGCCATTGAATTAACCAATATGGGCAAAGGCTCATTGGTTTGCAGTATGGTCAGCAATCATCCTCAACATGCCACAGAATTTGTGCTGGGTGTAGCACCTATGCATGGTAGGGTGCTCATCCTCAATGAAGCCTGTGCGAAAGAAAGTACAGGACACGGCTCTCCTATGCCATTACTGGTTCACGGAGGTCCAGGTCGTGCGGGTGGAGGCGAAGAAATGGGTGGAAAAAGAGGTGTAATGCATTATTTACAGCGAACAGCCATTCAGGGACATCCTACCATGATTACTGCTATCACACAACAATATCAGCAAGGCGCCGAAGGTCGAATTGACTCAGTGCATCCATTCCGAAAACATTTTGAAGAATTATGTATTGGCGATCAATTAATTACTGAAAAACGACTTATCACTTCTGAAGATATAGACCGTTTTGCCGATTTGAGTGGCGACCATTTTTATGCCCATATCAAAGAAACCAATTTTGAAGGAACGATGTTCACCCATCAAGTTGCACATGGTTATTTAATGATGAGTATAGCTGCCGGTTTATTTGTGGATAGCTACGAAATCAATCCGGTATTACTCAATTATGGGATCGATGAATTACGTTTTACCAAACCCGTTTATCCGGGAACGAATGTATATGTTCGATTTACCTGTAAGGAAAAATCAGATCAGGAAAAGAAGAATGAGGATGATATTCCAAAAGGGATTGTCAAGTGGTTGGTTGAAATATTGGATGAAACGGATGAACCCCTCATTGGCATTGCAACGATTTTAACGATGGTAAAAAAAAGGGATCAGTGAGTAAATAAATAGGGCTTGCTGATTAACTTGAAAATGTGGTTTGGGGGGAGAGGCTTCCCGTCCAGCACACCCCCTTGATTTGAGCCTATGAGATAATCAACAAGCCCTAAATAGGCGCTGAAAAAATCTTACTGGTGTTGTAATAATGAATATTTTTTTCAACCGAGCAATTACACGTCTAAAAACTCCTACCCTTTAGAACCCATATCCCAATGTGAGGTAAGTATATGTATTATGCGTTTTGTCCTTAAAATTATCACTGGCTTTAGTAACGCTTTGTAGTCCATATGCCACAAACCATTGAAGCTTGAGATACTTTCGAATCTGATATTTTAATCCGATATTCAGACCATAATCGACGGAATGAATTTGGGCACTTTCATCGAATGCCCGATCATCAATAGCAAACATTCCATTAAAACCGGCCTTTCCTTCTGTGAGCTGTCCCTTATTTGACCCTCGTAAGAGATATGAAAAATAGCCCCCGGCACCTACTGACCATTGATTTCCCAGTTTGTAAAAAACAAAAATCGGCAAGCTCAAATATCGATTACTAAACTTCCCTTTTACTTTACCGGAAAAACTATCGATAGAGTCACCGCTGACCACGATATAAGGATAGGCAACCGGACTTGTATATGAAGCTGTTTTTGAATCGAAATATAAACTGGCTTGCAGATCAAATTTACGCTTCAAAGAATAAACCGCGTACAGTCCAAGAACGGGATGCACACCGGGTTGTCCTTTGGCGCCTGGTACCATCTTCTCAGGAATTGGGGCGCCTGCATTCAGGCCAACTTCCATACCATAATCCCATTGAGCAAACAAAGCAGCAGGCATCAATAATCCGAATAAACATGCCAAGAACTTCATATTCTCTAGAATTTATAAATGCTTTGTTGGTGAACGATTTGCATTTTTGAATCAACGGCACACAATTTATAAACCCCTGTTTGTAATTCAGATAAAGAAATTTGAGGTAAACGACTGCTGCGGACCAACTGCCCCGTCATCGTATAAATTTGATAGGTCAAATCCATTCTGGTCGTTTGAATAAATAAGAAATCATTCGTTGGATTGGGGTAACAATTGAGCACAGGAATTTCTTTGCTTGTTTCGAGCGAATTGGCACCGTAATCGAAAACCACATCATCGACCCACAAGGAACTCCCTACCTGACCAACACCTTGTTCAGCACCTGCGCTGGCCGAAAACACAACGGTGATGCTGTCCGGAACATCACTAGAACTATAATTAATGACCAAGTTAAAAGGCGTATACGCATTGACTGCTGAGTAATCTCGCTTCTCAATAAACCCGACAACATCCCTGGTATTCGTGGTGCTGTTCCATTTCGTTAACTTAACGTAGATGGAAGACGAGTCGCCATTTACCGGGGCATATTTATACCAACCCTTCATGGCTATTGGCCGACCGGTGAATGGCACACCCAATTCAGGAACCGGTGCCAATGGTATGGTGGTGTTTAAAAAACCGGTGAATAAAGTAGCACCAACAAAATTACCGACGATGGTCCTGGATTTCATGAGGGCCGCAAAACTTCCACCATGTGCATCCGTACTTTTCTGAACAATAGAAGTAGAAGGATTTCCAAAAATTAAATCCATGGCATAGTTGGGTGTTGCCCAGATAGTTGATGGAGTTGGATCTTCGTATCTTCCTGAACTGGAGAGAACCCAACTCTCAAAATCCAAATTCGGCAAGCTTGTTTGCGAAAAACCGGAAAGATTAAGCAAACATAAAAAGATCATTTTTGAAATTCGGGACATATACTAGATTTCTTTCAAAGATAAGAGATTCTGTTAGATCCGTATCATGTTGAGTAATCGGTGTATCCTAATTTTGTCTTGAAGGAATGGTTTTTATTTTCATTTTTTACCACATGTAACCCAGCTGTGTTCTTTAAAAAATCTCGACAGGGATGGCATATCTGCATATACAATGAACTTTAAAAGGCAAATATTCAGTTTTTCTAAACATCCGTATTTTAATCATCACAGCAGGCTATTTCGGCTTAGTTTCGTTCATTAAAATGAGCCAAATACTAAAAGAATGGAGTGCTGACTATAAATTAATCATTGCCACATACCTTATTCCATGCTTTTTAAAACTGAAGCGGTTTTTTGTTCAAACATGGGTTTGAATTTGATTTTTTAACCTGTTATTTTTCATAGAACACAAGAGAAGTCTGCTTGACTATTCCCACATCATATCAACGAATTTTAGCTGTTTTATACCCTTAAAACAGGGGCATTTTTCACAATCTTGTCGAGTTATCCACATTTTAATCAATAAAAAATATCAGTTTCCAACATCCTAAGGAAGCTCCAAAGTAATCGACATAAATCAGGTGAAAGCAAACTATATTCACGCTCCAAAAAAAATTGAATTGTGCGATTGAAGTCATTAGAAATTAAAGGATTTAAGAGTTTTGCAGATAAGACATTTATCAATCTGGATAACCAAATTACAGGAATTGTTGGCCCCAACGGCTGTGGCAAATCAAATATTGTTGATGCCATCCGCTGGGTCATTGGTGAACATAAAATAAAAACATTGAGATCAGATAATCTCGAGGATTTGATTTTTAACGGTTCCAAAACCCGAAATGGTTCCGGACTTGCAGAAGTGTCACTCACATTTGAAAACACCAAAAACCTATTACCGACGGATTTTAATACGGTCACCATTTCCCGTAAATTTTATAAAAATGGTGAAAGTGAATACCGATTAAATGATGTGACTTGCCGGCTGAAGGATATCACCAATCTTTTCTGGATACAGGTGTCACCTCCGATAGCTATTCCATTATCGAATTAGGGATGGTAGACGATATCATCAAAGATAAAGAGAACAGCCGACGTAGAATGTTGGAACAAGCTGCCGGAATTTCAATCTACAAAACCCGTAAGAAGGAAGCCAAATTAAAACTCGATGCCACGGAACAAGACTTAAACCGTATCGAGGATTTACTTTTCGAAATATCCAATAATCTGCGAACCTTGGAGAGCCAGGCCAAAAAAGCCGAGAAGTATCATCAAATTAAAAATGAGTATAAAAATGCGAGTGTTGAATTTGTAAAAGCCTCTTTGGAAGATTTTAATTCCACCTATCAAACACTCAGTAGCCAGCAGCAACAAGAACTTGATGCCATTCTTTCCTTGGAAACAGAAATCAGTAAAGAAGGTGCGGAGCTTGAAGCTCAAAAATTAGACTTAAGTAAACGCGAAGAAGAATTACATGTTCTGCAAAAAGCCTTCAATGAAATTGTTCATGAATTGCGGAACCTGGAAAATAACAAAAACCTATCCAGTCAGAAAATTCAACATCTTCATGAGTTAATCGGCAATATCACAAAAAGTATTACTGAGGCAGAAACCCAAAGTGCATTGTTAGCCAAAGCCACTGAAGAAGCGCAAAATAAATTAGTTACTGAAGAAGAAACCCTGCAAACCTTTAAATCCAAATTGGAAGAATTGCGATTGGATTTAGATGAGAAAAGGAATACCTATGATCAACAGAAATCAGATTTAGATCAACTGCGAAATCAACATCAGCAATTACAGGTACAGCAATTTGAAGCAGAGAAAAAAGTGGCCATTGCTGAAAATAATATTAACAATCAGCAGCGATCTATCCATCAATTGGAGGAGGAGAACAAGAACAGACAACATGAAATTCAGAAACAAAATGAATTAAAAGATAATCTGCTTCAAATCAGTGAAACCAAAAGCAGTGAATTAAATGAAGCCATTCGAAAACAGGAAGAAGCCACTGAAAAATTACTTGCAAGCCAGGCAGCTTTGGAAGAACTCCGGGTTAGTTTATTTGAAGAAAATCGTAAACAAGATTCCAAACAGAACGAATATAATCTATTAAAATCATTGGTAGATAGCCTGGAAGGTTACCCGGATAGTATCAAATACTTGTCAAAGAATCCCCAATGGAAAAATGACAGCCAACTGCTATCAGAACTCTTCAATGTTCAGGATGAATACAGAACTTGTATTGAGGGCTATCTGGATAAATACCTCAACTATTATGTAACAGATACCGCAGAACAAGCGTATCAGGCCATTGCATTACTTCAAACTGAGAAAAAAGGAAAAGCCGGATTTTTTATTCTTTCCGAAATCGATGCGAAGTCGCCGGTCGCGGAAAAACCTGCATCCGGAATTTCGGCATTAGAAGTCATTCAATGTGAATCTAAGTATCAGGCTATCCTCGACTATTTATTACACAATGTTTATATCACGGAGGATTTACGAATTGCCAATCCGGGTAAAGCAGTATTATTACAAAAAGATGGAACAGGATTCAAAACCGGCAAAAGAATCGTTGGCGGGTCGGTAGGTGTTTTTGAAGGCAACAAAATTGGCCGTACTCAACGTTTGGAGAAACTGAAAAACGATATAGATGTTCTCAATCAATCGGCTGCGGCACTAAAACTTAAAATCAGCGAAACCCAAAATCTGATTGTCGGATTTAATCAGGAAGTTAAAAACGATCAAATCAACAAGATTCGGGAAGAATTAAACAGGGCTCAAAATCAGGTCGTACAAATTGAACACCGTATTGAAAACTATCTCAATCAAACGGACGCATCGGCAAAAAGAATTGAAGAGTTGAGCAAGCAATTGGAGCAAACCAAACAGTCCATTGCGGATACCCAAAAGTTGCATCAGGACATGAAACAACAAATGACTTTGGCATTTGATCAGTTACAGCAAAGTCAGGCAAAATTTTCCGGTGCAGAAGCAGCTTATAATAAATCCAACGAAGAATACAATCAACATAATATTATCATTGCCCGACAGCAAAGTCGCATCAACGAAATCAATGCAGAACGACAAATTCGGCAACAACAAATTGAAGAGCTTTCCGGAAAAGTGACTCAGTCAGGCAATCAATTACAGGAAACCAAACAACTTCTTGTAAGCACAGAAAACCAATTGAAAGAAATTGAAGAGAAACTCTACGCTGCCATGCAGAACAAAGAGCATTCAGAAAAAAATCTGAATGAAAAAGACAGATCATTCTACGTTTTCAGAAATGAAATCAATGAAAAGGAACAAGTATTAAACAAAAAAAGACGTACCAAAGAACAAAGCGAAACCCAATTAACTGCAATCAAGGATAAGCTGACCGAAATGAAATTGCAGTTAACTTCAATGAAAGAGCGACTGCATGTTGAATTTAAAATTGACCTCGATGAAGTCTTAAAACAACCGCGCGTTGGCGAAGAAAGTATCGAGCTCTTGAATGCAGAAGTGGACCGCTTAAAAAAACGAATCGAAAACCTAGGTGAAGTGAATCCAATGGCCGTGGAAGCATTCCGCGAAATGAAAGGTCGTCATGATTTTATTCAGGAACAAAAAGCGGATTTAAATAATGCCAAAGAAAGTCTTTTAAAAACGATTGAAGAAGTGGAAGCCACTGCCAATCAGAAATTCAAAGAAACTTTTGACCGTGTAAAAGAGAATTTTAAAAATGTATTTCACGCACTCTTTACCCAGGATGATATGTGCGACATGAAATTGGTTGACCCTGAAAATTTAGCAGATACAACCATTGAAATTTATGCGCAACCGAAAGGCAAAAAGCCAAGTACCATTACGCAATTATCAGGTGGTGAGAAAACACTTACATCAGCCGCATTCCTTTTTGCCATTTATTTGATCAAGCCTGCTCCATTTTGCGTACTGGATGAGGTAGATGCACCATTGGATGACGCGAACGTTGGTAAATTCACCAATATGATTCGTAAATTCTCCGACAACTCTCAGTTCATTATTGTTACCCATAACAAACAAACAATGGCTAGTGTGGATGTCATTTATGGTGTTACGATGCAGGAAGCAGGCGTTAGTAAATTGGTGCCGGTAGATTTTCGTAGTTTAAATTAAGGATGTCTGCTTAAAGGTTGTATGAGAAGAAAAGTCTTGAACTGAACTTTTCTTAACCATGAATCCATTTGAGCGTATCGCTCTGCTCATTTCAAATTCTCGAATTTATTGATCGGATTGGCCATGCCTAATTTGGCTTGAAAATGGATGATTCAGCTTATTTTGTCTGATTCACCTCAAAAAAACGCCATTAACCACATTGAATTCAACCAAATTAAAAAGAAATCCGTCTTTTATATAAAAATACGCAAACATGAAAAAAATTTTCCTCATTGCCGGCATGATCGGCCTATTTCAACAAGCAGAAGCCCAATGGGTTGCCGATGGCACTCAAATTTCTTCGACGTTTACCATGACCGACCTCAATGGTACAACCCATGATGCATTTACTTTGTTCAATCAAGGCAAACATTTAGTCATCGATTTCTCTGCAACATGGTGTGGCCCTTGCTTTACTTATCATCAATCTAAAGTTTTGGATTATTATTATGACAAATATGGCCCAACCGGAACTGCTGTAAAAGACGCACAAGTTATTTTCTATGAAGTAGACCCGTCAACTACATTGGCCGATTTACAAGGAACCGGTGGTAATACCCAAGGAGATTGGTTAACAGGAACCACTCATCCGGTTTGTAACCCTTCGAGTGCTTCTTCGGTGGTTAGTAAATTTTTGACGCCGGGCACTACAAGCTATGGTGTTCCTGCTGTATTTGTGGTGTGTAAAGATAAAAAGCTCTACAAAATCAGCACCGGAATCACCACTGAATCAGGATTAAGAAATACGATTGCTTCAAAATGTGGAGTTGCTCCATTGAGCAATGATGAAATCTTGGATGAGAATTTTTCGTATGAATTATTTCCTAATCCAGCCGGACAATTAGCAACCTTGCGTTTAAATCTTGACAAACAGTCAACCGTGTCTTATATCATTACAAAAAGTATTAAATACCCGTTTATCGGTATCACATTAGTGTTGTTTTTTGAAATGTAAAAAGATCTTCCCTTCTGGGGAAGATTTTTTTTTGTGCCTGACAATATTCACTCACAGAAAAACGTTGATAGATTGAAAAAGTATCATGAATAAATCGTTTATTAAACACAATTTTGTAGAATTACTTTGGTGTACTTTAATCCTGTTTTTGAACCTCAAGGATGATGACTTTTGGTTTTTAGTTCCGGTCTTTTGTATTTTAACCATGCTCATTCTACGCCCCTCTCAATTTCTAGGCCTTTTGGTATCTGCCATTTTTATGCTGGCAAGTATCTTCCTTTTAATTGCCTGGATTTCTGAACTAAATGAGTTCCATACCATAAACCATCCGGCTTCGGCTTTATTCGCCGGGGGAGCTGGAATATTGATTCTGATGCTGAGTAGTGCTGTATTGCTCTTTAAGAAATATGTAAAGAGCAACTTTATTCACACCCGCTTACTATGGAAATAATTTAAATCATATGCACTAGTTTGGATATGTTTTATCACTACCAAATTGACAATGGTATACAAGAAAATTCTGCTTAATCAAGCAACGCAACTTAGCCGTGGATAAGTGTTATATTTTATTCAAGAGAATACTACACTGTTCTGTAGTATGATTCAAAGAGTCTCTGTTCTTAAGATTTACATTGATAAACCCACCTGAAAGATTTCCATCCCCACTTAAATAAAAATTGCCGCAAGTATTTTGCAGAGGAATAATGAAAGATGTTTTTTCCGGATTAATTTCTGCGGTGATTGTTGCACCCGAACAAAACTTACCTAGATTCGTTAATTTTATTTTCCATGCAAAATCGGGAACAGGATTGATCAACACATTGTAAAAAATTCCATTCTGGCAAATGTCAGATGCCTGAAAACTTCCAACAAATTTATCGCTCCATTTGATGGTGCATTTTTCGCCCTCAAAACCTTGTGTACATTTACATTGGCCATCCAGGCAGGCACCTCCATTAAAACAGATAACATTATCGCAAGGACGCACCAGAGTAGTGTCGTTGTATTTAATATCTTTATCACAAGCAGTAAAAAGAGCCATTCCAAAAACAAGCGAGACGATTAATGCTGTGGAGCAAATCGTTTTAATCTGATTCATCATACGTTAAAGTTAAAAAAAATCCCAAAAACAGAAAACTATTTTTGGGATGCTCTAGTATTGTTCTATTTTAATTCTGTGTCTGTCGAATATAGTCTTCATTTCCAGCATCCTCATAATTGGTATAAACGGCAGCCCAATGCCCGATGAGTGATAAAGCCCAAGCGGCTGTAATCCAACTGCCCCATGGATATACCCATTTTTCATTTGCTCCTTGTCCATAATACCAATAAGCCCAAAGAGCGGCATTGGCAATCAGGAATACGACAAAATGTAGAACAAAAGTACTTTTAGCTTTTGAAGTGGGTGCAATCCTATTTGGCATGTTTATTCAATTTAACGATGCAAAGTTATACCAATTGTTTTTATTTTTCAGCGTATGAAAAAATAATTTTATGAAGGTCTATTTATCGTTAGAAAGAATCAGGCCAACTAGAATAACCCATTCTTTGATCAACTTTTCATATTCAAACCAACAGTAGATAAAAAGGCATGTTTTTTCTATCCCGAAAGATGAGCTAAGTTACAAAGCAAGTGCAAATAGGTTTGGGTTTGTTCGTCGTTTGATGCCAACCGAAGGAAATGATGGATTCAATCAAGTGAAATGTATGATGTATAAAAAAACTCCTGCAGAACAGGAGTTTAAAGAAATTTTTTGAGCTTAATTATCGAATCAATGTGACATTACCTTGTTTATAGAACTTCTTACCGCTTTGGGTTTTTCCTTCAAAAACAAATACATAAGTCCCCATTGGCTGCGGTTTTCCATTGTATTGCCCATTCCAGCCTTTATTGATATCTGTGGTTGAGAATACCTCTTGTCCCCATCTGTTGTAAATTCGGAATGAAGTTAATTGCGCCATTCCTTTCACGATGATTCTTAATTCATCATTCATACTTGTACCACTTCCAGGACTAAATGCATTCGGCAATTCTACCAAAGACTCCGGACTAACTATAACCGTTACCGTATCTATCCCTGTACAACCCGCTTCGGTTTGAGCAGTTACCTGATATTGTGTAGTAACCGATGGTTGAGCAATTGGATTTTTGATAGTCGTTGAACTCAGTCCATTTGGCGGGAACCAATTAAAATTCAAACTACAATTCCCATCTGCGTTCAATTCAACACTTTCTCCCGGGTATAAAGTTTTGTCATCACCGGCCTCAAGAATAGCCGCTGAATTCACTACCACATTTGCATAGACCGTATCGCGACATCCATTGGCATCTGTTCCGTATACAAAAAACTGAGTGGTTGTTACCGGATTGACGACAACATTATTTGCCGTGCTATCTGAAACCCATCTTGAAGGTTGCCACAAATAGCTGACCCCTCCATTTACATGCAGCTGAGCTGTATCATTCGGACATAAGCTCCTATCTCCATCAATATTTAAGAAGTCAACAGATAAAACGTTTACAACAACAATATCAAAACCAACACATCCACTTGGGGTTGTGGCAGTTAATGTTAATGCAGTATTCGTCAAACCATCAAATGCAACATCGAGGGTCGTATTGTTGTCTAAATTTGCTGCAGGAAGCCATGCATAAGTATACAGGCTACTTGGAGGCGTCACAGAGCCATGTAAATGAACCGAGTCACCCTGACACATTTCACGATCAGAACCGGCATTAACGATTGGCAAAGGCTCAACGGTGATATCAATATCTTGTGTCGAGTCCGGACATCCCGGAAAACTCGCAGTAAGTGCGTAGTTATATGTGCCTGCCGGTGTTGGTGCAATACTCGGATTGATACTATTCGGATTACTTACAAAGGTTGTTGGAGTCCACTGATATGAATATTTTGGATTTCCTCCTGTAGTAATTATCTGCACGGCGTCACCATCACAAATGGTCGTATCGTTGTTTAGAATATCGTAGCCTAATAAAACATCCACCTGAATATCGGCTTGAGAAGAACAAGCCAATACCCCTTGCGGCACAACAGTTACCGTGTAATTGATTGGAGCAGTTGGATTATTCATCACAGGGTTAGAGATATTCGGATTACTCAGAAATGTTGTCGGCGTCCAGGTATAAGAGAATGTTTGAGTCCCCGGATTGGTGACCGTAACATTTAATTGTAACTGTGCATTTGCGCAAGTAGTTGTATCTGGAGTAATGGTTAATAATGGGCCTTCTGCGACGGTGACGGTAATCGAATCTTTATAATCGCAAAGCAGATCAGTTACGACATAGGTTGTGGTCGTTGTTGGAGTTACTACTGGATTAGGACAATTTAAACATGATAAAGAACCTAAACCGGAACCTCCCGGTAAAACACTCCACTGATAAGATCCATTGCCTGTGGTATTGAATTGTGCGGCATCTCCTAAACAAATCGAAGTGTCATTAGAAGATTGAAGTGGTTGAAGTACAATGACCGGCATCTGAATGGTTGCAGGAGTCGTTTGACAGTTAAAAGAATCCTTAACCGTGATTTGTAATAAATTCAATCCGACATTGGAAATAGAAGATGTCCAGTTATTCAAGCATACCCGCAAAACAGAATCAGCTGTATTTTGATAGGTGATAGTCGAACCCGGAAAAGCAGTGGCATGATTGTCGAATAATTGCAAGAGATATGTACCATTTGCCGCATTGATATCAAAACAGAAAGTCAAATTACTACCCGGACAAGTTTTCACCGTGTCGTTTTGAACATTTCCACCAACTAAACTCAAAGAATCCAAGATGGACGATGCATTCAGGGGCACACAATTATCAACAATCACCTGCATATCCCGCATTACGGAACCAATTAAAACGCCATTTCTATATTCCGAAATTTTCTGAGAAACAACCCATTGCCCTAATTGATTCGGGGTCATTGTAAAGGTTCCATTGGAAGTATTCAGGTTATATGTATTGTTCACAGACATTGGATTCCCTGCGGTATTGAGGGTATTAAAACCGGGACTCAAAATAAAGGTTGGAGCCGTGGTGTTACAACCATTATGTGACATCGGAATAATGGTTTCATAATACAAAGAATCTCCATCCGGATCAATACCACTTCCATTATGAAAGTATGGGGAATTGATACAGATGTACGGAATAGGAATTGAAGTAGGCAATCCTGTATAAGTGAAGCGTGGTGAACTGTTTAAATTATTCACTGTATTATTGAATCTCGTTTCTACATAAATTTCTTCTACACCTGAATTTCCAGCAGGAACACCAATATTTAATAAACCATTATTTCTACAACATAAATCGACGGAAAATCTCCAGTTATTGCAAGTTGATGTCAACGTAACTGTTCCCTGATACCACCATTCCTCGAAACCCGGAACCGTAGCAGTCAGTGTTTCACAGGTTGTTGTGATACTATCGCATCCATTTCCCATGACGGTACCATTGGGTACAGGTGGCACTGTACCTATATTCCCAACAACTTTGTTCAACTGAATCGACTGAGTCGTATTGTTACAGGTATTGTATGAGCAAAGCGTAAATGAAGCCGGTTCCCCTGAAGAGGTGCTCCAACCGCCGCCGGGAGTTGGCTGATATGCACAAGCCCTGTAAAATTTAAAGGTAAATAAATATGTATTGGTAGTTCCCGGTACCAGATCATAAATCAATTCGCCACCTGCTGTATGAGTAGCGAAGCTTGAAAAAGAGAACCCGGCCAGTACGAATGTACATATGAGTGTTTGGAAAAATTGACGCATATTCATATTAAGGGCTTAAAAGTAAGTTTTTTTTAGTACAATCACAAGCAACAAAATCAGAAAAAAACCTCTGTTGCGCCGTAACCATACCTACTGTCGAAGTCATAGACGTATCTCTTTACATTTTTGGTTTGTTTAAGCAGCTGGTGAATCTCATTTTTAAGTTTTCCGTTACCCACACCATGAATGAGGACTAATGCATGTTGATGCGTGGCAATGGCCAAATCCAGTGCATTTCGGCATTCTTTTAATTGAATTTCGAGTATGAGAGATGGGGATAAATGCCTGAAATCTTTAACAAGTTTCTCGATGTGCAAATCTACTTCATATTTTGATTTTTTTAACGCGTTCCTGAAATCAAAATGTGAGGGATTTTTCACCGGGTCTAAGGATCCAACCTGAATATTGTGATGGAGAATGACTTCCTGTTGCTCACGTGGCTTTATATAATCAAAAATTTGAATATGAAAGGAAGGTTTATTTTCATGACGTACCTGATGCACCAAGGATTGAAATTTTTTTGCTTTGAGTACAATTCTGCCTTCCCAATCCAAACGGGCATCATCCTGCCTCACGAATCGTAACACGAATTCAGGATTGGAAGCCGCCGCTTCAAACGAGATATCGTGAATATAAAAAGTAGCTTGAGGCAGCACTTCACAGGGAAGATCAAACAAGCGTTCTGATTTTTGATTGCATTGATACTGCACTTGATAAGCAAATGCACTTTCGTTGTAAAAATAAATTTTAAGATGGGTCATTTCCTCATCAAATTCATCCACCACAAACTGAGGAACAAATAATAAATACATCCCGTCATCAAGTTGTTTATCGCGATTCTGTGATTTATCTGCCCTGATCTGATCCACCCGGGTAACAGCCGGTTGGATCTTATTTTTATTTAAAAACCATCTTAAGTAAGGATGTTCTAAATCATCTAAAAATGCATGGAATTCCTGATTTTTACCCTCACCTTGGCAACATCATGCGAAATAAACTCTACGAGCTGACCTTCTTCTCCAGAGGACTTCACATAGACCGGATCACCAACAGAAAATTTCATAATTAGTCCTGATTAATATTAGGTTTGCACAAAGTTAACTGAGATGTCCCGAAAATGGAGATGGAACACTGCTCAAATGGCAGAAAAAAAATGGTGGCAACTTTATCTAAAAAATAAAGATGTAGATACGTATCTGGCCTGGAAAAAAAATTATTGGGCAGGCCTGATTGATCAATGTTTACCATCCTTCGATTTAAGTCCTGAGCTGAGTATACTGGATGCGGGTTGCGGACCGGCTGGCATTTTTATGAATTTTAGTCATCATAAGGATGTGGTTGCATTCGATCCACTCATCAATGACTACGAAAAAGATTTGGCCCATTTTAAAAAAGCATGGTACCCCAATGTGCAATTTGTTCATGAAGGCTTAGAATCGTTTAAATGGCCCTATTTATTTAATCGGGTTTTTTGTATGAACGCTATCAATCATGTTCAGGATATACAATTAAGTTTTGAACGAATTTGTAATCTGGTAAAAACTGATGGTTATTTGGTAATCACCATTGATGCGCATAATCACAGGTTATTCAAATCTTTATTTCGATTATTACCCGGCGATATTTTACACCCCCATCAATATGATTTATCGGAATACAAACATATGATTGAAAAAACGGACTAAAGATTATGACCGAAATCAAACTAAAATCCGAGTTCTTTTTGACCACTATTTACTGATTGCGCACAAAGCAGCTAATCTATAAATCAGCACTTAGTTGTAAGGTGAAATTCCGAATTGGACCAATGATAGCAGGCCTTTCGGAGTAAACAGTATTTAAAAGATTTTTTACCACAAACGCCAACCTTATCTGATTCGTTAGTTGAGTGGAGATACGTGCATCCCATAACAAAGTCCCTTTATTATAGGTTGTTCTGAATTGATTGACGGTACTTGGAATGCCAGTCCCTGCCTGAAACAATTGCCCAAATACGTTTTCTTGAGGTTTGGTATTTTGAAAAACGGCATCGATGTTTTGCATAAATGAGTTATACAAAATTGTGGTTCCTAAACTCCATTTGTTTCGACTGATTTCATAATCAAATTTCAAACTATTTCGATAGCGGTATTTCAAGGTTTTAGTATCGCCACTGATATTGGCCATGATCACGGAATCTGGATTTAACTGCACTGGATTCATATAACAATAGCCTAAAATAAACCGGGCATCTAATCCCAACATTTTACCCTGCCCCATGACCGATAAATCCAGACCATTGATACGAGTATCCCCTACGTTGATCGATTTGAATCCAATATAGTCAAGTACATTACTCACCTGGCTCAAGGTTGAATCAGCAGGCAAGTGCAATCCAAAATTAAATTCCATCATGTCCTGATATTCTGTCCAGAATCCTGCTAAATCAATAAATCCCATCCAATTGCCCAATTTAAAACCCTGACGAATGCCCAATTCAGCGCTCCATCCGGTTTCAGATTGTAAACCTGGATTTGGAAAAACCTTGGATGCACCAAAACTGGTAGAAACGAAGCGTTCTGCAATACTTGGATACCGATAACCTTGTCCCCATGAAGCTCTGATAAATGTGGCTTTGTCCAATTCATAATTTAATCCTGCACGAAATACCGGGCGCATTTCCGTCTTATAGGTGTCCACCTGATTCACTTCATATCGAACACCCAAAGAACTCCATAATTTGTTTCCAAATTTTTTTTCAAGTTGTAGATATGGCGCGACGTTGCTATTGCTATGATTTCCATAAAGCTCACCCCTCACTTCACTTTTGCTGCCTACCAATCCGGCTATTACGTTGAGTTGATTCATCCAGAAGTGATCGGATAAAAAAAGTTTTTGGTATTGATATTCGCCATAGTAAGTGTCGGCTTTCGAGCTTTGCTTTTTCTCCGGAATATCGTTTTGACTTCTGAACCAACGGGTGCGCAAAACATGTTTAGATCCGCCCCTTCCCTGGTATTGAATATAAGGGTCGATATTTGTTCTTTGGCCTTGATTTTGATTGATGGTCGTAGATGAATCTGCCAATCCACCATAGGGTAGTAAGTTTCCATTTTCGCTCGAGTCCCAAAGAAAAAAGGTTTGACTCTTATTTCTTTGAATGTTCGTGTTCAGTCCGACAACAAGTCCTTCCACTTTTTGGAACGATATCGTAAGTTGACATTTACCCTTCCTCTTCGATTTAAATCACCTTGCAAAGACGAATCTTCACTAAACCAGGCCGATCCTATTACCATGTCCAATTGTCCTATTTTCCGGGAATGCATAAAATATCCGCCCTGATATCCGGGTTGTTGTTTGCCCCACCATTTCCAATCTTTATTGGCAGGATTCCCATACATTCCATTGTACAACATGATTTTTGTTCGAGGTTTGTTGCGAGCAAATCCGGTTCGGAAATTGATGACTCCGTTCAACGCAGAAGAACCATATAATGAAGATGAAGCTCCTTTTAATACTTCAATCTGTTCACAATTTTCGATGGGCAAAAAATCCCATTTGGCATCTCCCGCATCAGCAGTTAGCATAGGCATATCATCTACCATCACCAAAACCCGGCTACCCGCTCCGTAACTCCAACCGGAACCTCCTCGAATATTGACCTGATTTTCCACCACATCCACTCCGGGAACCCTCTGTAAAGCTTCATCCATGGAGTTATTTGCGGTATTTTGAATGTACTGTGGTTTGATCACCTCAATGGAAACAACCTCTTCGGCAGCTCTTTTTTCGAATCGACTACCACTCACAGTAACAAGATTTAATTCTTTGCTTTTGGCTTTTAATAAAATATCAATATCCAGATTCTGGCCTTGAAGCAATTGAATTTCTCTGACCAACGTTTCAAATCCGGTATAAGTGAATTTTAACTGATAATTTCCGGGAGAAAGATTCAATTTAAATTGTCCGGATTCATTGGTTCTGGTTGCATTGGATGATGAAGCATAAACCGAAACTCCGGTTAAAGGATCAGACTGAATACTATCCCGTACGGTACCCGTAAGGATAACAGATTGGGCATGGACATTCCAGGAAAAACTTAAAAAAGCAAGTAGTACAAGGATTCTCAAGGGATTAAATTTTGGAGAAAAGATAGGCAACCCATACCTTTAAAAAAAATTAATCATGAAAAAACTTATATACACTTTGTTGATGATTGGTGCTGCAATGGGCAGTCATGCGCAAACAATATGCGTACCAGGAACACTTACCGCTCAAAAAAGTGCCTATATTATTCCGGATAGTGCAACTAATTTTAACCACGGATGTATTGGGCAGTATTATGAACAAATTTTATATATTAAAGCTTCAAAGATACTACACTGAATGTCACAAATCCGATAACAGCGTTACTAACTATGGACATTGATTCCTTTGTTGTTCAAGCGGATGTGACAGGATTTCCTCATATCTGAATGTAGAATCTGTACCTACCGCATTATTGGCTTCAGGAGGTGATCCAAAAACAAACATGAAAAGAATGGTAATTCCCGGTGACTCATTGGCTTGTGTAAAAATCAGTGGTAATATCCCGGGTTCTCAATCACCTGGATCAATCAATCTTGCTATTAACCTTCGTATATACACAAGCAACATTCAATGCCCTGGAGATCCTTTCGTCAATGCATTGATACCTGGATTTTATCCCGGTCGTAAAACAGACACCCTGACTTCATTGACCTATTACTCTATTATGATGAATAGTGCGCCTTGTTGGCCGGCATCTTTAAACGAAATCGGCAAACCTGATTTTAACTTAAATGCTGTCATGCCGAATCCTGCTCAAAGTTTTACTGAAGTATCGATAGAGAGTCCGCGTAGTCAAGATTGTCTATTACTTGTCCTCAATATGCTCGGTGAAACTGTTTTCCATCAATCCTTAAAATTGCAAGCAGGTATCAATCGGCAGTCAATTAATACTGCATCCTTCCCGAATGGATTGTACATTTTGAATCTAAATGGAGACCAGGGTAATCTGAGTTATAAATTTCAAGTACAGCAATAATCGAATTCCAAACGGATATTGTTCAGTATTCTATACCATTTACAAATTGGTTTAGACTGCATTTGCTATAAGTATTTAATCGTTTTTTGAAGTACATGAAAATTTCAGATTCATTTCATTGAATACACTGAATATTCCTACCAGCCACCACCGCCACCGCCTCCGCCGCCACCGCCAGAGAAGCCGCCACCACTACTTCCACCACTGCTGCTGCTAGGCGGTGTGGATGCAGATGCTACTGTAGATGACAAACTGCCTGCAAATGAGGACATAAACGAGGAGGATGACATATTGCCTGATGAATGAAAACGATAATAAGAGGGTTGATACCCTTGCTCTTCAGCAATCTCAATTTGATTTTTAAATCGTTCGGCCCATTGATTGTCAATATCTAAAGCAACAGCATAGGGAAGATACTTTTCGAAGAGTTGCAGGTTTTCATCCGGTGGATTTAGTTTGTCAAATATGGATTGTTCAGTTGTTGAGAGATAGCGTTTAAATCCTTCAATATGATCTACCTGTTTTCTACCTTCTACGGTATAAGCACTCATGATTTTTGCAAAAACAATTTGGATGATAATTCCCAAAAAGATGATGGAAGAAATAGTAACAATGAAGGGCCATGGTGTGCGATAAACTGCAATCCAACTAATGGCTGCAATGACAAATAAAACCCAAAACAAAATGCTCAGTCCGAGATAATGATCATTTCTTCGAAAAATTGCAAAGGAAGATTTTTGTTTTTTTTCCACTTCAATTCTTGATTTGAGCTGATTTTCCAATTTGGTGTATGCCCCCGCAATTTTCGAATTATAGCTCCCCTTTTCGGCTTTTTGACCATCGAGGTCATCCGCATCAAAACCATATTGTTCGTCATACCGGCTATGTTTAGGATCATCTGGATTCCGCTTTTGAAATAAATAAGTGGGCGTTTTAAAAATCCAACCTTCTTCATCTACCTGAATATCCATGCAGCCATTGACAGCCATATCAATAATGGCGGCACTAAATAATTGCGGTGAATACTTTTGTTGAAGGGCATAACCAACATCCGCCGGACTCATCCCTGGTGGCGGTTCAAATTGTGGAATGATGACACCCTTTTTAGGGTCCTTTCCAACTTTTAACCACAACAAAAAATTAATGATAAAGGTGCCTAGCACGGATAAAATCCCTAATGTAAAAATCCAATTGTCTTTTAAGAGATTGAACCATTTGACCGATGGGGAAATACTCTCGAAGCCCCCTTTTTCCACAGCAATCGCTATGGTTAAACCCTCATGGGCTTCGAGTTTAGATCGACTATAAAAATTGATTGAATGATTGGATAATTGCTCAAATCCACAATCCTGAGCGGCGCTTCCTTGGCTTCCGGTATAACATTGTTTTTCTAAAATTTGACACGATTTAGGAAAACGAATCTGGCAACGAACTTCATTCATACTAAAATTCCATCCTGTTCCATTTACATTCCAATACAATTCATCTTTATTGGCATGAAAAATCAATTGATTGTTTGTCGAATATTCAATACGATATTGATGAATACCTTCTTTTAAATAATCACTGGCAGATCCCAGATAAATACGAATTCCATTTTTTAAATCCTCGGTATGATAAGGCTCTTTCAACCCATTTCGTTTAACGGATTTTAATTCAAACGGAACCTTACTGAGTAATCCCATTTGATTAAAATAACAGGTTGGAAAATCACGGGTAATTCCGCGCTTTATTTGATTATTTAAGTTGTCGTCGTTGCCATTATAAATCCTAATATTTTCGACAACGTTTAAAGTACCATCAGCTTGGAGATCTATACTCTGTTCATAAAGCAATATACGATCGTTTAAATCATCTTGCTTAAGTGCCTCCCGAATTTTGGTTTCTTCCCGAACTATTTGACGAATGGCCATTCTCAGACTACTCCGGTAAAGTTCCAATTGATTGTTATAAGCCTTACTACCTTTTACTGGTTCTTTCGGGAATGCCTTTTCAATTTTCAAAAAGTCCTTTTCCAATTTGGGTATTAAGGCCTGCAGGATTTCAGCCTGCTGTGATTCAAAGGCATGATCCAGATTATCGGCGGACGCACCAATTCCTTTTGCCGCTTCACGTACATATACAGTTAACAGGCTATCGTATTCGTGATCGGTAAAAAGAGGTCTGATTTGTTGCTGAAAGAATACTCTCTGAGCTGCCCGTAGGACGAAACATGAAAGCCGATTAACAAAAGAAGGCAATAAATAAAATGCCGTTTCATGAAAAAGAAATCTTAGGTGCCGTTTTTGCATTCGGATCCTCCTGAAAGAAAACTTCATCCTGAAAACCAAAGATTCCAGCAACAACATTTTTTGGAAAAACGGCCCGACTTTGATTGTATTCACGAACGGTTCCATTGTAATACCTTCTGCTTTGATTGATTTTTTCTTCCAATGCGGCCAGATCACTTTGCAAACGTAAAAAGTTTTCATTCGCTTTTAAATCCGGGTATTGTTCAGTAACCATGTAAAGTCAAGCATGGCCTTGCCAAGTCCGGCGTCGGCCTGAACTTGTTCGCTGGGATTGGTAGCCTGAGCACTTTTATTGCGCCACATGGTGACATCCACCAAGGTTTTATTTTCGTGCCCGGCATATCCTTTCACGATTTCAACCATATTCGGAATCACGTCATTGCGTTGTTGTAAAAAAGTCCCCACACCACTCCAGCCTTCCTTGACCATGAGCCTTTCTTTGGTTAATTCGTTGTAGACTGAGATGAAATAAAAAAGAACAAGCAGGATGAGTGCTCCCGCAATGAGTAAAGTAATCATAGGGTTTAATCAATTGGTTCTTGTAAAAGTAAGTAAAAAGTGAAGTTGAATTAAAAAATAATCATGGTAGGCGTTGAAATACCAAGGTGCCTTGTCCATCCGTGCCTACCCAAGTCATCATATTCCCTTTGATCGTAAAGGTATAGGTATGTCCAACTTCAGGTGCTTTTTCATGACCAATGGTAATGGTATTTCCTTTCACGGACCAAACTTCCTCGCTATGAAGTTTTTCCTGAATGTTGATATACTTTGCATCGCAACCCGACTGTGAGGCGTTGAGCCTGTAAGTGCCATCCGAGTTGATTTCATAAATAATTTTTGCAGCACAAGGGCGTGATTTTAAGAGGGCTTTATGGCTGTCAAACTTTGTGCCATCATAAGTTGCTACATGAGAGATCTTTTTCCATTTCCCAACCGGACTTTGTGCCCGAACGACGGAGAAAGAAGTCAATAAAAAAACAAACAAATAAAAAGATATTTTCATAGCGATTGGTTTAAAGTTAAAATTAATATTTGTTCTTCATATGGAGAATAAGAAAAAGCATCTGCGCGTATGCTTATCCATATTAAGAGGTACTCTAAACGAATTTAATGCTTGAAAGAAAAAAGGGTTTCAGTTTATAGATAACCAAAACCCTTTGCAGAATAGTCGGGATGAGAAGATTCGAACTTCCGACCCCACGCCCCCCAGACGTGTACTCTAACCGGGCTGAGCTACATCCCGTGCTCAAAAGATTGCAAATATAATTGGTGAGATATGAAGAAAAAAATTTAAGGCATATCGAGTTGGATCAGCTTGCGAACCGGCTTCCCGTCCTTTTTACCCCATAGCCTCCATTGCGAACTGACCGCAATTAATTTACAAGGCACATCAGCCGGAGAATGGGTATTCTTGATCCGATCCATCCAAACTTGAATTTCTTTCCGATCTTTTTTCTTTTTTCGCAACTCACGGTCGAGGGCATTCCTGATTGATTGCTGAGTAACCTCTTTAAATTGTAAACTGTTGGGCCCCACCGAAATAAATACTTGGTCCTTTCCGGCTAATGGGTACCAGGGTGTTTGAAATTTGCCTAAATCCTCCAAAATAAATTGCTCGCCTTCGGCTTCAATAGCCAATTTCACAGCAAGTCTTTGCTCCATGCGCATTTCAGTCAAGCCATCCACCTGCAGTGTATTTTCCAAAAACGAGCCGGCGTCTCGCAAATAAGAAACACTATTTTCATTACGTTCATTTTGGGTATTATTCAGCGCATGGCAAAGTATGCCCCCAAGCGTAACCGAACATTCTGCAAAATTGATTCGAAAACCATCTACTTGAGAAGTTTTGGGTGTTTCGTTGAGTTTCTTGGCATTGTTCAGACTATCCACCTGAACCATCATTTTATGAATTTGGTTTCCCTTTTTATTATTTTTAATTGGACTGATATCCTCGGTATAATTTTTAAATACTGACTGTCGCTTTCCATCACAATACTTGAGGGATCACCAAGCACAATGGGCTTTTTGTTCGGCTCCTTTTTGTCCGAACAAGATAAAATCAAGCAAAGGATGAATACAGCAAAGGATGTTTGTTTCATAGACTGCGTATGGGGTAAAGTTAATTCGATTTTTGAAAGAAATGTCTTTCCAGAGATGGCATTCAATTATTTCGCAACTTCTATCCTCATTGAAGCTCTCATTTTTGACTTCGTGGAGGAGAATTGTTCAGATTGAACACCGTCGATATTGGTCAAAAGCATGATGAATAAAGGGTTTCACAAATAAAAAGAATTTTCTTGAGTGATAATTTTATTTATCCCATTCACCCATATATATTTGCAGCGGAGAGATGGCAGAGTGGTCGATTGCGACGGTCTTGAAAACCGTTGACTGTCAAAGGTCCGGGGGTTCGAATCCCTCTCTCTCCGCATAACAGAATGAGAATGAGTAGGCGAATGAGAATGAATCTCAAATTGCCCGAATTCATTCTCATTTTCATTTTGATACTCTTTCTGAAATTATTTGGATGAAGTTCGATTTTCAAAAACTTGCCGTTTACCAAAAAGCCAAAACTTTTTATAGGGATTTTAATCAAATTCCCACATCAACCAAAAACTGCATCGAAAATAGTAGTTCTCTCCGAATGACAGAATGAGAAGGCGAATGAGAATGAATCTCAAATTGCCTGAATTCGTTCTCATTTTCATTTTGATACTCTCTCTGAAATTAAGTGTCTATGTTTCCATTTCCAAATTAGGAAATCGGTGTAATAATTTAAAGGTTGAGTGGGTCATTTAAATTTCAAAGTAAATCTTATTCGAACCAAATAAAGACTCCCCTTTCCCCAATTTTGGAATTTCCCGGATATAAAAATTCTATTTTGCGATGGAGTGATTATTTTCACCACAAATAAGAAATCCATGAAGCCCGTTTATTACAGTGAATATTTACAGCTCGATAAAATCTTGCAAGCACAGGAAGAAGAATCTAAAAAAAATGGAGTAAGAGCTGACGATGAAATGTTGTTTATCATCATCCATCAATCCTATGAATTATGGTTCAAACAGATTTTACATGAAGTTGGCATCGTGCGGGAAATTTTCTTAAAACATCAGATAGAAGACAACTCATCGGATATGAATGTAGCAGTGCATCGTTTGAGACGGGTGGTGAAAATCCTGGAAATGTTGGTTTCTAAATTAGGCATTTTGGAGACCATGACACCGCTCGACTTCCTGGATTTCCGTGACTTCCTCCGACCTGCCTCCGGGTTTCAAAGTATTCAATTTAAAATCATGGAGGCCCTGTTAGGTCTTCCTTTTGATAAAAGATTCGGTCAGCATTATTATCTTTCACAATTAACGCAAGATGATGTTGACCGCGTAAAAAAAGCAGAATCTGAAGTTTCACTGCTTAGCCTGATCAATGATTGGTTGAAACGAATGCCATTTCTGCAGGAAGGACCTTATTGGAAAGATGCAGATGATTTTTTTAAGGGTTATCGAAGTGCCTATGTCGCCTCATTAACAGAAGGCGAAAAACAAAACATTCATGGTTTTGATATGGTCTTCATGGATCGGGAAAATTATGCTGAAACCCGACGATTGTCGATTGATAGTAACAGAGCTGCATTATTTATTATGTTGTACCGCGATTACCCCCTCCTGAATGCACCCTACCAATTTATCAATGCCTTGCTCGATATTGATGAACTGCTCGCACAATGGCGATATCGGCATATGAATATGGTACAACGTATGATTGGACGTAGAATCGGAACCGGCGGAAGCACCGGAGCCGATTATTTAAAAGCCGCAGCTGATACCCACTATATCTTTAAAGAATTTGCCGATTTGACTTCCTTTTTAATTCAACGGCGTTTACTTCCTGAGTTGCCTCCTGAATTAAAAGCTCACTTGAGTTTTCATCATCCTGCTTAGTCATTTCTTAGACGATGAGTCATCAATCTTGGCTACTAGATTGCTTAGAATATACTATCAATTTTATAAATACTTATAGAGTCTATCAATCTATACCTTTGATAAACATCAATAATATTTATATGAAAAACGCCCTAATCGCTGTTGGTTTACTACTTGGTATTCTCAATTTGGAGTCCTGTTCTCTGGCCCTTAAAAGAGCAGATAACCTTTATGCTGATGTGCAGAAAGAACGATATACCTATGATGCCATCATTGTACCAGGCGTACCTCTTCAACAAGGTTTATGGGATTCTGTGATGAAAGCCCGCGTACTTTGGGCCGTGCATTTATATCAAACAAAGGTCACCAAAAATATCATCTTCTCCGGTGGGGCCGTTTACACCCCTTATTACGAAGCGGTTGCAATGGGTTTGTATGCCCAAAAATGGGTGTCCCGGCTAAGCATATTTATTATGATACCTTGGCAGAACATAGTACTGAGAATGTATATTTCTCTTATTTAATGGCACGTAAGCTTGGATTTAAAAAACTGGCATTGGCCACAGATCCTTTTCAGAGTGTGATGTTGAAGGCCTATACTAGAAGGCGCTTCCGCTCCCACATTCAGCATATTCCGGTAATATTTGATATCATTAAAGGCATGAACAAAGACAATCTGGTCATTGACCCTGCATTGGCATACCGACCAGGATTCGTATCAATTACGGAAAAAGAAAGTTTTGGCAAACGGTTGATGGGAACTATGGGCAAACAGGTATATTACGGACCTGATAAACGTTTGGGGAAATTATAAGACAATGAACTGAAGTTGCAATTGAACGATTAATACCCAATAATCGGTAAAACTGAGCTCTCACGATACATAAAATCACATCATAAAAAAAGGCTTTCCATTTCGAAAGCCTTTTTTTTGATTATAAAATCTGATTAATTATTTGCTCCACAAAGAAGGACCAGCACCGCCACTACCATATTCGTTTATTTGACCCAAACTATTGGTCACTTTATAATAAACATACATATTAGCATGTTGATAATAATGCTGATTCAAACTCGTTGTTTCATAGATTGTTGCCCAACCTTCTACTTTACTGCCATTGCTGAAAGTTTGAACCGGAATCGTGAGCGTATCTTTATAACAAACCCCAACAACATCTTCTGTAAAGTTATTTTGGAAGTTTTTAATCACCACTTCATTAATTTTAGCCCCACTTTCAATGCTGATGGTATACTGAGCTGCTCCGGAAATAGTCCCATCTTCATTCACATTCCAAATGCCCTTGAATTTATCGCGTGTAATGGTTTCGCAATGTTCGCCTTCATAGCCGATTTGACAAATACATGCCCCATCTTTACAAGTTCCGCTGTAAGCGCAGGTGACGTTTTTACATTTGTCAGGTTTACAGGATGAATAAACCATCGCAACAAATAATGTGAGTGTAGAAAGTGCTGTGATTACTATATTTTTCATTGTCGTACGTATCGTTCTATTGGGTAAATATATAAAAAAAATCTTTTTAAGTCCTATTTTGCCATAAATCTCTTGAGCAAACTAATTCCAAAGCCAAGTACCATTAAGACGGTTCCTATCCATAAAACGTTAATAAAAGGAAACTTGATCGCCTTCATAATGATATAGTCATCCATGGCAGAAGGTTGTTTGTATTCGATTTTCGCAGCATTTTCCTCTGGGAGAATTTTTACCAACCTCGACATCAGCCCGCTTTCAGCAAGCGTATCTGTAATTGAACGCTCCAATCTGTCCCGAATGATGTACACCGGATTAGACTTTCGCATTTTCCCCTCCAGATTATACACTTCCAATTCAGCAGCCACAGATATATCACCTGTTTGAGCCTGATAGTTTTTATTTTCAAATTGGGTATTAAATCCCCTGAAAATCATAAATCCATTGTTTAGGAAAATGCTATCCCCCGGACGAACTGTTTTGGTTTTAAATTGATTGGTATCCTGCATTTTGGATTTATCCACCGTGGAGGTCACATAGGTAAATATATCATGCGACCAATAATGACGGGTATCCGGACTGGAAATCAATCCCATTTTTGGATTAATTTGGGCATTGGGACTTAAAATAAACTCTTCCACAACACGTCCGGTATCGTTTTCTCTTTTTTGATATCTGACATGATAAAAATGATCAGGTCCAATCACGGTATCCCCCAAATAGGTGAGCGAGTAGCCCCCCATGCCGACCGGAATATTTCGGAATAATAAAACATTCTCCCGACTCTCTTTCTTATTCTCTGCTGCATTTTCCTTTCCCATATCAAAATCAACACCCAGGCGATTAATAGAAATCACTTCCTTAGTATAACTGGACAACAGCACACCAACCATCATCAAACCGAAACCCAAGTGAGCCGTTGTTCCTCCCCACTTAATGAATTTAGGCCCAATGGTTCCAATCATATAAAATAAATTGGCGACTACACTGAAACTCGCAGCAACCAGAAAAATAACAATCGGCACTGACCTCAAATCCTGTGAATAGGCTATCCCAAAGGAGATGATCAATGAAAGAATAAAAGGTGGTAATATTTTTTTGATGAAGGCCTTTACACTTGTCTGCTTAAATTTTAAATAGTAAATCGTAGCGGTCAGAAGCATAATCAATAACGTAATCCAAATTTGAATCTTGTTATAATGCATGATTGGATCGGTAATAGCGAGTTTGGTGCCAAACATTTTATTCCATACTGGCATGGATGTGGTATATGTAATTTGTACAACCGATATCATCAAAATGAGCGCTCCAATAAACATCCAAAATTCACGTGAGGCCAAGGCTTCCTCTTCTTTCACCCGGTCGGGAATTTGTTTATACCTTTTGAAAAACAAAAACAATCCCAACAACAGGAAAGAAAAAATAAAAATTAAAAGATGATAAAACAGGGATTCACCTTCACCGGTAAACGCATGCACGGAGGTTTCACCCAAAATGCCGGTTCGCGTTAAAAAGGTAGAATAAAGGACCAGAATAAATGAGAAAATAAAAAAGATAAAGGTGGACTTTAAAGAGAAACCCGTGGCTTTGAAAATGATGGTGGTGTGCAGCCCTGCAACCATCACCAACCAGGGAACCAGGGATGCATTTTCAACCGGATCCCAGGCCCAGTAACCACCGAAATTCAAACTTTCGTAAGCCCATGCGCCTCCCATCATAATTCCACATCCCAATACCATTCCTGAAAGCAAACTCCAACGTAATAAAGGTGTTTGAATAACATCGTAACGATTATTCCATAGTGCAGCCACTGAATAGGCAAACGGAAACAAAGTAGCAGAAAAACCCAAAAACAAGATCGGTGGATGAATCACCATCCAATAATTTTGCAACAAAGGATTTAATCCATTCCCATCCTGAATCATATCCAGATAATTGGGTTGTTGGAAGATGGGTGCATTCCACATCTGATCACGCAACAGCATGAAAGGTGTAGCTCCAATGCGAATATCCCCAAAATGAATCCCTAACAACGTGCTGGCTAAAAACACCTGTACCAGTGCAACAATAGCCATCACAGGTGCTTCCAGGGGATTGTTTTTTCGGGTTACAAAAAATGCCAATACAGCATGCCAGATTGTCCAAAGCAAAAAACTTCCCTCTTGTCCTTCCCAGAAACAAGAAAGCAAATATTTGAATGGAAGTGCTTTACTGGAATGTGCCCAAACGTAATGGTATTCAAATAGTGATTAAAATTAAGTAGAAAAGAATCGAAAAAATAGCAAAAACGGAGAATGCATGGGTGCGGAAAAAAGTTCTGCCAATGCTTCGCCAAGACAATGCTTGAATCTCATCCCGGCTATTGGTTGACAAAAAATAAGCCATGGCTGAAAACAGACTGGCAACAAAGGATAGGATGACAAAAAATTGACCGAGCTGACCCGGCAATAGATGCTCGTTTAAAAAGGTGGATTCCAAAAGTTTGTGGGGTGTTTTAAGTGATTCAGATCAATCGACTATGATGAAGTTTTACCAACAGCAACCTGATCATTTTTGTATTTTGAAGGACATTTCATCAGGATATTGGAACACTTAAAGGTGCCGTTCTCCATTTTGCCGGTCATGGTCAGTTTTTCGCTGCGTTCAAAATCCTGTGGTTTCGGTCCGGAAAACTCAACTTTACACATTTGTCCACTTTCATCTTTGGCATAAAAGGTAAATCGATTGGGATCGGTAATAGGATCATAATGCATGGGATGCGATACAGTATCCAATTTGCCTATTACCTGAAATTCCTTATTTGGCTTTTCCTGAGCGCTTGCAAATGTTTCATAACTACTAAAGTCGCCAACCATACTAACAATGGCCGCCAATGCTCCCGCAATGAGCACCAAAGCAAGAATATTCGATTTTTTCATATTTGTACAATCACTTTTTTTTTGAAGAGCAATGTCTTTATTTCAAACACGGATCCAAACAAAAAGGCACGCTATGTTTTCGGACTATTTGGGCGATTTATAAAACCAACACAGAATGCCTTATTCGGATGTGCAAATTTACATCAGGATTGTGGAACCCACTTGTCATTTCAATGATAATTGTTCAGAAAAAGTGATGATGCATCACCTTTCATTTCCAGAAGGAAATACTTTTTAAAGGAACCTTAATTAGCAAGATAAAAAAAAGTCCAATAAGAACAGATAACCAAAAAACAGAAAATAAGCCACGGCAAGCCCAACAAAAACAGGGGCAAACATAAACCATAGAAAATATGCCAGAATAATAGGCCGAACGACAAAAAAAAGAGTTATAGAAGGACAAAGCAAATAAAGAAGAGGAAGATTTTTAGCTTATTAGGAATAAGCAGCCAACAAACACAAGTCAAAAGCATTTAAACATAAGGTAACATAAGAAATTAATTGTTGATGCACAGCCCCCAAAAAACACAAACAAAACAAATAAACGGCAGTAAAGGTCAAAACACAAAACAGCAACTAAAGAATCTCTACCAAAAGCAAACACTACACAAAATAAAAAAACAAAAAGTAAGAAAAAAGGAAAAAGTACAGAATATTAATAACAAAAGACAAAAATTTTCAAGATACCTACTAACTAAAAGGGAAGCCCAAAACTCATTTACAAAAAGAACAAGAAATATAAAGAAACAAATTTTACTTAATTTATTTAATTACCATTTTGAAACTATCAAGAAGATCTACAAAATTTTCATTTCTTTCAATTAAATAAAATTATTGACGAATCACCTTTCGGCTAAATTTACCCTCCTTGGTATGCACCAATAGTTGATATACTCCAGCCGGAACTGCACGCAAATCAAGTTGTGTGGCACCATCGTTTTGTTGAATAAGCAAGCGTCCCGTTAAATCCATGAGCTGGACTTGATGAATGGATATATTTTCAGGCAAACGAATTTGAAGATAATCATGCGCCGGATTCGGGTAAATCTGCATCAGGTTTTCTTCAAAATCATTCACAGCGGTTGGTGCATTGATCACCACCGCATATCCGAAATAAGGGGTATAGTTTTGTTTAGTTCCCGTAATCCAAACTGTATCACCAATCGTATTAAAGGCCGGCAAACCGGTGAAAGTTGCCAGAGTTGATGTGACTTCTTTACTGGCTAGAAATTTTCCCTGATAATATAAACCAATTTGAGTTCCATCAACCTGACTTGCCACAACAAACGATGTGGAGCCGATTCCGATTTCCGTGTGGTGATTACAAATTAATTGACCTTCGTGTGCTGTTTTTACAACAAGTGTTGGATCACCAAAAACGGTCCAGGTATCCGTGATTTCGTTTCCTCCATCAGGATTTGAGGCGGTATTATAATGTTCGTTTACACTCAGGCAACCATTTACAGCTAAAGAACCAAAAGTGGTCTTTTTATTCCCCGGTCTTGCACCCCGCAAAATACCATTCATTTCATCTTGCCCTTGCATAGGTGGATCCCAACTCTGATTAATTGTACTCATTAAAACGGCGATTGCTCCGGTGGGTAAATTCGCGGAGTTTCTGGCCCTTAAAAATGCTTCAGCCAAACAAGTGTTTGAAACAAAATCTCCATTCACGCATGCGGTTGAAAAAATAAATGGCCAATTCCCTTGCGTATTGGTCAAATTAGGAATATCATTTTCGCCAAAACCTGAAGTACTAAAGGCACCAACACTGCCATGACCGCAATAATTCATCATGCCTATTCCACTGTTAAATGCATTGGTGACCGCATAAATCGACGGGGAGCCCAAACTATCCAAACCTCCCTGATCTCCATCAAAAAACTCAAACTTTTGGGTATAGGAATATTGGTTGATATTACTGTCACAAATGTCACGGATATGCTCATGATCATACTCCCAATCATCGCCGGGACCTTGATTACTGGCCATGCCAATTTGTTTGCTAAACCAATTCCCCATTGTATTCGGCGACTTTTCATAAGCTAAAGTTCGTTGTACCATCACCCGAATATCATCAACTGTTTCACCTGAAAATCGACCAACAATAAATTCAGGATTATGATCATTGCCACTTTGATAGGCGTAGGCATTATCCGATGGGCCCAGTATATCCGGGTATTGCGACCAGCTTGCATTTCGGGTGGGAATATTTGGATGATCTCCTACAATTAATAAATACGTTATTTGTTTTTCAGCATAAAATGAACTTACCAGATTCAAAACAGTTGGTTCAAAAACACCACCCGTCAAGGTATCTGTATTCACCAGAAAAGTTTGAATCCCTTTCATTTCCTTCCATCGGATAAACGGCTCGATTTCATTCAGATAAGAAGCAGGACACAACACCAGCATGCTCCCTTCCTCGGTCATAGGTGAATAAAGGGGTTTATTCATGCCATAATTTAAAAACAAGTTGGTGTAAATATTGTCAAATTCACGAACAACAACTTCCGGGTTTCTGAATTGTGGAAAAGGATTTTCAGACGGCCCATCTACATACGATACCTTCAACTTTATGTGATGATAAACTCTTAAGACTTTGCGCACCGGATTGTATTGAACCGATTGAATATGGATAGTCTGACCACGATAATCTCTTAATATGAATGGCGTTTGTGCCACAGCTTGCATGGATGGATAAAATGCATCTTTCTGATAAACCTCTGAAAAAACATAAGGTATTTCTGAAGGCTTTTGAGTTCGATTCAGATTCCCTTTTGAAGGAGCAATCATCACACCCTGATAATCGGTATAGCTGGCTGATTCAATGCTGAGTTGGGTTTGTTTATCTGCGGGAATAATTAAGGAAAATGAGAGTTTAGGCAAATCAGGTGCCCCTTTTTCCAATAATGCCGTTCCCTGATCAATACTTATTCCTGATGCCCAACCCAAAGGTGTAAATACAGCATGTTGTTTGAGCCCGCCTGTCTGAATATCTATGATTGCTTCTTGACTGGTTTCACTGAGCATTTGTATCGTTGATTGCTTCAGGGCTTGAGCCTGAATCATCGAATTTCCGAACAGGACAAGGAGGATGGTCAGAATATGTTTAAACATAAGTTTGAAGTTAATATAGTTTCTACTTTTAGGACGATGAATGAGTGCTTAAAATTAGTTTTTTTTCCTCAATACCCGATAAACAGGTCCATTTTTGATGCCAAACCAGAAAAAACCGGGGCTGAGAAAACTTTTAATCCGACAAAATCTGCAATGACCTAAAATCCAAGGCCTGGCAACTACTTGCGATATTAAAGAATTTAAGCCCCATTTAAATTTTAATAGTTGACTTAAACCCAACGCTTGTTATATTTGCTTCGATTTAAATAAAATCATCACCTCGGGGTGTTCGGAATGACCGATCTGAGAATATACCCGTGAACCTGGAACAGGTAATGCTGTTTAGGAAAGGTAAGACTGAAATAATCCTTCTTCTTACCGCATTTTTTTAACCCGTCGAATGGCGTAAATAGGGCTATTTGGCACAAATGATGTAAAATGAAGAGAATCATGATTTCATTGATTTCGGTACTAAGCTTGTCCGAAATATCTGCACAAACAAACGACACCCTGCGCAATATTGAATTGCCGGCAGCGCTGATCCGGGATACCAAACAACAACCGCCGGATGAAAAAACACCCCGAATTGCGGATAAAAACCTGACAAAGCGGATTAATCAGGGGCAGGATCTCCCCTTTTTACTGAACAATCTATCATCAGTGGTCGTCAGTTCAGATGCCGGCACAGGTATTGGGTATACCGGTATTCGTGTTCGGGGATCGGATATCACTCGTATCAACGTAACCATGAATGGAGTACCTGTAAATGACCCGGAAAGTCAGGCCACTTTTTTTGTCAATACCCCTGATCTCGCTTCATCTGCCACTCAAATTGAGTTACAAAAAGGAGTCGGTCAATCACGCAATGGCAATGCCAGTTTTGGCGCATCCTTATCCATCAACACGCTGGATTTGGAATATGAACGCCCATATTTTTCATTCCAAAGCGATTTTGGATCCTTTAATACCTTCAAAAATACCCTCAAAGCCAGTACCGGTTTGATTCAACAAAAGTTCATCGCCACCGTGCGAGCTTCCAGCATACTAAGCGATGGATTCATTGATCGTTCTGAATCTGATCTCAAAGCCTTGCAAATTTCCACCAAATATTTGGTTGACAACAACACACAGGTTGTTTTCAATTTTATGCGAGGACGGGAAAAAACCGGACAAGCCTGGAATGGGGTTCCGCAGGACAGTTTGGAAAGCAACCCGCAATACAACGAATTGGGCATAAAAAGTGATGGTACATTTTACAATAATCAAACCGATAATTACGGGCAAGATTATTATCAATTTTTTATAGACCACCGATTAAATAAGCGATGGGCTGTGGGCTCAACATTATTTTATACCAAAGGAAAGGGTTATTATGAAGAATATCGTTTAGGACAATCTTTTTCCAACTACGGACTTCCAGATTTTACAAATGGTGCGGATACATTACAGGAAACTGATTTGATACGACAACTTTGGCTTGACAATGATTTTTACGGCGGAAGAATTTACACCACCTACATTTCACCCAAATTGGATGCCGGTTTATATCTCAATTATAACCAATACGAAGGCCAACATTTCGGGGATGTGATTTGGGCACAATATGGCATTCCTGACCATTATCGATGGTATAATCTGGATGCCTCCAAAAAGGATTTTAATGTTTATGCCATGACGGAAATTCGCCTCGGGAAAGGCCTCACTCTCCTGGGAGATGTTCAATACCGAAAAGTGAATTATCAATTAAATGGCTTTCGGAATAATCCTGAAATCCGGCATGATTTAGAATGGCAGTTCCTCAATCCAAAACTCAGCGTGAATTGGAAACACCAATCCCATCAATTCGCACTCACTGCGGGTCTGGCACAAAAAGAACCGAACAGAGATGATATAGAAGCTGGGGTTTTATCACTACCCAAACCGGAAAAATTATATAATACAGAATTGACTTATCGATTCATCCCGAACCGTAAAATGGCTTTTTATGTGAATGCTTATATGATGTATTACCGGGATCAGTTGATACTCACCGGAAAAATCAATGATGTCGGTGCTTATACCCGAACCAATGTTCCGGAAAGTGCTCGTATGGGAGTGGAATTTGAAAGTATTTTCCGTGACGGAACCTGGTTGGAGGGAAGTTTAAACTTCAGTCTTTCCAGCAACAAAATCACTTCATTTACTGAATACATTGATGATTACGATCAGGGAGGGCAAATCAGCCGAAAGTATGAAGGGACTGACATTGCTTTTTCTCCCGCTTTTGTAGCCGGTGGCAGACTATCCTTTTTCCCAATCCGGCATCTGAGCAATATGGCATTTCGGCAAAGCTCAGTGGACATTCTACCTAAATTTGTGAGTCGACAGTATTTGGACAATACCCAGCAATTATCGCGTTCTATCGCTCCATTTTTGGTGTTCGACCTCATTGCAAATGCACCTTTAAAATTGAAGGAGAAACAAATTTTAACCCTACGTTTCGGGATACAAAATATAGGCAATTTACGCTATGCCTCGAACGGATATTCGTTTTCTTATTTGTATAATCAAAACCTGATTACCCAAAATTATTTGTACCCGCAAGCAGGTCGTCGATGGACAATCGGCTTGGGAATAGAACTCCAATAGCAAGTCGGGATTGCCTTTATTGCGGGCGTTTACGAATTTCCCAACAACGATGTATTTGTTTATTGCGGAAGTCTGGCGGGATGGTCCAATGCGTTATTTCCTGAAGAATGGCCTCCCCTTCCAAATCCGCGCTGAGTTGAAAATTTCGAAAATTATTCGAGAAATACAAAACCCCATGAGGATGTAAATGACGCAGGGCATTTTTGATGAGCATCACATGATCGGCCTGTACATCCAAGTCAGATTTCATCATGGTGCTGGTTGAAAGTGTTGGAGGATCCAGGATGATGATATCATATAACTTATGAACACTTTGTTGAATCCATTGTTTCACATCTGCTTTTAAAAATTGATGTCGGGTGATATTGATTCCATTCAATTTAAAATTCTCTTTTGCCCAATGTAAATAGGTACTGGATAAATCCACAGTAGTCACTGTCAATGCACCGCCCATAGCCGCATACACCGAAAACGAAGCGGTATATGCAAACAGGTTTAATACATGTTTACCCATGGAAGCTTCAGCAACTTTTTTGCGCAAAGACCGGTGATCTAAAAAAAGGCCTGTATCAATATAGTCACTCAAATTAACCTGAAAAACATACCCATTTTCCTGAACTGTGAACACATTTTTTTCATCAGAAACTTTGGCATATTGCTGATCGGCTTGTCTCCTGAAACGGGTTTTGACGAAAATGGATTCATCTGTTATTTCAAACAAAATACGGAGCACTTCCAGGCATTCTGCCAACCACAATTGATGTTGATCAGCATCCATGGAATGCCTTGTTTTATATTCAGAAATATGCAACCTGCCCTCATAAAAGTCAATACATAATGGAAATTCCGGCATGTCCCAATCATATATCCGATAACAGGTAATCTGCTCCGTCTGGAGATAGGACTTCAGTGCCTTTTGATTTTTTTCACCCGGTTATATAAGGCCTGTGCTGGATGTGTTTGAAGATTCATCGAGGGCTAAATTAGGTCAATCTCCACAATCCGAACACAGCAATTCATTTCAATGTTGGGACTGGTTCAGATAAAAGAAAGCTTAGGAATATTTGGATCAGGCATTCAGGCCGCTTTGATTATGAAAACTAGCCTGAAACATTTACCTTTATCCATAATTTTTCATGCAAGCATACGCCAAATCCTTTAGCCGAATTCAGTCAATCCTTAAAGAGTTGAGAGAAAATTGTCCTTGGGATAAAAACAAACCATTCATACCCTGGAGGCATTTAACCATTGAGGAAACCTATGAATTAGCAGATAGTATTACTGAAGAGAATTGGGATGGACTTAAAGAAGAATTGGGCGATTTACTTCTTCATATCTTGTTTTATGCCCGCATCGCCGAAGAATCAAATCATTTTGACATTGGAGACGTGATTGAAGGCGTTTGTAATAAACTGGTATTCCGGCATCCACATATTTATGAATTTGTAAAAGCGGATGATGAAGAAACGGTGAAACAAAATTGGGAAAAACTCAAACTCAAGGAAGGCAAGAAATCAGTACTTGGTGGTGTGCCTGCATCTTTACCAGCCATTACCAAAGCCGTTCGATTGCAGGAAAAAGCAGCCCAGGTTGGTTTTGAGTGGTCGGTAACGGATGAGGTCAAAGCCAAATTGCAAGAAGAATTGGAAGAATTAGATGAGGCCATTCAAATTGGCAAACAAGATGACATTGAATCGGAATTTGGTGATGTTTTATTTTCTATGATCAATCTTGCACGGTTTTTGCGTATAGACCCGGATAATGCCCTGGAAAAAACCAATAAGAAGTTTAAAAAACGTTTTGAGCTGATGGAATCCAAGTTGATTGCGTCGGGAAAAGACCTCATGAGCAGCAGCCTGGCTGAAATGGATGAGGTTTGGAATGAGATCAAAAAAGATGAGCCGTAAAAAAAGCAATTCCACCCCATTTCGATTTCCTTTTGATATCGATAGCCGTGTGTTTTTAACGCTCGCAGCAATTTTCTTTATCCTTTCTATCAAATCGGTCAACAGGATATTACTGCCCAATACGACCCCACAAAGTTTGGCTTCAGCTATTGTTGACGACTATCAAAAAAAAGTCAAACAGTTCAACAATCTTTCGACCCGGACGCAAGATTTCCAAAACTTTTTTAATGGGAAATTGAAGAATGAGGAAGCCAAAGATCTTTTTAAACTGCCTTTTACACTTTTTTTGATTGAAAACGATAAACAGGTATTCTGGAATAATACGGTTGTGGATCTCCCGCAAAATAATTTCACACCCATTGAACCCCATTTTTATCAGTCAAACCAAGCCTCTTATCTTGTTCTGAAACAGCCCTTAAAATCAAATCATTCCAAAAGATTTGCCGTTCTATTCATCAAAATCAAAAACAACTATCCGTTTAAATCTGATTTCTTTAATAATAGTTTTCAAGCCAACGACAAAACCCACGACGACGACATTTCCATTCAGCTTACCAAGCCCTCTAATGCTGAATTATCAGAAGCCGTTTCAATCAATGGTAAAACGCTTTTCTATCTCGAAAAAGGGGAAAGCTTTCTGGGTAGTTTGAACGATGATGGCTGGCATCTATTTCTGCATGCACTTGCCTTCATTTTTTTCGGCGTTTCCATTCATACCTATTTTAAAGTAACCGTCAAACGCAAGGGCGAATTATTAACCTTCTCATTGCTCCTTTTAACCATTTTGCTGGTCAGGGGGATGAACTACTTATTTGCCTTCCCGGATAATTTTGCCGACGAACGGTTGTTTAGTCCTGAGCTCTTTGCAAGCAGCAGTATTAATCGCTCTTTAGGTGATGTGTTTATCAATGTTGCCCTTCTCTTTTGGGTACTGGTGTTTTTTCTGATCAATATTCAGGGGCGAATTTTATCATTCAAAAATTTTAAATGGAAATGGCCCTACCTGTTGATTTGGAATGCCATATTGGTTGCCTCAACCGTATTGAGTAGTGATTTAATCTTTGAGATTGTCAATGATTCAACCATCAATTATGATACCAGCATTTTTCAAGAATAGACATCTACTCCTTTATCGGTTTACTGACCTTTCTGATCATTTTTGCGAACATCGTTTTAATGGTGATTATCGTTCACACGTACTATAAATTGCTCAATACCAAACCTGCTGTTAAATATGTTTTTTTACTCATCGGCTTTCTGATCTTTCAGTTCCTAATGAATCATCAACATCCGATTTGTTATTATCTTGCCTTCATCAGCATTGCCGTAATTATGTTTATGCTGGATTCGAAATTGTTTTTTATACCCGTTTCGATTTTAATTCCTACAATCTGTTGCTTTGGTTTATTCTCATTTCATTGTTTGGGTCGGTTTTACTCACCATGCTCATCACGGAACGGGAACAAAAGAATCGAGAAAATTTTGCCAATAGCTTACTTTTTCATGCAGACAAATCACTGGAGAACAAGATCAGTGAACTACAAAACAAAGTTCGTGACGACCAGGAGATTCGGGCCATTTTCGCCCAAAAGAATGAAAACACATTTAGAGATTTTTCAAGCTATTTTTACAATAACTATCTCAATAAGGACTTTTCGGATTATCAACACTACTACTTTCTTTTTGATTCCACAGGCAACAATCTCTCAGATGGAGATACTGCTTCACTGAATGAAAAAATAATTGAAATCACCAAACTCAACGATTTTGAATTTAATAACCAATGGATTCATCCTTACCGCAACGACAATGAACAAGGTTTTTTATTTAAAATTGCGATAGAAAGTGTACAGGGGGCAAAGGCATTTGTACTCTGTCAAATATTTAGTAGTTCGCATCTCGAGGATGAAGAGTTTAATGAAATCGTCCAGGCACACCACATACTTATCGGGTAAAAGAATACGATTATAGTGTGGGTATTTATGACCATGGTAAAATCATTTCCCGTAAAGGTCTTTATGCTTTCCCACAAAAACTCAACGATGCTGAGGAACACGGCGTTAAGTTTACCAGCAATAGCGGATATAGTGTGATGCGCTATGTTCCTGAAAACCACAGTGGACAAGTCATCATTGCTAAAAAAGAAACCTGGCTGTATTTATTCACCACCCTTTTTGCGTATATCTTTTTCATATATTTCGCAACCATATCCTTGTATATTTTAGGAAATATTATCGCGCGTTCCAATCTGGATTACAAACGTTTTATTAATCTGTTGAGTTTAAATCTTCGACTACGAGTGCATGTGGCCATCCTCATTGTGGTATTCCTTTCATTTATTGCCGTTGGATATTCTACCTCGTATTATCTCAGTTCCCGCACCAAGGATAAACTCAAAACGGACGTCAGTAATTTCGGTCAGCTGATTCAGAAAGAGCTTAATTTTTACATCGAAAAAAACAATATCCAATCCCTGCCGGAATTCAAGGAATTGTTACAGCAGCCAGAATTACTGAATGCAATCTCCGACATTGCATATCGTTTTAATGTCATTATCAATATTTTTCAAAACCAAAGCGGCAAACTTATTTTTAGTTCCAGTCCTGATTTCTTCCATTATGGATTACTTTCTAAACAAGTAAATGCCAAAGCTTATCATATGCTCAATCACAGTGGGCTGGAACATTATATTCACAATGAAAACATAGAGAACTTTCAATACTTCAGTTCGTATTGTTTTCTCAAAAATAAATTCGGGCAAAACATTGGCATTCTGCAATTGCCCTATATCTCATCGAATAGAATCATCAATTCGGAAACGGGGTCCATCCTCATTACACTCATCAATATTTATGTTTTTGTATTTCTGTTTTCATCTATACTCGCCTTCTTTATTACACAACGTGTTACCAAACAATTTACCATCATCGTTAAGGAATTTACAAAAATTAATTTGACAAAAACCAACCAACCCCTGAAATGGACGTATAATGATGAAATTGGATTATTGGTGAAAGAATATAATCGTATGCTGCGCAAACTGGAAAACAGCTCGATGATTATTGCTAAAAACGAAAGGGATATGGCCTGGCGGGAAATGGCAAAACAAGTCGCCCATGAAATTAAAAATCCGCTCACACCGATGAAACTCTCCCTGCAAATGCTGGAAAGAGCGATTAAAAACAACAATCCCAACATTACAGAAATGACGGCCAGAGTGACCAATACACTCATCGAACAAATTGACAATCTCACACTCATCGCTACCAATTTCTCGAATTTTGCAAAAATGCCTGAATTGAATAAAGAAAACTTCAATATCAATGAGGTTTTGTTTACTGTTACAGGGATGTATAATGATGATGAAAGTAATGAGTTTTTATTCCTGATACCGGAATACCCGATTTATGTACTTGCCGATAAGAGCCAGCTCATTCGGGTAGTGACCAATCTGATTCAGAATGCGATTCAAGCCATCCCCAATAAACGGCGTGGGAATATTTCATTAGAGGTTACCAAAATTAAAAACAACTTTGTACGGATTACTGTTTCCGATAATGGAGAAGGCATTGATCTCGAAAAGGGTAAAAAATTATTTCAACCATATTTCACCACAAAAACTTCTGGAACAGGATTAGGACTTGCCATGTGTAAAGACATCATTGAACAGTTTGGCGGCAAAATCCATTTTGATAGTGTAGTGGATCAAGGCACCGACTTTTATGTTGATTTGCCGATTGCGGATTACAAAGAGGCCTGAGAAAAAAATCGAAAAAAAAATTAGATGGCAATCACATCATTGCCTGACTGCTAAATGATTTTACAATTCCGTCCCTCCCAATTCTAAAATCTTTCTAAATTCATCCTCCTGAACAGCACTCACCGACAAACGAGAGAGTCGGATTAACTCCAGATTTTTAAAAAAGGGATCTGCTTTAAGCATTTGCAAAGCGACCGGCGTATTTAGCTTTTTACGGGGCTTTAAATCAACAGCCACCCAGGTATCCACATCACTTGTTGGATCCTGATAGGCTGTTTTAATCACTTCAGCTATACCCACAATTTCAAGCCCTTCATTGCTGTGATAAAACAACACCAAATCACCTTTCTGCATATTGCGTAAATTATTACGAGCAGCATAATTTCGAACGCCATCCCAAAAGGTTTTTTTATCCTTTACAAACTGATCCCAACTATATTTAAACGGTTCGGATTTTACAAGCCAGTATGCCATATTGTTTAATTTTCATTTATAAAAATTTGTCTGCATAAAAAAGGCTGTGTTCAACCAATAACTGCAACAAATATACTTTTACCCAGCTAATTTAAGCATCATTTCATTTGCGTTCAAGTAATAGTATTTTCTTAAAGGTCTATTGTTAATTTTGTTTTCGACCGTTTTTACTTGCTGGTGAGAGATTAGATTAAAATCGGTCTGTTTCGGGAAGAATAATCTGATAACACCATTTCAGTTTTCTATTGTTCCCTTGTCCTGTGAAGTGTAAGGCTGGGTAAAAAATGTTTTGGCATTCAGGGCCTTCGCAATTGTTTCATGTTGTGCGAAAGCTTGATCGTTTTCAAAGGTAATTGTGTGAATTTTCCCTTTAAATACTCATGGTATTTTCGTAAATTCACTAATCAATTTTCTAATATGGATTTAAGCATTCCCAAAAAAATTGCACTGACAGCGCTCTCGAGTATATTATTGACTTCATGTTTTTTATATGAACGATTATGTTACCCCGAATGGGTCAAAAGGCATTGTTATGCGAAAGGTACAGAAATCATTTTTTACGACAAAGTTCATAATGACTATGATACCCTCAAAATTTTACATCATTACAACAACCGCGCTATGGACTCAAAATATATTAGCGAAGGAATTGGAGAGTTATATTGCGGGGGCTAGCAAACGACTCATCATGAATTTTAGATTAAGCGGTAAAGTAAATTGCAGAGACCTGGGAGAAAAATTTAATTATGGTCAAGTATCGCTGCATTTGATTTGGCCTGCCGAAGATTTTGAAATCTCAACCAAGCTTATTTCACGATTTTTTTCTTCAGTACCTGATACCAGCCTTTTGTGGGTCCCGGGTACAAACATGGACAGGTATGAAATCACTTCATTACTGGATAGTTTAGTTTTGAATAACCAAACATATTACAATGTATATGACAGAACTTATTTTTATAATCATCAAAGTATAGACCCTATTTACATTCGCACATGGTTTCATCGTGATTTTGGGTTATTAAAATTAAAAGTCAATAGCCTAAATGATAGTGTAGATTATGAAATGATTCAGGCCCATTATGTCCGGGCCAAGCTGCCATAACAAACATAAATTACAAAAAAACTTAACAATATCTCTCAGATAATAAACCCATTGCATCTCAAGGCATTACCTTTGCCGCAATGAGCCCTAAATATCTTTCCCTCGTACTTTGTTTCTTTTTATTGGCCGGTTGTATGCCTTTGCAGCGTTTGGCTTTTAAACAATATAATCAATACGAAGCCGAACAAAAACAACTCAAGGAGGTTCGCATCAGTCCCGCTAAAAGTGGCGATTTCC
>JADJZY010000009.1 GCA_016715505.1 Bacteroidota bacterium
CAGAACCATGCCTTTACAATTGAAATGTATAGAATCAAGATACCAAATTTCTTGTTTTTTACAAAGGCGCCAATAATCGTTTTTTCTATCATCTTCAAATTGTATCCTACTTTGGAGCGAATGACTACTCCATTTGAAATAAGCAATCTGCTCACCATAAATTTAACCCTGTTTGTAACAAATAACTGATACACCGAATCATTACAATAAAAACGTAAGCACCAATTATCGCCTATTTCCTTGTTACTTAAAACGAGCGTAAAGGATTGTGCATGTAACCTTCCTATAAAAGAAAGCAGCATAAATATATATATTAAAAAACCTCGCCATCGGTAAATTGAATGTTTATATAATTTTCATTTATTGAGATCATTGAAGTCATTATAACGAAATATAATAACTGATGTATGGAATGAAGGTTTATTTAAATGAGGAAAAGACTTATTTGTAAAATGCAGAATGGCTGATTGGTTTGTGAGGACACAATGCAAGGCGTAAAAGAGATTTTCCAATATTCATACTTTTAGTAGCCTTCATTTACGCTAGTCTTAAAAGTAAATTACCATCAATGCCTAAAATTTGATTGAGCGCTTTCCGAAACGATACACTTGGCTTTCTCTTTTTATGCATGATTTCAGAAAGTTGTGTATCGGTTGTATAACATTTTAGCAAGTTCTTTTGCTTTAGCTTTTGATACATTTTCAATTCGATTATGCCTTGTAAGGTCTCGGGAAGGGGTATCATTACATTGACTTCCTCCCAGGCATGAACAATCTTTGTAAACTTTTGCAAATCGGCATTTTGCTTTTTAGTTAAGCCATCAAAGCCCTTTTCTTCACCTAATACTAACAGCTTTTCCATTTCGGCATTAGCCAGTAAATACTCGTTTTTCGAAATCTCTTGTTCATACTATACTTTTTTAATATTCTCTATTTTATCGTATTCTTTATGAGTGCCAACGAACCGAATGTAAATGGTCCTTACATTAAAAAAAATCAACACTACCAGCCTGTATTTATTGCCACCAATATTAAAAACAAACCGCCTGTTCCCAACACTATCTACACTATTAAAGGTTGCTTTTACTTCACTAAAATTACTCCAATCACTTTCCTGTGCTAAATTATACCATGACAGTAAAGGCTCTTTTGCCTTTGGCTGATCATTGTAAAACTCAATGAGTCTTGCTTTTGAAATAATAACCATTTATACAAAGGTAAATTTATTCACAAAATCAAAATATATTTTCTGAAAACAAAAATTATTAAGGTGCTTTCTAAATTAAAGAAAGCCGAAATAACGGCGCCCCAGCTCTCATAAATTTGTTACCAACTAGCACATAATTAACTCAACACTAAAAATAAGCATCTCATTTCAATACCCAATCTTATTGAAAAAAAAGTTCTTGTGAGTATTATTTATATGCATAGTCTCTGACTTCAAATGGAGTATTGAGGATTCAATAAAACTTCTATATTTGACATTAAATTGAATGTATATTCGATTGAGGCAAAGAAATCTGGGGACAGATAGAATAGCTGCTTAGTTTCTGAGGTCACAAGGCAAGGCGTTTCCGATTATTCGGCTACTTATTAAACTTCTGGGCCATGATGAATTGAACCTAGATGATTTGATTGAAGATAGCCATCAGCTGCAGCTTTGAATGACAACTTTGGAAAAACAGATTGAACTTACGGCGACTCGGAAATTGAAATAATCAACTAAAGCTTAAATAAAATGAAAACTTTGTTTTTTCTCTTTGGACTAATTTTTTTTGGAGCAAGAGCCCAGGATACTGCCAAAAATGTATTTGCATGCCAATCTTTTTACTACTATACTAATTTAGGCCATCTCGACGAATACTGTGAATTCAGATTTTCTAAATCAATCGAACCAAACATTTTACTTGCAACGTACAACAAGCACTATTGCTACAGGAATAATGGCACAGTTGATTGCTTCTACAGCATAATTTATGATAGTACAGAATATGAAATTTCCTGTGAGAATATAACTTTAATAAAGTCTGATTCTTTTTCTTTAGTAACCAAAGATTCGAAATCTTATTGCGTTTAGAAAAAGATAGCTTTTGAACTTTCAAATGAATTTGTTCTCCAACAGAAAAAAGAAGAACGTGATTTCCTCTATGGCCTTTTAAATTCTAATGAACCTATGCGAATTTTAGACTGGTCGGTCACCTCCTCGAGTACTTAAAATGGCCCGGGCTTGTTTTTGAAATATTGAAACTACAATAAGAAAACCATCAAATATATATGGATCACAGTGACAGGTAGGAATCGAGTTGGTGATATAGTTACAGAATTGGGAAAGAGAAACAAAACCGTTCAGATTATTGGCCCAATAAATTATTTTCACAAGATCATCTGTTGAATTTGAATGTGTGTGCATACAGACCTTGTGTCTGAAGTTGATATAAATTCTATTAAAATCCAGTATATGGACGGATCAATTAAAATGATTACACAAATCGAAAGAATTATTCTGACCGAAAAGGAACTGGGAATACTATAATAGTTCGACGAAAGATGATGTTAAAAAATAAAGGAGATGTTAAAATCAAGTGTATAAACAGGAGTTGCGTATTGAAATACTAACTTTGCAGATACTCTAAATTCTGACACATTAACAAAACCCCTGCTCTCTTGAGCTTGCCACACACGTTCTCTTGAGTTTTCAACTCAAGAGCCCATTCTTAACCTAACACTAAAATAAGCATCTCATTTCAATACCCAATCTTATTGCAAAAAAAGTTCATGTGGGAATTATTAATATGCATATTTCTTGGCTAAAAACGGGCCATGCTCGATCTTATCGAACTATTATCTCTTGTGTAAGGAATGAAGGTTTATTTCAATGAGGAAAAGACATATTGGTATCATGCAGAATGGCTAATTGGTTTGTGAGGACATAAAGTAGGGCGTAAGATTTATAGTACCAACTTGGAATAAATACACTCCGCTTGAATTACACACTTAATTGTCCTAATAAGCACTAAAGCCGCGCTTTTGCAAAACGGCTGTTCGTGTTTCGTGTTTCAATATCTCCGTTGTCTAATTTTATTTTCATCTACTACTGTAAGTGTTCTTTCAAATATTAGTTTTTCATTTCGCAAAATTTGGTCTACGATCTGTCCTGGTTCAAATGATTCATATTCTTTCAGTCGCAAGTAAACTACACCTTGGTCTGGTTTATAATTAAGTTTAAAAATCAATTCGCCATAGTCTTGGTCAAATGTCAAAATTAAACGTAACTCCTTATGAGCAAGAGCCATTACATCCTTATCAGTAATGCTTTTATTGTTTTCTCCAATAGCGCAAACATCATAACCCAATTGTCTTAAGAATTTAACACTATCCAATGGAAAATTCTCGTTTGCTAACAGTTTCTTCAACTTAACCTACTTTTCATTTGAAGATACAAATAACAAACCATCATGAATACATTCTTGTAAATATGCAAATACAGCTTGCAAGGAAACTTTATCTAATCGAGGATAATTTTTAATATTTTATCTTCATTCCAACCTTGAGCCAATAATCCAACAATATGTTCAACTGACAAACGAGTTCCTTTTTATAGTTGGTTTTCCTAATAAAAATCTCTTGGTCTGATACAATATAGTCTTGCCAATTCATATTTCAAATATAAAGATTTAATAGTAAAAGAATCCAAATTGCATGACCTCTATGCTCCAAACAGATGAACGAAGATTTTCTATTAAAAAAACCACCTCTATAGGTGGTCTTTTGTGCCCAGAACAGGAATCGAACCTGCACTTCCTTGCGAAAACCAGATTTTGAGTCTAGCGCGTCTACCAATTCCGCCATCTGGGCTTAGGGTGTGCAATATTACAACAAAGGAATTATATTTTAAAATCGTTTTCTATTTTCTTCCGACTTCCGGAATAAATTTCAAATTTTAGCAATCTGGCTTCCAATGGCCCATTAAACACCTTCATTTTTTTACCCGGCTTTAATCCAATAAACTTTATAGCCTCCTGATTTGCCGTAATCATCCAGGCCTCTGTACCTGCATAATGGCGCTTAAGGGTATTTCCAATACCTTCGTAAAAGGCCTGGGTATCTATACTAATTCGCTCATCATAGGGTGGATTCATCAAAATAAACAATTCGCCTTCTGTTGATTTCTCACTTTTTAAAAAATCTGCCTGTATTATTTCAATCTCATCATACGCACAGGCATCTACATGTAGTCGGGCTTTTTTGACCGATGAAAAGTCTTTATCTGCTCCTTTGATTGGATACGACAGAGGTTTAACGGCTTTCATCAGTTCCTCCCTGCAATTTTTAAACATCGCCGAATCAAAATCGGACCATCGCATGAAGGCAAATTCTCGACGGTGAATATTGGCCGGAATCTGTCGGGCGATCATATAGGCTTCAATCGGTATGGTACCACTTCCACACATCGGATCTAAAAATTCACATTGACCTTTCCAACCAGCCATCAATAAAAGTCCGGCTGCCATAAGCTCCGAAATAGGCGCCGCATGCGATTCCGTTTTATATCCGCGTAAATGCAAGGAGGCTCCGGAACTATCCAGCGAAACCGTACACTGCTCATTAAAAATATGGATGTGCAACCTAAGGTCCGGAGATTCTGTATCTACATTCGGTCTTTGTCCGCTGCGATTTCTGAATTGGTCTACTAATGCATCTTTCGTTTTTAAAGCCACATATTTTGAGTGGGTAAAATAGTCTGATTTCACTGTTGCATCTATCGCAAAGGTCTGATCTATGTAAGTACTCCGACCAATCAATCCGATAAATGCCTTCATATAATTCCTTTTCATTTCGGGCCTTGAATTGTTCAATGGGCAGAAGTATTTTCAGAGCGGTGCGGCAAGCCAAATTGGCCCGATACATCACCGTCATATCCCCTTCAAAATGCACTGCCCTATTTGCCGGAACAATTTTTTCGGCGCCAATATTTCGTAATTCCTCTGCCAGCAATTCTTCAAAACCATATAGTGTTTTGGCAATCCATTGTTTTTGCATTTCGATTTATTGACTTTTAATTTTCAAAATTTTTTCTTTGATATACTGCCGCTCTTCCTCAGTAGCAATTTCAAGGGTCATGGCTTTTTGATATGCCCAAAGTGCACTGTCGGACTTACCTTGTTTTTCATATTGCTCAGCAACAATTCGCCAGGTGTCGTAATAATTGGGATTCACCTGAAGAAGTGTTTGAATCGAAACATCCTGATGACGAATATGTTGTTGCTCTAGTTGTAAATAGGTTTTTACTTTTAAATACTCCGGCCCCTTTAAAAGGGTATCCGCTGCAATATTCCCGGCGGCATTTGCGTGCAATCGTTCAGCTCCTTTTCCGCCGAAAATTTCATTTAAATCATAACAAACAAAAGTACCCATTTGCCAGGGGGCTGTGCTGACCCACATCAAACCCTGTTCAGGTTTAAATATTACCGCATGATGGGCAATGAACTGATTCAGGGCCTTTTCGTTGGTAAGTCCAATATCCCGATCCTGGTGTCCTTTATAATCCCTTAAAATGGTAGCCGTATGCTCCGGTGTATTGCGTGGATATTTTTTGAGTAATTCCTGTAATCTTTCGTACCGATATACAGAAGCACTTTTTTCCATTTGTTGCCGATTCAGTTCAGAACCACCCAGCCCCTTGCTTTGATAATGATTCGCACATTGTATCTGATGGCCCTTGGTTTCATACACCTCCAGTGCATCGGGTGTTTTTTCAATCACAACAGCTTTATGATCACGGGCCGATCCGATCAGAAAACTTTCACTCACAAACATTTTTCGTTTTTGAGCAATGGCAATCGCTTCCTGAATATTCGATGCATATTGCAGAATTTCCCGTGCAACCAATGAAACGGGCGCTGCAGCACCAAATGGAATTTCTGATTTAGCCGCATTAATGGTCACCGTAAGTCCCTGCAAATTCATTCCACTCACCACTCCGGTAAATCCGCCCCAGGTAACGGAAGCAAACGGAATCCCCTTTTCTGGTCGGTAAAATGCAATGATTTTATTTTTAGCAAATTCATCTCCTACATAAAAATCAAAATTTCTTCCAATGATTAAACTACTATCTGCAGAGGCTGTATCCCAGGTTGCAAATGAAGTACAACCCACCAACATCAAATTGGCCAAAGCATGTCCGATATCATGGGCTGCATGATAATTAAGCTGTCTTGAGTAATTGGTTCCAATCCAATTAAATTCTTCTGAAGCCGCTTGCGAAATACCATAAATCTCTTCTTGATATTCACGAATGATATAATCACTTAGGTTACGATTCATAAATCCGACCACATACTTTAAAAATTTCAAATACCTTTTGGAAGGGATCATTCGCTGGATTTCATTGGTAAATGCCAACTCCTGATCATGAATGAGTTTTCGAGCTAATCGCCCATACACTACTCCTCTGGTATAGGCATCTCCTTCGAGATACATTTCATACAATCCAAATTGATTCTGTTTTAACACATTAGCACCTACTGAAGTTAATCCGGCGCTATCTTGAACCATTGGCCATTGCATGGCAGGGACATCTTTTATCTCGGGTGGTTTGATGTCTGCAATTCGGTATACATAAATGCCCAAAATCAAAAACATCAGGAGTAAAAATCCGATGAAATAAAGCAACCCTTTAAAGATGCGGCGAAACCAATGCATTGTTCGCAAAGATAATCGGGTGCCCGGAATTATTGTGTTTGTAAACTACGACTTCATTTTTTTGAGCAATTCATCTAAGCCTAAAATTTCAGCACAGGTTAAAACAGCAGTCACAGAAACCCCCAATACCCCATGTAAATTGATATTCTGCCCGGTCAGCAATAGATTCGGTATTTTAGTTCGTGTTGCATAAGTGGTGTTGGCCAGGTCATCTACATTTTTTTGAAAACCATACATCGACCCTTCGGGAATATGCAGGTAATCGCGATACGTTAAAGGTGTACACAAATCACTTGTTTCAATACAGGAGGCCAAATCCGGTATCCAATGCGCCAGTCCACTGATGATTTCCAAGCTGAGTTCATTCTTTTTATTTTCATATTCCTGCCCCCGGGAATGAGGCTGCCCTGTGGTTCGAAAGGTATTAGACCATTCACGCCATTCCTGAAATGGCCTGTAAACCAGCACTGAAAGCCCGGAAGCAAAACCGGGGTCCTCAGAATCCTGATAATAAAAAACGCCAAAGGTTTGTATTTGCCCCGAGCGCTCCGGCCTGAGGTCGTCCCAAATATGCTCGCTGCGATGGTAGTATCTGTTGTGGTTCACATAAGGCAAAGTCCCTTTTTTTAAGACAATATTTAGCATCGCTGCCGATACAGTATGAGGCGTTGAGGCAATACGTTTGCGAGTCGCCGGCTTGATGAGTTTACTTTCCAATAAATCAAAACTTGGTCCCGGCGCGATGTTGGAGATAAACCAATCCGCTTGAAAAATCCTACCATCTTCCAATTGTAGTTCCTGTATTTTCCCGGCTTCCTCCTTGAGGCGAATAACCAGTGCATTTCGATACACCTTCCCACCTGAATGATGTATGAGGTCCTGCAGTACTTTTGCCAATTTCGCACTTCCGGAAGCAAATTTGTAACTGCCTTCGATATAGGAATTTTGAATCAGGGCATGTAAATAAAAAGGGGTCGTATCGGGCACGCCTGCATACAATTGATGATGCCCGCATAGAACGGCTTTTAGCCTTGAATCTTGGATAAAACGATCCAAAATATCTGCCAATGAATCCTGGCTCACTTTCGATTTCAGATTCGCATCTCCATTCTCTAAATTGTACAATGGAAAATGCAAGCATACCTCACGCATATAACTGAGGTATTGTTGTATTGCTTCCCTTTGATGCGGAAAACGCTCCGTTAGTTTTTGTTGAAATAGCTCGTATCCCTGGGCAAGCTGAAACCTCTCCTGCCCGATAATGATTTCATCGAAGCAGGTGGCATCCAGTTTTTGCAAATCCAGTTCATCAAGAATCCCCAGATAGTTAAAAATACGAAAGAGCGTTTGGTTGGGATTTAAACTCCCCACATAATGAACAGCCGATTCGAAACGATGACCTTTGACGGAAAAGGACTGCAGACTCCCGCCAATTTGTTTGTTTTTATCTACAACACCCACCCGATAACCTTCTTTCGATAAAAAAGCAGCACATAAGAGTCCGCCAAGTCCTGCACCCAAAACCATGATATCATATTTAAGTATTTGAGAATCAGGCTGCATTAAAATTGGCTTAATCTTTGTATCAATATTGAGGTGAATGAATGGATGAAACTCCTTGTTTAGGTTGAAGTGCTAAAGTAAGTATAAATTGAAGTTGCATCTCCAAAATTCAATCCCTTTATTTTGCTTTATCCATTTTGATGCTTACCTTCATACTAGTTCTTTTAAATACATATTTTTTAACTGACTTAAATAAAAAACCATGAATGTACAAATTCGCACACAGCGTTTTGATGCTGACAAGAAACTGATTGCGCACGTTAATGAAAAAGTCGTCAAATTAAAAACCTACCATGACAGTATAGTGGATGTTGAAGTTTATCTGAAAATTGATAATGTCGTTCATCAGATTAAGGATAAAATTGCAGAGATTAAAGTTCACATACCCAAACACACTTTTTTTGTCAAACATGAGTCCAAACATTTCGAAGAGTCATTTGACTTAGCACTGAAGGCACTCATCAACCAGATTAAACATTACAAAGAAAAACAAAAAGAAACACATTAAATGATTCAAGTACTCCCGGAAAACACCGGGAGTATTTTTTTTGATATAGTTTTACAGCGATGATTTGTTTTCCGAATGGTAAAATCAATTTAGGCCTTCGCATCACTGAAAAACGAAGCGATGCTTATCATAATTTGGACACCGTATTTGTTCCATTGGCGATTCATGATGCCTTGGAATTTCAGGAAGCAACAGAAACCTCCTTTTTCTTGAGTGGCGATCCGGTACCCGGCAACCCGAACGATAATTTTGTGGTAAAGGCTCTCGAATCTGATGCGGGAAAATTTTCCTGGAATACCTCCGCAAACCATTCATTTACTGAAGCATATCCCGAATGGCAGGCATGGGTGGGAGGATCTTCGGATGCCTCATTCATGATCAGGGCCCTGAATGAAACATACTCGCTGAATATGAATCAAGATGATATGAAAAAAATTGCACTGGAGATTGGAAGCGATTGTCCCTTTTTCATCGAAAACAAACCCTGTTATGGCCAATCAAGAGGCGAGGTTCTCACCCCCTTGAACCTGGATTTGAGCAAATGGGAAATACTTGTGATCAAGCCGGGTATACATATCCCCACCTCATGGGCATTTCAGCAAATTCAAGTAGGCATGCCGGAACAAAGTTGTCGGGAAATCATGGCCTTACCGGTTTCAAGCTGGAAAAATATTCTCCTCAACGATTTCGAAGCACCCATTTTTAAACAATACCCTGCGATTGCAACATTGAAAGATCAATTGTACGCCCATGGAGCCGTTTATGCTTCGATGAGTGGAAGTGGAAGTAGTCTATATGGCCTTTTTGATTCAGATAGTATACAGGAAGCGAAAACGGCCATTCAACGCGCTGCTCCGGATGTAGAAATTTTTATTACCCGGGCATTGTAGTGCGTTTATCTCCCCTAACCGAGCATCCGAAAGCAGTCCTTGTAGAATCGTTTGGCGCATCTTTTCATCCGACATATCCTCGTGGATGATCTGCATCAAAAAAAAACACACCGACATGCGGTGTGTTTGATATCATTGAATTGCCGGTTTATTTAACCTGAGCAACGATACTTTTGAATGTTTCTGGTTCATTCATCGCCAAATCAGCCAAAACTTTACGATTCAGGTTGATGTTGGCTTTTGCCAATTTATTGATGAATGTGGAATAATTCATTCCTTCCGCACGGATAGCAGCATTGATACGAGCAATCCACAGTGTGCGATATTCGCGTTTTTTCAGTTTACGACCTACAAACTTATAGGTCATCCCTTTTTCGACGACATTCTTCGCAACGGTAAATACGTTTTTACGTTTTCCGTAATAACCTTTAGCCTGGTTTAATATCTTTTTCTTTCTGGCTCTGCTGGCTACGGCATTTTTTGAACGAGGCATATATTAGTTTTTTCGCTTGTTTATGAATGTGATTAACCTCCGATACAAAGAAGACGGTTAACCATGGTTGAATTGGTTTTATGTACCAAAGTACTTCCACGTAAATGACGTTTACGTGAGGTTGCTTTTTTGGTCAACAAGTGACTTTTAAAGGCTTTGAATCGTTTAACTTTTCCACTTCCAGTAACCTTGAAGGTCTTTTTGGCGCGGGAGTGGGTCTTCATCTTAGGCATTTCGACTATTTTTTTAAGGAGTGCAAAGGTAAGTATTTTTATGAAAAAACCGAATATTACCGCGCTTTTTCTGCTATTTTGTGCAAAATTATGAAAAATGCCCTTTTACAGATGCATCTGGCCGTGTTTTTATGGGGCTTTACGGGTGTATTGGGAAAAGCGATACAATTGGGAGAATTTCCATTAACCTGGTACAGAACCCTCATGACGGCCTTGATTTTGGGTGCCATTCTCTCCTATGAAAAAGCCTGGCAGAAACTCAGTGTTCGTGAAATGGGTCGATTTGCCATCATTGGAAGCATCATTGCTATTCATTGGATTGCTTTTTATGGCTCTATCAAATATGCCAATGCCTCTGTTGCTTTAATTTGCCTTTCTACGGCCGGTGTATTTACAGCCATATTAGAGCCTTTATTTTTTCGAAGTAAATTCAATTTCAGGGAAATGTTAGTAGGACTTGTTGCTTTATTGGGCATGTACCTCATCTACCACTTTGAGTTTCATTATGCTTTAGGTATAGCACTTGGCGTGATGGCATCTTTACTCAGTGCATTGTTTACCTTATTAAACAAAACCATCATCGGCTCATATCCGGCTCGTACGGTTGCTTTTTATGAGATTGGTTCAGGATTTCTATTCCTAACCCTTTTCATGCCTGTTTATCTCATCTTCTTTCCGGAAATTTCCTTTTCTCCGAGTGCCAGTGATTGGGGCTGGTTATTGATATTAAGCCTCTTTTGCACCGTTTGGGCTCAATCGCTCGCTTTACAGGCTTTAAAAACCCTCAGTTCTTTTACGACTGTACTCATGGTGAATCTTGAGCCTGTTTATGGGATTTTGCTGGCCATTCTGTTCTTTCGGGAGAACAAAGAACTAGGACCAGGTTTTATTGCCGGGATGATTTTAATTGCTGCCAGTGTAGCCTTACATACTTTTATGATGATGAAAGGTGGAAGAAAACAAAAACGCACGGCTTAGAGCAATTAAAAAAGGGTCAAACTTGGACCCTTTCATTCTAATATTTTTGAATCATTAAAAATCAAATAAATAACGTCGGATTCCAATACTTATCCCGAAATTAAACGGATGTGTGCCGGCGCGGTTATGATTGGTTTTTGGCGCAAACATATATTTCGCATAGTTCTCGAACGGGCGATCGAGTCGAGGCTTTTCGGCAATTGCAGTTGACCCGGTTGGTGTAAAAGTCACCTCCTCATTATTTTCAGCATTCGTAATCAGAAACTCCCCTTTCACTTGTATCATCAAATCGGTTTTTTCACCAATTTTATAGTTAAATCCAACACCTCCCAATGCACCTAAACCATGTCTTTTAAAAGGTCGTTTATCCATGGCATAAGAGGTCTTTGCAGTATCACCTACCAAATTGGATACATAAGATTCTTTATCGATACGCGTTTCCAGGTCCTTTACAGTAGGATCTTTAAAATCGTACAGAATATAATCGGAATAACCGGTATTGTAGGAATAATAAAAGCCCCATGAGAAAATGAATTTCATTTTTCGATCATTAACGGCCTGCATCGCAAAGGTGAGTGGTATCTTCAGATATGAAGTCTTGGTTGTCGCTTTCAGGTCGTAATTGTATGTACCGTCAGAGCCTTTATACTTTTGATTATTGGTTCCAAACTGAATCCCACCAGATACTGAGAATCCATTTTCGTACAAATAACCATATTCAAATTGTCCGGCAATACCCGGCGTAAAACTATAAGTCTGGAAGCTGTCTGCGCGAAGGTCATCCGAATTAAATAAATTCGATTTGTATGCAAATAAGTTAACCCCGTAAAAGGTTCCGTACATCTGTGCAGATGCAGTCCAGGCAGTTGCCAAAAACAAGGCTGCGATAATCCATTTTTTCATAAGGCCTAAAAGTAATTACAAAATCAGGAAATCGAAAACAAAATCTGTAAATTCTAATGAGGTGGTGGTTAAAACCAGGATGTTTTTTTTCGCCGGCGTGTAGTTCCCCCCAAGCCCAATACGCCCAATAAGGTTCTGGTAATAACACTGGCTGCGGTGCGTCCGACCTGTCGGGCTACCGGATTATCGAGTATGGATTCCAAGGTGCTTTTTTCTTTTTTGCCGCCCTTTTCCTTTATTTCTTCATCATCCGTTTCATTTTGTCGCCCTTCATCATTGGCTTTGGACAATTTTTCGTTGAGCAATTCATATGCGCTTGCTGAGTCAATCACTTCATTATATTTTCGGGCAATGCGCGATTGGGCTATAATCTCCTGAATTTCCTGAGGTGTTAATACATCCATTCGGGTGGCAGGTGGCTTCAACAAAGTGTGTACCAAAGGGGTAGGAATCCCTTTCTCATTGAGTAAGGTTACAATGGCCTCCCCGATGCCCATTTGGGTGATGATTTCTTCCGTTTCATACCAGCTAGTTTCCGGGTAATTTTGAGCAACTTTCTTGATATCCTGCCTGTCCTTGGCTGTAAAAGCACGCAGGGCATGTTGCACTTTCATCCCTAACTGCCCCAGTACGGATTGCGGAATATCGTTGGGGTTTTGGGTGACAAAAAATATACCCACTCCTTTTGAGCGAATGAGTTTGACAACAGTTTCCAGTTGCTGCAGTAAAGCATCGGTCGCATCTTGAAAAATAAGGTGAGCCTCATCAATAAACAGCACCAATTTAGGCTTATCCAAATCGCCGGCTTCGGGTAAACTACCATATAACTCTGCCAGCAATTGAAGCATAAAAGTTGAAAATAATTTAGGCCTGTCTTGTAAATCAGTGACCCTCACAATGGAAATATACCCTTTGCCGGTATCATCAAATCGCATCAAATCATCCACTTCAAAGGATTTTTCGCCAAAAAAAACATCGGCCTTTTGCTGCTGCAATTCAATGATTTTGCGAAGAATAGTCCCCGTTGATTGTCCGCTGATATTGCCATATGCTTCTTTAATTTCATCTTTTCCCTCATTGTTCATAAACTGTAGCACCCGGGTCAAGTCCTTGAGGTCCAACAGAGGCAATTGATGATCGTCGCAATATTTAAAAATCATCGACATGATCCCTTCCTGGGTATCATTCAAACCAAGAATTTTCGATAGCAAAACCGGTCCAAATTCAGAAACGGTCGCCCTTAGTCGAGTTCCGGGTTCATCGCTCAGACTCAGCAATTCAATGGGAAATTTTTCGCCCTGAAAATTGATGCCTAATAGTTTGCAGCGTTCTTCAATTTTTGGGTTCATCGAACCTGCCGCCGCAATCCCACTTAAATCTCCTTTAATATCCATCATTAAACAGGAACAGATGCTGCACTTAATCCCTCGGCCAATAATTGGAGTGTTTTTGTTTTCCGGTTCCGGTTGCTCCGGCAATTAAGCCATGACGATTCATGGTCTTTAAAGGCAAAACACACGGGCCTCAGGTTTTACATGGGTTTCGTGCATACCTGTGCCTAAATAAACCGATTCCCCTTTAAAGGTATAGGCAGCTAAAATTTCTTGTTCGAACGACATCTTGCGATTATTTTATTTTCAGCAAATGTAAATGATCCGCCAAATCCTTTGCATTTTTAATCCCTGAAACGATACCTCGAATGCTAAATTGTATCAATCTTTCATGCTCGCATTTATCGTTCATGTTGCAGTAGTCCAATTTTAAATAAATCACATGATACGAACTGCAATCACACCAACCTTACGATTGTAAAATTCCAAAGAGGAAGATTCATTTAAGACTGAGAAATTGGATAAAACCCGTTCAAGCTTTGGAAATTACGAGTAACTTTATCGTTTAAACGGATACCTATGTCGGAAATCACCTCTGTTCAAATGCTGGATGACATTGAAAAAAAGATTCGTAAACTCATGCATCGAAATGAAAGACTTGAACAAGAAAATGCTGAACTGCAAAAGTCAATTTTTGAATACATCGCCCAAATGGATGTCCAAAAAAAGGAAATGAACCAATTGCAGGATCAACTGAAGGTGGCCCGGATTCGGGATGGATTGGACTCCAATGAACAAAAATTATCCAAAGAACTGACCAATATATTAAATTGATCGACAAATGTATCGCCGCTGTGCAAGTAAAAATTTAAAGCCGGCACTTGTTCATTTGGCCTATTCAGCCCCACTTGCATAAGCATTGGAAATGAATGCAATACTTATTTTAATCTAGACAAATTCGTACATTTGGTTTTTACTGCATCTCATGACAGCCACCCAAAGAATTGATTTTATAAACATCGGATTACTTTTTTTCTCTTGTCTGATGGCGTTTGTGGTTCCCTTCGAATTATTTTTATTTGCCTATGGCGTTTTGGGGCCATTACATTACCTGACAGAAATATCCTGGTTACACGATAAGAATTATTTTTCTAAAGATCGCAGAGATATCATCCTCTTAGTGGTCATCTCCTTCATTTTAACTTTAGTAAACCTCAAAGGTTATATAGGGTTGGATAGCCTTGAATTAGATTCCACTTTTGTGAATGCCATCATTTTTATTGCATTCGGAAGTTCTTTAGTTTTTGCATTTATTAAAAATAAGATGATCAAAATTATCGGCGTGGCCATTGTAATTTTATTATCTGCCATTTCCGAAAGATATATGTTATTCTTCTCGGTGTTTTTGCCTACCCTCGTTCATGTATTTTTATTCACCTCGTTATTTATGTTATACGGCGCCCTAAAAAGTCGCTCGGTTCCGGGATACCTCTCCGTAGGATTACATTTATTATTGCCGTTTGCATTGTTTTATCTTTTTCCCAATCAACCTTTCGTAGCGGTAACAGAATATGGCAAAACAGCCTACAAAGAATTTCAAGGGCTCAATGCCATCATCATCAATTTACTCAATACTTCCCAACCGGGAGATGGCGATATGATTCAGCGTATTTATCATTCCAACATGGGTATAGCCATCATGCGATTTATTGCATTTGCTTATACTTATCATTATTTGAATTGGTTTTCGAAAACCAAAGTGATCCGTTGGCATGAAATTCCAAAGTCAAGAAGCATTTTAATTGCTGTTTTGTGGATTATTTCGGTATCTCTATACCTCATCGATTACAGTCTCGGATTTAAGTGGTTATTTTTATTGAGTTTTATGCACGTAATGTTAGAATTTCCGCTGAACTTTGTTTCGATTGCTGGTATATTCCGTTCGCTCAGCGGCATCGGATTAAAACCACGAACTACCTGATATGATTAAAAATATTTCTTTTATTTTCATCTTGCTTTCGAGCATGATGTTTCCACACAGCACAGATGCACAAAGTACGTATTATCAAAATGCACTGGGTTTAAATGGCAATGCTTTAAAAACGTCTTTGCATGATATCATCACAAATCATAACTTTCAGCAATGGCCTCTTTGGAGTTATTTCAGTTCAACAGATATCAAAACGGGAACTACCGTCTGGGATATGTATTCGGATATTCCGGGAGGAGTGGCCCCTTATACCTTTCATCAAGTGAATTCGCAATGCGGCACCTATAACAATGAAGGTGATTGTTATAACCATGAACATGTCTGGCCTAGAACATTTTTTGCAGGCGATGTTTACCCGATGCGTTCTGATTTACACCATGTTTATCCAACCGATGGATTTGTGAATAACAAACGCAGTAATTTCCCTTTTGGGAAAGTAAATACAGCCAACTGGACTTCCGACAATGGTTCCAAGCTGGGCGTTTCCACTTCCTATAATACCTGGACCTCCAGTAACAGCAATCATTATTGTTTCGAACCTATTGATAGTTTTAAGGGAGATATTGCCCGTATCATGTTTTATATGGCTACCCGTTACTTTGGAGAAGATGCAGGTTGGAGTGATTGGGAAATGGCCAATGGTGCAAATTTGACGAGTTCAGCGATTACCATACTTCTTGACTGGCATCACAAGGATCCGGTGAGTCAAAAAGAAATGAATAGAAATCAGGCCGTTTTTCTCATTCAGGGTAATCGAAATCCATTTATCGATTATCCGCAATTTGCTGATTGTATATGGGGCACTGCAGATTGCAAACCATTATTCAATGAAGAAGTTGCTGAAACGAGTTTTCAGTTTTACCCAAATCCTACTTCCGATTATTTAATCATTCCACCAGCTTTAAAAAGTGAAACACACTTTGAGATTTCATCTGTGGATGGACAAAATATAAAGCTCCCCGTAGTCGATAATCGTATCAATATTCAGCATTTGCCCCGTGGTTTGTTTTTCGTGCGATATACCTTTCAACAAAAAAATTATTATAGCACGTTTTTAAAACAATAAGCATGTCCTATCTCTCGATCAAAGAAGAATTAGCACAACATCAGGTTGAATTGGTGGCTGTTTCAAAAACCAAACCGATAGAAGCGATTCAGGCGATTTACGATCAAGGCCAGCGAGATTTCGGCGAGAATAAAGTACAAGAAATGGAAGCCAAATATCAATTACTTCCAAAAGATATTCGCTGGCATTTAATCGGACACCTGCAAAAAAATAAAGTCAAATACATCGCTCCGTTTGTCCATCTGATTCACTCTGTAGATAGTTTGGAGCTTCTCTTTGAGATCAATAAACAAGCGCTTAAAAACAATCGCGTGTTGGATGTTCTCTTACAAATTCATATTGCCAGCGAGGAAAGTAAATTTGGTTTGGATAAAACAGAATTGATTGAGATACTGGATATAAATGAATCCAAAAATACCGGCTTACAAAATATCCGAATTCGCGGATTAATGGGCATGGCTACCTTCAGTGATGATGAAGAACTTATCCGAAAAGAATTCAATGGATTGAAAGACTTATTTACGTTTGTTCAACAGAGCTATTTTTTAAGCGACCAATCCTTTTCACTGCTTTCGATGGGTATGAGTTCCGATTATCGTTTAGCAATTGAAGCCGGATCGAATATGGTGCGCATTGGCAGTCTTTTATTTGGGAATCGTACAACATGATGAATGATTATCGTTTGAGTTGGTATCAACGGCTGTTGTCATTTCTCAAACCAATTCGGATCCAAACCAGTAGCAGCCTTTATCATCCTCAGTTAGAATTGGAATTATATCGCAATGAAATCATACTCGGCACTCCGGCAGCCCTTTATTCTGTAGGTCGTTCTTATGCGCCTTTTAAAAGCCTTTAAACGGATCGAGCATCACTTACCTCAAGTCAACCATTTTCTATTATTAGGTACCGGGCTTGGTTCAGCATGGGCCATTCTCCGGCAAAAATATCATTTGAATCCAAAATCGACACTGGTTGATATCGACCAAAAAATTCTTGATTTTAGTCAGGAATGGATTGGTGATCAATCCGAAAAAGTGAATTGGGTTTGTGCTGATGCTCAAAAATTTCTCTCCAGCCAAACAGAACAATTTGATTTAATCGGCATTGATATTTTCAAGGATTTGTACAATCCTGATTGGGTTTATCAGCATACATTTATAAGAGAAGTTTACGAGCGATTAAGTGTTCGAGGTATTGCCGTTTTTAATTACATTTTCCAGGACGAATTCCGAAAAATTCATACACTCAGTATCATGGAAAATGAATTCCAACAGATTCGAAACGATTTCCCACAAATTAAATACAATTGTTATCGCGAGGAAATAGTTAGGGCCTCAAGCGTATTTAGGGGCTGCTGTTTAATGTGAAAGTATTTGCGCCGGCCGGGCTGTACAATAGTACTACCGAGCTCCTTAAATTTGAAACGCCAGTGAGATAACCAGCAGCCCCTATTTAAAGTCCTTAGCTGATTGGCAATATCGTACGTTTTTTATTCTTCATGCGCATAGACTCAGGAACAGCAGATAATAAACTTTCGTTGAAGGCAATCGACAATTTATTTTTTGTAAAGTATTTATTTGTGACCATACTGATTTCACGAACCGGAACTGGGTCTTTAAAATAACGTACACGCTCCAGAACATCTTCTCCAAAATCTGCAAGACATAATTCCGGAATAATCGTATAACCGCCATTGATATCTACCATACGCATGAGCGACATCAGTGACCCTGAGTTGTAATTGAAAGGATTGTTAGCACCAACAAATTTTTGTTTGCCGCACAAGTTGATGATTTGGAAACGCATACAATGTTCATCACCCAGTGACCAAATTTCATCCACATTTAAATCTTCCGGAGAAATCACTTTTTTGGTGAGTAGTTTATGATCCTTATGGGCATAAACAACATATGGTTCATGGTATAAAACAGTTTCCTTTAAAGACTTTTCATACAATGGCGTACTGAGGATTCCAAAGTCCAGGTTACCTTCTTTTAAACGCAACACAATTTGCTCAGTTGTCATTTCAGTAATCGTAATATCCAGTTGAGGATATTTACTCACGAATGATTTTAATGTTCGAGGAACTACTGTTGGAGCGACCGTTGGAATAATGCCAATATTCAAACTTCCAATGAGTTGATCTTTTTGAGAGGAAATCAGCTCTTCAATCTTATTTCTTTCAAACAATACCTTTTGTGCCTGATCGATGATCTTTTTTCCCATATCGGTTGGAATGATGGGATGATGATTCCGGTCGAAAATTTTGATACCCAATTCTTCTTCCAGTTTTTGTATTTGCATACTTAAGGTAGGTTGGGTAACAAAACATTTTTCAGCGGCGGTAACAAAACTACCGTTTCGCTCTACGGCTACAATGTATTCTATTTGAGTAAGCGTCATGATTAAAATTTGTGATGGTAAAAGTAAAGGGTCTAACCCGTTTGTACTAATTTTACCTCTTCAATTATCTATGCAAAACGATATATATTATAGACTGAAACTATTAGAGGGGCAATACATGACGGAAACAAAATCAAAAGCCGGTAAATGGCTTCATTATAAACTCGATTTAGTAGAACCGGGTTACGTTGAAGTTAGTCTGGCCGTGAAAGAAGATATGACCAACCCGGTTGGGAATCTGCATGGAGGTATGTCGGCCATGATTTGCGATGAAATTTGTGGTTTGGCATTTTATAGTCTGGGCATGGAAACCTATTATACGACTGTAAACCTGATGATCGACTATTTGTATAGTGCACCGTTGGGGAGTCAAATCAAAGCCACGGGCAAAGTGTTGAGAGCAGGAAAAAGAATTTCCAATACGGAATGTTATATTTACAACGAAAAAGGTGTGATTTTGGTGCATGCCAAATCAAATCTAGTCAATACCGGAAATCCGGTGTTTGAATTAACCTGAGTGCTATGCTGAATAATCAAAAAATTGTGGTCGTATTACCTGCATATAATGCGGGAAAGACGCTTGAACGAACCTATGCAGAAATTCCATTTGATATTGTGGATGAAGTGGTATTGGTAGATGATAAAAGTAAAGATGATACTGTTGAAGTTGGAAAAAAATTAGGCATTCGTCATATCGTTGTTCATGATGTCAACAAAGGTTATGGCGGCAATCAAAAGAGTTGCTATAATAAAGCCCTGGAATTGGGTGCAGATATTGTGGTCATGTTGCATCCTGATTATCAATATACCCCAAAACTTATTCCCTCCATGTGCCATTTGATTGCAAGTGGACTTTATCCCGTTGTTCTGGGTTCTCGGATTCTTGGAAAAGGTGCGCTGAACGGAGGTATGCCGATGTACAAATATATTTTTAACCGATTTCTGACGCTGACCGAAAATATTCTGATTGGCCAAAAACTCAGCGAATACCATACTGGATATCGCGCCTTTTCGGGTGAGGTACTGCGCAATATTAATTATCGGGTAAATAATGATGATTTTGTATTCGACAATGAAATGCTCTCTCAAATTTTTATGAAAGGCTATGAAATCGCAGAAATCACCTGCCCCACAAAATATTTCGAGGAAGCCTCAAGCATTAATTTCAGCCGCAGTATGAAGTACGGAATGGGTGTACTCCGGGTGTCTTTAAATCATTTGATGCATAAATGGGGCTTGAAGCGCAATAAATTGTATTCAAATTAGGACACGCAATATTTCGAAAATAGTTCAAAGCTTAAAGGGAAATCATTTTAATTTCTAACATTTCAAAGTCTAAGACTCATTTGATACTTAACCACCGAGATTTATCTCCTTTCAAAAGATGACACTCTAAAAGCAATTTTGAAATAGGTAAACCTTAGGAGTAGGTATCTTGTGCGCTATGAATGGGCAGGACAGAAAGGAACAGGTTTGGTTGAAATACATTATACCTACTTTGGGATGTGTCACTTACAAATTTGAGTCAAACAGAGACCGTTGTAAAAGTCATTTGGTAAAAAAGTTCAAGGCTTTTTGAATTTTTAAGTATTGAGTTATCTTGTTGATAATGAAATAGTTAAAAATTCAAAGTAACGCAGAAATTTGAAGCCAAATGACTTAGACAATTATTTTTGATAGTTTTGCAACGGTCTCATACAATGAATAGTGATTAAATAAAGCGCATAAAAAAACCACGAAAATTTCGTGGCTTTTTTTTATAAAATCATGATCGGATTAATACACCCATAAATCGTGCTCGATATTAAAGAGTTTCTCCCGAATTTTTTCTGATTCATACATGGCGTCAATACCACGTTTGTAATTCTTGATATCTTCTTGCAATGGATTATCCAAGGTTGATTTCAAGATATAACTTGCAAACACACGTTTTTCAAAAAAATCATCCCAATTCATCCGATAAACATCATTTTCGGGATTATATACTTCGAAGCGAGCGTTATAAGCCCTTACATCCGGATAATACAACCAAAACATAGGCACAGAACCTCTAAATGAGCCGTCTTCATTGGTACGATCAAAATAAGGTGCAATACCAATGATCCGAACTACCATACGACCCACATTCTTATCAAAAATCCAATCCTCTTTTAAACGATATTTCGTAATTTGATCCGGATTAAACCCATAAGTAATAACTCGATATTCGATACTTCCATCAGGTAATTCAACAGGTAAAGTATCATTTGGTTTAACCACCCTTGACATCACATCTTCCATACTCAATGGTTGAGTAAATCGATCATCATTGAATGCAGTAATCAATCCTTTCCGGATAGCATCCATCAGAATTTCAATATACATTCCACCACCGGTTTCATCATCACCCGGATAACGAAAAGCAAAGTTTTGTTTTTGACGGGTATCGATTTCACGCCAAACACGCTTCTTCCATAATACATCTGCTTCCCGAATAGGCTGCCATGGAGTAACGTAATTGTTATGTTCCACACGATCAATCGCTCCATCCCGACGTAAAGATGGTTTCCAATCCTCTTTCACAATAGTTGCGGCTCCACCACTAACTGCGGGATCTGCACTTAAATTCGTAGAAGGTGGCGTTCCGGGTTGGGCTTGGGAAATCAATGACATACCCACTGCGCCGGTTAAAAGAAAAAACTTGATTTTATTCATTACACTCATAGTTAAGCGTTTTATTCAGTGATGATAAAGTTAACAGATCCGATGGAACGAATACCATCCGGAGCCTTACATTTAATATTTTCAAAATAGATACGATCGCCGATTTTGACTTTATCCAAAATAGCCCTTACCGTTGGAGAAGATAGTAATTCACCTGTAGCTGTTGCTTCCATCAAATCACCTGACTTAGGTTGAAGCGTAACACTATAGGATGTAACAGGGAATTTCAATTCGTAAGCAAAGTCATCCAATTTGGCGAATACTGCAGCTTGTGCTTTTAATAAATTCTTTGCCATTTTTCCTCCACGCGAATTCGCAATCATTGGATAAGGGGTAGGAACCAACTTGACACGATACTTGTAAGTACCAAAGTTTTTGACTGTACCATCTGCCAATTTACCGGTTAAAGTAATTTTAGCATCTGTTCCAGCTTTAGCAACAGCTACTTCATACTGACCAACGCCAGCTGTTTTAGTCATGGTGCAATTTTCTGAAGTAACATTGATGTTTCCTGCAGGGATACCCGAGGCAGCGATCGTGATTGGGTTCGCAAGACCAACATACAATACATTCATTTTATCAAGCGAAATAGAAGCCTGCGCTTCACCCACATAATAATTTGCAGGTTTAGGCATCGTAATGGTTCTACGCTGTGTTTGTTTAGTACCAGGAATCGTATCTGTAAAAGAAGCTGTAACGGTTACATTTTTTTGTCCAACAGCACTGGCAACTTCAGTATACTCAGCAACTCCGTCAACAGGCATGATGGTTCTACCATTTACGCTGAAAGACAAATTGTTCATTTTCTTGTTGTAAGTACCTAACATGATACGAGCACGATATTTTTCACCGGGTAAAACAAAGTTATTATCCGCAGCAACAATCACTGCATAATCCGGTAAGGCCTGAGAAGTTACGTGCAAATCATTCTGACGTTCGCCGGTTGCCATGGCCCAAATTTCATCCAGGGCCAAAGACTGCGAAGCCCGCACATCACTGGCATATTTATCCAGCAAGGTTACATTGGCAATGGTTGGAGACATATGGAAATTCCCATAACTCCAATCACCATCAGGGTTATTGTCTGATTTATCTGTTTCAAAGTTTAAAGGTAACATACCAAAAACTCGTGCATTATTGCCTACGCCTGGTGCAACCATATTGTCCATATTTAATGGAACTAAGCCGGCAATTTCGTCTTTAAACGTTTTCAAGGAGGTTAACAACTTTGGTCCATTTCCTTCTTCGATCATGACTCGGGTACCACCATCTAAATTTTCGATCTGACGGATATTCCCTTGTTCATCCACCCACCGGAGGCCTCAATGATCAATTGTTTGTATTTTTTCAATTCGGAAACAATTGCTTCCGTTTTTTCGTTCACTTGGTTCGCCAACAACAAAGCCTGTTTTACTTTTTCACGTTTTTCGGGCTTAGCATCTTCGTCATTGATATACTCTTGAAAATGGTCCGTCACTAATTTATTACGTTCTTCTACAGCTTTGTTTGAATTGGCGATGCTTTTACCGATTGTTTTGAATGCGTTCAAGATTTCGCTGGATACGTTCATCGCTAAAAGTGCGGTGAGTACCAGGTACATCAGGTTAATCATCAACTGCCTCGGTTCTTTAGGTAAAGCCATTCTTTATGAATATTTTCTTATGAATTAAATGAATATCGTTATAAGTAGGATTGATATAATTATCGGCCTTGCATTGCGCTCAGCATGTTACCATAAATTTGGTTCAGGGTGCCCAGATTTTTAGCCAACATGCCAATTTGTTCTTTGGCTTTATTTGCATCATCTGCACTACTTTGCATAGCGTCAGAGGCATTCACTAAATTACTATAAAACTTATTCATAGCTTTCAGGTGATTATTGGCATCCTGCAATTCCACTTCATAAATCTGGTTTAATGATCCCAGATTCTTCGTCAAAACAGTAACCTGATTATGGAATTTAGAAGTTTCTTCAGCTGCATTATTAAAAGAAGCCAAGGTATTTGTTGCTCCCATAAACGTATCTTTCATTTGATTTAAAGCAGATGCTGCTTCTTTCGCTTTAGATGAATACTCATTAGTAGCTGCGGTTACGTGAGAAATATCTTTTACCTGATTTACTGTTTCTCCAAATTTTTGAAAATTCTCGCTCAGTTTGCGAATATTCGCCGGATTCATATTGGCTTCTTCCAACATTTTATCTAATGAAGCCGTTGCAGAAGGGCCACCAGGACCGCCGGTCATACCGGGGATGGCAGTTGGCTGAAATTTTACACCTTTTTTATACGCTTCAACATGTGGATTTTCATCAATTCCTGGATAGAATTTCTCCCAGTAGTAATCCTTATGTGGGGGTAAAATACCCAAGAGGGTAAAGATGAAAGCTTCCGTCAACATCCCAACCGTCAACATGGTACCTGCAATGGCCCAGTGTTCCAGTTTTGCCAAGGCGCCAACCAGTACGATAGCCGCACCGACACCAATGATCAGATTCTTCAGATATTTTCCGGTGGAAGTTTCAAAAAATAATGATCCGGATTACATGATTACTTTTAAATTTTAATTTGTTTGAGTATTCTATTTATACATTTTGATACGCCCATCCTATCCGGCCTCAAACCGGTGGAAGTATCAAAGCGCGCTATTTTCTATCTTCTTTTTGGCGTTTTATTTGACAAGGCCGGAGCTATATAATTAACGATGCAACGGAAACCAATATAAGCTTTCGCTGTATCAGCAAATTCGTAATCACGATTTCCCACTTGTAAGAATGTTGCAGGATCTTTCCATGAACCCCCTCTGAGGGTTTTGCGCTTCCACCACGTTGGATCGGTGTCTTTCGCACGACTTTTGATTTCTGGTGACATATCTGCAACATTACCATATGTATGCACTTCGTAAGGAGACATTGTCCACTCAGCCACATTACCACTCATGTTGTATAACCCATAATCATTCGGCCAGTAAGCATCAGCACGTACAGTATACAAACCACCATCTGCGCTATAATTACCACGATTTGGCTTGAAGTTGGCTAAATAACAACCTTTTTTGTTCACGATGTAAGGACCTCCCCATGGATAAGGCGATTGTGTACGACCACCTCTTGCAGCCCATTCCCATTGTTCTTCACTAGGTAAGCGGAAATCCCCTTCCAGGTAAAGTTTTTTACTGTCGCGATAAGAACGCCAGTTTTTCGTACGCCAATGACAGAATGCATTTGCCTGATACCAATTCACCCCAACAACCGGATAGTTATTGAAGGCAGGATACCAGAAATATTGATGTGTAATTGGCTCATTGTACGAATAAGAGAACATTTTCATCCAAACAGTTGTATCCGGATAGGCTCCAATATCATACTTAACCAAATAGTTCATTCTTGATTGACTCTGACCAGGAACAGACTGACGAGACATTTGATCGTAATCAAAAGTTTCGTAATGGTATTTTAATTTAGCATTGTCAAACTCTTTTTTACCCCAGATACTTTCAGTAGAAGGCACATAATAGGCCGCCATGGCATCCTGAACATCTTCCGTTGTCCATTTGATTTTCTTTTTCCAGTCAATCACCTGAGTACCATCGTCTAAATCTTTGTAGTCTCCCAAAACAGAGTGAGCCGTTGAATCGCGCACCCAGTCTACATATTGGCGATATTCTGCGTTGGTAATCTCCGTGGCATCCATCCAAAAACCGACCATTTGTACGGTTCTGTTTTTTACATCGTTGGCACTGCGCAAATCCTGATCACTAGCCCCCATGTGCATGACACCGGATGGAACCCAGGTCATTCCAACAGGAGCAGACTGGATACCCGCCACTTTGTGTGTCGTACCCACTAACTGACCCTGTGGGCCTCCACCGCCGCCACAACCCCAAGCCGTAACGATCAATCCCAGTGCTAATAATCTCAACGAAATTTGTTTCATCATAGTCCGTTTATTGTTTTTATACAAGATGGCAAATATATTAAAATATTTGTTAACTCAAATACGGCACAATATAGTCACGTATTTTCATTTCTCATATAAATTCATCCAAAAATATTTAACCGAAATATCCAACATCTCAGAATCTTATCCATTCACCTGCGAGGAACTTTCTTTCACCTGAAATTTCGGATAGTCAAATAAAAATCATTCAGTTGACTCTACAAAATATTCTTATAAAATTACCCCCAGTACCTGATTTATGTCGGTTAAAGGCTCCAAACAGGAAAAATCCTTGCAGATATAAACGAGCGTATCCCCTTGCCTGTTTTTATCTTTGAGTGATGCAATGTTTTCTTCTTCTCCGATTGAAACTACAAACTGAACGTTTGGCTTTTGAACTTTATTGTATATTGATTGATAGATTTTTTTTGCATCTGGCCCAATGATCACCACTTCGGTAATGCTTTCCGAAGCATCCAATGCCAAAGCGGCCCATCTCGAAAAGCCGGCCGGGAACCCCGAAATATAGGCCCGCATAGCATTTAAGCCATTTTCAAAGATGCCTGACCAACAATTTTCCTGAAAAATAAGCGCCAAACTTTGCATCACTTCAAACAGGACCACATTGGCCGAGGGCAAAGCATTGTCATAAATGTCTTTTTTGCGGATTTGCACTTGTTCATATTCGTGATGAACAAAATCGAACAGGTGATCATTTTCACTTTTAAAGTGTTGGCACACATACTCCAATACGGCCTTTGCCCGGTGATAATAAAGCGTTTGGGCAGTGGCATTTCCCATATCAATCATGGCTTTGGCCAGATAAGCCAAATCATCCAGATACGCCGGCAATTTCATTTGACCTTTTCGGCCTGAATGTAAATACAGATACTCCGGATGGGCAAATTGTTTTTCCAGTGTATTCATCGCTTCTTCGGCCCATTCCAACAAATCAGCATCCTCGAGTATAAGAGCCATTTCCACCAGGGCACTGATCATGAGCGCGTTCCATGCTAAAATAATTTTGTCGTCCGTGAGGGGTTCAGGGCGTTTTCTTCTTTCTGCTAAAAGGATTGTACGCCATTCTTCTCCTTTTTCTAAATATGTTTTCTCTGATTTTTTTAAACTTTCTGTTGTGAGAAAAAGGATATTGGTATGCTCCCAATTTCCTCCTTCTTCCACATTGTATACTTTCGCAAAAGTTTCGAAATCATCTTTTACTAAATTCTTTAATTCCTTGGCTTCCCAGGTATAGTATTTGCCTTCTTGTCCTTCGGTATCTGCATCTCTGGCGGCATAAAAACCATAACTGGCATCGTACATCTCCTCTTTAAGCCACTTGAGTGATTAACGCACTACTGCCAAATGGAAAGGATTGGCTTCAAGTTGATACATCCGCGCATAAAGAGGTAATAACAAGGCATTGTCGTATAACATCTTTTCGAAGTGGGGCGCTATCCAAAACTTATCCGTGCTGTATCGCGCAAAACCGCCACATAAATGATCATAAATCCCCCCCATCCACATTTTATCTAAACTTAATCGGACATGATTAAGTGCCGATTCATGGGGTTTGAACAGATGATATTTGAGTAAAAAATTTAATTGAAAGGTTGAAGGAAATTTAGGCGCAGCACCAAATCCTCCCCATTCAGTATCCGCATTGGAAAGTAATTTTTCAAGAATTTTTTCGGCATCAAAATCGACAATCTTTTCCAGTTTCTGTGCCGGATTGGACAAATTCTGTAAATGTTGAATCAGTTGATCTGCTTGTTTTAATACTTCATTTTTGTTTTGCTGATAATACTGAGACACATTCACCAATACTTCCTTCCAGGCAGCCCGATGATGCGCCCTTCGCGGTGGAAAATAAGTCCCTCCGTAAAAAGGCCTTTTGTCCGGCATTACAAACACATTTAAAGGCCAACCGCCACTTCCGGTCATGGCCTGCACGGCATCCATATACATGTGATCTACATCCGGATATTCCTCACGATCAATTTTGATATTCACATAAAGGGCATTCATTAAATCAGCCGTTTCGGAATCTTCAAAACTTTCATGGGCCATCACATGACACCAATGACAGGAGGAATAACCAATACTCACCAAAACAGGAACATTCCTGCGGGCCGCTTCCTGAAAGGCTTCCTCACCTCATGGATACCAATGCACGGGATTATCGGCATGCTGTAATAAGTAGGGCGAATTTTCCTGACCCAATCTGTTCATAATAAAAATAATTTTATTTATCGTTTACCAAAACCATACAGCAGGTAAAAATGAAACCCGAAGGCCGTGTTCTGATCTGCCCGACCAAATCCGGCTAAATATCCGGGTGGCAATTCCTTGAAGCTAGCCGGATTCAAAAATGTTTTTGCCCGAACATTCCAACCGGCAAAAATATTTTTCATGATTTCCATTCTTAAACCACCGGTGAGTTCCAACCAATGCGCCGTGAACTTTTCGGCAGGAAGGATTCCTTCCGTATTGCCCCAGATTGGATCCGTGATAAAATAAGTGGCGCTTTGACGTTTGACCGCCGAAATACCATATCGCAATCCAACAAAAGCATTGTCCTTATCACCTTTAAACTCCCGGTTAAAAAAATTCTTATCTAAGCCCAAACGGATAAACTGATTACTACTCTTATAACGAAGGTTCTCATTTTCCACCCGGGCATCTCCAAATCCAAATTCAGCAACCAAATTAATATCCGGCTTCCAGGCTATATCCAATTGGAATTCAGTTCGGTTATTTTCATCTGACAAAAAAGATCCCAACACAGATGCCAAATCCACCCCGATTCTCACATAACGCCACTTCTTAAAAGTACTGTCTTTCTGCGCATTCAATTGCATCGAACCGCAAAGCAAAAGCAAAAAAAAGAGAGTCAAACTTCGCGCCGTCATCATGGTTTCAGAATGATTTTAAGATGCTCTGTATTCAAATCCGTATTCACTTCTGAAGTTGCAATAGCAATACTGTCTATGACTTGTTGCGAATAAATTACTTGATTGATTTTGTAAAATGTTTGAAAGCCACAAGCTGCAGAAATAAATTTTAATTCACGCTGATAAAAAAGGGAGATTGTATCGATTTTACCAGGAATGATATTGCTGGAGTCGGCAACAAAATAGAAGGTAACACTATCTGATTTTTGCGAAAGCGGGAAAGCCAAATTTGCTGATTTCTTCAACACTTGAATATAAAGCGTATCACCACCGAACAAGATAAATGCATTTTCCTGCAAGCTATCACGGAGTGTATTTGAGGTATCTGCTCGATAAAAGCCTCCACGCATATTAATCAAAGTTGGTGTGAGGCAAATATTATCGCGGGTACAGCCATAAAATCCGGCTAAACCGAGCAGGAACATGGCGCGAAAAAAAAACAAATATGATGGAGTGGCTTTCATCAAAGCACGGTCCAGGTTTCTTTTCCGGCTAATAATGCGTCTAAATCACCCCGACCTTTAACGGCAAGGGTTTCTTCCATTTGAAGATGCATGGTCGTTTCATAACAAGCTCTTTCGATGGCGTAAAATACCCCAAATGGTCGCGGAAAAGCATTATGTTGTGTTTGATCATCAAACAGTCGAACCAATGTTTGTGCCTTGTAAATATCTTTTTCGTCATGAATCCATAAATCATCCAACGAAAAATCCTGCCCAATTTCTACAATTTTTGGCTGAAGCCCATCCAATCGAATGCCCCACTGGGATGTTGCCCCAAAAACAAGGGGCTTACCATGTTCAACGTAAAGTGTATGTTGTGGTTTGCTGCTTTTTTCGGTAAAAATTTCAAAGGCCCCATCGTTGAAAATATTACAATTCTGGTAGATTTCGAGCAAAGCACTTCCCTGATGGGCATGACTGCGTCGAATCATTTCCTGCAAATGTTTGGTATCACGATCCATACTCCTGGCTACAAATGTGGCATCCGCTCCTATGGCTAAAGCTGCAGGATTAAAAGGATGATCCAAACTTCCGTATGGCGTGGATTTAGTGATTTTATGTTCTTCACTGGTGGGAGAATATTGTCCTTTCGTGAGCCCGTAAATCTGATTATTGAAGAGCAGTATTTGTACGTTAAAATTGCGGCGCAGTAGATGAATCAGGTGATTTCCACCAATACTCAAAGCATCTCCATCACCGGTTACAATCCAGACACTTAATTCCGGACGTGCGGCTTTTAGTCCGCTGGCAACGGCTGTCGCACGCCCATGTATGGAATGCATGCCAAATGTGTTCATGTAATAAGGAAATCGCGATGAGCAACCAATTCCTGAAATGATGACAATATTTTCACGGGGGATACCCAATTCCGGCATCACCGTTTGCACTTGTTTTAAAATACTGTAATCGCCACATCCCGGGCACCATCTGACTTCCTGATCGGTCGTTAAATCTTTAGCTGTGAGCATGTATTAAAAATTAGCCGGATTAAATCCGAATTTGAACGGCGCAAAGATAGTGGTTTCTGACCTGCTTTGTAAAAATCGATGCGTGCAAATCGTGGGATGGTTTTATTTTTACCGGATGAATAAGAAGGAAGTCCTGAAGCAACAGATAGAAATAGCCCTGAAAGGTGGTGGAGAGCATCGAATAGCCGCTCAACATAAAAAAGGAAAACTAACTGCCCGCGAACGTCTGCAAATTTTATTGGATGAAGACAGTTTTGAGGAAATTGGGATGTTGGTGAAACACCGGAGCACCGATTTTGGCATGGAAAAAGAACAATATCCCGGCGATGGAGTTGTTACAGGATATGGAACGATACATGGGCGTTTGGTTTATGTGTTTTCGCAGGACTTTACCGTATTTGGCGGCAGCTTGAGCGAGACCCATGCAGAAAAAATTTGTAAAATCATGGATCTGGCCATCGAAAATGGAGCTCCTGTCATTGGTTTAAATGACAGTGGTGGCGCCCGGATTCAGGAAGGAGTGGTAAGTCTGGGTGGATATGCTGATATTTTTTACCGAAATACCCGTGCTTCCGGCGTCATTCCTCAATTATCTGCCATTATGGGGCCATGTGCAGGTGGTGCGGTTTATAGTCCTGCTATCACCGACTTTATTTTGATGGTTGAACAAAGCAGTTATATGTTCGTAACGGGCCCGAATGTGGTAAAGACGGTCACCCACGAAGAAGTGAGCAGCGAGGAGTTAGGTGGAGCCGAAACGCCTGCAAGCAAAAGCGGGGTAACCCATTTTGCCTGTGCCAATGAAATCGAGTGTATTCAACGCATCAAAGACTTATTAGGTTATATGCCTCAAAATTGTGAAGAAGATGCGCCCGTGTATCCTTATGAAATAGGCGATGAAAGTCGGGAGAAGCTGGAACACTTGATTCCGGAAAACCCCAATCAACCTTATGACATGAAAGATGTTATTTCGGAATTGGCAGACCCCGGAAGTTTCCTGGAGGTTCATGCAGATTATGCCGAAAACATCATTGTCGGATTCGCACGCATGGCCGGAAGAAGTATAGGCATTGTAGCCAATCAACCCGCTGCATTGGCCGGGGTATTGGATAATAATTCCAGCAAAAAGGGCGCTCGATTTGTACGTTTCTGTGATGCGTTTAATATTCCATTATTGACTTTAGTGGACGTACCCGGATTCTTGCCTGGAACGGATCAGGAATGGAATGGAATTATTACAAACGGGGCCAAACTTTTGTATGCATTTAGTGAGGCAACCGTTCCGAAAATTACATTGATTACTCGTAAAGCCTATGGTGGAGCCTATGATGTGATGAATTCTAAACATATCGGCGCTGATTTGAACTTTGCATTCCCGAATGCAGAAATTGCTGTAATGGGTGCCAAGGGTGCCGCCGAAATTATTTTCAAGAAAGAAATTGATGCAGCCGATGATAAGCAAGCTAAATTGGATGAAAAAGTAGCCGAGTACGCAGAGAAATTTGCAAATCCCTATGGCGCTGCAGCCAGAGGGTTTATTGATGAAATAATCATGCCACAAGACGCGCGAAAAAAAATCATTCGTGGTTTTCAAATGCTGAAAAACAAGGTTTGTAATATGCCTCGAAAAAAGCATGGTAATATCCCGCTATAAACTTGAATTTTTGATAGGACCGAAATCAGGTGCACATTGTGTGACTAAGGTAAATTTCGTATGTACAGGGCCGAAAAGCCCATATGATGGAAATCCTATTTCAAGCGTTTAAACTCAAACTTAGGACTTCCTTTAACACCCGTGCTACTATAAAAATCCAGGAATTTTAATTTATAAATCGACTGGGTCTTGGTTTTCACGATAAAACTATATTTGGGTACCACTGTGAACACATTTTTATCGATATCATAAGTTTTCCAATTAAAACCAATCACATCGCGGTCAGCAGAAAAATTGAGTCCGTTTGTAAATGCCAAATCAATGGCGTTATAATCGTTTAGAGAATCCTTATAAGCTGTTGTTGACAAGGGATTAAGCAGTATACCATTGACGACATATGGCAGTGGCGGATTTTGATCATAAAAGACATAACTATACAAAGTGGCTTGCAAATCCCAATCACGATGATCATCCGGCTCTACCCCTTCTACCGTTTTCAATAAGTCGAAAGAAAAATAAGTGTAATTATTATTCTCTTTTTTAACAATGGTAATAGGTTGTCCTTGCACCGCATTGATGTCTCCAGCTTCTATCATATACTGAAAGGCATCCACATAGGTGATTTTAATTTTACGCAATTTGTTGTTGGTTCCATTTAATCGCACGATATAAACTTGCTCATTAGACAGCCAATCGCCAAAAGCGGTCGAATCAATGCCTCCATGTTGTTCATCATATCGCCATCTTTTGCTGCACTTGAAGTATCAGCAGCCGTAACATTAGCAAATTGAGTTTTCCAGTAGGAATGGCTGCCATCCCCTGCCCTCCATTTAAATAAATGGCATGCTTATCTGAGGCCGATTCGAATGCAAGATCCCATTGATCACTTCGACTGACATAAACAATTTTTTGATCATCCAGAGAGATATAATATTGGTACTCATATTTTTCACCCATATCCACCTGCATCACGGAACCATCCCCTTTCGGAGGTAGTGTAATAGGTTTCTCCTTCTGTTCGCATGACATGAAGCCAAGCACGCATAAAACAAAGAGGATTCGATAGTGAATAAACATATTTCTGCAAATCTCATGTATTTCCTTCAATATTTGAAAATCCATCGCTTTCCAATAAGCTGTTTTTTGTCATATGATTGTCATTTTTGCTTATTCTTAGGAATGACCTATATTCCGAAAAAATAAATCAACATGTCCGCATTAACACAAGACTATCTGGAACAACATGAAAATGTGCTGGATGAACATCATTATCATCAATTAGGTCGTCAACTCTTTGCCCTGGCATTATCAGAAAGCCGAAGAATCATTGGCGACGGAGAAGCAGAAAAACTAAACCTGCAAATGGATGTTGAGGTAAGTCCTTATGCACCCAAAGATTGTATCAAAATCTGTATACGTATGGGCGATGGACACTGGTGGTGTATGAATCAGGAAAGTGGTGAGCTGGAGATGCGGGAGACTGAGGGATAGGTCATTATTTGCTTTCCATCGTTACCAATGGCACAAGCATTTCTTCCAATGACACACCTCCATGTTGAAATGTATTTTTGAAGTAATTGCTGTAATAATTGTAGTTATTCGGATAACATAAGTAGCCGTCATATTTCGCAAAAATGAAGGTGGAATTAAAATTGGGTTTCGGCAAACCAATTTCGTGCGGATCACGAAAAGCAAGAACCTCTTTATTTTCGTACTGCATGTTTTTGCCATGTTTGTATCGAATATTGGTTGTGGTTTGTTTGTCGCCAATGACTTTACTGGCCGATTTCACCTGTACACTTCCATGATCGGTGGCAATGACAATCCGAATATTTTTATCCGCAATTTTTTGATGGCCTGATGTAAGGGCGAATGCTCAAACCAACTTTGTGTGATGGAGCGATATGAAATTTCATCATTGGCCAATTCCTTCAGCACCTCCATTTCGGTACGCGCATGAGAAAGCATATCCACGAAATTATACACGATAATATTGAGGTCATTGTGCAACATATTTTGAATATTGTTGACCAATTGATCGCCGCTATCGTGATTGGTTATTTTGGTATAGGATGTTTTTAGATTCTGTAAATTATTGCGTTTGAGTTGGTCCTTAAAGAAAAACTCTTCATATAAATTTTTACCGCCTTCTTCATCATCGTTCTTCCATTCTACCGGAAACTTCTTTTCAATTTCCATGGGCAACATGCCGGCAAAAATGGCATTTCTGCTATACTGCGTGGTTGTTGGCAGGGTCGCCATCGTAATTCGTTCATCAACCAATTTAAAGCTTTCAGCAAACAAAGGTTGAATGACCTTCCATTGGTCATAACGTAAATTATCAATGAGCAGAAAGAAGGTTGGCTTTCCTTTTTCCAGGGATGGAAATACATATTCTTTCATGAGGTTGTGACTCATAATGGGAACTTCATTATTTTTTCCTTGTATCCACTTGCTGTAATTTTTTTCAACGAACTTACAAAAGGCATTATTCGCTTCTTCTTTTTGTGAAGCATGTATTTCCTGCATTTCCTTGCTATCGGCCTTCTCCATTTCAAGTTCCCAAAAAACTATTTTTTTATACAATTCACACCATTCCGCATAATCAGGATTGGAGTTTAAAGTCAAAAACAATTTGCGAAACTCCTGTTGATAATTCTGCGTTGTTTTTTCACTGATCAGCGATTTTTGATCGACAATTTTTTTCAGTGTATGCAAAATCTGATTGGGATTCACCGGCTTGATGAGATAGTCTGTAATTTGAGAGCCTATCGCATCTTCCATCAAATTTTCGGCTTCGTTTTTGGTCACCATCACCACAGGAATGGTGGTATTATATTCTCTGATTTGAGACAATGTTTCCAATCCGGTCATCCCGGGCATACTTTCATCCAATAAAATGATATCAGTATGGTTGTTCTTAAGATGTTCCAACCCATCATAACCGTTAGAAGCGCTTTCGACTTCATAACCTTTATTTTGAAGAAACATAATTTGAGATTTCAGTGAATCCATTTCATCGTCGATCCAGAGAATTTTTGTTGGCATGTGGGCAAGTGGTTTTAGCAAAATAGTATAGTTTGCAAGTCTAACGCCTCTTCAGCAAAAAAATTGCACCGACTATTTTTATTTTCAGCAAAGATGGTCCAAATAGATTTGATTTATGATTTTATTATCATTTGAAGCCTGTGTTTCGGAAAATTCGAAAGCATCATTCTTGCGGCGATGCATTTAAGGCCGATAGTTTTGGGCAAATTGAAAAATATTCACCGGGCCCATTTGCTGAGCCTGCAAAATAGCCTCTGCCAACTTTGAAAAATCGTAGTCCTTCATTTTTTCGTGCTGTATTAATTGCCAGACCTTCTCAGTGAGCAGATGTAATTTCCGCTGAAGATGGGTGTCGTTATAGGTTTGATGTTGTTCGATCGACACCAAAAGCTCATCCAATCCTTTGCCCTCAGTAGCCACCGCAGCAATCACCGGTATTTCCCAAGCATGGGCTTTGTGGTGTGCTAATGCTTTGAGGTGTTTCAACAATTCAGAAGCCTGTTCGCGATCCGATTTATTCACCACAAAAATGTCGGCAATTTCCATCACCCCGGCCTTCATCGTTTGAATTTCGTCGCCTGCTTCCGGAACGACTACCACAAGGGTTGTATCGGCGATACCGGCTATTTCCACTTCACTTTGACCAACGCCAACGGTTTCAATTAAAATATAATCAAACGGACAGGCTTTTAATAAAGCTACAATCTCAATAATCCGACGATTCAAACCTCCCAAAGCACCTCTACTCGCGAGCGAGCGGATATAAACCGATGGATGGAGATAGAAATCACTCATTCGGATACGATCTCCGAGCAAGGCCCCAAAATTAAATGGGGAAGAAGGGTCAACCAAAAGCACGGCAACACGTTTGCCTTTTGTGGTCCATGCATGCAATAAAGCATTCACCAAGGTACTCTTTCCGGCTCCGGGTGGGCCTGTAATTCCTACTACGGTGGCATTTGGCTGATCGGTAGGAAGCGACATTAAAAGTTCCCTGCTTCCTTGTAAATCATTTTCAATAGAAGTGATCGCCCTCGCAATCGTTCGGGTGTCGCCATCTCTCAGCCCTTTTAAGATTTTACCGTTGTCCACTACAATGAAGCTTGATTTTTTTCGTTTATATTCGTCGCGGACAAATGTAAAATATTCTTCTCTTTCATTGAGCAAATAACTAAACCTGCCCTTTTGAGCACCACTACTCCGATTTTTCAATTTATTCCGCATCGTTATATCTCATTCTTGGCTTGTGTCATGGTGATCGTTGGCATGTATTTATCGAGAGCCCTGATGAGTATCGGCATGATGCTGCTCATTGCCAATGCGGTGCTGAATGTCCATTTCAAGGATTATTGGAAGCATTTTATCCGGCATCCTTATCTAGTTTGTTTAAGTTTATATTTTTTGTACGCTGCGACATCCGGACTTTGGAGCGAAAATACCAGCTATCTTTTTCAGCGGCTTCAAATCCTGCTTCCCTTTCTAACCCTGCCACTGGCATTCATTTCAATTGGAAAATGGGAATCGAAATGGGTTCATTGGATTTTGGCCATTTTTATTCTTTTAAATATTGGCGGTATCGTTTGGAGCCTATCGCTCTATTTCCCGAATAAAGCTTTTTATGATGCCGGATATCATTACTCGCACCAAATCCCTACTCCATTCAAACAAGATCATATCCGATTTAGTTTATCAGTCGTCATGAGTATTTTGTTTTGTGTGAGTTTCTGGAATTCCTACCCACAAACCCGAGTTCGCATATTGATGTTAAGCATTGTGGTATTGGATATCTTTTATTTACATATATTATCCGTTAAGTCAGGCCTCATTGCATTTTACCTGATTTCATTTTTATACATCATCCGATTTCTGTTCATTGCACAATACCGCAAATACGGGGTTCTGCTCCTGGCAATCCTCATCCTGCTTCCTGTAGTGATGTATCAGATTTCGGAAAGTTTCAGAACGAAAATTGGTTATGTGCGATATAGTCTGGAACGAATGCAAAATGGGATGAAGGAAACAAATATCAGCGATGAAGGACGATTGATTTCCTATCAGTTTGCCCTTGAAATTATTCGTACAAAGCCTCTCAGCGGAGTTGGCTATGGAGATGTATTTGATGCGATGCAAAAAAAATATGATGCCGAGTTTGGGCAGGGTAAAACAACACCCTTAATTCCACACAATCAAATTTTAATGGCCGGCGTTGCAATGGGAATTCCGGGCATCCTTCTTTTATTGGCCATGTTTATTTTGCTTTGGAAACAAGTTCGAAAACAGGATTTTCTATTTTTTTGTTTTATGGTTCTCATGAGTTTTGCCATCAGTATTGAAGCGTTTTTTGAGAACCAATATGGCATGTGTTTATTTCTATTCTTCTTATTGCTCTTGTTACAACGTAAAAAAAATCCACCTTACCTCGAAGCCCTGCAAGGATAGCGGAGTGCATACAGAGGTTATGAATTCCACTTGTCCATTTGTACATTTGGGCATGAAACATTTTTTGACAGGTTTTCTTTTCCTGCTTTCAATCAGCAATTTCAATCTTCTTTATGCACAAAAGGATGCCTTATACAAGATGGTCAATCCTTTTATTGGTACAGGTGGGCATGGCCATACCTTTCCGGGAGCCGTGATGCCATTTGGCGCTTGTCAGTTAAGTCCGGATACCCGCTTGGAAGGCTGGGATGGATGTGGAGGATATCATTACAGTGATTCTGTGATTTATGGTTTTTCGCATACCCATTTGAGTGGCACAGGTTGCAGCGACTATGGCGATGTGTTATTGATGCCGGTTGCTCAGGCTATGTCTCTGAATCAATACCAGTATGCTTCACAATTCTCGCACAACACTGAAAAAGCGCATGCAGGATATTATGAGGTGTTTTTAAACGATCCAAAAATAAAGGTGGAATTAACGGCCACACTTCATGGGGGCGTTCATCGCTATTCATTCGCGGAGCAGTCTGCAAAATATGTTGTGCTTGATTTAAAACATCGGGACGAAGTGTTGGATAGCGAAATGGAACAGATTGATGATTATACCCTCAAGGGATATCGTTTTTCGAAAGCATGGGCCAAAAATCAAAAGCTCTTTTTCGAAATAAAATTCTCACATCCCATTGAGTCAATTCAATATGATGCACAAAATCCGAAAGGCAGTCAAACAGGCAACATTCAATTAAAAAAATCATTGCACTGCATCATCCATTTTCAAGATATTTCCAGCCAATCAGCTTCTTTAAAAAATTCACAACTCATGATCAAAACTGCCATTAGTGGTGTTGATGCAAAGGGAGCACATAACAATTTGGAAGCGGAGATGCCCGAAACACAATGGTCATTTGAATATTATCAACATGCCGCAGAACAAGCCTGGGAAAAGGAACTGGCAAAAATTGGCATGAACCAAATTGAGAATGTCAAAGTCCCCGATGCCAATCATCAAATCCTTTTTTACACGGCTTTATACCATTGTATGATTCATCCTTCGCTGTATTCGGATGCAGATGGCCGTTACCGGGGACGGGACGATCAAATACATTCAACGGAAGGAAAATTTGATTATTATACAGTTTTTAGTTTATGGGATACCTATCGTGCTTTACATCCCCTGTTAACATTGATCGATAAAAAAAGGACCAATGATTTTATTCAAACCTTTATTCGTCAATATCAGGAAGGAGGGCGCCTGCCCATATGGGAATTGAGTGCCAACGAAACCAATTGTATGATTGGATATCATGTGGTGAGTGTGATATGGGATGCTTACAACAAAGGCATTCGTGACTTTGACGCTGAAATCGCTTATGAAGCAATGACAAGAATTGCCACGCACTTTTCTCACTATGAAGGTGAAGGACTTCAAATGCATTTAAAGGAAGAATTTAAATCCGGAACAGCCGATGCAGAGGCTCTTGAAAGTTATTGTAAGTATGGTTATGTGAGGGCCGACGACTCCCACGAAAGCGTGAGTAAAACCTTGGAATATGCCTATAACGACTGGTGTATTGCACAAATGGCCAAAGCCCTGCGTAAAACCGAAGACTACGACTATTATATAGATCGAAGCAGGAATTGGATGAATGTTTATGATCCAACCACTGGTTTTATGCGTGCCCGTAAAAACGGCTGTTTGTATCAACCCTTTTCACCTTATATGGTCGACAATAATTACACCGAAGCCAATAGCTGGCAATATAGTTTTTATATGCCCCATGATGTGTTGGCCTATTTAGAATTACTGGGTAGCCAGAAAAAAATGGAAGAAAAACTGGATAATCTTTTTCAGGCTCAAACCAAAACCGAAGGAAGGGAGCAAAGTGATATTACCGGCCTAATCGGACAGTATGCACATGGTAATGAGCCTAGCCATCATATAGCCTATCTGTATAATTATATTGGCAAAAATGAGAAAACGGAAAAACTCGTTCAAGGCATTTGCGATAGTTTTTATACCAACAATCCCGACGGTTTAATAGGCAATGAAGATTGCGGACAAATGAGCGCCTGGTATGTTTTTGCACAACTCGGATTTTATCCAAGCTGCCCCGGCGAAAACAATTATGATGCCCGGGATATCGAACCACCCTTTGTAATTCAGGATGGATTTGTGTCTAGTATAAAAGAAGTCAAAGTATTGAATACCCAATTTGAAGAACAGTACGCAGCAAAGCGTCTTCTTCTCATGCCGGCAGATGGAATTGGCCTCAGATTTCCACACAGACCGGGTAAATTAAAAAACATTCAACTGTACCTTTTCTGATGCATACACATGGGGTGTTTGAGGACTCCGTACGCATCGAATTCGCATCTGCTGTTCCGGGCCTTCCTATTTCTTATTCGCTAAATCAAGGTGCATTCACCAATTATGTAGAACCTTTCTATTTAAAAGAGAATTCCGATCTTCGATTTTATGCGTTGCGGAATACCGAATCATTTAAAATGCAGCAAGCTCAATTTACTAAACTCCCTAAAGGGCGCAAGGTATATACACTCAATAAACCTCATGCTTCCTATACGGCTGGAGGCCCGGAAGGTTTGGTAAATGGCATCAAAGGAAAATTAAATTGGCGTGCAGGAGATTGGCAGGGATATCAGGGCCAGGATATCGAAGTGGTCGTTCGTTTGGAAAATGATAAAAAAATAAAAGCCATCGAAACAACTTTCCTGGAAGATCAGAACTCCTGGATATTTTATCCTACGGAAGTTGAATATTGGGTTAGTCAGGATTCAGTGAACTGGAAAAAAGTGAATACACAGGCAACGCATAAAAGTGATCACAACCTGGAAATCAGCATTTCAAACTTTGGGGTGAATTTGTTAGCCGTCAATGATGAAACCCTTCGAAAGAATCCATGGCGCTTCATTCGCCTGAAAGCAAAACATTACGGGAAAATGCCTCAGTGGCATGAAGGAAGAGGATATGATACCTATATTTTCCTGGATGAAATTCGGATCATTGAAGAGTAATCAACCCGCAACGGACATGATTTTCGATTAATGATTCAGGATAAGCCCCGGCATTACGCCCAATAAAATGACCAATACTGCATTCATAATCATCAAAGTTTTTTCTACAGCATTGGACTCTTCAGTCAATTCGGCATCGCCCTCGTAGAAATACATGCTCATGATGACTTTAAAATAATAGTAAGCACTCACTGCAGCCATCAGAACGGCGAAAATGATTAATGCAATCCAAAGCCCTTGTTCCATGGCAGCATTCAATACAAAATATTTTGCAAAAAAGCCTCCCGTTAAGGGTATACCCGCCAGGGACAATAAACAAATCGTAGCGGTTGCGGCGAGAACAGGTTCCTTTTTCCCCAGGCCTTTGAATCCGTCGTAGGTATAGTCTTTCATTTTGATGAGCACTGCAAAAATGCCCAAAGTAGATAAGGTATAAGCCACACTATATAACATCATACCATCCCATGCAGTTTGATTGGTAGAAAAAACAGCAAATAACATAAAACCAGCCTGGGCAATGGATGAATAGGCCAACATACGTTTTACACTTTGCTGATAAACTGCGGTAATATTTCCAATGAGTAATGTGAGTGCAATCATCAGCGCCATCATCAGTTGCCAATGCGAGGCCATTTGAATAAAGGACAAATGAAAGAGACGAATAAACGCCATGAATACACCAACCTTAACAATACTTGCCATAAAAGGCGTAAAAGCTGTTGGAGAGCCATCGTACACATCGGGTGTCCAAAAATGAAAAGGCGATGATGATGTTTTAAAACCAAAAGCGACAATGAGCAATAATACGCCAATCATGGCCAAGGAACTAGGATCTGCTCCGGATTGAAATACAGCAGTGAATTTAGGACTGAGTAAATCGAAACTTCCTGTAGCTCCATAAATCAATGTAATGCCCATCAATAAAATCCCCGTGCTGAATGAACCCATTAAAAAATACTTTAAGGCAGATTCATTGCTTTTGATATTTTCCTTATCAGAACCCGCCATGATATACTGCGGAATGGACATGATTTCAATCCCTAAGAATAGAATCAACAAATTACTATACATGGACATCAGATAAATGCCACACATCACAAAAAAGATCAGGGCAAAATATTCGGCGTCATTTCGACCCACTTTCGCAATTGAACGATGAAACAATAAAATGTACAGCATCACACAGGCACTCATCAAAACATTGAACCATGAAGACACATGATGAAGTTCCAGCATACCATAAAACATCTTGTTTTGACCAGCCGGAATTAACTCAAGAATGGAACCAATCAATAAAATGGCGCTTCCCGCAATAGCGGTCCATTGAATCGCTGCACTGCGTTTAAAAAACAGCCCGCTCAACATCATGAGCACGCCCAACAAAGCTGATATTACGATTGCATTCATTGTTAGTATCTAAAATTATTTTTCATGATGATTCATACTAGATATTGACCAATTCCAAAAGGTATTTCGGATAGAATCCTAAAATCAAAATCACTAAAAGTATCAGAATTACCACTATTTTTTCGTTCAATTCCAAGTCAGTAAAGCCCATTGAAGTTGTTTTCAAAGGACCATAAGCCACTTTTTGTACCATAGTCAGGGTATAAACGGCAGAGAGAATCACTCCCAATCCCGCTAAAACAGTTAACCAAACCCGGTATTTAGAATCGGCATTGAATAAACCGTTGAACATCATAAATTCTCCAATAAATCCATTGGTGAGTGGCAGGGCAATATTCGCCAGAGAAATCAGTACAAGCCCAACAGTAAAATACGGAGCTATTTTAGCAATGCCGCCCATTTCATCCAATTGCTGAGTACCCAGACGGTGCTCCAGGATTCCTACGATGATCGACATTCCGGCAATATTTATCCCATGATTAAACATCTGTACTGCTGCACCTTGCACGCTTAAATAATCGGCATTAGGGGCAAACAAACAAGCAGCCATCAGTCCGATATGTGCGATGGAAGAGTATGCAATAAGTCGTTTAATATTGGTTTGAACCATCGCCATACAAGAAGCATACACGATACCCGCCACACTCAGCCACATAACCACATCCATCCAATACTTAACACCATCCGGCAATACAGGCAATAACCATCGAACGACGGCAAACAATCCCATCTTCACCATGATAGCACTTAAAACAATGGTAACGGGTGTTGCACTTTGTTCGTATGCATCCGGTTGCCAGGTGTGAAAAGGAAATACCGGCATCTTGATGGCAAAAGCGATGAACAACATCCAAAACAACCATTGCTGATTGGCAGGCGAAATACTTTTACCTGTACTTACCAAACTATCCCATGAAAATGAATGAATAGGTGTTTGCTGATAAATATACAAGAAAGCTACGAGCATGAGCAAACTACCCAAAAAGGTATAGACAAAAAACTTAAAGGTTACCGGAATTCGGCGGGCTCCTCCATACATCGAGCTGAGGAAATAAACCGGAATCAATGCCACTTCCCAAAACACATAAAACAACAAAGCGTCTTTGGCCAAAAACACTCCCATCAAACCGGCTTGAGCCATGAACATCAAACCATAAAACCGCGAGGCCTTCTCAATGGGTTTATTGTACCAGGCACCTATGATTAATGGAAAAACAAAGCCTGTTAACATCACCATCAATAAAGGCAAGCCATTACTGATTTCTATTGAGAACGTTGCTCCTAATTGACTAATCCAAGGTTGCTGATAAATCAATTCTTCGTGTAAACCATGATGATATTGATTATAGACTACCAATGAAAGTACCATCACAACAATCGAAACAAACAGTGCCGCGATAGATGCCAACTTATCAGACAGCAACCAAATGAGGATGCCGCCTAACAAGGGAAAAAGTATGAGTAATAAGATCAACATGCTTTAGTGTATCTTGACTTTAGAATTTATTAAACCAAATCTGAATGACAAATAAAAGAATCATACCTGCCACAATCATAAACAAATAGAAACCCACCAATCCACTTTGTAATAAGCGAAGTTTATTGCTACTGTATTGTATGAGGCGACCTACCCCATTCACGACGCCATCGATACCTGATTTTTCGATGATCTTTTCAGTCCAGCGACTCAATGATTGTAAAGGTTTCACAATTACCCCATCATACATTTCGTCGATATACCATTTATTTTCAAAAAAGCGTGATACCCCTGTATTGGTTTTCTGAGATTGATAGGATTTAAAATAAAACCAAGCCATCAGAATTCCCATTAAGGCAATGACGGTTGCCACGCCCATCAATATCCATTCAGCAGTATGTGAAACTTCATGCACCATTGCCTGAGAAGCAGTGGACCGAATCAGTACCGGACTTAAAAAATGATGTAAAGCATGGTTTCCTCCCATGATTTCCGGAATTCCAATTAAACCACCTATTAGCGATAAAATAGCCAAAACAACCAATGGAATAGTCATCAATGCCGGACTTTCATGTGGGTGTTTGTCATGCCCACCACGGTATTGTCCGTGAAAAGTGACCCAAAATAATCGGAACATATAATAGGCGGTCATTAAAGCAGCCAACATACCAAGTATCAAATATACCTTTCCAAAATTGCCATGTGTAAATACATGTAAGAGGATTTCATCTTTGGAGAAAAACCCACTGAAAGGAAATATACCCGCGATGGCGATACACCCGATTAAAAAAGTCAAATAGGTGGTTTTCATGTACTTTTTCAAACCGCCCATTTTACGAATATCCTGTTCCCCGTCTACAGCGTGAATCACCGAACCGGAACCCAGGAATAATAAAGCTTTGAAAAAAGCATGTGTGACCACATGAAAAATAGCAGCAACATAGGCTCCGACACCCAGGGCCATAAACATAAACCCAAGCTGACTAACCGTTGAATAAGCCAACACTTTTTAATATCATTTTGCTGAGTTGCAATGGTGGCGGCTAATAAAGCAGTCGCAAGGCCAACAATCAGAATCAACTGTTGAACACCCGGCGCCAAAGTATAAATAAAATGACTACGACTAATCATGTAGATTCCCGCGGTAACCATGGTTGCGGCATGAATCAACGCTGATACCGGTGTAGGACCAGCCATGGCATCGGGCAACCAGGTAAATAATGGTATTTGTGCACTTTTGCCGGTAGCACCAATAAAGAAACAGAGTGCAACCATTGAAAAGAAGAAAGGATCTGTTTCTGTAGTTTGTATTGCTTTTTGTAATATGGAAAAATCCAGCGAATGAAACTTCGAAAACAATAAAAACATCCCGATCAAAAAGCCCAAATCACCAATCCGGTTCATCACAAAAGCCTTTTTAGCCGCCTTGGTATAGTCGAGATTCTGATACCAAAATCCAATCAACAAATAAGAACAAAGCCCCACGCCTTCCCAGCCAATAAACATGATCAGGAAGTTCCCGCCCATGACCAGCAATAACATGGAAAAGACAAAGAGGTTCAAATAGGCAAAGAATTTTCCATACCCTTCGTCGTGGCCCATGTATGCAATGGAATAAAGGTGAATTAGAAAGCCTATCCCTGTAATCACCAACAGAAATACCGAAGTAAGGGCATCTACCTGAAAATCAAAACCGATTTCCATACTGCCAATATGTATAAAATCAAAAACATGCACCAAGATTGGACCTGATGCTTTATCAAAAACATTTTCGGGTAAAGCACGTACATGATTAAATACCAATACTGATAAAATAAAGGAGCCAAGTATAGCTGCAGAAGCAATCCAGCCACTGCTTTTACCGAGTTTATTGCGCCCTAGTCCGGTGATTAAAAAACCCAATAAAGGCAACAACGGAATCAACCTGATCAAATCTTGCATGGAGTATGACTTAATTTTTTAATCGGTTTAAGATATTAATATCAATAGATCGGACCTTACGATACATCAAAACAATGATCGAAAGCCCCACACTCACCTCGGCCGCAGCCACAACCATGATAAAAAAAACGAATAATTGGGCGTCCGCATTTTGATGCATTTTGCTAAAAGTCACCAAGAGCAGATTCACTGCATTCAGCATCAGCTCAATACACATTAAAATAATGATTGCATTTCTGCGCATGAGTACACCCATGACACCGATGCAAAACAATGCGAAACCAAGAAACAGGTAATATTGTGAAGGCATTTGTTAAAAAGTGGCACAAAAATAGGGTTTTGAACCCGAAAATAGCAATGAATTTTAACGCAAATTTTACCCTTAGAAAATAAATGCACGGGGCTCCGGACGCATTGGCAATTATTCCATGTTATCAATATTTAATAAGGGCACTTTACGATTGGTCTCCGGGTTGATGACCGATTCTCCCTTGGATGGAATTTGATAAAAAAGAACTTTATCCAGTATTTCGTGATTCGCCAGTAAACTTTGTCCGATGATGAAGCCGGGAACCGTTGTTTCAGCCATAAAATAACGCGTCCCCGCTATGTCCTGATGATAGGCATTCTCTGCCTTAAAATTCCCGGGCACACCGATATTCATGTGTTTGTCGAAATACAACAAACAATATGGCAAGTTCAGGGCCTCCAACATACTGGCCATGAGGGTCGATTTACCCGAACAATCGGCTTCACCAGAAAACAAAACTTCATGGGCCCGTTTGGTGATTTCTGAATCATACCAATAATCTTCGAAACTGTATTCAATCTGTTCTGAAACAAAAGCCAGTACTTTCTGGTATTTTTCTTCAGTTGAATTCGCATCCCGGGTGATTTCTTCGGCCAATTTCCGAATAAGTGGGTCCTTTTGCCCCTTTGAAACAAAAGATCCAACATTGGCCGATACCACACCGGTACCAACATAAGCCGACAAATCCATGAATGCCGGAAAACCATAAGCCAAGTTGGAATCAACTTCCTGAACCAATTCCTTAAAATTGAAACTGAAGGGATGGCTTTTTAGATTGCAGCGAAATAGTCTGTTGGAATCAATTTTTAAATTATAAACCGGGGTTCGAATGCATAATAACCATCAATTTGCCCGGACATGCCACCAAATTCACAAATGCCCGTTTCACATGGTGCAAATTCCACCTCAGTGGTATCCAAACAAAGTTGTTGAAGAATTTTAGCCCGACCGGCATCGCGTTTAAACAAAAAATACATTTGCTCTTCTTCCGAATCATATCCCCTAAAGTCAACAGGTACCTGCCAGATTACACGGGCGAAAGTATCGCTCAACAAGGAACGATTATATAAATAGTACAAAGCTGTTTCCTGATATTTACTGAGTTGGGGCGGTGTTTTTTCACAGGCATAGCAGCACAATACGGTCAGCAAAAGTAAAAAGTGGGTTATTTTCATGGCGTAAATATAATTCCAAGCAATACTGATTGAGGAAACTCCCACGAAAAAATCGATTTTCAGGGAATTCTTTTATTTTCACCCCTTTATTCTTAAATTGGATCGACGAAAATGCATGTTTTTTAATCCGCAATAGCAATCTTCTTTCCGTTTCAACAGATTAAAAACCCTAGGGCTTGCCATTTAATTTGGGAGCATTCCATGGATCTTAAAAATACCATTTATTCGAACTAAAACATCATGATGAATTACCCAAAAGCGCCTGAAAATATTGACCCACAGATGACCGAACCCTCTCCGCTTTATAAAGCAGAGGTGGTTAAATGTATATCCGTGGTGATATTTTTTATCCTGACCTATTTAGCCTTAATCGCGGCTGCTACGCTTATTGCCTTGTTTTGTTTCAAAACCGGACTATTCATTTTTTCAGCTGCCTCGGGCACATTGGTTTGGCTGGCAGGTGGCGGGGTGATTCTAATTGGGGCATTGATTTTATTCTTTGTTCTCAAATTTGTTTTTAGTTCTTACAAAACCGACCGAAGTAACCTGATTGAAATTCATGAATCAGAACAACCACAGCTTTTTGATTTTATTCGTAAAATAACCCTTGAAACCCAGGCACCTTTTCCGAAGAAAATATACTTAAGCAATGAAGTCAATGCTTCTGTTTTTTATGATTCATCATTTTGGAGTATGTTTTTACCAGTGCGCAAAAATCTGCTCATTGGCCTCGGGCTCGTAAATAGTGTAACCCTCAGCGAATTCAAAGCCATTCTTGCCCATGAGTTCGGGCACTTTTCGCAAAAGAGCATGAAAGTCGGTTCCTATATTTACAATGCGAATCGCATTATCCACAATTTGTTATTTGACAATGGTGGTTTTTTTCGAACCCTGCAAAATATCGCAAGTGTACATATTGTTCTCACGATTTGTATGTATGGCGTTGTAGCCGTAGTTCGGGGCATTCAACAAATTCTATTTGCCATTTATCGCCTCATGAACCGACAAAATATGAAATTGTCGCGTGAGATGGAGTTTCATGCAGATAGCGTGGCTGCTTCTGTAGCAGGATCGAATCCGCTTATTCAATCATTATATCGACTGGAACTGGCTGAGGTATCATTCTCCTCTGCATTATCGACCTGTAATTTATTATTGGAAGAACAAAAACAAGAAAAGAATATTTATCCTGGTCATCATTTCGTGATGAAATATTTAGGCAAAGAAAATCAATTGCCTATTGTTCATCAACTGCCTCAAATCGACCGAAATACTTTTGCCGATTTTGACACCTCCCGTATTAATGTGCAGGACCAATGGGCATCCCACCCCAGCACCCGTGATCGGGAAGAGGCTTTATTAAAGTGGAATGTAAAGGCCGAAGAAGTATATGAATCGGCCTGGACCGTTTTTACCAATCAGGAGGCATTACAGGAAATGATGACTGCCAAATTATATGAGGGTGCCTCAATTCCTCCTGAGCCGCGCGTTAGTGGCTCATTTGTTGAAACCAAATTCAGCGAGCAGCAGGATCATTTTCAATTACCGGTCTGGACCAAGAACTATTGGGATGCCAAAAAATTTCCCGCCATGAATTGGAATGAATTTTCACCGGAAGCTGCTGATGCCAACCTGTATACACCTGCACAAATTCAGCTGAATAAAAAACTGAAAGGTTTGGAATCCGATATTGCAACGCTTGAATCCATCATCCGCAAAGATATCCAAGTGTCAGGCTTTGATTTTGATGGGGTAAAATATATGACCAAGAAGGCCCCTGAAATACTTGAAAAATTAGAAGCAGAAAAATCCCTACTCGAAGCGGAATGTCAGGCATTGGATTTAAAACTGATGAAAAACCATTGGCAAAAAGCCCACGAAAAGCAGATTGAACCCGGATTCCAACAAGCCTATGATGAAACCCTGGGCGTACAAAAAAAGCAGACCCAGTTTCAATTGATTCATCAGGAGATGCTGGATATATTCGGACCGGTTTTCAGAGGAGAAGTGAGCGAGTTAAGCGAAGTTCAGAATATCATTCGAAAATTAGGTGATCAGGAATTAAAAGCCGTGGCCATAGCGCGGGAGATTCTAAATTGGAATGAAGAAGCCCTGGCACTTAAATCGCATCAAACACCCCGGTTAACAAAGTTTATTAATCAGGCCAGGATTTATTTGCAGGGGAACGCCTTTAATCAGGAAGATATCAATGGTTTATTTGATGGACTGAATCATGTGTCCGATGCTCTCGATGAATGGTGTTTTATTCAGAAAAGAAAAACCCTGGAATTGATTGAACCTTAAAGAAGCTTTACCAAAATTTGCCTTGAAAGTTGTAACCGTAGGTAGTACTTTTGGCCTTCAATTTTAAGCCATATGCAGGAAGCCACCCTGGAGCAAGCCATCAAACTTGGACTCACCGAACAAGAATTTCATGAAATTATAAAGGTATTGGGCAGAACACCCAATTTTACCGAAACCGCCATGTACAGTGTGATGTGGAGTGAACATTGTTCTTATAAAAATTCCATTAAATGGGGTAAGGTGCTGGCAAAAGCTGGGGAAGAAAATGCCGGGCTCATTGATATTGGCGATGGCTGGGCCTGCAGTTTTAAAATCGAATCGCATAATCACCCCTCTGCCATCGAACCTTTTCAGGGAGCTGCTACAGGTGTGGGCGGTATTCATCGCGATATTTTTACCATGGGTGCCAGACCCATTGCAGCGCTGAACTCCTTGCGTTTCGGAAATATCAATGACGACAAAACCCGTCATCTGATGCGTGGTGTAGTGAAAGGAATTGGCCATTACGGTAATTGCTTTGGTGTTCCGACGGTTGGTGGAGAGGTCTATTTCGAAGATTGTTATCATACTAATCCTTTGGTAAATGCCATGAGCGTGGGTGTCGTAAAAGTGGGCAAAACCATTTCTGCAACTTCACATGGTGTGGGCAATGCGGTATTTATTGTGGGTAGTGATACAGGAAAAGACGGCATTGGTGGCGCTAGTTTTGCCAGTGCAGATATTACCGAAGATTCAGCCAAAGACCTGCCTGCTGTTCAGGTGGGAGATCCATTTCAGGAAAAAAAATTACTGGAAGCCTGTATGGAGCTGGTTGAAACAGATGCCGTGATTGGGATGCAGGATATGGGAGCTGCCGGTATTACTTGTAGTACTTCTGAAATGAGTGCCAAAGGCGAACATGGCATGATTATTCATTTAGATAAAGTTCCTACCCGACAAAAAAATATGCATGCCTGGGAAATGCTTTTGAGTGAAAGCCAGGAAAGAATGCTCATTGTTGTTAAAAAAGGACATGAAAAAACGGTAACTGATATTTTTGACAAATGGGATATTCATTGTGAACAAATCGGGGAAGTGACTGCCGATAAAATGCTGCGTTTTTATATGCACGATGAACTTGTTGCTGAAGTTCCGGCGGCGAGTTTGGTTTTGGGTGGCGGGGCTCCGGTTTATGAAAGGGAATATACAGAACCAGCTTATTTCAAGGAAAGAGATCGTTTTGAAATCCAGCAAATCGACATTCCTTCAGATTTAAAACAAATAGCTCATCAAATTGTCAGTCTTCCGAATATTGCCAGTAAGCGTTGGGTTTATGAGCAATATGACAGCATGGTTGGTACTGCAAATACCAGCACCAATAAACCTTCTGATGCAGCCGTTGTATGGGTAAGAGGTTCCCGAAAAGGTATCGCTTGTACGGTAGATTGTAACAGCAGATATGTACATGCCGATCCGTATGTCGGTGGCATGATTGCCGTGAGTGAAGCAGCCCGAAACATTGTTTGTAGTGGTGCCGTTCCTGCAGCGATTACCAACTGTTTAAACTTTGGAAATCCTTATAATCCGGAGGTCTATTATCAGTTTGTTTATGCACTCAAAGGCATGAGCGATGCTTGTCGAAAATTCGACACCCCTGTAACGGGTGGAAATGTTAGTTTTTACAATCAAGCTCCTGAAGGTCCGGTTTATCCAACCCCAACCATTGGTATGGTGGGCATGATAGAAGAAATTACTGAATCGATGGGACTGGCCTTTCAACAAGAGGGCGATCATTTATTCATGATTGGTCAGAGTAGAAATGATATTGGCAGTAGTGAATATTTACATAAAATTTGCGGGGTAGAATTATCACCGGCGCCCTATTTTAATCTGGATGAAGAGAAAAAAATTCATGATTTGGTGTATCAGTTAATCCGCAATAAAACCATTCAATCTGCACACGACGTTTCGGAAGGCGGTTTGTTTACTACCTTACTGGAGTCGGCCATGGCCGGCAGTCTTGGCTTTGAAATTGAAACACATACCGAAATCCGTAAAGATGCATTTCTATTTGGTGAAAGCCAAAGCAGGGTCGTAGTCAGTGTTGCTCCGAATCAGTTGCAGGCATTTTTATCGATGACTGAAGGACATTCTTGTGAAAAATTAGGACAAGTGCATGCCAAGCATATTCGAATTGACGGAGAAGACTGGGGCGCCATGCAGGCTTGGAAAACGACTTATGACGAAGCGATTACGTTGAAATTACAGGAACAATGATTTATGCTTATATTCGTTTTTTTGAATGAATATGCAGCCAAAATCACAATCAGAAATTAAATTTCTCAATGGCCCTCAAAGCCGTTGGGATGACTTCAAATTCACTTTACGCACCGTATGGGATTTCATTAAAGGATACAGGGCTTTGCATTTTGCCGGACCTTGTGTGACCATTTTTGGTTCTGCCCGTTTTGATGAAAACAACCGACATTATAAGGATGCTCAGACCTTAGGAAGAGAAATCGCCAAATTAGGATTTACCATTATGACTGGCGGTGGGCCCGGGATCATGGAAGCTGCAAATCGGGGCGCCAAAGAAGTTGGTGGCCGAAGTGTAGGATGTAATATCGAACTCCCCTTCGAACAACATCACAACCCTTATTTGGATAAATGGGTAACCATTAAATACTTCTTTGTTCGAAAAACATTGCTCATTAAATATTCCTATGCGTTTATTGTGATGCCGGGCGGGTTCGGTACATTGGATGAATTATTTGAAGCCCTTACCCTCATTCAAACAGGAAAAATTAAAAACTTCCCGGTCGTTATTTTTAATAAGGCTTTTCACCATGAACTTCTACAGTATATCGAAAAGATGAAAGCGGAAGCCACTATTTCGCCGGAAGACCTCGATCTTTTGTTGGTTACGGATGATATCGAAGAAGTGGTGTACTATATGAAGAACAATATCGAAAAATTTGGATTGAAGTATGAAAATAAATTCAAACCGTTGAAATGGCTATTTGAACGGGATGGATACTAATTTTCATCCCCCATTTTTTCAGATGATAGAAACCCCATTGGGTGTATTATCATTGATGGCCAATGATTCGGCCTTGAGTACCATCCATTTTGGCCCTCTTGAACATCCTGTATGCTCCAATAACATTCTGGAAAATTGTTCACTTCAACTGTCAGAATATTTCGCCGGCAAACGAAAAAAATTCCAAATCCCCCTTCAAATTGCGGGCACACCTTTTCAGTACCAGGTATGGCAAACCTTACGTGAAATTCCTTATGGAAAGCAGATCAGTTATGCGCAATTGGCACAGCGCCTAGGTAATTTGAGTGCGATACGGGCAGTGGCTACGGCAAATGGCAAGAACCCGATTCCGATTATTGTACCTTGCCATCGGGTCATTGGAAGCGATGGCAGTTTGACTGGTTATAGCGGCGGACTCGACAATAAACGATTTTTGATTGACCTTGAAGCCCAAACCAGCGGAACCACTTTGTTCTAGAAAGTATTCAGTTATTTCTGGTATTTGTATTTGGCAGGAATCGAAAATGGAAAATCCAGCACCTGATCAAACTCACATTTATTCACTTCCATACTCAGATTAGCGGCACCCTTGATATCCTGGATATAGTATTCGCGTTGTGTACTGATAAAACGCTGATCAATGCGCTGGTAATCGTTGAGTCCAATGAGTATTGAGCTGGTAGATACAGCACGTTCTGTTTGCAACTGAATTTGTTTCACGCTGCTGTCTGCCTGATTAAATGTGAGTTGATTTTTATAATCAGGCCCCATTAAAAACACGGTACTCAAACCGGCCAGATTTTTAACATCCGTAATTTTTCCATCAGTGGCAATTGCATTACCTATGATTAACTCCTGCAAGGTATTAAAATCAACTTCCAGATTAATCAGTTTTTGAATATCCTTGTAGGTATACAAATAAGCTTTTTTATTGATACGCTCTATGGCTTTCACACTGTCAGGTGTTATTAAAGCCCTGGCCACTTCGATACCAACATTGATGCTCACCCAAATTTTGGTGCCTTTCTCCAGGCGAAAGTTTGCAGTGAAATTTTGTCGATTTTCGCCCGACTCAAAATGCATTTTTGCTTTGCATTGATAGGTTTTGTATTCTATTCTCTGGCTCCTCATCACCTTGCGAACCAAATTGGTATCGAAGCTCGGTAAAATTAAGGAGTCTTTTTTAACCACTACGGTCGAATCAATCACCCGATCTTCTTTACGGGCTTCCTTTTTGATTTCGCGTTTTTCTTTGCGCGCTTCCTTCTTTTTATTTTTGATAAAAAATGGCTTGACGATATTACAACTGCCCAAAAACAGGAGTAAACAAATACCGCACAAACGGACTACATTATTCATACCAATTCTTCTCATTCATTTTTCGTTGTAAAGTAGGATTTGGCGCAGCTTTTTCAGCCGACATTTTCCAATACTTCAAAGCCTCATCCACTTGATTTAATTTAAAATATACATCTCCAAGATGCTCCAAAAGTACAGCATCCGCTTCACCTGCATTTACCGCCTGTTGAATATATTTCTGTGCGTCCGGATATTTACCTTGTTGAAATAAGATCCAACCATAAGTATCTAAAAACGACTGACTGCCGGGTTGAAGCTCTAAAGATCGTTTCGACATCTGCGCAGCCAATTCTAATTTATCTTTTCTCAATGACAAATAGTAGGCATAATTATTCAGGGTGCCGGCATCGTTGGGAAATAGTTTTAAAGCTGCATCAAAACAACTATCACTTTTTGAATATTGTTCTAATTGATGATGTGCATCGCCAAGCGCAGAAAGCAATTGCGACCGTACTTCGGGATTCACCCTTTGTTTTTGCTGCATCGCATACAAAGGCTCCAAAGCTTTTTGTGGTCGTTTGAGGGCCAAATAAGCGCTCCCTTCGAAATAATACGACATCAGCTCTTCCGGAAAATACTTGCGGCTATCCTGACTGTAATAAATCACACTATCATATTTTGATTCCTGTGAATAAAGAAGCATCAATTGCTGCCAGGGTGCAAATCTGGATTGATCTCGAACAATGATTTTCTGATAGGCACCTATAGCATCCCGATTTCGACCAAATACATTGAGCAAATCAGCATACAAACCCAATGCTGCATTGTTGTCGGGTTCCTGTTGTTGTATCTCACCCGCCAAATCCAGGAAAAAGGAAGTTTCGGCCGCATCATCTTCATCGGAAATATTTTTGAGCGATGCCCTTAACAATCCCAATTTCGTACCCGCATCCATATTCGGATTCTGCATAATCGCTTTCATGTATTTTCGATACGCAGCAGTATCTCTTCGTTCATCAAAAAACTGGGCCAGGGCAATTTGAGCCATGGGTTCACGAGCGTACTTGAGGGCAATTTCTTCATACACTTTTTCGTAGTCCTTATTGCGTCCTGCATCCAGGTAGATGTCCGCAATTTGCAATTCCCATTCTACAACATTGGGATAAGCTGTTTGTAATTTTTTTATTTCCGCCACAGCATCATCCACCCTATTCAGATTCAGTAAAATACTTTTCTTTTGTAAAATAACCTCTTCATTAAATCCTGTTTTTCGCTCAATTTCTTCAAACCGTTTGAGTGCTTTATCGTACGACTTACTTTTAAAAGCCAACATAGCTTGTTTGTACAACAGGTCATTATTGTTGGGCTGCATCGCTAACAGATCGGCATACAAACTTTCAGCATCCGCAAATTTTTTTTGATACATCAGAATTTGTATCAGATATTCTAAATAGTATTTGTTGTTTTTATCCAGTTTAATGGCCTGCCGACTATGTTGTTCGGCAAGGGCTAACTGACTTTTTGCAAAATAGATGCGAGATAGGGCAAAATGTGCAGCGTGATTTTCGGGATATTCCTTCAAGACCAATTCAAAGGCATTGGCTGCATTTTTAAAATCGCCTTTTAAGCGCAGGAGATCGGCATCCATAAAATGGACCAATTGTTTATTTTGCCGGATTTTTTCTTTTGTTGACTGTAAAGCGGCGGACTTACCTGTTTCAACCTCTCGGGCAGTCTGGCACGAAAGCCAAACCGACATCAATAGCAGGGTAAAAAAGGTATTTATTTTCATGCATTTTTAAACGAGAAATCGCCCAGGCTAAACTCCTCTGATTTTCCGTGGCAAATTACATCATTGCCTAACATAGACTTTGAGATTACGGAATTCTTAACAGTACTTCTTTGCCCAATTATACTATGGCTAATCACTGAATTCGATACCATACTTCCCTTTTCGAGTGATACATATGGTCCAACCACGGCATGACTGACCTGCACGCCTTCTCCAATATAACAAGGTGGAATAATGATACTGTTGACAATTTGAGCACCGGGATGTTGTAATTCTTCAGATTCCTTTTTAATCTCCAACATTCTTTCTAAGGTATATAGGGTAGCATCTTTATTTCCACAATCCAGCCATTCTTCAACTTGCCCTGTATGAAAGCCCACACCTTGTTTCATCATATTTTCCATGGCATCTGTGAGTTGATACTCGCCTTTCACCTTAATATCATTGTCCAGCAAATATTGAAGTTCTTTTTTGAGATGTTCCCCATTTTTAAAATAATAAACGCCAATAATGGCCAAATCTGATACAAAATGATCCGGTTTTTCCACAAAGGCCGTAATCATACCCTCCTCGTTTAATTGAACCACGCCAAAAGCTGAAGGGTCTTCCACTTTTTGAGTCCAGATAATGGCTTCTTTACTAGCATCAATACTAAAGGTTGCTTTAAAAAGGGTATCTGCAAATGCAATGAATACATTTCCTTTGATACACGCTTCAGCACATAGAATTGCATGTGCAGTGCCTAAAGGTTCATTTTGATAAAATATTCTTCCTGTTGCACCAAATTGGGCGGCAACATCAATCAAATTTTGTTCAGCTTCCGGACCGAAAACAGGACTTACGATAAAAGCGATTTCCTCAATTTTTTGATCTGTGGTTTTGGCGATATCGGCAACAATCCGATGTACCATAGGTTTACCGGCAATCGGAATGAGTGGTTTTGGAGTGGTGAGTGTATGCGGCCTCATGCGTTTTCCCATACCGGCCATTGGAATAATGATGTTCATATTTCGTGTTGTTTGAAAATTTATAATTGTGACCCGGTACTACCAAACCCACCGGCACCTCGTTCTGTTTCTGAAAGCGTTTCGGATTGCAGCCAGTTTATTTTTTCGTATTGTGCAATCACCATTTGTGCGATCCGATCTCCGGGTTGTATTATTTGCGTTTGATCAGACAGATTAATGAGTATCACCTGAATTTCGCCTCTGTAGTCGCTGTCGATAGTACCAGGTGTATTTAAGCAAGTGATTCCTTGTTTGATTGCCAGTCCGCTACGGGGTCGAATTTGTGCTTCATACCCCTTGGGTAATTCAATTTTTAACCCGGTAGGAATCAGCATTCGTTGCATCGGCTGAAGTGAACATGCCTGATCAATACTGGCATACAAATCCATGCCGGCTGAGCCATCGGTCTGATAAGACGGCAAAGGACATTTCCCCTGGTTGACTATACGAATTTGCATCATAACAAAGCCAACAAATGTAAGTTTAATTGGTGATTTCTGAAAACACCCTTTCCACTGAATTTCAGGACAGTGATGAGGTGTAAGGATGCATTCAAGCATAGGACCATTTAGCGACAGGATATTCGATTCACGGTTTTGGGCTTGCCCATGGTGGGGAGACAGAGCGATAAAGTTGATTCTGGTACAAATGCTTAATAGAATTCCATTGCTCAGTTGTAGTACAAATGCCCCACTTTTGGAAAACCCATGTTATGCGGCGTTAATTTCAAATTTTCTTATCTGATTTAATTCAGGTTTTAAGTGAAACTGCTCTTCTTCGATGTCATAGTCATCTTGAAGTCCTAACCAGAATTTAGCACTATTGCCAAAATATTTAGATAGCCTTAGAGCCATATCAGCCGTCACACGTCTATTTCCTTTAAGTATTGCAGATGTCCTAGACTGTGGAATGCCTAAATCATATGAAAGTCTATACGCCGAAATACCAAGTGGAATTAAAAACTCCTCTAAAAGTATCTCACCCGGGTGAATATTTTTAATCGCTTCATACTATTCAATATTAATGATAATCTATAATTTTAACCTGTGATGCGTTCCCATTTTCCCATTTAAATATACTTCTCCATTCACTGTTGATTCTTATAGAATAGAAATCCTTTAATCCCCCTTTTAATTTTTCTAATCGATTTGAAGGAGGAATCATTAAATCTTTTATGTCAACAGAATTATTTAACATGCTTAACTTCCTACGCGCAATCTCCTGAATCGAATTGGGAAACTCTTTACTTCTCTTTCCTTCCCATATTTGAAGAGTTACTTTGTCGTCAAAAGATAGAATCATTTTACAATGAATTACTTACGTCAAAAGTAAGTAACGGTTCAGTTTGTTCCAAATATATTTTCAAGTTGCGCTACGTTTAGTAATGCCGCATCACACCCTAAATAAAAAGCGCGGATTCCTCAGCACGTGTCGACTTCCGGTAAGGATAATGATCGCTCAGGTATTGTAAAGTTTCCTGAATTTGATTGGCCCTGATTTCGATGGGCAGCTTGGGAGATTGATACCAAACCTTCACAGTATCCGCAAATGAGTCATCAATATCATCCAGCACTTGGATGCCCATTTGTTTTAAGGCAGCAGCATTGCATTTTTGTTCATAATGTTTACGAATAGGAATACTCAACAATTTTTTGCCCAGGTACAGCGCCTCCGAAGGGGTTTCGAATCCACCACCGGTGATGACGCCATGACAAGTCAGTAAACTTTCATTAAACAACTCCTGAAAAACCGGAAAATAAGTAATGTTCCCTTCCGGTAACTATTTACGATTTCGGGGAGGAACCAATGAAATTCGATGTCTTTCATTGATTGTAGTGTTTCCAGTAAACAAGACTTTTCATATGCCGGCAAATAAATGGTGACATGTCCATGATCACTCGGTTCGCTTTTCAGAAAAATATCTTTGATGACGGGTGGAAAAATGTAGTCGTCATACTCTTGAAAATGCAAACCGAGATATTGTGTAGACCTTGCATAGTTTTTAAAGATCCATTCACCAAGTGCATCTTCCTTTTCAGGTCGTGGTGTATTTGGACTTTTGAAACTTGCCTGATGACCAAATTGCACCGAAGGGAGTTTTTGAATCAAACAGGCCATGGATGTGACACATTCAAAATCGTTGATCACCATATCGTAATTTTTAATGGGTAATTGTAATGCCTCACGAACCAGCGAAGGCACACGAATTCCTTTCAAAATGGATAAATAATCTAAACCACCGCAAGTACTATATTGCAAACTAACTCCCTTGCTTTTGTATTTCACGGGAAAGGGCACATTGAGTGAAGCATTATTGCCACTTACAAAAAAATCGACCTCACCCATTTTTTTCAGATAGGGATATAGTTGGGTCGCCCGGCTTAAATGTCCATTTCCGGTTGCCTGTATGGCGTAAAATATTTTCATACTTTTTGATGTTGAAGTTTTAAAAGTTGTAGCATGTTTACGGCCGACAATTCCACCTCCTGATCATTTTCTTCGAATCGTTCAAATTTAGATTCCTCATATTGGTACAAATTCCATCGTCCCCGATTGTATTCAAGTGCTGTCAGATTTTCAACCCAATCACCGCTATTTAAATAACGAATCCTTCCTGATTCTGTTTCTATTTCACGATCTTGTTGTTTATGAATATGCCCGCAAATAACTACATCAAAGCCTTGTTGAATGGCCATATGCGCAGCTTTCATTTCAAAATCTCCTATCCAGCTGACAGCCCGCTTTACGCCATCTTTAACCTTTTTTGAAAATCGCATTTTGGGTCGGCCCAATCGCTGCAAACACCAATTAATAAACCGATTTAATAAGATCAATAAATCATACCCTTTACCTCCCAAACGAGCAAGTAGTTTAGCAGAACCACTCGTGGTGGCATCAAATACATCCCCATGAAATACCCAGTGTTTACAATCATTCAACTCCAATACATACTGATTGACCACACTCAATCGGCCAATTTTTAAGTCAGTATATTTTCTTAAAAAATCATCATGATTGCCGGTGATATAAATGACTTCCACGCCCTGGGTTGACATTTTTAAAATGCGATTAATCACCTTGAGATGCGAAGGCGGAAAATAACTTTTTCTAAAATTCCAGATATCTATGATGTCACCATTCAGAATTAATTTTTTGGGGTGTACACTCTTTAAATAACGGAGAAGTTCTTTCGCATGACAACCATAGGTGCCAAGATGTATATCACTGATAACGACTACATCTAAAATGCGTTTTACATTCATACGATATTGAAATCTTTACAAATCCGCCTGTCAGAAATGGACATCATCATTTGTAAAGGTTTCATAGCGCAAATGTCATCGCGGTATGTAACTTAATTATTGTGACGGGATTATGAAATTGCTAATTCCACTTGAATATTCTGCTAAAAAATCATTCGGCAAAAGAACCTGAAATTTTTGATGATCCAAAGTTAGTTACGCAACTTCCATACTCCTTCAAAAACAAACTCAGCAGGACCCGTCAACCATATATCATCATAAGTACCATGCCCCTGGTTATTTCGACTTACGTTTAAAATACCGCCGGGTGTTTTTATTTGGATGGATTGTATGCCGGGCAAATCTTTTAAATGCACCAATGCGCAGGCAGTCACTCCAGTGCCGCAGGACAAAGTTTCGTCTTCCACACCTCGTTCATAAGTCCGCACATTTAAATACTCGTCCGAAAACTGATCGATAAAATTTACATTGATGCCTTCTTCCTTAAACTTAGGACTATATCGAATCAAGGCACCCTCTTTTTTCATATCCATTTCCGACAAATGCTCCACATATGCCACATAATGCGGCGAACCGGTATTTAATTCAAAATAAGTTTCATGCTCAATCAACCCGGCAACATCTGTCATGTGCAAGGTGATCTCTCCTCGATCCAATACACGAGCCTGATGGAGGCCATCAATCGCTAAAAATTGAGCTTTCGATTGAATCAAACCAAGATGTTTTGCAAAGGCCGTAATACATCGACCGCCATTGCCACACATACTACTTTCCCGGCCATCACTGTTAAAATAGACCATTTTAAAATCTACGCCTTCTGCCTCTTCCAATAACATCAAACCATCTGCACCAATCCCAAAGTGACGGTCGCACATAGCATGAATTTCCTGAGTACTTAATTGAAGAAAAGCTTGTCGATGATCAATTAAAATAAAATCATTCCCGGTACCCTGATATTTATAAAATGGAATATTAGTCATGGGATGCAATTATTTCTAAGCTGCCGGAAATCATTTTTTCGATACTTTTTTTTGGATCCTGACTAAATGTTTTATTCACTCTATTGGCTACAATGGTATTCACCGCCAAACATTGATGCCCGAATACCCTGCCAAGTCCAAAAATAGCGGATGTCTCCATTTCAAAGTTGGTAATTCGGTGTTCGCCAAATCGAAAGCCTGACAGTCGATCGACCAAATGAGGAAATTGTAATTCAGCCCTTACAACTCTTCCTTGTGGTGCATAAAAACCCGGACAAGTGACCGTGATACCTTTATGATAGTTTGCGCCAAACCAGGAAAGAATGTCCGAAGAACCTTCTACGGCATAAGGATGAATGGAACTATTTCGAAGTCCTGCGTGTTCCTCAAATGACTGTTGAAGGGCATTTTCGGCATCACTTTGTTCAAGTTTATAGTAATGAAGTACATTATCTAAACCGATTCCATGACTGGATGCGACCAAGCTATCTACCGGAATATCGGCCTGCAGACTTCCACTTGTTCCAAATCGAATAATCTTTAAACTGCTTAAAGAATTTTTGATGCGTCTTGTTTCAAAATCAACATTCACCAGAGCATCCAATTCGTTCATCACTATATCAATATTATCAGGACCAATTCCGCTGGACAAAACACTTATTCTTTTTTTGCCAATGCGACCGGTATGGGTTACAAATTCGCGATGTTGTGTTTTAAATTCAATTTCATCAAAATATTTTGACACCTCACTGACCCGGTCAGGATCTCCAACTGTGATGACTGTAGGCGCCAATTCATCTGGCTTGAGGTTAATATGATAAACACGACCTTGCGGGGTGATGATTAATTCTGATTGCCCAATGGGTTCGAACTCTTGCTGCATAAGAGTGTAAAAATAAGTCAATCCAAATGCAAGGCCAAGTCAGAATATTCTATACCGATCAATGCCTATTTTTGTCCGACCACATATCTATGAAAAAATATTTTAAATATTTCCTGAGCAGTCTGATAAGCATGATATACTTCCCATTAACTGCACAGATTGTCAATATCGAAAAAGAGCGAATCAAGGCCCATGACAGTGCCGGTATTGAAGGGCAAATGAATATGAGTGTGCAGCTCAATGAGAACAAAGGACTTGTATTTTTTAGTGAAATAAATCCACATCTTCAATACAAAAGAGCCAAACACCTCCTGCTTTTTGTAGGACATTGGGATTATACCTATGCAGCCAAAAAAGTCCTCAACCATGGTGCATTTGCCCATTTAAGATATAACTATGCATTGTTTAAACGCATGAAATGGGAAATTTTTCAACAGATCCAGTACAATAAAATCTGGAATATGCCATTCAGGTATTTATCGGGAACCGGTCCGCGTTTTAAACTCCTCGACTGGCCCAAAACAAAATTATACGCCGGGCCTTTGTATATGTTTGAATGGCAAAGAGTTGGTGCTGATGGTAGCGACCTATTCACTCACCGCCTCTCGAGCTATATTAGCTGGAATACGCAATACAAAGACCTCTTTCGATTTTCGGGTACTTTTTATTATCAACCCAATTGGATTGATTGGAGAGACACGCGCTTCAGCACACTCATTGAACTTCAGTTTAAGTTGAATCGTCAATTTTCTTTTGACCATCGTTTTACATGGATTCATGATGCAACAGGTGTGGTCGATATTCCTTTATACACTTATCGTTATACCCTTGGATTAGGATATCGGTTTTAACCCGGCTTCAATTCTGCTAATTACATAGATGTACCTGAAATCGAGTTTGGAAAAAAGCACATTCTGACAACCGTATACCCTGATTTCATTTGATTTAAAAAGGAATCTAAGCCTTGAAATCCTTGACCTCTCCAGAGGAATTTATAAATCTATTTGGTAGAATTCTTAATTTGTTTATACATTTGCGCCCTGTGGTCTTGTGGCCGAGTGGCTAGGCAGAGCTCTGCAAAAGCTTCCACACCAGTTCGAATCTGGTCGAGACCTCATCGGACCCCTTCTTGGTAAGGGGTCTTTTTTTATTCCCTTTTTCTTCATTCTTACAGAAAGCACTACATTTAAACAGTGAAAATAGTTTTGATTGGCTCCGGAAACATGGCCACCTTTCTGGCGCTCCGTTTAAAAGAGGCTGGTCATTGTATTCTACAAATTATTTCTCCTCAAATTCAACATGCACAAACCCTTGCCGATCAGGTTCAGGCTACTGCAGCAACCGACATCTCCCAAATCAGTTCAGATGCTGAGGTGGTGATTCTCGCTGTTCCTGATGATACCCTCCGACAATTGGCCGATAGCCTGAAACTCCCCCATCAAACGGTGATTCATACTGCTGGCTCAGTGCCTGCTTCCGTTCTTTCTGGTGTTTCGCAAAAACATGCCTGTATCTGGAGCATTTATTCGATTCAAAAAGAAAAAACCCCTACGCACCGCAATATTCCTATGGTGGTCAGCAGTCAGGATGCAAAAACCCTGGAACTTGCCCAAAACCTCGCAAAGGACATCAGTGATGTGGTTTACATGCTGGACGACACTCAAAAATCGTGGGCTCATTTAGGAGCGGTAATCGCCAACAACTTTAGCAATCATTTAATGGTCGTTTGCGAGCAACTGATGCAGGATCATCACATTCCTTTTGAACTATTCCGGCCTATTATTCAGGATACCGTGGAGAAATTATCACAACGGTCGCCAAAAACCTTGCAATCAGGTCCTGCCATTCGGGGCGATGAACAAACCATCAAAGCCCAAATGGACATGTTGGCAGCTTATCCCATGTTTGCCCGTTTGTATGAAATGTTGAGTCGCTCAATTCAGGAAATACATCATACGCATCAAACGCCTTCTAGTTAGAATCCTGAATACCACAAAAGATTGGGAAAAAGCCTCAAAACAAAGTTTTTATAGAAATCAATTCTTCCCTACATTTGCACCTCAAATTCAGAAAAGATGGGTGTTTTAGTCAATAAAAACAGCAAAGTAATTGTTCAGGGGTTTACAGGTACAGAAGGTACTTTTCATGCAACCCAAATGATTGAATATGGTACCAATGTCGTTGGTGGTGTTACCCCGGGCAAAGGTGGTTCAACGCATTTAGACAAACCGGTATTTAACACGGTGGCAGATGCCGTTCGTTTGGCCGGAGCAGATGTTTCAATCATTTTTGTACCGCCTGCATTCGCAGCCGACGCAATTATGGAAGCAGCTGATGCGGGCATCCAAACAATTATTTGTATTACAGAAGGCATTCCGGTGCAGGACATGGTGAATGCGAAGGAATATATTAAAGACAAAGGTTGCCGTTTAATTGGGCCAAACTGCCCGGGCGTTATTACCGCAGATGAAGCCAAAGTAGGTATCATGCCGGGTTTTATTTTCAAAAAAGGGAATATCGGCATTGTATCGAAATCAGGCACCCTTACTTACGAGGCTGCTGATCAGGTAGCAAAAGCCGGACTGGGTGTAACAACAGCTATCGGTATAGGCGGTGATCCAATTATTGGAACAACTACCCGTGAGGCCGTTGAATTATTGATGAATGACGAAGACACCCATGGCATTGTTATGATTGGTGAAATTGGCGGAGGCATGGAAGCAGAAGCCGCTAACTGGTTAAAAGAGAATATGCGCAAACCTGTGGTTGGATTTATTGCCGGACAGACTGCACCTCCCGGACGTAGAATGGGACATGCAGGAGCAATTGTTGGAGGATCTGATGATACGGCTGCTGCAAAAATGAAAATCATGCGTGAATGTGGTATTCATGTGGTTGATAGCCCGGCTGATATTGGCAAAACGATGGCGGCTGTATTGAATAAATAAGCATTTGTCCTTAATCCGGAATTGTTAATCTTCCTTGAAAAAAGGAAAGGTTGTTTTATTTCAAACAAAAAGTTTCTTCTAATCGCTAGTTTGGTTCAATTTCTTTTTATTGTTGTCGATGTTAAGGAAGTTCAAGCACAATGGTTTACCAAATGGTATGACAACAATATAGCTGGCCCATTTGATTTCCCGAATCATATATCATTGAGCGTTTCCGACCAACTAGTAATTATAATTTCGATGGAACCATTATGGTTAAAAGTTACCTTAATCCATACACACACCGACCTATCGAAATAACATTAACTGATGAAAATGGAGTGGTCATTAAATCTAGAACCTGTTTTGATAATTCCGTGGCCTTCCTTTGCATGAATATGTTCCTGTAAGTGATACAATCCAATCACAAACATTATGATCATTGGCACAAAAAACGACGCCTTGGGCGGTTATGATTCTTGGTTTTATTTTTAACGAAGACTTGAATCTCATTAATACGGAATTTAAACTGTTCGTGACGGACTGATATTAACCGATATATGTTCAACCAAATGGTCCGTTGTCTGCACAATGGAGGTTTTTTTACCGGAATAAACCTCCTTAAACCCCTTCTCCAAATGTCACCCCGGATAAACACCGGCAGGACAATGCTTTGACCCTAGCATTAATGACTACATTTTCCCAACAACAGGATTTAATTATTTTGATTGGGGTGTTCCAGAATTTAACAATGCCATATTCCCTAGTAGAATGATCGAAATTCCCTTAACAGGCAAAAAAGGGGGGGGGTTTTTTCGGGAACAGGCCCAACGACTAAATGCAAATGCCGGTTCTATATTTTTTGCAAGACTTGATTACAATTTGGATATGTCTGCCGCTGAATTTTACCCGCCATTAGTTCCGGCATTTGGAGAAAAAATACATGCCGGAGACCTTTATTTCGATCCGGTTCAGGAAGAGGTATGGTTTGCCGGCACTAATGAAATGGAGGATGGTAATAGAGCTCTTCTTTATCAAAAATTGGTTAATTTAAATAATCCCGGAATTCAAATCTATCCAAATTTAAACGGATCAACCTTGCAATCCCTTAAACTTTGGCCAAATGAATTTATTCACAGACAATGGGAGACTTAAGGTCTGTAAAATAATGCCTTCATGTCCAGAGAAGGGTGTGCTCCTTCTTTACACTTAGGAATAACACCTCCTACCCATTTCTAACCTTCGCGTGGGACATAGGTAGGTAACTTTTTCCCTTTCTCGATTTTCAACATTTACATTATCCTCCCACGGGGGAAATGCCCCACTTCCTTTCCTGATGAATCTTATATTATGGGAAGCACGCTAAAGCATGCATACGCTCCAACAAATTATAATGAAATGAATGTCCTCATCCGAACTGAAAATTACTACCAAAATGATTGCATAAATATCGAGGAATCGATAATACGTACAAATTTTGTAGCTGATAATCATTGGTTCGACTATTTTTGCCCCTACGATCATGCATTTTCCGGTTGACTATCTAACCAATGATTTTCCAATAGAGTCGAACGATTGCGCCACCCAAGGTCAAGGCTTCAAGCAAAATGACTCCGACATTTCAAACAATGTGATTCCAATTGGGCAACCGTTTAAAATACCCAATGAATTCATTACAAATGGGTACTTTATTTTCAACAGTTCGGAATTTTGAAAGCACTTCAAACAACTCCTTTATTCCGGACATATCATCATGGCCTAGAGGAATTTATTTTATTAAGAAAAAAAGCACTTCCGATAATCCTTCACAAATAATTAAATTTTCGTCATGAGATCCTTTATCCAATTTATGTTTTTATTTTTATCTGGGTTTTCAATAAAGGCCCAACCTACCCAATTCACCGCTGGAGGGGCGCAGCAACTCTATTGGAATTGGAGGCCAGATATTTCAGATTCAAGTTATGAATTTATTTTAGAAACCTATAATACAGTTTATTTTTCATCTCTCAATACTTGCAGTCGTGTAGGCATATATTACTGGAACGAATGTACTTATACCAAACCCTATTTTAATTGTACAAGTACCGGGCCCGGAGTAATTACATGCGTAAATAGTCTACTTTTTGACACTCTATTTAAGGTAACACCGGGCAATGGAGAATTTGATTCCTTGTGTGGTTATATCAACCCTTATAATTTCGGCATGTCAGGAATTGACGACACCTATAACCGCACATCCCCCAACCGTTACAAAATACGTTATAAAGGAATAGTAACCTTACCTGAAAAATGCGGCAAATGGCATTTCTCGATTGGCGATATCAGTCCCTTTGATTGTAACGGCATGGGAGACTATGCCGTTCGAACTTCCAACAAAAATGCTACCACATCAGTAGCGGCCTTCGAAATGACTAATATAGATTCATTTATTTATCAAGGTTATATTAATGGAATCAATACCATTCCGGTTAACTACGGTAGTATACATATGGTCACTTTGAACAATTTAGACTTCCAAAATAACAATTCTCCGCGCTGCCTCAACACTCCTTGGTATGTATCGCCCATCGGGCAACAAAGTATTTTATCGCCTGCACCACATGACCCTGATCATGATAGCCTGGATATTAAAATTGCAGATACTCTTTTTCCAATGTCCTTCCAAACTATTTCCGTCCCTAAATTGGCAATTTTTTTGATGCAAAATGCCAAAGGCGATTATAGCAACGATCTGTTTATGTTTAAAAACTGGTTTGCTCCTTTACCCGGTCAAACCGGAACCAATCCGTTACGATATGATGCGAAGTACAACCCTTTTGATACCGATAGCACTTTTCACTTAGACACACAAACCGGTCAGGTTTCTTTCGTGGCAAAATCCGAAATGCATCCACTGCTGTTTTTTAGCATCAAAGATTATCGAAATGGCATTCTCGCCAGTGAAACATTTTACTTCAATCAATTTACCACACTTCCCTCTTCAAGACCACTCCCTCAACTTCGGATTGATACATCCACATTGGTTGGCGGTTTCTTTTTATCCAATGGAAGAATTAAAGCGTTTAAAAATATCCCGCTTCAATTTGAATATGACATCTTGTTAAACAGTGCTAATGGTGTATTATCCGTTAAACATACTGCCGATTCAACACTTCCTGGAACGGCAGTCTGCCAAATAATCAATAATAAAACAGATAGTGTAAGATGTAAATTCAGTTGGACACCCGGCAATACTGAAAATGGTCTGTACACTTATTTTACGGAAGCTAAGGATACCAATTGTGTCATACCTTTTGCCCAACACAAACAAGTATTCACGCATGCCATTGAAGTTGGCAGTTATCCTCAAGCTGTAGAGCATTTCAATGAACAACACGAATTAACGATTTCTCCAAACCCGGGAACAGGCATATTCAATGTTCACTCAAACACAAGGATAGAAAAAATAGAAGTCTTTGATTTGTCTGGAAAAAAAATGCTTGAACATTCCCCCTTGCAACTACAAAGTTTCAATATAAACCTGTCATCCTTACCGAATGGAATTTACATGATTTCAAGTCCGCTTCATCGAACGCAAAAACTTGTTCTTATTCGCGAATAATTTTGATGGGTATGCATCAATCTGACGGCAATATTCAATTCCAGTCAGATGCCCCAATCTTAGGTTAGGAGAAGCCTTCTAATTCAGACTTGTCCTTAGCTCCACAAACCAAAAAAATCTCCCAATAGCCCATCTAAAAACAACTGAATTTTAAGCAAAGGGAATTCCATGTTTCCGCCCGCTTTTTTTTACCTTTACAAACTATAATTCAGGAAGTTGAACATGTCGTGATTAAATTTGCAGGCGACAGCGGAGATGGTATTCAGCTAACAGGTACTCAATTTACAACCAATACCGCTTTGCGGGGAAATGACGTATCTACTTTTCCGGACTTTCCGGCTGAAATACGTGCCCCCATCGGTACAGTGCCCGGCGTTAGTGGATTCCAATTGCATTTCTCATCCGATGCTGTTTTTACACCGGGTGATGAATGTGATGTATTGGTTGCTATGAATGCTGCCGCCCTCAAGGTGAATTTAAAATCGGTTAAAAAAGGAGGAATCATCCTAGTGAATACAGATGGTTTCGATTCAAAGAATCTGCGCCTCGCTAATTACCCTGACGGTATTCAACCTCTCGAAGACCCTGCCCTCGACAATTATACTGTTTATAAAATTGATGTCACCAAACTGACCCGCGAAGCCCTCAAGGACAATCCCCTGGGCGTGAAAGAGAAGGATCGGGCGAAGAATATGTTCGTACTCGGTTTTTTATATTGGATGTACGATCGGGATATGCAGACCAGCATCAATTTCCTGGAAGAAAAATTTGGCAAAAAACCGGAAATCCTCGAAAGCAATATCAAAACGCTTCGAGCAGGTTATCATTATGCCGATACCACTGAGTTGTTTACAGCCCGTTATACCGTAGCAAAGGCTAAAGTAGCTCCGGGCACTTATCGAAGTGTTACCGGAAATACGGCTTTGTCGCTGGGTTTGGTAACTGCCGGGCAAAAATCAGGATTGCAGGTTTTTTTGGGTTCTTATCCCATTACGCCGGCATCGGATATTCTGCATGAGTTGAGTAAATATAAAAACTTTAATGTGCTCACTTTTCAGGCTGAAGATGAAATAGCCGCCATCACTTCCAGTATCGGAGCTTCATACGGCGGATTGCTGGGTGTAACGACTACTTCAGGTCCCGGAATGGCGCTCAAAACAGAAGCCATGGGATTGGCCGTTATGTTGGAAATTCCTCTTCTGATCATAGATATACAAAGAGGCGGGCCTTCTACCGGCTTGCCTACTAAAACAGAACAAAGCGATTTACTACAAGCCTATTATGGGCGAAATGGCGAATGTCCGATGCCGGTCATTTCAGCCAGCACGCCTTCGGATTGTTTTTGGGCAGCCATCGAAGCGGCTCGTATCTCCATCCAACATATGACCCCCGTTATTTTATTGAGTGATGGATATATTGCCAATGGAGCCGAACCCTGGAAATTTCCATTATCCTCTGAAATTCCTGAAATTCAGGTCCATTTCAAAAAAACGCCTCAAGAGGGCGACCCGGTTTTTATGCCATATGAAAGGGATGAAAAACTGGCAAGGTCCTGGTCCATTCCGGGTACAGCTGGATTAGAACATCGTATTGGTGGATTAGAAAAACAGGACATCACTGGAAATGTAAGTTATGATCCGGATAACCACCAACACATGGTTTTAACCAGAGCCGCTAAAGTTGATAAAATTGCTGATTATATTCCGGATCAAACCATTCACCTCGGGGCTGAGTCGGGCGATGTTCTCGTTTTAGGATGGGGCTCAACCTATGGCGTAATAACCACTTGTGTGCAGCAACTGATTGCAGAAGGTCATTCTGTTTCACATGCCCACCTGAGGTATATTCGACCATTTCCTAAAAACCTTGGTCAAATGCTTAAAAATTTTAAAAAGGTGATTATTCCGGAAATCAACAATGGACAATTAATTCAAATTATTCGAAGTCAGTTTTTGGTGGATGCCATTCCTTTTAATAAAATAAAAGGTACTCCAATCACCCAAAACGAATTGACGCAGTTTATACAATCACAGTTATGACAAAATCCTACCTACTACTTTCCTTACTCTGTTTGGTCATGATCAGCGCTTGTCATACCACAAGACGTAAACACCGTAAATCCTTGTCTCGATTATACTTTGAACTAAAAGATTCCATGGCCGGGGCAAGTGTGCGTTATATGAAAGATAGCGTAAAAGTGATTTTCCCCGAAGATGTCATGTTTCCTTTCAATTCTGCCGAAATCATTGCAGATTTCAAACCCCAGCTCAATCGTTTTTCTAAAACATTGAATCGATATGCTGAAACCGACATTTTAATTACAGGATTTACAGACAATACCGGCGAGCAAAGTTTTAATCTGGATTTATCCAAACAAAGGGCAGAATCGGTTAAAACGTATATGCTGACCAAGAGTATCTTACCTGAACGATTAAAAACCTGGGGATTGGGCGAAAAAAATCCAATCTATCCAAACAACACACCCGAAGGTCGTGCCAAAAATCGAAGAGTTGAATTTGTTATTTTATATGCCGATCAATAACTTCACCCGGCATTTCGTAATTTGTGGCATTTAGTTTGTGGCAATAGCCCAGTTAGTATTTATAAAATAGGCCTTATGAAAAAAAACATCTTCCAATACACATTTCCTGCGCTGTTGGTCTTCCTGTCTGCTTGTTATACTTACGGCCCCATTCATACACCTTATGAGTCCGGGAAAAGAACATTGCCTCCTCCCCCTACTAAGATTGTAGGAACACCACTCAGCAAAAAAGAATACCTCGAAAAAACCTACCAGGAAATTAAATCCGGCGTTCCGGAAGCGGAAGTGAAAATGATAGAAGATAGCATCAAAGTGCTTTTTCCAAATCACATCGTTTACAATAAAAAATCGATTGTTCCGGATAATGATTATCTCGAACCTTTACAAAAGTTCGCAAGCCTTTTAAAAAAATACCGACAAACAAATATCCTCATTTCGGGACATAGTGATAGCCGCGGCAATGAACAAAAAAATCGAGATTTGTCGCGCCAAAGAGCCCTTCAAATCAAACAAGTATTGATTGCACAAAGCATCAGTGCCGCCCGTTTGGAAGCATGGGGACTGGGATCTAAATCACCTATTGCGACAAATGAAACAGAAGAAGGTCGAAAGTTAAACCGCCGGGTAGAATTTGTCATTTTGTATGACGACAAATAATTTTATTCGCATTTAAGTTTATTTTAATTGTATCAAACTGCTTTAGTCTTCATTTCGTTTTATCTGTATTGACTAAATTTGTGTGTCAATATTTTAGTCATGAAAAAAAAGTATGCCTCTAAAATCGGACTGGAAATTGCCATTCCATTATTCCTTGTACTCGGTATCGTTTTGTTTCTTTCGATTTACGAAAAACCCTCCTGGTTAGGTGTTGCACTATTGGCACCTCTTATTTTAATGATTATTTATATGTTTAAGAACACCGATTACACCATTGATGGGGAATCCCTGATTATTCGATGCGGTTTTCTATATCACAAAACCATCCTCATTCAAAATATCCGGAAGATTACTGAAACCAACAATCCGATGAGCTCTCCGGCCACTTCGCTGGATCGACTGGAAATTGTAGATCATGAACATCGGGCTGTTCTGATATCTCCTCTACAAAAGGAAGCATTCATAGAACAAATTCATCGTATCAATCCGAATATTGTGATTAAACGTAAATCTAAATAGGGCTTGTGTTCAATGCATCATGCCATTCATCAATCATGAACTCATGAATGAATTAAAAAAGTTCTATTCAACACTAGTGGTCAAAAGGTGTTGAACTTTTTGCAGTACTGCGGGACAATTATTTTCTGGCTTTGCGTTTAACCGGGGCTTTGCGTACCGCTTTCTTTTTAGGAGGAGCTGGTTTTTGATAGTTACCGGTCATCAAATCCATTATTTTTTGCTGAATTTCAGGCGAAAACGGATTTCCCTGATAATCAAAAGAAGTTAAACGGGATAAATCTGCAAGCTCAACAGGAACATCGGTCAATTGATTGTTCATAATGTTCAACTTATTCAAACCACTCATCATAGAGATTTCTCCTGGCAGCGCTTCGATTTTGTTGTTACTCAAATCTAAATTTTCAAGACGATTCATAGCCGTTAAAACCATCGGAAACTCAACAAATCCATTGTTTGCTGCAACAAAAGTGGAGGCTTTTCAGATTCGAAAACGAGGTGGGCAAATCGTAAATTTTATTACCGGGATTGCTGTTTTCACCAACGATCAATGTTTCCAATTTAGTCAGATAACCAATTTCGGAAGGCAAAAAATGTAAGTTATTATTGGAAAGATTCAACTCTCTTAAATTCTTCAGAAAACGAATATCAGCAGGTACAAAATTTAAGTTACATCCACTTAAATCAAGGCTGGTGATATTTCGCATTTGACGAATCAATTGAATCAAATGCTTGGGATCCTTCACCTGATTGCCACTAAAACGAAAACTGGTCAACGCTTGCAAACTATTGATTTCATTGGGTAAAAACGTGATAGGATTGCCGGTAATATCAATCTCTTCCAAATTTTTACAATTCGAAATTGCGGTTGGCAATGTATTGAGTTTGTTGTTGCGTAAAATAAGTCGGCGTAAATTTTTCATTTCGCCAATGGTAGAAGGAATGGTACTCAGATTATTGTTCGACAAATCCAGCACTTCAATATGCTCGAGTAAATAAATATCAATAGGAATAGAACTGATATTGGTATTTTGTAAAGTCAGCTCTTTCAGATTCGGATATCTAAAAACTTCCTTGGGGAAAATTTTAAATGGCTGACTGCTCATCCTCAGCAGATACACACAATTGTTATCATATGCTGCCGGCGGTAATTTGTCAAATACCTTGTCAGGATCACACGGATTCGCTAAAGGATAATAGATCTGTGCTTGGATGGCCATCGTACACACCAATATCGCCATACTGAGAATCAACTTCTTCATATTCTTCTGAAAATAAATTTGGCTCTAAAAATAGGGCCTTTTTTCTCAAAAACATAATTTTTAGCCAAATCACCCTTGAATAGCCGGTAATCATTTTCTAATTTGAATGTTTACGCGCCCTTTGATGGTTTCAACTTGCAGAAAATAGATACCAGATCGCAGTGTACTTAAATCAAGCCAACATGTGGAGGAATTGGCCTGATGTTGGATCCTCTTCCTCCCGGTCAAATCGTAAACTTTGCAAAGGATGATGGCATGCTCCGATTCAATCATACATCCATGAATCACCGGATTGGGGGATACTTTTACGCTGATGGGGTTCGTCATGTGATTAGCCAGGCTATTCGGACCGCAAGGTTTGGAGGTATCAATAGCCGGCGCAAAAAATTGAGCCATATTCAATGTTCGGAGCCAAATATTATCGATGGCATGACCCGACAATGCCGGATTCGCAATCTGTCCCAAACAATCGGTGGTATTTAAAGTTGAATCAAATTGAATCAACGGCAAAATGGTAACGGAGGCAGAAAGGTTATTGATCATATCCCGAATGCCTCTAGACCCTTTGATTTGTGGGCGATTGATGATCCATTGACAATTTGCCGGCCATTGGGTAAAACAATATGCGGCACCCTGGTAAACAGCCTGCTGATCGTAAGGAACCACCAAATCATTGGGTTGATGAAACATGTATAATCGAGGTGCCTGACTATATGCGTAGTTCGAAAAGATGTCTTGAATCAATCCACCGTAAAAATTCCCCACCCCTTTTATGGTATAGCCATACCCGATGTGGAGAGAACCTCCAAAAGGCCCCAGATCCGGACGTTGCAATTGCATCGAAGCAATGGATGTATCAAAGGAAGGCGTTTGAATGCACTGATTTTCATAAATGGCATTTGGAGCAAGGGCGTCAGGTAAGGCCCCGGCCTCAATGGGTTTTTCAGCAGGATCATCTAAAAATGCTGCTTGCATAACAGTGATTCCGCCGGCACTCTCGCCGACTAAAAAAACATTTCTTGGATCAATTTGATAATCCTGCGCCTGTTTAACCAAAAAACGAATCGCCCCTTTAAGATCCTGTTGGGCCCTGTATGCAGCCCGATACCACTCTGCCGTGTCCTGCATATTCAGGCAATTCCAGGGAACTCCCAAGGCAGAAACATTACAATTGACGAGAGAGGATGTTTGAAACATTCCCAAACGATAATTGACCGATGCAGTGGTATAACCTCTTTGAGCAAATTGTTTGGCCCAATAAGGCGGTGCATCTGCATCCTTGTTTCCTGCCAAAAAAGCGCCTCCATGTACTGCTATCAATAATGGTCTGCCGCAGGAAGGCGGGGTGTCATTGATGGGCAAAAAAATGTTCATCTTCAGCTCACGCAAATTTCCTGCGAAATCAGCATCTGAACCATAAACCACATTTTCAATTTTCTGTACCTGATACAGGGTATCAATCCATTTCTGAGCCTTTATTTCTGGCAAAAAAAATTGCAAGGCTAAAAGAAGAATCAAGGACTTTTTCATTTTTTTATTTTTTATGGCCGACTGAATGAGTAGGTTCTATATCGCTTAGGTGAATATACGAAAAAGCCGGCAAAGAAAAATCCTTGCCGGCCATTCATTAAAAAGAAATCCGCTTATTAAGGCAATATGGCCCCAACAAAACTATTATTGTTCGGTTCCCAGATTAAAAAGTCTAATCCATCTACAATTCCATCTCCATTAAAATCTGTTCCTACAAATCCTCCAGCGAAATTGTTATTGTCTGTTTCCCAATCATTAAAATCCAAACCATCTACCACATCATCCTGATTCACATCGCCATTATAAATCGCATAGACTCCGGTTCCTGAAACATCTGTTTGATTTGAACCATAAGCCTGTGAAGCAGAAGTGATAAATGAGTATGTTGTATTGGCTGTAAATGCAATTGGATTAGCACTCCAGGTTTCCAATGAATTTCGGTGTGTCAAAACAATATAATAGCTGTTTCCTGCAACAGATCCGGGGAAGTTACACACCAACTGTCCATTGGTTCCAACACGACCACTAAATGTATAAGCCATGTTATAAGGAGAAACGGCATCATGTAAACTTACAGTGATATCATCGGCTTCTGTAGACAAAGCACCACCTACTGATTGATTCAGCAATACCGGTTGCATGCCTGAAGTGTTGACATCATAAAATCCCTGTATCATCATCGATAAATTCAAAACGGTATTTGCACTTTGAATCGTGGTTGTAATCACATTCGAGGCAGCTTCACAATATCCTGAAGCAGAACGTGATACACATTGGAAGTAAAATATACCCGCTGTAGTAAAGGTATAATTCATCGAAGCACTTGTTTCACCCGAAATATCCGACCATGGGCCAGTGGTAGATGTTGTAGAAACCTGCCATTGCAAATTGCCACTAAAACCGGCATTTGAATAACTCAATACATCGTTTACATTACCGCTACCAGGACCCGATGCGGTTCCGGCCACAGGCAATGCATCCAAAGGAGCATCAGTGATACTAAAATCAATCGGCGTAATTCCGTTGGTAGGATTCACCGTGTTACCAGCACCAGCCCAGATACCATCGGCATCTGTAGCAGCACATCCCAAAACATTTCCTGATACGATGTCGCGTTGTTCTATACGCTGAATCCCATTGGGCAAATTGGTTGGAATGTATGCGCCCCAAGAACCTGCAACTCCATTTATACCGGTATTGTACCAAACAGTGTAATTAGGCGAAATGCCATCTGATTCAGCCCAGGTTCCATAAACCGGACGACCACTACCACCCGTGTTATCATATAAAAATACCGGATTTTCCGCAACTGCATTAGAAGCTCCTTTTACTGCACGTGCAGTTGCTGAAGGAACAATCATTTTAATCGTATTAGTCGTTCGAACGGAATGTACCAAACTCGTTCCTCCACTTCCATTATTCATTTGTACATAGAAATAAACATCATTCCCATCTGCAAAAACCGCATTTCCTGTTGGCACCATAGAGAACCATCCGGTGTATTCACCATTCGCATCTGCCGTAAATTCGGCATAACGATTGGTGGTCACAAACTCATCGCCACCCATTAAAGTTCCGCCTGCACTTTTTGCAGAAGACTGACCAACGATATAACCATTGCTTCCTGAAGTATTATTAATCGCAAAGAAATTTCCGGGTGCAGTTGTTGTTAATGTTGTAGCTGTAGATGCACCGGTGAAATAACGATACGTAGCATTTGGAATTAAATTTTGAACTTGTAAACGACAAACATATTGCAGGCGTTCACCGGTCACGCCCCCATTCACAGCATATTGCGGTAAAATGACTTCACTTATTGTAGGTACATTCGCAATCACCAAGTTTCCGCTAATCACAGGATTTAAACCCGGAGAACTGGCCTCCAAGGTATAAGTGCCTGCAGGGTTTAGTTGCAAATCGTTGAAGGATGCGACACCTGCAAATGCATTTTTTGTAACAGTTCCACTCAGTGTTCCAGAACCTGAATTAATTGTAATGGTGATGGGACCGGTATAGTTAACATCCACTGAATTATCAGGTCGTAAAGCCTGCACGGTAAATGTTGACAGATTGGTGGATACAACTCCAGTTGTCGGGAAGTTCAATAATGATAATTGTGTTGCGACTGCTAAAACATTAAATGGTGCGCTCGAGCCGGATGTCAACACATCTCCATTCAGGCGATCTGCTGAAATCACCACCCCATTTTCGGCAACATTATAATTCACTCCGGAAATCGTTAGCGTATTTGTTCCTGCATTCATGGTACCCGTGTTGGTACCAACCAAGGTTCCGGTTCCAGTAACCACACTCAGTTGAATGTCTGTATTACTAATTACATTTTGTGGAATGTTGCTGGCATCACGGGCTTCAATAGTAACATCAAAAGTTCCGGTTACCAGTGGAGAGGCTGGCGTGATATTGGTAATGACCAACTGAGTAGGAAAAGCCGGATTGGTGCCGGTCCCATTTAAAGTTGCAGTTGGAGCGTACGTAAACAGGCGTAGAGTTCAGCAAAGGGGTCCCGTAAGAAACAGAGGTAATAGAGCCCCAATTGATATCATCATTTGAAACTTCAAAATCAGCATTACTAACGGACAAACTCAGAGTACCTGATGAAGGACTTAAATTATCTCCCGAAATCTGAATGATTTGAGAAGTCGATTGAGTACCAATGTTCTGATTGGCAAAAGATTGCGAACCAGGCGTGAATAATAAGAAAGGACCAACAGGAATTACATTTCCAATGAGGGTAATATCATCAAATCGAAGTGTACCGGTTGATGCAGCAGGAGTAGCGCCTAAATCGGTGCGTTGGGTTCCATAGGGATAAAATCGAAACGAAAGTGTTTGCCCAGGCGTTGTCACGAAATCGGGAAAATCCCAGGTAGCCACAGAACCCGGATTGGTTGTAAGAGGTGCGGCTCCCCATGTAGTGGAAGTTGCAAAATTATCTGTACTGTAACTCACTTCCAATTGATTGGGCGCTGTATTACTACCCTGACGAAAAAAGCTCAAGGAACTCAAACTTAACCCATATCCGGCATCCGGAGTAACAGTGAATTCGATGTAAGAACTCGGATTGATGCTACTTGTATTATTCAATGTCGTGGAATTAAAGACATTGGCCGTAGGAGTACAAGTAATGAGATTGCGGGTTAAAGCAGTCCCGGTTGCATTGGCTGCCACTGTTGGTACGTTACCTGGTGTTGGGCAGCTACTTGCTCCAGTAAATTGGTTTAAATAAACATTTTGTGCGATGCCAGTTAGTGAAAACAAGGACAATAGCACAGCCATTAGGCTCATTGGAATTATTCGTTTCATAAATGCGTTTTTCTGTTGCAAAGCTAAGTTAAGTTCAGCTTCTAACCATTGAATTGATATCAAGACACGTTTAACTTCAGGAAAAAATAACATAGAAATCGATTTTCATAAAAAAACCGGGTTAAAACCCGGCTTATGATATCAAAAAATATGAAATTTAAATCGCTGCTAAATGCACTTTTTGTTGCAACTCTTTGACTTGTTCCCGTATCATCGTATCGGTATCCATCAGGTCTTTGACAGTCTGACAACTATGAATCACGGTCGTATGATCGCGCCCTCCAAAATGATCTCCGATAGTTTTCAGGGAGTTTTTGGTGAATTGTTTGGCCAGGAACATAGAAATCTGTCTGGCTTGAACAATCTCGCGTTTGCGGGTCTTGGCTTGAAGCTTGTCGTAAGAAATATCGTAATAATCGCACACCATTTTCTGAATGGTATCAATGGTGATTTCTTTAGAAGATGTTTTTACAATATTCCGTAACACCTTTTTGGCCAATTCCAAATCAATATCCTTTTTCACAAGTGATGAATGGGCGAGTAATGAAATCAACGCGCCTTCCATTTCACGAATATTGTTTTGCACATTATATGCGAGATATTTCACCACTTCCAAAGGCAACTCTAAACCATCATTACGCATTTTATGCTCTAAAATGGCCATGCGGGTTTCGAAATCAGGTGCTTGAAGATCAGCGCTGAGTCCCCATCTGAATCTCGACAATAATCTTTCTTGCATGCCATCCAAATCCTTGGGTGGTTTATCGCTGGTCAGAATGAGTTGTTTGCCATTCTGATGTAAATGATTAAAAATCGAGAAGAACGCATCTTGAGATTTTATAGCCGGTGCGAAATAATGGATATCATCGATGATCAAGACATCAATCATTTGATAGAAATTGATAAAATCGTTGATCTCATTATTTCTTGAATGCTCAATGAATTGATGAATAAACTTTTCTGCACTGACGTACAAAACTGTTTTATTCGGATGTAAACGTTTTGTTTCGTTGCCAATCGCATGAATCAAATGGGTTTTGCCCAAACCGGATGAGCTATAAAGTACCAGCGGATTAAAAGATGTTCCACCCGGTTTTTGAGAAACAGCCAATCCCGCACTTCGGGCTAAACGATTGCATTCACCTTCCACAAAAGAATCGAATGTATAATTCGGGTTCAACTGCGGATCGATTTGTGAACGCTTTAATCCAGGTATTACAAAAGGATTTTTTATCCCTCCTTCTAAACCAATTTGTGCATCCACATAATTATTGCTCAATTGAGCACTTTGTTGTTTACTCGCCGGAACCCGAATGGAAGCTGGATTTCGTGTATTTTGATTTTCCATCAAAATACGATATTCTAATTGGGCATTTTTTCCCAATTCTCTTTTGATTGTTTTCGCCAGTAATTCAACATAATGTTCTTCCAGCCATTCGTAAAAGAATTGGCTTGGAACTTCAATCACTAAAATATTATCCTCGAGTGCGATTGGTTTGATTGGTTCAAACCATGTTTTATAAGATTGCCAACTAATATTATCCTTGATGACCTTCAAACAATTTTCCCATATTTTATCAAAGGTTTTCGCCATGTCCACTTAATCGAATTTTACAGAGTATTTTAAATAATAATGGTGTGTTTTTCTCCAATTTTCAGGCTTTTGCTCTCCCGCTCAATTGGAAAACGAAAGTGGTGATTTTTTGTTGAAAAAAAAAATTTTTAAACCCTTGTTTGTTATGTTCCAACAACAGTAAAATTGGAAACGTAGTGTGAGTCGTTTTTATTATCAAAAAAATATCTATACGGCCCAAACGCAAGCCAGCCCAACCAGCCTGATTAACAATAACCGCTTGATTTTGTCGATTTTTTAACTTATGCGGTTCTTCCAAAAAGGTATGTGTATGTCCTCCCAAAATGCAATCAATATGTTCTGATTCTGCGGCGAGAATTTTATCTGAAATTTTTCCATCCTTGTATTCAAAACCTAAATGCGAAAGACAAATAACATAGTCGCATTTTTTATTTTTTTTCAGATGATATGCAACACGATTTGCATGCATCAATGGATCTTCATAGAGAACTCCTTCGCAAAGGTTATTCGGAACAAGTCCTTTCAATTCGATTCCTACTCCAAGAATTCCAATTTTCAGCCCCCCTTTTCGGAAAATCGTATAGGGTTTGATTAGATTTTCAAGCTCAGTTCCATCAAATCGATAATTACAATTTACAAAAGGAAAATCAGCATGGGTCATCTGTTTCACCAATCCTTCTATCCCGTTGTCAAAATCATGATTTCCCAAGGTAGCAGCATCATATCCTAACATGGACATCACTTTCATTTCCGGCTCTCCTTTATAAAAATTAAAATAGGGTGTGCCCTGAAAAATATCACCTGCATCCAATAGTAGGACATGTTCTTTCTCAGCACGAATATTTCGGATGATCCGCTCTCTGGCCAAAACGCCCCCCTGCCCCTGATACTTACTACCATCCATCGGAAAAGGATCCAGTCGACTATGAACATCATTGGTATGTAATATGCTGAGTTGTCGGGTTTGTGTGCCAGCCCATGATTCGTCAGGATAGCCTCCGCACAATAAACCTGCACCCAAAGCACTCATATTTTGAATAAATTTTCGTCGTTGCATACAGTCGTCGTTTTATAAAGATGATTCAGTGACAACACGGAGGGTATCCACATCTTGCACATATTTGAGAAACAAATCACGGATAATCACAGGCGTAACTTTCAAATCAATACGAGGTTGATTGATCAAAAAACTACATTGATCACCTCCATTGGCTACATAGTCATTCGTCAGCACGATAAATTTTTGGTGATTATCCATTGCGGTCCATTGACCATTTTGATACATCTTGAGGTTTTGTAAAGTAGTATCCTGAAGCTGATATTTTAAACCGTAATCAGGCCAACCACCAGCTTGAATCATCAGCTTAATCCATTGTTTTAAAGTTTGCACATCTAATTCTAGCGCAACCAATGCATTGTCAAATGGCAGCAATTCATAGACTTTTCCGACGCTTAACTGCCCGGCAGGCAAAGCGGGCAATCGAAGGCCACCAGTATTATATATCGCCAAAACAGGCAGTTTCGAATCCCCATGTACCTTTGTCCAGTAGGCATACAAACTATAACAGAGGGTTGTACCCAATTCGCTTTCATACCCTTGTTTATTGAGTGTTTGAGGCAGATAAGCAGCCACCTGGTTCATTTGAACTGATAAGCTGTCCCGATAGGGTTTTAAAAATTCAGCGATATCGGAAGTACTGTCCAATTGCACCCCTTCTGTAATCTTCATATTTTGTGCTTCAAAACGATTTGGATGGTAAGTTACCTTACAGGCAAGGGAAACAAGCAACAGAATTGTGGATAAGAGTTTGATTATTTTCACAGGGTGGTTCAGCTAAAAAGTACAAAAAAAATTACCTTCGGGCACTAAAAATCAAAATTATGGCATCTTTTGAAGTAAATGGTATTCTTAAGGTTAAGAATGACACCCAGGTGGTGAGTGAAAAATTTTCAAAGCGTGAATTCGTTTTAACAACCGATTCTTCGACCCAATATCCACAATACATCAGTTTTCAGTTGACACAAGATAAATGTGCGCTTTTGGATAATTATCAAATTGGCGAGGAAATGAAAGTCTCTTTTAACCTCAGAGGTCGTGAATGGAATGGCCCTCAAGGCATCCGATACTTCAACAGTCTGGAAGCCTGGCGCTTAGAAAAATCTTCGGGAGCGGTTGCACAGCCTTCACAGTCCTTCCAATCGGCCCCGGCAGCACCTCAGGATTTTATTCAAAATAGTTCCGCAGCTATTGTCGATGATCTTCCTTTCTAAATTTGTGATTTCCATCAGATATTAAAACTGCTCAAGGGCAGTTTTTTTTATGCCTATCTGCTCAAAAATTCAACCCAAATTTTGCAGTTGGGTAAAGCTAACAAAAAAAAAAAAAAAAAAAATCAAATACGCATTGGCCTAGTATGATCGCCTTGATTTCAAGCAGCAAGCTATCCACAGAGGATGATGAAGTGTCCTGTTATAATTATTGAAAAAATCTTTCCCCCAAGGGTAATATCGTGCTTAATCGAAATGTAAACTCCTCTTTAATTCACGCTCGGCATCTTTGGCTTTGATGCTGTCTCTTTTGTCATGCGTTTTTTTCCCTCTGGCCAATGCAATATCAATTTTAGCATATCCACTCTCACTCATAAAAATGCGCAATGGAATGATTGTAAAACCTTTTTCCCTTGTTTTCGCATCAATTTTTCGCAATTCCTTTTTACTGAGTAATAATTTGCGATCTCTCAAAGGATCATGATTGGTATAGGTGCCATGTGAGTATTCAGCAATGTGAAGACTCTTTAACCATAATTCGCCCTGATGCATTAAACAATAGCTGTCATTAAAACTGGCTTTCCCCTGCCGCAATGATTTAATTTCTGTTCCGGTCAAAACCATGCCTGCACTGAATTTTTGTTCAATGGCAAAATGAAAACTGGCAGAACGATTTGAAATTTCTTTCATGAAATGAAGGCCGTCAAAGTTAGCTTAAATAGGCTGAACATTTACCACTCAAACAGGTTCATTTGAAACATACCCCATCCGGAAGATATTCATAAACCACTTCAAATGGTTTATGTTTTAAATGTTTCGAAATTTGACCCACACCTAGTTCTTCCGATTGAGGAGTAGGCTCACAAATACTATAATCGCGCCCCTTGAAGGAAATTGTTCTACCTTTTGGATGAGGCAATTCAACGGCTACAGTAACATGCCCGGGATATAATAACACAATCATAGGCAAATTGTAAATCTCTTTGACTAAATAATAAAATAAAGCTGCCCGATCATCACAATCACTGTTTTCGTAAAACAAAGTCTGCTCCGGGCTGAGTCTTCGTTCCTTGCCAAAATAATCCTGATCATTTTGGTACACAAAGGACTGTCGGGTAAAATGCATTAAAAAATCAATGCCCTCCGATTCTTTCTTAAGTAATAGATGTTGTTTGAGTGCAGGAATCAGCGAAGCGTGGGCACTTTCACTCATGGGTATATTAAAATAGGTTTCAAAGTCTGCCACCGGGTAATTTCGAAATAAGGTTTTGACTTGCGGATTTAATTTCACCTGAATCCGATAGGTTTTACCCAAATGGCTGAATGATAGTTCCTTCTCTACGATATCTGCGGATTTAATGTTCGGTATTTGCTGAATCTTATAGGAGAATGCCTTTTGCCCCTCTTTAATTCTTGCACTCACTTCATGGGTGGCCAAATTGGGTAATAATTCATGGCCGAAATCATGCATATTCAAACAAATAAATCTTTTTTCATCCCGACTAAAAAAAGGAATGCCATATACATTTTCTGTGCACTTGACATAAAACAGAAGTTGTTCTTCATTCATACTCAAAGTCGTTTCATACCCACTATGCCCCATTAGGTACCATTTATAAAGGGTGTAGTATCCATAATGGGTAGATTTTGGACAAAAATGATAGGCCACCCGTCGAATCAATTGGTAATACATCCAATCATCCAGCTTTTTCTCATCCCGGTATTTCAGAATTGCATACGCACATTGGTTGAATTGAGCGTCATCCAGTTGTTGTTGAAATAAACTAACTTCCTGATCGGTGATTACTTCGGCCATTTTCACATACATCTCCTTTCGAACCGATAATGTGATGGTGTCTCCTAAATATTCTATATTCACCATCTCATGCCCGGAAACCAATCCCGCGCTAAAGAGTAAAATGAATAATTGAATGACCCGTTTCATAAGCTTGTTACCAAAGTTACAATTTGGTAACAATAAAGTAATATTAATTTTTTGGAAGTCATTTTTCCGTCTTTATAGTAACTTTCATCCCAACAACTGCGTCTTAAACGAAATATCCAGCATGAAAACATTCAAAATCTCAATGATGACCCGTCCGCTTTTTGGATTGACACTTCTCATCTTCTTATTAAGTGCATGTCTGAAAAATCAACTCACTCATCACTATACCATTTATATCCCACACTATTCCACAAAGCAGGAAGTTCGCGATCAGATTGCCCTCAATCCATCTCAAAACATGGAACGCCCGGGCAGTTTCGCCATCTATCAACAATATTTATTGATCAATGAGGCTGAAAAAGGTATCCATGTGGTTCAGTTCAAAGGAAATGCCCATCCTGCCAATATTGGATTTATTCCTATACCTGGAAATCAGGGCATGGCCGTGCGAAATGATATCCTCTATGCCGATTGTTATACGGATTTGTACGCCATCGATATTCACGATATACAAAATCCAGTATTTTTAAATGCTCAGGAAAATATTTTTACCAATCGAATGAATCCATACGGACTTCCAGATAATGGACAAGTTCTTGTTTCATTTACAAAAAAGGACACGAGCAGGTATGACGAAAACATGTTCGGTGGCTTGTTTCTAAGTGAAAGCAAATTCATGACCTTCGATAGTCAGTTTATGCCGGGTACAAGTGGTGGTTCAGGAGGAAACTCCCAGAGTAGCAGTATGGCCCGTTTTACTTTGGTGAATCAATATTTGTATGCAGTAGATCGCTCGGATTTATACTCTTTTGAACTCAATGACCAAGCCACCCCATCATTGAAAAATAAACAAAGGGTTGATTGGAATATTGAAACGATCTACCCTTTTCAAGATCAACTTTTTATTGGTGGGCAAATGGGCATGTATATTTTTAGTTTAAGCAATCCGGCTTTACCCGTTAAACAAGGCCAGTTTAATCATGCCCGCGTTTGCGACCCTGTAATCGCCGAAACAAATTTCGCTTATGTCACCCTGCGCAGTGGCACTCCTTGTCAGGGTTTTACAAATCAGTTGGATATCGTGGATATTTCCAATTCACAGCAGCCGAAATTATTAAAATCATACCCTTTGTTTAATCCACATGGTTTAAGCAAAGAAGGTAATCTGCTGTTTATTTGCGATGGTGATGAAGGGCTTAAAATTTATGATGCCGACGATCGTTTAAATTTAAAATTATTGACCCATGAACCGATGTCAGCAGCCCTGGATGTGGTTGCCATGAATCAACAGCTGATTGTTATGTGTCAGCGCGAAATTCGATTTTATACTTTTAATGAATCAGGTGCGCTGAACTTGCTTGCCAGCATCCCCAAATAATCATCATGAATCGCTACCTTTTATTGTTACTGATCCTTGTCCAGAGTTCTCTTCATGCAACTCCAAAGGATTGGCATTTCGGTTCTTTACAGCAGTTAGGAATTTCTATTGCCGACGGACGGGTATCTGCTTTTCCTCAATTAATCAATGGCGTACGTTATAAAAATTGTTTTGTCGGACTTGGCCTGGCCTATGAACCCGGACCCAGGTATTATTATGCCCTGCAACCTCCTTTAATCCCTTTATTTTTGGATGGCCGCGCCTATTTCGGACGAAAACTTAGGTATTTTGCCCTGAGTGATGTTGGCTTAAATTTTATTGGTTTTGATGAAGCACTTCGTGGCAGTGATTGGTATTATTACAGGCGGCAAACGGGTTATTACCTGAATGTCGGATTGGGCATTAAATCCAAACTGGCCGGTTCTGTTTTCTATAGTTTCGATTTGAACTATAATTTTTCAAGCAGCCGTTACCAGCTTCATCAATTTAATTCGCAACATCAGGAATGGAATACCGAACAATTTATATTTAAACAACAACGAATTTTGTTGCGCTTCGGCATTGAATTAAACGATTGATCATTTTTCTACGATTTTATCAGTCCTTTTCCTTTGATGAAAAAAAACCCGGATATGCCCCACCAAAATCGGCGTATCGATATATACCGGAATCCTTCGAACATCATTTGTAACCCAAACAGTCATTTGTTCACCCCCTTTAAATAAAGTCCCATCCAGCAATAGAGGTTTAAATTTTATCGTTTGATATTGCCCGTGTCGAGTGCTGATTTTTTCTTTACCAAGATATCGGATATATAAGGCGTGAATTTCACCATCGAGATATATTTCTATCGGGATTTTATCACCCACCTGATATTTTGCAAAATCAATATTTCGGGCATAATAAATGGCAGACAAGACATCCAATAAACACTCAGACATGGATTTCTTTTGACCATTGTCCAAAACCTGCAATTTATTCCGATCAAAATAGACTTCCTGCAGCAGCTTTTGATTACCCTCCTGAATGTTTCTTCTAAAGATCACAGGCTTTAGGGTTTGGCTATCTACAATGCTCTCATATAAATCCCGTACTTTATAAAACCAATCGTAACTGTCATAAGTCCGACCACTTCCCTTTAAATGAAAATACTTTTTTTCTTTGGCGTAAATACTTGTGCTAAAAATTGCCTCACCAGCTCCAACGTATGCCCCTGCCAAAGTATAGTAGACTTTGTAAGTCAGTTCTTCTCCGGCGCGCATGGCTTTGTTTTGAATCACACAAGGCTTTGATTGTCCCTTCAGCAAAACAGGCGCCCACAGCAAAACTAGGATGATAAAAATAAATGATGGTCGGAAACGCATCATTTGTAATCTTCCTTGTCAGTACCGGCATTGTCATTATCCCATCGTTCTGATGGAGAATCATCATCTGCGGTTGCTTCTCCTCTTGATACATTCATCACGGCTTCCGCCCTTTGCAAACTCACCTGATCGGCCACATCACATTCATCCAATCCTTCCATCACAGCCGGTTTTTCAAATTCTTGAACTTTGGCATAACCCAATTTTTCGTTGGATTGTATTTGTTTAAAAAACTCTCCCCAAATTGGCATTGCCGCCCGACTTCCCTCTCCCAAACCCACGCCTACAAAACGATCATCACAGCCTACCCATGCGCCTGCAAGTAATTGAGGCGTATATCCAATAAACCATGCATCCGCCTCACTGTTGGTGGTTCCGGTCTTTCCGGCACACTCGCCTTTAATTCCCCACACTGGTTTTAATCGTTTACCAGTACCAATCAACACTGTGCCCATCATCATGCGAATCATCTTATAGGCAGTAATTTCATTGATCACTTCTTTTCGTTCCGGCACAAAAGTTTCCAGCACGTTTCCATTTCGATCTTCAATACGCGTAATAAAAATCGGCTTGGTATTGATTCCATAATTGGGAAACATTGTATATGCCCGTAACATTTCGATGATAGAAATATCATCTGCTCCTAAACAAACCGATGGATAGGCATTCACTTTACTATCAATACCCAATAACTTAAGAAACTTCACAAAATGCTCTATCCCCACCAATTTGAGAATATTTACGGTGGCATTATTTTTCGAAAATGCCAGGGCCGTTTTCATAGGCATTGCGCCTCTGCTTCTATCCGGACCATACCAACCATGCCCCGGAAACATCACCGGATTGAGCGATACAGACATACAGGGTGAATATCCATTATCAACTGCCAGACAATACAAGAGCGGTTTAATGGTTGAACCTACTTGCCGTTTTGTATTGCTATTGACATGGTCGAACTGAAAATATTTATGATTAATTCCACCAACCCATGCTTTTACTTCACCTGTGGCAGGATCCATTACCATAAAACCCGTTTGCACAAATCCTTTCATATACTTGATACTATCCATCGGAGTAATGGTCGTATCTTTTTCGCGGCGGCTGTTCCAGGCAAATACCTTCATTTTTGTTTTGGTATTAAACACCTTCAATATTTCATCATCAGACTTTCCTTCCTTTTTGAGTTCTCTGTAACGATCGGTTTCTTTCATCGCTCGCATCAAAGTCACTTTATGTTTTTCCCAGGTACGGTTGCTTGCAAAACGGGTTTTACCATACATCTGTTTTTGAACCGCATTGTCAGCATAGGCCTGCATGGTTGTGTCGATGGTCGTATAAATTTTCAACCCATCCTTATAAATATTATACCCTTTCTTTTTGCACCAGGTTTTCACCTCTTGCTCAACCACTTGACGGAAATAAGGTGCTACCCCTTCATGATGGGTATCACTCATGGGCGAAAAATCAAGAACAATTGGTTTCTCTTTTAATGCCTGAGCCTCTGCCGCTGATATTTTTAAATTTTTCACCATTTGATCCAAAACCGTATTGCGTCGATCGAGTACCAGTTGTTGTTTACTTTCTTTGGTCGGGTTATATCGCGAAGACCCCTTGAGCATCCCAATCAACAATGCCGCTTCTTCAATATCCAATTGTTTGGGCGTTTTATTAAAGTAAGTTTTGGCCGCACTTTTGATACCAAATGAATTGTATCCCCAAGGAACCGTGTTGAGATACAAGGTCAGAATCTCTTGTTTGGTTAGATTTTTTTCGAGTTTAACAGCTACAATTTGTTCTTTGAGTTTTTCAAGAATACGCTCCATGAAATTACGAGAACCTTGTTCCAATAATTGTTTGGCCAACTGTTGGGTGATCGTACTGGCCCCTCCTTTTGGATTAAAAGTGACCATCCCAAAAAGGGCACGGCCTATGGCTTCAGGATCAATACCACTATGTTTGTAAAAACGTTCATCTTCGGTGGCAACCAAAGCATCAACCACACAGGGTGCAATTTCATCATAGGTCACCGGATTGCGATTTTCGAGATAATATTTACCGATCATAGCCCCTTCAGAAGAATAGAGTTCAGATGCAGTTGCTGATTTAGGATTTTCCAGTTCCGCCATCTTGGGCATATATCCCAACCAGCCCTCATTAATCATCCAGATCAGGGCGTTAAAACCGATGATGCCTAATACAAGACCCCACCAGAGAAATTTAATACTCCGTTTCATATTTGTGCAGGTACAAAGCTATAAAAATGGATGTTAGCAAAATGAAAAAAAACGAAGTGCCGTTTTAATTCATTTTATAAGGCGCAATCAATTCAAACTCAGGGATTTCAACCTTCAAAAGCTTTTTATTCAGCATATTTTCCATTTGATAGGCTCCTCTCATTTTCCCCATATCTGTGCGAATTCCAGCACCAGAGACATATTGGAATGATTCTCCGGGCTCTAAAATAGGCTGCTGGCCAACCACGCCTTCGCCTTCAACTTCACGATAACTGCCATTGCTGTCAAAAATAAACCAATGCCTTCGTAAAAGCTTTACGGGAAAATTGGAAAAGTTATCTATCGAAACCCGATAAGCGAATGTATATTCTCCAATCACCGGATTTGATTGTTCTTTGTTGTAAAACGTTTCTACCGTTATACTGATTCCTTCTGTTATCTGTTGAACCATGGCTTCGAAGTAAAAATAGGATTTTTAAGGACTTGGCAAATTTATTTTCATAGGATTACAACTTTTTTAAGAATCGTGTCATCCGCTTCTTTTTGTCTGGCCTCAATTTCAAGGGGATTTTGATAGTATCCAAATCGGATTGACCAACTCAAATAACACACCAAGAAATAAAAATATCCCATGCGTTGCCATTGTAGAACATGACATACCTCATGCCGAAGCAATCGCTGGTCCTGCATCAGCGCGTTTTTATCAAACCCATGCAGAAAAATGGTTCGCCCCAAAACGATGGCGCATTGCTGGCTTTTTAGTTTCCAGGAAGCCAAACGGGCCACCCAACTATTTTCAACAATACGTACCCGAATCGTTTTCATTTATAGGCTCCAGATTTTTACAATTTGTTCAGCGTGTTTTTTGGAATCCACTTTTCGAATCACATGATCGATTTGCCCTTTTTCGTTGATGAGAAAAGTGGTTCTTTTTAATCCCATGTACTTGCGGCCATACATGTTTTTTTCGCCCCAAACCCCATATTTTTCAATCACCTTCATTTCCGGATCTGCCAAAAGGGTGAAAGGGAGTTGATATTTGGTCTGGAATTTTTGATGCTTTTCTGTATCATCCGGACTGATTCCAATCACCGTTAATCCCTTATTTCGCAGGAGGCCATAGTTGTCGCGCAAATTGCAAGCCTCAACAGTACAAGTAGGCGTATCATCCTCCGGATAAAAAAAGATGACGATTTTTTGTCCAATAAAATCTTTTAAACTGACTTTGTTTCCAGATTGATCTTTGAGTGTAAAGGCAGGTGCCTTCATGCCGTTTTCTAACATTTTTTATCGTTGTAATTTAAGGGCAAATGTCGTTTCATTTCCGCTTTCATCGGCTGCAATAATTTTTAAGGGATATAAACCTTTTGGATATAAAGAATCCATTTCATAGGTGTAAACATTCCCCTTTTGGGCAAACAGCAACTACTGACCATTTACTTCCGCCCGCATTTTAGTCACACGCCCGATTTCATCTTCAATTTCGAACACTAATTTTTTGAGCGATGAAATTCGTTGCCCATCTTGAAGAGCCGTTTTAATCCGGGGTCCATTTTGATCATAAACCACTCGATACGATCCCAATTGTTTGATCTCTCCAATGACAAATCCCTTTTCAAAATGTGCCGGATACGATTTCTTTTTACCCCCACTCAATGGATTCAAAGCCTGCAAAACAAGTTGATGAATCTTTTCATGCTGAGCATTTGGCACAAAAGGAATCTTCACCTTCACCGCGATTTGTAATGGAATATAGTCGTATTGAAATTGATAGGTTTCCTGATTGGAAGATGGAATACGCAAGACCTCCGGACAAATCCAATCATACAGTGCTTTAGGAGGAATATTTAACATCAGTCTATCCACTTCTATTTGATGAGCTTTGCCCGGGTGTTTTTGATCAGAACAGATGGAAGTCAATGCACTCATTTTTCGTCGAATCTGGAATTTTAACTGTTGGCTATTTCCTTTGGTATCCAATACTTCAATCAGAATTTCCCGGGATAAAGTATCGTTTAATTTGATCATGCCAGCCTCTGCATTGGAAGAACGGTAGATTTTTTAGCTCGTCATGAGGCAAACGATGGCACAATTGTATCCAATGATTTTGTAACACTTTGGATTTATAGTCGACATGTGCATTCATGTATCGGGTCAAATCATAAGAGATATCATTCATTTGCCACCCAAAACGAAATTGTCCGCTTTCGAATAATCGCATTTCATACACTCCCAAACTCCCTTTTGCAGATTCCATAAAGTCTTCTGCAATGATGCCTAGATACACCCGGTCAGTTTCTACCGTTATTGAAGGAATGATGAGATGAGTCTTTCCGCTTGCAGCCTGTGTTGTAAATAGTTTAGGACTTTGATGATAGATGCTTTGCCGCCCGTCATATACCGCCAGTTTACGTATGGTTGGAGCCTTAGTGTCTTTCAACTGAGGATAAAAGAGCAATGGGTTTAATGGAGATTCCGTTTTTGTGTGCCGAATTTCAAAGTGTAAATGGGGGCCCTGCGATGAGCCGGTATTCCCGCTGTAGGCGACCCATTGATTTTTACGTACCGGAAACTGATGAGGCATGAGAAACATCTCTTGCTTCCAGCTTTGGGTTTTGTATTGTTGCCGTGTCACGTATTGTTGTAATTCCGGAAAAAATTTATTTAAATGCGCATAAACACTCACATAACCTTCGGGATGAGTGATATATATGGCATGCCCAAATCCTTTTGAATCCATAATAACCCGCGAAATGTATCCATCCTGAACCGAGTAAACGGGTACATTCTCCTTTCCATTTGTACGAATATCCAAACCCGAATGAAAATGGTCTGGTCGACATTCCCCAAAATTCCCGACCAAACTGATATCTAAATGAACCGGTAAGGCATAATGTTGCGGATATTTATGAACGGGGAAAATTTGTTGCGCTTTAAGTGGAAATTGCAGCAATCCAAAAAGCATTCCAAGCCACACAAAAATCTTCATGGGCTTATTGGGATTCAGCAACCTCGTTTTCAGTGGCGGATGAAGGCTCCGAAATCGGATCTACTTCGGATGCATTCAAGTCTTCTGGTTTGCGCAATAATATTTTTTGGAAAACAAAAATGGCGATAACCCCTCCTGAAATAGAGGCATCTGCAATATTAAAAACAGGTCGGAAAAACTCAAAGGGTTGTCCGCCCCATATCGGAAACCAGGAAGGGAAAGTGCCATTCACCAGTGGAAAATAGAGCATGTCCACAACTCTGCCGTGAAAAAGTTCACCGTATCCTTGTCCCCAGGGTACCATTTTAGCCAAAGGCCCATGATGATAAGGACTTTCTGTAAAAATTTTGGCGTAAAAAACACTGTCAATGAGGTTACCCAATGCACCTGCAAGAATCAGCGCACTACAAAAAATCAAACCATTGTGATACTTCCCTTTAATGAGGGTTTTCTGAATAAAAAATACGCCCCAAATTACCGCCACAAGCCGGAAGAGGGTTAAAAATAGTTTACCGTACCGTTCGCCAAATTTCATCCCAAAAGCCATGCCTTCATTTTCAATAAAATGTAAACGAAACCAGGAGCCCATCACGTTCACTTCTTCATTGTACATGAAATGCGTCTTGATATAGATTTTGGAAGCCTGATCCATGAGCAGGATGACCAAAACAACCCACAGTACGTGTTTTAATTTCACTTTAAAAATTTCGACAAATGTAAGTGATACTCATTACTCAAAGTACATTCAACGCTAAAACCTCATCGACTTGTGTCACCCACTTCTTCTGAAATAAAAAAACCCTCCAATCAGGAGGGTCTTTTCAAAATAAAGTATGTTTATTCTTTAATAAATCGGGAAACCAGGTCACCCTCTTTTAACTTCATTCGAACAGTGTAAGAACCTGCAGCAAGTTGACGAATATTCATGGTCATTTTTACATTGCCCATTTCAAGTTTCTCTGTTTGATTCATGACCACTTTACCGGAAGCATCAATGATTTCAATAACCACTGGTTCTTCAGTGATGGATTGAATATCCAAAGTAATTTGTTCGTGGGCAGGATTCGGATAAATAGAAGTAAAACTATTTTCAGTAAAACGTTGTGCCGGATTGGTTTTAGATGATGGATTCAACGTAAAATCTTCCACTTCTTCCACACTGAATAAATGTCCTTCAAATGCAGGATTGGTGAAACGGGTTGAAACCTGATTTTTACCAACATACCCTAAGAACAAAGAACGTGTTTTACCTTGACCATTGGTCAGATTCCATTTAAAAGAAGGCTTACTGTTTGCAGCAAATGGCACATTATTTTTAATTTCATAAGTCCCAAACCACAATCCTTCACGAGGAACCTCAACGCCATCTTGGCTATTTCCGGCTCCGAGCACTTGAGCCGCGATACGCCAATGATTCATTTTAGAAGAGGTATTTTTTATTTGCGTATTTAAATTTGGTTTTTGACTCCTTTGCATCTGCGGGAGAGCAGGATTTTCCTTAATTTGTCGGGTTGTGATTTGTCCTCCATTGGCAATAGCGGCAGCATCAAAATCAACACCCATTTGAAATCCGGATAGTTTGATGGTTTCGTTGCTGGTGCTTTTGTTCACCAACCAAACTTCAAAAGTAAATGTGTTTGGATCTTGTTGTTTGAGGTTTTTGATTTTACCGACGATTTCCATTTGTGCATTAGCACTAAAGGCCGTTAAGGCTGTTAAAAATAATCCCAGCATACCAGTACGCCACGATTTCAGTTTGAGGTTCATTAATTTTTTCATGTTCAAATTTTTAAAGGTTTTGGTTAATTTGATAATTTAAAATTACGGCTTTCATCTCACAAAAAAAATGTTTTTTGTTAACGTTGTGGAGGCCACTTTTGTGCTACACAGCGTTTACGCACCTGAGGAGCGCTTTTTAACGTATGAAATACCGCCTTTTAACCTGTCTTTTAATTTTCGGAATTTTTAGTTGTATGTTGATGTGGAACGCTTGCCATACCAGAAATGCCGATAAAAAAGCCCTAATAGGTGAGCGTTTGTTTTCGGATGTTCAACTTTCCTGGAATCATACCCGCAGTTGTGCCAGTTGCCACGACCCCTCCATGGCCTTTACAGACGGCTACCGAACCAGCGTCAGCCCATCCGGTGAAATGTTATTACACAATGCCCCCAGTCTTCTCCATGTTTCCAAAATGAAGGTCTTCGATTGGGCAAATCCAAAGGCAAAAAACCTTGCACAACAATTACAACGCCCACTCTACGGCACTCATCCTTTGGAATTAGGACTACATCTTCATTGGCCAAAATTTCTTTCAACTATTCGTGATGACTCAGTTTACCATTCACTTCTTCTTCAAACCTATGGTCAGATTCCTCCTTCTACCGACAGTTTGTGGGTTGTCGATTGTTTAGTGGCCTATATCAATACCCTACAATCGGGTGTTTCTCCCTTTGACCGGTTTCTGAAAGGCGATTCGTCCGCTCTCAGTCAGGATGCCCTTGCCGGATACAAATTATTTTGCTCCGATAGCCTTGCTTGTATTTCCTGTCATGGTGGTCCAGATTTCAGCAATGCGACTTTGACTGAAAATCACGACAGCATTTATTTTAATACCGGACTTTATTTCACCAGCGCAGGTACTTATCCACCAAATGATGCCGGTTTGCGTATGTATACTCAACAATCGCAGGATGATGGAAAATTCAGGGTTCCTTCTTTACGCAATGTGATGCGCACCGCTCCTTACATGCACGATGGCAGTATGTCATCCGTTGAGGACGTGATTCGTCACTACAGCCGGGGTGGTCGCCTGATAGAAAAAGGTCCGAATCAGGGTGATGGCCGATTTCACCCATTTAAAAGCAAATACCTGAGCGGTTTTTCTTTAAGCCGTAAACAGGAATTGCAGCTGATTGCTTTTCTGAATCATCTCAACGACCAGAACAATGAGTCTTTCGCCCCCCGAAATAATTAAAGGCACAAAAGCTTTCGTGACTTGCATGCCCGACCTTTCAATCTTATGATTAAATTTGTCGGACTCCTGTTTATTATGCTCAAACACCTCAACGGATTTATACGATTATTTTTTTTATGCTTTGCGCTTTCATGCAAGGATGCTTCAAAAAATAATAACCCACAACAACAAGCTATTGATTCCATCATCATTCCCGATTCAACCGGTGCCGATTTTTCAACCATTAAAGAGCGGGTTGAAGAAATTCGTCAGGCTCTATCGGCACCTATTCCGGTGATTAGACTACAAAACCTTAACCCGCAACAAAATCAAGCACAGGAATTGGCGCTTCTGCATCCCGAATTTCAAAAAAACCTGAAGGACCCGGATTCCGGTCAACCTTTGCGTAACGAAATTTTCAACGTTTATCAGGCCCGTCCTCAAGAAATTCCAGCCGGCAGAAATGCTTCCGAAATTTTTAAGGTTGAGTTGTACAATTTTGCGCTCAACCTCACAACCACTGCGATGGTGGATATAGGGAAGAAGGAGGTTTTTTCTGTGCAAACACTTCCTGAATCACAGCCTGATATCCCTGTCCATCTCAAAGACCTGGCTGTACAAATTGCCATCAACCACCCCGAAGTGATACGCGCACTTGGGTATCAACCGGGTGAAACGGAAGCATTGATGGCCAATACCAAAACCGCTTTAAACCGAACCAAATGTGAGCGCAGTATGCACCTATGTGTGGCTCCCACTTTTACCAAAGGTGATAAAGCTTTGTGGTGTATTGTCGACCTTACCGATCATCGCGTGGTAGGCATCCGATGGACAAACACAGGTACCGAACAACCTGTGAGAAATATCAGTGAAAAACGTCTCAAATTCGACAAGGTGATGGAGTGTTATTGCAAACAAATCAATAGCCTTGAGAAATTTGGATGGAAACTGAATTATGTCATTACTACTTCAGATGGGCTGCGCATTTCAGAAGTTTATTTTAACAATGTACTTGTTCTCAATAATGCCAAAGTTGTTGATTGGCATGTCAGCTACTCCAATACCGAAGGCTTTGGATATAGTGATGCAGTGGGTTGTCCCGAATTTAGTCAGGCTGCGGTGGTAGCTATTAGCGACCCAAGAGTGAGTGAAATCAGTGACGGAGGACAAATTATCGGATTTGCATTGGAACAAAATTTCAGCTCCGAACAATGGCCCTTGCCCTGCAATTACAACTATCTCCAACGTTTCGAGTTTTACAAAGATGGGCGTTTCCGTTGTGCGGCTGCAAGTTTGGGAAGAGGTTGTGGCAACAATGGCACCTATAGGCCAGTCATGCGTTTTTCATTTGCCGGTCAGGAAAATACATTTAGCGAGTGGAACGGTCAACAGTGGTTGCCCTGGGATAAGGAACAATGGAAACTTCAATCCCCGCAAGCCCCATTCACCAAAGAAGGTTACTTGTACAAAGTGAGTGGTAAAGATCAAAAAGGCTTCCTGATTGAACCCGGTCGAGGTCAGTTTGGCGATGGCGGAAGAGGTGATTTCCCTTATCTCTATCTCACCCGTTTACATCCCGATCGCGAAGAAGGCGAAAAGGATCTTGTCACCATAGGACCATGTTGTAATATCGATTATCAGCAAGGCCCGGAAAAGTTTATTGATGCACAACCTGAATCAACCAGCAATGCGGGCCTGGTACTTTGGTATGTTTGTCAAATGAAAAACGACGACACGCCCGGAAATCAATATTGCTGGAGCGAACGTTATCTGGAAAACGGATCCTATAAAACGCGTGTTTATCCTTGCCTCGCCGGGCCTATGTTTACACCCATTAAATGAATCAAATGAAATCTTTGAACTACTTATTTTTCCTCTTAAGTATGCTTTCCTTCGTGGCTTGTGAAGAAAAAATGACTGAAGAAGAAATTAGCAATATCGGGCGTCAACCATGCCGTAAACCTGCTGAATTCATCAGCCAGTTAGGATTTGATGCTTCTCGTACGGCTTATTCAACAGAAGGCACGCAATATAAAGGTGTTTTGCTCCTGCAAGCACCCGCCACCTCAGCCGATACAGCCTTTAAAAAATACCAGCATCCTACTTGGTCACAGCATGGTTATATGGCCTCTGTAACGACCGACGATTTTGGGAACGCCTATTGTTTTCCCATCCCGGTTGTAAACACCATGGACAATACCCTGAAAACCATTCATACCGTTTATAAAATTGATTCTAAAACCGGCGTTATGCAGGCGTTCACTTCCCTTCCGGATCATCGACTCTTCCGAAGGTGTTGTTCCTTTTGGTATGCTGGGCATCTATTTCGATTGTCATGGTAAAAAGCTCTATGTTTCCAGCGTTGGAGGAAGTACCCGCGATAAAGAAATGGGGATGATTTATATGATAGACCCGGGTACCGGCAAAATTCAGGACCAATTTAAAACAGGCGATGCGGTCGGACTTTGTGTGGGCGGTATCACCGGCGAAAAAAGACTCTATTTCGGCAAAGGGCGATTACCTGAAATCTGGTCTATTCGCCTCGACAAACAAGGTTTCTTTAAAGGCGATCTGAAATTCGAATTGAGTTTAGACCAACTCGGACCTCGTGGGGATGACAAAGCCCGTAAAATCCGTTTTGATCAGTATGGAAACATGCAGATTTATGGTGTGGAATTTAACTACTCTCTTGCAGCTCAAAGTGAAAAACCCGAAACTTTTTATCGCTTCGGCTATAATCAACTCGAAAAAAAATGGGTGCTTCTTGAAACGAAGTAATGTAAATTATTAAGAATTTGGGGCTGTCATCAACACCTCTTTCCTCATCAATGATCGGGCTACTCCGGGCTACGGTCGCCTCCTTCGTCGGCGACTAAACCCTCCATATCCCGCAGCCTTTGAGCAATAGAACATTCATCAACTGATCATCGTTTTATTCATCAATGAAGCGTCATTTTTTTTCCGCATCGCATGCCATAGAGACACATTTAACCTTTTCCCCTTGTTTTTCATCTTATTAGCATATTGATAATCAAGTATTTATATTTTTGCATTGTTATAACATTGTTTGCTTAACCCTCAGGGTATATTTGAAATTCAATACCTACTACAATGAAATTATTATTCACCCAATTAAGTATCATCGCCATCGGGGCCATGCTACTGCACAGTTGTAACGAACAACAACGTTATTCTAAACTCAGTAAATCCGAAAAATCCTCAACACCCACATCCAAAGACGGTTTGTACATCCCCGGTGATCAGGAAGCGGCCACCCGCGAATTCCTTGGCATCTATCGGGGAAGCGTCACGAATCAGCAAGGTGAAAAAGTGAAAACGATTATCAATCTTAAAGAAGATGCAGAAGTAACGATTACCGAACAAATGAACGGGAATTTTTACAAAAAGGTCGGGAATTATCGATTGCACAACGACACGCTGGATATTACCTTCAAAAGAAACGACTCTGTTTTAAGATACCTGCTCAAAAATAAATCCCTCTTACGCATACCTTATAAGAATACCCCACTTGCACCGCAGGAAGAAAAAAATGTCTTCACTCAGGTTGATCCCAACGACTTTGAACGAATTTAGGGTGATTGTTTTTGTCCCAAGGTTGAATAGGTTCGCTCAATTATTTCAGGAAGAACTAGCCGAAGAATTCGTGGTGCATTTTACATCATCGCCAAATACCGGCTTCAGGTGATGGGAAATACTTTTTTAACTGTATTTTCGTTCCCTTGTAACATGAAATATTTAGGCTTTTTGCTGCTTTGGCTACTGACCGGCTTTACCCTTTTTGCACAAAATGAAAGTGCGATGCTCAAAGGGAGAGTCACCGATGAAAATAATATTCCGCTAGAATTTGTATCCGTTTCTGTGAAAGGAGAAACACAAGGTACCAAAACCAATAATGCCGGCGAATTTGTGCTCATGGTTTCAGCCAATCGCACCGTTCAAATCGTTTTTACGTATGTTGGTTTCGAATCGAAAATCATCAATAAACGTATCGAAAATGGTGAAACCTATAACCTGACCGTAAGCATCAATCGGAATACCCGACAAAAGGACGGTGTTACGATTACCGACAAAAGCAAGCGAAACGAGGCTGGCAATATTGCTATCAATCCGAAAAAGTATTATGAAATGCCCAGTACCGTTCAGGGCATTGAGGGTTTATTAAAAATATTTTTGAGCAACAACAATGAGCTTACTTCACAATACAATGTAAGGGGTGGAAATTTCGACGAAAATTTAGTTTATATCAACGACTTTGAAGTTTATCGCCCATTTCTTGTACGCAGCGGACAACAGGAAGGTTTGAGTATCATCAATCCTGATTTGGTGAGTGGGGTAAATTTTTCCACCGGAGGTTTCCAATCTAAATACGGTGATAAAATGAGTAGTGTGCTGGATATCACCTACAAACGTCCCAAAGAGTTTGCTGGAAGTGTGTCATTAAGTATGTTGGGTTTGGCGGCACACCTCGAAGGGACTGCTATTCGGAAACGTTTATCCTACATGATCGGTGCCAGGCAAAAATCGAATCAGTATCTCTTACAATCACAACAAACGAAAGGCATTTATAACCCAACCTTTACCGACATACAGGCTTACCTAAACTATCAATTCGATACAGATTGGCAGGTTGATGTTTTTGCAAATTATGCCCGAAATCGTTTCGACTTCCAACCCGAAAATTCAACCCAAAGTTTTGGATTGATTAACAAAGCCTTTCAACTACGTATGTTTTATGATGGTGCGGAAACCGACAAATTTGACTCGCGTTATGGAGGGGTTTCAATCACCCATACACCGAACCAAAAACAACACTCAAATTAATCGCATCCGGTTTCCAAACCCGTGAATCCGAAACCTATGATATTCTGGGTGAATATTTATTGGGCGAGCTTGAAACCGACTTGGGAAAAGAAAATTTCGGTGATGTGAAATACGCTTTAGGTACAGGTGTTATTCATAACTATGCCCGGAAATTATTTGAATGTCAATGTCGGCAACATCGCACACAAAGGATTTTACGATGCCGGAAAACATTTTCTACAATGGGGACTGAACGCTGAATTTGTGGGCATATCCGATCAGCTCAACGAATGGGAACGTCGGGATAGTGCCGGTTTTTCTCAACCTTACAGCGACTCCGCCTTGCTCATGACCAAACGATACAAAACCAGTCAGGATTTTAATTACATGCGATGGAGTGGTTTTATTCAGGACAATGTGGCTTTTGATTCTATAGGCTTAGTCATTACAGGCGGCGTCCGATTCAATTATAATTTCCTGAATAATGAATTTCTGGTAAGTCCACGTCTTCAACTTTCATGGAAACCCAAATGGCAAAAAGATGTGGTCTTCCGCGGAGCAACGGGTGTGTATAGTCAACCGCCTTTTTATCGCGAAATGCGTAACCTCGATGGCACGGTCAATCTGGATGTAAAGGCTCAAAAATCATATCATGCTGTGGGCGGATTGGATTATAATTTTAAAGCATTGGGTAACCGGCCATTTAAATTTACAACAGAGTTATACTACAAGTATATGTGGGATTTGGTTCCCTATGAATACGACAATATTCGAATCCGTTATTTTGGTAAAAACAATGCCGTTGGATATGCTTATGGTGCCGAATTCCGTTTATATGGAGATATCGTGAGAGATGCAGAGTCATGGATCAGTTTAGGCTTGATGAAAACCGCCGAAAATCTGTCAGATGATGTGGCCATCGTAAAAAGCAAAGTAACCGGTGACGATAGTACCTCATATGCGCCCGGCTATGTGCCTCGTCCAACAGATTCCCGCATCAGCTTTGGTTTGTTTTTTTCGGATTACTTGCCACGGAATAAAAACTTTAAAGTGCATTTGAATGGTTTGTATTCTACCGGACTTCCATTCGGGCCTCCCGACAATCAGCGCTTCGGCGATACTCTCCGGATACCTAGTTACAAACGCGTGGATATTGGCTTTAGTGCGCTTCTTTTAGATGGTGCACGCAAGGATAGACCAAGATTCAGTTATTTCAAAAATGTAAAATCGATGTGGTTTAGTCTGGAAGTCTTTAATTTATTAGGCATCCAAAACACCCTCTCCTATTTATGGATTCAGGACCAAAGTAGTGGCAGAACTTATGCCGTTCCAAATCGATTAACGGCAAGGTTATTAAATGTCAAACTGGTTACCAGATTTTAATGAACAACTTATATTCCTCGCCAAAGAAGAAACTAGGCCTTAAAAAATAAAAAGATGATACCCACGAAAGTGGAAACAATGGAAATCCCATTCACTGCAGTTGAAAGAATCAGGTAGCGATTGAGGTTATCGAAACCAGCATTTAAATGATTTTCTTGTTGATCCATGGTATAAGCGCGAGCATGATTTCTGAATTTCAACAAAAAGAACCCATTCAGGAATAACAAAGTGGTACCGAGTAATATCCCAAAAATGGCAAGTATCATTCCGGAATTCAAGATAAAATCTTCTACTTCCTGGCTAATTGCAAATACTTGTGACAGGCGTGGCAGAATGGTTTCAATATTGGCAAAAAGTAACAAAGAAAGCAACAATGCAAAACCGCTAAGAATAAAGAAGACCACCGAAATAAAATAGGCCCATTTAGCGGTCCCTTCCAATTGTACGGCCGCCATATCGTCCAATGACGAATTGCTTAAAATAGATTCATTATTTTCCATAGTATAATCTTTATTGTAGTAAACCAACCAATAAGGCAATCAAAATTCCAAGTACCAAAAGGGATATCATGATAATACATAAAACCCCCATGATGGTAAAGTAAATTTTCATGTGATAAAAAGCCTGGCTCAGTTGTGCCCCGTCTCCGGTTTCCATACTCAGTTTTGTCAACTTAGAATAGTTCATCAGATTTGAAGCCATGATAAAAGTAATAACACCTGATATCACCAGACCGATAATGCCGCTGGCTGCGCCATCCTGCCCGACAACGATTCCCACAACTGTTTGAATAACGGAAAGTGCCAACCCGACAAACGATATAATAGCGAGATAACGACTCCATTGAGCAGACTTTAAAAGCCTTTCCCTGCTTTGCTCATTAACCAGTGTTGCATTTTCCATAGTAATATTTTAAATAAAGTTAGAAATTCCTCCAATTAAAGCGATTAATAAAATAATTGAATAAATGGCCAGAATAATGATTGTCATAATACCCATATATCGAAAAGTCCCCTTCAGAAATCTGAGACCTTCATTGAATTCAAGCTGGTCGGCCTGATCAATCCCTATTCGCAGCTTTTTTGAAAAACGATAAAGCGCAATAACAGGATAAATATAAATAGCAATTACGCCTAAATAAACCAGAATATAAAGCACGTAAAATCCACTGAACGCATCATTTACCTGAGATAAACTAAAAAATGAAAAAATCATTAACACCATCAGTAATCCAGATATGACCATGCCTACAATAGCCAAGAATCTCGCCCACTTGCAGGTCTCTAATAAATAATCACGACTATCCAAATCTATCTGGATTCCAAAAATGCTTTCTTTATTTTGTTCTAACACCCTGTAAAGAAAGAAAAAAAATAACAAGAACGCAAGAATTCTCTTTCCTCAAAACAGATTGAGACCGTTGCAAAAGTCATTTGGCAAAAAAGTTCAAGGCTTTTTGAATTTTTAAGCATTGAGTTATCTTGTTGATAATGATATAGTTAAAAATTCAAAGTAACGCAGAAATTTGAAGCCAAATGACTTAGCCATTTATTTTTGATCGTTTTGCAACGGTCTCAGAATATTAATAGGCACGTGCAAAAAGTACCCTTTGTGAACTGGGATTTCCGCTGTAAACACATTTTCCAGCTTCTTGCGTATTATTCAGTGGAATACAACGAATGGTGGCTTTGGTCAGTTCCTTTATTTTCTCCTCGGTTTCGGGTGTACCGTCCCAATGTGCCGAAACAAAGCCCGCTTTTTCGTCTAAAACTTGTTGAAATTGCGCCCAATCGTCAACTGCAGTGATTTGATCATTTCTGAATTGCAGCGCTTTTAGATAAATATTTTGTTGTATTTCCTCCAATAAGGCAATGAGTTTTTCACTCAATCCTTCTAGAGGCATGGTTTGTTTTTCCTTGGTATCACGCCGGGCTACTTCAGCGACTCCTTGTTCAATATCCCTTAACCCCAAAGCCACTCGAACAGGCACTCCCTTCATTTCATACTCTGCAAATTTCCAACCCGGCCGGCTATTATCCGAATCATCGAATTTTACTTTTACACCGGCAGCTTTCAGGGCCGAAACGATTTCCTGCGCTTTGCTGTCAATCAGGGGTTTACTTTCCGGGCCCTTGTAGATAGGAACCAATACAACCTGAATGGGTGCTAATTTAGGAGGCAATATTAAACCATCATCATCACTATGCGCCATTACAAGCGCTCCCATGAGGCGCGTGGAAACACCCCATGATGTCGCCCAAACATATTCAGGTTTATTTTCGCGGTTGACATAGGTGACATCGAAGGCTTTGGCAAAATTTTGTCCCAGAAAATGAGACGTTCCTGCTTGCAAGGCTTTTCCATCCTGCATCAAAGCTTCAATACAATAAGTTTCATCGGCACCTGCAAAACGTTCATTGGCGGTTTTTATTCCTTTCACAACGGGTAAGGCCATCCACTCCTCTGCAAAACGGGCATATACTTCCAGCATTTGCTCTGTTTCAGTGATTGCTTCTTCTTTCGTAGCATGAGCAGTATGCCCTTCCTGCCATAAAAATTCAGCCGTACGTAAAAATAAACGCGTCCGCATTTCCCATCGAACCACATTCGCCCATTGATTCACTAAAATGGGTAAATCACGATAAGATTGAATCCAACCTTTATAGGTATTCCATATGATAGCCTCAGATGTTGGACGAACCACAAGTTCCTCTTCCAGTTTTGCTTCAGGGTCTACCATGAGTTTGCCGGGATTATCCGGATCCGTTTTAAGGCGGTAATGTGTAACCACAGCGCATTCCTTGGCAAAACCTTCGGCATTTTTTTCTTCTGCTTCAAATAAACTTTTGGGAATAAAAATGGGGAAGTAAGCGTTAACATGGCCGGTATCCTTGAACATTTTATCCAATACATCCCGCATATTCTCCCAAATAGCGTAACCATAGGGTTTGATGACCATACAACCCCGAACTGCACTATAGTCGGCCAATCCTGATTTTAATACGAGGTCATTATACCACTGACTGTAATCTTCACTTCTTGAAGTTATTTCCTTGCTCATTGACTAAATTATTTTGATATGGATACTGGGTTCTTCCTGTGGAAAAGGCGCAAAATAAAGCATTCTGGGAGAACAATCATAGCGCATTTATTTAAATACATTTAAATATGATTATCAATCACTTACAGCTATTTATTTCCCATATTTCGAATGAGGGAAAAGTCTTGTTAATTTTTGGTTTTTTGAATGCGATATCATTAAACCAAATGCCAAACAAAAGTCAAAAGGGCGTAATTTCGGAATTGTTAACTACAAAATATTTCTCCATGAAAAATTTCCTGCTCTCCGTCCTAGTCATTTTAATCGGTTTTAACTTCTCTTCGGAAGCTCAAACCTATGACGATTTGTACTCAAATGGCTCTGAATATTCAAACAGCCAGGGTAGTCAAAATTCTCAACAAACAAATCAGAATCGATCCAATCAGGATTATTTGAGTTACGATGCTGAAGATGATGTTCAAAGTAACCAGCGTAGTTATTCATACGATGATGATTATATCGACTTTGACGATGACAGTTATTACTACACGTCAAGAATCCGACGATTCAACCGTCCGTTTTGGAGTTTTGGATATTTCAGCGGATTCTATATGGATCCTTATTGGTGGGATTGGTCTTTCAATTATCCTTCCTGGTATGTTGGCTGGAATTCAGGTTGGGGTTGGAATGTAGGTTGGAATAATGGATGGGGATGGAACAATGGTTGGAATAACGGTTGGGGATGGAATAATGTTTGGAACAACGGATGGAATAATTGCGGTTGGAATAATGGTTGGAATAATGGATGGGGATGGAACAACGGCTGGAATAACTGCGGTTGGAACAATGGATGGAATAATGGATGGGGATGGAATAATGGATGGAACAACGGCTGGGGTTGGAATAATGGATGGAATAACGGATACAACAATGGTTTCTGGGATGGATTCAATACGGGATATTATTATGGAAATGGTGGCACTCGAACAGGGTATCAATATGGTCCACGCACCAATACCAATAGCAATGTAACCTTAAACAGAGATAGAGGCGTTCGCAACAGAGAAATGGAATTCCGCAATGCTTCTAATCAAAATATGCCCATCAATTCTGGTAATTCTCAGGTAGATCGTTATGATAATAGTAGCCGTGTTGATCGCTCAAGAAATATTTCGAAAGACCAAAATCCAGGTACCAATCAAAGAGATCGCGTGAATACAGAAGTTCCTGTGCGTTCAAACAGTCGAAATATTCCTATGCAAGATCGAAACAAAGATCAGCAAACAGAACCTACAGATCGAATGAATGACCGTCAACGTGAAATCCAAACGGACAGAAACCGCATCGAAAGAAATCGTCAGATACAAATGCAACGTGAACAAGAAATGAATCGTCAGCAATCTGAGCGTATGAACCAACGACAAGAACAGCAACCTGAAAGATCTACTCGCGAACAACGTCAGTTACAGCGTGATCAGGAAATGCAAAATAGAAGCCGAATGGAGAATGATCGTCGCCAACAAGAAATGCAACGTGAACAACAAAGCAGACAACAGCGAATGAATGACGAACGTCAACAAGAAATGCAGCGTGAACAACAAAGCAGACAACAACGAATGAACGATAACCGTCGTCAGCAGGAAATGCAACGCGAGCAATCTGATCGTCGTGAGATGGAAAACCAACGCAACATGGAAAGACAAAGACAAGAAACTAACCGACAAGAGCAAATGCAACGTCAGCAACAACAACGTCGTGAGTCTGAAATGCGTGAGCAACGTCAAAGAAGTGAAGAAAATAGTCGCCCGCAACGCGTTGAACGCTCACAACCACGCATGGAAACACCTCGCTACGAGCGACCTCAACCACGCACAGAGTCTCCTCGCATGTCTTCACCTAGAATGTCTTCACCTGGAAATGGTGGTGGAGGCGGAATGAGAAGAAGATAATCTGAATATTTAATTTCAAAGGGAGAGTTCTATCAAATGATTGTTCTCTCCCTTTGTCAATCAGGTGCTGTTTGAAATATCTCATTATATACTCTAGTTATTATTATTACTATTTTTCTGACTGTTATCACTACTATTCCTTTCAAAAAGTACACGAAGCATTTATTAAAAATCACATCAAATAATTTATATGAAACGTATTTTCATCATCTCATTGAGTTCAATCCTCATGTCCTTGGGCGCATCTGCACAAGATGAATTAGATGCCATCCGATATGGATTTCAAACCTACCATGGAACGGCAAGAGGCATGAGCATTGGATCTGCGCTTGGCAGTATCGGAGGTGATTTTTCTACTTTATCGGTAAACCCTGCAGGATTGGGTGTATACAGAATGAGCGAATTTTCTATTACGCCTTCTTTTCAGGTTGGCTCTAATCAAAGTACGTATTTGGGCAATACCAATAGCAAAAGTGCATCCAAGTTTAATTTAGGTAGCTTTGGATTGGTATTAACCCGTGCAAAAAAAGGCAATGCTTATAAACGTAGTGGCTGGAAGGCAGCATCCTTTGGTTTTGGGATGAATAGAATGGCTACCTATAAAAATGAATACACGTATTCTGGCAATAATTTTAACAACTCACTCATTGATCGATATGCCGATGAGTTCAATGCCTTGGGCGGTTTAAATAATACCACTTTAAGCCAGGTTTCTTATCCCGCCTACGCGGCTTATCAAACCTATTTACTCGACCTCGGAACCGGGGCCGACAGCAATAAAGCATTTTCCTATGTTCCTTACACCGATGGATTGCTTCAACGCAAATCTGTGGTAGAAAAAGGCCACATTCAGGAGTATACCATCAGTGTGGGCGGTAATTACATGGAAAAATTGATGCTGGGAGCCACCCTTGGATTACAAACTTTAAAATACGATCGCACCCTCAATTTTAGTGAAGATGACTTAAGTGGCAGATTGGACAACGAATTTAAATACATGGACTTTGAGGAGCAATTAAGTACTGAAGGGAATGGGGTGAATTTAAAGTTAGGAGCGATATTCAAACCAATCAATCAACTTCGATTCGGTATTGCTTTGCATACACCTACCCATATTGAAATGAATGATGCCTCTCAGATATTTATGGAATCGCATACAGATAGTTTATTACTTTATAATAATCCCAATGCCAGTGCAATCTCCAATTTCAACCAGGATAGTATTCTACTTTTCAACTATAGTTTAACCACGCCTTATAAAGCCCTCGGAAGTGTGGCAGTTTTATTCAATCAAAATGGCTTCATTACCGCAGATGTGGAATATGTGGGTTATTCTGCCATGAAGTACAATTATAAAGGATTTGATCAACAGGAAGAAGCTGTGAATACAGTCATCAATAATACTTTCAGAAATACCTTAAACTTTCGTGTGGGTGCAGAATTAAAGTTGAATGAGATTGGGATTCGAGGTGGATTTGCTTATTATGGGAGTCCATATAAAAACAGCAATATTGATGCATCGCGCATGCAATTCAGCGGCGGGGTTGGATATCGGGCCAAACTCTGGTTTTTGGATTTAGCCTATGTGCACAGTTTAAGATCTTTACAAGAACAGCCTTATACCCTGCAACGCATCAATACAACTGTACCTACCGCATCTACCAATCAACGCATTGGAAATGTATTAGTGACTATGGGATGGAAATTTTAATCCCTTAAAACCGCAAGAAACGGCATCTGATCATCTTCAGAAAGGGATTGGTTGATGTAAAACAAATATCAGCATGTATCTTCGCTTTACTGCAAGCCGGGTTATCGCTCCAGCAATGGGGAGGAAAGTCCGGACAGTATAGAGCGACGTACCACCTAACAGATGGTCTCGTAGTAAAATACGGGAAGAAAGTGCCACAGAAAATAACCGTCTCGTCGTTTAAACGGGATAAGGGTGAAAATGTGAGGTAAGAGCTCACGGTAGCGGTTGGTAACAGCCGTTATGGGTAAACCTTACGTGCTGAAATGTCAAATAAGTGAACGCCTGAGGGCGGCTCGTCTGATGTTCATGGGTAGACAGATAGATTCTATCGGCAACGTTAGAACCAGATAAATGATAACCTCTCTTTCGGGAGAACAGAATCCGGCTTACAGGCTTGCAGTATTTTTTATAGTTTTTGAATGAAAATTTGTTAAAAATAAATGTTCCATTATATTTGCACTCCATTCGGAAAACAATCGTTCTTCAAATCACTCGGGAGCATAGCTCAGTTGGTTCAGAGCATCTGCCTTACAAGCAGAGGGTCCGCGGTTCGAATCCGTGTGCTCCCCACGTAAAAAGGGTTTCAAACATACTGTTTGGAACCCTTTTTTTTTGATCATACCGGAACTTTGCCAATCTGAAATGCCAAATCTCAATGACGATTGAGACAAACGACAGTACTCCGGTCAACTGACTCAAAGAATTCTTTTCATCAGGTTCTTTATGCCCCTTCAGTGATGAAAAAGAAATTAAATTGACTCCTTGTGTTTTAACATGCACAAACCAGAAGATAACATTCAAGGGTCATATTTCTGGATCGATGTCCACGTTCATGCTTCCTAATTTATACTTTTCGGGTTTTGTTTTGGTTCGTTCAATAATTTGTCTTGCTTCCAAATCAAGTTTAACCGTTTCTCCATACCATTGAACACCACCTTCAAAATCATCTTTTACTCTGGAATATAATTTTTCCATCAACTCGGTATGTGTAACTTCAAAGTCCATAAGAATTTTTAATAAATGCTCTCGAATAAAAATGTATTTATCCAATGCAATTCTTTTGTTTGTCTTTCCTTCTTACGGATGCAATGTTTGAATATATTCTTGTTTCATTAAAATTCCTTTTAAACCCAAATTTTACAGATGAACACAATCCACGACAAAAACGAATCAGAAAATCAAATACTTCCCAGCTAGTTCTGGACTTAGATAACATTAGGGCCCAGATGAATCGGGATGCCTGTATTCTTTCAGTATCATTCAGGTATAAATCTAATTTCAAAACGTCCACCATTTTATAAAGATAATCATCTTATCAGATTAGGTATGGCTCATGGACACCGCGCCAGCCGAACTGCATTTGATAAACTAGCACCAGCGGGGGTGTGATTATTTGGTTAAGATAACAGTACGAAATTCAAATGTCAAACAGTGGACGAAATACAATGCTTCATAGAACCGGTTACATACTAATCATATTTCCATTGCCTGGCCTCTTGTTCCCGGTGATAAACATCTGCTTGTAAACCATACTTCTGATTTAAATGTTTGGCTAAAGCATCGGCACAATATACCGAACGATGCTGCCCACCAGTGCAACCAAAATGAATCATCAGATTTTCAAACCCCCTTTTAAGGTAGTCTTCTACAGAAATATCTACAGCTTGAAAAACACCGTCTAAAAACGCTTTGATACGTGTTTTCTCTTCGAGGAATTTAATGACATCTTGATCTCTTCCTGTTCTTTTTTTATAGGCTTCAAAACGCCCTGGATTCAACAATCCCCGACAATCAAATACAAATCCTCCACCATTGCCGCTATCATCCTCTGGGATTCCCTTCTTGTAAGAGAAACTTCCAATTCGGACTTTTAAACGGGTCTGTTCATCTGAAACAGGTATTTCAAATCTTTGTTTAAATTCCGGTGTGGTGATCCATGTTAGCAAACCTCGTAATTCAGGATATTCATGCATATCATATGTCGACAAGTATGTTTCTAAATTCGATAGCCCTTTAGGAATACTGGTTTGAAAATGCAATTTTCTTTGTACCAATCCCCTGAAACCATAGGCTCCCATTACTTGTAATAATCGGATGAGTAACACCTTGGGATAATCTGCCCGAAAAGCTTCTATCGATTGGTTTTGCTCCATCAAAGCAGCCTCATAGGTTTGTAATAATCCAGACTTCCATTCATCATTCAAATCTGCCTTAGCCTGCCATAACAAGGAGACCACATCGTAGGCAACCGGGCCCCTCATGCCTCCCTGGAAATCAATAAAGTAAGCTTGGGTATCCTGAATCATGATATTACGTGATTGGAAATCACGAAACATAAATCCGGATAAAGCACAATCTGAAATACTTTCAGCCAATACCTGAAATTCTTTTTGAAGCGCTATTTTATCGTACGGAATTTCATGCAGATCAATAAAATAGTATTTAAAGTATTGCAAATCAGCAAGCACCGCCTCCTCATCAAATTTTTGGGCAGCAAAGCAAAGCTGATAATTAAAATCTTTGGCGGCTTCAAGTTGCATTTTTGCTAATTGCTGTAAACTCTTTTCGTAGTAAGATCGCACTTCTTCACCGAGTCCATTTCTCATGCGGTAATCCAATAAATTTAAATCACCCAAATCCTGTAGGATGTAACATTGTTTATCGGGACTCGTTGCATATACCTCCGGAACTAAAATGCCCTTTGACTTAAAATATTTTGCAAAGGCAATAAAAGATTCATTCTCTGGAAGATGATGGTTTTCACAAGCAATATAAACGCCCTGTTTACAGAATACCCGATGATAAATTCGTGAAGAACCCGCCGCACTTAGCCTCTTGACTTCAAGGATGTTTTGGTCCTTAAAATAGGCTTCAATAAATGGATGCATGTTGCAAATATAAGTTGCTTTATTAGAGACCGTACACACTGGCCAAATACACCATGTGGGTCATCGCAATCGCTCCTAAACACAGCTCACGACGATGTACATTTTCAAAAATATCATTGGCACTATGATGCATGTCGAAATAGCGCTGTGAATCCGGCATCAAACCCATCAGTGGAGTACCGAATTTGCGACGAAGCGGACCGATATCGGCACCACCACCTTCACGTTCAAAATGATAAACACCATAGGGGCCAATAAAGGCTTCCATGATTTCACCTGAGCTTCCTGGGCATCATTCATATTCATATTAAAGCCATAGGGTGTGGCACCTCCGGCATCACTTTCAATGGCCAAAATGTGATTCTCATTATTTTTTTCAGCAAGTTCGGCATACTTCAGCGCACCGCGCAGTCCGTTTTCTTCATTCATAAAAAGAACCGCCCGAATCGTTCGTTTAGGGCGAATACCCAAACGTTTAAAAGTGCGCAGGACTTCTATACTCTGAACCACACCTGCACCATCATCGTGTGCGCCTTCTCCAATATCCCAACTATCCAGATGTCCTCCAAAACAAATAATCTCATTGGGTAATTCAGTGCCCCGAATTTCTGCAACCACATTGTACGATTTTACATCAGGAAGCATTTGACAGGTTGTACGCATATAAAATTGAACCTGCGACTTTTCATTGCAGGCTTTTTCCAAAACATCAGCATCCAAATTAGAGATGGCCACCGCAGGTATTGGCGCAGTTTGGTCTTCATATCTCACTGTTCCTGTATGCGGCTTATCATCATAAGCCGAGGAAACAGAACGAATAACCACGCCCAATGCACCCTTTTTACTGGCTTCGCTGGTAGCGCCCCAACGATAATACACACAAGGACCATAACTATCAAAGGTGTTGACATTACTTTGTTCAAATCGAAAATTATAAAATACAATTTTACCTTGCACTTCTTTCGTACTCAGTTTTTTTAATTCATCGATATGATTAATTTTTAAAACCTGGGCTTTAAGTCCTGATGCACCGGTTCCTACTGCATTACCCAGCGAGGATATGGTCATGGATGTTTTATGATTTTTATGACTCAGCATATATCCTTCCTCTTCACCGCGCACCCAATGGGGCACCATCACTTCTTGTAACCAAACTTTATCCACTCCAAATTTTTCAAAAGTTTTTTTACCCCATTCAACAGCTTCTGCAGCTTGTGTGGAACCACTGATTCGATGTCCGATTTGTTTACACAGTTGCTCCAAATCTTTGTAACAATCATAGTTCTGCAACACATGATTTGATATCTGGCGCAGCACAGCACTATCCTTTTTATATTGTTGCGACAGGGAAACCTGTGAACAAGAAAGGATAAATATTATTCCTAAAAAACGGAGTCGAAGCATACTTTGGTTAATTTTAGCGAATAAAAATAAGCATATGAATAGATTTTTGTTGGTTTTATTGCTTTAATCAGTGGAATCTATTGCTCAGCCAATGTAGTCCTAAGGTGCAAAACAGACCGAAAAAACGGCGGATAACCGAACTGGCGGACCTGCATCGCGTGAAAAACCCAAGCCACTATTGGATACAGAAGTTGTGAGCAATACCGCGCCAGTATTGAGTCCGGCACCTCAAATGGTAGAAGTCGAGAAGCTCCCCGGCCAAAACAACGACAATTTAACAAAAGGAAAATTGCTTTGGTCTACTAGTTGTAATAAGTGTCATGAAGCATATAACCCAAATACACGCAGCATGGCTGAATGGCGTCCTATTTTGAAAGACATGATGCCTAAAGCCCAGTTAAGTGGAGAAGAATCGCAGCATCTGTTAGCGTTTTTTAATCACTATGCCAAAAAGTAAAGCGTGCTCCGTAAATGGGTGACATCGAACATGAGTGAAACGAAATACATGATTGCCGAACAAACCGCACTTGAATTAATAGAGCGAATGTTTTCTTCCTGGAATAAACAGGATATGGAAAGCCTGATGCCTTTATTTACCGAAGACATTGAACTGGTTTCAAATAAAGTCATGGATTTGTTGCCGGATGCTAACGGAAAAATTAAAGGTCGCAAAGTACTGCATACATACTGGTCGGCTTTGATGCAATTATATCCGCACTTTCAGTTTCGATTAAAACGTCTCATTGTTGAGGGTCGGGTGATTATCGTATATTATAAAACAGATGACCACCAGACACATTGTATCTCCAAACTTCATCTAACTTTCGATGGCCTGATTGAAAGAATGGAAGTAGTTTATCTTTAAATAGAAGGGCCATTGACGATTAAAAAGCCTTATGATTTGATGATGAATAAAATCACTGCATCCATCATTTTTTTGGAAATTGGCAACTCAGGTTTATTGTAACTCGCCATATTATCTCCTCGGCATTCAATTCCACCAGTACATGGTTCATTTTTCAACAACCAATAATTGTGCATCAGGTTTTGCCTTGGCTAACTGCTGGAGCCTGTTCCACCTTTACTTGTAAATCCCAATCACCATTGATAATTAAAACTGGGCCGGATAATTTTTTAATTTCTTTTGATGGATCGTATTTAAACCAACTCATCAGGTAAGGTTGTACGGATGGGCGGAATAAAGTCATTAGTTGGGGAGACGGGCATTCTACTGTCATTCCTTGAGTCAAACTATCCAACTTCAACATAACAGGTTCTTCCAATGCACCCAATTTACCTTTTAACTGCCCTTTGAGTACTTTTGCGGCATCAAATCCAGGGCCGGCAATAGAGATATATTTACTCCCGGCTTTGAAGCCAGCATTCCGACCAATGAACCTTCGCTATGCCCAATCAAGGTTATATTTTTAAAACGGGTATCAGGTTCAAAAAAAACACGAACTGCCTTTGCGTCATCCACAATATGATCAAATCGTAAGGAAGCTTCATCTTTGACCTCCAATTGACTCTTCCCTACTCCTCTTTTATCATATCGGAATGAGGCAATTCCATTCATTGCAAACTGATGGGCCATTTTCTTAAACGCATCTGTTTTCGCCCCTTCCTGATTACAATCCCGGTCAGTAGGTCCGCTACCTGCAATCAAAATCACCAAATGCATGGCACTGTGTGCATGTGCAGGAATCGTCAGTGTTCCAGATATTTTAACCCCCGTTGAAGGTATTTCAATTTCGGATTCATCAAAACCATGAGCCATCAATTGAACCGGCCATAAAGCAAGAAGTAGTAAACAGATTTTATACATCCTACAAAGATACTCTCTAAATTTATTTAACCATCACCCGAATACCCTCACTATGGCTGCTGAATTCGGGAGCATACATACACTGAATTTGCGCAATGCCATTCGAGTATTCGCCTTTGTTGGTGACAAACATAGGATACTCAAAAACGTAAGTTCCTTTCGGGAGGAAATTAAAAAAGAAATGGGTCGCGAGATCTTTCGTTGACTCATAATAACCCAATCCACCTTGATATTGATACTGACTCAACACATGAATCGGCTCAAAACATGCAGCACGCATATCTTTCAGATGCACATACTCCATGGGGCGATCAACCCGTAATTCTATTCGTACCCTCATTTTATCGCCCAACTTCAATGGCGTTTCAATAGAGAGAGGCAACAATGTTTCACCTTTCTCGGTGACATCCACGCGATAGATTTGCTTTTTGAGTTTTAAAGGAGTTTCTGCCGCAGTAATTTTATCCAGTTGTTCAAAATATTGCCAATAAACAGCACCCCAACTTGTTCCTTGAATACCTATTCCTTTTTCAGGCGGGGATTGAACTTTCACCTGAACATTTCCTCTCTCAGGCTTGATCAGTTCTGGTCCCATGCTCATTTTAAAATATCCTGTACCTGCTTCCTTTTCTGAATGATCCAATACCATCGTTCCCATTTTTATTTCCACATTGGGCTCTGCGGCCAACCAATAAGTTCCTTTGAGTAATAAAGCATAACAAGCATCTGCAGTGGCTTTGGTAGTTTTCCAATGATTGGTTTGTTTATTTTTTAACAACCAAATTTTTAAAGCGTCCACTTCCTTTTCACTTTGCGCCACTTCATCAAATGCTTCAATCATCACACTTTGTGCTTCAATGGGGGCTTCGTACCACCAATAACTTTGATTCATGGATTTCCAATACATACCCATTTCATCATGAAGTATGGCATTTTCACGAAGCGATGCCATTATTTCGCGGGCTATCTCTTTTTGATTAAATCGATTCAATGCGATAGCGCTCATCGCTTGCATATATTTATTTTGTTTCAACCAATATTGTGCCGCTTGTTTTTTATAAAAATTAAAGGCTTTTTGGTTAGCACCTTCAATAGGTCGGTTACTAAAGAAGCTGCGCATGTACAAATATTGGATCTGAAAATAACTGATTTGGGGTTCATTTAAATTGGCTTTATATCGAATCAAATCATCATAATCTTCTTTAATTTTTGCATCCAAATAAGGAAGTGCATTTTCTGCAAGTTTCATGATACGTCTTTCCTGCCCCACTTCACGTACACCCAAGTGTAATAAGCGACCAATGCCGGTGACAATATACTGGGTGATATAACGATCGTCAGCCATTCCTTTGAACCATGCAAAACATCCATTTGGCGTTTGCATTTGAGCCAGTTCACGCGTACTTCGTTCAAGTTCTTTTGACATTCGGTTCAGGTCAAACAACAAAGCAATATTCTTTTTCTGTGCTTCCTCAGATTGGGCTTGTAGCACCCAGGGTGTTTCTTCCAATAATGCATTTTTAAGCTCCTGATTCTTTTGAAGATTTGAAAGAAGTGCGCTGCTATCTTTTTCCTTCCAGGTATTAAACACCTCACGTATTTTCGGATTTGATTGCGCAATATGGGTGGCCAACACATTGCTGTAATATCGATTAAACCGCTGCTCTGCACACTCATAGGGGTAATCGGTCAGATAAGGTAATGATTGAATTGCGTACCAGGCCGGATTAGCGGTAAACTCTACACTTAAATTGTAATGGCGTAATGTTGAGGATGAACCCGAGTTGATTAACTTCTCCAACTTAAAATTCTTTTCAGAATTGTACTTCACATTCAGTGGCCATGTTTCGGTGACCAACATATCATTGGTCAGTACGGGGACCAAATTTTGTTCACCGTCTGTCCATTCAACAGAACCGTCTTTACTTTTTGCAGTCACCCAGGTTTGAATAATCACCGGCATGACAAAGCCTTTTGGAATTTCGATATCCCAATGAACGGCCTGACTTTCTCCGGCTTTCAATTGAACTAATTTTACAACCTGTTTATTCTTAAACATCCCATCTACACTTTTCCGGGAATTCGGATGCATCAATTTTAAACGTACTTCGGCTAGCATATCCTCCGAACTTAAATTACTCAGTTTAGCACGGTATTCCATATTGTCTCCTTCTCGCATGAAGCGCGGAGTATTGGGGACAATCATCACCTCTTTACTTGTTCGACTACTTTCGGTGAGCACTCCCTGTGCCAGGTCTTCAGTATGTGCAAAAGCCATGAGCTTCCATTTGGTGAGTGCTTCAGGTGCCTTAAAAGCAAATTGAATACTCCCCTCTTCATCCGTTCGTAATTGTGGAAAGAAAAATGCAGTTTCTTTAAAATCACTCCTAAGCGGCACAGCAGATGAAGCATCTTTAGAGTCATTTACCTTGGGTGCTTCAGCAATAGAATCCATTGACAAATCGGAGTTCATATCATCTTTCTCCGACATCATCCTGGCACCCGCCGGCGCTGCTGCGGATTTGGTCAGCGCGCGGTTACCTCCATCAGGCATTTCCATCATGACATAATATCTTCGATAATTTCTTTCATCCAGTCCCCACCAATTTTGTGATGGATAAATCTTCCGTATTTGTTGAGCAGATAAATACGGGTAACGACTAATCGGCATTCCGGTTGCGCTGCCAAAACCCATCGGATGCTGCAAACTATATCGACGGTATCGATCCGTATAAAGAGGCATCGGAGTCCATGTATGTGATTTAAATGCATCCAAACTGGCATCATACATCGATGTCAACATTTCGGAAGCAACTTTTTCCGATTGGCTTCCTTTGATTTCTATACGCCATTCCTGTTCACTGCCCGGTAAAATTTTATCGCGAAAACTCAGCATTTTTAATTGAAGTTCCTTCTGACTAAATGGTATCTGAACCTGATGATCAAAAGAATAAAAACGATTATCCTTAACAAATACACCCGACCAGAAGAAACCACCCCGATCCTCTTCATCAATCAAATATTGCAAGGAGCGTTTCGATTCCAGCACTTCCCATTGTGTTTTTGAAAGACCCTTTCGTTCTAATTGATACAAAACAAATACTTTATCAAATGCAGATGCAAAACCCAAGTCCACCTTATTGCCGGGTTGAGTCTTGATGTTTTGTGGCGCGGTCACCAAAGCCTCATGGCGCAGTGCAGAAACAGCATCCTTCCCAAATAAACGGATGTATTTTTTGTCGATCACTTCTTGTCCATCAGATCCTTGGCTTTGGCTTCAAGCACATACCAACCTTCACCCCGAACCAGTTTTTTGCAAATACGCCACACCATTGGAAGTCGTTTGAAAGGTTTTCGTCCAAACAGTTTTTCTTCCGCCCAATTCATTTTTATCAGACTCTCCATCGTATTCATCCAACGGAAAATCTTTTCGATTTCGGGAATCATATTGAATTCCACCTTTTCCCAAAGGCGTTTTCTCAACACACGATCAGGCGCTTTTAATTTTTTTAAACTCAATATCACTTCTGTTTCGTTAAACACACCTGCCAAATTTGTGCTTTTAATTTCCACCGCATTAAAATCATTGATTGATCTCGATTCTTCAGAAACTATTTCAAGCAATAAACGTTGATAGGCTAGGGACACATTCGTTTTTCCACTGCGGGTTTCACCATTCAAATCGGTTACATCAGCAATAATCTGATAGTCAAACACGGGATTTGTTTCAGGCGACACGGCCAGATCTGGAATAGCATCAAACGCTATTTCGAAACTTCCGTCTGCGCCTGTGACTAATTGCCCTTGTGCAATTTCCACGGAAGGACTCGAAGGTTGTCCCCATCTATAGAAGCACCAGTAGTAGGGAAACCTGGCCTGACGTATTACCCTGAATTTGACGCTGGCTCCATCAATGGCGTTTCCGGCAAATGCCTTGGCCAAGCCTTTTATTCTGATTTGATCATTCAGTCGGTATGTTGAACGAATTGTGTCAAATGTCACCTCAAACTTAGGGCGTTTGTATTCTTCAATATTAAAATAGGCTTGTCCGCCTTCTGCCGACAAATGAAATGTTCCTGTGAGCAGACCTTGAGGAGCCTGAAATGATCCAGTGAAAGAGCCAAATTCATTCGTGCTTACCTCGAGGGTTTCAACCACTTGATGGTTTACATCCATCAGAGAAATAGTGGCTTTTCGTTGTTTGAGTAACTCATGTTTTAATGGATCCACACCTGTGCTTTGAACCATGATCCCTTTAAAGTAAATGTTTTGTCCGGGCCGGTAAATACTACGATCGGTAAACAGAAATGTACGTACCATATTTTGTTGAGGTGCGTCTTGATGATACAAATAAATTTGTTGGGGGGCATAAAACTGATCATCACCTTTGCTTAATTCCGGTATTAAAGAAGAATTATCCTGAAAATTTTTCAACGAAACAAAACCCTTCCCATCACTCAACAATTTTGCAACTTCAACTAGGCTATTTTTATACGTTTTGTAATTATACTCTTGTTTATACAAACGGACCGTTACACCTGAGAGAGGCTCCCCACTTGAACGATGAAGCACCCAAATTCCTCGCTGTTGTTTACTTTCATTCACGGCGATATAGGTTAAATCCGTGACCTGTAACAGGTTAATGGATACAATTTTTTGGTTTTCAAAATCAGGATCATCCGAAATAAATAATGCATAACAACCTAAAGGAAGAGATTCAATTTTGATTTCGGTGGAATGCGTTTCAAAATCATTACTTCGTGGTAAGTTGATCGACCAGGATTGAATCGCTTTTCCGGTCAAAACCTTTTTACTATTGTTCAGATAATCTTGATTAAAATCCTTGAGTTCAGTCAATGTCATCGGAATGATTTTACAATAAACCTGACTGACATTTTGATAAGATAAACGTGCAATGGCCGGCTTATTGGGGAGCAGCACTTCCTCTGTAATGAGTTCAATCTGTTTTGCCATTATTTGTTGTAATAATTGCTCGGCGTACATAGCAGCCTCCGTTCTTGGGAACTTCTTTAAAATTTCATCACATACATCTTTTGCAGCGGCTCGTTTTTTTGTGTGCGCGGTAGGGCTCTCTGAATTCTTATTCGCTCTGCGCCCCTGGGTCTGGGTACCTTGAAAAAGATATTCGGCATATAAATAAGAGGCATATGCGGCTCCCGGATGATTGGGATATTTTTTGAGCACATTCAACAGGGATTGGATATAGTATTCATTTTTATTGACACCAACTGCATGTTGATGTACGTATTTGATGCGTGCCAAATCCACATCTATGAGCGCCGAGGGGTCCGTATCATCCAAATGAAACTGAAGGAGTTTTTGATAAAGTTTGATCACCTGCAACTTAGATTGCAAGCTGTCCTTTGCATTCAATCTGGCCTTTATAAAATCTAATGCAGGAGCATACCAAATAGAATCCTTGAGTTCAAAGGCATAAGCTGGTTTGGTCAATTCAATTTCATCATTGGCAAAAAAATCTATAGCCCGATGTGCAAGATAATCATAGAGCGTTGGCCATAGTTTGAAGGTATTTTCTCCGGGCAGTAAAACGCCTTTCACTTTTTCGAGCGGATAATTTTTTGAAGCTTCTTCCTCGGTTAAGGATGCATGGAAACAGGAATAAGATGCCTGAAAAAATTGATCTGCCGTCCAAGTTTCAAGGTCTTCAGTTCCATCCGGGATTAATTTTTTTGATTTTGGAGAAGGCTCCACACTCGTACGTTCTAATATTTCCCATCGTTTTTGTTCATAATAATTTTGATATAATGTGCCCAACATGGAATACAATAACTGTTTGGCGGGAAACTGGCTGTATTTCAATTCCTGATGAAAAAACGGAATGATCGCTGAGTCTGCAGATTCAGAAAGACTTTCAGCAGACTTCAGATACATACAAATGGACTTGATATACTGGTCGGTGTTTTGTTCGGTTCTTGCCTGATTCAGGATCAGACGAATTTCCTTGGCCGCACTGGCATTGAGCCCCTTAGACAGCAGGCCCTCCACAGTTTCCCATTTTTGGGTATAAAATTGTTGGTTCATGTTTTGAGCTTTGAGAAGAATAAATGGTGCCAAGAGAAATAGCAGCAGACCAAACTTGCGCATAGAGAAAATAATTTAAATGACTGAGTGATAAATTTCAGACTAGCAGACACAAAGATGCGATTTTTCCATAGGATAAATTTGTCATTGTATTGTGAATTATGGCATCAAATCTGCTATCTTTGCGCCACTCCGATGAGACATCTTCCTAATATTTTAACGCTTGGAAATTTATTTTTTGGTTGTGTTGCAATCGTATTTATCCTGCATTCCCAACCCTTTTTAAGTGAAGTGAATGGGGAATCATATTGGGTCAGTGGAACAACTCAAGCCTACTATGGCTCTTTGTTTATTTTGGCTGCTGCCATTTGTGATTTGTTTGATGGCATGGTGGCCAGATGGCTGGGAGTTACTTCCGCCATTGGAAAAGATTTAGATTCACTCGCTGATGTGGTATCTTTTGGGGTTGCACCATCTATGATCCTGATGAAAATGTTATGGGCCGCTTGGATGCAAAAACCAGACGCTATGGACATCTCCATGATATATGTTGCACCTGCTTTTGTATTGGCATGTTTTAGTGCTTTACGTTTAGCTCGTTTTAATAATGCCCCCGCCACTACAGCTTACTTTACAGGGGTACCTACACCGGCCATTGGACTGCTGGTTGCATCCTTTCCGTTGATTAATTTTTACAACCCTTTGAACATGGGCTTGCGCCTGCAAAATCCGTGGCTTTTATACCTCATTATTGCTGTACTTTGTTGGTTGATGGTCAGTAAGATGCGGTTATTCACGCTCAAATTCAAAGGATTCTCATTGGCTAAAAATTGGCCCCAATTGGCCTGGGTAGCACTCAGTTTAATTGCACTTCCGTTTTTGAAAATTCTGGTCGTTCCATTTTCATTTTTATTATATATTATTTTATCATTTGCCTATAAACATCAAGAAGCATGAACTATACAGCTCAAATCACCATCATGCCATTAAAAGAATTACTGGACCCACAGGGTAAAGCCGTTAACGAAAGTTTGCACCGTTTGGGCATTTCGGCGATTGATCAGGTTCGAATTGGTAAACATATTACGCTTCAGATTGAAGCAAGTGACGAAAAGCAGGCACATACCTTAGCTGATGAAGCATGTCGAAAAGTATTGTGTAATCAAGTGATGGAAAGTTACTCGATTAGCATCAACGCTCAATAAAATCCATCTGGAATTTGAGCCGGATCAATTTCGGCGATCCGCACCCCAATACAATTTGGTTTGTAATGTCTGTAAAAAATGTTGCCCTTCCAATCGTATGAGTTGAATGGTAAAATCTTCTTTTCTTACGGCCAAAGAAACGCTACTATCGATCGATTCCGAGCGCGCATCCAGTGTACATAAAAAATGTTCAGCCCGACCTTCAACTTCAAAAGAAACGACTGAGGCATCAGAAATGATGATTGGTCGAACGTTGAGATTATGAGGAGCCACCGGAGTGATTACAAAACTATTGGCCTGCGGAAAAATGATGGGACCGCCACAACTAAGGGAATACCCGGTTGAACCTGTTGGCGTGGAAACAATAATTCCATCGGCCCAATATGTACATAAAAACTCCCCGTTTAAATAAGTATGAATTTTGATTAAAGAAGAAGAGTCTTTTCGGTGCAGCGAAAATTCATTGAGTGCAAACGGAGCATCCTGAAAAATAGGTATACTGGCATCGAGATGAATGAGGGTACGCGTATCCAAATGAAATGTGCCTTTACTCAAGGCCTGAACTGCCATGTTTATTTCCTCTTTGGAGGTAGATGCTAAAAATCCAAGCCTACCCAAATTAATCCCAAGAACAGGAATATTCGCACGGGCTGTAAATTTAACGGTATCCAGCATGGTGCCATCACCTCCCAGACTAATCATATATTTCGTTCGGCTGTTCAGCGGTTTTGATTCCGAAAATACCTCCTGAATATCCTGCATCGGCATCAACTGTTTTAATCGAATCAGCAAGGGTTCGTAAATAACCATTTGAATCTTAGCTTCTCTCAAACTTTCAAAAAGCTTAACAAAATAAGGCACGTCGGAGTCTTCAAATACACGATTATAAACAGCAATTTGCATCCCTTATTCTTTGGTACCGTGTAAAAATAACCCTTTTGTCCTAAATGATTCAAACTGTACTCGAGCCGAAATTTGGCATAGTAAGAAATGATGATATCCAATCCGACACCATATCCATTGAGTAAACGATTATTTAAAAAACTATTGCCTGTTTCGACTTTGTACACATATCCGATATCATCAAAAATTTTTGCATACACCCTGAAGGGAATAAATCGCATGATGGGTAATAATCGCTGACTGATGACCTGATCAAAAATTTTATAACGCAGATTGCCTCTCAATACGGCATAATGGCTTCCATCAATCACAAAATATTCGTAACCCCGAACGTACTCATTTCTAAAACCCATAGCTCGATCAAGGATATAAGGCTGTCGGTGATTAAATGAAAATCTCCCCCGAAAAACCAATGAAGAAGAAATGTTCCGGATTAATTTTTTATAGTACGCGCCTTCGGTATACACAAAAAATTGATTGACATCCCGATCAAAAAGCAGTCCCCTTTTAACGGCACTTAATTTTAATTCCAGTCCGCTAGTAGGATATACCCGGGTATCGGTATTGTTGTACAAATACTTATAATACAATTCCAGGTATTTCATTTTTCGTTGTTGATTAGCCAGGAAATCAGGATTCAAGGTGTGCAATTCATCGCTGATTTCATATCGGTTGTAACTCAGATGTAACTCATGAATGGAAGCATATCCTTTGCGGTAAGTGGTTCCGATTTTTGCCTTTAAAATTTTATAAGGATACTTTTCGCTGCTATAAAATCTGAGTTTATTGGAGTCCGTCAAAAAATTAATTTCTCGCCCTGTGGCATAACTCACTGAAAGGTCCAAACCATGTCGGAGCTTTTTGTCGATATAAGGAATTACATATTCCAGATCAAAGTATTTATTGTATCCCAATTGAATGGTGGTACCAATTTTTTCATTGCGTCCTCTAAAATTAATCCGAACAATATCCAAACCAATATTGGTGCGATCGAGGCGACGATTTTCTTCCACCCACCATACATTGAAATTTCGATCGGCTAGTTGAAAAATCGGCGATGGTAACCAATACAGAATTTCGGTGAGATAATATTCAATGTCGATGTAGTCGTCGTCCCAATAATTGATGCAGTAATCTACTTTGGAAAATAATTGAAGATTTAAATGCGCCGTTTATTAAAATCAAGCACAGACTCTACAAATTCTACGGGCAAACTATCGCCTTCTTGTATTGTTAGTTCGCGGAGTATGATGGGCTCTTTGGTAATTTTGTTCCCACTAAACCGGAGTGAACGGATTTTGACGTGATGAACCCCTTTGTCATTTTGAGACCACTGATTGAAAAGGCATCCAAAATAAAAAACCGATTAGGAAAAAAAGATATTGAATTACTACGCGTTTTCTTCTTCCTGATGGACAAGCAGCAATTTTTAAAGAAGCAAAATTTGGATAAAAAGATGGCTGAGGCACTGGCTGTAGAATGTCGCAAAAATACTATTGCAGAAGCAGGTTCAGTCATTCGGAGGATAAAATAAATACTAAATTATTCTTATTGTTCCGAAAAGAGGTGTGGATGTGGTATTCTAAAAAATACGTTGCTTCATGTAATTGAAGTGAATGCATTTATCTGGACGATTCTTCCAATGAATAAATTTCCAGACAATCGGCTCGCAGGATATATAATCTTTCGCGTTCAACCCTCACTTGTAAACAAGTCTCCGGTGAAGGTATGGATAATGTTTTCTCGGTAAATGACCGGGTGTTATAAACATTTAAGACACCATCTTTAAAATAAATCAGTTGATGATTCATGAATTGCACTTCTTTGCAGGGATATGGATAACGAGTTTTAAAGAACCCGAACTGATCAAAGCGGAGTATGCCATCAGTAGAGTCAACCATGAATAAATTGCGGTCTTGTTCAACCATATAGATAGGCGCCGGAGGAAATTCCAACATCATTCGTAAGGGTGTCGAAGCCTGTATTCGAGGTTTTTCATCAATTTTTAATAACATGGCTGTGGTTGGATCCCATACCCAAATGTCTGCATCGGCTGAATTGGCAATCACCGGTGCATTAAAAACGCCTAACTCCGATAAACGAATTTGATTCTTCAGACTCAACAAATTATCGAGGACGACAATCTGACTATATTCAGCATTATACAATAAAACCCTTAAAGGATTACTGGCATCAATCTGGGTGATTCTTCCTTTGCGTACTTCACTGAATTGTCCGATACTATCCCCGGAAGGATTTAATTTGATTAATTCATTAAAGTCCCGAACGATATATACATTCCCTGTTGGATCTGTTGTAAAGATTCTCCCTTTGATCGGGATTCGTTTGATTAATTGAATCGTATCGCCAGCCAGTAAGGAACAATGCACAAAAAGTGCGATTACACTCAAAACGCCGTATAAAAAGAGTTGAGCGCGCTTAATTTTATTGGAGGGTGGAGTAATTACCATTTCGGAATAACTTCCAGTCGGAGCCATAATTTTCGCTGATGAATAATCCCTGATCTGTTGCACAGAATAAATAATAGCGGTTTTCATTGGTTCGATAAACCACTCGTTTTCCTTCCATATAACTCACTTTAGCATACCATGGAATACCGGCACTGACGGATACAAATGCGTTGCCGTCTAATCGAAAAACACCCGCGCTGTCCAAGCCAACGAAGAAATCTGTACCGGGGCCAAATGGTTGTTTACCAAACAGAATTTCTCTTTTCGGTAATCAACGGTTTTATCCCAGGTTAATCCTTCATCCAAACTATACCAAACACCTGCCTGACCAGTATAATCGATGGCCAACAAAGTATTAAAGCGATTAGTGATATACCAAATTGTTGTATCGGTAGGTAAAGGTTTAGCTGGTGTACCTGTTACACCTTGGGGGATTTTAGCCCAACTTTGGCCTGGTAATTTTCGATACAAATTAGCACTGTCGCGAATAATAAACAAATGTCCATTCTCCAGTCGGGTAACTGAGGTGGCTCCAATTTGCGGATCGGGAGCCTGCCAACGGGTTTCATTCACAAAAGTCTGACCATTATCGGTACTATATTTTAAAACCAAATTACCCAAACCGGTTTGACGGGTTAAATTGGGTAATCCATCACCGCGGCTATCACAGCATAGATAAATGATATTGGAATCCGGATGATAAACGGCGGTATTCGGTAGTAATATTTATAAAACTGATCTAAATGACGAATGACATAATCAGGACCTAAATTACTTTTTTGAAAGGCTTTCCCATCATTTTTCGAATGATAAAAATTTTCTTTGATGTACAGCAACATCGTGTCGGCCACCAATATTTGGCGAACGGTAGAATTGTCCGTGGGAAATAGATTGGTAAAATAAACCAGATCATTCATTTTTATGCAGGGTACCCTGATATCCTCCCACATAGAGCACGAAAGGAGTTTTTTACGGTTGTGGAATTATCAATCTGATTATATTTCTCACAAGATGTTTGAATCATTGCAAGGATGGCGATCATCAGGATGAGTAATTTGTTCTTCATATCATCGAAACTTTAAACGAACAAAATTCAAGAAGTACTAATTTCTTTCGTTGAACCTTGTTACTCTTTTTCTGGCTATATTTACAAATATTAGACGCTAATATACTACAATTCGTTAGATTTCATGGTAATTCCTTGTATTTCACCCTTAAACTACATGACAAATGAATATTTCATTTCATGGAGCCGCCCGCACGGTTACCGGTTCCAAACATATTATACACTTAAAAAATGGCAAAAAAATCCTCATGGATTGCGGCCTTTTTCAGGGCATGGGCGATCAGACCCTGGAGCATAACATGCATTTTGGTTTTGATCCGACAGAAATCACCTACATGATTTTGTCTCATGCGCATATCGACCATAGCGGATTGTTGCCCAAATTGGTGAAAGAAGGTTATAAAGGACCTATTTATTGCACCAAAGCCACGGCAGAACTTGCTAAAATATTATTGCAGGATTCAGCCTTCATTCAGGAAGCGGATGTGGCTTTTGTGAATAAAAGAAGAGCAGCCCAGGGTTTACCGTATATTAAACCGCTCTACACGATTGCAGATGCGATGAATGTTTTTCCGCTATTCAAGGAAGTTCCTTATCGGGAATGGACGAAAATTGATGAGGAAATTACTTTTCAGTTTACCGACACAGGACATATTTTAGGCAGTGCTGCTATGCATATCCGGATTTTGGAAAATGGCGAGAGTCGTCAAATCACCTTTTCAGGAGATGTGGGCCGATACAGAGATGTGATTTTAAAATCGCCGGAAGAATTTAGCCAATCAGATTATATCATACTGGAAAGTACTTATGGTAATTCCCTGCACGACAACCTCCATCATACCGAAGATGATATATTGGGTTATATTGAAGAAACATGTATTCAAAAGAAAGGAAAATTGATTATTCCGGCGTTTAGTGTCGGAAGAACCCAGGAAATTTTATATGCCCTCAATAAACTGGAAACGGAAAATCGACTACCTGATGTGGATTATTATGTAGATAGTCCATTGTCGACCCAAACGACCTTGACCGTGAAAAAATTTCCTGAATTGTTTAATAAACATGTTCAGCAATTAATGAAAATAGATAAGGATCCTTTCGATTTTAAAGGGCTGAAATACATTACCAAAGCAGAAGATTCAAAACATTTGAACACCCGTAAGGAGCCCATGGTGATTATTTCGGCGAGTGGAATGGCAGAGGCCGGCAGGGTCAAACACCATATTGCCAATGCCATCGAAGACCCACGGAATACGATTTTAATGGTTGGATATTGTGAGCCTCGTTCATTAGGTGCCCGATTAATGCGGGGAGATCAGGAAGTTCGCATTTTCCGTCAAGATTTTCAGGTGAATGCACAAATTGGCTCAATTCGAAGTATGAGTGCACATGGTGATTACGACGATTTATGCCAGTTTTTAGCTTGTCAGGATCCATCATTGGTACGCACCTTGTTTTTAGTACATGGAGAAGAGGATGTTCAACTGGATTTTCGGAAAAAATTAAGCCGAAAAGGATTTCCGGAAATTCAAATTCCAGAAATGCATCAGAAATTCAAATTGGATTAATCCCATTTGACAGGCTATGATAGTCCTTGTTGTTTGATGATTTTATAGATGCTCATTCGAAATCAATGTAGTTCCTATATTGAAATGGATTGAATATTGGACGACGATAATGAATACGATACGCTTTACTGGAAATATCAAAACGGAAAGGCAGCTGAAGTTAAATTCCTGCCATTCCAACCACAGCGCGAAAGTTGAGGTCTAATACCCGTAAAGTATTCTATTCCTTGGAAAGATGGCTACTTTTTAATATTAAAATAACCCTTGGTAATTTTCTTTAAATCACCGCTTAAAAGGCTTTTACAATCAAAGTAAAATAATCCCCGGATATGTGTTGGATCATTCTCCAAAATTTTCACTTTCCCGTTACTCAGATAAGTGGATGAGTATCCATCAGATGCGGCATTCACGTATGAACCAAGTGGTTGTACTTGGCCCGGAAATATCATATACTCCACCGGGGTAAAATCATTTGAACTTACCGTAATGGCATTACCATCTGTACCGGCAACAAATTTTATACTTCCAGCCTCACCATAACTTTCCATGCCAGCGCTACACTGCCAAAGAACACCATTGATATAAGCAAACATTGAATCATTCCCGTTTCCTGACCAATTCCATTCGGTAGGCGTTGGATCCGGAAGATTTAAAGGATTTTTTGTGCAGGAAAGCAGAAACAAAGACATCAATACTGCGCTCATCAATAAATTTCTCAAAATCATAACCGGGTCATTTTGCCGCAATTTAATGGGATTTTTTCGATTCTAAAATTTTTATCTAGTTGAAAAGAGAGTTGGAGGGCTGGCAATGTCCCTTGAAACCGAAGCCGAAATCCTTGCTTCTCTATGTAATCAGATGGATGCATCATGTTCATTTCACCGGTTCAGATTAGTTCTCATTCAAGCAGTATTCTAAGTTCACTTATTCATATTTATTTTTTATTTATGTTTATTTTTTATCTTTTTAAATAACTCATTTACAATTGATGCAGAAAAGTTGGCATGATATTTGAAAATTAGTTTGCAGAAGACAAAATCGATGAAAACAAGTGATACAATCGTCCTGTTAGGAGCTTCCTCCAACCCCAATCGACCAGGATATATGGCCGGAAAATTTTTGCATAACAAAGGTTTTCAATTACATGCGGTTGCTCAGAAAAAAGGACAATTAGATGGATTAGATAAAAGAATTATTACGATTATATCCTGAATCTTCATCCCAAGCGGATCATTTTTAATCCGGGCACCGAAAATCCTGAACTGATTGAATTAGCCACACAACGAAATATTCAAATTATCAAGGGCTGTACCATTGCCATGCTCATGAATGGTGTGTTATAAACAAATTATTGGATATCTAGAATTTAGATTTCTTTAAAGATACCTAATAAAAAACCGCCTTGATGGGCGGTTTTTTTATTTCATATTTGAATAAGTCCTTTCTGTCACCGCAGCCTCTCCGTTTCAGGATGCAACGCATTTGATGCCAATTGTCTGAACCATGATTTACAGGATTTAACCCAAATTTTGCAGTTGGACACAGTCAACCGTAAAACGAATAAGATAATCACATACTTCGGCGAATTGGCCTCAGTATGATTTTCTAATTCGGGGTTACCGAGCAAATCCTTTACAGGCTTTGTTTACAGTAGCTTCGTGCCTTGCTACTGCAAATTCTCGGTTTAAGTTGGCATGATTACTATTCTATGATTACTTTTTCACCTGACCCTCTACCCGAAGATAATACATGCCTTTGGCAAGATTTTACATCTATGACATCTTCTTTCGTTGAAAATAATAATTCGCCCTGTACATTCTACAAGTCCTTCTTTTTGCCATGTTTATTTTGAATGTTAAAACGGTGCTACTCGGATTTGGATATACTACCCACTCCGCACTCCGCACTTCGCTCTCACTCTGGCTTAAGGGCCAGCATATTTTTGTGGTATCCTTGCCCAAACCATAATTGGCCATATTGGGTGGGGTTTGCAAGTTGTGGTTGTAAGTCTGTTTAAATCCCTGGGGTTTAAAATCACAGCCCAATCCTTTCACATTGGGTTTATCAATATAACTCATACTTCCTCGTATGGCGTGCCAGTTACCAATATAAATTTTGCCATTCGGTGCCAAACCCATTAAGTCGTACTCAGGAAAATAATCCAATAAAGTATCCGGCCCATGAATAAATAACCCATTGTAAATGGCGGTATCATAAATGTCAATCTGATAAATGGTATAATCATTACTCATATATAACATGGAATCATTGGGCGAAAAACAAATATCTGCCTTCTTATCCCAATTCCAATAAGAGGCAGTGTCCATAGGAGTCATGTAATACTGCTTATAATTTATACTTCCATCACAGCGGTCAAAGTCGTATAAGTCTATCCGATTGCGATTGTATAATCCATTCTCGATCGTACCATACAAGCCGCTCGCCAGAACATTCCCTTGGTTATTAAACCGAATAGTGGCCCACCCCGAATAACAAAAATCTCCTTGAACCGGAATGGTTTGATAAAAAGGCCCCAGAATGCTATCCTCACGCACTAAAAATTCCTGAAATTGACTTCCCCAACAGTCCGCTTTTATTAACCACCAATCCTTTCCATTGGCATGTTTTGTTGCCGTTAAGGAGGTGCTGGAATAATGCTGTTTATCGTTTAATACTTTATCCTTCATTATCACTTTTCCCTTACCCTGATTACTGTCCATATCTACCACACAATAACTCAATACATCAAATTCACTGTAAATATTATTAATATAATTATCCGCTACACTATCACTCATACCTACATTAAACACATAATATTGATTGCCTGATCTGGGGAGGATAATGGAGGTTTGGGGGTAAGAACCACCTCCACCCAAATGATTCGCTAGTGCGGTTCCGTAAGGGCAATTTATGTTCTGTCCGTTTTGCATCAAATCTCCTTCTTTAGATACCATTCCATAACCGCTGCAATAAAATTGAAAATTTCCCATAGTATCTGAAATACTAGCAGAAATGAAAGTAGCATTCGGTTTTTGAAGTGTATCCAGTTGCAACGTCGAATTAAAATCTAATTTAATTGAAGGCCAAAATCCAATAATCCAATTGTTCCTCGCTTTTTCCTTGTGCCAGCATAGAGTTGGCGAAAAGTAAGTACTAATATCCAAGTAAAGCATTTCATTGTGTTGGGTTTATTCGATGAGTAGTTTCCACTTTTGGTGTCATTTATGGTGTGAATGGTGTACAAATAAACACCAGGGTGTAATACAGGCAGTTCAATTTGTTGACGACTTGTTTTAGCTTGTAATTCCGTAAGGAACACCTCACGACCCAGTAAATCAGTGATACGAATGGTTTTGAGGTTATCACCTTCAATCGTCAGGTTTTGTTGCGTAGGGTTCGGGTATATTTTAACCAAATCGTCCTCCAGATTCAATGCATTTTTCTTGGTCGTGTTGTTTAAGGCATAAATGAGATCATCCAGTTTGGAAGGGCCGTTTTTATAAACCCCTTGTGAGTTGCAAATCACCAATTCATCGTAATGCGCCGGTGGAGCAAAACGGGCATAGAGTACACGGGCTTTGTACACGGCATTGGGGAAAGTCTGAACCGCTGAATACACAGAAGGCTCAGAGTGCACAGAATGGTGTTTGTGCATTTGATGAAAACGAGGTATGCCAGCTTGAGCCGTTCTGGTTATGCTGTACATTTGTCATGGGTCTCGTTTGATTTTGATACTACCTATTAGAATACGGTACCGCCCGTTTTCTGCCTTGTTCATAAGTCTTTTATACGCAAAGTTACCTAAATCAGTGCCTTCTGTGAACGCTGTGTTTTCTGTGGTTCAGACTTCCTTACTCCACCACCACTTTTTTCACCTGCCCCTCTACCCGAAGATAATACATGCCTTTGGCAAAAGATTTTACATCTATGACATCTTCTTTCGTAGAAAATAATAATTCGCCCTGTACATTATACAAGTCCTTCTTTTTGCCTTGTTTATTTTGGATGATGAAAACGGTGCTACTCGGATTAGGATATACCACCCACTCCGCATTCCGCACCTCGCTCTCACTCTGGCTTAAGGGCCAACAGATTTTAGTGGTATCCTTGCCCAAACCATAGTTGGCCATATTGGACGGTGCTTTTGAGTTGTGGTTGTAGGGTTTGTTTAAATCCCTGGGTTTAAAATCACAACCCAAACCCCAATATTCGGTTGGTTTATATAACTCATATTACCTCGTATACCATGCCAGTTGCCAATATAAATCGGCCATCCGGTGCTAGAACCCATTAAATGATAAAGCGGGAAAATAATCCAATAAAGTATCCGGCCCATGAATAAATAATCCATTATAAATGGCAGTATCATAAATGTCAATCTGATAAATTGTGTAGAAATTACTCATATATAACAAGGAATCATTGGGCGAAAAACAAATATCTGCCTTCTTATCCCAATTCCAATACGAAGCAGTATCCATAGGAGTCATGTAATACTGCTTATAATTTATACTACCATCACAGCGGTCAAAGTTGTATAAGTCTACCCGGTTGCGTACATACAATCCGTTAATGGTTTTGCCATAATGCACTTGCAAAAGCTGGGTCCCGGAATTATTAAAACGGATGGTCCCTAAAAAATTACAAAAATCACCTGTATCAGTGATATTCTGATAAAAAGGCCCTAGGATGCTGTCTTCACGCACCAAAAACTCCTGCAAACGGTGACTAAAACAGTCTGCTTTTACCAACCACCAATCTTTGCCATTCGCATGTTTCACAGCAGTCATGGCTGTATTGTAATAATGTTGTTTATCCGATAAAACTTTGTCTTTCAGTATCACTTTTCCCTTACCCTGATTACTATCCATATCTACCACACAATAACTCAATACATCAAATTCAGTAAAAATTGAATTGATATAGTTATTCGCTACACTATCACTCATACCTACATTAAATACATAATATTGATTGCCCGATTTGGGGAGGATAATGGAGGTTTGAGGAAATGAACCTCCTCCACCCAAATGATTCGCCATAACGGTTCCATACGGGCAATTTATGTTCTGTCCGTTTTGCATCAAATCTCATTCTTTAGATACCATTCCATAACCGCTGCAATAAAATTGAAAGTTTCCGCTAGTATCTGAAATACAAGCAGCAATGCGTGTAGCGTTCGGTTTCTGAAGTGTATCTATTTGTATAGTCGAATTAAAAATCTAATTTAACTGAGGGCCAAATCCACGACCCAATTGTTCCTCGTTTTCCTTCTTGTGCAAGCATAGAGCTAGCGAAAGAAGTAAGTACCAATATCCAAGTAATGCATTTCATTGGGTTGGGTTTATTCGATGAGCAGTTTTCCACTTTTGGTGTCATTTATGGTGTGAATGGTGTACAAATAAACACCAAGGGTGTAATACAGGCAGTTCAATTTGATGACGACTTGTTTGGCTTGTAATTCCGTACGGAACACCTCACGACCCAATAAATCAGTGATACGAATAGTTTTGAGGTTGTCACCTTCTATCGTCAGGTTTTGATGCGTGGGGTTTGGATACAATTTAACCAAATCGTCTTCCAGATTCCATGCATTTTTCTTGGTCGTGTTGTTTAAGGTATAAATGAGATCATCCAGTTTGAAGGCCGTTTTTATAACCCCTTGCGAGTTGCAAATCACCAATTCATCGTAATGCGCCGGTGGAGCAAAACGGGCATAGAGTACACGGGCTTTGTACACGGCATTGCCATGGGTATAGGGGCAACTAAAAGCCAAAGTGCTGATGGCATCTCGTTCGTTTTCGCTAAACTCCGGTGCATCGGGCAGCATATCGCGCAGGAGAGTATTCATTTGTTGCGCATATTGCCCAAAAGGAAGCGTTCACATCAAGGCATTGTTTTGGGTTACTATATTGCCATGCGCTTGCAACCAAAGTGTCGGCTGGGCTCTTAAGCACTATCTCCCAGTAGAGCCATTGCTTCGTCGATGCGATTGGGCTGTCGGTTACGCCGGAATAACGGTTAAGGTAAAAACTATCCAGTATCGGAAACTGCACGCGTAAATCCAGGTTTCTCTTCTACCCAACGATAAACCCATTCCTGATCGCTTTGTCGGGCACCATCTTCAAAATCGATATAATTAGGTGTTTTTCTGGAGCCACCAACATGGCGTATTGCAAATCTAAATCGGCCATGGGTTTTCATCCCCACATAAAAAACCGGAGGTGATGGAAGTAGGGTTATTTACGGTAATCACACAATCATTCGTATTCGTATTACTCGCACTACTTTGTACCTGCGTTAATCGGTTGACAGCCGTGACAATCTTATCTGATGTATTG